>CAVQJV010000048.1:0-100712 GCA_963712805.1 uncultured Acidobacteriota bacterium | reverse complement strand
CATCGGTGCCCGGTGAAACAAAGTTAACAAAGTCTGCCTATTCGAGGTTTTCGTCGAGGTTCGGCGTGAGCTCGCCAGTCTTTCCGTTTCTACTTCCAGGATCGCGAATGCTGCTTCGAGGAACCGGACCGTATCGAGAGCCGGTCTTTCGAGACCGGTACTCCGACCCAGCTCGTCAATGTAAATCGGCTCGGGGGCAGACAGCTCGCGATCCCGCGGCGAGCGGCGGTGTGGTTTCTGGCGGAGCTTCATCGACGAGCAGGTGCTGCGCTACCTCGACTGCGGCCTTTATGAGAACGGGTTCGCGCGGATCAGGTGCCCGGAGTGCCGCGAGGAGTACCTGCTCGCGTTCTCGTGCAAGACGCGGGAGCTGTGCCCGTCCTGCGCGGCGAAGCGATCGGCGGCGACGGCGGCGCTTCTGGCCGAGGAGGTGGTCGACGGCGTGGGCGCCGGGTCGGGAGATTCCGATGATGGCGGAGCCACCTGCACTGCTGCGGGTGTGGGGGTCATCACCGCCGTCGGCCAGGACGGCGGGCTCTGAGCGCCGGCCGTCGGCGTGAGGAATACAAGGGTCGCCAATCCCAATATCAAGGACTCAGGCTTCAACTCGAAGAACATTCGTGGGTGCACGCCGCTATCCTAGCGCAGAATGGTCAGCGAGTTGATCCTTCGGACGGCCGTTGCGTCGCACCACAAGCCGGCGGGCATGAGTGGCTCTCTTGGCAAAAGAGGGAGACCGCGGTGATGCCAGTCGTCAGAGCAGCGGCGCGGTCAGCCGCGCCACCGAGACGGCCAGCCTTTTCGTGAAGGACGCGCGGTCGAGATCGTTCGGGTCCCAGGGGATGGAGTGGGCCATGTCGTTTTCGAGCATCGCCTCGAGCTGCCGCCCGAAGTCGTCGTCGACGACGAGGGCGTTGATCTCGAACTGCAGCCGGAAGGACCGGTTGTCGAAGTTGGGGCTGCCGACCGACGAGATGTCGTTGTCCACCAGCAGCACCTTCTGGTGCGGGAAGCCGTCGGTGTAGCGCAGGAAGGTGATTTCCACATCGGCCAGCTCGTTGGCGAACCAGCGCGCCGCCAGGTCGACCAGGGGGTTGTCGCCCTTTTCGGGCACGATGACGCGGACGTCCACCCCGCGCAACGCCGCGAGGCGCAGCGCCGCCATCACCGCTTCGTCGGGCACGAAGTAGGGGGTGGCGATCCAGATCCGGTCTCGGGCGGCGTTGAGCGTGTGCACGAAGAAGAGCTGCGCGGTCTCGATGTCGTCGATCGGTGCGATCGGCAGGACCATCGCCATGACGTCGGCGCCGGTCGACGCGGCCTTGGGCTCCCAGTCGAGGTCGGGGATGGTGCGCTTCGCCCAGTACCAGTCGCCGAGGAACATCGCCTGCGCCACCTGCGCCGCCGGTCCCTCGATGCGGACGTGGGTGTCCCGCCAATGGCCGACCTTCGGGTCGAGACCCAGGTACTCGTCGCCCACGTTGTGGCCGCCGATCCAGGCGACCTTTCCGTCGACCACCACGTTCTTGCGGTGGTTGCGGAAGTTGAGCTGGAAGCGGTTGTGAGCCCCCTTGGTGGTGTTGAACTTCGACTGCTGGATGCCGGCCGCCTCGAGCTCGGCGAGATAGCTCTTGGGAAGGCCCATGCTGCCCACCTCGTCGTACAACACGAACACCTTGACGCCCCGATTGGCGCAGTCGATCAGCGCGGTTTTGAGCCGGCGTCCGAGACCGTCGTCGTGGATGATGTAGAACTGGACGAGGGCGTAGTGCTCGGCCTGGGCGAGCCCCTCGAAGATGCTGGCGAACGTGGCCTCACCGTCCACCAGCAGCGTCGCATCATTGCCGCGCAGGAGGGGACTGTGGGCGAGTCGCTTCATCGCCTCGTAGTTGGGCACCCGATCGAGACTCTCGACGGCGAACGGTTCGAGGCGTTCCCGCATCGTGGCCTCGAACTGTTTCACCTCCTCGTGGCGGCCGTTCCAGGCTTCGACATAGCCCTCGAAGCTCCGACGTCCAAGAACCCAATACGCGGGAACCGCGACGTAGGGGAAGGTGTTGAGGCTGACGCCCCAGGCGATGGCGCCCTGGGCGGTGCGCGCGGTCATGACCGCGTGGATCGACGAGAGGAAGCCGAGCACGTGAAAGACGACGACGATGGCTGCTATCCACATCCGCTTCCGTCTCCTTTTCTTCGCCCGAGCTTCCGCGGTGTTCTCGCCCGACCTTACTCGGTCAGATGCGGTGGGTTCGTGCGATGTGGCTCCCATTTCGGTGTATCTCCACCCGGCCGGCCGGAAACGACGGTGGGATCCCCTGCGGTTGAGAGCTTCCTGTCGCGCCTCTCACAACCGGATCCGTGAGGCTCATGATACCGATTCCCGTCGGGTTCGGCCGTCCGAGCCGATTCGAACCGGCTCGAGGTCAGGGAATCACGAAATTTCGGTTGCCGCTCACCCCATCGTCAACGCCATGAGCGCCTTCTGGACGTGGAGCCGGTTCTCGGCCTCGTCGTAGACGACTGACTGCGGGCCGTCGATGACTTCATTCGTGACCTCGCGGCCGCGATCGGCGGGCAGCGGGTGCATGTAGATGAGGTGGTCCTTGCCGAGCGCCATGTGCTCCCGACCGCATCGCCATGAGGGGTACTTCTCGATGAGCGCGAGTCCCTCGGCGTGGCCGGTGGTGTGCATGAGCGGGCCCCACGACTTGGGGACCACCACGTCGGCATTCTCGAAGGCGTCCTCGAAGCGGTTGGTGATCTCGAACTTCACTCCCGCTTCAGCGGCGTTCTTCGCCGCCTGCTCCTCGATCTCGGGCATGAGCCGGAACTCGGGCGGTACGGCGAGGGTCACGTCGAGGCCGAAGCGCGGCATCATGAGGATGAGGCTCTGGGGAACCGACAGCGGCCGGACATAGTTGGGCGCCGAGGTCCAGGCGACGCCGATCTTGAGGCCCCGGGTGGTTCCGAACTTCTCGCGGATGGTGAGGTAGTCGGCGAGGATCTGGCACGGGTGGTAGACGTCGTCCTGCATGGAGAGCACCGGCACCGAGGCGTGCTCGGCGACCTCTCTGAGGTACGGGTTGCCCTCGCGGAAGGCGCAGTGGCGGATGGCGATGCCGTCGCCGTAGCGCGAAAGGACGTTGGCGGTGTCGCGGGCGTTCTCGCCGTGCGAGATCTGCATCTTGTCCGGAGACAGGAAGATCCCGTGGCCGCCGAGTTGGGTCATCCCGGTCTCGAAGGAGTTCCGGGTCCGCGTCGAGGCGTCGAAGAAGATCATGTAGAGCGTCTTCGCCGCCAAGAGGGGAGTGGGCCTGCCCTCCTTCTTCGCCTGTTTCAACTCCGCCGCGAGCTTGAAGATCTCCTCCAACTCCTCGACGGTCCAGTCCTGGGTCGTGACGAAATCCTTGCCCTTAACTGATGAGGCCATTTTGAAAACTCCTCCTCTTCTTTTTTTGGCCCGAGGAATCTGCTGCAGATTCCTCGGGCCAAAAAGAGATCGTCAGTCGTTTTCGGCCAGAAGCGCTTCTGGAATGAGGGAGTAGACGGCGGTGGCTTTGACGAGGTCTTCGATCTTGACGTTCTCTCTCGTCGTGTGGGCGAGCTCTTCGAGGCCGGGGGCAAAGCCTACTGTGGGGATGCCGAGGGTTCCCATGGTGGCGACGCCGTTGGTGGAGAAGTGCCAGCGGGAGATCTTCGGCCGGTTGGGCAGGACCTCGGCGGCGGCGTTCGCCACACCCTGCACCAATGGGTGCTCCTCGTCGAGGACCCAGGTGGGGTAGTACTTGGGCTGCTGCGCGCGGAGTCCGGTCCAGCTCGCCTCGTCATAGTCGAGGAGCTCGACCTCGGCGTCGCCGAGGTGGGGCAGTGACCGCAGCTCGGCCAACGCGATTTCCTGGGTCTCTCCGACGGTGAGGCGGCGGTCGATATAGATCCGGGCCGAATCCGGCACCGCGTTGAGCGAGGGGGTGGTGCACTCGATGTACGACACGATGACCGAGCCGGTGCCGAGGAACTCGTCGTGGGCGAGCCGGGTGTTGAGCTCCTCGACATCGGAGATGATCGGCGCCATCTTGTAGAGCGCGTTGACTCCGTGCGCGGCGTGGGCGCCGTGCGCCGACCGCCCCTTGGTGGTGATGGTCGCCTCGAGCCGGCCGCGCTGGCCGCGGTAGACGTCGAGATCGGTGGGCTCCCCGAGGACGACATAGTCGGGAGTTACCTTTTCGCGTTCGATGAGGTGGAGCATGCAGTATCCGTCGCAGTCCTCTTCCATGACGCTCGCGGAAAGGTAGAGAGTCACTGCCTCGGGCCAGCCGCGGTCGACGAGGATTCTGGCGGCGTAGGCCATGGCGGCGATGGCCGGCAGCTCGTCGACGGCGCCGCGGCCCCAGATTTTGCCGCTCTCGACCTTGCCCGCGAAGGGATCGAAGTCCCAGGCCGAGCGATCGCCGACCCCGACGCAGTCGATGTGGCCGTCCATGAGGATCTTGACGGGGCCGTTGCCGATCCGGGCGATGACCGATCCGAGGCCGTCGATGAAGGCCTCGTCGAAGCCGAGAGCTTCGTACTCGGCGAGGACCCGACGGCAGCGCGCCTCTTCCCGGCCGCTCTCGGCGGGGATGGCGATGATGTCGCGGAGAAAGCGGACGATCCTGTCCTGGTAGCTCCTGGCGGATGCGAGGGCGGCGGCGCCGCGGTCGGTTGGCATGACGGACCTCCTCGGGACCCGGATGGGCCGACGGGTACTATAGTCCGCCCGCCCGGTTTTTGCCCAGGATCAGTCCCGCAAACGCATCACGACGAAGCTGAGGTCGTCATCGAGGCGGTCGAGGTCGTGGAAGTCCCCGATCGCCCGCGTCAGGGCGGAGAAGATCCCGTACGGGCTCCCGTCCGAAGTAGCGATGCTGGAGAGAGTGTGCTCGAGACCGAAATACTCATTGTTGTCGTTTCTGAGCTCGAGGATCCCGTCGGTGCAGATCACCACGGAGTCGCCCGGGTCGAGCTGAAACGACGCCGAGGCGGTTTCCATCTCGGGGATGAGGGCGATGGGGACCGCTGTCGCCTCATAGGTGTCCACCGAGCCCGAGGACCGCCTCACCATCACCGGCGGGTGCCCGGCCGAGAGATAGTCGACAGCTCCGTCTGGATGGATCCTGAGCAGCACCCCGGTGGCATAGATGGCGCCCGGATCATCGGGGTTCCGCGTCTCGATGAACCTCGATTCGACCTCTTTCACCAGCTCCGGCAGCGGCTGTCGGGGATCGGTTTCGGCCAGGATGAGCTTGAAAACGACCGCGGCGAAGCCGGCGCGGACGCCGTGACCCGAGACGTCGAGAACCCACATGGTCAGCACGCCGTCGTTGGATCTCCAGCCGAAGAGATCCCCGGAGAGGTGGCAGTACGACTCGAGCATGGCCACCGCCTCGACGGGCGAGTCCGGAGGCATCTGACGGGGGAGGAGGTTGTACTGGACGATGTGGCCGAGGTGGAGTGCGGGGTCCATCCCCGGAAAGAGGTGGGGGCGGTAGAAGAAGTTCAGCGCGCCTTCCGAGCTCCGTCTCAGTTCGGCCCCGTTGCCGGGAACGCCGAACTCGACGGCCTCGGTCGCCGCGGCCGTTCGGATGATCTCCTCGAGACGGTCGCCGAGGGATCGCTCGCCGAACGACCGGTCGAGATCGAAGGCTTTTCCGAGAAGGTCGAGGAGGCTCTGGATCGTGGTCTCGGATTCGTCAGCTGTCATCTGATCGGGTGGCCTTTCTCACCATTCAGAGCACTCGAGCGGACGCCAGATAGGTGATGCCGCTCACCGCGGCACACAGCGCCGTTCCCCAGATCATGTCGACCATCACCACCTTGATCGGGAAGCCCTCGAGGGTCGCGAGGTTGGTGAGATCATAAGCGGCGTAGGTGACCAGCCCGAGCAGCGCGCCGAGGACGACGGCGGAGCCGAAGCTCTGCCGCTCGACGGCGGGCCAGACGGCGAGAACGATGATCCCGACGACGAAGATCAGATAGAAAGCGATGGCCGCCGCCCAATTGACGTTGGTCCGCATCAAATGGCCCATCTGCTCCTGGTAGAAGGAACGGGCGACGACACCCAACCAGGCGAGGTCGATGATGAAGAAGACCACGACGGCGATGGCATAGAGCTTGAGAAAGACGGTGAAGTTCATGTCTCGGGTAACGCCGATGCGGCCAACAGTCCTTCCAGCAGTCTCCTAGCCCGCCCCGTCCAGGGTCTCTGGTCGGGGACGGGCTAGCGGTTGAGCCACCAGAGGGAGGCGTTGAGGACGGCGGCGAAGCTGACCCACATCCAATACGGCAGCAGGAGCACTCCCGCCGACGGAACCACGCGCCAGAAGAACAGGGTGGTGATGCCGATGGCCGTCCAGAGCACGATGATCTCGGCCAGCGCCCAGCCGGGCGAGTGCATTCCGAAAAACAGGATCGACCACAGCCCGTTGAGGACGAGTTGGATCGCAAAGACCATGAGCGCGGTCCTCACTCCATCGGTGTCGAGACCTCTTCGCCAGACGAGGAACGCCGCGACTCCCATCATGATGTAGAGCAGGGTCCAGACCGGCCCGAAGACCCAGGCCGGAGGATTGAATGACGGCTTGACCAGGGTCGGGTACCAGATCGATACGCCGCGGGCCGTGGCGAAACCCGAGAGACCGCCCACCGCCAGGGGCAAAGCCACCGAGATGACGAGTTTGATCGTGTTGTTCATCGTGACTCCGAGGGGATCATATCCCCGATGACCGCGGTCCCACAACACCCGGGTGCCCGCCAGGCCCGGATTGAGTGCATCACTCGCGTCCTCGGGAACCGGCCGGTCGGGTCCGCAGGCGGGGGAAGAACGCCGGTGTCGTTCGGATGTAGTCGGCGTATCCGGGGCGCCGGTCGACGAGGGCGGCGTCGAGCATCGCGACACCCGACACCTTCATCAGGAGGAAGGTGATGAGCACCGGGCCGACAAGGGCGAGCCAGCCGCCGGTGGGCGCGGCGAGCAGGCCGAGACCCCACCAGAGCAACGCTTCGCCGAAATAGTTCGGGTGGCGGCTCCGGGCCCAGAGCCCGGTTTGGAGGATCCGGCCGCGGTTGGCCGGATCCTCCTTGAAGCGCGCCAGCTGTCGGTCGGCGATGGACTCGATGGCGAATCCGATGACAAACAGGGTGATGCCGATGAAATCCGTGGCGCTCAGCCGGGAACCGGGGCCTTCGAGTTGCGCGAGCAGCAACGGCGACGAGACGACCCAGAGCAGGACCGCCTGCAGCAGGAAGACCTTGAGAAGCGAGATCCACCAGAAGTGGGTTCCCGCATCCTCGCGCCATTTTTGATAGCGGAAATCCTCGGGAGCGCCGATGCTGCGGATGCCGATGTGGAGGGCAAGGCGCGCCGCCCAGAGGGTTGTGAGACCGACCACCAGGATGCCCCGCTGTGTCGGCTCACCGGGCAGAGTCAAGAGATAGAACACGCCGGCGACGACAAAGCCCGGGCCCCAGAAGATATCGACGATCCCCGCGTTGCCGAGGGACAGGCTGAGCAGCCACAGCAGCACGAAGCAGCCGGTGATGATGGCGAGCCCGCCTGCAACAGGCAGGCCGCTCGTCAGGAGAAGCACGACGCCGGCCGCGGTCGTGGCGAGAAAGAGGATGGTCATTCGAGTGGTCATGGAGGTCCTTCAAACGATCAAGGGCGGCGATCCGGGATCTGAAGAGGGTAATGAGCGAGATGCTCCGGCTATTTCCGGTTGGATCCTCGTGATCCGGTTCGAGACCCGAAAATCCGGCAGAATGACCGGTTATCTAGTTTCTATCCAGATTTTCTGGAATTCCTCCGATTGGCCATCAGGTTTCACCACTCGGGCAGCGTCGCCCATCCGTTCGCCGGAAGGGTGAGGTCGCCGAACAGGGGGAACGATGAGAATCGCGGTGATCGGCAGTGGAATCTCGGGTCTCGGCGCAGCCTGGCTGCTGAGCCGGAAGCACGAGGTCCACCTTTTTGAGAAATGCGACCGCCTCGGTGGCCACACCCACACCGTCGTTCACGATCTGGCGGGCCGGGCGCTCCCCCTCGACACCGGTTTCATCGTCTACAACGAGAAGACCTATCCGCTCTTGACCAGGCTGTTCGACGAGCTCTCCGTCGAGACGCAGGCGAGCGAAATGTCGTTCTCCGTGAGCTGTGCCGAGCCGGATATCGAGTACGCCTCACACGGTCTGCGTGGCCTCTTCGCCGACCCTTCGCTGGTCCTGTCGGCCCCCTACTTGAGGATGCTTGTCGATGTCGTCCGCTTCGGGCGGCGGGGCCGGCGGATTCTCGCCGGAACCGGTGATCCTCGGGTGACCATCTCGGAGTTTCTCGCCGACGGTCGGTTTTCTCAGGAATTCGCCCGCTACTACCTCATGCCCATGGTCTCGGCGATCTGGTCTTCAGGCACCGAACTCGCGGCGGACTACCCGCGTGATCCGCTGCTGCGTTTCCTCGACAACCACGGGCTGCTCCAGGTCACCGGACAGCCCGAGTGGAGAACCGTGGTCGGCGGCAGCCACAGCTATATTCCCGCGCTGACCCGCCCACTCGGCGACCGGATCCACCTCGGTCGGGGCGCGGCGGAGGTCCGCCGCGGCTCGGACGGGACCGAGATCGTGCTCGATGACGGTTCGAAGCACCGATTCGACCACGTGGTCATCGCCGCCCACGCCGACCAGGCGCTGTCCATGCTTGCCGAACCGACGCCCGACGAGTCCGAGCTCCTCGGCAGATGGCGCTACTCGGTCAACGACACCTGGCTCCACACCGATCCGGCATTGATGCCGCGGCGCCGGGCAGCCTGGGCGTCGTGGAACTACCTCATGGTCGAGGCGAGCCGAGAGCGCGCCTCGCTGACGTATCACCTCAACCGGCTGCAACGGCTCGACGAAGACCACGAGTACTTCGTCTCGCTCAACCCGGCCGCAGATCCGGCTCCGGAAACGGTGATCCGCCGGATGTCCTACACCCACCCGATCTTCACCGCCGAGAGCGTCGAGACCCAGTCCGAGCTCGGCCGGATCAACGGACGCAACCGCACCCACTTCTGCGGCGCGTACTTCGGCAACGGTTTCCACGAGGACGGTTTCGCATCGGCGGTCTCGGTCGCCGGCGATCTCGGCGTGGCGTTCTGATGGCGGCCTCGTCCCTCTACCTGGGCCGGATCCGGCACCGCAGGATGGACGAACCGGTACGCGAGTTCTCCTACCCGATCTGGCACGCGCTCATCGATCTCGATGAGCTGCCGACGCTGAATCACGATCTGCGGTTCTTCTCCCACAACCGATTCAACCTCACCGGGTTCGACGATCGCGATCACATGGGATCGCAGCCCGGGTCGGTACGGGCCAAGCTCGAGACCTGGCTGAGGCAGAGGGGTGTGGAGACCGAGCTCGGACGCGTCGAGCTGCTGACCCACCTCAGGATCCTGGGACACGTCTTCAACCCGGTTTCCTTCTACTTCATCAGGGATCGGGAGGATCGACTGCGGCACGCGGTCGCCGAGGTCAACAACACCTTCGGCGAAAGCTTCTGCTATCTCCTCGAGGTCGAGAATTCATCGGTCCGACACGAAGAGGAGAAGCGTTTCCACGTCTCGCCCTTCCAGCCGCTCGACGGTCGGTACCGGTTTCGCATCACCGATCCGGGGCCGAAGCTGACGGCGCACATCGACGTGCATCCGCGGAGGCGATCGGGTCTTCGATACCACCCTGTCTTCGCAACGACGGGATCTCAGCAGCGCCTCGTTGCTGCAGATCGTCGCCCGACACCCGCACCTCGGACTCTGGACCCTCGGGCTCATCCATTATCAAGCGCTGCGCCTGTGGTTCAGAAACGCACCCTTTTTCGCCAAACCAGCGCCCCCCGACGGGGCTTGGAGGACCCGCCATGGCCGAGTGTGACTCCAATTCCGCCCCGGAAATCGCCCGCGCGGGAGACACCGCGGACGTCGATCGCGTGGCCATCGCCCGGCCACCGGTTCGGACGACCCGGGTGCCGCTCGCCGCTCGGATCGTTCTCGATCGTCTCGCGCGAATCCGCACGGGACACCTTGTGGTGAGACTCCCGGACGGCTCGAGGCGGACCTTTGCCGGGCGCCGTCGGTGCGCCACTGCGGTGGTGGAACTCCATGTCCACCGCTGGCGGTTCTTCTCCCGCCTGCTTCGGCGCGCCGATGTCGGCGCCGGGGAGGCCTTTGTCGACGGCGACTGGTCGAGCCCCGATCTCGTCGCTCTGTCCCGCCTTTTCCTGGCCAACGAGGCCGAGCTCGCGCCGCCGAGTGTGCTGGGCGCCATCGGCCGCACTCGAGACCGGATCACCCACCTGCTGCGGAGCAACACCCGCGTTCAAGCGCGGCGCAACATCCACGCCCACTACGATCTGTCCAACGAGTTCTACGGGCTCTTTCTCGATCCATCCATGACCTATTCCTCCGCGCTTTTCGACCGCCCGGGTCTCGATCTGGAGCAGGCCCAGCGGCGCAAGTACCGGCGGCTTGCCGAGTGGGCCGGTCTTCGTCCCGGGCAGCATGTGCTCGAGATCGGTTGCGGCTGGGGCGGGTTTGCGGAGGTCGCGGCCGGTGAAATCGGCTGTCGCGTCACCGGGATCACCCTCTCCGAAGAGCAGGCGATCTTTGCCCGAGAGCGGATGCGCAGGGCCGGACTCGACGACCGGGTCCAGATCAGAGTCGTGGACTACCGGGATGTCGACGCGACCTTCGATGCGGTGGTCTCCATCGAGATGCTCGAGGCGGTGGGCCACCGATTCCTCGACGGGTTCTTCGCCACGGTTGATCGTGTTCTGCGTCCCGGCGGCAAGGTCGCCCTGCAGACCATCACCATCCCCGACCAGGTTTACGATCGCTATCGCCGTGGCACCGACTGGATCCGCGACTACATTTTTCCGGGCGGCCACCTCCCGTCCCTCGGCGCCATCCAGGGCTCGCTGTCGAGGAGCACGGGTCTGGTCATCGAGCGGCTCGACGATATTGCGGAGGACTACGCGACGACGCTGCATGAATGGCGATCACGGTTTCATGATGCAGAGGACCGGGTCAGGGAGCTCGGTTTCGACGACCGGTTCATCCGCATGTGGGACTTCTATCTCTCGACCTGTGAGGCGGCCTTTCGGGATCGCCAGATCGGCGTGTTGCAGATCGGGTTGCTGCCCAGCGGCCGGGGTCTTGATACGGGGAGGGACGATCGGTGACCTGGGCGATCGACCTCGCCGAGCGGCGAGTCGTACCGGACCGCCTGGTCAGGGTCGGGATACGCCGGCTGCTGGCGCAGCGTCTGCGGGAGGAGCGCGCGATCGATGCACGTTCGCGAGGAAAGAGCGTCGAGGCGTTTGTCAGGAAAATGGAATCCGAGCCCCTGGCCGTTGCCACCATGGACGCCAACGAGCAGCATTACGAACTGCCGGCCGACTTCTTCGCCGCGGTACTGGGGCCGAACCTCAAGTACTCGAGCTGCCTGTGGGCCGATGGTGTGGATGATCTGGCCCAGGCCGAGGAGCGGATGCTCGAGTTGACGTGCGCGCGCGCCGGCATCGAAGACGGTATGGATGTTCTCGATCTCGGCTGCGGCTGGGGATCTCTCAGCGTGTGGATCGCCCGCCGCTACCCCGGCTGTCGCATCCTCGCCGTGTCCAACTCGCACTCTCAGGCATCGTTCATCAGGGACCGGTGCGCTCGTGAGGACCTCACCGGGGTCGAGGTGGTGACTGCCGACATGAACCAGTTCGCGACCGAACGCCGATTCGATCGGGTGGTTTCGGTGGAGATGTTCGAGCACATGCGGAACTGGCCCCGGCTCTTCGAACGCGTGGCCGCGTGGCTGCATCCGAATGGTGCGTTCTTTCAGCATGTCTTCTGCCACGCTCACTTTGCCTACCTCTACAGCGATAACGGCGCCTCCGACTGGATGGCCCGCCACTTCTTCACCGGCGGGATCATGCCGTCCGAAGACCTGCCGCGGCGCTATGATGACCACCTCGAGGTTGTCGACCAGTGGAGGGTCAATGGTCTCCACTACAGTCGGACGCTGGAGGCGTGGCTCGATGCCATGGATCTCAACCGGTCGGTGCTGATCCCGGTTTTCGCCGCGACCTACGGCGACGATGCCGAACGATGGTTTGCCCGCTGGCGGATGTTTTTCATGGCCTGTTCCGAGCTCTTCCGTTACCGTGGCGGAAACGAGTGGTTTGTCGCCCACACCTTGATGCGTCCGCGGGCCTGCAAAGAAGGCGACTGATGCGACGACGAGCGCTGGTGTTCGTGCTGGCGGCGGTGTTCCTGGCAGCAACGGCGGGGACTCGGGAAAGGGACTCCATGACGATCATCGACTTCTCACGGGGCGACTCGATCTGGCCGCAGATCAACGACGGCGTCATGGGTGGCCTCTCGTCGGGGCAGATGGTCGCCGCCGACGGCTACGCCACCTTCCGGGGAACCGTGTCGTTCGACAACAACGGCGGGTTCTCGTCAGTGCGCTCCCGCCCCGCCACCCACGACCTTTCGGCCTTCGAGGGGCTCGTCCTCAAGGTGCGTGGCGATGGCAAACGCTATGGCTTTCGGCTCAAGACCGACGCCTCTTTCGACGGCGTGAGCTACCAGGTGGAGATCAACCCGCCCGCCGGCGAGTGGGTCGAGATCGCGCTCCCGTTCGGAGACTTCGTTCCGGTTTATCGCGGGCGGGTGGTGGAGAACCACCCGCGGCTGGATCCGAGCCGGATCGCGACCTTCGGTCTGCTCATCAGCCGGCAGGAGGGCCCTTTCAGGATCGACATCGAGACGATTCGGGCCATCCCACCCGCGGTCGATTCGTGAACACCTCGGCCGGCAACCCGGTCAATCGCAAGAAGCTGACAAACTCCAAGTGGACGGCGGTGCGGCCATCCCATCGGGAGAAGCATTTCATCGTCCTCGATTGGGTACGAGACGACGACGGGACGCCGACCGATCACCTCGTCATCGAGGCGGTGCTGACCAATCGCGTGCGCGAGATCCACTGGCGGGAACTCGAGGATTCCCAATCCTGGCGAGTGGGCTGGTGCTGAAATTGTGCCGAGGCGACGGGTACTATAATCTTCCTTCCCCGTTCTGTTGACGGGTGAAAGGAAGCCATATGCCGGCCACCGAACAGGTGCTCGAGAACACCGTCAAGCGCTGCCGAGAACGCGACATCATCATCCCCACCTTCAAGGAGATGCGGAACCCCGAGCTGGTGCCCGCCGGGATCAGGGAGGAACTCGCCTCCATCGGCCTCTGGGATCTCAACCCGCGCAACCTCTTCCGGATCACCTGGAAGAACGAGCCGGTGGCCACCGGTGGGGGATTCGGCGGCGTCAACTATCTCGATCTGCCGTCCGAGCTCACCGGGGTTTCCGCGCGGATCATCATGCTGGTCGGCAAGTACTTCCCGACCGGCGCGCACAAGGTCGGCGCCACCTTCGGGCCGCTGGTGGAAAAGCTCGTCCGCGGCGCCTTCGATCCGACGACCCAGAAAGCGCTCTGGCCGTCGACGGGCAACTACTGCCGCGGCGGCGCCTACGACGCGGCGTTGCTCGCGTGCCCGTCGATCGCGGTGCTTCCCGAGGGGATGTCGCGCGAGCGCTTCGACTGGCTCGAACGGGTCGGCTCGGAGATCTTCGCGACCCCGGGCTCCGAGTCCAACGTCAAGGAGATCTACGACAAGGTCAAGGCGCTCAAGGCCGAGCGCGGCGACGAGATCGTCGTGCTCAACCAGTTCGAGGACTTCGGTAACGCCGCCTGGCACTACGCCTGCACCGGCCCCGCCATGGAGGAGGTCTTCAACCGGGTGAGGACCGAGGGCCAGCGTTTCGCCGGGGTCTGTCTGACCCAGGGCTCCGCCGGAACCCTGGGCTCCGCCGACTATCTCAAAGAGGTCTATCCCCGACTCAAGGTCGTGGCCGCCGAGGCGCTCCAGTGCCCGACCCTGCTCTACAACGGCTACGGCGCCCACCGCATCGAGGGAATCGGCGACAAGCACGTGCCGTGGATCCACAACATGAAGAACACCGATGTCGCGGTGGGGATCGACGACGAGGCCTGCATGCGCCTGCTGCGGGTCTTCAACGAACCCGCCGGCCGGGCCTATCTCGAGGCCATCGGGGTCGATTGGGATCTCATCGGTCGTCTCGATCTGCTCGGGATCTCGTCCATCGCGAACCTCCTCACGGCGGTCAAGACCGCCAAGTATTTCGAGCTCTCGGCCGACGACCTGCTCTTCACCGTTGCAACCGACTCGATGGAGATGTACGGCTCCCGCCTCGAGGAAGAGAATGCCGAACACGGCGATCTCACCGCAGCGCGCGCCGAAGCCATGCACGAGCGCCATCTTCTCGGCGCCGCCATCGACCACGTCCTCGAGCTCTCGTACTGGGACCGCAAGCGGCTCCACAACCTCAAGTACTTCACCTGGGTCGAACAGCAGGGCAAGACCGTCGAGGAGCTCAACGCCCAGTGGGAGGACGACGACTACTGGACGAGCCGTCTCGGCGCCTGGCGCGAGTGGGACGAGCGCATCACGGCCTTCAACGAACGGACCGGGTTGCTCCAGCGTTACCGCTGATGCGGTACGTGGTTTTCATCGGTCATCGGTACCAGGAGAAACAACTCGACGAGTTGGACGCGAAGCTGTCGGAAACCTGTCGTGGACGAATCAAGATCGTCTGAATCGTCTGACCTGGCACCCGTAGAATCGTCTGACCTGGCACCCGTAGCCAGCCGCCGCGGATGGGCGAGCTCCCGTCCGGCGCCCGGGTGCCGGCCGCGTAGTTTCTACCCGGGCCACAGCCCTGCTTTCGGGTAGAAAGTGCGCTTCCCCGAGGGGGAAAACGAGCGCTAAATTGGAGACGGGTCTCGGCTCCTCCAGAGCCCGGGCGCCCCGCCGGCGCGGGTCTGAGACAAACCCGAGACAAGGAGGTGACGACATGAAAAGGCCATCCAGAACGGTCATCGAGATCGCCGGCGTCGCCTTGGCGATCGTTGCGGTTGTCTTCGCATGGTGGTGGGGCGAGCAGGCCCGACGCACCCAGCTCGCAGAGGTCCAGGCACGCCACTTCGGCGAGCTCGAGACACTGCAGGAGCGGGCGCTCGAGACCAGGGACCGCCTGGTCAGGAGGGAGGCCGAGGCCGTGCTCCAGGCCTTCTCCGCCGGCATCCACCCGGCGATCCTGGCCAATCGTACCGACCCCGTCGACGCCGCCGTGGTCGACCTGATCCAGCTTCCCGAGGTCCTCTTCGCCCACGTCGCGACCCCGCAGGGCGTAGTCATCGCGAGCAGCGATCGCAAGCTGGTGGGGACAGGGAACCTGGGCGAGCGGGGCAGCTGGGCCCTGGCAGCGACCGACCTGCAGACCCGCCCGGGCGACGCGGACGGGACCCTGGAGCTGGCGATGCCGTTGACCGCCAGCTCGGCTTGGCACGTGACCGTGTGGCTTGGCTATGACGTCCAGGCTGCGGGCGCAGCCGCCGAGGCGTACTGATTCTGATTCGCCCGCCCACCCGATCCCGCTCGAGATGTGGGACTATGATCGATCCACGATGCGCAAGCTGAGACTCATTGCGGCCGTCACTCTGGCGACGTTGGCAACGGTTGCGGTCGGGCTGTGGCTGGCCCGCGATCAGCCCCGCCGGCTGGCGCAGGCGGCGCTGGCCGAGCGCCTCGGCGCCGATGTTTCGGTCGGAAACCTGCAGGTCAAGGGCCGTACAGAGGTCTGGCTCGGCCAGGTCGCGATTCGGTGGAAGTCCGCGCCCGGGCTGCGGCAGATCAGCATCGGACGAATCGTGGCCAATGGTGGTCTCCGCGACATGGCCGACGGCCGTTTCCAGTCCGTACGGCTGGACGACCTCGAGATTGTCATTGACCCGGCTGCAGGAGCCGTGTCGCCGACTGTGACCGGGACGGCCACGAAACCAGAGGTGGCGCGCTTCGAGATTCCGGCCGGTCGCCTGGTGGTGCTCTCGCCCGATGGGAAGAGGATGGTCGAGTTCACGGCCGAGCTGAACCATGTCTGGTCAGCGCCGACCGGAAGCGTGAAATTCGAATCCGAGCAGCTCGAGGTCGATCCGCTGTTCCTGCTCGCCGGCCTCGACCCGCCAGACGAGCTGCAGCGGAGCCGCGTCGAGGCCGTTGCCGGCGAGATCCGTCTGGCCGCGGATGAGCCGCGGCTCGCGCTCAGCGTTCGAGCCGATCGGGTCGCAGTGGCGGACCGGCCCGCCCTTGGTGTGGCACACATCGAGGGAACCGTGGTCGAGGGCGAGCCGGGCGTCTTTCATGTCGAGGTGGTGCCGTCGCTGCCGGCCGTCGGCGAGGCCCGCGTCGAGGCGACATTCAGAACGACGCCGTGGAGGGTGACGCGGCTGCGCGCGCTGGCGAAGGAGATCGACGCCGCTGCCTGGTCGCTCCCGCCTTTCGATCTGCCGCCCGGCTGGAGCGTGGTCGGCGGCACGATCGACCTGGAGGTCGAAGGCGAGCCGGTACGTGGGTTGGCCGTCGCCGTGTCCGCTCACGATCTCGACCTCACCGGCGAGATTCCCGTGCGTGGGAATCTCGCCGTCACGGGTGTGCTTCAGGGCGTCGAGAACCGGGCCTTCAGCGGCCGGTTCGAGCTCGCCGGCCGGGTCACACGGCTCCCAGCCGAGACCGTCGGGAACGTCATCCTCGACGCCGTGCTCCCGGCGACCCTGACCGGGAGCATCGATGTGGCCGCCATCGACCGCCCCCTCACCGTCTCCTTGAGGTTGGACACGGCCGCGGCCGGCATCCTCGGCGCGACGGGTACGGCCGGGCTCGCGACACCGGTGCCGCTCGATGCGCGGTGGAGCTGGAGCGGCGGCGAACTCGGACCACTGATGAGTCGGATTGCCCCGCAGGCAGAGGCAGCAGTCCCAGGAGGCTTCGTGGTGGAGGGCGGGGTCTCGGCTCGCGGGAGGCTCGCCGGCGATGTCGCGACGCCGACCGTTTCGGGAGAGCTCGAGGTTCGTGATCTCGCCGTTCGCCCGGGCGGGGCGGCAAACGGGGGGCCGCCCGGCTGGCGGCTCTCCGGCGAGCACCCGGTCGCCCGATTTGCGTGGACGCGCGCCGAACCGACGATCGAACTCGAGGTGCCCGACACCCTGCTGATCGTCGCGGTCGATCCCCTGGACCCGGTGCCGGTTGTCCTGCAGGCGTCGGCGACCCTGGACCTGGAACGAGGCGCGGCCCGGCTCCGACACGTGGTCGTCGACGCCGGTAGTTTGGGCACGGCTCGGCTCGAGGCAACCTGGCAGACGGCCACGGCCGCGACCGCCCGCCTGGCGGTACGGGTCGATGACCTCAACGGTTGGCTCCCGTTTGCCGCGCCGGTTGTCGGCGACGCGCTGAGCGATGCCAACGCCTCCGGGCGCGCGACTCTCGAACTGGAGGCGACGAGAGACGGCACCGGCTGGACCTTCGGCGGTCCCATCGAGGTGGCGGGAGCCGGCCTCAGCGCGGCCGACGGGAGCCGCGTGGTGGAAGGATTCGAGGCGGACGCACTCCTGACCGGCATCGTCGGTCCGGGCAACAGCCTGAAGGCGAACGCGGCAGCCACTCTGGGCGGATTTCAGCTCCTGTGGGGGACGCACTACGCCGACTTCACCGACCGCCGGGCGGTGGTGGACGTCGACGCGAGTCGAAGCTCGGACGGCGACGCGACGGTGGCCGTGCAACTCGAGCTGCCGCCCCATGCTGCCCTGGCAGGAACGTTTCGGATCGCTGCCGGAGAACCGCCCGCCTGGGAGGGAACCCTCACGGTCGCGGACATCGGAGGGTTCTGGGAGCGCTACGTCGGGGTGCCTTTTCAGGGCACGCTCGGCGTTGCGGGAAGCCTTCGACTCGAGGGCGGCGAGCTGCAAACGCAGTTGCGCGGCACCGTCGGCGAGGTCGCCACCGCAACCGGGGAAGTGAGGCTCAACGGGCTGTCGATCGGCTCCGGGGATGACGGCTCGAGCGTGGAGAATCTTCAGATCCAACTTCCGGTCGACCTCGGTTGGGCTGAGGACGGTATGGTGGAGGCGGGAGAGGCGCACCGGGGCTCGCTCGAATTCGACCGCGCGACCGTGGGCGGGGTGCAGCTGGCGGCGACCGCGACCGAACTCGTCCTGCTCGGGGACTCCGTGACGATGGTCGGTGACCTCCGCTTACCGGTTTTCGGCGGCGAGGTCGTGCTCGAAAACGCCGGGTTCGCCGAGTTGGCACGATCGAGTCGCTATCTGACGGCCGCGGTCGGGCTGCACCGGATCAGCCTCGCGGAGGTGTCGCGGACGCTCGGGCTGCCGCCGCTCGACGGCGATGTGACCGGCCGCTTTCCTCGCGTGCTCTACAGCAACGGCATCTTGACGGTGGACGGGACGGGCGAGCTGGCCGTGTTCGGCGGCACGGTGACGATGCGCGACATCGCAGGCTCCGATCTCTTCACCCGCTATCCTCACCTGAAGTTCTCGGCCTACTGGGAGGAAATCGATCTCGCTCTGCTCACCCGAACATTCGATTTTGGCACGATGAGCGGCATCATCGAGGGTCAACTCGTCGACTGTGAGATTTTCCGCGACGTCCCGGTCCGGTTTCGCGGCCGCCTCCGGTCGCTGCCCCGCGAGGGCGTGCGGCAGCGGATCTCGCTGAAGGCGGTCAACAACATCGCGATCGTCGGCACGGGCAGCGGCCTCGGGCTCCTCGATAGCGGCCTCCGCCGTTTCATCGACAGCTACGCGTACCGGGGGATCGGCATCGAGATGGCCCTGTCGCAGGACCACTTCCTGCTCCGCGGCCTCGAGCGGCGCGGCGATCGGGAGCTGTTCGTGAAGGGCAGGTTTCCCCTGCGGCTCGACGTCGTCAACGTCGAGCCGGGAATGACGGTTTCGTTCCGGACCATGATCCAGCGTCTTCGGACGCTCGACGTCACGACCGTGACGACGCAACAATGAGTGGGTTTCCACAAACGGAGGTTCCGACCATGAAACGCGCGATGACTCTCGTTCTCGGCTGCGCCGCTCTTGTGGCGGCGTGCATCACCATCAACGTCTACTTCCCCGAGGCGGCGGTCAGGGAGCTGTCGCAGCAGATCGAGGAGGAAGTGCAGCGCACGGCGGCCGGCGAGCCGTCTCCGGCCCCGGATCCCGAGGCCACGCCGACGCCCGCCGCCGAGCCCGGCGGCGGCACGTCCGAGAGCCTGCTCTCGTACATCCTCTCCCTCGGCGCGACCACTGCGTACGCGGCCGAGGACGAGGTCGCACCGCCCGAGATCACCAACCCGGCGATCCGCAAGATCATCGACTCACGCGCCACGCGGCTCGGGGCGGTCAACGATCTCAAGGCAAAGGGGGTGGTCGGCGAGAGCAACCAGGCCCTGCTCGTGGTCCGCAACCTCGATGCAATCCAGGGGCTCAAGGAGCGGGCCGACGCGCAGAAGCTGGTCAAGGACGAGAACGCCGATCGTGAGCAGCTTTTCAAGGAGATCGCCGCGGCCAAGAACGTCGATCTCGCTCAGTTGCCGCAGATCCGCGCCACCTATGCCGAGACCCTGCGCGAGAACGCGCACCCCGGCGACTGGATCCAGCTACCCGACGGAAGCTGGGTCCAGAAGTAACCTGCCCACCGGCCCCGTGAGAGGCGCATCCGGGCGTCAGAGCCGGCGGCGTCGATGGGATCGTGCCGAGCCCCTGAGAACAGGCACGGGTTCACCCGTGCCTGTTCTCGTTCAAGGCTTCTCGGTCTCGGTCAGCCGCGACACCAGCTCGGCGACCTGCTCCCCGCGAACCGGTATCGAGATCAGGGCGCAACCCGCCAGCACCTCCTCGCCTTGACACCATACCGGCGGTTTGATGTCGAGGATGCGACACATACCCTCGACCGCTCTGCGGACCTCCTCAGGTCGCGCCGCCTGGGAGGGGAAGAAGCGGTTGTCGAGACGGTCGAAAGTCGAGTAGGTCGCAACGAACGGCGATCAGAACCTCTCGGTAGCAGGGCAGTTCGACGATGTCGGAGAGCACCGGCGATCTGCCGACTCCGACCGACTCGAGCTGCGGCGCCAGCGACACCAGCAGAACGGCCAGCTCGGCTCGAGTCAGCAGGGGTGAAACGAAGACCTGCTGGGCGCACATTGAAAGGTTGGAGTTTCGCCACTCGCGCTTGGCCCGGTGCAGGATCGAGGTGCGCTGCGGGTGGTCGGCCGGCAGCGCCTCGTAGCTGGCCATGGCCATTTCCCAGTCGTGCCGGTCCTCGGCATTCCGACCGGACAGGAGCAGCGCATCAGAGACGTCGCGGAAAACCGCGAACACGGCCTCGGCGTCATCGATGGGACCGGCCACGATCAGCGCATGGGCGCCCGTCAGGGTGGCGACCCGGTTGGCGGTATCAGTATCAGAAGCGCGGACCTGCTCGGCGAGGGGTGAGGGATGGTCGAGGTCGGCAGCGACCTGGGGCGGTGACCCAGAGGCACAGGCGCCTGTCCAGGCCAGGCCAGCAGCCAGTACTGCGCCCAGACAGCCACCGAGACGGCGCTGGACGCGAGGCCGATGCCGGGGTGCCGTCGTCGCTTCTCACTCGGTAGCCTCCAAGACACAGAATCACAGGATCAAAGGTCACCGCGATCACTCATGGGTTCCCTTCAAGGACAACATATTCCTCGGGCTGCTCACCGGGAAGAGCACTTTCTACTCGAACGCAGGAGCTCAGCAGGTGTAGTTTCTACCCCCATTCCAGTCTTGCTCTCGGGTAGTAAATGCTCTTCTCGGCCGCAGATCCGAGGACTAGATTCAAGACGTGATGATCACCTCGAAGATCAAGACGAAGCTCATCGCCAACTCCGAGATCAAGGCCGGGGACATCGACGTGAGCTCCTCACAGGGGGTCGTGACGCTGATCGGCCGCGTCAGCTCCAACACCATCAAGACTGACGCGGAGCGCATCGCCCGCGGCACCAGTGGCGTCAAGGATGTGAATAACGAACTCACCGTCGGCAAGAAGTGATCTCAGGCTCGGCGGGAATGGAGGTCTGTGATGCTCTGGACAATCCTGGTCATTCTGTTGGTGCTGTGGTTGCTCGGCCTGCGTCACCTCCTACACGGCGGGCGGGTTGATCCACATTCTATTGGTGGTGGCGGTGATCGTTCTGATCGTGCAGCTCGTCTCCGGACGGCGCGTCCTCTAGCCAGCCTGACTCAAACGGACAGGTATGTTCCGGAATACCTGAGGGAATCCACAGCTCGCACCTCGTTGCTTTGGTGCAGGTGCGGAAGTCGCGATCAGCCGCGGCCGGCGTCGCCGACGCGCTTGAAGTCGATGAAACCGCGCTCCACGTCGGTGCGGATGAGTTGCACCCGCACGCGGCGGCCCACGTCGAGGCCGGCTGAGCCCTCGACCACCTTCCCTTCTACGGGTGGCTTGAAGATGCGCACCCAGGTGCCCTTTGCCGCGGCGCCGGTGACGATCGCGTCGAAGCGCTCTCCGACGTGCGACGAAAGCAGCAGCGCCGCCGCGGACTTGGCGACCTGACGCTCCACCTTGTTGGCGGCGTCTTCCTGAGTCGTGCAGTGGGCGGCGAGCGCGACGAGCTCGTCGGCGCCGTAGGGCGGCTGCGCCCTGGCCAGTGCGGCCTTGACCAGTCGTTGCGTGACGAGATCCGGAAATCGGCGGTTGGGCGCGGTCGAGTGGGTGTAGTCCTTGACCGCCAGGCCGAAGTGACCGGGCACGGCCTGTCCCGGCAGATCGACAGCGTACTCACCAGCCCCGAGCAGCTTGACCACGGCCAGCGACAGATCCGGGAAGCGGAGCGGGTCGGCGGCCTGGCGCCGGGCCAGGAAGAGCGCGAGGGAGCGCGCGTCGGGTGCGGCGGGGAGCCGCTCGCCGACCTCCGCGGCCAGCTCGACAATGCGCTCCCATCGCTTCGGCGTCCGCACCACTCGGCGCAGCGAGGGGAAGCCCTTGCCTGCCAGAAAGCGCGCGGTGACGCCATTGGCTGCGATCATGAAATCTTCGATGAGCTCCTTGGCTCGGTTCTTCTCCTGGGCTGCGAGGTCCTGGATGTGATCCGCGTCGAACACCGCCCGCGCCTCGACGGTCTTCAGGTCGAGCGCGCCCTGCTCGTGCCGGAGCGCCCTGAGCTTCTGCGCTGCTGCGTCCTGGAGCCTGAGGGTGGCGTCCAGGCCGGGAACCGCAGCGATCGCCTCCGGCAACGAACCGCTGCCCTCCAACCACGCCGCGACGCTGTCGTAGGCGAGCTTGGCGTGGTTGTGGACGAGGGCCTGGTAGAGGTCGGCACCCGCCATGGAGCCGTCCTCTCCGATCGTCATCTCGACCACGACCGCCGGCCGATCCTGCTGCTCGGCGAGCGAGCTGAGGTCGGTGGACAGCCGCTCGGGCAGCATCGGAAAGACCTCGGCGGCCGTGTAGACCGAGGTCGTGTTGGTCTGCGCGTGGGCGTCGACGGCCGACCCCCTGGCGACGCGGGCGTCCACGTCCGCAATCGCGACCAGCACCCTGACCGCGCCTCCGGGCAACGCCTGCGCCACGGTGAGCTGGTCGAGGTCGAGCGAGTCGTCGTTGTCGATCGAGGACCAGCTCAGGTGCCGCAGGTCGCGCGCCGCCGCCGCGGGCTCAAGCCTCGCCCCCATCCTCGCCAGCTCCGCCGTCACCGCAGGCGAGAAGTCGGGCTCCAGGCCGCGCTCGAGCATCGCCCGGTGCGCGATCCGCCGCAACGTGGCGCGATTGGTGTGGTCGTCGGTCGTCATCACCTGACTTTACATCAGTTCAACGAGCCACGTCGGCGACGAAGTCGCGCGCCCGAGATTCGCTGCGAGAGCCGCTCAGCGCCGTCTGCCCCGCCAGTAGTAGCCGCCGCCACCGCCGAATAGAAGAATCAGGACAACGATCACGATGATCAACGTGCTGGTGCTCATGGTCTTTCCCCTTCTTTCCATTCCCTGAGGAATTTCCTCGATGCTAACCCTCCGGCACGTCGTCGGAAAAGAGCACTTTCTACCTGGTATCGATCCCGTAGTTCCTACTCAGGTCCCGGCGCCACATTCGGGTAGAAACTGCGCTTCACCGCGGTCGATCAGGGGACTAGATTCGAGAGGTATCCAACGAAAGGCAGGCACCTCATGAAACGATCAATCATCGGCACTCTTCTCGGTGTGGCGCTGCTGGCGCTCGGCGCGGCGACGGCGGGCGCGACCGAGCTGACGGTCGACTCCATCCTGTCGGCCCACAGCTCAGGCGCTCCGGCCCACGGCATGATCTCCATGATCAACAGCCCGGCCAACACCGTCGCGATGTCGGCTGGGGACATCGTCACGCTGCGAAACGCAGGCGTACCCGAAGCCGTCATCACCGCGGTCTGGAACCGCATCCCTTCGCCCGCACCGGCGCCCGTGCCGCTCGAACCCGACGATGTGCGCCTGGTCGAGATGGTGAGCCTGGTCGCGTCCGGGATGTCCGAGGCCATCGTCATCGAGCAGGTGAGACAGTCAGATCAGGCGTACAACCTCTCGGTCAATGACCTGCTCTACCTCAAGCAAAACGGCGCCCAAGAAACGCTGATCGCGGCCCTGATGGCGACCAGCACCGGGCGCCCCGGGCGCGCCGGCCGTCGCTCCGTCTGAGCTGGTCTTCAACGACCTCGTGTTGGTGAAGAAAGGGATCTTCGGGTGGTTGAAAAAGAACCACCCGGGTCGCCTGGAGATCGATGGCGACACCCTCAAGTGGGAGGACAGCCGCGGCTCGGAGGGGAGCTTCCAGTTCCAAACGACCGGGATCGACGAGGTGTGGTTCACCTGCGAGGCGGGATCCTCCGGAAACTTCTGCCACCAGATCAACTTCAAGATCGTCAAGGGCGACACGTACCGGTTCCAGGACAGCCGTCGTGACTCCGGATCCAACGTTGCCGTCCTCGAGGTCATGGAGGCACTGCGCAGTTACTTCCCGCGCCTCAACTTCGGGACGCCGACCGTCGGCGACTGACATTCTGAAACGCCCGCACGACGAGAATCATCGCGATCCGAACAGGAGACACCATGGGACAGCAAGAAAGGCGCGGCAAGAAGAAACAGCTCGTAGGGCAGGGGAAAGAGATCATCGGCATCCTCACGGGTAACAGCGAGCTGGAGCTGGAAGGTGATCGCGAGCAGAACGAGGGAAAGGTTCAGGAGAGCCTCGGCAAGGCGCGGCGAAAAGTCGGTGAAGCCATGGACAAGGTTGCCAAGAAGATCAAGGGCTGATTCGAACGCCTCTCTTCCGGGCAAACTCCCCGCCATGGCAAGGGGAGGTTTCGAAAGAGCGGCAGAAAGGACGTAGTCATGACAATTTCGATTCCGGCTCTTCTGATTCTCATCGTGATCGCCGCGGTGTGCGGCGCCGTCGGCAAGGCCATCGCGGGGAGCACCCGCGGCGGGCTCATCGTCTCGATCGTTCTCGGCTTCATCGGAGCCCTGCTCGGGCCCTGGGTGGCCGGGATGCTCAAGCTCCCTGAGCCCTTCATGGTCAACATCGGCGGGCACCCCTTCCCGGTCCTGTGGTCGATCATCGGCGCCGCACTCTTCGTGGCGATCATCCACCTGATCTCACGGCGGAGGTAGTGGCGCGCTGCCGGTTCACTGCGTCGTTTTGTACGGCTGACGGCCGCAACCCGGGCTTGAGGGCACGAGCGCGAAGCGTGGGTGTGGTCTCGATTCACCGCGGAGGCTCTCAGGAGCCGCCACCGAACCGACCCGAGGAGGATGAGATGTCGATAGCCAAGGTTTCCGAGATCAGCGCGACCTCGAAAAAGAGTTTTCAGGATGCCATCGAGCACGGTTTGACGAGGGCGAACAAGACGCTTCGCAACGTGCGCAGCGCGTGGATTAAGGATCAGCAGGTGCGGATCAAGAAAGACGGCTCCATCGAGGAGTACCAGATCAACATGATGGTGACGTTCGTCATCGATGACTGACCCGCACGACTCACCGGTTTTCCTCGCGAGAGCGGTAAAGCCATGCCCGCCCGGCGCTCCGGGCAGGCAGGACGGCGCCGGTTGGCGTCAAGGATCCAAGAAACAACTCACCGTCGGCACTCGGAGATCCTAGGCCCGGCGGAACTGGAGGTCTGTGATGCTCTGGACGATTCTGGTCATTTTGTTGGTGCTCTGGTTGCTCGGCTTAGTCACTTCGACGACGATGGGCGGTCTGGTTCACGTCCTCCTGGTGGTGGCGGTGATCATCCTGGTCGTGCAGCTCGTCTCCGGACGGCGCGTCGTCTAGCGCGTTCCGCCTGTGACGAGGTCGTCGGGCGACGGTGGGCGCCGTTCCGGTGAAGACAAACTCTGATGAGGATCCGTGCCATGCCGAACGGGCGGCCGGGTCCTCGAGGTCCTCAACACGCGCCTCGACCGCGTCGAGTCGCAGGTCCGGTGCTGCCGGTAGCGACTCTGCCGGAGCTCGAACAAGGGAGACAACGTGAGCGCACTCAAGATTGTGGCAATTCTGCTGATCGCCGCCGGCACTATCGGCCTCGTTTATGGCGGCATCACCTACACCAAGTCGACCCACGACACCAAGATCGGACCGATCGATATTTCGATTACGGACAAGGAAACGGTCAACATCCCGGTGTGGGCCGGGGTCGGCGCGATCGTGGTCGGCGGCGCTCTGCTGCTCGTGCCCAAGAAGGGCTAGGGGCGCCGTGGTGTCGGGGCAGTCGGTCCGAGGAACGGGATCCAACGGTCTGGGTAGGGAACCCAGAATTGGTCGACCGCGATGACAGTGATCAACAGGCAGATCACCCTGGCCTCACGGCCGGTGGGTTTCCCCAAGGTGTCGGACTTCCACCTCGTCTACTCTCCGCTGCCCTCGCCTACCGGCGGCGAGGTGCTGGTGCGGGCGGTCTATCTGTCGCTCGATCCCGGCCTGCGAGAGCGGATGAGCGACGCCGGATCCGATGCCGGCCGAGTCGGCGTCGGAGAGGTCATCAGCGGCGGCGCCGTTGCCTTCGTGGTCGAGTCGCTGGACCCCGCGTTTTGGGCCGGCGACACCGTCGAAGGGACGCTGGGATGGCAGGAGTTCGCCGTCGTTCCGGGGCGCGAGCTGAGGAAGATCGACCCCACCCTCGGACCGATCTCGACGGCTCTCGGGGTGCTTGGCCTGCCTGGGCTCACGGCGTTCTTCGGCCTGCTCGACATCGCCGACCCACAACCCGGCGAGACGGTTGTCGTGTCCGAGGCGGCCGGCCCGGTGGGGATGATCGTCGGTCAGATCGCAAAGATCAAGGGTTGTCGGGTCGTTGGGGTGACGGGCTCAGATGCCCAGACTTCGTGGCTGCTCGACGAGCTCGGCTTCGACGCCGCGTTCAACTGCAGGACCGTGGCGGACTGTTATAGCGCACTCAAGGAGCGCTGCCCCGCCGGCATCGACATCTACTTCGACAACGAGGGTGGGATCGTCACCGACGCGGTCATGCAACTCATCAACCCGAAAGCGCGGATCTCCGTCTGCGGACAGACTTCGCAGGACAACCTGACCGATCATCCCGAGACCGGCCCGCGCTGGCTGGGCCAGCTCATCGTCAAGCAGGCAAGGGTGCAGGGGTTCGAGATCTCCGGCTTTGCCGAGCGGTTCCCAGAGGGCCTCGAGCAACTGGCCGCATGGCTGAGGCAGGGGAAGCTGAAGTACCGGGAGGATGTCGCCCATGGCATCGAGGCCGCGCCGCAGGCTTTCATCCGAATGCTTCGGGGGAAAAGCCGGGGCAAGCAACTGGTGCGGCTGTCGGCACCTTAGCCGACCAAGAGATCACACGATTGAGTGGCGCTGGCGGGCCGCGCAAACTCGGCCCGAGAATTCTAGGAGGAAGCACATGAGGTTGAAGAGAGTCGAACCGACGAAGGACACCATGGACTCCATGATCGACCGGACCCGCGACGCCGTCGTCGGCGTCGCCGATTGCGCCGAGCATGGCGTCGAGTCGGCGGCGGAGCACGTGGTGGCGAAGGCTCACGCAGCGGGCAGTTCTCTGCGTGATGGCGCCGAGACGGCATCGCGCGGCGCGCACCAACGTCTGCAGGATACCGCGCAGACGATCAACCGGACCTACAGCCGGACTCGAAGCAACCTGTCCCGAGCAGCGACGGCGTCCACCGAATACGTCGCCGAGAATCCCGCCAAGGCCCTGCTGCTCACGGCCGCGACCGGCTTTGTACTCGGCGCGTTGGTGGGTCGGCGGCGACGGTCGGACTGAAGGCGAGGCAGGGCGGCCGGCTCGGTCGAGACGAACCGCGCTGCCGGGATCTGAAATCCGGTCAGAGCAGGTCGTTCTCCTCGGCGTAGTCCACCAGCTCGACGCGGCTTACCAGCCCGAGCTTGCCCATCAGATTGCCACGGTGATTCTCGACAGTTCGCACCGACAGGCCGAGCAGCTCTGCGGTCTGCCGGTTGGTGTTTCCCCTGACGAGGAGCCGCAGCACGTCGATCTCGCGAGGGGTTAGCTCTTCAGGCAGAGAGCCGCGCCGGTACTGGGTCGTGATCGGCTGTTGGAGGAGCGCGCGAGTCATCGACGGGTGGACGTAGATGTCGCCGCGATGGGCCGCATGGATCGCCTGGATGATCTCAGACTCCTCGGCCCGCTTGACCACGTAACCGGAGGCGCCGACGCGCAGCGCTTCGTGCATCATGCTCTCGTCCTCGTGCATGGTGAGGAACAGCACGGCGAGCTCCGGGTGCTTCTCCTTCATCCGCTCGGCCGTCTTGATGCCGTCGTCCGGGGGCATTGTGATGTCGAGCAGGACGATATCGGGCTGCAGAGTCTCGACCAGGTGCAGCGCGATGGTGCCATCGCCCGCCTCGCCGACAACCTCGAGGTCGGGGGCCGCCTCGAGCAAGGCCCGGAGTCCGGAACGGACAACCGCGTGGTCGTCAGCGATCAGGATTCGAATCGGCAATCGGCACCTCCACGACGATTGTGGTCCCCGCCCCGGGGGCGCTCTCCACTGTCAGCGTCCCACCCAGGGCCTCAGCCCGCTCCTCGAGGCCGAGAAGACCCAGGCACTCCCTGCCGCGTTTGCGGACGGTGTCCGGTTCGAACCCGACGCCGTCGTCCTCGATCATCACCGTGACCCGGTCGCCGCGACGTTGCAGCAGCACGTCGGCTCGGGTCGCGTGGGCGTGGCGCGCGACGTTGGCCAGTGCCTCCTGGACCACCCGGTAGAGGGCCGTCTCCACCTCCGTCGAGAAACGCTCGCCCGTCATCCCGCGCGCCTTGAACTGAACCTGGAGCCCGAACTCGGATCCGGCCACTCGCGAGTACTGGCGAAGGGCCGCCTCGAGCCCGAGGTGGTCGAGGCTCGCCGGTCGCAGATCCGCGGCCAATCGGTGCAGGCCGTCGATGACGGCATCGGTCCTCTCCACGAGTTCGGTCACCCGTCCGGTGACATCGCCGCCCTCGGCGATCTCCCGGTCGAGCAGCCGCAGCCCGAAGCGCAGCGATGCCAGCGCCTGGCCCGCCTCGTCGTGAAGCTCGCGGGCAAGGTTGCGCCGTTCGGTCTCCTGAGCCTCGATGAGACGGTGCGAGAGCGACCGCATCCTCACGGTCGCCGCCTGCATCTGTTGGAAGAGAATCGAGTTCTCCACCGCCACCGAAGCCTGCGAGGACATCGTCTCGGCCAGCTTGACGTGCTCGTCGTTGAAGGAGCCCGCCTCCCGCTTGGACAGCGAGAACAACCCGGCGACGTCGCCCCGCGCGAACAGCGGCACCCCGAGCCAGCTCGCACCGGACGATTGACCGGCCGGCAAGCTCGAGTCGGGTAGGGCACGGATGTCTCGGATCATGACCGCCGCGCCGGTCGTCAGAACGCCCTGGACGATCGGGTGGTCGGTCGGGTCGAACTCCAGTTGCTCCTCGGCCGCGAGGGGAACCACGCTGTCACCGTTGAACACGGCCCGCACGGAGACCCGCGACGCCTCCTCGAGGACCATGACGCTGCCCCAGTCAAACGGGATCATTCCTCGCAGGCGGTCGAGCAGGGTCACCAGCACGCTCTCGCGGTCGAGGCTGCGGGTGAGCGCCACGGTCGCCTCGCGGAGTGCCTCGGCACTGGCCCGGGCTCGCCGCTCGGCGTCGTACGCGAGCCGCCTGTCGGTGACGTCCCGGGCGACGCTCAGCACCGACCCGATGACGCCGTCCGGCCCGCGCTCCGGAACGATCCGGCAGTCGAAGTGTCGGATCCCCTCCGGGGCCGGGAACGCGAGCTCGAGCACCTCGGGCCGCCCGGTCGCGAACACCCTTCGCAAGGCCGCGTCCCACGGCTCGATCAGATCGGACGACATTCCCAGCTCCTGCATCGTCTTTCCCACGAGGGCCAGCAGCGGGCGTCTCGTGACGCTTCGAACCGAGGGACTGACGTAGAGGAGGCGGAGGTCCGCATCGAAGCGTGCGATGAGGTCGGGCAGGTTCTCGACCACCGTCTTGAACATGTCCTCGGCCTGGCGCAGGTGCATGGCGCCCTCGCGCACCTCTCTTTCGAGGGCATTGCGGTTCTTCTCGAAGCCGTTGACGGTGCGGCTCCTGAGCATGGCCACCGCAGCCATCTCGGCAAACACCTCGACCAGCCGGGAGTCGGTCGCCGAGAAGCCCCCGGGCTTGTTGACCAGGCCGATGAGCCCCGCCACGTCGCCGGCGATGATGATCGGCGCGAGCAGGGCGCTGTCCAGAACCGAACGATCACCGTGTTTGTCGCGTGGGGATGCACTCAATGAGCCCCTCTCCAGGTCGTTGGCAAAAACGGTTTGGCCGGATTGCGCGGCGCGGGCGTTCAGGCGGTCGAGCGGCGCCGGCAAGCGGGCGTGGGGTCGAGCTCGAGGTTGCCGGGATCGAGAAGCACGACCTCGAGGTCCTTTCCGCCCGCCGCGCACACGGCGACGAGACCGGCATCGGCCCCGAGGATTGTCTTGCACGCATCCAGGATCGCCCGTGCGGCGTCGGAAAAGGCGCGGTTTTCGAGCACCGCGCGCGCCGCCGTCAGCAGCGCGGCGACCTCCTCGCTGCGGCCGTTGGCCTTCCCTTGTCAGGGTTTGTGACTTGCTCACCGGACCTTCCTCGAGCCGTGACAGGCAACTCCGGCACCTCTGATTCGCGCGTCCGTCGCCGTGCGAGCGCCGAGGGTCGCGCTGGGGTTGGTGGTTGCTCTGGGACCAGAGTACCACCGCCCGCCGTCGTGCCGAGCGGGTAGTTTCTACCTCACGTCACGATCTCGCGTTCACGTAGAAAATGCGCTTCCAGGATTGGTTTCTGGAGGATAGGTTGGAGACATCATCAAGAAAGGACGGTGTCTCATGAATTGACAAGTCTCTGTTGATATTCCATAGCCACGGTGCCGATGCTGACATCGGTTTACAGCGAGGCCTCTCAGAAACAGGAGAAAAAGATGAGACAGTACTTGATTGGCGCCGTGCTCGTTCTGGCGAGTGTCACGGCGTTCGCCCAAGAGGGAACGGGAAATTTCTCGATTCTCCCCGGCTACATGTTTACAGAAGGCACGGATCAAGCCGTGGCGCCACCCCTGCTCGGCACGGTGGAGCTGGACAACGGCTTCCTTGGCAGCTTGGACGCCGCATGGTACTTCACCGATCACATCGGCATTCACGGGGGGTACATCTATGCGCCGGCGGACTACAAGGTCGAGTGGAGCCTGGCCGGCGTGAGCCAGCCGGACGCGGTCATCAGGAGCGACATGCATGTGCTCGAGTTGGGCCCGGAGTTCGTCTTTCAGGCCGATAGAAGAAACCAGTTGTATGGCCAGCTCAACGTGGGGCACACGTTGACCGGTGGTAGCCTGAACCTCGAAGAAGGCAGCAACAACTACGCCCTCGGCGATGTCAGCGACGACGGGTGGACCCTGGGCGCCGCGCTCGGCCACAGGCACTACTTCACCGAGTCGATCGGTTGGACCATCCAGGTCGCGTACCACTACCTTGAGAGCCAGCCCAGCCAGAACATGTGGGACCTGCGCACCGGCCTGTCCGTGCGTTTCCCTGCGGCCAAGCCCGCCCCTGCTCAAGTTGTGGCGCCTCCCCCACCGCCTCCTCCGCCAAAACCAACTCCATCACCAACACCAATACCGACGCCTCAACCAACGCCAAAACCGACGCCTCCACCGCCACCGGCGCCGAAGATGATCACCGTCGACCTGGATGAGAGCGTTCTGGCCTTCCCGACAGACAAATGGGCCATCCCTGCGAGCGGCAAACCTGCCCTCGATATGGTGGTGACGACGCTCAAAGAGACTGGCGCCATGGACGTCAATATCGTAGGGCACACGGACAGCCGAGGCTCGAGGGCCTGGAACGACACCCTCTCCATGAACCGCGCCCGGGCAGTGGAGAAGTACCTCGTCGAGCACGGCATCGATGCTTCTCGAATCGCGAAGGTGGAGGGTGTGGCGGACACCCAACCACGCGCCGACAACGCGACCGCGGAGGGCCGCGCCCAGAATCGTCGCGTCACCGTCGAGGCGGTTGTGCCAATCCAGGTCCCCGCTAAGTGACACCGAAGTTGAGCGATTCTGCTGGATGAGATGTTCCAAGATCTTGATGTTCTGGCGGTTGCGAAAAACGGAGGCATACCCGTTGGTATGTCGAGTATTTTCGCAACCGTCCAGGGCGCAAGAGCTTGGTGCAGATCGCCAGTGAGAATCGCTCATTTGGGGTCAGAAACAGACTCGAACAAGACGGTCTGCGCGCCGAGGCGACTCGAAGCCGGCCCGGAGTTGAAAGGAGATTCTCGTGTCATTGCTTCTAGTGATCGTTGTCCTGCTGCTGCTGTTCGGAGGTGGCGGCGCCTTCTACGGTTTTCGGAGATGGGGTACGGGGGGAGGCATCGGGATCATCGGGTTGGTCCTGATCGTCGTGGTGGTCCTGTACGCGCTCGGTGGACTTCGCTAGTTCGTGGCGAACACGTGACGCCGGAGCCAACCAACAGTCACAACAGTCGTAAGGAGGCACTCATGCGAGCAACACAGAGGATCTTTCGGACCGTTATCATGGCGGTCATCGCCATCGGGCTGATCTCCTTGACCGGGGGCTGCCGCAAGAAGGGGCCTCTCGAGCGCGCCGGCAAAAAGGTGGACAGCGCCGTGCAGGACGCTGGCGAGGCGATCGAGGACGCCGCCGACAAGACCAAGGAAGCCGCCGAGGACGCCGCCGACAAGGTCGAGGAAGTCGTCGATGACGCCATCGACAAGATCAACGAGCCGACCCCGACCCCTTCCGATTGAGCCGGCGGCAACGCCGGGTAGCCCGCCCATGCGGAGGGAAGGAGCACGGCGGTGCGCAGCGACATACCCCACTCCTGCCTTGAGCAGGTCTGATCCGGCACGCAGTGGGCGGCGCCGCCCACGGGGAGGACCCATGATCCCGTTGCGTAGAGTTCTCGTGATCACCGCGCTGGCGGCGGCCGTCGTGTCTGGGAACCGGACCTGTCGCCGCCGACTGGAACGCCGGTCGCCAGCTGTACAACGAGGGCCGCTTCGCGGAAGCTGCGGTTCACTTCCGGGAGACGGTCGGGTCGAACCCCAACTGGCCTTCCGGCTACCTCATGTTGGGCCGCTGCCAGCTCGCCCTGGAGGAGTACGACGAAGCCCTCGAAAACCTCCGCACCGCCGTCGACCTGGGTCCGGACGACCCCACCAACACCGTGACCCTGGGCCGAGCGCTGATGACGGTGGACCGTTACGCCGAGGCGCGCGAGCTGCTCGACGGTCTCGACCTCGACGGTCTGCCCCCGGAGTGGAAGGCGGAAGTCGCGCGCATGCAGGCGGCCTGCCTGATCGAGGAGGATCGCGCAGCCGACGCGGTGGCGCTGCTCGAGACGTATCTCGCTGACGACCCGAACAGTGCCGCCCTGCACCGTGCGATCGCCGCCGCCCACAAGGCTGCTGGGTGATCGCACGGCGACTCTCGACGACCTGACTCGAGCCTTCCAACTCGACCCCGCCGACCACGCAAGCGGCCGTTCGCCGCCGTCATCGCCGCCCTGGCGCTGGCGGCCGACGCCGGGGATGACGAGCTCGCGGTCGGCTATTACGGCCGCGCAGTCGAGATCGCCGATGAACTCGCGACAGCCTCACCTGATTACGAGAACACCCTGTTGGCCGGAGAGGCAGCCTTCGCAGCGGGCCGGTTCGAGGCCGCTGCCGGCTGGTTCGGCGCAGCGGTCAAGAGCAGGCCCCAGGAACCCACCGCCCAATTCGATCTCGGCCGTACCCTGGCGGCCCTCGACCACAACGAGGAGGCCATCGTCCATCTGCGCGCGGCGCTCGGCGCCGCACCCGAGGCCGAGCTGGCGACGCGCATCCACGGTCAGCTCGGCCGGCTGCTGGCCTGCAGCCTGGAGCTTCCCGAAGCCGCCCGCCACTATCGGGCTGCAGGGGACCATGATCGTGCCGATGAGATCGACACGCTCGCCGCCGGCTTTCGCGAGGCGCTGGAACGGCTCGCCACCCTGCGAAACTCCGCCGCCGAGTTCGCCCGGATGGAGGCACAGTTGGATGAGCTCGGCGACGCCAAGGGTGTGACGGCGCTGTCCGACCACAGGCAGGTCATCAGCAGGGAGATCGCCGGCATCGAGGGCAACCTGTCGGAGGTGCGCGCCGCCCTGTGCCAGTAACCCCAACGAGTGGCGGTGGAACAGTCCCTGGAGTCGGTCCACCGTCGTCGTCGACGTGTCGCCATAGCAGCACCCGAAAAAAGGAAACGTCATGCAGGGGTTCATCTTCCGCCCAGCGAAGGCGAAATTCCTCCCAACGAGCCGGAGGGGATTGACTCTGATGCCTGATGGGAGCATCCCGCCCAGGTCTGTCCCGGTCGCCGGCAAGGTGTCCCTCCCGCGCAGCGGGTGGAAGCCCTGCAATACGGCGGACCTCGTCCGCGGGGACGACGGCCCGAAGTCAACCACAGGGACGGTCGGTTGCCTCCCCTCTTGGCTCGAGGCGTTCCGGAACCCGAGCTCGGGGTGAACGCCACCGACACCGTCATCGGCGCTCCACCCGTGCGGGTAGACCCGATCCGCGCCGAGATCTTCGGCATGGAGCGTCTGGAGCAGCACGCCGAGAGCCTGGCCGCGGCCCAGCGCGCGACGGCGAAGCCCTTCAAAGGACTGAACCTCCTCGCCAGAATCGATGACAACGCGCGGGTCCTGCTGACCGCGTATCGGGATATTGCCGAGACGGTGCGGGAGAAGAGGGAGATCACACCTGCCGCTGAGTGGCTCCTCGACAACTTCCACATCGTCGACGAACAGATCCGGGACATCCGGGACCACCTCCCGAAGGGCTACTACCGTCTGCTGCCAAAAATCGCGGAGGGCCACCTCGCGGGGCACCCCTGTGTCTATGGGCTCGCCTGGGCCTACGTGGCTCACACCGACAGCCGGTTTCAGCTCGAGACGCTGCAGCGATTCGTTCGCGCCTACCAGCGCGTTCAGCCACTGACCATCGGCGAGGGCTGGGCGATCGCCATTCATCTCAGAGTGGTCCTGGTGGAGAACCTACGGCGATTGGCGCAGCTCATCGTCCGCTCACGTCAGGCGCGGGCCAAAGCCGACGAGCTGGCGGACCGGCTGTTGGGCCTCAGCGGATGGCCGGTAGAACCGGTGAAGGACGCACTGCGGCGCCTTGGCGACGGCCCCCTGGCCGACGCGTTCGCCATGCAGCTCTTTCAGCGGCTTCGTGACCAGGACCCTTCGGTCATCCCAATCCTGGATCGGCTCAACGAGATGCTGGCCGCCCAGGGGACGCCGGTCGACAACGTGGTCGCCCGGGAGCAGCACGCCCAGGGCGCAGCCAACGTCACCGTCAGCAACATCATCACCAGCATGCGGTGGATATCATCGGTCGACTGGACCGGTTTTTTCGAGTCCGTCAGCCTGGTGGACGATATCCTCGGAGCGGTCCCTGGGTTCGCAGAGATGGACTCCGAGACGCGGATCAAGTGCCGCGCCCAGATCGAGCTGCTCTCCCGGTGCTCGGAGCATTCGGAGATCGAGGTGGCACGGGAGGCCCTGCGCCTGGCCCGCGAAGCGGGCGCGGAAACCGCATCAGAAGCTCCTTCCGGCAGCGGCGGTGCGAAGCAGGACGCGCCCACACCTCCAGATGGCGCCGCGGAGCGTACCGGCGTTCGCCGGCCCGCCGAAGCGTATCCGGCGTACTATCTCCTGTCCCAGGGGCGGCGGGCGTTTGAGAAACGTCTGGACTTCCGTGTTCCGGCGCGAATCCGGCTCCGTCGCCTCTATCGCGCGCACGCGATCATCGGCTACCTGGGAGCGATTGCTGGCCTCACCGCCGTCCTGCTCTCTCCCGTCCTGCTCCTGACCTGGGCCGCCGGGGCCACCCTCCCGGTCGTCGTCCTGCTGGGGATCCTGGGCCTTCTGCCCGCCTCGGAGATCGCGGTCGCCCTGGTTCATCGTCTGGTGACGATGCTCATTGCGCCCAGACTGCACCCCAAGCTCGGGCTCTCCCGAGGCGTGCCTCCGGAGCTTCGATCGATGGTCGTCGTACCCACGTTTCTCACCACCCGGGCCGACATCGACGAGCAGCTCGAGCGCCTCGAGGTGCACTACCTGGCGAACTCCGAAGGGCACCTCCACTTTGCCCTGCTTTCCGACTGGACGGACGCAAGCCGCGAGCACCGACCCGGAGACGACGAGCTCCTCGCCGCCCTGGTCGACGGCGTCGCGCGCCTCAACGACACCTACAAGGGCCCGTCTGGAGGGGGGCCGCGATTCTTCGTGCTGCACCGGCGGCGCCTGTGGAACGAGGGTGAAGGCAAGTGGATCGGATGGGAGAGGAAGCGGGGCAAGCTCCACGAGCTCAACCGCCTTCTGCGCGGCGCGACGGACACCACGTTCGTGCCGATCAACGGACAGCCGCCCGCGGTGCCCGAGGGGGTTCGCTTCGTCATCACCCTGGATGCCGATACCCGACTTCCCAAGGGGACCGCCTATCGACTGATCGGGGCGATCGCGCACCCGTTCAACCGGCCGCGTTTCGAACCACGGAAGGGGCGCGTCGTCGAGGGCTACGGGATCCTGCAGCCCCGGATCACGCCATCACTGCCGACCGGGCCCCACAGCACTGCCTATCAACGGATCGTCTCCGGCCCCGGCGGCGTGGACCCCTACGCGGCCGCGATCTCCGACGTGTACCAGGACCTCTTCGAGGGGGGCTCGTACACGGGCAAGGGCATCTACGACGTCGACATCTTCGAGGCCGCGCTGGAGGGGAAGGTCCCGGAGAACGCACTCCTCAGCCACGACCTTTTCGAGGGCGTGTTCGCCCACGCGGGGCTGTTGACCGATGTCGATCTCTTCGAGGAGTTTCCGACAAACTACGAGGTGGCTGCCCGCCGCAACCACCGGTGGGTGCGGGGCGATTGGCAGCTCCTGCCGTGGATTCTGGGCCGCGCGCGGGACGCCGCCGGGCGCAAGCAGTCGGCCCGCATTCCAATCGAGGGTCGGTGGAAGATGGTGGACAACCTCCGCCGAAGCCTTGTCGCGCCGTCGTCGCTGCTGGTGTCGGTGGCCGCCTGGACTCTGCCCGGTGTCCCTGCGCTCGTTTGGGCCGCTCTGATCGTGGGTTCGATCGCGGTGCCGGCCTTCATCCCGGTTCTCGACAACCTGACGCCGCGACGGTCGCGGATCTCCAAGCGCAGCCACCTGCGCGCGGTGGTCCGCGACATCTTCGTGGCCTCGTCGCAGACGGTGCTTGCCGTCACCATGCTCGCCGATCAGGCGTGGCTGATGGCGGATGCCGTCGCGCGCACGATCTGGCGGGTCTATCTGACCCGGCGGAACCTGCTCGAGTGGGTGACGGCTGCGCAGGCGGGTTTCGGGGCCACGCTGACGCTGCGGGCTTTTTACCGCGACCTCCGCTGGGGCGTGGTGGTTGCCCTTGGGGCCGGCGCGCTGTGCGTGGTGCTCAAGCCGGATGCCTTGCCCGTGGCGGCTCCGTTCATCGCCCTCTGGGTACTGGCGCCCGCCCTCGCTCTGCGCATCAGCACGCCCTCGATGGTCGCGGCGTCAGTGGCCCTGTCCGCCCGGGAGACGGGCTTCTTGCGGCTCGTCGCCCGCCGCACCTGGCGTTTCTTCGAGACCTTCGTCGACGACGAGGAGCACGCTCTGCCACCGGACAACTTTCAGGAGGACCCCGAGCCCGTCCGGGCGCACCGCACCTCGCCGACCAACATCGGCCTCTATCTGCTCAGCACGGTGAGCGCCCACGACTTCGGCTGGATCGGCCTTCAGGACACCGCGGAACGGCTCGAGGCCACGTTGAAGACCATGGCCGAACTGCACCGGGTTCAAGGTCACTTCTGCAACTGGTACGACACCCGGGACCTGCGGCCGTTGGAGCCGATCTATGTGTCCACCGTCGACAGCGGCAATCTCGCCGGACACCTGATCACGGTCGCCCAGGCGTGCCGCGAACTCGCGCGCCAACCTCTATTCGGTCCCGGAACCCTGTCGGGAATCGGGGACGCCGTCCGCCTGGTGCTCTCTTCTCGCCGCCGTTCGACACGACCCCGTTGGACCCCGGCTACGTCAAGGGATACCTCCCGGGCGTCCGGGAAAACGGCGGCCAGTACACCCACGCGGCGGTCTGGACGGCGGTGGCTTTCGCCATGCTCGGCGAGGGGGACAAGGCCGTCGATCTCTTCAACCTGCTGAGCCCCATGCACCACGCCGGCGACCGTGCCGACCTGGGCGTTTACAAGGTGGAGCCTTACGCCATCGCCGCGGATGTCTACTCCGAACCACCGAACCTGGGGCGAGGGGGATGGACCTGGAACACCGGCGCGGCGGCCTGGCTCTACCGCCTCGGCCTGGAGTCGATCCTCGGGTTTCAAAAGCGAGGTTCCGCGCTCCTTATCGATCCCTGCATTCCCAAGGAGTGGAGAGGCTTACGAGATCGCCTACCGTCACGGCGAAACGCTCTACCGGATCACCGTCGAGAACCCGAAGGGGGTCTGCCGGGGGGTCGCCAGCGTCACTCTTGACGGCACTCCGCTGGCGGCAGACGCGCTGATTCCGTTGGCCGACAACGCTCGCGATCACGAGGTCCGGGTGGTGCTCGGGTGGAACCACCCGACTTCCTGAGGTTCTAAAGGGCACCCATTCAGTTCAACAATTGTGAACGTGGCACTGGTGCTAGCCGCCGACGGTGATCGTGGCGACGCCGAACACGCGCCGTCCGCTGGTGCGTAGAACGACCCGGTAGTGCCCCGGAAGGACCGATCCGGAGTCGGGGCGCCAGGAATCCCAGACCCTGAAGCCCTGGGCGTGCGCGGTGATCTCGACTTCGCGGGAGACGCGCAGTAGCTCCCCGTCGCGCCACCACTCGAGTCGCACGTCCGCGGGGAGAACCGACGGCGCGAAGACCTCGGCAAGCACCACGAGCACACCGCTGACCTGTCCCAAAGTGGCAGGATCAGGCAGGGTATCCGCCAGCACGAGCGAACCGGGGTCGATTCCCGACGCGAAGGTCGCGCGCTGCAATCGAAGCGGGACCGGGGGGATGAGGCTGGGCAGGCCCACCGCCACCACCAGCATCACCACCGCGGCCACCATCAGCCGCATCCGGGCGCCCACTGTCTTGGGTGCGATGCGCAGAGCCAAAAGCGCGGCGGCGCCGATGGCCAGCAAGGCTGCAGCGGGCGCGGCGTAGCGCGGCCGGAGCCCTGCGATCAGGGGGAGCAGGAGGTTGATAGCCGCGAACGCAACGACTGCGAAGAACGTCAACGCGAACACCGGGCAAGTGCGGAGCCATCGGTCGAACGGCAGGTCGATGCACGAAACCACCGCCAGCCCCCCCAGGAGGACCACAAAAAGGACGTTAGGCGAATCGACCACCGTGGAGTACGCATAGAACGGCAGCAGGAAGAAGAGCGTCTCTTGATAGATCGCGCGTGTGACATAGGACGTCAACTCGTGCACCAACCCGGGTGCCGCTCCGTCGACGATAATCGTTCGACCGAAGTACAGTGTGGATGTCCAAGCCACTGCCAGAAAGAGCACAACCCACAGCACGAGGTGGTAGCGCTCCCTGGCGAGGAGCACGATGACAGTTCCGGCGGTCAGTGCCCACGCCGAATGCAGCACCCAGAACAGGGTCCTGTGACGACGCCACAAGCGACCGGCTTGGTCACGAAAGGACAAGCGGGCACCTCCTCTTCACATCATGGTTGCGACCGTCGGCATCGGCACCGGTGCCGGGCACGGAGTCTTTTTACTTGATTTTGGGTGCCAGGCCCAACCACTTTTGCACTCTTGGAACGCGTGCGTCGTAAATGCAGAACGTGTTGGACCTGGGACCCCGAGTCTTTCTATCTGGCAATCTCGCCGCCTCAGAGGTTCTTGACGAGGGTTGCCACGGCCAACAGGACGAGCCCGGCCATGACCAGGAAGAACGAGTACGCGCCGAGGCCGACGACCACGCCCAATTGGCCGGCGAGCCCGAGCGCGCCGAGGGCAACCGCAATCCACCACGTGATCACTTTCGGACGGCTGAGCTTCATCTTCATCTTCATCTTCATACTTCCCCATGACATCGACAGCAGTTGTATTCGGCCGGACGATCGCGGTTGCCGGCCAGAGTGACCGACGCCGTGCAGTACATCGGGGCCAATCGCGGCCTACATCCGGATCGAGCGAAGGTAGGCGATGACATCCTTCATCTGATCCGCGGTGGGAGCCTTGCTCTTGTGCGCGCTCGCCGACAGACCGTCCGGCTTTCCGTCCGCAATGACTGTCGCGAGTTCGGCGTCGGTCAGGTCCTGCACCACCGACGAGCGCAGGTCAGGGATGTTGTGCTTCTTGCCCATCGCGGTGTCCCCGCCGGCGTCAGCGCCGTGGCACGACGTGCACTTCGCCTTGAAGATCGCGGCGCCATTCGCGACATCTCCCGGAGCGGGCGGCTCGGGGGCCGGTTGCGTGGCCGGCTCGGTGCTCTGCGGGACGACCGCTGCGGCACTCTCCTGCAGCTGCTCGCCGGCGCGCTCCAGTGCGGCTCCGCCGGCGGCCATTGCCTGCTGCGCCTCATTTTTCAGACCCTTGCCAACCAGCTTTGCACCCTCCGCGATCTGCTGACTGCCGTCCGGCGCCGGTGTCGCAACATCCATTGCGGCCGGTGAGTAGGCCGGAGCGGGGGTCTCGGCGGCCGTTGTGGTGGCGGACATCTCCGGGGTCGTCTGCTGGTTGCAGGCGACGATCGCCGCGAGAAATCCGAGAGTGGTCAGAACGAAAATCCAATTCTTCATTTCGCTTCTCCGTGTTTATCCATCTCAAGTCACATTCCTGACGTGTTTCCAGAACCGATACAGCTTTGATACAGTTTCGATTTGAACTCACCTGGAATGTACGCTCCAGGACCCCACTCCGGGAAGCGCAGTTACTACCCGAGAGCCGGGCCGCGACCTAGGTGGAAACTACCCCTCTTCGGCGACCTTGGCCCGTCCCGCCGGCGAGTTTTGTGATGAGGAAAGGTCCCTCTATAAAACGTCAATATCCGTGCCAGATGGGATCGTGAGTGGTGTAGGATGAGACCCTACAATCGGGAAGCCCGCTCGGCGCGGTGCCCCGAGCTCAGCCCCGGCAACGCAGACGCAGTTCGTGGCACGAGTTTCTTGCCGCATTGGAGACCAGATTCATGAAATCTACCCAACTTCGAGAAGGCCAAACTCCTGAACTCGCTGCATGTTCCGGGTGAGCCTCTCGTCGTCGTCAACGTGTGGGATGCCATCACCGCGAAGATCGTGTCCGAGGCTCCAGGCGTCACCGCTCTCGCCACGGCGAGCCACTCGATTTCGAACGTGCGCGGGCTCCAGGATGGCGAGGGGATCACCGTCGACGAAGCGATCAGCGCGGCGACGATCATTGCTCAGGCGGTCGACATTCCCGTCTCTGCGGACTTCGAGAAGGGATATGCGCCGGACGCCGCGGGAGTTGCCCGTAACGTTCGCCGCCTCATCGAAGAGTCGGGCATTGTCGGCATCAATATCGAGGACTCCATCGGCGCTCCCAAGGCTCCGCAATTCGACATCGACACCGCCGCCGAACGTGTCGCTTCAGCCCGAGCCGGGGCCGAGGCAAGCGGCATCCCGATCGTCATCAATGCCCGAGTCGACACGCTGGCCGGCGGTGGCGATTGGGACGAAGCCGTCGCCCGTGCCAACGCCTACCTGCAGGCCGGCGCCGACGTGATCTTCTTTCTGGGTCTGAACGACGAGGACCTGGTCAAGCGCGCCGTCGACGAGGTGAACGGTCGCCTTTCCGTATTCGGCCGCCCGGGCGGTATCCCGCTCGCGCGTCTCGCCGAGCTCGGAGTCTCTCGGGTGAGCTTCGGGCCGGGCACGCTGGGCCTGACCCTCGCTGCGCTGCAGCGGGCGGCGGCGACACTGGTTGCACTGGGTGAATACCCGGAGGACCTCGGATTCAAGTTCGAGCTCTAGCCGGCACTTATCCTGGTTGATGTCGCGGCTGACTTGGGGTCACCGATCATGTGACTCCACCAGGTCGCAGCGATGCGGATTGCTGGAGTCCGGCAACCAACGACGACACGAAATCTCAGGCTTTAGGACCTTGGAAAGTTGTGGAGATCCGGTCGACCGCCGCGAAATCCAACATTCTCTGGTTCTGAAGCCTGGCACCGAGAATTGCCACCGAAAATTCGTTTTCGCTTTGGTAAGAATCCCCCGGCAAAGCCTGGGGCATTCAATGTGAGCCGCTCAAAGCAGCGGATTAGGGGCCGCCTAAAGGCGGCCAGTTTCTACTCTAGCTCGAGGCCCAATTGATCGATTCGACGGTCTTCATCTTCCTGTCTCCTGATGTAGTCGCGCACTATGTCCTCGTCGCGACCCACCGTGGACACGAAGTACCATCGAGCCCAGAAATGCTCTCCGCGCACGTTCCGCTTGTTCCGAATCCGACGCGCGATGTGGATCGTGCTTTTCCCCTTGATGAATCCGATCACTTGCGCCACCGAGAACTTTGATGGGATCGATATCAGCATATGCACGTGATCGGGCATCAGGTGCCCTTCTTCGATTGTGCTCTCTCGCTGCCGAGCCAGATCCCGGAACACCTCTCCAAGTTACTTCCGCACATTCCCGTAAATCACCCGTCGTCTGCATTTCGGAATGAACACAACGTGGTATTTGCAGTCCCAGACCGAGTGGCATAGGCTCTTGATGTCATTCATAGAGTTCCCCCTTGTTCCTTGCCGCCACGAACGGGTCATGAGGGGGAGTCTCTCATCGCAAGGACTCCCGGAACTGTCAATCAGGACTGGGCCCCCACCAAAGGTGGGGGGGTTCTATTGCGCTAACCGTTCAGACGACACTTGACCGAAAAGCGGATCATGCAAGTGTCGGGTAGACCCGGGCGGGCAACGCCCGGGTCTACCCGACACCCATCCGCGGCTCGACGATGGCACGAGCAACCGGCGTGATACGCTCAGGCGGGTGGAGAAGGAACATCCCAGCTCCTGGCCGGCGGCGGTCGTGTTTGCGGTCTCGCTCGCCGTCTACCTGCTCACCTGCGCCCGGAGCGTGACCCTGGTCGACAGCGGAGAGCTGATCGTCGCCTGCGCCTCCCTCGGCGTCGCCCATCCCCCGGGGTTCCCGTTCTACACCATGGTCGGCCACCTGTTCAGCCTGGTGCCGGTGGGCAGCGCGGCCTTCCGTCTGGCGGCGATGTCCGCCGTATTTGCCGCGCTCACGGCGAAGCTGGTGGCGTTGGTGGTGGGCGAGGTGGCGGCGTGGGCGAGGCGGGACAACCACCCGACCCGGAGCTCCCGGTTCACGGCGGCGGTCGCGCCAGTCGGGGCCGGCCTCACGTTCGCCTTCTCGGCCACGCTGTGGGGCTACGCCACCGTGGCCGAGGTCTACACCCTCACCCTCTTCCTGCTGACCGCGGCGGTCTGGCTCCTCCTCGGCTGGCGCCGCACCGGCGCAATCGGACCGGTGCCGTGGCCGGTCGGGCTCCTCCTCGGGCTCGGCCTCGGGGTCCACCACGTCACCGTGATCCTCGCGGGGCCGGCGTTGCTCGCCTTGGTGGTGACGTCGGCGGGCTGGCGGGTGCTGACGCCCCGGCGCCTGGCGCCGGCCGCCGCCGCCGGCGCGGTCGGGCTCCTGTCCTACCTCTACCTGCCCCTGGCCGCGGTTCGCAGGCCCGCGCTCAATTGGGGCGACCCTTCCAGCCTGGAGCGCTTCTGGTGGCACGTTTCGGCGCGGCAGTACCGGGTCAACCTGTTTGCCGGCAACCTCGAGCAGGTTCGTGAGAACGCGGTCGAACTCGCCCGGCTCGCGGTGCTGGAACTCGGGCCGGTCGGGCTGCTGGCGGTGGCCTGCGGTCTTGTCTGGATGTGGCGGCGGGACCGCGCGACCCTTTGGCTCGTCGTCCTGGTGGCGCTGTTCGGTATGGCCTATGCCGTCAACTACGAGATCGCCGAGGACACCGAGGCGTATTTTCTGACGACCTTGCTGGCGGCTTCGATCGCGGTGGGTTGCGCGCTGGTCTGGCTGGTGGCGGCGGCCCGCACCCACCGCGGGCTGACCGCTCTGGCCGTGGTCGCCGCGCTGGCGATACCCGCCACCGACGGCGTGCGCCGCTGGCGCTCGTGCGATCGCAGTCGGGACCTGGTGGCCCGGCACTTCGTCGAGGACACCCTGGGCGGTGTCGGGCCGGGGGGGGTGCTCCTTACCACGGAGTGGCAGCTCTACTCCCCGTGGCTCTACCTCCGCCACCTGGAGGACTTCCGGACCGACGCCGCGGTGGTGGACGTCAACCTGTGCCGTCGCTCGTGGTACGTCGCGCAGTACCTACCGGCCGCCTACCCTGAACTCATGGCGGCGGTGCGGCGCGAAGCGGACGCGTTCAGGGTCGAGCTCGGAAACTGGGAGCACGATCGACCCTACGACCCCGAAGAGTTGACCCGGCTGTTCAACGCCCTGCTCGACGCCATGCTCGCCGCGCCGCAGCCGGACCGCGAGGCCCACCTCACTCTGCCCATGGAGCCCGGGGTCGCCGACGGAAGGGTCCTGGTGCCGCACGGACTCACCATGAAGCTCACCAGCGGGCCGCTGGGGGCGGCGGAGCCGCTGGCGGCCCTGCACTTGGCGCCGTTTGTCGGCGATCCCGCGCTGCTGACCCCGGTGGCGCGAACCAAGGTCCGGCCCTACTACGCCCTGATGCTGGCGAACCGAGGGCGCTATCTGAACCTCATCGGCGACCTCGAAGGTGCCCGCGGTTCGCTGAACCTCGCCGTGGCCGTGGAGCCGGGTTCGGTCACCGCCCTCCTGACCCTGGGGGAGTTCGAGCTGGCGGCGGGGAGGGCGGACGCCGCCCGAGCGGCCTTCAGGGCGGCGCTGCGGCTCGACCCCTCCAACCGGTTCGCCATCGCGCAGCTGCAGCGGCTCGATCGGGCCGCGCCGCGGTGAGGGATGGTGGTCGACGGTTGAAGCCCCAAGGCGAAGCAACCTTGCCGAAAGACGGATAGGAATTTCCTTTTCCACCACACCAAACGTATCACCCCGCCGTGACCGCGAACCCACCCGGCCTCACGACAGTTCGAGCCTCGACCTTCATCAAGGCGCTCCGCCTCGGCAGTCCCAGCCACCAGGCCACCCACCCGAACCCAAATCGAGAACTGCGGCCGCACTCAAGTCGCAGCCCACCCAAGCGCCGGCCGGGGGTGGTCCGCGCTTCGGGCTTCGATTCAACTGATCAAGGTCGATGGTCGGTCGCTCTCACCAGGGGGAGATCGAGACAGCTCGCGCGTCTTGCACGAGAACGCGAGCAGATATTCCTCGCGGCAGTCCGGACACCGAACACGGGCGAGCACCTATCTATCCTTCTGCGTGGCTGCTTGCCAGGCCCGCAGTTCCGCAGTTGTGAGGCCCCAACTGCGGAACCGCCGACCCGGCACCGATCGAAAATCCGGCGCGCGGATTCGGCACCGCACGGCGGCCCTCTCCTATCAGCTCATGACGATGGACGAGTAGACGAGATCGTGGACTCCACCCACTCTCACATCCATCTCGTGGTGCTCCATCAGCTGGGTGATCTGACGCTTGCAGTTGGCGCAGGCCGTCGCGACGAAGGTCGCACCGGTGTCGCGAATCTGCTCCATCTTCTTCTTGCCGCTGACGGTCATCCGGAACTCCCGCAGGTCATCCATCGCGGCGAGACCGCCGCCGCCGCCGCAGCACCAGTTTTCAGTGCCGGACGGCGTCATGTCGCGGAAGTCCTCGCAGGCGGCCGCGAGAATCGTCCGCGGTTCCTCGACGATGTTGCAGCTGCGACCGAAGTTGCACGGGTCGTGGTAGGTCACGGGCTCGGTGTTCTTGCTCTTGTCGAGCTTGATCCGGCCCTCTTTGATGAGACCGGCGGTGAAGGGCAGCACGTTCATCACGTCGAAGGGAAGCTCTCCCCACCACTTGCCTTTCTCCATCATGAACTTGAAGACCCGGTAGGCGTGGCCGCACTCGCCGCACATCATGTTCTTGACCCCGAGCCGCTTGGCCTCCTCGTAGTAGTGCTTGTTCTCTTCCTTCATGGCCGCGTCGTCACCCGTGAACAGCCCGTAGTTGGCGCCGTCGAAGTACCGCGTACTCATGGTCCAGCTCAACCCGAGGATGTGGAAGACCTTCGCGACGGCCATGGTCGCCTCGGGGTTGACCAGGACATCGCCCGACGGCGGCACGTAGAAGTAGTCGGCGCCTTCGACGTCGAGCGGAATCCTCACCGCGACGCCGCACTCCTCCTCGATTTCCTCCTCGAGGAAATTGATCGCCTCCACGAAGCCCGCCTTGCCGCAGCCGTCGGTGTTGCCGGTGGCAAGCGAGACCTCGACGACGTCGAGCAGGCGCTGCGGCGTCAGACCGAGCGAGTGGATGATGGCGCGTCCCTTGCGGGTAATGACCGAGTTGTCGATCCCGAACGGGCAGAAGGTCGCGCAACGGCGGCACGCGGTGCACTCGTAGAAGCTCTTGACCCAGTCGGTGATCTCGCCTTCGGTGTAGTCGTGCGCGCCGGCCAGGTCGCCGAGGAGCTTTCCGCCGAGGGTCTTGTGGCGCCGGTAGATCGACCGGATGAGGTCCGAGCGGGCGGCCGGGTTGCGGGTCTTATCGGGCGAACCGTAGTACGTCGGGCACTGCTCGGCGCAGGTCCCGCACTTGGCGCAGATCTCCATGTACACACGCAGCATGGCGGGACCGTTCTCGATCGCCTCGATTGCCTTGATCACGGTCTCCCGCTCGGGCGGTTTGGGTTTTTCGACGATTTCCGGGACGACGTGTGGTCTGCTCGATGCTTCCATGGTTTCAACTCCTCTTGAGGGCGGCCTGGGTGAAGAACACGCCGCCGAAATGCATGATCTTGCTGAACGGCATGTAGATCAGCAGGGTCTGGGCGAGGAAGAAATGGGCGAGAAACCAGCCGCTCTCCGGCACCATCGGCCACTGCAGCGCGACCAGCGCCGCGAAGTACTGCCGGGACGTCTCGAGGTCGAAGTGATCAACGAGACGCATGGCGTTTCCGGTCAGCACGATCGCCAGGATGAGAAAGACGGCGAAGTAGTCGCCGGTCGAGGAGATCTCGCGCACCCTCTGAGTGGCGATGCGCCGGGCGATGAGCAGGATCAGCATGAGGAGGATCATCACGCCGGCGGCGCCGCCGACCACGGCCGACATGGTGTCGGCATCGATGTGGAGCGCGCTCCACAGCCACGGGAAGTCGGTCACCACGCGGAGGTGACCGATGATGATCAAGGCGAGCATGGCGTGGAAGAGCCACGAGATGACCCACAGGAATCGATCGCTTCGGAACAGGCTGGGGAAGAGCAGCGTCTCCTTCAAGACGCCGGCGCTTGTCCCCCGGGGTGACGTCGGGAAGAGGGTCATCCCGGGCTGAGGCGAGCTTCTTCCACGTCCAGAGGCGACTGAGCATCGCCGACACGAATACAACGAAAGTTATCGGGGGAAGAATGACCCCGATGATGAATGCTGTTGCTGACACGTCAAACCTCCAAACTCTGAGGTCAAAAACCTGACGCGGGCCGAAGACCCTTGACGTCCGTGCCGGTGGAGGTTAATTTCCTGAATCAAAGGAAGTATGACGATGATCGAGCGGCGCTCGAGTGTTGTCGTAACTCCTTGACCTGAGGTCCGGCGGGATGAGGTTGGGTAGCCCAGACCGCCGGGCTTTTTTCACCGGCGACTCCTACGCTCGAGCAGCTGGCTTCACCTCCAATCCACGAATGTGATCTTCGAGATCCTGGAGACAAAATGTGCGGGGTAACGCACAGTCAACTCCGGTCATCGAGCCGTCGGCGGGGAACTCGTCCGCGGCCGCGGTTGCCGGGATGATCCGGACCCCGGGGATCCGGGGGTCGGACGCAAGATGGGAGTGCAGGCTCGATCGGAGCGATTTCGGCAGCGAGCCGTCGATGACGACGTACTCCGGCCGGAACTCGGCCGCCGCCGCTGAGCACTCGTACTCGGAACCGGCGAACTCGATCTCGACCTCGCCGCCGGAGTGTTCGCCGAGGAGCAGGCGGCGCAGCTCATCGCTGTCGGTGACGATCAGGACCCGCTTTCGTCGGCCGACGACGTCGCGATAGTAGTCGCATCCTTCGCAGCTGTTCGTGCAGTAGGCCCCGGCATAGCCGACCTCCTCCGCAAGGCTGCTGATTTCAAAACAGCGTCTTGCGCGGGCGCGGTAAACCAGGCAGCCCTGACACCTTTCGCCGGGTGCGCCGTCGGTGGCGAAGTACTCCCAGCAGTACAGGAAACCGCCGTCGCCGGTCGACCGCGTGTCGACTCCGTCGCTGATCAGACAGTCGAGGTCGTGCTGGGCGACCCGGTAGTGGCCGCCCGCCGTTCGCACGGCCCGCAGCCGGCCGCTCTTGATCCACTTGAGCACCGCATCGGGCGTAACGCTGAGCAGTCTCGCCACCTTGCCGGTGGAGAGCAGTCGGTCGCGATCCTGGATGCTTGGGCCTGGGGCCATATATAACTATGTAATCCCATGGCCGCGTAATGTCAATAGAAATTCGATAAAATCAATAAAACGTTTATAAGACCTCGTCTCAACATTAGCCGAGGAATTGACCGCGATGAGTTGCGCGCTGCGATGCCGGCGGCGCTACTGGCCGCTTGCCTTCGGCCGCGGCCCGCCGGGGTCGTCGAGCGATGGTTTTCGGCGGGATACGGTCTCGTAGGTGAGCGCGTGGTGGCCGCTGTCGATGGCCTGGTAGGAGATGCCCGCGAACCGGCACACGCCCCGCTGGTACCCCCAGGGAAAGAGATCCCGCAGCTGGCCGAGCGACAAACCGCACGCCTGGCAGGTCGCGGAGACTCGCGCCACTTCCCCCCGGCGAACGAAGTGCCGACGCACGAACAGCACCACCTTGAGCTGGAGGAGCGTCAGCTCACCGGGCTGACCGAGCCGGCGGGCCATGGCCGCGACAAATTCAAGGTCCCACGCCGACGGATCGGCGAGAAAACCTCGTCGATCGAGAGGGTACGATCTGCCGGCAACAACCACGGCGTCCATCTTCACTCTCCGTCCGCAAGCCGACCTTTCATGAACTCCGATTGCACAGTCGGCCTTCACCATCAAATGTAATCCCTTTGAACGGTTGGCGCCACTCGTCAGGGAGATTCGCGAAAGGGTGCTTGGCGCGCTTTCACGAATTTCTACAGACCTCGAGGTCTTGAGGGGTGCGTGATTTGGCAGCCAGTTCCTTTGTGAACCAGCCGCCGATCTTGGAAAACAGTCGCGCTCGGAATTTCAGCACACGAATTCGAAATCCCCCATTCTTCAAAAACCCGGCCCTGCGCTCTTCCTTTTCGTTCGCCGGGATCGCTGAGCTCAGCCCGGCACGATCGGTCTCCCCCAAAACCGGTGCCGCCGGAATTCAACCAATGTGAGCGCGGCGCCCATCCTGCGTCTTCAACTCGATGAGTTTTTCGAGGTAGCGCGAGCCAAGCCGACCGGCGGCCATGCTCCGCTTGACCGGTTCCAGCCGCAGGATCGCGCCGAGCACGGCGGCCATGACGCGGTGGCTGGTCAGACCGTGGTTGTCGAAGATCAGGTGTTGCAGAGTTCCCCGCTCCACCGCCATGGCCACCGCTCGGCGCGTCGAGTCGACCGGGGTGATTACCCTGCTCGGTCGCGCCCGCAGGCTGATCCCGCCCTCTGGGCACGCGGGCACACAAACCCCGCAGCCGAGACACAGGTCCTCATCCAGTCTGGCCGCCTTCCGTTTGGGTTGGATGGGGTCGTTGGCCGAAACCAGCTGCATGGCCTCCACCGGGCAGGCCGCCACGCACTTGCCGCAGCCCGTACAGAGATCGGTGTCCTGTTCGGGGAGGTAGTTGGTGGTGTGGACCGGGTGGAGATGGCCGAATCGGCGCGCCGCGATCATCGCCTCGCAACAGCAGCCGCAGCAGTTACAGATGAAGTTGACTTGCCGTTGGATGTTCTCGCCGAACTGGACGAGCCCACGATCCCGCGCCTCCTGCAACAAATCGAGACACTCAGCGACCTCGATCGTGCGCGCAGACCCGTGCCGGGTCAGTGAGGCCGCCGTGGTGTTGAAGGTCATGCAGATGTCCATGGGCGCGGAGCAGGCGCGACCCACGTGCATCATCTTGTGCCGGCAATAACAGAGGCCGACACCGATGTGCGAGGCGGTCTCGGCCACCATGCTCGCCCGCTCGTAGTCGAGGACCTCGAGGGCCGTTTCCCCAGGCAACGAATCCTCGTTTACAAACGCCCGTCCGAGCTGTGTTTCACCCGTGGTGAAAAGCTCCTTGATGAAATCCTCTTCGACGTTGAGGTACTCGTAGTAGAGCTCGGCGAGAAGCTCCTGATCGATGTCGTCCCGAATCCGCATCATCGAGAACTCGAAGAAACCGGCCATGGGCGGCGGCAGTGCGTAGGTGGTTATGCCACTGGTCCACGATGTCAACCAGAATCGCCCTGCTCGCCAGCTCGTCGAGCACCGTCCGAGCCGAGTCCATCGGCATCTTCCAAGCCTTCGCCGCCTGGGCGACACCAAACGGTTTGATGGGCAGCTCCGCCACCAACGCCGCCTCATGTTCAGAAAAGAGCATCTCGAGGATCCGGTACAAGCGCTCCGACGGCGGCGCCCCCTGAGGGTGGCGATTCAGCCGGCCAACCAAATCCACGTATCCCTGACGGGCGGTGAAATGAGCCATCGTGATCTCCCGAGATCTTGGTTCATTATGACAGGACCGGGCTTTCCCTGAAGTAACACCGGATCGGTTGCGCAGCGGCCCTCGATTCACCGCCCAGATCAGAGCGACCAGCTCCCCAAAACAAGTGTGGAAGTGGGCGTCGGGTAGGCACCGGCGATGTTGCCTTCCCACTCCACGTACAGGGTCGGCGCCCACAAAGAGTGACTTCGGAGCTCTTCACACAGCCTACGATCTCGCTGTCTGCGCTTCACCTCTTCGGTTACCCTCGAGGCGCAAGACTCGCTTCCGGTTGGCGGCCAACCTTCTCCGGACGGGACTCATGCCCGCAAGATCCATTCGGGAGGTTTCAAAGACTCCGCTGTCATCTCTGACTCACGGCATCTCTTCCCCCTTCCCCAGGCTTTGCCTGGCGCGCACGTGGCACCCATCAGTGTCATCAAAAAGGACAATCGAGCGGCTTGAAAAAATTTGGCACCTATCAGTGTCATCAAAAAGGACAATCGAGCGGCTCGAAGAAATTCGTCGCGCGGAGCAGGAAAGTCAGGAAAGTTTTTCCAGGGACCAAAATGGCACTAAAACCTGCTGTGTCATGGCACAAGGTGGGCCACACATCCATGTGTCCTGGCACAGTCGGTTCTCCCTGACGGAGGCCCGCGAGGCGGCGTCGACCGGCGCCGACCCCACCAGCCCAAAGTGGGCCAAATCGCGAACAAGAACACCTCTTGACAGTCGCCAGACGGTCCTCCGGCACGCGGCGCGCCGGGCGCTCGGTCCTTGGCACGTTTCTTGATTGTCTGGTGAGCGCAGCAACACAACTCGAAAGGAGGACGCGAGGCCCGACACCGGGCGAAGGACCTTCCGGTCGCAGAAAATCAAGAGGCCGCGCGACGGTGCGTCCAACAGCGGCGCGGGCTTCGTCAGGATCGACCGGACATCGCTGAGAGACATTGGGATTCAGACAGGAGGAGAAATGACTGGCGCCGTGACCCGGCCTGTGGTTCAGCCTTGAGAACGATCGAGCGAAGATCCGAGACCAGAATCGCCATTCGCGAGATCATCGGGGCCGAGCTGCAGGACTGCGGTGCACGCGGCCGCGGTCACGATCACCCCGACGCGGGGGCTCAGACGTTTTCATCGACGCCTCACCGACTCCCCACAACCTTCGTCCGCCCTGGAGCTTCGACCGCCGTGCGTCCTCGAACTGATGCCCTGCGGATTGCCGCGGGGTCGGCGGATGGCCGGCTCCCACAGACTGTTTTCCTGTGTTCATCAAGGCTCGCGCGGAGCCCCGGCGACAACGGACTCCGCGTCAACCGCACCCAGTCGGAAGGAGGTGTTGGATGGAGACGTCCCACGAAGCGTTGCGGAGAACCGCCTCCGCGACCTGACCGCGCCCGACGTTCGGACGCGGTCGATCCGCGGGCTCCCGCGAAGAACAGGCAAGGACCTCGAATCGAAGGAAGTTTCGACAGTGAATCGCGCACGAATCTTGTTGGTTGTCGCGGCCGCCATCCTGTGCGTGGCCGCGTCCCGTGTTCCTCGGGCGAAAACCGAGTGCTCCGCCGCCCCTATGCCGACCGGCACGACGATTGCGGTCGGGCACACCGACGCGGCGAGCACCGGCGCAAAGCCCAGGAGTACCCAACCGACGCTCCCGATTTCACCGGGCAACGGAGCCCGGTGAGCGATGTAACCCATTCCAAAAAGGGGAGGCTGAAATGAAAGGCATCAAATTGAGTTCGTACGAGCTTGCACTCCTGGTCGTGTTTATCGCGCTGTGCCTCGTGGCCGGCAGCGCCGGCGCCAGGGAAACCGATCAGGTCTGGCCGATCACCAAAACCATGAAGTCCAAGGTCGACGACCTCGGCATCTGGGTCGACGTCGGCCACGTGACGTTCTGGAACACCAGAGACGAGCTGGTGGTCGAGGTGGTGCCCGACGGCACCGAGATCGCCGAGCTCAACATCCACGTCGTCCAGGACGAGGCGGAGTTCGCCTCTGTTCTGAACAAGAAGGGCAAGCCGATCGCCGGCTACTTCGACTACAAGAACGAGTTCGCGCCGACGGTCCCCAGCTATCAGGCGCGGATCCCGTTCTCCGACTTCGACCGGGTCTGCTGGGGGCTCAACACCGACGTGTGCCGGCCGTTCTACATCATCGTCCACGCCGAGTTCGTCGGTCTCGGCGAGGCGTCGTTCGCCGAGGGAGAATTTGTCTTCCCACGCCTCGACAAACCCGACGGCACGTTCTGGGCGTGGTACGTCCACTACCCGCTGGCCAAGGTCGAGGCGGGGCACTTCGTCGATGCCAACGTCGACGGGCTGACCTTCGCGACGCCGACCCAGTTCGGCGTCACCGGCGACAACGGTCAGTTCTGGTACCTGCCCGACGAACGCATCGACTTCGCCGTCGGCAGCCTCTACCTGGGCGATGCGCTGGCCGACCGCGGGGTCTCGCCGGTCGACCTCTTCGAGGGCGCCGACCTCAACGACGGCCGGGTGGCGAACGTGGCGAGGCTGCTCCAGAGCCTGGACTCCGACGGCATCCACGACCAGGGTTCGATCAAGATCACCGAGCCGGTCGTCGCCTGTCTGGAGACCGCGCTGGCCGGGCTGCCCCCGGTCCCGACCCGGACGAGTTCTTCACCGACGATGACGCCGTCCTCGACGTGATCGACGCCACGATCCTCGCCTGCGCCGGCGAGGTCGCCCTGACACCCGTCACCAAGGAGGAGGCGCTGGAGAACCTCAACACCGGTCTGAAGGCCGGCAACCTCATGAAGAAAAACGTCTCCAAGACCCCCGGCATGAAGAGCGACAAGGCGAAGATCGAAATCATGCCGGTCTACGTCCCGGCCCTGACGTCGGACGGAAACCCGAAACCGATGTCGTCTACTCACGACGCGGACGGCGATGTCATCGAGACACGGGAAGTGGCCAAACCCATCGTGGTCGCGTACCTGGACGAGGTCGACGGCGCCGGCGCCTCGGACGTGTTCGTGGCCGTCTCGCGCGACGACGGCGACACCTGGAACCGCCGCAACATCTCGCAGGACCGCCGACAAGTCGTCCACGCCGACTACCCGGGCGAGTCCGAGAAGCCCATGCTCAAGGTCAAGGACAACATGATCTTCGTGGCCTGGACCGACAAGTACTGCCGCGGCGGTCGGCCGGGCTACGCGATCAACGGTCTGCGACGACCCCGACCACGGAGCCCGCGAGACCCCGAGACCGGCTGCGCCGTCTACTGCACCGACAACCCCGACGAAGGAACCCAGTCTGCACGAGCGACTACCCGGGCGACGACGCCTACTACAGGACGATCTCTACGGTGCAGGCGGCCCGCAGCGCACGGTGATCTACGAGGACTACCCCGAGATCGGCGAGGTCGCCCTCAGCTGCGTGTGGACGGCGCGGGGCGTGGTCGAGCCCACACCGGTAACGATCGAGTGGTTCAAGCCCGAGCGGGTCACCTCCGGCCGCCGCGACGCCGACCAGCTCTTTGCCGGCGCGGGCGAGGACGTGGCCTTCGCCATCGTCTGGCAGGAGGACCCCAAGGGGTTGATGCCCGGTGAGGGCGACGGCCCCGGCGACGGCTGGAGCGGCGCCAACACCCACAACAAGGCGACATCTGGTTCAGCTACATCACCAGGAACGACTTCGCCAAGATCGACGACAGCTACCCCACCGACGGCCACGGCGACAATCTCGACCTAGTGGACCTGGATGACGAGCTCGCCGGACGGGTCAAGGCCCTGGTGCCGATGTCGTTGCCGGTGAGGGTCTCCGACAACGACGTCTGCAGCGCCGAGAACATGGACCCCGACGGCGGCAACGGCGAGCACGACTACGACGAGGAAGGCGAGGGCACCCACCGCTACTGCGGCACCCCCGAGAATATCGGCACCGCGGAGGAGCCGGCTCCAACCCGCTGTGCGCCTACACCGTCGAGAAGACCAACCCCAACGACGAGATCCACAACGTCTGCGTGACCGCCGACGGCCGCTTCCTCGACGGCAACACCGGGTCCTCGCGGCCGAACGTCTTCTCCAGCCCTACACGAAGGGCGACGGCACCAAGAGCGCCTACGTCATCATCGGCTACGAGGAGAGCAAGGGCGTGGGCATCCCGCCGGAGGGTGACCACGAGCACGAGGAGGATCCCGACGCGCCCGACGGGGTCATCGTGATCTCGTCCGAAGAGACGACGAGTCCAAGTACAAACCCGACGTCGGCAAGAACGTCATCTACCACAGCTTCGACCTCTTCGACCCCGGAGACGGTCGGACGGCGGCGGCATCCTGAACCTGCCGGAGACCGACGACGGCACGGTGTACCCGATCTACACAAGGAACGAGGACGGTTCCCACTGTTCCTCGACGGACTGGGTGAGCCGGTCCTGGCCTACGAGAATGCCCGCCGGGTCCGCTTCATCGTTCAGCCCAAATCGAAGATGCGGGAACCGAGTTCCCGGTGCTGGTGGCGCTCTACCGCCAGGGCGAGGAGGGCAGCGGCAAGCCGGCGGATATCTTCATGCGCAGCATCGTCTCCACCACGAGCGGCAACCCGTACACGTTCAGCAACTTCCTGCCCGGAGCCCAGAACCTCAGCAGCGTCGAGGCGACCACGACCTCTTCCAGGATCCCTTCGACCCCGAGGCGCCGGTCAAGATGCTCCGCTGGAGCTGGACGCCGGCCAACCTCGCCGACACGTCCGGCAGGACCCCGTACAGCGACGCCCTGGCCCACCGCGGCGCCCTCGACTACGGCGAGCTCATCATCGCCTACAGCTGGACGCCCAACTGGGGCCGCAACGCCAACGACAAGTACGACCTCTACGTCCGGCGCTCGTTCGACGGGGGGCAGAGCTGGACGACGGATCCCTACGACCCGGAGTCGATCGAGCACAACGTCGTGTTCAGGGTGCCGGTCGTCGACGAGGTCAACCAGACCGTGACCTGGGAGGAGGAGATCGTCACCACGGAGTACGGGTCCGGAGCCTCCGAGCCACCGCGCAACGTCTCCAACCTGCGCAACAACCGCATCAGCGTGCTCGAACCGCGGTTGGTCAAGACGCCGGGCAGCATCAAGACGAACGGGATCGTTCCTGTACCCCGAGGACCAACAGCGCCACGGCGTCTACCAGGTCGCCTACGGCTCGAGTTCAACCAGAACCAGGCCCCGAACGACGTGGTCTATCCCAAGATGCCGATGGACATCTACTACGGCCGGACCATGGACAAGGGGCAGCGCTTCGAGACCGTGATCGTGACCCCGCAGGGCGGCAGCGGGCAGCCCGAGGAGGGCTGGAACCTGCTCGCCAAGGACCAGCCGGAGCAGGGCGCGGCCCAGCTCCGCCAGACCCCCGACGGCTCGCGGATGTACGCCATCTGGCTCGAGGAGAGCGACCAGGGCAGCGACATCATGTTCCGCCGGGTCGATTACCGAGGAAACGAATGATGACGTGTTCCGGGGGGCGCCGCTGAGGCGCCCCCCGGGTCGTCCCGATCAACTGGGCGGTTCCCCGCGTCCGGAGCCGCTTCGAGAAACGAATCAAGGAGGACATCATGAAAACGAGAAACCTCATTGTCATCTTTGGCGTGTGCGCCGTTGTTGCCCTCGTCGGTATCACCGCGTGGGGGGGCAGCGGGAACATGGGCGGCAAGCCGCCGGAGGATCCGACGGATCCGCCCGCCACGCCGATCGACGGCTACTACTTCTGGCGCCTCGGCCACATGGACGGGCCGCACGACTCGTCCAAAGCCCTGGGCATTTCCCGCGACGGCAAGGTCGCCGTCGGCTCCACCGTGGCGGTGAGTTTCGACAAGGCCTGGCGCCTGGACATCGACTGGGCCATCGCCACCGGCGACGGGGAGGCCCCGCTCTATAACGAGCTGCAGGTGCAGGAGGGCATCGGCGGCGAGGCCGCCTTCGCGGCCTCGGACATGGACGGGTTGGATGGAAACGGCGAAGCCAGTCGATTGCGACTATGACAAGGTGGATCCCGAGAATTCCGCCTCGGTCGACAACTTCGTCTGGTGCGGCTCTCAGCCCGTCGGGACCCTGACCACCGGGACGGTGTCCTACGGCGCCGAGTGGCTGTGGGCCTTCGACCCCGAGTACGACGCGACCGACGATCCCAACTACGTCGCCATCCCGGACTTCGGCGGCGGCATCGCCGACATGGCCGCCAACGACGTGTCGGCCGACGGGCTCATCTTCGTGGGCACGGGGCACACCCAGACCGGCCCGGTCGCGTTCCGCGCCGACACCACGGTCGTGGATGAGGACCTCGTGCCGATTCCCGTGCAGCTGACCATCCGGACCGAGTGACAACTCGGAACAGACCCTCCACACCAGCTCGGCCCAGGCGGTGTCCGCCGACGGGACGATCATCGCCGGCTTCGGGGCCACCTCGACGGGGAACAAGGCCTTCGTCACCGACATTCCTGGGCACTGACTGGACGAGAAGGATGAGCCGATCCTGAGAGCTACCATCCTGCCCGCGATCGCCGGCGGCAGCTGGTCCGAAGCCTACGCCCTGACGGTGACGGACGAGGGTGTCATCTACATCGCCGGCCGCAGCGACAGCCCCAAGGGCCCGCAGGCGTGTATCTGGTTCCCGGGGGACGATCCCGAGACACCTGAGGTCGAGGCCTACTTGGTCAAGGGGATCGGCGGCCTGTCCAAGAAGAAGTACGACAGCGTCGCCAGCTCCATCGTCTACCGGCCCGGCTCGACGGCGGGCGACCTCATGGTGGTCGGGACCAGCAAGACCATCCTCTACCCAGCCGAGGCCTTTGTCTGGACCGGCAACCCGGTGCTCGAGCCCGACGGCCCCTACACCCTGCCCGACGGGACTGAAAGCGAGTACATCGGCTACATGTACGACCTCGAGAAGATCCTCATCAAGACCGGCGCCGCCGAGGCCTCCGCCGCGGGATCGGCGTGGGTCCTGTTCGAGGGGGCCGGCGCCGCGCTCAGCGACGTCGTCAACGCCGGCGACAACGGTCCGTCGGCCCGGATCGTCGGCTCGGGCATCAACCCCGAGGGCGGCGTCGAGGCCTGGCTCGTCACGAACTACCCGTACGACGACCTCGAGTTCATCAAGGAGTGACCGTGCTGCGACGAACTCAGGGAGTGACGGCGCCCGGGCCGGCCGACGGCCCGCGCGCCCGTCGTTCCTGAACACCCCCGCCGGGGGCCCGCGACCGGGCCCCCGGCGCCTTTCAGGGCTGAGCGGCTGCTCCGGGTGGGCTCCCGGTCCCGGGCGGTCCGCCTCGCGATCCGCGAGGAGACCAAGCCATGAACCGACGAATCATCCTGTGGAGCATCGCGGGCCTGCTCGTGATCGCCGCCCCGGCGGCGGCGACCACGGTAACCATGAGTGCGACGCCGCCGCCTCCCGGCGACGTCGTCATCGCCGTCGACGTCGCCGGCGACCTCGGCTGCTACCTGTGCAGCCACGGGAGGGCCATGGTCCTCGACCTCGGCCAGACCTTCCAACCGCCCGTGACCTTCACCTTGGCGAAGGTCACGCTCAAGGTGCGCGCCCTGACCGAAGACACTCCGGGCGAGTCCGTCACCTTGTTCCTGGGGACCTTCTCGGATCCCGACGACATTGACATGGACCAGGTCCTCGCCGAAGAGACCGTCGACCTGCCCCCGGACCTGCCCGTCGGGGAGGTCCGCTATCTCACTTTCCACCTCGCGGGCCTCGACCTGGAGGCCGACCTGCAGTACGGCTTCCGGCTCGCCTTCACGGGGTACGGATGCGTCTACGACGCGCGCCTCGATCTGCTCCACTCGGGGGACGACGCCTATCCCGATGGTCTGGCCGTGGAGACCGCCGGCACCATCCCCTCACCTCTTGCGTACGACCTCGTCTTCTATCTCCACGACTCGACACTCCTCTTCGCCGACGGCTTCGAGAGCGGTGACACGGGGAGGTGGACGACCGTCACGACGCGGGGTGAGACCTGGTAGGCGGGGAATTGACCGGGCTTAACCGCACCGCCGGCGCCCCGAGGAGTCCGGCGTGAGTTTCGTTATCGAATGGCGCTGATGCGAACCCGGGCTCACCGTGCGGTCGCCGACGAGATCGTGGAACAGATCGTGTTCGGAGATCGCCTGACCGAGGGAGTTCGACGACCGAGTCGATGCTCCCTTCAGTCGGGGACCCGTCGACCTGCCGGTAGGCGCGGAGGGCCGAGCGGAGCCCGGCACGAGGAGACGTCGAAGATCACGACCCCGCTCCAATAGTCGGCAACGACCGCGAGATCGCCATCGAGCGCCACATCGAATCCGCCTCTTGGATTTCCGCCGAGCCCGACGAGCCGCGGGTCCGTCGGGTTGCGGACATCCAGCACCGCGAGCCCGTCCCCCGGGGACGCGACGAAGGCGAGCCCGTCCCTGACCGCGAGACCCTCGGGGTTGATCCCTTCCAGGTGGCCCACCTCGACGGGGTCGGCGGGGTTTCGGACATCGATGATCCTGAGCCCGGTCCACTCCGTCGCCACGCAGGCGTACCCGCCTTCAACCTCGACCGCCAGCCCCTCGGAGAGAAACGCGAGACCGCCGGCCACCGTGACACGTTGGCCGAGGCCCGGGGACGCGAGGTGCCCGACCTCGAACGGAGAAGACGGGTCACTGATGTCCACCACCCGCACCCCCTCGTCGTGCGCGGCGAGGAAGGCGAAGTCACCGGAGATCGCCACGTCGTTGGTGATTCCGGTGTCGTCGTATCTGCTCAACTCGACGGGCGCCGCGGGGGAGCTGACATCGAAGATGCGGAGGTCCCGGATGGTAGCGAGGTAGGCCAGGTCGCCGCGGACGACAACACCGTGGAAGCTGCTGTCCGTCGCAGATCCTCTGGAATCGGGAGGGTCAGCTGATGCGTTCAACCTGCGAGATTGGAGCTCGGCGGTGCCGGCCGACGCCTGGTGGTATGCTCTGGGCGCCGCCCTCAAACCAGGGCAAACCCGGAGGCATCATGGACCTCGAACCTTCCCGGTTGTCGTTTGAGGATATCGCGCAGGAACTTTCGGATCCGCTGCGACGGTACCTCGAGCGATTGGTCGGCGACCGCGCCACCGCCGATGACCTTCTCCAGGAAACGCTGCTCAAGATCGCGCTCGCCCTGCCGGGGTTCGAGGGGCGGTCGAGTGTCAAGACCTGGGCGTTCACCATCGCCACCCGAGTCGCCACCGATCACTTCCGCAGACCGCACAGCAGGGCGCAGATGGTCGAGATCGACGAGACCGGGATTCCTCTCGTCCTCGATGCGGAAATCGATCAGCGGCTCGTCATCGATGAGATGAACACCTGCGTGCGCCGGGTCATCGACAGCCTGCCCGAGGACTACCGAACAGCCTTGGTGCTCCACGACCTCGAGGGGCAAACCGCCGCGCAGTGCCGATGCGGTCGAATGGAATAAGTGCGCGATCACGTGGTCGTTTCGCCCTTGTGATCGCACAACATCGATATTGCCATTTGGAGGGCACAATGAAAAAGTTTGCAGGAATTCTCACGATCGTAGTCGTACTGTCAGTCACCCCGGCGTTCGCCCACTGCGGGAAATGCGGTGTCGGCGACGACCACAGCCACGCCGAAAAGGCGAGCATGACCACGGGCGACATCGTCGACGTCGCCGTGTCCGCAGGATCGTTCAACACCCTGATCGCTGCCGCGAAGGCGGCCGGACTCGTCGACACCCTCAAATCGGACGGTCCGTTCACCGTCTTCGCCCCGACCGACGAAGCCTTCGCCAAACTGCCCGCCGGTACCGTCGAGGCGTTGCTCGCCGATCCGGACAAGCTCAAGGTCATTCTGCTCTACCACGTGGTTTCCGGCGAGGTGACCGCAGACCAGGTGATCAAGCTCACTCAAGCGACCACCGTCGAGGGTTCGGACGTGACGATCAAGGTCAAGGGCGGTTCGGTCATGGTCGACAACGCAACCGTACTGAAAACCGATGTCATGGCGTCGAACGGCGTCATTCACGTGATCGACACTGTGATGATCCCAGCCGGCTGAAACAGCGTCGGTGAAGCAAAGATGCCCGGCACGCCTGCGCGTGCCGGGCACGTCCATATCAAGGAGAAATCATGACCTCGAAGAACCGCCTTTCCCGCGCAGTGATGCTCGTCGTGTTGCTGTGTGCCGCCATCCCCGTTGTCGCCCAGGATTCTCCAACCGCTGAATCTGGGAGGGGCGAAGACTACAGGCCCATGGCGACGGGCACCATGTCGAATCAAGACTGGTGGCCGAATCAGCTGAACCTTCAAATCCTTCACCAGAACTCGCTCAAGAGCAATCCGATGGGCGCGACTTTCGACTACTCCGACGAGTTCAACAAACTCGACTTCGATGCCCTGAAGAAGGACATCAACGAGTTGATGACCACGTCGCAGGACTGGTGGCCTGCCGACTGGGGCCACTATGGGCCGCTCTTCATCCGGATGGCCTGGCACAGCGCCGGCACCTACCGCGTGACCGATGGCCGCGGCGGCGCCTCGGACGGGACACAGCGCTTCGCGCCGCTCAACAGCTGGCCCGACAATGCAAACCTCGACAAGGCTCGTCGCCTGCTCTGGCCGATCAAGCAGAAATACGGCCAGCAGATCTCCTGGGCCGACTTGATGGTCCTCGCCGGCAACTGCGCGCTCGAGTCGATGGGTCTCGAGACGTTCGGCTTCGGCGGCGGTCGCGTGGACGTATGGGAGCCGCAGCAGGACATCTACTGGGGCCCCGAAGGCGAGTGGTTGGCTGACGCCCGCTACTCCGGCGACCGCGAGCTCGCTCGCCCTCTGGCCGCCGTGCAGATGGGCCTCATCTATGTGAATCCCGAGGGCCCGAACGGCAAGCCGGATCCGCTGGCCGCAGCCGAGGACATCCGCACCACCTTTGCGCGCATGGCCATGAACGACGAGGAGACCGTCGCCCTCATCGCCGGCGGTCACACGCTCGGAAAGTCTCACGGCGCCGCGAGTGCGAAATACGTCGGACCCGAGCCCGAGGCGGCCCCCATCGAGGAGCAGGGTTTCGGCTGGAAGAACTCCTACGCCACCGGCAAGGGCGCCGACACCATCACCAGTGGTCTGGAGGGCGCGTGGACGGCCACTCCGATCCAGTGGTCGAACGGCTATTTTCAAAACCTGTTCAACCGTGATTGGGAATTGACCAAGAGCCCGGCCGGTGCGTGGCAGTGGACTCCCACGGGTCCGGCGAACGTTCCCGACGCGCACATCGAGGGCAAGTCCAACAAACCGATGATGCTCACGACGGACATCGCGCTCATCAAGGACCCGATCTACCTCGAGATCTCCAAACGCTTCTACGAGAACCCTGACGAATTCGCGGACGCCTTTGCGCGCGCCTGGTACAAGCTGACGCACCGTGACATGGGTCCCGTGTCGCGTCTGCTCGGGCCGGAGGTGGCGGAAGTGCAGCTTTGGCAGGATCCCGTCCCGGCCGTCGACTTCGAGCTGATCGACGACAAAGACGTTGCGAAGCTCAAGACCGAGATCCTCGACTCGGGCCTCACGATCTCTCAGCTGGTCTCGACCGCTTGGGCATCGGCATCGACCTTCCGCGACAGCGATAAGCGCGGAGGAGCCAACGGGGCGCGCATTCGCCTCGCGCCGCAGAACGGTTGGGAAGTCAACGAACCGGACGAGCTGGCGAAGGTGCTCGCGGCATTGGAGCAGATCCAGACGGAGTTCAACAGCTCCCAGTCCGGCAACAAGAAGGTCTCACTCGCGGACCTCATCGTGCTCGGAGGCAACGCGGCCGTCGAGGTCGCGGCCGAGAGGGCCGGCTTCGACGTGACGGTTTTGTTCACGCCGGGCCGAACGGACGCGACGCCGGAGATGACCGACGAGGCCTCCTTCGCCATGCTCCGGCCGATGACCGACGGTTTCCGCAACTACGTCGCCGAGGTGCACTACCGCCGCCCTGAGGTGGAGCTCGTCGATCGCGCGAACCAGCTCACGCTCACCGCTCCCGAGATGACCGTCCTCGTCGGCGGCATGCGAGTGCTGGGCGCCAACTTCGATGACTCGAAGCACGGCGTCCTGGCCGAACAGACGGGAGTCCTGACCAACGACTTCTTCGACAACCTGCTCGACATGAGCACGGAGTGGAAGACGTCCGAAGAAGGCGAATACCTCTACGAGGGAAGAGACCGCGAGACGGGTGAGCTCAAGTGGACCGCCACCTCAGTGGATCTCGTGTTCGGTTCGAACTCGCAGCTTCGAGCCATCTCGGAGGTCTATGCCAGCGACGACGCGCAGCTGAAGTTCGTCAACGACTTCGTGGCGGCGTGGACCAAGGTGATGAACCTCGACCGCTTCTGACATCTGACCCCGCACGAGCGATCGCAGCTCGAGAGAGACAATGCGAAGGGTGGCACCCACGGGTGCCACCCTTTATTCATGACCGTCAGGCTCAGAGACCGAATCACTGCTCCCGGTGATTTCCGGTACCCTCCGCGTCTTGAGCATTGTTGGGCGACAAGACCTTCACAATGCAAGGAATGAGAAGGGTGGCACCCGCGACGATCCCCCTTTCCGCAGCGTGACGTTCATGTACTCTAGGTGCACACGATCGGACCCTGAGATGAGTGCGCCAGCCGAGCTTCAGAAGGAGGAGCACCCGATGGAAGAACCTGGACTGCTTGCGGCCTACCTCCTCGACGGACGTGGAGGCGGGAAAGAGCTCGACTGGAGTGATGTCAATGCCTGGACGTCGAGCGCAGGGACACTCTGGGTCCACCTCGACTATTCGCATCCGGAAGCGAGAAGGTGGCTGGAAGAGACCAGCGGTCTCGACCCGGCGGTTGCCGCGGCGCTCACCGCAGAGGAGACCCGCCCTCGTTCCGTTGCCGGTCACGGGGGCCTGCTGGTCATTCTTCGGGGAGTGAATCTCAACCCCGGATCGGATCCCGAAGACATGGTTGCAATTCGGATCTGGGTGGATGAGCACCGTGTCATCACGACCCGACAGAGGCGCGTCAAAGCGATCGACGCGATACGAGCCGCGCTCGAAGCCGGCGACGGCCCATTGAACAGTTCCGAATTCCTGGTCGAGGTGACCGATGGCCTCACGAGCAGGATAGGTGCGGTCTTGTCCGAGCTCGACGACCGCGTGGACGAGCTCGAAGACGAGGTCTTGGGCGGCGAGAGCTACGAACTTCGATCGAAGATCGGTTCTCTGCGCCGGGAAACCATCAGCCTGCGACGATACCTCGCGCCGCAGCGAGACGCCGTGGCCAGGCTCCAAAACGAGCGCGTCCCCTGGCTGGACGAGATCACCCGCGTGCACCTGCGCGAAATCGCCGACCGAACGACCCGTTATGTCGAGGACCTCGACTCGGCGCGCGATCGGGCGGCGGTGACGCAAGACGAGCTGAACAGCCGCCTTTCCGAGCGGATGAACAAGACGATGTACGTGCTGTCCATTGTCGCCGGCATTTTTCTTCCCCTCGGTCTCTTGACCGGTCTGTTGGGGATCAACGTGGGTGGGATCCCCGGCACCGAGAACTCGCACGCATTTCTGCTTGTGTGCATCGGTCTCGGGCTGTTGGCGATCCTGCAGTGGGTCCTCTTCAAGCGGATGCGTTGGCTCTGAAGTTGCCCGCTCTCTGAGGCGTGGAGCGCACGCCCGGTCCGGCAAGCGCCGGGAATGCCAGCCAGGACGGTCGGTCCGGAGGCGGCGCGCTTGGCGATGCTCCCCTCAGTCGGTGAACCGCCGACGTGCGGGTAGGCGCGGAGTGCCGAGCGGCGCCCGGCACGAGGAGACGTCGAAAAGGGGTCTATCCGGAAGAGGGAGGGTTCTTCATGGTCCGGGTGCCGGGCTGCGGTCCCGATTCATAGCTGAGCTCGAGGCTGTCGCCGGGTTCGATCGTTCCCACATCGTGCACGACCGTCGGGATCGTGATCCCCGAGTCGTAGTCGCCGAGGACACAGTCTTCGAATATCCGTATTCTGGTCAGAATCAACAACCGGTTGCAGGAACCGATGTTCTCCGGCACCTTGAAGACCGCTGGCCTTAGGTCGCTCGCTTCGGTTCGGGCGTTGAGATGCAGAAAGCTCCCGAGGTCGATTCGGCGCCGGGTGTTCTCGATCGGTCCGCCTTGCCCATGATCTGCCGGGAGTAACGCGAACTCTCGACCGAGATCCGCCAGGCTTGCCGTCAAGGAGACTTCCTCGGGGATCAGAACACCGCCGTCGGGGAGTTGCCGAGCCAGGTTGAAGGTCAATGCCACCTGTGGTTCCTTCTCGAGGGCTCTTTGCATCGCCTCTATGACGAGGACATGTAACGGCGAACCGGGTGGATGGACATAGTCGGTCGCGTCACAGGTGATGCATCCCCGGATCCAGTCGTGCAGACCGAGGCCGTCGATGATCTGCTGCACGCCATCGATGGAGCGCTGATGGATGTCCAACAATGTGAGTTGCAACTGTTCCGGGGGAAAGCACACGGTGAGCGGCAGAGCGAGGGTCGCGTACGGGCCGCAACCTGCATAGAGGAGATGGATCGGCCGGCCTGGAAAGCGATCAACGGCACGCTCGATTGCGGCGTGAATTCCAGATATGAAACTCACGGTGCGGCGAAAGTCGAGAACACAGCGAGCCGCGTCTTTGGGCGACAGGGCCGTACCGGTCGGGAGCCGGCTTTCGCGTCCATCATCGGCGCCGTCCGAGTCGCCACCAACCCCCGAGAGCTCTGAGAGCAGTCCGTGGAGCTCGATGCAGGCATCGCGCAACCGCCCGGGATCACTCTCGGGATCGAGCAGACACTCCGTGATCTTGCCGAGCTGGGCACGCAGGGGATCCCGGCGATCGGCCGTCAAGGGTCTTTTGCCATGAGGTAGTAGACGTCATCCTGGTCGATGACCGCAAACCCCAACCGGCGGTACAGACGCTGTGCAGGATTGGTCTTCTCGACGTAGATTGTCACCTTGACGCCGGTCCGCTCGCCTTCAGCGAGAATTTCACCCAGCAAACGCGAACCGATGCCGCGGTTGCGAAAAGGCGGCAGCAGCGCAATGTCGATGACGTGGATCTCGTTCTCGCCGCGGTCGACATAGAAGCGCCCGGCCGGCTCGCCATCGACAAGCAGGACCTCGCGGTCGGCCAAGGGGAAGACCTGCGCGTAATAGGTGCTCTGGCACTCGAGTTGACTCTTGAGAAACGTCGATTTCTGATCGTCGCTCCATGGCAGCTGCGCCATTTCCTCAGCTCGAGTGCTGCCATAAACCACCAGGAGAAACGGAAGATCGTCCTCCTGCACCGGGCGACGGGTGAGGGTATCTGAACTCATGGGTTCATCCTATGCTACCTTCAGAAACAACCGGGTCGACTGCGCGTTTTTTTGCCGGAAGGGACAATGATGATCGAGCGGATTTCAGAGGCGGTCTTCAAACCCCACATAGGAGAGGACTTCACCCTTCATCTTCCAGACGGCACCTCGCTGGTGGTCACCCTCGTCGAGACCGGGGCCTTCCCCGAGCAACCGGCGTCGGTCAGGAGAATCGAGGGCATCGACGTGCACATCCGCCCCGACCCCTTCTTCCTCGTGTTCAAGGCGCATCCCGAACCGCAGGTCCCTCAGGGCGTCTACCCGCTCGAGCACCGGAAGCTCGGACGCGTTGAAGGTCTCTTCTTTGTTCCGTGCTACGAGGATGACGTCAGACGCGACTATCACGTCACCATCAACTGAGTTCCGATCGAGCCGCCGTCCGCCGGCCGTCAGTTTCTGGACGGGAAGATCCCCTGCAACGCGATGGAGTGGTAGATGCCCAGATACGGGTTTCGAATGTTGAATGGCTGATTGCCACCGTTGTTCTGCACCGCGACGGTTCCTTGGGTCTCAGCCGCGGCCGGGTTCAGTGTCGAGTCGGCGGCGCCGCTGCTGTAGACATCCTCTCCCGTGGTGCCGAGAAGCGCGCCCGCCGGACTGGTCCCATCGGCATCGTCCGAGCTGGCTTTGACCGCCGTGGTCACACCGCTCGCCGTGGCCAGGTGATTGTGCGATGGCATCGTGTTGACGGTCAGCGTCACATTCTCCGCCCCGCTCCTTCGCCCCATGTGATGTTCGAAAGCCCGGGGCCGTTTCCGACGTGAATCGCGGACCGGCCCCGCAGATCGGGCAGCCCGAAGGTGGTCCGCCCATCGCCGCCGAAGGTCGTCCCGAGCAGCGCGAAGAGCGCCGAGTACGACGAAATGGGCAGGAGTTGGCCGTCGCACAAACGCCCAGCTCCGGGGCGGAAAATTGAATCCGAACATTTGAATCTGGCCGATAAACGGAGATGACATGGTGCGTACCCTTCTTCCTTACTTACTCGTCAAACCCGAGCGGTGGAACGGTTGTCTTGCAAGCGGCGCCCAAGGTCAAGGCGGCTCGTCAATCGACTCTTCGGCATGGCCGGTGGACTCGTGGCCCAGCACCGCCCATCGCGTGAGTACAACGTGAAACCATGGGGGCCGTTGGCAACCCGGCAGCTGATGTGTCTGGCATGCTGGTGGACCTCGAGCACCCGCAGATCGCGGCCGAAGTCCATCACCACACGCCAGTTCAGACCGCCGTCCTCCGAGCACATCAACCGGCCGGTTTCTCCCGGCCTGAATATCGAACTCGTCAGTGTCATCGCGTGCAATGGAAGACTCGCAACAGCGGCCGCCACCAGTCCCGTAGCCGCCGGTCCGCTGATGAACTCACGTCGATTCATGGTCCTCCCACCTTCGTTCTCCCCCACGCGAGCGATTCGATGGAGGTGTGCTAATTGCGACAATCTCTCATCATTCTGACAAACTTTCACCGACAACACAAGATCAAATTTCCTCGCACCGTTCCTCCGGCTATTCGAGTCGGCTCTGTGATTCGAGCCGGGCGTAGGGCTCGGCAAGCCAGCGCTGGCTGCACGCTTGATCTCAGCCGATGCCGAGGCGCGCCTCTTCTCGCTGTCGTCGGTGTGGACGACATCGCCGTATTTTGCCCGGAACAACGATCTCTTCTCGAGCTCGCGAAGATCCTGCTTCGACAATTCGAGACCCAGGCCCGGCAGGAGAACGGAGCCGACCCACTGCGGCAGCTGACGATGGTTCACGAGAAGATCGATCCCAGGCCGGAAGCTCTCGAGCGCGGCATCACAGATCAGACGCAGGACCCGGGCGTGGTAGTCCGCCCTGTCGAGGGCCATCGCCTCTTCGAGATCGAGATCGAGGAGCTTCGGGTCGATGGCGCCCGGAATGAGCCGGGCGCCGGGCTCCCGGGCAAGCGACACGAGAACTTCCACGGGGTCGCGGTAGACGAATATGCAGGGCGTTTCGGGAAACGCCCTCTGGAATCGCGGGAGGTGGACCGTGTGCCACGGATCGAGCTTGACGAAGTGGGCCCTTTCCCCACCCGAACGGGGGCGCACCAGGCAACCGAGCGTCGCCGTGAGCCAGGTGACGAGGGTCTGCTCCGTCGCCTCCGTGTCGGCCTGCCAGTGGCGAATCACGCCGTCGATGACGCTCGGTTCACTCGCAACGACGGTCCACGGGAGGGCTGCCAACATCTGCGCGACCAGCGTCGAACCGCACCTGGAGAGATGGAAGATGAGGCCGCTCGGTTGGAGCGCGGGCCGCCGAGCTTCGATCTCGACGAGCTCCGAAATTTCGAGCTGACGGCGAAAGAGTCGATTGAAAGGCAACCTCAGGCAGGCTTCAACGGTGTGGTCGAAAAAGGGCTCGCTGAGTCGTTGCCGACCCATCCAGCAGCAGTCGAGCATCAGCCGGTTGCCTGAATCGTAGGCGCGAATCGGCAACCAGCCGTCGAGATCGCCGCCGGACCTCACAGCCACCTCAGCACCCACGCTCGCTGAGCGATGCTCATCTCCTCTTCGAGTTCATCTACAGTCAGCTCGAGGCCGTGGTCTCGCGCCACCTCGAGTACGGCCGTGACGAAATCGCCCTGCCCGCTGATCACCCGAAGCCGCTCCTGCAGGTCGTGGTCGCCAAGAACACATTGCCGCAGCCGATCAATTGCGTGTTGATTCACAGGGATCGTTTTACTTGGATTGGCGGTGATCGGCAAGCGCACCACCCGATCTCCGCCTTCGAACTCGACCGGGTGTCGGTTTGGACGCGCCGTCGATTTCGACGCGTCACCAACCAACAAAGATCGGTGGTTGCCTCGATTGGGCAACCCCCTCCGTCGAGGTGGTGAAAAATCGGGTTTTCGACTACACTGTTTAGACTGAGTCGCAATTGCCAAACAGTAGGAACCGCCAGGAAAGAGCAGGGGTCAGATGAGGATCACCACGGCCGGACGTCTCACGACGTCGATTCGGACACATCAGATTTTCGGGAGTCAGGGCAAGCTCACGCTCCCGCTCGCGGCGACGCTGGCCCTCATCCTGTTCTCATCTCCTCCGGCGGCGCAGGCGGCCACGATCAACGTCCCGGCCGACCGGGCAACGATTCAGCTGGCAGTCGACAACGCAAGTCCCGGCGACGAGATCGTTGTCGCCGACGGCACCTACAGCGAAGCTGTCGATCTCAATCAGATGGGCAGCGCCATCGGCGGCGGCGCCGGACACATCACGATTCGATCCGCCACCGTCAACGGTGCGACGGTCGATGGCGGCGCGGCGCCCGCGTTCGCAGCAGCTTCATTCCCGGGCAATATCACGATTCGCGACTTCGCTCTTGATCGCGACAGCGATTCGGGCTCCTTTTCCTCGGCGAGCCGGAACGGCCTCCTGCAGTTCCACAACATCGACGGTGTAGTGAGCATCATCAACAACGATTTCGTGACAGGCTTCGGGTCGCGCGGCATCAGCCTGACGAGCGACACCGATGGTCTGCTGACCCATGCCCTGATTCTCGACAACGAGTTCATCAATCCGGTCGACAACGCCGATGCGATCAGCATCCGCCCCGGGCATCGTGAAGACAACACCACCCCCTTCAACTCGGCAAGAATGTCGGTCGTCATCGACAGCAACGTCTTTTCCGGGCTCCAGGATGGCGCCATTTCCTTCGGTGCTGAAACCGAAGGCGCCATCACCGCCCGTGTGACCAACAACACCGTGAGCGGTCAGCTCGGATCCGGGGCGGCGATCGAGCCGAAGGTCGGCAGCGGGTCGTTTGTCGTCGGGCGCCGGAACCGTCGCGCCCCAGAACACTCAGGGCTTCTATTACATTGCGGGCAACACCATCACCAACGCCCAGGGTGACGGCATCCGCCCGGATATCGACGGTCGCGCCACCAGCGCCCGCATGATCATCGCCAACAACACCATCGCGGCGCCGGACGACGACGGCATCTACGTCGATTCCGATTCGACCTCCGACGGGAACACCGCCCATCTGCTTTTGGACAACAACACGATCACGACCGCCGGTGAGGACGGGATCAACCTGCGCCCGTTCTGCGGTGGTCCCACCACCCAGGTCTGGAATGTCGTGCTCGCCAACAACAACCTCAACGACACCAGCAACGACGGCTCGTCCACCGGTGGCGCCTACTTCATGGATGTCGACAGTTCACAATCCAACTACACCCTCAATGTGGACCTGCGGTCAAACGCATCGACCATGCCGAACGGATTCGCAGCCTTCGGCTTCGGCCAGGGCAACGGCAGCACGGTCAACCTCGATCAGGGCACGTCCTCCGCGACCGATGTCGGCACGGTTCTGTTTGACAACAGCAACTCGGGTTTGCCGGTGGTGGTCTCGGGAATGGTCAACATCATCGCCGACGCGGTCGACGATGCATCGATTCCAGGCACCATCCAGGGCTCGGTCTTCCACGACTCCAATCTGGATGGTCTGTCGACCGGTGAGGCCACCCTTCCGTTGGTCCTCGTCAGCCTTTCCGGGACCGAAACCGCCACCGGCGCCACCGTCGACATCAGTGTTGTGACCGACGACGACGGCTTCTACATGTTCCCGGCGGTGCTTCCCGGGGCCTATACCATCACCGTGACTCCGACCGCGGCACTTCCAGCCTTCACCATCCAGGACGCCGGCGGTGACGACGGCATCGACAGCGACGTGGATCAGGCGACCGGGTCGTTCGTTCTTTCAGACACGGTGTTCACGCAAGGCAACCAGGTCTTCATTGTTGACGCCGGTCTCATCCCCCCACAGCCCGTCGACATTCAGGTCAGCAAGACCGAGTCCATCGATCCGGTGATTGCCGGTTCGGGAACCGGGAACCTCGTCCACACCGTGACCGTGGCCAACAACGGTCCCGGCTTCGCCACCGGGCTCAGCTTGAGCGAGACCATCACGATCCCTGTTGGGGTCGGCATCGCCTCGATCACGCCGAGCGCCGGCACGTACTCCGGTGGAGCGAACGGAACCTGGAACATCGGCAGCCTGTCGCCCATGGCCAGCCGGACACTGACCATCGTGATGACCGTCTCGCCGATGGCGGCCGTCGGGGTCGATGTGATTTCCGACACCGCAGCGGTGGCTTCCCTCGATCAAATGGACACCAATGCCGGTAATGACTCGGCGACGGTGGCAACGTCCATCGGTCGCGTGGTCGATCTCACGGTCGGCAAGACGGAGTCCATCGATCCCGTCGTGGCCGGCTCGGGTCCCGGCAATCTCGTCTACGTCGTTTCGGTGACCAACAACGGGCCGTCCGATGCCAGCGGAGTGACGGTTGCGGAAGATCTGACGCTCCCCGCCGGCGTGAGCCGCGACTCTGTCGCGCCGTCGGCCGGCGCCTTTGTCGATGGCGTCGCACCGGATGGAATCTGGACGCTCGATCTGGCGGCCGGCGCGGCGGCGACGCTCACCATCACCCTCACCGTCGACGAGACAACCGCCACCGGTGTCGACGTCATCGCGGATACCGCGACCGTCACCGGCACCGGCGGAGGTGAGATCTTGATCAACACCGGCGACGATTCGGCCACGGCGGCGACCTCGGTGACCGCCGAGTCCGACCTCACGATCACCAAGATCGACGACCAGGATCCGGTCGACGCCGGGGCGTCGTTGCAATACACCATCGAGGTGAGCAACAACGGTCCTTCGGACGCCACCGGCGTCGTCGTGACCGACGTCCTGCCCGCCGGGGTCGTCTTCGATACCAGTTCGGGCTGCAGCGAGGACCCGAACGGTGTGCCGACCTGTTCACTGGGAACGGTGGCTGTCGGCGCGACGGTGTCGTACACGATCGATGTGACGGTGGATGGCGCGACAGCAGGGCAGATCAGCAACTCGGCAACGGTGACCGCGGACAGCACGCTCATCAACACCGCTGACGACACCGCAACCGAGACCACCGATGTGACCGCTCTTGCCGGCTTCACCGCGTCCGTGACCGGTTCAGCCGATCCGGCGCTCGCGGGGAGTGCGCTGACCTACACCGTCGACGTCAGCAATACCGGACCCGGCGACGGTGAGAATGTCGACGTCTTCAGTGTTCTTCCCGATGGCGCGCTGTATGCGAGCGCTACCGGAGGGTGCGCTCAACCGGGGACTCTCGCCGGCCGGCGAGCTCAACTCGCGGGCGCCAACGTGGTTCCCCCGGTGACAAGCCCGGCCTCGGCTGAGGCCGTTGCGGTCATCGACACCGTTTCAGAGGTCCTGACATTCGCCGTTCACCTCGAGGGCCTTGCCGCCGGTAATACCGTGACTGCAGCCCACATCCATCTCGGATCGGCAGGCACAAACGGCGGAATCGTCCACACCCTCTACGCCGGAACACCGGTGTTCGACAACACGAGTCCGATCACCGGCGCAATCCAGTTGACCACCCAGGAAATGAACGACCTCATGTCCCTGGACCACTACGTCCAGGTCCACACCACTCAATACCCGGGCGGCGAACTCCGTGCCCAACTCGTCATGACCGCCGAGGAACCGCTGTTCTGTTCGCTCGGTGACATCGCCAACGGTGCGGCTTCCGCATTCGACGTGGTGGTCAACCTGCCGGCCGACAGCGGCGACGGGTCGCAATTGACGATCACCAGCCTGGTTCAGTCATCGACAAAAGACCCCGGGCTCGTCACCCTGCCGGCCCCCAACGGCAGCGGCGAACTCAAGGGCGCAACGGCGCGTCTCGAAACCACGGTCGGCACCGAGGCCGATCTCGTCATCAACAAGACCGATTCGGTCGATCCGGTCATCGCGGGAGATTCCCTCGTCTACACCATCCGGGTCGACAACAACGGACCGTCAAATGCCCAGGATGTGGTCGTCACGGATCCCCTCCCGGCAGGCGTGACCCTGGTATCGACATCCGGCTGCGCCGAAGATCCCATGGGCGTCCCGACCTGCAGCCTCGGCACCATCGCAGCGGGTGGGTTCGGCGAATACACCATCAACGTCGCGGTGAGCCCGTCGGCGCCTGGCATCATCTCCAACACCGCCACCGTCACTTCTTCGACCGCAGAAGGGAATCCGGGCGACGAGGTCGCGACGGAAGACACGACCGTGGTGGCAATCGCGGATCTTTCGATCAGCAAGACCGATTCCGTCGATCCGGTGATCGCAGGCACCGCGTTGGTGTACACGGTGCGGGTCGACAATTCCGGTCCGTCGGATGCGGCCTTGGTCGTCGTGACCGACATCCTGCCGCCCGAGGTGACCTTTGTCTCAACCTCCGGTTGCGCCGAGGATCCGCTCGGTGCACCCGCCTGCACTCTCGGCACCATCGAGGCCGGCGGCTTCAGAACCTACACCCTCGCCGTTGATGTCGATCCGACCGCACGGGGAATCATCACCAACAACGCCAGCGTGACAAGCGCGGCGACCGATCCGGTGCCAGCGAACAACAGCACCGGTGAAAACACCACGGTGACCGCCGAGGTCGATCTCACCCTCGTCAAGACCGACTCTGAAGACCCCCTGCCATCAGGCAACGATCTGGTCTACACCCTGAGCGTGACGAACAACGGTCCGTCGTCGGCCACCGGAGTCGTCGTGACCGACACCCTGCCGGCCGGTGTGACCCTCGTTGACACCGCTGGGTGCGCCGAAGATCCGCTGGGTGTGCCGACCTGCACGCTGGGAACCATCAACAGCGGAGCGTCGGCCCAGTACACCATCACGGTATCCATCGACCCGGCGCCTCCGGCGACGATCACCAATACGGCAAGCGTGACATCAATCGAGCCTGAAGTTGATCCTTCCGACAACACGGACGATGAAGAGACCACCCTCGACAACATTCCACCGGAGGTGCTCCTGATCAACAGCGTCGCCGATACCGGAGACGGTGTCCTTGAAGCATGCGAGTCGGCACTCGTGCCGATCCACGAGCTTCTCGTGACCTTCTCCGAGGACGTCCAGGATCCGCCCGGCGACACCGACCCGGACGACGTGACGAATCCCCTCAACTATCTCGTGATTGCGACGGGACCCGACGGTGATTTCTCGACCGACTCGTGCGGCTCTGTGTTTGGCGACGATATCGAAATCCCGGTGACCACCGTGATCTACGATTCAATCTCACACGTCTCGCGGCTGCAGGTGAGCGGCCTGCCTCCATCGCAGATCCGCTTGATGATCTGCGGATCCACGACCATTCGCGATCTCGCCGGCAATGCTCTTGACGGTGACGGCAACGGGACCGGCGGTGACGACCATCTGCTCACCTTCCGTTCCGATCCAATGAACCGATTCACCAATGGCCACTTCGACTGCCCGTCGGTGGGCCTCAATGGCTGGGAGGTCTCGAATCTCTCCGAGATCACCTACAGTGACGACGATGCAGACTCCTCCCCGATTTCTGGTTCGGTGCAGGTGATGCAGTTGGCTTCGAACACCGATTTCGGAATCAGCCAGTGTGTTCCGGTCGTCGCCGGCCCGAGCCCGGCGATGGCGGCAAAGGTGCGGATGAACACCACCGGTTTCATCGCCTTCACCATCGGATGCGAGTACTTCAACGGGATCGCCTGCGGCCCTCCGGGAACCGGAATCGGGACCGGCGGCAGTACCGATTTGATCGGCGACAGCGGCGGCTCGTGGTTGCCGTACCTCGCCCAGCCGGCGACTCCAGCGGGAGCGAACTCGGCACTCTGCGGATTCAGTATTGCAACTCCGTCGGGGCAGGATTTCACAGCATGGTTCGATGATCTCTTCCTCGATAACGGCAGTTCCATATTCAGTGACGGTTTCGAGAGCGGGGACACCTCCGCATGGGCCGCGTCGGTACCATAGGGCCGGGGCAAGAACGAGTAGACAATCGCGAGGAGGCAACACGGTGAACAGCTGGCTCAGAACAAGACTTGTGGTTGCGGTCATTGCCCTGACCTTCGTTCCGACGATCCAAGGCGCCGACTTTGAGTGGATCTTCGAACCGATCGAAGCAGTCGAGGCGACGAATCCACCGATCCCGAACGTCGATGTTCAACTGATGGTCGATGATGATTCGGTCGAGGGCCAATTCGGCGTCGGCGGTGCCGTTGCCCAACAGTTTCTGTGGTTCAACCGATTTTCACCCGGATCGAGCCTTCCGATTCGGCTCAACGAAATTTGGGTGCTGTTTCCGGCCGGGACGAACATGACGGTCGGCGCAGACGTGCAGTTGGTCGTCTATCACGACCCTGACGGTGATCCCGCCAACGGGGCCGATTTCGTCGCGAGTTATGCCGAGACCATCCAGTTTGTCGACGGCAACACCTTTTCGGTCTACTCCCTCACGTCCCCCCTCGAGTTCCATGATTCCGGAGACATTCTGATCGGTGTTGTGGATCGGTTCGTCGAAAGCGGCGTGACCACATCAACCCGACCTGCGGCGATGGACAATACGGCGTCGCAGGGCCGATCGTGGGTTGCGGTGTGGACTTCCGATCCCGCAGATCCACCGGTGCTTCCGGCCGACAGCGTTTACCAGACCATCGACGGATTCGTGCCCGGTAATTGGATGATCCGGGCTTTCGGGGACCAGATCCAGACCCCTGCGATTCCGGTTCACACAGACCTCGGCCTGATCGTGCTCCTGTCCTTGCTCGGTTTGGCGGGGGTGATGCTGATCAGACGCTCGACCTGAGGGTTTGGGTGACCGTCGCTGTGTAGGGCAAATGCACTCAGGTGCGACATACCGCAATCGGAAGGGTCGAGAACGAGTGAATGCCGGGCCCGGCGTTTCAACAACCTCTATCGTGCTTTTTGATTGACACCGGCCACAGCTCCATCAAGATCCTGTCATCCTGAGCACCGTCAGGCCGCGAGGCGACGCCTACTCATGGGATAACGCGAGTTTTTGACTCTCAACAACCGGCCTGCGCGCGAGACGCGCGCACCACAATTTTCCCGCGTTCTTTCTTCGTAGTGACCTTGGCCATCGTGGTGCTGGCGTCTCGCCCGCGAAATCCCACCAACCTCGAGATTTCGAGGGATGGGTGATCTTGTCGCAACTCACCTGTTGACAATACAGAGTGTGTAGTACATACTACACGTATGGACAACGACTTCGGCACCTTTGTCCGCAGCCGCCGCGAGGCCCTCCGCGCAGAAGACCGCAGCTTCTCCGTGCGCCAGGTGGCCGGGCGCGTCGGCATCGAGCCGTCCTATCTGTCGAAAATCGAGCGCGGCGACCAGCCGCCCCCGGGGGAAGCCACCATCATCGCCATCGCCAACGAACTCGGCGAAGATCCCGACATCCTCCTCGCCCTTGCCGGCAAGGTCTCCACCGACCTCCGCGACGCCATCCTCAAACGCCCCGCCCTCTTCGCCGAGCTCATCCGCGAGCTCAAGAACCAACCCGACCACGCCGTCCTCAGAATCGTCCGGGAGGTGAGAGATGGCGAGTGGTGACAATCGCCCTCCGGCCGATTGTGGTGCGCGCGCGACGCGCGCAAGCGGACCCTTCCCTCCCCAGCACGTCATCCAGAGAGGGGAGTCCAAGGCCTGCCCCACGTGTCACCCTGAGCGAGCGAGTCCAACGAGTGAGTCGAAGGGTCCCCCCAAGGTCGGGAGCGCGCCCATCGTCCCGCTCCCCAATCATGGCCGGAGCGACCAACACCTCCAACGAACTCCACGACGGCAGTGACCGTCAGAAAGAAGCCCAACATGATCCAACTCAAATCCAACGAACTCGTCTTCGCCTTCCCCGAGGTCCACGAAGACGCCCGCCTCTCCATCGACTTCCAACGGACCCTGCGCATCCCCGACGACGGCACCGACTATCCCCTCCCTCCGGGCCTCGGTTCCTTCCCCCTCGCCCACGTCGACGACCACGCCGACCGCGTACCTCCCACCTGGCTCACCCACGGTGGCGTCATGCTGCCCATGTACCAATCAGAGGCCATGTGGCTCAGCTTCAACTCCCGCCAGGTCTCGGACCGCGACACCGAATACCCATTTGCGGTCAAGATCGCCACCGGCAAAGTCTGCGCCGTCTCCGGCGAAACCTGGCGCAACGATCTCGCACGTAAGCCCAGGCAGAACTACCTCGCCATCCCCAGGCAGCCCTGGCTCGACGGCTACTGCGTTGAAGAGGGCATCATCCGCCAGTTCGTCGCCATGCCCCTCGGCGCCGGCTATACCGCTGAGGAGCAGATCACCGGGGAAGCCGAGCACGGCGGCCTCCAGGTTCTCGTCGCCCCGATGAAACGCGAGGTCTTCGAGCGCCGGTTCCCCAAGATCAGGCAAGAGCACTTCCATGACGACCGTTTCCGCTACTCCATGGAGCTGCCCTGCGCCTGCCGCCCCGACATGGGACTCGCCCCCGGCGGCCGCATGCGGCAGAAGATCTACCGCGACCCATTCGACCTCGCCGACTACGACACCGATCTCGCGCAGCCGCTGCTTCGTCCACATCGCCAACTCCATGGTCTGGCGGACCATCACCGGCTCCCCTCCCCCAACCGTGCCGCCGACCGCCGACGACTACACCCGCCGCGGCCTGCCGTGGTTCGAGTACTACGACGGCGACGCGAAGCGCTGTCGGGGATTCCGGAATTCTCGGCGCTCTCAAATCAGTGGTTGGCCTCGGCAAGGAAAAGGGCGACCAGCCTCTCCCGGAGAACACCTCCGTCAACCCCACCAACATCAAGACTCATCCGCAAGGGGCTTGGCCCTGATCAGGTGAGGGAAGGTCGGTTCTAACGTCGACCAAAAAGAAAGAACTCTCCTCGTTGGTCAGGCAAGACCGTGAACGTGTCCCTGGCGGCAAGGGCAGCTCTATTGCTTCGAGGGGTTCCACCCTTCGCATTGTTGCATTGTGATCATGAGTCCGTCATCCAGACTCGTTGTTTCTGAGCTATAGGGTCACCCTGTTCCTACAACGGCCAGGTCCATCTTTTTCTGCATTTGCTACCCCGGTTGGCTCATCCGCGACATCCGTCATTGCTCAGGGCGGCACCTTTCGGCGCCTGTCAGGGAGAGTTCGTCCGCCTCCCTCCAGGCTGCCGCGGCGCCGGGGGCGGGTTCGACGCACGGTCGATGTAGTCCTGCACGATGCGCTCGAGGATTTCGAGCGGCATCCGGTGATGGAGCAGGACGACCCGGTGGAAATCCCTGATGTCGAACAGGTCACCGAGCTCGTCCCGGGCGTGCTGGCGGAGCTCGAGCAGCTTGAGTTCGCCGAGCTTGTAAGCGCTGAAGGTGCCGACGTAGTAGAGGTAGAGGTCGATCTGGCCCGTCGCCAGGCCTTCGTCCGCCCCGACCGTGTTCATGTAGTAGTCGATGGCCTGCTGCCTGGTCCACCGCCGGTCGTGGAGACCGGTCTCCACGACCATGCGTGCCGCCCGCAGCAGCTCCCACTGAAGCCGGCCGAGCTCGCTGTAGACGTCATCGTCGTACCAACCCATCTCCATGGCGAGGCGCTCGGCGTAGAGCGCCCAGCCCTCGACGAATCCATTGAAGATCACACCCGCCTTGGTGAACAGCGGCAGGTCCCGTTCGTTGCCGATCGAGATCTGAAAGTGGTGACCGGGAACGGCCTCGTGGTAGGCGATGGTTCGCATCCAGTAGCGGTACTCGTCTTGCTGGTTGTTGATGTAGTAGGTTCCCGGGCGCTCACCGTCGATGGAGCCCGGCACGTAGAACGAGCCGGTTCCTCCGACGACGATCACCTCGGTCTCCGGCGCGATGTCGAAGACCTCCGCGATGTCGTCCTGGGCCTGCCGGATGATCGCCTCGTTGTGGCTCACGATCTGATCCGCCGGGATGATCCCGGAGTCCTGTCCGGCCAGTTCGTAGCGCTCGGCAAGGCTGAGATGGCCCGGATACCCGAGCGAGTCGAATGCGTCCTCGATTTCGGCTCGGATTCGATCGACCTCAGCGAGACCGAGCTGGTGGATCTCGTCGGGCGTCAGATCGGTGGTCGTGTGGTAGCGCAGCCGCGACGCGAAGAAGCGGTCCCCGTTCGGTAGCTGCCAGACCCCGTTCATGGGCGGCGCGAGCAGGGCCTGCCGGTCGAGAGCGATCACCAGGCCCTGGTATGCGGGGATCACCGAGCGATTGATCACCCGCCTGGCCTGTTCAAGCAGGGCCTGTCGCTCGGCCGGGGTCAATCCGGGGATCCCGTTGAGCCTGTCGGAGAATGCCGTGTAAAACGGAAGATCCAGCGCGGTGCCCGGCACGATGCCGCGGATCCGTTCCGCCGCCCACTCGAGCATGGCGGCCGGGGCAATAATGCCCCGCTGCTCGGAGTCGTGCATGTTCTGGACGAGGCAGCCCAGCTGGTCGTCCACCTGGTCGAGCCGGTCGATGTAGTCGTCGGCGTCGTCACGGGACTCCATTGGGTGGACGTCCCTGAAAAACCGCATCACGGTGTTCTGGCGGCTGAGCCCGTAGGTCACCGGGTAGAAGTGGTACATGAACTCGTGCTCGTCGACCCACGCCTGGAGCAGCCACGAGTACGAGTCCAGACTTATTTGCTGCTCGTATCCCAGACTGTTCCGCGTGTATCGGCGGAGGAGATCCAGGATCCCCTCCTCGAGCCGATAGGTGTCATCGACGAAGTCGTAGCAGACGTTGTCGAGGCGATCGTTGCGGATGCCGAGTTCCTCCGACAGACCGAGCTCGGTCACCGATTCGGGGCTCCGGAGAAGAATCTGAGTGTAGGACTCGTCGACGAAGTCGTCGAAGGGCAGCAACCGGAGACCGTCGAGGACGTCATCGATCGAGTTGTCTTTCGGCGACGACGCGTTGCCGGTGGAGGCGGCTGCCACCACAAGCACTGCCAGCACCAGGCGTGCGCAGGCCGCAGGCACTCGGTCCACTCGCATTGACTCACCTCTCGTGGTGTCGAGCTTCAGGAGACTGTCTAAAAAGACAATATAGGGCTCGTACAGATGGCTGTCACGCGAGCAGGGGTTTCACGTGGACATTGCAGCCGGGCACATGCGCGAGGATGGGGGAGGAGGGAAATGTGGAGCTCGGTCGCCCTGACCCTCCACGGGGGTCGGGACGAGTGGCGCGCCTCAGCCCGAAGGGGGATCCTCCGACTCGGTCGTCGATCTCCCTCGCTCCCAACGACAAACTCACCCGGAACGAGACAATGGCAAGCTGGAAGCTTGCCGCTACAAAGGCGCACGGCCCATTGTGGGGGCAAGCTTCCAGCTTGCCCTTCAGAGCCATCACCGTTGGCGACGTCGCGCCTCAGGGTGAACCGGCTGCCACTGATCAGTTCTCGATATCCTTGCGATAGGCAGACGGGGTGGTGCCGGTGACCTTCTTGAACGCGCGGTAGAAGGCGTCGTTGGTATTGAACCCGACCTGGTGGGCGATGCCGAGCACGGTGAGCTCGGGGTCCTCCCGGAGCTGTCGTTTGGCTTCCTCCACACGGTAGCCGTTGACGAAGTCACGGAAGCTCTGCTTCAGGTGTTCGTTGACGATCTGAGAGAGGTGTTTGGGGAGGATTTCCAGTTGTGCCGCCAGGGTCTCGAGGGAGAGGTCCTGGTCGCGGTACACCGCGTCGCGTTCCATCAGGACTCGGAGCTTCTCGATGCTCCCGTGCGCCATCTGCCGGGTCAGGGTCGAGCTGCGGTAGCGCTTGCGTCGGCGGCGCCAGGCGACGAGGGTCACGAGCGAGTAGTAGATGCCGATGACGGCAAAGGCGGCAAGCAGCACGGCGCCGGCGCGGAACGGCAAGGTCTCATAAAAGCGGGGCCGCACCCGGAAGTCGAAGGTGGCGCCGGTTCGGTTCCACACGCCGTCGCTGTTGGCGGCGAGGACACGCAGCTGGTAGCGGCCGGGACCGAGATCGTCGTAGCGAACGGTCCGGTCCTCGCCCCGGCGAATCAGCCGGTAGTCGTCGTCCCTGCCCTCCAGCCGCACCTTGAACAGCAGGTCCCACGGCGAGATGAACGACGGCGCGGTGAAGACGAAGTCCATGTCGCTGCGGCCGTGGAAGACCGGCGACAGGGTTTGCAGATCGACCGGCCTCCCGTTGCGGAGCACCTCCTCGATCACCACCTGGGGCGGCTGCTTGTTGATCTCGAACTCGCCGGCCGTCACCACGGCGATACCGTTGACGGTGCCGATCAGCAGCTCTCCGTCCCGGGTCATGGTCGAGGTCGCGCGGTGAGGGTTGCTCCAGTGGTTGTAGGGCAGCACCGACTGCTGACCCACCGACCGGCAGTGGATGAAGCTGTCGCCGCCGGGGTTGTCGGCTGCGGCCTGCAGGTCCTCCCAACGGGCGCGGAAGACGCCGGTCGCCCCGGTGAACCAGAAGAAGCCGTGGGCGTCCTCGAAGACCTGGTAGAGGCGGTTCGAGCGCAGGCCCTCGCTCTCGGTGAGCTGGGCGACCTTCCCGTCCACGAGGCGCAGCAGACCCTCTCCCACCGTGGCCAGCCACAGACCGCCCTGCCGGTCCTCGTGGATCGACGAGACCATCACTGGCGGGGCGATGCCGGGAAGCTCGACGGCCGTGAAACGGTCGGTCTCCGGATCGAACCGCAGGACGCCCGCGCTGGTACCGAACCGCAGCACCCCCGAGCTGTCCTCGTGGAAGCACTGGACGCCCTGGCCTTGATACCCGTGCTCCTCGCCGAGCACCTGCAGTTCTCCCTCCACCATGCGTCCCAGCCCGCCGTACCACCCCAGCCAGAGCCAGTCCCGGGAATCACGGTAGAGCTGGATCACCGAGTCGGATGGAAGACCGTCCTGGGTCGTCAACGATAACTGCTTCGACGCCCCGCTCGCCGACCTCGAGCCGCACCAGGCCCTTGGCGGCGGTGCCGACCCAGACGGCGCCGTCACGCCCGCCACCGATGACCTCGATCTCCGTGCTGCCGAGAAAAACATCCATCCGCCCGGCGTCGAGGATGCCGTCCTCGAAGCGGACGACACCACGTTGGGTCCCCACCCAGAGGTGCCCGTCGCCGTCCTCGTAGATCGACTGGATGGTGTCGCTCGGCATACCGTCGGCGCGGCCGAAGAGGCGCATGCCTCCTCGCCGCAAACGCTTCAGACCATCGCCGAGGGTCCCGGCCCAGAGGCTGGACTCGCGGTCGCGGTAGAGCGACCCGACCCAGGTGTCGGGGAAGAGAATCTCGATCGGGCCTCCCGACCCTGCCGCGGTGCCCACCGGAACCCGGTTCAGACCGGCGCCCGTCGCCACCCAGAGGTTGTCCTCGTGGTCGAGCAGCACATCGTAGACCACCGGGTGGGAGAGGCCGTCCTCGACCGAAATCTCGGACCAGCATGCCCGTGCCAGAGGCGGGATCGTAGCGAACGACTCCGGTGCCGGTACCGAACCAGATGCTGCCGTCCACGTCCTCCGCCATGCTGGTGATCGTGCGGCCCGCCAGCATGGCCGACTCGAAGGGCCGGAAGCCGTCGTGCTCGAAGAGATAGACACCCCTTCTCCAGGTGCCGGCCCACAGTCGGCCTCTGCTGTCCTCCATCAGTGCTGCAATCGTGACGCCGCCGAGCCCGTGCTCCTCGCCCCAGGTGCTCAGGCTGTCGCCGTCGAGGCTGTTGAGTCCCCCGCTGTCCGGAGCGATCCAGACTCGCCCGCGGGAGTCCTCGAAGACGGCCAAGACCCGGTCTGAGGGGAGACCCTCATCGGTGCTGAAGACCGAGAACGAGCCCCGATCCACCCTGACGGCGCCTGCTCCCGATGTGGCGATCCACAGCTCGCCGGTGGCGCCGACCCGGAGACTGTAGATCTGCGCGATCCGCGCCGCGACCTCGGGCGGCATCTCCAGTTCGTCAAAGCGCATGCCGTCGAAGCGCCAGACCTGGCGCAGCGACGCGATCCAGAGATACCCGTCCGGCGACTGCACCACCGCGGTGATGATGTCCTGTGGTTGTCCGTGGTGAAGCCCCTGCGAGCTGTCCCACTGCTCGACCGACCAGCCGCTGTCCGCCGACTGCGCTGCACCCGGGAGCTGGAGGAGGAGCAGCAGCGACAGAAGCACCGCCTGATCGATCCGCCGGGAGGAGCCGGGGGCCCGCGATACCGGCGTGGTCGTGAGCATCCTCAGTCTCCACATTGGACGCCATGATACCCGATCGGAGACCGGCGGAGGTTCCGGATTCCGGAATCCGGAAACAGTTTAAAGTAATAAAAACAAACAACTTGAGAAAAATAACTGCCGCTTTCACGCAATCGGATGTATTGCCGCCCTCGGCGACCGAGAGTTGTGGGCAGATACCGGCGACAGGTATCCGATTCAACCGGAGGTGGATTTGATGAGCAAGAAGAAACTCTTCGCATCAGGCGCGGTCATCGTGGCGGCGACTCTGACATTCGCGGTGTGGGCGACGGCGGACCTGCAGATGTTTCCAATGCAGGACGTCGTGCTCCACAGCTGCCCCGGCGAGGGCCTCATCCTCGACATCGGCGGCGGCGGCGAGGGAATCATCGGCCGGCTCATGGGCGACCGCGTGGTGGCGGTCGACCTCAGCCGCGAGGAGCTGGATGGCGCCCCGCCGGGCAACATCAAGATGGTGATGGATGCGCGCGAGCTGGCCTTCCTCGACAACAGCTTCCACACCGCGACCTCGTTCTGCACCCTGATGTACATCGACGGACCGGGAGGAACAGGAGCAGGTGCTCGCCGAGGTGCTGCGGGTCCTCAAACCGGGCGGTCGCTTCCTCGTCTGGGACGTCGAGCTTCCGGCCGAGCACAAGGAGGGCAAGACCACCGCGGTCTTCCCCCTGAAGATCTCGCTCCCCGGCGACACCGTGCGCACGGCCTACGGTGTGGCGTGGCCGCGAGCAGCCCCACGACCTGGCCTACTACGCCCGCCTGGCGGCCCTGGCCGGCTTCGACGTGGCCGACCGCAAGCAGAATGGCACTGGTCATCTCGCTGGAGCTGGTGAAGCCGTTCCCCGAGCACGACGGAAGCCGGCGGCCTGCCGAGGATCACCACGATGGAAGCACCGACGAGTCGATGCTCGAGATTCGTGCCGAGGCACGAGGTGGCGCTGCAGGAGCTGCCGGTCGAGGGCCCCGTCCTCGACATCGGCGGCGGCGGCGAAGGCGTGATCGGCCGGCTCGAGGAGGATCGCGTGCTGGCGATCGACATCAGCAAGGCGGAGCTGCGAGCTGCCCCCGGCTCGCCGGTCAAGGCGGTGATGGACGCGCTGGACATGCCGGTGGTCTCGGCTCGGTTGCCAACGTCACCGCCTTCTACACCCTGATGTACTTCAAGCCCGATGATCTCGACCGGCTCTTTCGGGAGGTGCGCCGAGTGATGGCTGACGGCGGGCACTTCCTGGTTTGGGACGTCTCCCTGCAGCCGTGCCCGGAGGGCAAGACCATCCTGGTCTATCCGCTGACCGTCGACGCTTCCGGAGGAGACCATCCGCACCGGCTACGGCACGGCCTGCCCCGAAAACGAGCGCAACATCTCGACCTACAAGGAACTGGCCGAGCGCCACGGGTTCACGGTCGTGCAGGGAAGAGGTTTCCGAGACCCGGCGTTCTTCCTGGAGCTCGAGGCCTCCTGACGGCGTCTCGCCGGTCAGCGCGAAGACAACCGACAGAGCGTCCACTGGATTCAGCCGGGTCTCCTCGGCCGGCTGCCCGGGGCAAGGAGTGTGCCATGAAAGGAAAGATCGGTCTGACGACGGCGACCGCGGTGGTGGCGGCAAACATGATCGGGACCGGTGTCTTCACCAGCCTCGGTTTCCAGGTCACCAGCATCTCCAGCGGGTTTGCCATTGTCGTGCTCTGGCTGGTGGGCGGCCTGGTGGCGCTCTGCGGCGCGCTGGTCTACGGCGAGCTGGGTGCGGCGATGCCTCGCTCCGGCGGCGAGTACCACCTCCTGTCGCGGATCTACCACCCGTTCGTCGGCTTTCTCTCGGGCTGGGTTTCGGTCGTCGTCGGCTTTGCCGCTCCGGTTGCCGCCGCCGCCATGGCCATGGGCATGTACGGCACGCGGGTGATCCAGGACCTCACCGGGCTGCCGGCCGGCGACGGATCATGGATGATGAAGCTCCTGGCCGTCGGCGTCACGACCGCGGTGGCCGTCGTCAACCTGGGCAAGCTCGACAGCATCAGCCGCTTCCAGATCTTGTTCACCGGCCTCAAGATCGCCCTGATCGTCGTGCTGGTCCTCTGCGGCTTCCTCCTCGCCGAGCCCCGCGGCATCAGCTTCGCGCCGTCGCTGGACGCCGTCAAGACATTGTTCTCGGCTCCCTTTGCGGTATCGCTCGTCTTCGTGATGTACGCCTACAGCGGCTGGAACGCGTCGGTGTACATCATCGATGAGATCGACAAACCGCAGCGCACACTCCCCCTGTCGCTGCTCATCGGCACGGCCGTCGTGATCCTCCTCTACGTGCCGGTGAACATGGCGTTTCTCAACGCCGCCCCGATCGACGCCATGCAGGGCAAGGAGGAGGTCGGGTACGTGGCGGCCGGCTACATCTTCGGCAGGGTGGGCGGCATCGTCATGGGTCTGCTGATCTCGATCGGTCTGATCTCCGCCATCAACTCGATGACCTGGGCGGGCCCGCGGGTGATGCAGGTCATCGGCGAGGACATGCCGCTGTTCGGGTTCCTGCGTCACAAGAACCGCAACGGCGTGCCGGCGACAGCGGTCGTGGCCCAACTGGTCATCGTGCAGATCCTCATCCTCACAGCCACCTTCGAGGCGATCATCTTTTACATCGGGTTCATCCTCTCGCTGTCGTCGTTCCTGGCCGTGTTCGGGGTCTTTGTCTACGCCGTCGATTCCCGGAGCTGCGAGGCCGCTATCGCACCTGGGGCTACCCTGTCGACGCCGCTCATCTATCTCGGTGTGACCTCCTGGATGCTCTACTTCGTGGTGCGTGAACGGCCGTTGGAGTCACTGGCCGGCGTGGCCACCCTGGCCGTCGGCGCCGCCGTCTTCTTCCTCGGGAAATCCGCGCGCAACGTCCGACAGGTCGCTCCCACCGACGCGAGTCTGGCAACCTGCCGCGTCGAGACGGACCCGCAAAGCAGATAGGTGCGATAGGTGCCACGTTCACATTTCCACACTTATTGACATCTCTCCCATGCGCGGACGGGACACCCCGATTCCAATCAGCCATCCCTGACAACTGTGCAAATGTGTACGTGGCACCACCTGGTATCAGTGGCGCACTTCCGGCTACTCCGGTATCGGCTGGCGTGACCAGAGGGGCCTGATTTCGTCATCGAGCCCGGTCATTTCCCAGCGGATCAAGGAGATCGGCAGCCTGCCCGCCGCCATGAAGTCGTCGTGGAACTTCTTGAGGTCGAAATCGTCACGCAACTGACGTTTGCGTTCGGCCAACAGGCTCTGCATCTGCAACATACCGATCGTGTAGCCGAGGCCGTAGCCGGGCGGACGACGTAAGTAGATCTCCGCGTCGACCCGCGCCACGTGCGCATCGAGCCAGGGAACCCGCGCCATCCACCAGTCAACGACGTCCTGCACGTTCTTCTCGTTCTGCTGCAGCCAGACGTCGGCCGGCGCCCGCGCTGCGCGAAAGATGCCGAAAATATAGATGAGCTCGCGCACCCGCGGCTGGTCGTCGAGCAGCCCCGCGTTGAGCATGGCCTCCTCGAGGTAGGTCGCCCAGCCTTCGGCGCGACCGTCGCTCGTGATCCGGCCGCGGATCGGGTGTCTGTTGTGCTCCTCGACCACGGCGTCGAAACGGTGCCCTGGAATCACGGCGTGCAGGTGGTCCGGCGCCGGGTCGCGATACTGGACCTGCTCCCAGAAGTTCGGGCCTTCCGGGCGCACGATCCAGGGCACGTTGGTGTCGAGATTGCCGATGTAGTCCGGAATCGTGATGATGCTCTCGGCAACCAGGAAGTCGCGGATCTTCCGGTCGGCGGCGGCGATCCGCGCCTCGTACTCCTCGGCCGAGGCCGACAGCTCGAGGCCCGGCAGGTCGCGATTGCGGTGTTGTTCGAGTGCCTGCTCGCTCCACAGGCGATCGAGTTCCCGCAGCCCCAGGGTGACGATCTGGTCGGAGTTGTACGGCATCAACTTGACATGCTTGAGATACCAGTCGAAGTTCTCCTTGCCGACTCCGGCGGGCGCCGTCATCGATGGGCGGTTCTTGACGAGCCAGTCGTGGAACGCCACGACCGATCGTTGGGTGGTTTCGATGGCTCCGACGAGTTCCGGCTGTTGTTCACGGGCACGTTCGAGCAGGTCGTCATACCAGCCGATCACACCGCGTGGCGGGGTTGAACGGTAGGGAAAACCGTGGCCGACGCCATCGGCATTGTGCAGGCCGTAAATGGCGAGATCGGCGTAGTCGGCCGCGACCTCGGTGAGGTTGACCCGCGCTTGCTTCGACAGTTCCGCGACCGTTGCCAGGCGGTCCAGGAACTGCGCCTCTTCGTCGCCTTCCAGTGGCAGTTCGGTAAACGCGACGTCCAGCATCTGATCGGCGTAGAAGCCCGGGTCGCGGAACCACGGTCGTGAGACCCGCAGCCGAAACTCGACCTCATCGAAGCGCGACCGCACGGCCAGGTAGTCGACCTGCTGCGCGAGGCTCCACTCGACCACCGCCATATCCGTGAGCCGCGCCTGGAACTTCGCCAATTCCTTCTCGCGGGCGGCAACGGTCGCGGCGTCGTAGGTGAAGTCCGAATCACGCCACTCGACGAACTCGTCGAACAGGGAAACCAGGTCGTCATAGCTTCCCCGGCCGTCCGGCATCCCGGCCGGAGCGTCGTCAGCGGCAAGCCACGTGGCCGGAAGCAGGGCGATGAAGGCGATGCCCACCAGGCAGTGCATGAGGGTTCTATTCATGCCCCGATCATACAACCTGCCTCGCCATCCCGATCCGATTGATGGCCATCCACGACGGGTCCCGACCAGCCGGTTTCAACCCGGTGCTGAAGAGAGGGTCTCACGCGAGCCACCCGCAAAATCCACCGGTCGCGGCGAGTTTGTGGTTCGTGGTCTCTGTGCCGGCGAGACGCCGGCACTACAAAGGGCTGAGAAGAATGCGGGGCCGGCATCTCGATCGCGTGGTAGATTCCTCATGTACCGAAAGGCCTTACCTTGCAAGCCAACACCCGTCTCGACCCTGCGCTCCTCGACAACGCCGATCGATTCACCGATCCGTTCTTCGAACGCTTCGAGCTCCGGCCGGCGCCGTCGCCGCTGGCGTTGAACGACGAGATCTCCAAGACCTACTCATTCCCCACCTTCTACGCCGACGTCACGTGCGCCGTCGCCATCTTCCTCTGCGACCGCGACCGCGCCCGGGCGATGATGCCCCACCCGTCCATGCGGCCGGTGAAGATGCCGGGTGGCCGGTCGGTGGTGATCTTCTCGTGCTACGAGTACCGAAATGTCATGAACATCTCCCCCTACAACGAGATCGCCATGACCATCCCGATCATGGTTGGCGACGGCTGGGCGCCGCCGCTGCTTCCCCTCGTCGTGGACTTCAAACGCAAGGGCTACTTCGTCTTCTCCATGCCCGTCACCTCGCTCGAGAACCAGATCCGCGGCACGAGCATCTGGGGCCTGCCGAAGATCGTCGAGGAGATTGACGTCTCCATCGAGGGCGACGCCTGCACCACCATCGCCAAGGACGACCGCGGTGAGACCTACCTCGAGCTCACGGTCCCGACAACGGGATCGGCCAAACACTTCGACGAGACCGGCAATCTCTACTCCCTGCGCAACGGCGAGCTCCTCAAGAGCCGAACCTGCTTCAAGGGCGACTTCGCCGTCACCACAAACGCCGCCCTGCTGTGGAAGAAAGACCGGCCCGCCGACGCCCCCGTGCTGCGACTCGGCGACTCGCCGCGGGCCGACATGCTCAAGGCGCTGAAGATCGAACCGGCCCCCTTCCAGCTCCGCTACTGCGCGAGCATGAACAGCTGCTTCGATCTGCCGCTGAATCGGTAGGCCCCGCCCGCAAAAAGCCGACGCGCCATGGTGGGGCCGGCGCCCCCGCCGGCCATTCAGAACCAACAACTGTGGAAATGTCTACGTGGCACCTATCGCACCTATCGGGTGTGGTAGATGAGCGTTCACTCATCATTCATAGACACCGCAGTCTTCAGTGTCGTACGTGCAGAAGAGATCAACCGGGGGATCGTAGTTGTGGATGAACTCGATCATGCGCAGAAAATCGCTCGCCGCGTTGACAAAACCGGCGATGTTCTCAGTCTCAAAATCGGCACCGTTGACGAGTACAACCCAATTAAACAACGACACGTCTTCGGCCAGCATCCAGGTGTCCTCAGACGTACTCTTGATGGCCTCGATTTCCTCGCCCTCTCGCTCGTAGTCGTCGAGACCGTCAAAGTCCACGAACTTCTCCTTGAGATCGATGAAGAGATCGTAATTGGGGGGGGGGATCATACGGAACGACCGATACCGTGAAACACTCCTCGGCGGGCAGATAATCCGGATCGGGGACGCCGCCTTCCTCGGGCGGATCCTCGGGGTCTGGGCCTTCCCAGCAATCCCGGTACAGCGCCGGCAGGGTATTCAGCGGCAAAGGCCCCGTGTATTCGTTCGTCTTGGTGACCTTGAGAATCCGATTCCAGTACTGGACCAGATCCCACGTGACCTTGCCGGTCTTGCTCGCGGCCGCGCCGAGAAAGGCCGCAACACTCACGAAGTCCCTGTTGTCGAGGTTCTCGCGGTCGGCACAGAGGAAGGTGAATTCATCCGGCACTCCGTTGCCGTTTGTGTCGTTGAAATACTCTCCGGCGTCCCACTGCCCGTCAACGTAAACCCCCCCGTCGACCCACTCAGGGTCCTCTCCCTCACGGAAAACCAACGGGTCGAGGTCGGTGAACGGCTCATTGGAGTCCCATTCCCCATCCCCGTCGATGTCGATGAAGGGCTCGGGCGGATCCCAGAAAGTGTCCCCGTCCGTATCGGTGAACGGCTCGTAATCGGTTTTGTCCCAGCAATACTCCGGATTGTCGCCATCGCTGGGCAACATGTGCTTTACCGTGTTGTGGAATTTCGGCCAGTCTTCCTCGCCGAGCGCCGGGTGGAACTGGGTCGGGAGCTTGGGATCGCCGTGCGCCCAGATGTCGATCTCATAGGGGTCGGCCGCCAGGTGCCCGAACTTCATCAGCCGGACGTAGAGCCCCATGTTCTCCATCGGCGAGTCGACCGTAGCCCACTCGTCGCAGGGTGGCTTCCCCACATCTTGACAGTCGTACCCGATCATTAGCCGGCCAGCTGGACCTCGCTTGACCATCATTCCGGCCTTGATGTTCGAGATCACCTCGTCGAAATGCATGCGGTTGTTTCGCGGCTTCGTGCGGCCACCGTTGAGACGCCCGAAGTAGTTCACCTCGACAGGCTCGCCCACGTAGTTGTCGCTCTCGGGGTCGATATCCAGATCACAGGTGTAGGGCAGGAACGGGATCTCTTGTCCGTCCGCGGTGACCGCGATCGGGCGATAGCCCCAACCGTAGCCCGGCACCTCGGCCGGCAGCTCGATCCAACGCTGCGCGAGAATCGGCTGACCGGTGGTGGAATCCCGGGTGATGTGGATCAGATCGCCGAACACATCGCCACAGCCACCGCCGCCACTTTCTCCGTGTTCCTGGGCGATCGCCGGCATTGCCGATACCAGCAGCACCAACGCCAAACACATCATCCATCTAAATTTCCAGGTTCGCATCGTTCTTCCTCCTTGATACTGATTCCGGTTCCAAAAAACGACCACCTACCACACCGATTGATCTCTTGCAGCCATCGGTATCAACCGGCGGCTGACCGCACCCTGCCGCGGGAATGGTCTATCCACCACCTGCCTTTCTGCGCGGCCCGCATTCGCCGATGCGTTGCCGCGCCGCTCCGTTTATCGTGTGGCCGGCGCCGAACCGACCGATCTGCGGTCCTCGTGGCCTTGTTTGAACAGGTGATGTCGTCACCGGAGTTTCAAGAAGCGTGCCAACGGTGCTCTCGAGGTGTGATCGCCCGACCCGGGGGCCGGGAAAACGGATCGAAACAACGACTGCGCCGCCTCTTCGGCGGTCTGTTTCAGCCCGGCGAATCGGCGGCTCGAAGATCGTCCGAGATGCGCCGTAACCTGTGCCAGTACACACTCACTCCTGGCACACTCTGTGTCATAGCACAAGGTTGGAGGAGCCCGGCCTCGTCAGGTCCGGATGCCGCGCTCCTCAAGCCGCCGATAGAGGGTGCGACGGCTGATGCCGAGCAGGCTGGCGGCCTTCGACTTGTTGTACGACGCCTGCTTCAGGGCCTCACGGATGGCCTTCACCGATGGGGATGATGGGTGCCACGTTCCGCATTGTTGCATTATGGCCAGCCCGCCGTTGAGCGGCGCTCGCAGTTTGGCACACGCGACCGCCCTTTGTAGCTACGTTTCGCATGCGACTCGAGCAGGATGCGCCCAACCAGGCAAGCAAGACATAACAAAACGTGAATGCGGACGGTGGCACCCATCGAGCCGGCGACGAGCCCCCCGGTCGGTTTCGGGTGGGTCACGGCCCGGAGTGGTTCAACCTTTTGAGAGGTCCTTTGCCAGCTCCTCGACCCCCTGAACCGTCAGCGGATACATGTTGAAGATCTCCCTGATGAGTCGGATGGACGGCGCCGACCAGGCGCTCTTCCCCATCGGGTTCAGCCACGCGCAGTGTCTGAAGTGGTCGCGCGACGCGTGCTCAGATAGGCGGCTCCGGATTGCTCGTTGCGCTCCATCCAGTTGATGGCGCCGTAGCGATCGGTGATTTCTCCCGGGTACATGTGGGCGTCGCCCACCAGCACCAGCCGGGTCTCTCGATCGAAGCGGCGGAACAGATCGCGCGAGCGGGATCTGCCCGTGGAACCGGGCGTCCGTGTAGACGCTTTCGTAGATGCAGTTGTGAAAGTAGACGTGGTCGAAGTGCTTGAAGTGCCGGCCGCGGTGGGCGACCGAGAACAGAAGATCGACCAGGCTTTCGAACGGCCACATGGAGCCGCCGATGTCCATGGCGAGAAGCAGGCCCAGACGATTCTCCCGGCGGCGGTTGCGAAGACCAGCTCGAGCTCTCCGCCCTCGCGCGCGGTGCGGTCGATGGTGGCCGTCGAGATCGAGCTCGTCGGCCGGGCCGACCCGTTCAGGGCCCGCAGCTTCTTCAGGGCGAGGCTCAGCTGGCGGGTGTCGAGGACCAGGTCCCGGCGGTGCTCGCGGTAACGGCGCTCGGCCGCGACCTGGACCGCCGAGCCGCCGCCCCCTCTCCGCCCACCCGGATGCCCCCGGGATGCGTTCCGGAGTGGCCGAACGGAGAGGTTCCGCCGGTGCCGATCAAGTGATCGCCTCGATCGTGACGCTCGGTCTGCTCGCGGAGCCTCCTGCCGAACTCCTCGCGCAGGGCCTCGACGTCCACGGTGTCCAGCACCCTCCGCCACGCCGGGATCGGCGACGCGCGGCGGCGCCGGATTCTCGAGCCAGCTCCCAGACCTCCTTTTCGATCGCCGCGGCCGCCGAGTCCACACCCCTGAAGTGGGCCGCGAAACAGATGTCGAAGTCGTCGAGCTCGGATTCATCCTTCACGAGGATGCCGCGGGCGAGCGAGTAGAAGCCGACCAGCGACGACCCGTGGAGGCCCTTCGCGAGGGCCTCGATGCACGGTCAGCCACTGGTTGGGGGTGACCTTGAGCCCGTGACCCCGCAGACGGTAGAAGAACGACAGAAAGATCCCCGCCTGGCCGACGGTTCCCTCGTGCTGTCCGGGTTGGTCGCTGGTTTCGCCCCGCCGGTCCATCGGTCGAGGTCTCAAGGCCGCGTGCGATCGGCTCTGGCGACGGCTTCCAGATCTTCCTCCCGCTTGATCAGCGCGCCGAGGAACGGGATCTCTTTGGCGAGATGGCCGCGTGGGACGCCGGCAGCCATGAGCGCCCCGATCCAGTCAACGAGCTCCGAGGTCGACGGACGTTTGCGCAGCCCGTTGACCTCCCTGAGCCAGTAGAACTTCTCCAGGCAGTGCTCGAGCAGCGTGTCGCCGATGTCGGGTGGTGGACGTGAACGATCCGAGTCATGAGCTCCTGGTCCGGAAACTCGATGAAGTGGAAGATGCAGCGCCGCAGGAACGGATCGGGGAGCTCCTTTTCGGCGTTCGAGGTGATGACGACGATCGGTCGGTGGACCGCCCGGTGGCGGTCGCCGGTCTCGATCACCGAGAACTCCATGACGTCGAGCTCGTGCAGGAGATCGTTGGGAAACTCGAGATCCGCCTTGTCGATCTCGTCGATCAGGAGCACGACCTGAAGCTCGCTGGTGAGCGCCCTGCCGAGGGGCCCGAGGTGGATGTACTGGCGGATGTCCGAGACGTCGTGATCGCCGAAACGGCTGTCCTGAAGGCGCTGCACGGTGTCGTAAACATACAGGCCGTCGGCCGCCTTGGAGGTGGACTTGACGTTCCAGGTCATCTGCTCGAGTCCGAGATCCTCGGCGACCGCCTGTGCGAGAAGGGTCTTTCCGGTGCCCGGCTCGCCCCGCACCAAGAGCGGCCGCTGGATGGTGACCGAGACATTCACGGCATGCCGCAGCTCCGGCGAGGTGATGTAGCTCTCGGTGCCCGAGAAGCGGCTGATGTCATGGATCATGGCTGTTCACTCCAGGCTTGCGGTACGTGTTCCTTCTGTCGCTGTGACTCGAGGCCATTCTACTCGGAAGGATGGGCGCCACTCACTACGAGTGCCACATGATGGGTGCCAGATGGGTGCCACGATGGGTGCCGATGGGTGCCGATGGGTGCCACGTACCGCATTGGTGCATTGTGAAGGCGGATGGATGGATGGGCAAGGGAACGCGACGACGGCGATTTCAGTCTTCGTCTCGACACCCTCGACCACGCGATCTCCGGCCGCGAAACCGACAATGCACCAATGCGGTACGTGGCACCGTAGTGTCGGCACCGTAGTGTCTAACGCGGGCTCGAAGGCCCAAGATTAAGGAGATCGGCCTACTCGTCCCATCTGGCACCGATCCACTCCTCCTGCTCGATCCTCCCTCTACTCCAAAGAACCGACGCGCCATGGTGGGGCCGGCGCCCCCACCGGCCATTCAGAACCAACAACTGTGTAAATGTGTACGTGGCAGCAATCTTGGCACCCATCGTGGCACCCATCTGGCACCCATCGGCGCCCATCGGCAGCCATCGGAAGACTCGATCTACAATGATGGAGTGGGGGCTGTACGTTGTTCATCACCGGGCGCGTGCTCTTTTGGAGGTTCGAGTTGACGAGATCACAGTTATTCGCGATGGTCGCCCGGGCAGCGGCCGGTCTGCTGCTGCTGACGGCGTGCTCTGGAGGAGGCCCCGGCGAACTCGATGAGATTGCGCCGGCGGCGGTCGAGGCGGTGCCGGCCCGAGCCGGAAGCCTGCCGCTCGAAGAGGAGCTCAGCGGCGTCGTCCGGGCCCGCAACCAGGTCGCCATCCGATCCGAGATCAACGCCGTCGTGATGGAGGTCCTGGTTCGAAACGGCGACGCTGTGACCGTCGGCCAGCCACTCGTCAGGCTCGATGACGAGGCGCTCTCCGAGCGGTTGCGGATCGCCGATGCCGAGCTTCGCGTGGCCGAGGCGAATGCGGTGGAGGCCGGGGCTCGGATCGCCGAGCTCCGCGCCCGGGTCGTGCGCGCCCGGGCCCTCGCCGCCGAGGGTCTGACCAGCGAGCTCGAGCTCGAAACCTACGAGGCGCAGCTCGACGCCCTGGAAGCCGCCGCCGGACAGGCTGCGGCGCAGGTCGAGCAGGCTCAGGCGACGGTTCAGGAACGGCGATCGGCTCTCACCAAGGCGACGATCCGCGCCCCGGTAGTGGGCGTCGTCGGCCGGCGCGAGGTCGAGGTCGGTATGGTGGTCAACCCGGCGTCCCTCCTTTTCGTCGTCGGCGATCTCGACGAACTCGTCGTCGAGGTTTCGCTGACCCAGGAAATGCTCGATCACATCGAACCGGGCACGCCGGTGGCCATCGACGGTCGCGGTCCGGAAACCGAGCCGGTCACCGCGGCGATCTCCCGCATCTCGCCGTTTCTCGAGACCGAGAGCTTCAGCACGACGGCCGAGATCGACCTGCCGGTGACCACGGCGGGATTTCGGCCCGGGATGTTCGTCGAGGTTCGGGTGCTCATCGGCCGCAGCACACCCGCGACCCTGGTGCCGGCGAGCGCGATCTGGGAGAACCCGCTGACCGGCGACCGGGTCGTCTTCGTGGTCGTCGACGATGACGGTCTCATCGAGCCGGAGGCACCGACCGACGAGATCCCCGACCGGCCTCGTTCGGTGGAGATGCGGCCGGTGGAGGTGCTTGCGGAAGGGCGAGGTACCGTCGGCATACGCGGCGCCGACGACGGCGAGTGGGTCGTGACCCTGGGCCAGCACCTGCTGCAGGAGCGGCGCGACACGGCCGGCGGATCCGCGGTCACGGCCCGGGTCCGGCCGACCGCGTGGTCCCGCGTCCTCGAGCTGGCGGGCCTCCAGCGCGAGGATCTGTTGGCGCAGTTCCTCGCGAAGCAGCGCGTCGTCGCGAGAGCGCTCGGCGCCGACCTGCCGGAGAGCACGGCTCAGGTCGACGAGGCGCTGCGGGCGGCGGCGGCGGCCGATGCCGGCGGCGGAGACCGCTGAAATGGCCGGTCTCTCCTCGCTGTCGATCCGGCGGCCGGTGGCGACGACCATGGTCTACCTCATGTTCGTGGTCGTCGGTCTCGTGGCGCTGCGGACGCTTGCCCGTCGACCTGCTGCCAAAAATCGAGTTCACCGAACTCACCGTCCGGGTGCGGTACCCCAACGTCGGCCCCGAGGAGATCGAGCAGATCATCACCGATCCCATCGAAAACGTGGTCTCGGGCCTGCCCAACCTGGAACGGATCACTTCACAGTCCGAGGAGGGCTCGAGCCGGATTCGCCTGCGCTTCGGCCGCGGCACCAACATCGACGAGGCCGCCAACGACCTGCGCGCGGCGCTCGACCGGATCCGTGATGACCTCCCGATCGAGGCCGAAACACCGCAGATCTTCAAGCTCGACCTTGACATGATCGAGGTCATCAGCCTCGCGGCGACCTCGACCCGCGACCTCGAGCGGCTCACGCGGCTCATCGAGAACGACCTCGCCCGGCGTTTCGAGCAGATCCCGGGCGTCGGGGCGATCACCGTCCGCGGCGGCATCCGGCGCGAGATCCGCGTCGATCTCCGGCGCGACCGGCTGCGCGCATCCGGTCTGACCGCTCTCGATGTCCAGCGGGCCCTGCTGCGCGAGAACATCACCCTGCCGGCCGGCAGCGTCAAGAGCGGCACCAACGATCTCTACGTCCGCGCGATGGGAGAATACCCGTCGGTCGAGGCGGTGGCGCGGACCGTGGTCTCGAGCCGGCGGGGCAAACCGATCCGGGTGCGCGACATCGCCGAGGTGCGCGACAGCTACGAGGACGCCCGCTACATGGTCGAGATGAACGGCGCCCCGGCGGTCAGCGTCGGCATTCAGAAGCAGAGCGGCGCCAACACGGTGGCGGTGGCCGAGGCCGTCCGGAGCGAGATGGAGCGGATCAACCGCGAGCGTGACGACGTTCACCTGAGCGTGGTCAGCGACCAGAGCGAGTTCATCCGCCAGTCCATCGACAGCGTCCGAAGCTCGACGCTGTGGGGTTCGCTGCTGGCGATCCTGGTGCTCTACTACTTCCTCCGCAGCCGGTCGAGCACGGCCATCATCGCGGTGTCGATCCCGGTCTCGGTGATCGCCACCTTCGGTCTGCTCTTCTTCGGTGGAATGACGCTCAACCAGATGACCTTCGGCGGTCTCGCCCTCGGCGTCGGCCTCATCGTCGACAGCGCCATCGTCGTTCTCGAGAGCATCGTCCGCAAGCGGGAGGAGAGCGAGCTGGCGCCGGAAGAGGCGGCTCGCGTGGGCGCCCGCGAGGTCTCCGGGGCGATCATCGCCTCGACCCTGACCACCTGCGTCATCTTTCTTCCGGTGGTCTTCGCCCGAACCACGAGCGGCGCCCTGTTCCAGGCCCTCGCCCTGGTCGTGGTCTTCGCCCTCGCCTGCTCGCTGCTCGTCGCGCTGACCCTGGTGCCGATGCTCGCTTCGCGTTTTCTCACCGTCCGCGACCGGGCGGCGCGCGAGGCATCGATGTTTTTCACCGGGTTCCGGCGGCTCGAAACGCGCTATACCGAGCTGCTGTCGACGGCGATCCGCCACCGAGGACGGGTCTTCGCCGCCACCGGGACGCTGCTCGGCGTCGCGCTGCTGCTGTGGCCGCTGATCCCGGTGGAGCTCGCGCCGCGCACCGAAGCCGACGAGCTCGACATCGAGCTCGAGATGGCCCGCGGAACCAACATCGCCGTCGCCCGCAGCTACCTCGATGAGCTCGAGCGCAAGGTGCGTGGCGTCCTGCCCGAGGAAGACATCAAGATCGTCTCCACCGAGGTTCGCGGCGACAGCGCTGCGGTCGAGCTCAAGCTCGAGGCCCGGGACCGACGGTCCATGGGCAGCACCGAGATGGCCGACCGGGTGCGCCGCGCGGTCGACGGCCAGGTGCCGGGGGCTGAAATCGACGTCGAGGCGCAGCAGGGCCTGTGGATGCTCAACCGGGTCTTCAGCTCCGGTGGCGGCACCGCGATCGAGATCGAGATCCGCGGTTGGGACCTCGGGCGGGCGGACCGGATCGCGGCCGACATCCGGCACCGGATGGAGCGCCTGCCCGGTGTCACCGACGTCCGGGTCAGCCGACGCGAGGGGCAGCCCGAGGAACGACTCGAACTCGATCGGGAACGGATCGCCGAGGTCGGGTTGTCGGTGCAGGAGGTCGGAAGAACGTTGATGGCCAACGTCGGCGGGCTCGAGGCCGGGCGGTTCCGCGAGGGCGGCGACGAGTTCCCCATCGTGGTGCGGCTGCGTCCCGAGGACCGGCTCTACGCCTCGGATCTCGACAACGTCGTCCTGCGGACCCCAGCGGGAGAGATCGTGCCGCTGTCGGCCCTGGTCGAGCGGCGGCGCGGACGCGGACCGGTCGAGATCGAGCGGGTGGACGGCCAGCGGGTGACCTACGTGTCGGCCAATCTCGAGAGCGGAATCGCGCTCGGAGATGCCGTCGAGGGAATCCGGGACGCCCTCGGCGACCTCTCGCTGCCCGAGGGCTTCGCTCTCGTCTTCGGCGGCCAGTACGAAGAGCAGCAGAAGGCACGGCGCGACTTTACGGTGGCGATGTTGATGGCGTTGGTGCTGGTCTACATGCTCATGGCGGCCCAGTTCGAACGCTTTGTCGACCCCCTGATCGTCATGCTTTCGGTCCCGGTGGCGCTTGTCGGTGTGGTGCCGGCGCTGCTGCTCACCGGGACCACCCTGAACATCCAGAGCCTCATGGGCCTGATGATGCTCATCGGGATCGTGGTCAACAATGCCATCGTTCTGGTCGATGCCGTCAACCTGCTTCGGCGTGAGTACCGGATGGGGGCGGCGGAGGCGGTGATCGAGGCCGGACGGCTGCGGTTGAGGCCGATCCTCATGACCACCGGAACCACGGTGCTCGGGCTGTTCCCCCTCGCCCTCGGGCTCGGCACCGGCGCCGAGATCCAGGCGCCCCTGGCGCGGGTCGTGATCGGAGGGCTGTTGGCGTCGACGCTGGTGACCCTGGTGCTGATCCCGGTCGCCTACACCACCGCGACCGGTCTCACGGCCCGCGTCCGCCGACGCCGTTGGGGGGCCGATGCCTCGCCGGACGGGGAGCCCGAGCCCCGGTCGGAGGCAACCGCCGGGTGATCGGGTGGCGCCGGCGCACAACGCGCGGTCGTTCTTTGTGGTGTAGGCGTCTCGCCTGCACCGACGGGCTTTCGTCGGCCCATCGCCCGACGCCGGCGCTACAACGCGCTGTCGACCCTTTAGTGCGGGCGTCTCGCCTGCACCGATGGGCATTCGTCAGCTCATCAGGGTGCGAAGACCAGCGACAGCACCGCCCACACCGCTGCGGCAGACACGCGTGTGCGTGATCACCGCCGCCCACACGCTGCCGCTGCGCTCCCTGACGGCACCGCAGACGAGACCCATGGTCAGGGCCGCGACAGCCCAGGCGGTGATCGCAACCGAGCCATCGCCGAGCCACCACGGCGGTCGAAAGCACACCATCGACGGCTGTAGTGAATGCGACGGATGAAACCAGGTTCGGCACCGAGATGAACCTCCGCCCGCTCCACAGCATGATGGGGAAACCGGTCACCATGATCCCGTGCAGCACGCCGCGCATCAAGCAGCTCGATCCCGACGACACCGGCCAGCAAAGCCAACGCGAACTTCCACCCGATGGAACCGAGGGTCGTCCCGGCCAACGCGAGCTGCATCGGCGCCCACGCGCCGCCGGCCACGGCTGCGGCTGCGGCCACGGGGAGCCAGACGGCAAACCCCGGTCCCCGGGGGAGACGGAGACCGAAGTACCCGGGAAGGAGCTTCCGTCCGACCCACGTGAGTACCGCCGCCAGTCCGAGCAACACCGCCGACGCCGTACCGTAGGCGTGCGGGCCGGCCGGCGGCCGCCGCTCCGAGGATACCGCCACCTCCGGCTGCGACGGATGCCACGACCACCGTCGTCGTGAGTGCCACCCCACTCACCAGGGTCCACAGCCGTCTCCCGATGCTCGGTGGACTGTAGACCCAGCGGCAGATGTCCATGATCCGGTCGAGGGACAGCCCGGTTCCGGTGGCTCTGGGCGACCCGCCGATGTCCTCCGAGCCCCCCCAACGATTACCGGAGTCGACCACGGCATCGAGAAGATTGAGGCGATCGTAAAGGCGCTCGAGAGGGGTCGCGAGAAACGGATCCGTTTTCCGCACGGTGTACGTGTCGTCATCCGTGGCCAGGAAGATGATTCCGAGCCTGTCACCGTGCACCTCCTTGAGGTGTTCCTCGACCTCGTAGATACCGGATTCGGAGCGGCAGGCGATGGCGAATTTCTGCGGTGTAATCCACTCTCGCGCCAGCTCCTCCACCTGGCGCAGATTCTGGAAGTCCCACGGCGAATAGACACAGCTCGTCGATCTCCCGCAGGGCGGCGGCGGTGAAATCGAGGACGTCGAGGTCGCCCCAGCTCCCCTGTTTTTTGAGCTCGAGCTCGTGCGCGCGGAGGTCGTTGATGGCGGCCAGTGTCTCGCTCTGCAGCTCTGGCGGATAGCCGGTCAACTCGGCGAGATCGAGGCCGTGGGCATCGATGGCGCCCTCGACACGCACCATGGGCATCATGCGCCGCCGCAGGTCATCGTCGGCGCTGAGCCGACGGTGGTTCAACAGCAACCAGATCGCGAGCACGGTGTCGAAGTCGGGCTCGTTCGCGTTCACCGTCCAGCGCTGGCCCGCCAGGTCGAGCCCCTTGAGAATCAACACCATCGCCTGTTCGCACGTGGCGAGAGTGAACGAGCGCACACAACCCTCGTGGTGGTCGAGGTTGTAGATGCCCTTGGCGGCGTCCATGAAGGGTTCGCCCTGGGCTGCGCCGTCGAGGAAAATCGTGCCCGACGGCTGCTTCCTCGCCGAGGACGCCGACACGCTGCTTCCCCGCTCGATCCGGACATGGATGTTGGAGCTTTCGACGCACTGCAGGTACGGACCTTCAGCGTTGTCCTTTCGCTGATATCGCTGTGGTAGCAGCTGGTCGCCCGGCGGCGGTGACGAGACCTCCCCCACGACGGCCGTCTCCGCCTCGATTGCAGGGCTCAACAGGCCGGTCACCGTTCTGATTCGGCGCGTCAGATTACCGAAACCACGTCGACCGGCGTCGTCTTTGTCAGGGCTCATGACCACGATTGTACAGCCGAACCGACGGCCGCCCGCAGTCGACCATTCAGGTCGATCGCGCGAACCCCAAGGGTGACAGCAACCAAAGCCGACCAGTGTTGAAGTGTGTGCGTGGCAACCATCCTGGCTTCCGCGCAAGTGTGCAAATGTGTACGTGGCACCAGGCTACATTATGTCGACCGCACACCTGCGGGCAGGTGTCCGGGTGACCCGGCCGGTGACCCGCCCGGGTCGCCCGGCCTCCCTTCCGTCACCGCCGCAGCCCGGCGCTCCAGTTCTGAATGAGTCTCGCACCGATCTTGTCCT
>CAVQJV010000047.1:0-35465 GCA_963712805.1 uncultured Acidobacteriota bacterium | reverse complement strand
AAACCGCCCCGTCGCCGGGGCGGTTTGTGTTGAAACGGCTCTCAGCCCTACTTGTAGCCGAAGACCATGGCGTAGACGATCAGGAAGATCAAGGTCAGGCCGATCCCGAGTGCGGTGAAACCGACGATCCTCGCCGCCTTCTCGATTCGTTTTTTCGCGGGCCCCTTGACTCTTCCAACCAGCTCCGCCTCACTCTTGCCCGCGATAAAGACCTCGTACTCACCGGGCTTGTCGTGTTTGAGTTCGTCGATCGGCACCCGACCGGTGAAGATCACCGGATCCATCGGGAACTTGTCGGGGCGGAAGTGGGTGTTGAAGAAGTGGATGGTGAAGATGAACCCGACCGCCAACAAGGCCTCATCCGAGTGGATGATGGTCGCAACGTTGACCGACCAACCCGGCAGGATGCGGGTGAAAAGCTCGGGAAACCAGAGCACGAGACCGGTCGATCCGATGATGAAGACTCCCCAGAAGACCGCGAAGTAGTCGAACTTCTCCCAGTAGGTGAAGCGACCATAGTGCGGTCGCGGCCCGCGACCGAGAAACCACCTGATGCTCTGAAAGACCTGTCTGATGTCGTTGAAGTTGAACATGAGCGAGTTGACGGGGTCGAAAATAAAACTGAACCAACCCTTGCCCGATGCCCGCTTGGCCTTGAGAACATCCCGAAGGTGGTAGGCGAAAAGAGCGATGAGCACGACCGCCGCAACCGATGGAGATTACCCATGCTGGCGTAACCACCGAAGACGCGGGTCACCACCTGAGCCCAACCCATGAACGAGAACTTGAGCGCCATCCCGGACAGGGCGAGGGTGAAGAAGCTCGTCAACATGATGAAGTGCATGATCCGCTGTTTGGAGGTGAAGCGGATATAGAAACGCTCTTCCTTGTGGCCGGTTTCCTTGATCGGTAGCCAGACATCACGGGTTCGCCACAGCCTGAAGAGCCACATCAGGGTGTGAACCATGGCGAAGGTCAGGGTACTGACCAGGAGGGTGGTCATGAACCAGTACGCATAGAACAGGAACGGGTACCGGTCCTTGTCGTGGTGGGTGGCGTGGCTGAGATAGCCGGCAAACTGCAGATGCGCTCTCGGGTGGCACTGGCCGCAGGTGTCCACGATGTGGCGTTGGCTGAGAGAGGATTCCGGGTTTTCAGCGGGGAGGATGCCGTGGGTGCCGTGGCAGTCGTAGCACTTGGCCGCACCCTCGGAACCGAGCTGGGTCACCTTCCCGTGGTAGGTCTCGAAGAAGGTCACAGCGAAGTCCTCGTGGCATCGCCCGCACTGGTTCATCATCATCATGCGGAAGCCCTGGGCATCGATTCTCGTGATCTCGTGCGAGTTGTGACAGTTCTCGCATGTTGGCAACTCCTCATTGGTCACGACGTTGGCCGGGAAATGAACGCTTGCTTTGAACTCCTCCTCGATACCCTTGTGGCAGGTACCGCAGGTGTCGAGGATCCTGGCGTGGGAGACCGTCGAACGCGGGTCGTCCTGCGGCAACGCCGAATGCGCCGTGTGACAGTCGATGCAGCTTGCCGAGACCACAAGACCGCTGCCCACGAGTCCTCGTCCATGCGTGCTTTCGAGGTAGCTCCCGACGATATCGCGGTCGTCACCGAGACGAACGGCGGCCGATCGGCCGGCTGCGTGACAGGAGCCGCAGAGTTCGGGGACGTTGCGCGAGTACACGGGCGACGTCGGGAGACGATGATCCTTGATGGCGTGCGAATCCTGGTGGCAGCTTTCGCAGGTCGGCGCATCCGGGTCGCCCTGGGCCGCGAGCTCGCCGTGCCGGCTGAGGTCATGCTCTTCGACCCGCGCGGCGTGGCAGATTCCGCAGTCCACCGGTTTGGTGATCGTCGCGCACGCGCGTTCCTTGTGATCCGGCGAGACCTCGGTGTGACACTGGGCGCACGCCGTCTGTGCGTGCGACGACAGAGAATAGGTTTCGGAGTCGATGTGGAGCGAGATCTGCTCTCCATCCCGTTCGACACTCAGTTGCGGATCGCCGTGGCACTTGAGGCAGCTCTGGCTCGAAGCCTCCTGAGTGGTCACCGTCCGCCGTCGGATCTTGTGCGGCTGGTGACACTCGACGCATGACGGCACCTTGTGCGGTTCTTCCTCCCAGAGGCGGCCTTCGATCACCTTGATGTGCACCTCTTCGATTCTCGCGTGGCACTGCATACACGTCTGGGCCACCTTGGCCCGGTTGATGCTCGAGGCCGGGTTGTTGTGATCGAGGATGTTGTGCGCCGTGTGGCACGAAGTACACACCGCCGTCACGGTCAGCCCCTTGTTGAAAAGGGCGTCGCCGTGCACCGACATGGAGAAGTTCTCAAGGATTCGGTCCTGCGGGATGTCGTGCTGCAACGACACTTCGGTGCCTTCGCGGTGGCATCGGCCGCACAGGAGTGGGATGTTCTGGACTGCCGTCGGCGAGGCGGGATCGGTGTGCCTCTTGATGGCGTGGTGATCGTGGCAGATGATGCAGTTCGGCGCCGCCGGATCGCCTTTGACAGCCGCGAGACCGTGAAGCGAGTCGCGGTTCTCGCGGGCCTGCTTTTGGTGGCAGGCGCCGCACGCCGCGACCTGGGCCAACGGCTGGCTCGGTGCAATCACCGAGTGGGTGCGATGGCAATCGGTGCAGGTGGCCGCCGGACGGCCGCCCATCATGGCGCCGTGCGGGCTTCCAGATACGGTCTTGAGGATGCTGCCGTGACACCTCGCACAGAGATCGCTCACGTGCGCAGACGCGGTCGGCGAGTCCGGCATTTTGCTGGAACGCACGTCGTGAACGCCGTGGCAGCCGGTACAGGCCGCAGCCGGCGAAGATGGATTGCGGGCCCACTTTCCGTGCGGCCCCGCCGCGAGCTCCTCGGCCATATCGTCGTGGCACATGGCGCAGTCGACAACCTCGAGATCCTCTGCGTGCGGCAGTTCGACGCCGTCGAGATCGCCATGGCAGTCGATACACGCCAGGTCCGCGTGAACCGAGGCCGCAAAGGCGCCGGGGTCGACAAAGACCGATCTTTCTGTGCCGGCAAACTCGCCGACGAGGTCGGGGTCTTCGTGGCACATGAGACAATCGGCGTTCTCCTGGGCCGCGACGGGAGGCGCGAACAACCCCAACCCAGCCACAAACAGAACCAGACCGACCTTCACCATAATCAACGACACTTGACAACGCTCCGGGACAGAAACCTTCATTCCTTCCCCTTCCGAGGAAAACTATATACCTATTTAGAGTTGGCCTCAAGATCGCGCAACCCTCTGCAATTGAGACACTTGTTCAACTCTAGCAACGAGGCGACCCGATAAAAACATCGAACCCGGATCCAAGTTTCCGTGCCGGGGAATCATCCAGACTACACCGATCCGAGCCGTTCCTGTCATAATCAGTCGGTCGAGCAATCGAACAAACACAGGAAAGCTGACCGAAGGGAACCCAATGGCCATTTTTCAGGACAGTAAGAAGACCATAGGCAAACTTTTCAATTACGCGAACAACTTCATCACCATCACAGGCGTTGTGCTCACGACCCTGTCTGCCCTCCTGATCATCACCTTTATCGTGGTCGAACTCTTCGGCGAACTCGAAAACCCGTATATCGGGCTCTTCGCCTACGTACTCATGCCCGCGATCTTCGTTGTGGGACTGATCCTGATTCCCACCGGCATGTGGATGCGTCGGCGAAAACTCGTCCGAGCAGGCACGAGCGAAGCCGATAAATCGACGTTTCCGGTCTTCGACTTCAATGATCCGAGAATCCGACGGGTGGTCTTGGTCATCATCGGACTCACCCTGATCAATGCCGTGATCTTCGGCGCGAGCTCGTTTCTTGCGGTCGAGCAGATGGAAACCGTGTCAGTTCTGCGGCGACCACCTGCCACACGGTGATGCAGCCGGAGTTCACCGCCTACCAGCAGTCGCCGCACTCACGAGTCGCCTGCGTGGAATGTCACATCGGCCCGGGAGCCTCGTGGTTCGTGAAGTCCAAGCTCGACGGACTCCGTCAGGTCTGGCACACGGCCCTCAACACATTTCCGACCACCGGTCGGACACCCCTCCAAAGCCCTCCGCCCGGCCCGTGAAACCTGCGAGCATGCCATTGGCCCGGCAAACACATCGGCGACAAGCTGCGGGTCGTAGTGCGGCACGCCACCGACGAGACGAACACCCCGGTCTACACAGCCATGCTGCTCAAGACCGGCGGCGGCAGCCTCGATATCGGACGCCACGGCGGGATCCATTGGTGGCACATCGAATCGGACAATGTCATCCGTTACGTTCCCGGTGACGAGCGAAACGAGTCGGTCGCATGGGTCGAACTCACGACCGCCGGACGGTGAGGTCCGAACCTATACCAGAGACGGGGAGGAACTCCCCGCGGATGTGGAAAATCAGGCCAGGGATCATGGACTGCATCGACTGCCACAACCGGCCGACCCACCTCTTCAGCACACCGCCAAAAGCGCTCGACTGGGTGCTGGAAACCCACCCCGAACTGCGTGACCTCCCTTACTTCAAGAAACAGGCCCGCGCGGCCATCGAGGCCGAGTACGCGACCCACGCCGAGGGCGTCGCCGCGGTGCGAGACGCGATGCTCACATTCTATCGCGACGAGTATCCCGAGGTGGTCGCCGAAAATGCGCGATTGGTCGACGACGGCGCCGATCTGGCGTCACGGGTCTTCGCGCGGATCTCATTCCCCGAGATGAACACCAATTGGGAAACCCACCCCAATCACATCGGCCACGACGACTTCCCCGGTTGCTGGCGCTGTCACGACGACGAGATGGCCACCGCGGACGGCGAGCACGTGATTCCCATGGACTGTGAGAATTGCCACGTATTTCTCGTCGAAGATTCGCCGGAACCGCCCGATCTGGCGGCCCTCATCAACGGTAGCTGACACCGAGTCTACGCCCCAAATCGGCTCCGGTGCTCGATCTTGATGCACTTGTCCGAAACCACATCGAGCCCCGCCTCGGCCGCCCGCTGCTCGGACTCGGGATTTCCGCAACCAAGCTGGAGCCAGAGGGCGCCTGCGCCCCGGTCGAGAACGGCGTCAACAACCGCCGGAATGTGCTCGGGTCGTCGGAAGACGTCGACGATGTCGATCTCGATCTCGGCGGGGATCGATGCCAGATCGGGGTAGACCTTCTCGCCGAGAATCTCGTCGGCCACGGGGTTGACCGGAAGCACCCGATATCCGGCAGCCTGGAGATATGCGGCAACCCGGTAAGAGTCCCGATCCGGCTTTGGCGAACAGCCCACAACCGCGATGGTCCCGGCTCGCTTCAGAAGCGTGGATATATCAACGTTCCAGTCCATGGCAGACTCCTTTTTCGGGGCGATTTTTCCATCACCTCGAATCGCTTTCCCTCGATCGGTTCTGATGGTACAGTACGAATTCACGGGACAAAAATATGGATTGGATTGATCAAAATCTAGACGCATACCGAGTCATCGCCGAGATTCTCACCGACCTCCGGCCGTTGGTCCGTGAGCGGATCGAAACGAAGTACGGCAAAGAGTGGTTTCGCGACGGCATTCCGGAGAAAGTCTTCGAGCGGCTCATTCTCAACAAGGAGCAGGAGGCTTCCATCGACTGGTACGAAAACCGGTACCAGGAAGTGATCGGCTACGCCGTCTTTCCCGACCTTTTCGAGATCATCATCGCCAACCCGACCCTCTTCGGACCGATCCTCAAGCTCGCACCGAGCCAGTCGCTTCTCAACACCCGTTTCCTCGAACTCGAGGTCATGCGGTCCAAGATCGGGCGAGCCCGAGAGGTCGGCGAAACCGAAATCAACTTTCTGACGTCCTTCCATCTCCGTTTCCGCCGGGCGGTGCAGGAGCTGCGCGGCAATCCGGAAGAAGATTCGGCGCCCTACGAGGTGACGGTTCCAGAGCCCGAGAGCAAACCCGTGCCTCGCGAGGCTGCCCCGGCGATCGCGGACACATCCAAGTCCGCCGACAAAGCCCCCGAGATCGGAATGGATGAGGAGAAGACCAAGGTCGCCGACCGGCCACCGGAAAAATCACGCCCACCCCAGCGGTTTGCGTCGCCGAGCGTGAAGGAGGCCGAGGCTCGAGAAGAACCGGAACCCGTCGAAGTCGAGGTCGACGCCGTCGACGAACCGGAGAGTGAAGCCAAAAACAAAGGCCAAGGCGAAGGCGCTGAATCGAAGACGAGGGAAACGACGTCGACGATCATCCAGCGAGCGATGAAGGGGAACGACGACCAGACCGTCCTCCGCGAAATCTATCGCGAAGTCACCGGAATCGCGGAGGTGATCTGGACCACGGAGGAAGTCCCCACCACCGCCGTCTGGGATCGCGTCTCGACCAACCCGTGGTACGAAGCGGCCTTCTCCCGCCTCGAACTCCGGCCGCTCTCCGATTTCTATGACCTCATCTCCCAGGTCAGGGCCAAGCGCAAGGCCGGCGTCAAGAAGGCCGAGATCCAGCGGTTCCTCAACGCCTCGAACTTCGCCACGACGCTGCTCGCCCTCCGCGACATGTTCCAGCGAAACCAGATCTAATCCACAGGGCGGCCTGACCGCCCTGTGAATGAGGTTGAATGCGCCTACGCTGGTGGAAACTGCTCGGTGTAGGCGGCGTACCTTCTGAGGATGCGTCTGGTATAGGCGGCGCCGCGCCGGCAGCGGCAGATACCCGCCGCGAAACGGCGCGCAACCTCGGGGTCGTCGAGAATGTACATGGCGGTCTCGACATTGCCCCTCCATCGGTTGGAACTGAAACCCATCTCCACCGCCAGCGTTCTCGCGTCAAAGACGTGGCGGGGACCGACGTTGTACGACGCGATGGCCATGGCGACCCGATCGGGAAGATCGAGATCGGCGAATTGCGTCATCAGCGATCCCAGATACCTCGCACCAGCCTCGATGGCCTCCCCGGGGTGGTGCGGGTCCTCGACACCGAGTTCGCGCCAGGTCATGGGCATGAACTGGAAGAGACCGGCGGATCCTCCCGGCCCCACGGCGTCGGGGTCGAATCGCGACTCCTCGTACATCAGCGACGCGAGCAGTCGCCAATCGATGCCGTTCTGCCGCGCCGCCCACTTGAGGTACTCGTCATAGGGTGTCAGATGCCCGTCGGGTACGGCCGGGAGTCGCGGCGAAACCCTCGGGCGCCACAAGCCGAGGCTCTTCCCGGTCAGCTCCTGCACCAGTCCCGTGGCCTGTGCCCGGCGGAGAAAATCATCGACCCTGGATCGAAGCTCGGGCGAGACCGGATTCATGATCCACACCAGGGGAACATCGGGCACGACAACCGGTCCGCGCACGAGATCGCTGCGAGTATCGACCTCGAGAGCCACCGCATCTTCGTCGACCACGGCGCAGTACGCCCGACCTCGAGTCACCATCTGGAGCGCGCTGAATGCGTCGGTGCCCGGAGTCGGTCCCGCCACCCGGATCGGCGGTTCGAGGGGCATCATCTGCGCCAGCTCGGAGACCGGAGAGGAAGCCACGATTTCGACTCCGGCGAGATCATCAACCGAAATTGCAGCTTCGGAACGGTGTGAAACCACGCCGACCAAATCGACGTACCGGTAGGGCTCGCTGACCAGAAACTGACCCTCTCGCGCTCGGCTGGATGGGCTCGTGGAGGATCGCGATGTCGCCGAAGCCACTCTCGAGCCAATCCAGCGGATCCACCCCGGGCGGCGGTATCGACAACTCGAGCCGCATCCGTTGTTCACGGGCGAACTCCATCGCGAGTTCGTACTCGAACCCCTCCAGACCGCCGTCGGCGACATAACAGGTTGTCGGCGAATTTCGGGTCACCACTCGAAGAACCCTCGCGACTCGAATCTGCTCGATGTCGCGACACGCACTCGCCCGCGAACCCCGCGTCAAGACCTTTTCGGCAAAGAGGAAGTCGTCGATCGCCCGGCGCAGCTGAGGGTTCGCGGCCCGCACCGCCCACACCACCGGACGCCGTTCGGTGATCGGCCCGAAGAGGATGACGGAATCGGTATCGGGGGCCCGGTCAACAACCCCGCTGTCGGTCACGATGAGAGGAACCGCACCACTCGCGACCATCCCGAGCAGTTCCTCTGCTGAAAGGCCTTCCGACTCCGGCACGATCTCCAGGTCAAGGTCCTCCAGAGCCGAACGCACAGCAGGGCTCAGACCCGAGAGCTGGACGTGGACTCGTCTGCCACGAAGATCCTCCATCTTCGAGTCGGCCATCTGAACCCCGGCGACGAGGAAGTCCGAGACCCACTCGACCGCGGCCGTCGGCGCCGATTGGGTGCCGACCAAGCGCGCCGCCGAAAAACGACCGACAACCAGATCCGCTCGGCCCGACTCCAGGACCTCAATCAACTCGTCGTTTCGCTCGATTTCGATCCATCGGATCTCCGCACCGATCCGGGCGGCGAGGTGGCGCAGCTGGGACTCCTGGTTCCCGTCCTCGGTCGGCGGAGCCGGAGAATCGAAGAAACCGGGACGGACGGCAATCCTGATCTCACCGCGTTCTCTGATCTGGTCGAGACCGCCGACCCGGCGTTCGCTGCAGCCGAAAAGCACACACAGACACAACGCCGCCGGTACACCGAGCCATTTCGTCATCGGGTTTTGCGCTTCAGGCCTCACGAAGAGCGGCAGATCGGTCAAGGAAATCCGCAGAGAAACCCCCGTTACTCGATGATGATACTGCTTCTGACCAAAGTCTCCCCTACACTGGGTCTTGCCCAGCACCAAAACGCCCTTTCCGCCTCACTTGGCGATGATGGTTTGGGGAGTCATGATGATCCTGATGGTACTATCACTGTCGGCTGGATCGGGAGGCTCATGACCGAAGAAAGCACACCCATCAACCGCGCAGATGGCAATGATCTGCGAACCGTCATTCCGCGCCTCGTCGACCTGCAGCGAAAATGCCGTTCGGTGGGAACCAAAAACGCCGAAGCAGTCGATATGGAAGCGCGGATCGAGTCGATCCTGAAACGTCTCCAACCCGAGCCGGCAACGGATCCCGAGGCTGAGAACGAACCGATTCCCTTCGCCGCGCTCGCCCGCGAGCTCTTCGCCGTGGAGCGGTTCTTCGAGAGCAACGGCTTTCTTTCGATGGCCAAGGAAGTCGCTTATGTAGAGAGGACTCTCGAGTCCTTCGCCCCGGCCGATCAGCTCGGAGCGAGCCAACAAAAATCTGCCCTCGATCTTCCCGTCTCGGGAACCGATACCGGGAGCCACAACGAGGAAGACACCACCGAGACCGACACCGGGCCGTCGAAGTGGGCGGTGCCGAAACCACTCGCCGTCGTCGGGTTGCTTTCGCTCATCGCCATCGCCGTTTGCATCGCGATCATCGTTCGTCACCAGACGGCCGCCGGTGCGGCGGGTGAACCCGTCCGCCCCCAACCCACTCCGAACCCGACGGTTTCGCCACCGCGGCCCACCGCAACGCCGAGATCTGTCGCCACTGCCGCGACTCCCGCACCCGGCGCCATTCTCGCTGAGGCAATCGGGAAGGCGCGTCTCGCGCTCGCCGAGGGCGACATCGACGGCGCCATCGACCATCTCTCCGAGGCCGCGCTGGTCGACTCGGACCACGCGACCGTGCTCGGCACCGCAAACCAGATCGTCGAACTTCTTGTCGACCGCGCCAACGCCGCCGTCGATGGCGGTCTGTGGGAGATCGCCAACCTCACCCTCGTCCGGGCCGAACGCATCGCAACCCGCTTCGGTCTCGACACCCACCGGATCGACGAGGCCAAGCGCCGCCACGCGCTCATGGACCATTTCTCCCTGGTCCAGCCGGGAGAAACCGACACCATCCGAACCTCGGCCGGGAAACGGGTGACGATCTACTTCAAAGACGGCTCGGAACGGGATTCCATCATCAAGGGTGCTCAGGGCGGCCAGCTCCTCCTCGATCAGGACACCACGGTGAGAGGCGGCGCCGTCTACTACACCGAAAAGGTTCCTCTCGGAGAGATCGATTATCTCAAGGTGTGGGACGAATAGAAGTCAGGTAACAGGTATTAGGTATTAGGCACTAGAGCGCGAAACGCCCGGTTACGTTCGGCCCCGCTCCAGTTCCTGATGAACCGATCGGACCTCTTCGACCCTTCTCACCTCTTTGGGGGGATCACAGTGGTGTCGCCGTCGGTGTGTTCCTTGATCAGGTAGAGCGGCCGACGGGTGGCCTCGTCGAAGACCCGGGCGATGTATTCACCCAGGGCGCCAACGGCGAGCAACTGAACGCCCGCCAGGAAAAAGACCGTCGCGACCATGCCCGCCGATCCGAACGGCGTCTTCCCAGCCAGCGAGAGGGCGGTGCGGAGCAAGAGGTAGCACAGGGCAAAGGCGGTTGACCCGAGCCCCAGCCAGGTCGCGGTCCGCAGGGGCACGAAACTGAACGAGGTGAACCCGCTCAGGGCCAACTTGAGCATGGTCTTGAGGGGGTACTTGGTCTCTCCCTTGGCGCGCGGTTTACGATGGAATCCTACGGCCGTCTGCGGGAACCCGATCCAGCTCACCATTCCGCGGACGAACCTGTTGTGTTCCGGCATCGCGCGGAAGGCCTCCAGCGCCTTTGGCCCCATGAGTCGGAAATCGCCGGTGTCGAGGGGAATCTCGATGTGAGCGAGCCGTCGAAGGGTGCGATAGAACGCCGCCGAGGTCAACCGTTTGAAGATCGTCTCGCCGTCGCGCTGGGTTCGCTGACCGAATACCACCTCGTAACCCTCGCGCCACTTCGCGACCATCTCGGGGATGACCTCTGGAGGATCCTGAAGATCGGCGTCGATGATCACCACGGCGCGCCCTCGAGCGGCATCGATACCCGCCGTCACCGCTGTTTGGTGGCCGAAGTTCCGGGAGAAGCTCAAGCCGCGAACCCGGGCATCGCCGGCCGCGAGTTCAGAGATCTTCCGCCACGTCGAGTCGGTCGATCCATCATCGACCCAAACGATTTCCAGATCATCGACGTCGTCCGCGAGGGCCGCGATCAGTCGATCGTGCATGGCCTGGATATTGTCTTCCTCGTTCATCGCCGGAATCACGACGCTGAGTTCGGGTCCTTTGGTCATCGATCCTCCTCGGTCAGCCACCGTCGGCTCCTCTGACATCCTGAATCTTCCTCGGATCACCGGTCCTGTCGGCTCATCCGGTTCCCGGAGGCCCGAGCGCCCGGAATCGTACGACTTCCCCGCCGCCATCGAGGGGGATCACCTCGCCGGCGGCACGAAGCGCCGCGAGATGAGCCTCATCGAAGTCCCTTCGTTCGAGGGCGCCGATCACGACAAAGTCGATTCCGGCCTCCTCAACCGCAGCCGCCACCGACTCCGGGCTCTCGGATCGGAAGATCTTGTCCACCAGCTCATGTCTCGCATCGGTCAGCGGGCTGACCTCATGGCCGCGCCAGACGAGTTCGTGGTTTGCCCACCCGAGGAAGGCGGGGACTCCCGACGCCGATGAGATTCTCGCGTATTCGGTGTAGGCGCCGCCCACCGCCTCGACGAGGGACACTCCGCGGGGTTGGTTTCGGAGAAAGCGAATGATGGCGCGGTCCTCGGCTCCCATCCACGCAAGACCATCGATTTTGACGGCCTTTCCGGTGACAGGCTGAATCGCCATTCCAAAAAGGTGGGGCAAGGCCAGGACAGTCATCAAGATCGCCGCGATCGAACGCGTCCGCCGCTGACGGAATCCCACCGTCAGCAATGACGGCAGCGCGATCGCGAGGCAGACCCACGCCTGGATATAGCACTTGAAGACCGTATTCATCCGATGGAGCTTCTCACCGTAGGAGTCCACCACATAGATGATCTCGGGCACCAGCAGGAGAAAGACCCCCAGCGCCGCCAGGGCGATCCCGGGCCGAGAGTGCCACTCCTCCCCGGTCACTGCGGCCACCACCAGCACGACCAGCAACATGGCGAGAATGACGAGCGTCGGGCGCCCCGTTGCAGCCGCCAGGGCGAGGGTCACCGCCACCACGGTGAACGCGATGGCCTTTCCTCGCCCGTCTCCGCCGAACATTCGGCACATGAGCGCCCACACGGCGGCGACCACCGGGATCAGGAGCACACCGCCCCAGAGCAGGAGCATGGCCGGCTCGGTCCACGCCGTAACAGCCTTGACCCCCTGAAACGGCGGGTGAAAGCCGAGGTGAAACGGCGCCGCGGCGAGCCACCCTGCCACCGCCACGACCATGACCGAGAGCCACCTCGACCACCCTTCTCGATCGGGCCAGTGCCACGTGCCGTCGCCGCACAGAATCATCAACGCCGCGGCGACCAGAGTCGGCGGCATCGACCAGGGATTGGCCGCCCAGGTGACACCGAAGAGGATTGCTGTTCCGACGACCAGGCCGATCCGGGGACCCACCCGACCGATCTGCCACGCAAGCAGAACGGTCGCCAGGGCGAGCGGGATGGAGAGCAGGTGGGGATGAAGATCGCCCAACCAGAGGGTGAAGAGCGGCCACTCAGTGATGGTGTCCGGTACCTGGCGAGACGAGTGCCAGTAGTCGAGATTGAAGATCGACCCGGTGACCATGAACTGACGAAAACCATCGGCGGTACCGGCAAAGAGCCCGAACGCCACCGCGATCCAACCCGAGCCTCCGCCCTCCGAGGCGCGGCGGCCGAGAGACCAGAGCAGACACGCCGCGAGTCCGCCCACCCCGGCGACGATGAGGTTGTAGGCGAGATCGAGCGGAACCTTGCTCAGAACCAGCGGCACAGTCCAGATCAATGCCCCCCAGTAATAGTAAGGAAGGGTCTCGCCCGCAAGCCACATATCCGGTGGCGGGAAGCTCTCGGCACGAAGCAGCGACGAGAGGATTCCGAGATCCATGAGCTTTTCCTGGCCGAGGATGTCGGGTCTCACAAGACGAAGCCACATCACCGCGGCCGCCCCAACGAGAAAAACGAACTCGGCCTCGGCCAGCGATCGCCAGGTCGGCCGGCGCCGCCACAGATCGACGCCTCCGATCACGGCGCAACCGATCAACACGGCGATCCCGAGCCACTGCCATTTTGCGACCCCGGCAACCCCGGCCCACCAGGCCGGGAAGGCGACCAGGACCAGACCCAGGGTCCGACCCAGCGCCCATGCCTCGCGGTCATCGAAACCGAAGACCCGTACGGCGAATGTGCGGCCGCCCAGGGCCGGCAGCGTCACGACAATGTAGAGCAGTAGAAGGCTCATGCCTACCGGCATTGTAACGGAGGCTGCGTCGCTTCCGCGAGGTTCTCGGCCACGGCATCGGCGAGCTCCTCCCCGAGCCGAAGATAGGTCATGATTCCCTCCCGATCGATCTCATCCTCATGCACCCCCGCGGTCACCACCGTGACCCGTCCGAGCGTTCGACAGACGCACTCGGCGACCGCTCTCGCGATGGGTTCTTCCTTGTGGGGCGGAATGGTCAGCACCGAGATCGACGGCGAAAACCCGGTCGGCCCTCGCCCGGAGGTCGGCACGGCGAGCACCACACAACCGACATGAGGCCGGTCTCCCCCACCGACTGCGACCACGACATCGTCGCCGATCTCCCGCACCCACGCCGTCAGTGACCGCCCGCTGTCGGAATCGACAACCCGAACCGAGATCGTGTCTTCATTCATTCCATTCATGGTCTCATCATTCCCGTTCCCCCGCCAAATACGAATCCCTGAACCTCAGGCCGAGAGGCGGTATCATGACCTGGATTTCAACCATCGGAGGGTACGCCGGAAGTGGACGTCAATCACGAGACGATCGCGGTCGAGGTCGGGGGCGTCACCATCGGGGGCGGCGCCCCGGTGGCGGTTCAGGCCATGACCGACACCGCCACCGCCGATGTCGAAGCCACCGCCCGTCAGTGCCGGGAGCTCGCCGACGCCGGCGCCGAACTCGTCCGGATCGCCGTCGAGTCGCACGAATCGGCGGCGGCGGTCCCGGAGATCAAGCGCCGGCTGGCCGACACGGGTTGTCCGGTGCCTCTCGTCGGCGATTTTCACTACAACGGCCACGTCATTCTGGAGCGAAACCCCTCCTGCGCAGAGGCCCTCGACAAATACCGCATCAATCCCGGCAACGTCGGCCTTGGCGATCGCCACGATGCCAATTTCACGGCCATCTGTAGAATCGCCCGCGACCACGGCAAGGCAATCAGAATCGGGGTCAACGGCGGCTCTCTGGACCGTGAACTGGTCACCGCACTCATGACCGAGTCCGCCGAACGCAACCGGAACATGACATCGGCCCAGGTCCTCGACGAGTGCGCCGTCCTCTCCGCCCTCAAGTCGACCGAATCGGCGCTCCGCGCGGGTCTTGGAGAAGACCGGATCGTCATCTCGTGCAAGGTGTCTTCACCGGTCAATCTGATCCGGATCTATCGACGCCTCCATCGCGAGACCCGCCAGCCCCTCCACCTCGGCCTGACCGAAGCCGGGATGGGGGTCCGCGGTCTGGTCTGGTCGGCGGCAGCCATGGGGACCCTGCTCGCCGATGGCATCGGCGACACCATCCGCGTCTCACTGACCCCTCCGCCCGGCGGTGACCGGCGCGACGAGGTCCTGGCGGCGCGTGAGCTTCTCCAGTCTCTCGAGATTCGGACCTTCGCCCCGTCGGTCGTATCGTGCCCGGGGTGTGGTCGAACCACCAGCGCAGGGTTCCGCGAACTCGCTCAGAGGGTGGCAGCTCACCTCCGCGATCGAATGCCGTTGTGGCGACAATCCCACCCCGGCGTCGAGGCTCTGAAAGTGGCCGTCATGGGATGCGTCGTCAACGGGCCCGGCGAGTCGATGAGCGCCGACGTCGGAATCAGCCTCCCGGGAACCGGCGAGGCGCCGCGCTGTCCGGTCTTCATCGACGGCGAGATGGCCACGACCATATCGGGCTCCACCGATGAACTCGCGGAGGGATTCATCGCACTCATCGATGACTATGTGAAGCGCCGCTATTGAACCGCGAAGCAGCGATCAGCGGCAGAGGTCAGCGGCAGCCACCGGCGACCGCGGGCTGTCTTCGGACCGCCGCCGCCGAGGTGCTCGACGATGCGGTAGTGGGAGACGGTGGTGTTAGCATCTTCAGTCTGGGGGTACGAGGCTATTGAGCTCTTCGAACCAGTTGAGGGTCAGGTGGACCTCACCAACCCGTTGCTCAGATGGGTTGAGGGTTTTGCACATCAACAGCCGCTGCCCGTCGGGCGAGACATCGTACGCTCTGGCGGGAGACCCTTTGAAGTACCTCCCCGAAAACAGTTCTCGGGTCTGTCCGACGGAGAAGGAGTCTCCGGTGGTGAGATCCGCCACCATCATCGATCGTTGGCCGTCCGGAGTCCTCGGAGCCCTGAAAAAGAGCTCGCCGCCATCGGGCGCCCAGACCGGCATGGCCCCACCTTCCACGGAGACTTGAGTCCTCGGCCCCGGGTCCGGAAAGGATGTGACATACACCTCTTGCCTCCCGGTGTAGTCCGACTCGTATGCCAGCCAACGCCCGTCAGGTGAAATCATGGGGCTCGTTTCCGAGTATGGCGACTCGATCAGCGGACGGGCTTCCCCTTCCAGCGGCTGCAACCAGATATCCGATGATCCAAAATCACCGGGATGCATGAAGACAAGACTCCCACCGTCCGGTGACCATGAGGCCGGGATGCCGGGGAGCGTCGTGAGTTGCTCCGCCTCACCGCTTCCATCTGATGCCGTCCAGTAGATGGTCCCGCCGAGAAAATGACCCGCCTGGTACGCGACCCGTTCGCCGTCCGGTGTCCAGACCGGGTAGTGCTCGTACCCGTCGTCGAGATTCAGGCGGGAAAAGGTCTCGCGTGAGATGTCGAATACCCAGAGATGGCTGTTTTCGTCTTGCTTACTGGGGACGACCACCCGTTGCCCGTCGGGAGAGATCCGAATGCCGAAGTACCTACCAGGTGGAATGTTCAACGGCTCTTCGCGTCCATCTCGGCCCACCCAGACCGGTGCGCACTCGGAATCGGACCACGCCCCTCCCGGGAGATGCGCAAGCGTGCCGTTCCCGGCGATGGAGAATTGCCCGCTGAATGTGGCGTGCGCTGCGCCAATGGTGTTCACGGCGTGTCGAACACTCTCCTGGACCACGACCGCAGCTCCCGACAACACCCGGCGATCAGGATCGAAGGCTGCAGCCATGAGATCGCCCCCGCGAGCGAAGACAAGGTGGCCCGTCGGTACGTACCGTGCGTCGCCCGCCCCGGTCGCCAGGATCGATCGTTCGCCGGTTTTCAGAGATTGAGCCACGATCGTCGAGTTGTGCCAATCGCGATAGTTCTCGGGTCTCGTGGTGAAGACGAGGGTTTCACCATCATTGACGAGTTGCGGGTGCGAGTGTCCGGCCTCGTTTCCTTCGAGGGCGGTCATCACGGTGGGGTCTCCTCCTGCAGGGTCAACCTGGAGAATCCCGCCAAGCTGTTGATCAAACAGGATGGTCCCGTCGACCCCCCAACTCGCGCTGTTCGGCGGGAGGTCGACAGCACAGATTGTCTCCACCGGCCCCCCTCGGACGCGAACTTTTTTGAGTGCTCCGCCAGCAAAGAATCCAATCCATTCCCCATCCGGAGAAAAGAATGGCAACCACGCTTCTTCGGTCCCCTCGATGAGCGAAGCGGTCTCCTTGCTCATCGCCCGGATGTACAGATTCGAGCTCGTCCGGTCGCCGGCGCTGTACACAAGAAACCGACCGTCGTACGAAAGGGCGATCGCGGTGCGGCTGAGCGCGGCTTGGCCAAACGACGACGACCCTTCGTATGAAGAACCCACGGTTCTCGTCGGGTCGAGCTGGATCACCGCCCTGGTCACCGGTGGTGGTGGGGTTTGTTTCAACACACCGAAGAGAAGCGCAACCGCAACGGCGGGGACCGCCGCGGTCAGAACCCAGGCCAATCGCGCCATCCACCGGCCGCGAGACGGGGCGGACGGAGTGCTTTCGGCGAACGGGTCGGCGTCATCCAGCGGCGACTGGATGGTGATCCGAGCATCCGCGATGTCATGCAGCCGGTTGCGCGGGCTCTTGACCAGGCAGCGCGCGAGAAGCCGCCGGATGTGGTCCGGCGTTCCGGGAGGAAGCTCGGACCACTCGGGATCGTCCCTGAGGATCGCGGCCATGACCTGTGACGCGTCGTTCCCCTGAAAGGCCTTCTGCCGCGTCAGCATCTCGTAGAGCACACACCCGAAGGCCCAGACGTCGGCACGCTTGTCGGCCTGCTTTCCACGTGCCTGTTCAGGGCTCATGTAGGCGGCGGTGCCAAGCAGCACCCCGGTGCGGGTCATCCCGGCGGTGAGTGTGGGAGACTCGTTCAGATCGACATCGCTCGATTCCGGGTACCAGGCCTTCGCGAGACCGAAGTCGAGGATCTTGATCTGACCTTCGGGCGAGAGCATGACGTTGGCGGGTTTGAGGTCGCGGTGGATGATCCCCTTCTCGTGTGCAGCCTCGAGCCCCTCGGCGATCTGGCGCGCACAATCCAATGCATCTTCGATGGGGACCGGCGCCCGTTCGATCCGTTCCGCCAGGGTCTCGCCCTCGGCCAGCTCCATCACCAGGAACTTCTGGCCATCGTGCTCCTCGAGGCCGAAGAGGGTCGCGATGTTCTGGTGGCTGAGAGAAGCCAGCAGCTTCGCCTCGCGCTCGAAGCGAGCGAGACGCTCCTCGTCCCGCGCCACCTCCTCGGGCAAGACCTTGATGGCCACGTCGCGGTCGAGCCGCTCGTCCTGGGCGCGGTAGACCACACCCATCCCACCCGCGCCGATCTTCTCGACGATGCGGTAATGCCCGAGGGTGCGACCTATGAGGTCCTTCATTGTTTAAGTTCCTACCCGCTTATGTTATCGCAGAAACGTCCACACACCGAGGCGGAGGATCAATTGGCTCGCTGTTGGTGAACCTTGACGTCACCGCTGGCGTACATTCAGGTGAACGCTCCTGGAGGTGAGGTGAAGATCTCGCGTCGGCGGCTCGCAAAGTGGGGCCTCTCAGTGTTGGGAGTGCTGATCGTCGTGATCGGCCTCTACCTCTCGATCTTCTTTTTCCCGTATCCGTTGTTTCCGCATCACCTCGAGCACGCGGGGTTCAGCGTCTACTCCGATGAGGAAATCTCCGGAGACTTCGAGGCCGTCCTTGACGATGCGCGGCAGCGCATCGAGGCGATGGAGCTTGATCGCGGCGATCCACCTCCACGGGTTTTCTACTGTCAATCGCCGCGCCTGTTTGCCTTCATCGTCAAGGCGGCCGGCAAGCGCCACGTTGGCCAGGGACTGCTGATTTCGGTGGCCGGCAATGCCTTTTTCTCCACGTCGATCATCGAAGCCATCGGGGATCGGAATCGGGGACGGCCCGAGCACACGAGATTGCAGGGTTCGGTCGCGGCGGCCATCGCACACGAGGCTGCACACCACCTGGTCTTCGCCGAGGTGGGTTTCATGAGCGCGCGGCGGATCCCGGCATGGAAGGCAGAGGGGTTTGCGGACTACTCGGCCAACCTCGCCACCATTGAGGCAGACCCCGACTACGATCTGCGAACCCGAGTCGGTCTGATGCTCGACGACGACGCCTGGCGTTCAACCACGGGTTCGGTGGATCGGCGGCACTTCCGCTGGCAGTTGATGGTGGAGTTCCTCAGCTTGGTGGACGGTCTCGATTTCGCGGACCTGATGAGTGAGAAGGTCACCGAAACGAGCACCTACGCCGAGCTGATGGCGTGGTATTCGACATCGATGGAAAAGTCTCTGTGAGAGGTACCGTCAACCCGAAACGGGATCCGAGTCTCTCCTACCGCGGATGAGCGTGGCGATCCAGCCGACCAGGCCGACCAGGCAAGCTGCCGGGCACAGCAATATCGCGATCAGGAAGGCGCCGACGTGGAGGCCCTCTATGAGCGCCTGCACCCAGGCAATGTCATTGCGCGGCTTTGCGCCTCCGGCGTCTTCGCGTTTGCGACGGTGCGATGCTGTGATGTCTGCGTGGTTTCGCGATGTCGTCGCATCAGCGGTCAGATCATCTCGTGACCGACCACGGCCTCGATTCGCCAGCCGCCGCTGACCCTCGCGAGAATGACGACGCCCGCATCCGAGAATTGAAACTGGATCTTATCCGGATCACCGACCAGCATGAGACTCGCAAGACGATTGAGGAACGGCAGGTGGCTCACGATCATGATCGACCTGCGGTCAACCTCGATGGTGTCCGCCGCCGGCGCAGGATCGTCATGGGGATTGAGCCCGGGAACCTCCCGCACGTGCGCCGCGTGAAGGCCGAGGCGTGAACCGAAGATCTTGGCCGTTTGCCTCGCCCTGAGTTTGGATGAGTGAACGATCTCCTCGACTTGGTAGCCACACCCATCGAGCCAACTCGCCATCTGCTCGGCGTGTTGACGCCCGCTGATGGCCAACGGACGTTGAGGATTCTCGAGAGTGCTGGTCGACTCGCCGTGTCGGGTGAGGATGATCTTCTGCGCTGAGGTCACGGACGACCGCCATTCATGTCACAAGAATACCAGCAACGGTTCCTGGAATCGACGAGAGATTGAGAATTCCATTGTGTCGATTCAAGACCACACCAACCACACGTCGTTGACCTCGATGTCCTTTTGGACCGGTCGCACTTCGACAATCTCAACCTGCTCCGCGATCTTCTCGGACTCCTCGGCGATCCGATCGATCTCATCCTGCAGTTCCTCACTGAGATCATCGAGTTCCTCTTCGAGGCGCTCGATCTCGTGCAGCGATTCCGTCACCGATCCCTCTGCGGTCTGACGCATACGGCGTTTCCCCGCTGCCGTCCTGACCTTCGAGGCCGCCTTTCGTGACGCTGACCGGATGCTCGTGGAGCCGAGCAACACCGAAAACAGGCCCTCCACGAGACCGAAGGACTCCTCGGCCTTGCGTGAAGCCGCCGTCTGTCGGTCACGATCGAGCTCGTCGCGTTCACGAGCGAGTCGCGTCTGGACGCTCTTGATCTTCTTTTCGTAGCGCTGCCGCATCCGTGCCTGAGTCGCATCGTCCGCCCGGTCCGCCACCTCGAGGCAGCGGCGGACGAACGCTTCCTGATTCTCTTCAACGCCCGCGGTCAGCTTGAGCTTCTGGTTGGCCAGAACCTCGACCGGTCTTCTCGCCCTCCACCCGACAAAGTCGCGCTCGGCTCGAGCCGCCTCGTCGCCGAGTTTTCCAGGAGCGGCTTTGGGAAAGACCATGCCTTCAGGGGGCTCGACGACGAGTTCGGGCAGTTCTTCGAGAAGATCCGCCGCGTCCCAGCGCAGTTCTCCGTTTTCGTCAACAGGAACCCACCAGTTCTCATCCACCGTTCGACTCAGATCGAGACTCTTGCGGTTGACGCTGACGGAGCTGCAAATCACGACGCTGGGCCGCGCAGGACCTCCGCCGGAAGACCCGAATCGCGTGCGCAGATCCTGTTGGAGTACCGGCGGTGAGGACGGACCCGCGGCTCCCGGTTGCGGCGTCGATGTCGTCGATGCCTGCCGGGCGGAACGATGGCTTACCTCCGGTGGGGACTTCTTCACCAACGGCGCCATCTCCGCCAGCGTCACGGGTCCGCGGAGATAGCTCATGGCCCAACGAGACGAGAAGAACCGCACCTGCGGATTCTCGCGGACGTCGTCGAGGAGGAACTCTCGCTTGCCGAGTCCGGCGACCACCTCGTCGGCATCCCGGCCGTCGTCGAGGACATCGATGCCGAGCCCCTCAAGCGCCCGCTCGCGATCACGATCGGTGATGAGTCTGCCGACGAGTTTGACACCGGCGTTGCCGAGGGCCTTGTAGTCGAGATCGACGGGGTTCTGGGTCGCGAGCCATGCACCCACCCCGAACGCCCTGCCCTTGTTTGAAGAGCGTCAGGAGCGGTCTCTTGGTTGGCGGGTTGGCCGGATACGGCGGCAATATTCCGAACACCTCGTCCATGTACAAAAGCGCACGGAGCCCGGATGAAGCCGGCTGCCGCCGCATCCACGCCACGAGTTCCGAGACCAGCAGACCGATCACGAACAGCCGTTGGCGTTCATCGAGATGCGCCACCGAGATGACGCTGGCGCGCGGACGTTCTCTCGTGCCCAGCAGCGCCTCCATGGTCAGCGGTGTGCCCATGGTCCAGGCGGAAAAAGCCGGGCTGGCGAGGAGGGTATTTAGCGCCATGACCAGCTTCATCCGATCGTCGCGCGGGTAGAACACATCCAGAGGCAGCGCACCCAGCACTTCCATGGGAGGGTCGGCAAGACTCGCGAGCAACCCGCCCAGATCGAGATGGTCACCCCTTGTCCAATGTTCGAGTACAACTGATGCCGTAAGCACGTGGTCGCGATCCGACAGCGCGTCACCACCGCGACCGACCAGAGAGAGCAGCGCCCCGACGACTCCGTTGACCCGATCGGTGGCGGCGTCGGGATCGGCATGTGGGATCCCACCCTTCAGGCGCACTCAGGGCCGGGAGAATATCAAGCGGCGCCACCGATGCGACGCCCGGGGTGAAGAGCTGCCATTGCACCCCGTTTTTGACCATCGCCATGTCCGACGAGCCGAGCCCGGAGCGATCGAGCCCCATTCTCCACTTGTCGGCCTGCTCCCGGGCAACGTCCTCCGGGTTCCGGTCCCCCACCTCATCCGCCGGCACCCAGGGTTCGAAGGACTCCGGTTCGAGATCCGGGAAGTTGAGCAGGAGATCCACCATGTCGCCCTTGAGATCGATGATGAGCAGCGGCACCTTCCGTCGTGCCAACTCCTCCAGCGCGACGATGCCGAGACCGGTCTTCCCCGAGCCCGTCATCCCGAGGCAGACCGCGTGGGTCGTCAGGTGATCCATATCGAGGTGGATGCGATCGATTCCGTCGATCTCACTGCCGAGGTAGAGTTCGCGATCTTCCATCGAGGTCCCCTTCATCCGTCAGGGCGGCGTCCTTCTGCTGGGTGCCGGGAGTATATCCGGTCCTGTTATAGTTCAGTGCAGCGAACGAACGAGGAACGAGAACAACGTGCTACAAAGGAGCAGCTCATGGGTCTGTTCGATCTCTTTGGAAAATCTTTCGACGATCAAGTCACTGAAGCCATCACCAAAATCAAAGCCATGAACCTCGGTGTCCGGCACCTCGGCGCCCAGGTCAAGGGCAAGGTCGTGACTCTCACCGGCGAAGCGCCGAGCCGCGACGTGGCGACCACGGTCATGCAGAAGCTCGACGAATTGGTTTCGCCGGACAACATCATCAACACCATCAAAGTCGACAAACCCGCACCCGAGCCCGACGTTCTGGTCGAGGTCGAAGCCGATGTCGAACCACCGACGGAGCGCTACCACATGGTGGCGGCCGGCGACACCCTCGGTCACATCTCGCAGAAGTACTACGGCAAGGCCGGCGCCTACATGAAGATCTTCGAGGCGAACCGCGACATTCTCGATGATCCGAATCTCATCAAGGTCGGTCAGAAGCTCAAGATTCCGGAATAGGACGGACGCCTTCGGTCGCGGCGCTGGTGGCCAGCACGCGGCCGCCGCTGGAGGTGTTCTCCAGTGCGGAGATGATCTCCGTTCTGGTTCCGACCGGATGCCAGACAACGATGCTCCCGCCGCCCCCGGCGCCGCAGGCCTTGACCGCGGTCGCTCCGCGGCCGAGGGCCGCACCGATCAACTCACCGAGTTCGACGGTGCACACTTCCGGAGCCAGCAGACGCCGAGCTTTCCAGTCGCGCCGGATGGCCATCCCGACCGCGTCCTCGTCCTGAGCCAGCAGGGCGGCGCGGCAATCCCCGGCCGCCGCCGCGACTTCGTCAAAGGCCGCGGTTGTGGCGGCGTCACCATCCAACCGTCGACGGATGACCTGCCAATTGACCATCCCCGAACGGTGGCGGATCCCGGAGAAGAACACCGTCATCCGCTCGCTCAACCACCCGGGGGCCACATCGAGGGTTTCAACGCGGTTGCCACCGGCTTCCAGGTGAAGGGCGAGGACGCCACCGCGGACCGCGGCCCAATGATCCTGCTCGCCGGTGGGAACACCGAGGATGCGAGCCTCCAGATCGCGGATGAGGGCCACCATCTCGTGCTCGGCCGGCGCCCGGCCCACCAATTCGGTCAGCGCCCGCACGAGCGCGATACCGTAACTCGATGAGCCCCCGATTCCGGATCGGAAGGGAGCCTGACTCAAAACCCGGATGCGGACGCCACCGTGCGGCACCACCGAGAACGCCACCGCGGCGCTGAGGTCGGTGGTCGCCTGCTCCCGAGAGAACCGCCGCACCTCACCCTCGGGCGTCGTGTGCCGAACCGAGCCCGGCTCGCCGGCGAGATCCACCACGAGGGCGACCTCGACGGGAATGGCGATATTGACCGTCAGCGATCCCGGGTGGATGAGGCCGATGGGCCAGATGTCCAGGGTGCCGCCCGCGAGATCCACCCGGCATGGCGCGGCGACCCGCACCGAAGAAGGACGATTGTTCAACCTCTCGCTCCAATCGGCGCCTCGCCGCCATCGAGGAGATCGAGCACCGCCAAGGCGTGTCCGAGGAATCGCTGGAGGCGATCGGCCTCGAGGGGTTTGACCGGCGGCGACGAGATGGTCAGCGGATTGATCCAGCTGCCGTTGTGTTTGACTCGATAGTCCAGGTGAGGGCCGGTGGAAAGACCGGTCGATCCGACATACCCGACCACCTGACCCTGGGAGACCCGGACGCCCTTCCGGATGCCGCGGCCAAACTTGCTGAGGTGGAGATAGTTGGTCTCGTATCCATTTGGATGGCGGACGCTGACCATGTTTCCCGCACCGCCGTTGCGTCCGGCCAGGGTCACGACGCCGTCGGCGGTGGCGTGGACCTCGGTTCCGACCGGAGCCCCGTAATCGACACCGTAGTGCGGCATCCGTTTCTTGAGTACCGGATGGAATCGACTGTTGCTGAACCTCGAGGTGACGCGACTGAACTTGAGAGGTGAGCGGAGGAACATCTTTCGCAGCGGATGGCCGTTGAGGTCGTAGTAACCCAACCGGCCGTCTTTGTCCGGGTAGATCACGGCTTCCATGGCCTTGTCCTTGTTGGTGAACCGAGCGGCGAAGATCGTCCCGTAGCGATAGAACTCTCCATCGATCGTTTGAAGATCGACGACAACGACGAAACTGTCTCCTTGCCGTAAGTCGCGGAGGAAGTCCACATCCCAGCGGAAGATCTCGGCGATCCCGACCGCCAGGGCCGGCCGGCCGCCGGCCGTGCTCACCGCCTGAAAGAGAGACGACTCCACGGTCCCTTCGATACGAACGACCTCGCTCACGACCTCTCGATCGAGACGCGAGGTTGAAATGCCATCCTGGTTGGCCTCGAAGACGATCTCGGATCGCTGATCGAGGACGACGCGGAGCTCCACGAGGTCGCCACCGGGACTTCGGATTCCGTCGAAGAGGGTGCCGGGACGCAATTTGCGCGAGTCGATCTTGGCGCTCAGTGCATCCCGCCAGGCGACCCATTCCTCCCCGGCCAATCGCCGACTCACGCTCTCGATGGTGTCGCCGGAAGAGACTATGACCCGGATCGGCTCTCGGTAGGCCTCGATGGGGACCACGACGACGGGTTCGGTCGGCTCACTCGCCTCCTGCCGAGGCCCGTCGCACGATGTGATCAAGACGGAGATCGCCACGTAGACCCAGAGCTGCGCGAGCCGGCGGGCCAAGGGACGTGCGGGTCGGTTCGGCTCTGTCGACCGCGCGATCACCCACCACCCCATGCGCGTATGGACTCCTGCGTCACATCGAGTCGTTCGACCACGGTACCGTCCCCGGAGATGACCAGCAACCGTGGAATCGAAACCACGCGATTCTCTTTCAGGAGGTCACCGTATCGATCGTGGAACCACTGAATATCGACCCCATCGAGGGACGCCTGCGCGTCACCCAAGGCCTCCTGCACGGCCACGAGGATCACCTCGAGGTCACGCTTCCGCGCTGCGGCCGTAATGGTCTCGATATTGTCCAGGGTCGTGGCGGCGTCAGGCACCCACGACGCCCACAGCAACACCGCGACCGGTCCGTTTTCTTCGAGCCAATCAGCCCAGACGACCGGTCGGCCTTCCGACGTCGTCAGCGTAGGCCCGGCAGCGGAGGCGCCCACCGTGTGGCCCGTAATAATGCACACCGCCATGATCGTAGCGACCGAGAAATGACTGAGCCGTATCACGCGTCGAGTATACAGGCCCGAAAACCACCACGGGGCGAAGATCGAAGCATCATCACCGCCTTCCCGGGTGTCTTGTGATCCCCGAACAACCGGCCGATCTCCTCGTTTGCCGAAGTGCGGCATCACAGGTAAACTCCCTTTGAGGTGGTCATGACACAAGTGAAATCGGACAACGCCCGGAATTTCGACACCGATGTCGCAATCATCGGATCGGGATTCGGCGGTTCTGTTGCCGCGTTGCGGCTCTCGGAAAAGGGGTATCGCGTCACCGTGATCGAGAAGGGCAAACGGTGGAAACCGGAGGATTTTCCCAGGACGAACTGGAATCTCCGCAAGGCATTCTGGTTTCCCAAGCTCGGGTGCCGTGGAATCTTCGGTCTCCACCTCCTGAGAGAATCCCTCATCCTCCACGGCGTCGGAGTCGGCGGCGGCAGCCTGGTGTATGCCAACACCCTCTTCGAACCGCCGGAGAGCGTTTGGGACGATCCCCAATGGGCCGGGCTCGAGGACTGGCGTTCCATCATGCCGGAACACTTCGCCACCGCGCGACGGATGCTCGGCGCCGTCACCAACCCCAAGCTCGGCGAACCCGATCTCGCGCTCAAGCGCGCCGCCGAGCGCCGCGGGCTCGGTCACACCTTCAAACCCACCGATGTGAGCATCTACTTCGGTCAGCCCGATGTGACCGTCCCGGATCCGTATTTTGACGGCGCGGGTCCCGACCGCACCGGATGCAACTTCTGCGGTGGCTGCATGGTCGGCTGCCGTTATGGCGCCAAGAACACCCTCGACAAGAACTACCTCTATCTCGCGGAAAAGCTGGGAGCGGAAGTCGTCCCCGACACCCAGGTGGAGTTGGTCGAGGAACTCTCGGACGGCGGCTATCGAATTCGTTGGAGACGCCCGAAATGGCCGTTTGCTCGCCGCGGCTCCATGACCGCCCGCAAAGTCGTCTTTTCGGCCGGGGTTCTCGGCACGGTCAAACTCCTCATGCAGTGCAAAGAGGCCGGCGCCCTGCCGAGGATCTCCAACCAGCTCGGCAACGTCGTCAGAACCAACTCAGAGGCCCTCCTGGGAATGACATCCCGGAGCAAAGACGACCTCTGGGAAGGCGTCGCCATCGCCGCCAAGGTCGAGGTCGATGATGTCACGCACATGGAGGCGGTCCGCTTCTCGAAGGGTTCCGATGTCATGCTCCTGCTCGGCACCATGCTCGCCGACGGCGGACCCGGCCTTCCCCGGCCGCTGCGTTGGCTCTGGAACGCTCTGCGCCATCCCCTCGATTTCTGGAGGGTAACCAAGCCCTGGGGCAAGGCCGAACACTCGGTGGTGCTCATGGCCATGCAGACCGCCGACAACCACACCAGACTTGTCCGTCGGAGACAGTGGCTCTGGCCCTTCAGCCGTGCGCTGACCTCGCAACCGCACCCCGGCCAACCGGGCATCCCATCCTATGTTCCGGTCGCCAATGAGGTCGCCAGGGAAGTCGCAACGGAACTCGACGGCGTCGCTCAGAACAGCGTCAACGAGGTCTTTCTCAACACCGGATCCACCGCCCACATCCTCGGTGGTTGCGCCATCGGATCGGGACCAGAATCCGGTGTGATCAACCCCAACGGCGAGCTTTACGGCCACGAGGGGCTCTATGTCATGGACGGCTCGGTGATCGGCGCCAACCTCGGGGTGAACCCCTCGCTGACCATCACGGCATTGGCCGAGCATCTGTGTTCGCGTTTTCCCGAAGCGACCGACCGGAGGTGAATGCGATTCCGGTGATCGGCAAAGGGTCAGGAGTGCACGACGTTAGACGTTCGACGTTGAGCGCCGCCGTTTTCTTTTTGGCCTTCGAACAAAACAAACTCACAATCCCGAACGTATCACCGGTTGAGGTGACTCCCATGCATGGCATCGGTCGAGGGTTGTTCTGCATCGGCATTGTGTTCTTTGCGTTGACCGCCTCAGCCCGAGGCAACTGTGGATCGATGGTGGGTCGCTGGGGCTACGGGCCCTCGCGCGCAGTCGCCGCATCCGAAGAGCTCGTCTATTTCGGGTCCGGAATCTACCTCGTGGTGGCGACAGTTCACGGCACGGGGGAGATTGCAATCCTGGCCGAACTCGAACTGCCCGACATCATCCTCGATCTCGAGGTTCGGGACGGGATCGCCTACATCGCCGCCTCGAACGCCGGGTTGCTGCTGGTCGATCTCACCGAACCAGACTCCCCGGTGCTCATCGGGAGGGTCGACACCCCGGGCAACGCCGTTCGTGTCGCCGTTGACCGGCGAGATCGCGCTCGTCGCCGACCATCGTGGCGGGTTACGACTGGTGGACGTCGCTGATCCTGAGGCTCCGCGAGAAGTTTCCTCCATGGCCTTCGACCGACCGGTCGAGGAGGCGGTCCCCATCGGCGACTACGCCTACCTTGCGACATCAAGCAGGATCGCGATCGTCGACATCAGTCGACCGTCGAATCCCGTGTATCCGTCGATTCATTCCAGCCGAACACCATCGTCAATGTCATCACGATCCACGACAACCTCGCCTTGATCGGGACAAGTTTTCGCGGTCTCCAGATCTACGATGCCAGCAACCCGACCGATCCGGTGTGGCTTGGCGAGTACGACAACGTCGAAGACGAGTACAAAGCGATCGTGGTCCACGAGGATCACGTATTTCTCGGCCCCCTCGGCGTGAGCGTGCTCGATATTTCGGATCCCACCCATCCCGTCCGGACGACATATCGCAGGACGGGATCGTCGGGAAATTACGCCAGAGGGCTGGCGATGGTCGGAGACCTGATCATCGTCGCCAACGAGGGCGACGGCCTGCTTGTCTTCGATTTCAGCTCCGGTCAATACCTGTCGGAATTAGGATCGTACGATGTTCCGCGACGTGGAAACGCGCTCGCGGTGTCCGGATCCAACGTCTATCTCGGTTCGGACCTCGAGAATGGAGACGGAATTCGAGTATTTGACACCAGTCGGCCACCGGAACCGATCTTGCTCGGCTCAACTCTCGATTTCGACCCGACCAACGGATTTCGGGATCTCGTCGTGGCCGGTGACGTTCTCTATTCAGCCCCGTATCTCACCGCCATCGATATCAGCGATCCCACGACGCCCCGTTCTCTCGAATACTTCGATGCCACGGCTTCGTCCCTCGAGGTCTCCGACGGCCTCCTCTTCACCACGACGATCACCTCTTTCGATCCGAGCAGTCTGCGGGTGTACGACCTCTCTGATCCATTGTCGCCGGTGCTCATCGGAAGCGCCTCCGGTTCCCGGGAATCTGCGCGGATCTCGCCGTCGACCACGACCTCGCGTTCGTCGTCAGCAACGATGGGATCGATCGATCCAGACCGGCGGACTCCACGTCTTTGACGTCGACAATCCAGCGGAACCGACGCTGATCGGCTCGCTCGAAACTCCGACATACGCCAGAGCGATCGCTCTTGAAGGCGCGATTTGCCTATGTCGCTGACTACTTTGTCGTCCGCATCGTCGACGTCTCCGATCCTTCCCAACCAATCCAGGTCGGAGAAATCCAGCTCGAGGGCGTGTGGCCGAAAGCCGTCGATGTCGAGGTGTCCGACGGTGTCGCGCTCGTGGCGGACTCCGGAAACGATTTCACCTTCAATCAGTTCGTCCATGTCATCGACGTTTCGAATCCTGCCGTCCCTCGTCAACGATCTCGCTTTCGCCTCGATACGACCGACATCAAGGCGGTCGACGGGTTGTTCTACATCGCGGACAAGAACGGCGGTTTCCGGATTTACGATCCGAACACTCCGTGTAGGGAGCCTTTTGAACGCGAGATCCCGGTTTCCCACGTCGACTGATCAGAATCGCGGGATTGAATTTTTGGGGTCTTGAGAGCCTGTGATTTGGGTTTCCGGTGTTGCAGCCGCCGCTGAAAACTGTCGCGGCCACTGTCACTGTCCCAGCCGCTGACGCGGTCACCGTCCCGGCTGCCGCCCCTGCCGCTGTCCACCGAAATCGAGCTATCATCCATGGGATGTCAACCGAGTCCATCAACGGCACCGTCACCCGCCTGCTCTACTCGAGCGATGACAGCGGCTGGTGCGCCGTTCGGCTCAGCAACGATGATCGTGGGGCGTTTGCCGCGACCGGTCCACTCCTCGGTGTCCGGGAGGGTGACGAGCTTCGGCTGACCGGAAACTGGGTCGAACACCCGCGTTTCGGCGAGCAGTTCAAAGCCGAGTCCTACGTGACCGTCGCGCCATCGACGCTGGACGGGATCCGTAAGTTTCTCGGCACCGGCCGCGTCAAGGGTATCGGCCCGACCATGGCATCGAGAATCGTCGACGCCTTCGGGCTCGACAGCCTGGAGATCATGGACCGCGATCCCCAGCGGCTGCTCGAGATCCACGGCATTGGTCGAGCAACCCTGGCCAAGGTCCTGTCGTCGTGGGAGAAGCACCGCGGAATCCAACAGATCATGGTCTTTCTCACCGGTCACGGGATCGCACCGGGTGTCGCCGTCAAGGCCTATGGCAAGTACGGCGCGGCCGCGGTCGATGTCGTTCGGGAAGATCCGTTCAGACTCGCCGAAGACGTCTTCGGTGTCGGTTTCAGAACCGCCGATCGTATCGCCCAGCGCATCGGCATCCCGGCAGACTCACCTCAGCGTCTCCGTGCGGGCCTGCTCTTCGCCCTTTCCGAAGCCTCCGTGGAAGGGCACGTCTTTCTGCCTCGATCGAGACTTCTCGAAGGGGCATCGGCCCTCCTCGAGATCGACCAGAACCTCCTCGAGTCGGTGCTCGATGAGCTCCAACAACGCCAATCGGTGGTCGCGGTTACCCGAAGAGACGACGAGACGGCGATCTTCACCCTCCGGCTCGAAGCTGCCGAAGCCGCGGTCGCCAACCACATCCGTGAACTCCTCGACCACGCCAACGATGGGAGCGCCATCGATGTCGACCAGGCGGTCGCCTGGTATCAGCGCCGGGCCTCCATCGAGTTGGCCAAAAACCAGCGCAAAGCGATTGCCGCCGCCCTCAACGGGCGGGTCCTGGTGGTCACCGGTGGTCCCGGCACCGGAAAGACGACCTTGGTGCGAGGGATCACCCAGATATTCGCCGAGCGGAAACAAAGGGTTCTCCTTGCCGCACCCACCGGTCGAGCGGCCAAACGGCTCGCCCAGGCCACCGACAGCGATGCCAGAACCATCCACCGACTCCTCGAGTTCAACCCGCGCAGCTGGACCTTCACCCGCGACCGCCAGAATCCTCTCGAAGCGGACGTCGTCGTGGTCGATGAAGTCTCCATGCTCGACATCGAACTCGCCGCCCACCTCCTCGAAGCCATCCCACCCGGGTGCCGACTGGTCCTGGTGGGAGATGCCGACCAATTGCCATCGGTGGGTCCCGGCAATGTCCTCGGTGACCTCATCGCCTCCGGCGTCGTGCCCTTCGTCCGCCTCGACCACATTTTCCGCCAGGCGGAGGCCAGCCGCATCGTGGTCAACGCCCACCGGATCAACTCGGGACAGATGCCGATCTCCGACGGCAACAACCCCGACGCCGACTTCTACTTCGTCGCGCGGGATGATCCAGTCGAAGCCGCCGAACTCGCGGTGGATTTCGCCAGCCGTCGAATCCCGAACCACTTCCACCTCGACCCCGTCGACGACATCCAGGTCCTCGCGCCCATGCACCGGGGCGAGCTCGGTGTTCGGCGTCTCAACGAACGCCTTCAGGCCGAGCTCACGCCGACCGGTCCGGAGATCTCCGTCGGCCCGAGGAGGTTTCGGCTGGGTGACAAGATCATGCAGGTGCGCAACAACTACGACCTCGAGATCTTCAACGGGGACATCGGCCGCGTCGAGTTTTTCGACGAGGAATCCGACGAGATGGTGGTCCGTTTCGACGGCCGCGCCGTGGCGATCCCATACGAGAGTTTTGAAGACCTCATCCCGGCCTACGCCTGCACGATCCACAAAAGCCAGGGCAGCGAGTACCCCGCCGTGGTCATCGTTCTCCACCACCAACACCACATCATGCTGCAGCGCAATCTGCTCTACACCGCCGTCACCCGCGGACGCAGGCTCGTCGTCATCGTCGGCAGCCGGCGGGCCCTCGCCCGGGCGGTCGACAACGCCACCCAACGCGAGCGCTTCACCCTCCTGGCGGACCGCCTGGCGGGAGGCATCGGCTGAGCCTGGTTCCCGATCCCGCGTGGTACGTTTTGTCAGGCAGAAATTGCTCAATCCACCGGGAAGGAGACGCAGAACATGGGTCTCGACATCGATGACATTCCCTTCGCTTGGGTACGCAAAGAGCTCCGTCTGACCCAGCCACTCGCGCGGGCCGCCACCGGGATGGCGGTCCAACGGGTTCAGGAGTGGTTGACGTTGAACGGGATCGCGGTGGTGGTGGACGGCCAATTCGGTCCCGCCACCCAGTACGCGGTGGGTCGATTCCAGACCCGTCGTGGTCTGCCCAAGACCGGTATCGTGGACAGGCCGACATTCAAAGAACTCACCGAACCCCTCCAACGCGCCCTGGCCCCACCCACAACGACCCCAAGCGGAGTCGCTTCGGGTGTTGCGGCCGCGGCGCGACAACATCTCAAACAGCGACCTCGCGAGGTCGGCGGAACCAACCGGGGCCCGTGGGTCAGGGTCTACATGGACGGCGCTGACGGACCCGGTTTTCTCTGGTGCGCAGGTTTCGCGAGTTTTCTCGTCCGCCAGGCGGCGTGGCACGCCGGTGTATCGCTTCCCATGAGACCGACGTTTTCCTGCGACGTCATCTCCCGGGATGCGCAAGCCGACGGACGATTCATTGCGGAGTCCGAAATCGCGGGCGACGCCGCCACCCTTAAAAACCTGCCCCGCGGCTCACTCTTTGTCCAACGCCGAACCCCCACCGACTGGAACCACGTCGGAATCGTCGTTGCCGCCGTCGACGAAATCATCGAAACCATCGAGGGCAACACCAACGAGGGCGGCTCCCGCGAAGGCTACGAGGTCTGTCGGAGGATCAGGAATCTCGAGGGCAAGGACTTCGTCACCCTGATCAATTATGAATTATGAATTTCGCTGCACCTGACGTGCTCTTTGCCTCCGTGAACAGGGTGCGATGTAATTCATCATTCATCATTCATCATTTCGAAGTCGACGTCAGTCGACTTCGAGCGGTCTCCCCATCGCCTTCCAGCTCAGAAGGCCCCCCTTGAGATTGGCGACGTCCTCGAACCCGAGATCGAGGAGCCAGTGCATGGCACGTGTCGACCGCCGCCCCGAACGACAGATGAGGAGGATGGGCCGGTCGCGGGGCAACTGCTCGGCGTCTTCGATGATGTGGCGCAGCGGGATGAGCTCGGCTCCGGCCAGATGTCCCCGGAGAAACTCCGCGCGCTCCCGGACATCGATGAGGACTCCGCCCTTGCGGTGGGCGCGAAGGGCATCCTCGAACTCGGGCACGGTCAACTGTCGTTCGGGGTAGTGGAATCGCGTCGGGTAGGCGGGGAGGCGCAGGTCGTACGGGTGCTTCTCGAGCGGCTGGCACTCGGCGAAGACCCGGTGTTCACATTCATAGATGCACACTGCAGGGTCGATGACCTTCTCGAAGAGCCAGTCGATGGCTGCTTCCTGTTCGAGGAAACGGTCGGTGCCGAGCAGATCCTCGAATCCGGAGGCATCCATGATCTGGCGCACCTCCGGACGGACCTGGACCATAAAGACGTCACCGCCGGCATCGCGATAGAGTCGGACGATTCCCTCCAACACATCGATACCTGCAAGATCGCACTGGTGGACACCGTGCATCCTCAGTAAGAGGTGGTTCTGCCCGGGGTTGGCCTCGTAGTTCGCGAGGAGTTCGTCCTCGACATGGCTGGCTGCACCGAAGAAAAGCGCGCCACGGATGTTGATCACGCCCAGCTGGCTGCAGCACGGTGCGTCGTCGCGTTCGACAAAATGGCGGAAGGTCGGATCCGGCACCACGGTGTGAACCGTTGGCAGACTCGATTTGTAGATGTAGATGGCGAGCGACAGAATGACCCCGGCCAGGACCGCGAATTCGAGGGGGAAGGCCAGGGTTGCGACAAAGGTGGAGACCATGATTCCGGTTTCGCTGCGCGAAGTCTTCCTGACCCGTCGGACACCGTGCCAGTCCACCATCCGGTAGGCGATGACCATGATCATGCCCGCCAGCGCCGCATTCGGCAGATAGGCGGCGGCGGGACCGAAAGCCAGGACACCCGCCAACACGAAGACACCGCAGAACACTCCCGAAATCTGAGTCCGCGCTCCCGATTGGAAGTTGATCGCCGATCGGGTGAAGGACCCTGAACAGGCATAGCCGGAAAAGAGCCCGGCGGCGATGTTCGCCATTCCCTGCCCGACCAGCTCCTGGTTGATGTCGAGGCGCTCACCGCTCTGGCGAGAGATCTCACGTGCGATGGAAACCGCCTCGACCAGCCCCATGGCCGCCACCGCCATGGAACCCATCACCAGGGCGCCCACCAAATCGTCCCGCCACATCCAACCGAGGGAGAACGACGTCAGATGCGGCATCTCCCGCGGAACCTGACCGATGACCGCCACCCCCAAACGATCGACCCCGACCACCGCCACCAGGATCCCTGAACCGATGAGGGCCGTCAGGGCAGCCGGAAGACGCGGAGCTATTTTGGAGATGATCACCATGGCCGCAAGAGTCCCGAGTCCGAGCACGAGGCTCTGCCAGTGGGTCTCGCTCAGGTGCTCCACCACGCCGACCATGGAGTGCCACAGATGAGGGCTCCGTGGGAGATCGAGTCGGAGCAGGTTTTTGAGCTGGCCCGCAGCAATGAGCACCCCCGCACCGGCTGTGAAACCGAGCAGCACCGCCCGTGATGCGAAGTTGACGAGTACGCCGAGTCCGGCAAAACCGAAGATGATGCAGAACACCCCCACCATCACGGCCATCAACGAAGCCGCCATCAGGTACTCGGCCGAACCAATGGCCGCCAACGGGGTCAGAATCGACAGCACCAGGATGGAAATGGCGTTGGTGGGACCGGTCGCGAGGTATCGCGAGGAGCCCCATAGCGAGCCGACGATAGCCGCCACCGCGGCGGCATAGAGCCCGTAGGACGGCGGCAGCCCGGCGATGGAGGCATAGGCGATGGATTGCGGAATCGCCACCACCGCCACGGTGAGTCCGGCGACGGCGTCGGGGCGGACCCTGACCATCTTGTAGGATCGAAAGATCTCCACCGGCCGCGCAAGGGCCTCGGCGTACCAACGCTCGACGACTTCGGTTGCACGCATCTTAGTCCCAAGGATACATGCGTCTGTGCGCAATCGTTGCCGATTTCTCGACCCGCGGCAGGGGCAGCGGCAGCAACAGCGTCCGGGGCAGCGACAGCGGCAGCGGCAGCCCCCGGGTCAGCGCTCCGAGCACGTGAAAGACCAAAAGCCCCCCGGGGCGTGCGGGCATGGCATTGTGCAGGCCAAACCCACCGGCTGCGCCTGCCGCCCCGCACAATGTCCATGCCGGGCAACCCACGGCGACAGCGTCCCGGTGCATCTCTCCCGGCCCGCCATGAGGCCGCCGGCGCGCGATCAGCGTGGTCGCAATCCTCCCCGTCATTCCCATCGACCGCGCTGCTCGGGCGACGCTGGGCCGCCAAAGGCGGACCAGAAGGCCGGGGCTCACGTAATCGGCCGTTTTTTGAAGGGTGGACCGGGCCTCACTCTCAAATGCGATGGCTTAGCGCGCCTTTGCGATGCACTCTCTTGGCGTACTTCGCGGTTCAACTGCGATGGATGCGGTGCCTCGCGTCCCTTGCGCCTTTGCGTCTCAACCCTGCGATAGCTGCGATGCGATCGCGGTCGCGATGGTCCGTCAGCGTGCCCTGCTCGCCAAAAACTCAACCCGCCGCCTCGCGGCCGGCGACGCGAGCATCTCGAGAGCCCGCTCGAGATCATCCCCCTCGAGCCCTCCTCGGCGCGCCAGGGCCGCCAGACACCAGCTTCGATCCAGCGGTCGATCGAAGTCCTCGATGAGATCGAGCGCATCGCCCACGCCGTCGGGAACACCGGCCTCGATCAGAGCCACCGCTACGCGGCGCCGAGCCCACGATTCGGGGAGGTTCTCGAGTGCTTCCTGGATCTCTCTCGGGCTCGCCGATCGGAGCTGGGGGATCGTCCGTCGTACTGCACGGATTCGGTCGAGCACCGTCCCGATGGCGATCCTCGGCTCGACCGTCTCGAACGCCGCGGTCGCGCTCCGGCTCCAACGAGCCCGCGGTTCCTCCTCGGTATCGCGCACACGCGCAAAGCCGGCTTCCACA
>CAVQJV010000046.1:0-46220 GCA_963712805.1 uncultured Acidobacteriota bacterium | reverse complement strand
AGTGGAGCAAAGAGGGCAAGCTGGACGACCTTGCCGCGCTTCGCGAAGCGGTTGAGCACGGTGCGGTTCAGCGGATCCGACCCAAGGCGATGACCGTGGTGACGACGTTCTGCGCCCTGCTGCCGATTCTCTGGGCGACGGGCACCGGCGCCGATGTCATGCGACGCATCGCGGCGCCCATGGTCGGCGGGGTCCTCTCCTCGTTCATCGGCGAGCTCATCGTCTACCCGGTGATCTATTTCATCTGGCGATCGGTCAACCTCCGCCGCACACCGCTCTCCAGCGGCGGGCTCCACAATCACGACGAGCTCCGAGGTCAGGAGGCGGAATCATGAACGAAGGCACGGTTTCAGATTCGGTCTGCGGGATGGATGTGAGCCCGACAACCGCGCGCCACTCGTCCGAGCACGACGGCACGACCTACTGGTTCTGCTCGGAGGGATGCCGCAAACGCTTCGAGTCGGATCCCGAGCGTTTTGTCGGCCACGACACGGCCGACAAAACCCACGACCGTCAGCACCACGAACAAACCCCGGTTCCAGGGAACGAAAAGGAAACTGGACGACAACACACCTGTCCGATGCACCCGGAGGTCCGGCTGGACGGACCTGGCGAGTGCCCGGAGTGCGGGATGGCTCTCGAACCGGCGACGCCGCCTCAGGCGGTCTCCCGGACCAAGTACACGTGCCCGATGCACCCCGAGGTGGTGCAGGACCATCCGGGAAGCTGTCCGAAGTGCGGCATGGCGCTGGAGCCCCGGACGGTCTCGGTCGACGAAGAGGAGAGCCAGGAGCTCGTCGACATGCGGTGGCGCCTGTGGATCAGCGCCGCGCTCGCTCTCCCGTTGCTCGTGCTCTCCATGGGGGACCTGATCCCCGGCGTGAGCTTCGCCGGGTTGGCGTCCGCGCGCACCCTCGATCTCGTGGAACTCGCCCTGGCGACCCCGGTCGTGTTGTGGGGCGCGTGGCCGTTTTTCGTCCGCGCCTGGCGGTCGGTTGTGAGCTGGAACCTCAACATGTTCACCCTCATCGGTCTCGGTGTCGGCGTGGCCTACGTCTACAGCGTCGTCGCGGCGTTGTTCCCTGACCTGTTCCCCGCGTCGTTCCGAGACGCCGACGGTCGGGTCGCGGTGTACTTCGAGGCCGCTGCGGTGATCACCACCCTGGTCCTGCTCGGCCAGGTGCTCGAGCTCAAGGCACGCAGCCACACGAACGCAGCCATCAAGACGCTGCTGGGCCTCGCGCCGAAGACCGCGCGCCGAATCGACTCAGGACGGCTGCGGAAGAGGATGTGCCGCTCGAATCGGTCGAGGTCGGCGACGCCCTCCGCGTGCGTCCCGGGGAGAAGATCCCGGTCGACGGCGTGCGTGGTGTCCGGCTCGAGCTCGGTGGACGAATCGATGGTGACGCGGTGAGCCAATCCCGGTCAGCAAGAAAACCGGCGACAGATCATCGGTGCGACTGTCAACGGGACCGGCTCGACTGGTGATCGAAGCCGAAAAGGTCGGATCGGAAACTCTTCTCGCTCAGATCGTCCAGATGGTGCCGAAGCCCAGCGCAGCCGCGCGCCGATCCAGAAGCTCGCGGACGTGGTGGCTTCCTTCTTCGTGCCCGCGGTGGTGGCTTGCGCGCGTGGTGACCTTTGTCGTCTGGGCCATCTGGGGACCCGAACCCACCATGGCCTTCGCGCTGATCAACGCCGTCGCGGTGCTCATCATCGCCTGCCCGTGCGCACTCGGGCTCGCGACACCGATGTCGATCATGGTCGCGCGGGCAAAGGCGCGATCGCCGGCGTTCTGTTCAGGAACGCCGAGGCGATCGAGGTGATGCGCGATGTCGACACTCTGTCGTCGACAAGACCGGCACACTCACCGAGGGTCGGCCGCGACTGGTGAGTGTGACTCCCCTCAACGGCAGTGCTGACGATGACTTCCTGCGTCTCGCAGCATCGCTCGAGCGAGAGAGCGAGCATCCGTTGGGCGCTGCGATCGTTCTGGGAGCCCGGTGACGCAAGGCGTCGAGCTTCGCCGAAACCGACGGCGTTCGAGTCGGTCACGGGCAAGGGAATCACTGGAACGATCGACGGCCGGTCAGTCGTCGTCGGCAACCGCTGCGCTCATCGAGGACCGACGCGGCCCTCGCCGAGTCGGCGATCACCGTCGCAGAGGATTCCGCGGCCAGGGGCAGACCGTGGTGTTCGTGGCGGTTGACGGGGTCGGTGGCGGGTCTGCTCGGGGTTGCCGATCCGATCAAGGAGAGCACGCCCGAGGCGATTCGCCAGCTCCACGACGACGGCATCGAGTTCGTGATGCTCACCGGCGACAGCCGTACGACCGCAGAAGCCGTGGCGCGGCGGCTCGGCATCGACCGGGTCGTAGCCGAGGTGCTTGCCCGATCAGAAGGCCGATGTCGTGAAGCGGTTTCAGGCCGAGGGACGCATCGTGGCCATGGCCGGTGACGGCATCAACGACGCTCCCGCTCTCGCCCAGGCTCAGGTCGGCATCGCCATGGGCACCGGCACCGACGTGGCCATGGAGTCGGCCGGAATGACCCTCGTCAAGGGCGACCTTCGAGGCATCGTCCGTGCCCGCCGGCTGAGCCGCGCGACCATGCGCAACATCAAACAGAACCTGTTCTTCGCCTTCGTCTACAACTCGCTTGGAGTACCGTTAGCGGCCGGGCGTTCTCTACCCATTCTTCGGAATTCTGCTGTCCCCGATGATCGCTGCCGCAGCCATGAGCATCAGCTCAGTGTCGGTGATCGCCAACGCGTTGCGTCTTCGGCGGGTGGAGGTGTAGAAATGGGTGATCCATCTGCTCAATAGACAGTTGATCGACAGCTTCGACGCCGCCCGCTCTTGCTCCACCCGATGTTGAATCTTAAGCCGCCGGCGCCGTAGGACGGCCGGAATCAAGAAACCGATGAGCTTGTTCTGATGAAGGGATAGTATATGAGATTAGGAATCAGATTCACAGTGTTCCTCGTCGCGGTCGTTGCGATCACGACAAGCGCGGCCGAGCCGACCGTTTTGGGCGGCATTTTCGACCAATACGAGTCGATCCGCCAGGTCTTGATTGAGGACTCGACTGACGGAATTGCGGCGCACGCGGGCGCGATCGCGACGGCGGCCGACGGACTCGAGGGGGACTTCAGTCCTGGGAAGGCGGGGGTGGATCCGAAGAACGGCGAGACCGTCGAGAGGCTGCTTCCAGAAATCGTGGAGAGAGCCAAGAAGCTCGCATCGGCAAAGGGCTTGGAAGCCACCCGAAACGAGTTCGCCGAGCTGACAAAACCCCTGGTTCGGTGGCAGCACCTGATCGAGGGCCCACGCCCGATGGTCGCCTACTGCCCGATGGTCAAGAAGGCCTGGCTGCAACCCGATGAGGCCATCAGCAATCCCTACGCCCCCTCCATGCTCCGCTGCGGTGAGGTCGTTCAACGTTAAATCAGGAACCCCGGTCACACCGGCCGGAGATTGGATTTCGAGATGAGAAAGATCATCTTTGTTTTCGGATTGAGCCTTTTGCTCACCGTCGTCGCCTCCGCCCACGGCGGCGGCATGGGAGGCGGGACAGGACAGATGGGTTCCGGCGGCGCCGGGATGCTCACCGTCGCCGACGACGGCAGCCTGCTGGTGACCGAGATGTCGTCCATGATGGGCGGCGGTCCGGGCGGCGGGATGATGGGCGACGACCGCGCGCTCATCAACATCGGTGCCGACGGGATCGAACGTTGGCGGGCGAGCTTTGACGAGGGCTGGCCGATGATGCCGATCAACGACGGCAACCTGGTGATCCTCGTCCTCCGCGAGGATTGGTGGAACGGAACCGGCAGCGACGGCGACGGTGGTTGGAACCACGGTGGCGGTCACGGTGGCGGCGGTGGCGGTGGTGGCGGCGGTGGCGGTGGCCCGCACGCCGATTCCGTGGTGCTGGTCGGTCTCGATCTCGCCACCGGCAACGAACTCTGGCGAACGGTGGTCGACGGCGACATGGTTTCGGCGCCCCAGTTCGCGCCGGACGGGTCGCAGTTCTACGTCACCGTCCGCGAACTCAACGGAACCGGTGTCGGTCTGGGCGGCGGCTCCGATGCACCAGGGTGACGCCCCCGGTGCTCACGAACTCATGAACACCTCGGTGGTCGCCATCGGTCGCGACGGGGTCGTGCGATGGTCGGTGGCCTTGACCGAAGGTGGACAGAAGACCGGGAGGACACGATGAATCCGCGACTTGGGCTGTTGCTGACATCGGCTTTGCTCGCGGTTTCAACGACCTTCGCGTCGGTTCCCGGCCACCTCGAGGGATATGTCCCGACGGCGGCCAACGTCGATGGCCGCTTCGGCTCGGTGTGGACCACCGATCTCTGGATCTACCAACAGGGGGCAAGCACCATCCACCTTTGGTTCAACCCTACAGGCAGCGACAACACCGGCGTGGAGAGCGTCGTCCTGACGCTCGACGACCCGGTGACGGTGTTGGAAAACGTCGTCGGCACGACCTTCGGGTCAGAAGGTGTGGGGAGCATCCACTATCTCGCGGACGGTCCCGTCATCGTCACCAGCCGCACCTGGACCACCGCCGAAACGGCCGGCAGCTACGGTCAGACGATCACGGGTGCGCCGGTCTCGGATGCCGCCGTACCCGATACCGGTCAGGCGGGCGCCCTGCGGATGTTCGTCGATCAGAACGAGGGGTTCCGGACCAACCTCGGCGCTGACCAACGTCAGCGGTGTAGCGGTGACGGTCGAGGTCGAGATCTTCACCGCCGACGGCAGCGCCGGCGCCCGGGAACTCGTCTTCTCACCGTCGAATCTCGCCGCCATACGCCATGACCCAGGTCAACGACCTGCTGACCCGGCTATCACCAGGAAACCGTGAGGGCCTGATCATCCGGGCCGGCGTGAGCTCCGGCGAAGGTGCGGTGCTTGCGTATGTCTCCACGGTAGACAACACCACCAACGATGCGTCGTATCAGCAGGGATTCCGATTCGGCTACTGAGAAACCCGAGGGCCGCCGGCACCCCCGGCGGCCCTATTCTCTCCCCTCCCTCCCCCTCTCCTTTTCCCTCTCCCTGGGTTGCTCGCGTGGCAAAGGCAGAAGGAGAGGGAGAGGGAGAGGGAGAGGGAGAGGGGTGGCCTACTTCCTCACCCGCACCGGGAACGGCGGTCGCACGGGTTCCACCGGTGGGTTCGCCTCGAGCTCGGCCATGATGACCTCGATCGCCTTCTCGAGCTGCGGATCGCGCCCGGCGATGGTCTCGGCCGGGAGCTGCTCGACCTCGATGTCCGGCGGCACGCCGACGTTCTCGACGATGAAGCCATCCTCGGTCCAGATGCCGAGATTGGGCGCGGTGACAAAGCCGCCGTCCATCAGCACCGGAAAGCCGAGCACGCCGACGAGACCGCCCCAGGTCGGCCGGCCGATGAGCGGGCCGAGATCGAGCTGGCGGAACATCCACGGCAGCAGATCACCGCCGGAGCCCGCGTTCTCGTCGATGAGCATGACCTTGGGTCCCTGGATCGATGACAGCGGCGTCTTGATGTCGGCGCCGTAGCGCATGGCCCAGCGGCAAAGCTCGGGCCGGCGCAGCATGTCGATGTAGTAGTCGGCCACCTGCCCGCCGCCGTTGTAGCGCTCATCGATGATGATGGCCTCGCGGTCGGCCTGGGGGAAGAAGTAGCGCTTGAAGTAGGTGTGGCCGAGGCTCGTGGTGTTGGGGACATAGACATAGGCGACCCGGCCGTCGGTGGCTTCGTCGACCCTGCGGAGATTGCCTTCGACCCAGGCGCGGTTGCGCAGCGCCCCCTCGTCGGCGACCGGAACGACCTCGACCGTCCGTCGATGCGCTGCCGTCGGCGTTGGGCCCGACCGTGAGCTCGACGATCGTACTCGGCGGTGTTCTCGAAGCGGGCAAAGAGATTGTCCGGCGGCGACAGCTCGCGCCCGTTCGACGGCGAGCAGGTACTCGCCCTCGGCGACTGAGACACCGGGCTCGGAGAGCGGCGCCCGCAGCTCGGGGTTCCAGTTGAGACCACCGAAGACCCGTCTTGAAACGGTAACGCCCGTCGACGATCTCGATAATCGGCGCCGAGACAGACCGCCCGGAACCTCGTCGGGATCGGCGATGAAGTCGCCCCCGCCCACCCGGTGGTGACCGACCCCGAGTTCCGAGCAGAGCCACTGGATGAGCCGGTTGAGATCGGAACGCACCGCGAGGTCGTCGAGGAAGACCTCGTACTTGGCCTTCATGGCCGGCCAGTCGGCGCCGTGCATCTCGGGGTCGTAGAAGAAGTCGCGGTTGATCCGCCAGGCTTCGTCGTAGATCTGCGCCCACTCGGCGGTGGGATCGATCCGGACCTCGATGGCGCTCGTGTCGAGGGTGTTCTCGGCCGCATCGATGGGCGATGCGGCGTCGGCGATCATCCACGACGAACCGGTCCCGACAAGGATCTTCTTGCCGTCGGCGCTGAGAACGAAGCCCTCGGCCGCGTCGAGGAGCATCTCTTCCTTCCGCGCCGAGAGGTCATAACGATAGAGCGAGGCGTCGTCCTCATCGCCGAAGAGTCCGCCGGACTCCGCCGTCTTCAGATAGTGAAGGGTGCCGGCGGAACCCGACTGGAGATTGCTGTAGTTCGCCGCAGCCGAGCGGCGAGGCGACGATCCGCTGGTCGAGACCGTCGAGATCGATCCGGACCTCGACATCCTCGTCGCTCTCCTCCGCTCCTCCTCCTCTGCCTCCGCATCGTCCTCGACCCTCTTCCTCATCGCTCTCGGCCGCCAGCGGCGACGGTTCGTCGGCGGCGAGGACGGCCAGGTAGAGCGAGTTGCTCATTTCCATGTCGGCGTTGGACATGGCGAACCAGGAGCGAACCGGACCGGCGTCGGTGGAACCGGTGAACCAGAGGAGCTTGCCGCCGGCGTCGAAGACCGGTTCGCCGACCTCCGACAGACCGTCGGTGACCTCATGCGAGCTCGCCATCGGCCACCGAGTAGAGCCAGACCCGCTGCATATAGGTGGGCGTGTTCTGGGTGTAGACCAGCCACTTCGAATCGGGTGACCAGTTGTGGTGCTGGGTCTTGACGGGGCCGTAGACCACCTCCGAGGCGACCCGGCTCTGGCGCCCGGTTTCGGCATCGATCACCCAGATCGTCCACGAGTTGTCCGAATAGCTCAGCTTCTTCCCATCCGGCGCCCACTTGAGATCGCTGTAGAAACCCGAGCCGTCGAGGGGATGGATCACGGCCTCGCCGCGGCCGTTCTGCGCGTGCGATGTGCAGCGCGTACTCCCCCGATGCATCGGAGAAGTAGGCGATGCTGACGCCGTCGGGCGACCAGGCCGGCGACGCGCTCGTGGACCCCGGGAGTGTTGGTGGTCACCCGCGGGATCGCCCTTGGAGGCCGGCACCGTCACGATCTCGCCGCGGAACTCGAAGACCGCCCGGGCGCCGGACGGCGAGATATCCGCGTTCCGGATGAAGCCGAATCGCCCGCGGCGTACCTCGGCCTGGTCTCGATGAGATCGGCCGCCACACCGATGACCAGGCGGGTCGACTCGTTGGTGGACGGGTCGAAAAGGTGGAGAGCGCCGGCCTGCTCGTAGACGACGACGCCGCCACCGGCACGCGCGGCGAGGATCGGGAAAGTCCTCGTGGAAGGTCAACTGGACGATCTCGCCCGAACCGCGATCGAAGGAGAAGAGGTTGAACTCGCCGTTGCGGTCGGAGAGGAAATAGACGGTGTCGCCGATCCAGGCGGCGTCGATGTCGTTGGAGCGACCCTCGGGTTGCGGAATCTGCACCACCGAGTGGTCACCCGTGTCATAGATCCAGATCCTCGAGGCCGTGCCGCCGCGATAGTTCTTCCACTGCCGGAAAGCTTCCCGCTGCGGGTTGTAGGCGATGAACCGACCATCGGGTGAATAGCTCCCCTTGAAAGCCGAAGGCAGGGGCAACCGGGTCGGGCCAACCGCCGTCCACCGGCACGGTATAGAACTGGCCGAAGCGACTGGTGTGGGACTCCCGCCCCGAAACAAAGAGAATCGCCGACCCGTCCGGGGTGAAGCCCACGCACGATGTCGGCGCCCGGGTGCCAGGTCAGCCGGGTCGGCGAACCGCCGTCGACGGGGATGAGGTAGACATCGTCGTTGCCGTCATAGTGGCCGGTGAAGGCGATCCACTCTCCGTCGGGTGAGAAGTTCGGGTTCGACTCCGTGCCTTCATGGGTGGTCAAGCGCCGCGCGGTCCCGCCGGAGCGGTCGGCGACCCACAGATCCTCGGCATAGATGAACGCCACGTGGTCATCGCTCACCGTGGGATCGGCCAGCATCAGCGTGTCGTGGATATCAACGGCGGCCGCGGGACCCGCCGCCAGGATGGTCAGGACAAGGACTGCCGAGACGGATGCACACTTCATGGAGTCTTCCTCGCTTTCGAATCTCGACGGGACCGTGGATCACACGGCTGCCGAAGTCTACTAAAAACGATCGGAAACCGGGATGTTCGAGCACGTCAATGAAACCGAAGCGGAATCCGTGATCTCATCGAGAAACAACACGCGCGTCCACCCGGTCTGGCGTAGAATGCCCGCCGTGCCGACCAAAGACCTCAAACGCGCTCTGCTGGCCACGCTCTTCTTCGGTGCCGCCACCGGGATCATCATGTCCACTTTCAACAACTATCTCGCCGAGGTCCACCAACTCGGGGCCGAGGCACGCGGTTGGATCGAGTTTCCCCGTGAGCTGCCGGGGTTCTTTCTCGTCTTCATCTCCGGCGCCATGTTGATGATCCTCCGCGAAACCCAGATGGCCGCGGCGGCCATGGTCCTGACGGCCGTCGGCGCCATCGGACTCGGGTTCCTCTCCCCTTCCATCGCCTGGCTCGTCGTCTTCATCGTCATCTGGTCCCTCGGCGACCACATCATCTTCGCCGTCGAGGGTCCCATCGGTCTCAAACTCTCCAAGGGTGGCAAGGAAGGCCGCCGCCTCGGCCAATTCGGCGGCGCGCGCAACCTCGGCACCATCATCGGCGTCGGCATCATCTACGTCCTCGCCCGTTTTCTCGGCGACCGGTTCGGTCTCTTCTTCGCCATCGCCGCGGGCATCGGCACTCATCGCCGGGATCTTCTACGCAGGCCTCCAGATCGGTGCCAGCGACCCGCCGTCACGGCGATTGGTCTTCAAACGCCGATACTCGATCTTCTACGCGATCTCGGCGCTTTTCGGGATCCGGAAGCAGATCTTCCTCGCCTTCGGGGTCTGGGTCCTCGTCGAGATCCACGATGTGCCGGTGAGCACCATCGCCCTGCTCTATTTCATTGCCGCCACCCTGGGCGTCGTCTTTCGACCCCTGCTGGGCGAAGTGGTCGACTGGCTCGGAGAAAGGACGATCCTCGCCGTCGATGAGCTGCTCCTCCTCCTCATCTGCCTGGTTTATGCTTTTGCCAGCGACATCCTGCCGCAACCTTACGACCTCTGGCTCCTCTATGGCGCCTATGTCTTCGACAGCGTGCTCTTCGCCCTCCGGATCGCGCGGACCACCTATCTCAAAAAGATCGCCGAGGATCCCGCCGATATCACCCCGACCATCTCGACCGGTATCACCATCGACCACGCCGTCGCGACCACGCTGCCCATCCTCTCGGGCTATATCTGGGAGGCCTATGGTTTCCAGTGGGTCTTCCTGCTCGCCGGAGCCATCGCGCTGGCCGGTTTCTTCGTCTGCCTGAAGATCCGGATTCCGTTCCCGGGGGACGACTATTGCTAGAATCACCGTTCGGAGGTCTCTATGCGCTCTTTTCTCGTTCGACTCACCCTTACCGGCTGTGCGCTCGCCGTGATTCTTTCCGGCGCTCCGGCCGATGCCTGTACGTCAATGCTGATCAAACACAAGACCGGACCGCTCATGGCCAAGAACTACGATTGGGATGTGGCCGATGGTCTCCTGGTCATCAACCCGCGCGGTCTCGCCAAGACGGCGCTCGTTCCCGATGGCGCCAAGCCGGTCCGCTGGACCTCGCGCTACGGCAGCCTCACCTTCAATCAATACGGTCGTGAATTCCCCGTCGGGGGAATGAACGAAACCGGGCTTACCATGGAGGTCCTCTGGCTTGCCGATACCGTTTATCCCGAACCGGGCGACCGGCAATCCATCGGCACCCTCCAGTGGGTCCAGTACTGTCTCGACTCCTTCCGCACGGTCTCCGATATCGTCACGAGCGCTTCCGAACTCTCGATCAGCGGCCCCGCAACCCTCCACTTCCTCGCCTGTGAGCCGACCGGAATCTGCGCCGTCATCGAATTCCTCGACGGCAAACTCGTCGCCCGGAGCGAGCGGACCCTCCCCCTGCCTGCCCTCACCAACAGCACCTACAACGAATCTCTCGAATACCTCAACCGCACCCTGGGCTATGGCGGCGCGCCCGTGACACCGGACGGGCCAGGGTCACTCGCCCGATATGCAAGGGCCGCCAACGGCGCCCATGCCATTCGCGCGAACACCAGCGCGCAGCCCCCGATCGATGAGACGTTTGCCGTCCTCGCGGATGTTGCCCAGCCCGATTCGACACAGTGGAGCATCGTCTATGAACTCGAGAAAGGCCGGGTCCATTTCAAGACCGCGGGGAACCACCTGACACGGACCGTCGATCTCTCCGAACTCGATCTCGACTGCACGGCGGATGCCCTGACCCTCGATCTCATGGCCGAAGGGTCCGGTGATGTCACGACCAAGCTCGCGCCCTACGACCCCGGTGCGAACCTGAAGACCATCCGCGCCGGGTTCGCCGCCAAGGCCGTCGCAGCTCCGTCCGACGAGATCATCCAGACCATGGCCGCGTATCCCGAGAAGCTCATATGCACCTTCGAGCAGGCTCAGGAGTGACTCGTCGCCCTCGCTACGAGTCCGACAAGTAGAGTTCGTCGATCGTGGCGCTGAAGACGTCCTGAATCACCCGGCGTTTGAGTTTGAGCGTCGGCGTCAAACAGCCGTTCTCCACCGAGAGGCCATCGAGGAGGACGGCGAATCGCCTGATCGACTCGAACGGTGCGAGGGTCACGTTCACCGCATCGAGACGGTCCTGGAGATAGGACCGGAATCGAGGACAGCGAGCCGCGGAGGCCACATCTGCGGCGTCGCTCCCGATCTCGGTCGCCAACGATCCAACGGCTTCCGGATCGAGCACGATGAGCGCAGCGAGGAACTTTCGCCGATCACCCACCACCACCGCCTGCGCAACTCCCGGAATCGCCTTGATCTTCAATTCGAGGGGAACCGGAGCTACGTTCTTGCCTCCCGAGGTGATGATGAGCTCCTTCTTGCGATCGGTGACATAGAGAAAGCCCTCATCGTCGAGCATTCCGATGTCCCCGGAGTGAAGCCAGCCGTCACCGTCCACCGCTTCCGCGGTGGCCTCGGGGTTCTTGTAGTAACCGACAAACACATGCGGTCCTCGGTAGAGAATCTCCCCGTCGTCGGAGATCCTGAGCTCGGTGCCGGGAATCGCCCATCCCGCCGAGCCGGTACGGTAGCGAGTCTTTGAGGAAAAGGTCGTCGGACCGGTGCACTCGCTCATCCCGTAGACCTCGAAGATCGGGATGCCCAGGCTCAGGAAGAAGTCGAGGGTCGTTGTCGCCATCGGCGCCGCGCTCGTGAAGAAGACCCTGGTCCGGTCGAAACCGAGCCGGTTGCGCACCTTGGAGAACACCAGCCGATGAGCCAGCCACCAACCCGGGGGCATTGGTTCGCCCCGTTGTTGCGCACGGCCTCCGGTCAAACCCACTCCCCTGGCCCACCGAACCAGTCGACGACGAAGAATCCCGCTCTTCGCGCCGGCGGCCTCCATCCGAGCCTGGATCTTCTCCCAGACCCGCGGAACTCCGAAAAAAAAGGTCGGCCGCACATCGCGGAGATCGTCGCCCAGGGTCTCGAGACTCTGGGCAAAGGACATGCAACCGCCAACAACCAAGGGGAGATAGATTGAAATCACCTGCTCGGCGATGTGACTCAGAGGGAGATAGCTGAGACCGCAGTCATCCTCGGTCACCGAGTACTCCTTGACCAAAGCTCGAGCCACCCAAAGCAGGTTGTGGTGCGACAACATGACGCCCTTGGGTTCCCCGGTGGTACCCGAGGTATAGATCAAGGTGCAAGGATCATCCGGATTCAGCCCCTCGATCCGTTCGTCGAGTCTCTCCTGAGCGACATCGGTTCCGAGGGCAATGAATCCCTCCCAATCAAACACACCGGGCCTGTCGCTTACGCCCTCCATGACGACGATCGCCGCGAGCTGTCCACGGACCGATTCGAGCAGCGCGATCTGACCGGGATGCTCGACAAACGCCACCGCGGCCTCGCTGTGTTCGGCAATGAAGCAACACTGCTCGGCGGTGCTGGTGGTGTAGATACCGCTCGGAAGGCCTCCGGCTGCAATGGTCCCGAGGTTCGCGATGAACCACTCGGGACGGTTGTTTCCGAGGATCACCACGCTTGAACCACGCTCGACGCCGAGCTTGATCAGTGCCCGACCGACCTGATGGACCCGCGCTCGATAGTCCGCCCAGCTCAGCGTCGCCCAGCCGTCTGATCGCCTGTGCCGCAGAGCCGGCCGCCGGGGATGCCTCGAAGCGGTGGAGTCGAGAACCTGGATTACCGTATTCCATCGGTCCATCACGCCTCCTTTATCAACGTCGCCGACCTTCGATTCCGGAGAAGAATTCCTGCAATACCTGAAAATCTTCCTTGATGTCACCGGTCGGATCAAGTTGCTCGCCAAAACGAATGACCCTCCGGGGGTAGTCGAAGGCGACGGGAACGATGGGCACCCCCGCTTTCAATGCAACATAATAGAAACCGGTCTTCCAGCGATCAACGCTGCTTCTGGTCCCCTCGGGAGACACTCCGAGGATCAACTGGCCGGTCAACGTGAAGAGGTTCACCGTCTCGTCAACCACGCCGCGTGCGGTCCGCCGGTCGACCGGGACACCGCCGAGCCACCGCATCAAGGGCCCGAGCGGCCACTTGAAGAGCGTGTGTTTGCCGAGGAAACTCGCCCTCAGGCCCATGGCGAACAAAGCTGCCACCCCGACGACAAAATCCCAGTTCGAGGTATGGGGCACAACGATGATCACGGCTTTGGGTACGTTCGGCACCACCCCCTCGAACCGCCACCCCCGAATCCGCAGCACCGCCCTGCCGACATTTGCCGAGAACCAATTGCCCCTCCGCGGGACCGCGTCGCCGAGTTTTGGCACATCGAAGTGATCCATGATCGAGCACAGTGTACCGGTCACCGCGACGGCAACGCCAGCGGCGCGTTCTGCTACCATTCAAAGATGAGACCACTTCGCTTTCCTGGAAACCTCATTTTCCTTGTCGTCTGGATCGTTTTTGCCATAGCGCCGACCACTGCGGCCGGCGACGACGCCGGAAGATCCGACCAACCGACCGACCTTCCGGGATCGATATTGATGACCGATCGAGTGGTGATGGACCCGGCAACCGGAAACCCTCAACTCATCCGCCTCGCCACCCACCGCCCCGAACCCGAGGGAGCCACCACCGCCGACAAGGCGCTGGCGATGCTCCGAGATCACGCAGATGCCGTCGGCCTCAGCAATCCCGTACGGGAACTCCAACCGATGGGTGTCCAGCGAGATCCCCTCGGCGGCGAGCAGGCGATCTTTCGTCAGATCTATCGGGGAGTGCCGATATTCGGCTCCAGAGTTCGGGTTCACCTCGACGCCGACGGCGGGGTCGCGATGATCAACGGGACCATCATTTCCGACATCGATCTCGACACCGTGCCACGGCTCGACGCTCATGTCGCCGAGGCTGTGGCCGTACGCCTCATCGCCAAACAGAACAACCGGCCGACGGAGCAACTCGAAACCCACCCGGCCACACTGCTTATTTTTCGGGAGGGTCTCGTCCGCGGCCATCCCGGTGACAACCACCTCGCCTGGGAAATCGAGATCGCCTCACCCCCCGACCTGCACGAGGTCCTCTACATCGATGCCCATGACGGGCGCCTGCTCGATCAACGCTCCAAGATCCACCACATCGAGCGCGTGATCCACCGCCACAGCTACCCCAGGTCGATCTGGACGGAGGGCGATCCGTTGCCGTTCTCCAGCGGCGATCCGGACGGCGATGCCGAGGTCAACGAACTCATCGCGGCCACCGCTGACGCCTACTCGCTCTTCGCCAATATCACAAACGGCGCGTACCTCAGCTTTGACGGTCTCGACACAACCATGAACGCGGTCTACGACTCCGATTCCATCGAGTGCCCGAACGCCGTGGAATCGGGCGGGATCACCGCCTTTTGTGACGGAATGGTCAGCGATGACGTGACAGCGCACGAGTGGGCCCACGCCTACACCGGTTGGACACACGGTCTCATCTATCAGTGGCAACCCGGCGCCCTCAATGAGGCCTATTCGGACATCTTCGGCGAATTGGTCGATCAGCTCAATGGCCGCGGCACCGATCTCCCGTCCTCGATCCGTCCGCCGTTCGACTGCTCCGCCAGCGGCGGCAATCCCGTGCCTTCTCTCGAGGTCACAGCCCCACCGGCCATCGCCGGATCCTTCCCCGCCGGTGGTGCGGTCTTCAATCCCCTTGCGCCGTGGACCGTGTCGGGCACCGTCGAACTCGCCGACGACGGAAGCGGCGACCCGAACGACGGGTGCGGGACCCTCGTCGGCTTCTCGCCGGGCTCCATTGCGCTCGTCGACCGCGGGATCTGCCTCTTCCGCGAGAAGGTGGTCAACGCCCAGAGGGCCGGCGCCACCGCTGTCATCGTGATCAACAACCAGGGTAACGATGTCATCGAAATGGGCGGCGATCTGCCGCGACTCGGAATTCCAGCGGTGTTTATCGGCCAGAGCGACGGTGATCGGATCAAGGCCGCCCTCAACGACGGGGTCGGCGCGACCCTGACCCTCGATGGAGAGTTCACGGACTCGGTTCGTTGGCTCATCGGCGAGGACACCCGGGCCCTCGGCTCGATCCGCGACATGTGGTCACCGAGCTGTTTCGGCGATCCGGCGCGGGTCGGGAGCGTAAACTACTACTGCCGCGAAGACGACAACGGCGGGGTCCACTCCAACAGCGGGGTACCGAATCACGCCTTCGCCCTGCTCGTGGACGGGGGCCTCTACAACGGCCTCGAAATCGGCGCCATCGGGGCCACCAAGGCGGCGCGAATCTACTGGCGGGCCATGGCGATCTATCAGACCCCCGTCACCGACTTCCGCAACCACGCTGATCTTCTGGAAACGAGCTGTCAGGATCTTATCGGAGAGCAGCTCTTTGACATTCAGACCGGCGCTCCTTCGTCAGAGTCCATCACCGCCGGCGACTGCAACCAGGTGGCGATCGCCATCGCCGCCGTCGAGATGCGCCTCAACCCCGATCAATGTCATTTCCAACCACTGCTCGACCCGGATGCGCCCGCAGTGATCGGCAAGGTCGTCGTCTTTGACGAGGACTTCGACTCCGAGCCCGATGGTGTTTGGGCCCTGAGCAACTACGGTGTCTTCGCGGAATACGAGCCGCGGGATTGGGAGTGGACCGAGGACACCCCGCCGGGCGGTGACGGTGGCGCGTTCTTCGCCATCGACAGCGTGCTCATCGGGGACTGCCGCCCGGGCAGCGACGATCAGAGCGGCGTCATGGAACTCACCAGCCCGGCGATCGAAATCCCTCAGGGGACCGTGGACCCGGTCTTGACCTTCGACCATTGGGTCGCGACCGAATCGACCTGGGACGGAGGCAACATCAAGATCAGCGTCAACGGCGGCGGATTCACGCAGCTCTCACCCTCCTTCTTCGATTTCAACCCCTATAACCGAAGACTCCAGTCGGGCAACAGCAATCCCTTGAAGGGTCAGTGGGCGTTCTCCGGCACCGACGCGGGTTCGCTGGGCAGGCAGCTGGGGACAGAGTCAGGTTGATCTGGGTTCTCTCGTGAACGCGGGAGATCGGGTCGTCCTGCGTTTCGATTTCGGAGTCGATGGCTGCAACGGCGCGTGGGGATGGTATGTCGACAACATCCGGATCATCGCCAAGGGTATCGGCGCAGAGGAACAGCGGCGGTCGCGTCAGGCCGTAGCGGCACAAGTAAGTCGGGAGTCGTGAGTCGGGTCGTCGGTTCTGGGGCCACAAACGACTTCGTGGATCGTTCGGTGTACCTTCAGCTGACTATTTGAAACGCGAAGATCGCAAAGACCACAGCTCATCATTCATCGCAATGGAAATCGGCAGTTGGTCCCTGGATCGATTGAACTTCTCACCGCGTGTTCGCCTTTGCAGCGCGCCTTTGATGGGATGCCGCGATGGTGTGTCCATCTGCACTTCCTGCGTTCCTCCGTGCGATGGGTCAATAATGCGATGTTCTTTGCGATCTTCATAGCGTTCTTGGCGATCTTCGCGTTCTTTGCGGTAAAACTGCGATGGTTTCCGATGAGGTTCGCGAGATCGTCACACGAAGTCGCTGAACGTCCCGGCAGCGTTGAACCACTTTCAAATGCGATGCCTCGCGGCAACTTCGCGAGCTTCGCGTCTTTGCGGTTTCAATCAACCTTGAAGTCACCGCAATTGTTCCACGAAGTCATCGGGTGCCGGGGAACCGAGGACACGACTTACAACTCACGATCCTTCCGCGGGCACCTCGATCCAGAACCACCCTCTGAGATCGCCTTCGGCGAAGCCGGTGGCCTGGTCGTCGGGGTAGCTCTCGGCAAGGGCCGACCGGACATCCTCGTTGAGGCCATCGGCCGGTCCGTGACAGGCGAGACAGGGCGCTTGCGAGCCTGATCGGCAGGATCGCGCCGAGTTCCCCGGCCGGGCCTTCCGCAAACCAGGCGGTGTCGACGATCTCGTTGACCGCCGGCGCGGCCCACCCGGGTGCGAGATTGCCGGGATTTCTCAGCCGGTGGGAGGTTCGACCGATGGAAAGACCGTGATTGTCGGCCACATGCTCCGAGATCAATGGCGCCATGTCTCGACAAACCACGACGGCGCCGGACGGCCCCCCGATCTCGAGTTCGGTCTTGAGTTCGCCCATCAGCGTCGTCGCCAATTCATCCTTGGCCGCCAGCGCTCGGTCGAGCTGCGCTCGCTGCACCGTCGTCAGATCCGCCTCCGCCACCGTTCGCCAGGTCGACGCCACCACGTTTTCTTCATTCGGCCCTGCCACCGGTTGAGATCGGCTGCATCCCAGGGCGAACACAACCAGCGACAATCCCACAACCACTCGACGAGTCATTTCAGCCTCCCAGTCTTCTCCGGCGTGGTTTCGAAATGGTGATCTCGATCACCAAAGTCAATCATAATTCATTGAAGGGTTTGACAAATTAACTCTTTAGTTATATCTTTATGGAAGATGAGCGGTGATTCATTTTTCCGACTCATCAGATCTGTTCAATCAGCCCGTGTCCAACAGCCCACCAACAATCGCCCGCCAATTTTTCCCTTCAAAAAATCCCACCAAACACTCACCCACCAACCGCGGGCTTGGACGGGTCTGTCCATACATCGTCAGCTGGTTTCATGGCCTGGAAACTCATTTTGGCGTTGGCTCTCCTTCTGGCCCGGGGAGCACCGGCTGACAATCTCGCAGAATCCGCGGACGTTCAAGGATGGATCGAGGTCGCCAACGATCACTTTCGGGTGCACTCCAGTGCCGGAACCACGTTGACGATCGAGCTCGCCCACAGACTCGAGGAACTCCGTGCGGTCCTTTTGCAGACGATCGGGTACGAGTCCTTTGAAGCGAGGCCCCTTCACATCATCGTGTTTGGCAGTGAAGGCTCGTTCTCTCCCCACGCGTTTTTTGATCGGACCGGCGGTTTTTATCTTCGGGCACCCGATGCCGCCTACATCGGTGTCAGCGCCGATCCTCGGTGGAATCCAACCAGGCTGATCTCTCACGAATACGTCCATGCGGTTCTTGCCGACCACATCCCCGATGCTCCGCTCTGGTTGAACGAAGGGTTCGCCGAGTTCTTCGAATCGATCTCCGTTGACGGCTCCTCCGCCTCGATCGGCCTCCCCTTGGAGGATCGTCTGCAACAACTCAAGCGGGCGTCGCTCATCCCGATGGACGTCCTTCTCGACGTCGACCGAAAATCGGTGTACTACACCGGAGCCGAAGAGAGAGACCGCTACTACGCCCAATCCTGGGGCCTGGTCCACGCACTCCTCCTCGGATCCGATCCCGGCACCGGAGGCTTCGGCATCATCGAGCAGGCCCCACCCGACGCGAAAGCGCTCAGCGCCATCTTCGGCGTCGCTCCCTCCGCGCTCGAGACCTACATCAGTGGATATCTCGAACAGGAAAACCTGCCACAGTTGGTAGTGGAGCTCCCCGCGATCGTCTCACGTGCACCAACCGTCAGAGAGGTACCCCCGGCGGAGTCGCTCACCCTCCTCGGCCGGCTCATGACCGCCAGAAATCCGCCGAGAATCGAGGCCGCAGCGGAGAACTACCGACGGGCGCTCGATCTCGATCCGAGCTACGCCCGCAGCCACGCGGGCATCGGCGCTGTCGCGGCACTCGAAGACCGTCTGGTGGAAGCCGAAGCCGCATTCCAGCGCGCGGCCGCCCTCGACCCGGAAGATGCGTGGATCAGATACAGCCTCGGCGCCTTTCTCTTTCACCGGACCACATCATGGCAGCGGGCGATCGCGGCTCTCGAACAAAGCGTCGCCCTCGATCCATGCTTCGGCCCGGCCTGGGCCGTCCTGGCCGTCGCCTATGCCGAGCGCAGACCCGCCGGTACGCCCATCCTGGAAACAGCCGAAACCGCCCACCGGCACCTGCCAACCGACCCCGACGTCTCCCGCGCCCTCCTCACGCTCCGACTCGACGCCGATCTGCGGGACAAGGCAATTGACCTTCTCGAGGCAACCACAGCGCCAAATTCCCCGGCCCGGAGGAATGCCGTTGCTTCGCTGATCTCCAACGACCTCCTGCGCGCCCGCCAGAACCTCGTGGCCGGTGATCTCGAGGCGGCTTCAGCCCGGGTTGCCCTGGCCGAATCCGAGATCGACGGCGCGGCGAACCCGGGTCGGATCGTGCTCGAGATTCGCGAGATCGAGCGGTTGATCCTCCGTGAGGGTTTCCTTCAGATAATCGAGGACGCCGCTCGTCTCCACCGTGGTGGCGACTCACCGGCGGCTCTCGAACTCCTCGACGAGATTTTGGACTCCGAGCCGGAGGAGCAGATCACCACCGAGGTCGAAGCCCTGCAATGGCGGATCCTCAACCCCGGTCAGCCCCTCCCAGCCCGCTTCTACGGGCCCATCACCACTCTCACGAGTCGAGGTGAGATGGAGGCGCTCAACCGTCACATCGCCGCCGGTGACTACGACGCCGCCTTGGCGGTCCTCGAGGAACTCGATGCCCGGGTCTCGGCCTCCGACCGGAGTTGGATCGATGTCAAGATCAAGGAGATCAGACACGCGATGGCGCACAACAGTTTTGCCCGCGACTACAACCGGGCGGTGGACGCGTTCAACCGCGGAGACCGGCGACTCGCCGAGTCGGTCCTCATCGGTCTCATCGGTGACCTGCCGCCTGGGCCCGAGGCCGACCAGGCGTCGGCGCTGCTCGCAGCCCGACAGCTCTTGAATAGTCCGACTAACCTGCAGGGGGTGCGGGACGAGCAAAGACCTGGGTGATGAAGTACACAACCCCGGTTTCGGGCCTGTTCGAAGTCACGATGCCGATGCCGACCTTCGTCGCGTCGGATGACAGGATGGCGGCGCGGTGCCCGGGGCTGCGCATCAACCCCTCCTCGGCATCGGCGATGGTCGAACTGCGGGCGATATTTTCGGCCGCGAAACTCGCTTTGAACCCCGCGCCATGGAGCCGATCGACGACGGTTCCTGTGGTTTTGGACACGTGCGCAATCTCACCCGTCCGCGCCATTTCGGCGCTGTGCCGGCGAGCCACCGCCGCCAGGACATCGTCGATCACCAGCGCGGGCAGGCCGAAGCGCGCTCGATCCTCGTCGAGCAGTTTGTAGGCGTAGGCCTCGGCGGCGACCGGATCGCCGATCCAATCCTCGCTCCTCCTTTTTGACCCGACCCAGGCTCGCGGAGGATCGCGGCCGATCTCGACGGGAAAGAGGAGAACGACGCGGGGCCCCGAGGCATCGGTGGCGATGACCTCGATCCACTGGGTACCGGGTTGATCCGCCATCTGCACCGCAGCCAGGAGACGATCGCCCCTCAAACCCCCGGGGGTTTCCACGACGCGCCCGTCCGGCAGCATACTGACCACCGAAGCGCCGGTCACCGGCTGGAGAAAACGAACCAAGACGGCCACCGACGCCCCTGGAGTCACCGACGTCGGAATCGGCTGCATCTCCACCTCGCGCCGGGTCAGAAAAACCGTCCAGCGCCACGTATATGGCGGGCTGGCCGGGTCTTTGGACACCCCGACATGGGTTGCCGGCACCGTCTCGAGCATCTCCGCGAGGTGCTCGAAGAAAACGTCATCGCCGTCATCACCGGTCATGACGTGGAGGACCGCGGCGAAGGGGTCGGGGCAGCCCGACCAGTGAAGGACGAATTCGGAGAAGGCGAGCGGGAGACCATCGGCGCCGGAGGTGCGGCCGTAGATTCCTGCGGCTCGTTCGAGACAGGGAACCACCTCGAGGTGGGGAAAGCGAGTCTCGAGACCACGAGCCAGAGCGCCGACCACAGGCTCTTCCCCGCTCGTCCGATACATCTCGCCCGAAACCCCGGGCAAGGTCACCGTGATCACCGGGGCCGGGCTCGTCGCAGCGGTGGATTCGACACCGGTGGGGGCCGTGAATCCCGGCGCTCCGAGGGGCTCGTCAATCCTGCAGCCGGACACGGCCAGCACAGCGAGACACGCCGCGGCGACCCAGGAACATCGGTCGATGGATTGACCGTGACGCTTCATCGGCATCGAGGATTCCGGACGACGGAGATCTCGACCAGATCGGCGTTTCGCGATCCCGGGCCTCGCAGGATACCCGGACCATCAAACTCGCCGAGGGGGAGGAGAATGAGCTCAAGCGGTTGAGGATGCACGGATCGAGTATCGCACGGTGGGTGGAACGAACCGCGATGATGATTCTCCGTATATAGGCATGAGCGAGATAAACTCATCGCGCCCTCGAACCGTCCCGGCCGATCTCAACCGGGGCACGAACCTTCGACGGAGGGCTCATTGATCCAGATCGATCGGCTGAGGAAATGCTACGACACCCTGGTTGCGGTTGACGATGTCTCCTTCGATGTCCGTGACGGCGAGATCTTCGGGCTCCTCGGCCCCAACGGCGCCGGCAAGACCACGACCATCTCGATGATCTGCGGAATTCTCCAACCGGATAGCGGGCGGGTCCTCATCGATGAGCGCAACATCTGGGTCGAGCCGAAGAAGGTGAAGATGCATCTCGGTGTGGTGCCGCAGGAGATCGCGGTCTACGAAGATCTCACCGCCCGGGACAATCTCTCTTTCTGGGGTTCGCTCTACGCCCTCTCGGGCTCGGAACTCAGCCATCGGATCGATGAAACCCTCAGCCGGGTCGGGCTCGCCGAAAGGGCCGGAGACAAGGTCAAGACCTTTTCCGGAGGCATGAAGCGGCGTCTCAATCTGTGCATGGGTCTGCTCCACCGGCCAAAGTTCCTGCTCCTCGACGAACCGACCGTGGGCATCGACCCACAAGCCCGGCTCAATATCATCGAGGTCATCCGCGAGGTGGCCGCCGCGGGAACCACGGTGCTCTACACGACCCACTACATGGACGAGGCAGAGCAGCTCTGCGACCGGATCGCCATCATCGATCACGGAAGGATTCTCGCCCTCGGCACCCTGGCCGAACTCACGAGGCGGGCCGGTGAAGCCGAAGTCCTCCGCCTCACCGGCCCTTTTGACGACGAGAACCTCCGCGAACGCCTTGCTGCCATCCCGGGGGTTCGGATTCTCGGAATCGGCGGCGGCAGCGCCGTCCTCGCCATCGAGTCGGACGGACCGGGGCTCCTCGAGATCCTGCCACGGGTTCTCGAGGCGGATCTCGGGATCGAGGATGTCTCGATTCAACGGCCGAATCTGCAGAGTGTCTTCATCGCCCTGACCGGACGCGATTTGCGCGACTGATGGCAGCCATCGCGATTCTCCGGCGCGACCTCAAGCGATACCTCCGAAATCCGGGGCGGACCGCCCTTCTCTTTTCCATGCCGCTGGTGATGGCCGCCATCTTCGCGGTCGTCTTCGGTGGTGGTGGTGTCGATGAAATCTCGATCAAGGTCCTGCTGTGGGACGAGGACGATAGCCTTCTTTCGATGCTCCTAGGAGGTGCTGCAAACAGCGACGAGGCCGGACAGCGGCTCGATGTGGTCCCCGTGGGCGAAGAAGGGCTCACCATGATGGACCGTGGAGAGGCATCGGCCCTGGTCCATATCCCGGCAGGGTTCACCGATGGTTTTCTCGCCGGGAGGAAGACCACCATCGATGTGGTCAAAAACCCGGCCGAGCGATTTCTACCTCAGATCGTCGAAGAGGGAGCCGGTGTCGGCGGATCGGTCCTGTCGGCGGCGTCGCGCGTGTTTCGGCCCGAACTCGAACAGATCCACGGTCTGATGGGCGCCGAGGGCTTTCCCAGCGATCTCGCGGTGGCCGGCCTGAGCTCCGGTGTCAACTCCAGGTTGAGCGGTCTCCAGGAGATCATCTTCCCGCCCGTCATCACGCTCGAGACGGTCACAGTTGCGAACGCCGACGACGAGGAGATCGAGGATGTCGGAATCCTCGCCATCTTTCTACCGGGTCTCGCCGTCATGGGGACTCTCTTCCTCGCCCAGTCGGCGACCCGAGACATCCTCCGCGACCGCGAAAACGGGCTGCTCCGACACCTCCTCACCGCGCCCGTATCGCCGGCCGACTATCTTCTCGGCAAGTGCCTCTCGGTGATCATGGTGACCGCGGCGGGATTTGCCCTGATGACCCTGGCAGGCGCGGCCATGGGGGTTTCGTGGGGTCCGCCCCTGGCAACCGCTGTGCTCATCCTCGCTACGGCCCTGGCCGCGAGCGGGACCCTGTTGCTCATCATGAGTCTGGTCGGTTCCGAACGGCAGGGAGACACCCTGACCACGATCGTCATCATCGTCTGGTCGATGCTCGGCGGCGCCTTCATGCCCCTCGACCAGATGCCCGGATTCCTGCGACCCCTCTCCGCCTCGACCCTGGTGTTCTGGTCGACGGATGCCTTCAACAGTCTCATCCTCCGCGGCGGCGGGCTCACCGACATTCTGCCCAACCTCGGGGTTCTCTTCGCGGCGGGAACGATCTTCCTCGGAACCGGGGCGTTCCTGCTCGGACGAAGAATCCGAAGAGGAGCGATTTGATGCGCGCCGTCATCGCCATCGCCCGCCATGATCTCCGTCTCGTTTTGTCCGACAAGGGCGCGGTCATGTGGCTGTTCCTCCTGCCCATCGTCTTCGCCACCTTCTTCGGACTCGTCATGGGGGGTGGCTCCAACCCGGCCGACGCCAAAGCCCGTTTGACGGTCGTCGACGCGGACAAAGGAGCGGTCGCACGCCTCCTGATCAACGAACTCGAGAGCGAACGACTCGAGCTGACCTTTGTCGATCCGTCCGAGAAGGACTCCACCATCGACAAGACCCGAACGCTCGTCATGCCGTCCGGACTCACCGAGGCTGTTCTGGCCGGCGAAACGACCGCCCTGCGCCTCGAGAAGGACCCCGACACCTCGACCGAAGAGACGTTGGTGGTTCAGGCACGAATCGTCTCCGCCATTGCGGCCGTCATGGGCCACCTCGTCGAGGCCCACGAGGGACTCGATCAGGGAGTGCCCCTGACAGCGGAGAGGTTGACCGATCTCGAGTTCGCGGAAGACCTGGTTGTCATCGAGAGCCGATTCGCCGGTCAAGCGACGATCGCTCCCAGAGGGTTCGCCCAGTCGATCCCGGGAAACACGGTCATGTTCGTAATGTTGATCGCGCTGACCTATGGAGCGGCGACCATCAGCGGCGAGCGAAGTGGCGGCCAACTCCGCCGGCTGGTGACGACGCCGGTGAGCAGAGGCGAAATCGCCGCGGGAAAGATCGCGGGCCGGTTGGTCATCGCGTCGCTTCAGATCTCGGTTCTCATGGCGGTGGGCATCATCGCCAACCGGACTCTCGGCATCACCATCGGCGACCGCCCCTTCGTTACCTGGATCGTACTGCTCATCTACGCCCTGGCGGTCGCGCCGCTCGGCGTCGCCTTCGGTTCGTGGTTCACCGACCCCGACCGCGCCGCAAGCATCGGCGTCATCGCCACCATGGTCATGGCCGCCTTCGGCGGCTGCTGGTGGCCTCTGGAGGTCGTCTCCGAACCGCTCCAGCAGATCGCCCTCGTCTTCCCAACCGGATGGGCCATGCGCGCGTTGCACGGCACGATTTCCTTCGGTCTGGGTCTTGACGGGGTTCTCGCGCCGCTGGCGGTGCTGCTCGGTTTCGCCGTGGTGTTTTCAATCATCGCCGCCAGATCGTTGCGGGTCGACTAGCTCGGACTAACCACCGAGGCAACGAACGACGACCATCGTGACATCGTCCATCTGCGTGGCTCCGTCCTTGAAGTCCCAGACCTCGCGCAGGATGAGATCGCGAATCTCGTTCGCCGTGGGGATGCCATCGAGACCCCGGAGGATCCTCTTGAGCCGGCCCCAACCGTACTGGTCACCGGCGGGATTGATGGTCTCCACGAGGCCGTCGCTGTAGAGAAGCAGGACATCGCCCGGCGAGAGCTCGATCCGATCCTCGCTGTATTTTGCGTTCTCGATGGCGCCGAGGGGGAACGACCCGGAACCCACCTCCTCCACCTCGCCGTTCGACCGACGCAGCAGCACCGGTGGGTGCCCTGCGGTCGCGACGGTGGTTGCGCACTCAGTTCGGTCGAGAACCACGAGCGCGAGGGTCATGTGCATCCGTGGTGCGGAGGTCCGCTTGAGCATGAGGTTGACCCGATCGAGCACCGCGCTCGGTCGATCCATCTCATCGCGCAGGAGGTTGAGGCTCGATCGAACGCCGGACAGGACGAGTCCGCTCGCCACCCCGTGGCCGGTCACGTCCCCGACCACCATGGCCACCCGATTCGGCCCGAAATCGAAATAGTCGTAGTAATCCCCTCCGACCTCGGTTGCCGGAAGCGACAGGGCGGCGACATCGAGCCAGTCCAGCAGCGGCGCCCGCCGCGGCAACATGCTGAGCTGGATCTCCCGTGCATATTCGAGTTCCTGCTTCATCCGGAGCCGATCGTGGTGGCGGGCCGACTCCGACCGCCAACGAATGAGAAAACGGCTTTCCAGCCGCCGACTCAACGCCCATGACACCCCAAAACAGACGATAAACAGCAGGGCGAAGAGGACGAGGCTGAGAAACGGGGGCGATTGCCGGGTCACGAGACTCTCACCCACCAAACGCACCGCCACCACGGCATACAGCGACCCGAAGAGAGCCACCGTCTCTCCAGACGCCAGCCGAAACCGAACGGCCATGAAGGGAAAGACAAAGAACCAAAAACCGATCCCACCATCGGCGGAACCGTGGAACAGCTGAAAAAGGACGAGGTGACCGATGAGGACCGCCGCCACCGCTTGACGGAGGTTGCGTGCGATACCGGGAGTGAGGCGGTAGCGCAGATAAAGAAGATCGCCGATCACCACCAGCCCGGCCACGACCCCCCGCGTCATCGAGCCCGATGCAAACATCACGATGGCGTAGATCGCGGACACGACAGTAAGGCCGATCACCGTGAGGTTGAGCCGCCGGGCATTGGCAATATCGAAAAACGTATTGAGCGCCGTCTGTTCGCCGACCAGGAGCTCGTCGTCGGACATGGAGGTCTCTTCAAGGTTTGCGAGAACCACCCGGTCCAAACCGGCGAACATCGAGGTCTTCAGATCGTCAGACATCCGGGACATTCTACGCGACCCCACTCGAACTCTCAGAAACCAGGTGGGGTATCATGCGCCATGCTCCGAGGGCGACCACGAACCCGTCACGACCGCACCCGGCTGGTTTCGGTCGCGATCGCAGTCCTGGTCGCGGTTTTCCTTGTCGCCGCCGCCGGCGAATCCACAGCCAACACCGTTGACGCCATCAGTTGGGGGCACGACTCAGACGGCAATACCACCATCACCATCGTCTGCGCCGAGCCCCTCGAGTCGTCTTCCTTTCGTTCATACCCCATAGCGGACCCTCCCCGGGCCGTCATCGTGATCCAGGGCGTCAGCAATCGGGTCAAACCGGACGTGATGAACATCGAGGATCGACACGTCACCCGGCTGCGCTTGGGGTACCCCGTCGATGCCACCCCACCGCAGCTGAATATCATCCTCGATCTCACCTCAGAAGCCGTGCAGCTCCTGGATCTTCTCCAGACAGGGAGACGAATCGTCGCGGTGGTCGGCTCGCCGTACCGGCCGAGGGCGACCCTTGCGCCGGAGTCACCAGCCGTGCCGGAGTTCTCTCCCCCGCCGGAGAGTCCTCTCGTGCCGGAACCGTCGCCCACACCTTCGCCACGGCCCACCGAGAACCCTCCGACACCGACCATGGTGTCGTCCACGATACCTGTCTCAACACCTCCCGACCGACCTGCTCCACCTGTTATGCCGGTCATCGCGGCGACTCCGACTACGACGAGGAGTCCCTCATCCATACCGACGGAACCCGCAGCGGTCGCCCCCTCCCCGACCCCCGAAGCCGAGCCGGCGGCCGCGAACCACGTCGTCGATATCGTGGCGAGCCTCCGAAACGACGGTTCGACCCTCCTTCGGATCACCGCCAACGGGCGGATCCCCCAGGGCATCGCACGCACCCTCGAGATCACCGACGAACCCCCCCGGATCATTCTCAGCCTCCGCGGCATGAGTGCACCCGATCTGCCACGCACCATCGACATCGGCGATCCCAACCTCGCCCGGATCAGGCTGGTTCACGACGCCGAGACCTCCGAGGGAGAGCTTCACCTCGTCCTTCACCTCGAGCGCCCCGGAGTGTCGGTGATCGAGCTCAACCAGGTCGGCCCCCACCTTGTGTTGCAGCTCGCGGTCGAAAAACCTACCGCACCCGTTCGATAATTGCTCCCTCCGGAGAGTGAGCCGCCGACCCCACGGTCTCCAACGCAGCTCCTCCTGTGGTACAAGAACGTATGACCGACCACGGTGTTTCACTCGATCTCGAGCGTGTGTCGATTCTGCTTTCGGATGACGGCCGGACGGCCGTCGAACGACAACGTCTTGTCGCCCTGATGGATCTCCTCGCGACCTTGCCGCCACCGCCGGACGCGGCGGAGTTCTTTCCGCAGTTGTCAACCTTCAGGGATCGGTTTATCGCCGCGTCCGGCGGCGACGATGGTGAGATTCTCGAGGAACGATTTCTCGAGTTCTATGCCCATCTCCACATGCACGAGGCGCCCTACACCGCGGCTGAGCGGCAGCGGGTCGATGCCACCGGCGGCTATTGGAGTCACGCCGGAGGCCTCAGCCCCATCCTCAAGGCCGGATCGTGGATTCACCCCGAGACCGTCAGCGTCGACATCGGAGCCGGAAACGGGCTTCAGGCGCTGCTCATGCAGAAGATGTACCCCCACTCTCGTTGCTGCCAGATCGAGATCTCGAGCGCCATGGTGGAGATCGGCCGTCGGCTTCAGGAATGGCTGGAAATCCCCGCCGCGCGGGTCGAGTGGCGGGTGGACGATGTCCTCGAGACGGATCTCGGCGGTTGGAATTTCGTGTATCTCTACCGCCCGGTCAGACCCGTTGGTCCCGGCGCGGGTTTCTACACCCGACTCGCAACCGCCCTCGAGAAGGAACCGACCGAAGTGGTGGTCTTCAGCATCGCCGACTGCCTCCACGACTTCCTCCCCGAGAGCTTCGACCGCTTCTACACCGACGGCCACCTCACCTGCTACCGCAAACCAGCCGAGGACCAAAGGTCGAGGTGAATCCAAACCCGGATTGAACGCGGAGACGCAAAATCACAGAGACGCCCAGGGTGGTTATCAGTGCTTCAGCGATTTCGCTGCCTTCGGCGCATCGATCGGCAGGACTCGAACGGTTTGTTCTTACCGCAAAGAACGCTAAGAACGCCAAGGACATCGCAAAGACATCACAATTGAGAGTGGGTACCGCGCCACGTGCACGATCTGATCAAAGCGAGGGACGCGCCCGCTGGCAGGTCATCGGGACTACCGCAACGATTTACGCCTGTCGTGGTGAAGCCTGGATCCGTTCTTTGTGCGTCAAGCTCTCGATGAGATGGTGCGATGAGTCAAAAATTGCAATGATCTTTGCGCTGGTCTTGGCGATCTTTGCGGTCTTGGCGGTGAAAATGCGATGTTCCGGCGAAGGTGTTACTGGCTGGCTTCGATGATGGCGGCGAGGTCATCGGCGGTAATACCCTCTGCGAGCCTGCAATCCGGGTTGCCGGCAGCCCGTTGCCCGAAGATGTGGCCAACCGCCGGCACCAGATCATCCGCATCGACAACGAGATCGTCATTGGCGTCGCACGGCTCGGCGGCCACCACCTCGACCGAGGCGAGAGCCTGATCGTTGCCGGGATCGGTGTCGCACTCCCACGCGGCGACCGATCCGGGGTTGCTTTGCGACCCGACCGCGATGGGCTCCACCCCGATGGCGAGATCCCAAACGGCAGCGGGGGCGAGGCTCAGGAGCGGAGCACTCGACCGTGGTGCCGATGAGCACACATTCCGGCGACGACAGATCCGGTCGGAAGATGAGATCCGCCGGGAGTGTGGTGCTCACCGTCACATCCGTCGCGGTCACCGTCGAGTCATTCCCCACCCGGGTCTGATAGATGAGCTCGTGGTCGACCGAGACCGGATCGCGATCAGCCGCGAACTCGATCTCGAGTTGAGTTCCTTCACAGATCACCTCGAGACCGATCTCGTGCTCGCCGACATCCACGATCCAACCCAGGAGATGCATGAGCGGCGGCAGTGTCGTGGTTGTGAACCACCCCCTGAGACTGTCGAAGGTCGAGATCTGGAACCGTTCACCGCCCTGGGGTTGATATGGAACGAGGAGAGCGACATCGAGGATGCCGCCGGCGCCGAGCGCTCCGGTCACATCGAGCCGATCGAGTTGGCTCCCCGGCGTCTCGCCGCCGATCTCGATGGCGACCCGGGTGTTCGGCCCAGATCCAGCGAACCGTCGATGGTGAGGATACCGGGCGAAAAACCCGGGCTCAGGGTGCCGTCGAAACTGACGCCCGAGGCATTGGTGATGTCAAGAGTTCCCGAACCTCGGATCTGTCCCGAAGCAGGATTGTCGAATGCAACATCAACCAGCGAGAGATTCCCGTTGGATTCCAGATCGAAGAAACCGAAGTTGGCCACCGACATGGATGAGGCTTCACCGGCGGAACCGACGACTCTGATCGATCCGCCTCCGCCGACGGTCACGGTGCCGTAGTTGGTGAAGTTCGACGGCACATCCTGCAATCCCGTCGAACCGACAACCCTGATCGATCCGCCGCCACCGACGGTGACGGTGCCGTAATTGGTGAAGTTCGAGGGCACGTCGGTGACGCCGCCGCCGAGATCGATCTCGAGGTCGGCGTCGGCGACGCGGATCTCGCCGTCGGCACTCGTTCTGGTGCTGCGACCCGTCCTGACTGATCCGCAGACCGGAACCATCGACATCGATCAGACCTTGATTGTCGAGCACGGCGCTGAGTTCGGACGTGATCCCTTGCGGCTTTGCACCCGGCCAGGTCGAGATCACGCCACCGGCGGTGTTGACCACGGCCCCGGAGCTCACCTCGAGGGTCATGGCGATGGATCCGTTGAACACGATTTGACCGAGGTTGTCAAAGCCCCCGGCGATCACGAGATGGGCATCCGCGCCCGTGTCCTCGTACTCGATCGTGCTGCCCGGGTGGGTCACGAGACCTCCGGTGAGGGAACCCGTTCCGGCGTAGTTGAGGTGACCGTACAGATCGACGTCGATTTCGACCGTCCCGCCGTCGATCACGAGCTTGGAGTGGACCTCGATGGTGGAGCCCGAATCGGTGCGGAGCACCGCACCGTCATTGACCTTGAGCTTTGTCGCTCCTGCCAGGTATCCGAACCCGTTCAGGGTGAAATCGGTGGCGAGGATCTTGACCTTGGGGTTCCCGTTGCCCGCATCGATCTGGAGACCGGCGACGGTGACCGGCTCGGTGACCATGACCTGATAGTTGCCGTTCTCGAGGATGCAAGCCACATCAGCCGGGCCGGGGACGCCGATTGGACTCCAGTTCTTCTCTTCATGCCAACTCAGGTCGAGTTCACTGCCATCTGAGACGAAGATTTTGGTGCATGGGGGAATTTGTGCGACCGCGGTGCCCGAAAGAAAAGGCACAGCAGCGGCAGCACCAACGGCGCCCTCCGCCGATTTGTGTCCGAACACCGTTTCATTGTTGTGCTCCCTCGGGAGACCGGGTCGGTCTTGACCGACAACAACACGATTATACCACCGGCGTCGGTTGGAAGCCCTCAATCTTGCGTCCGGGACGCCGCTTCTCGACCTCCGCGGCCTTATCGGCGACGTGGATCCAACCCCTCGCGGTCGCGTCGCTCTTGACCTCGGCGAGGAGTCGTCGGGCATCGTCAATGTCGCCGGCCTCTGCCATGATCTCGGCCAGCGCCAGCCGGGCTTCGATCTCGACCCCAAAACTCGACTGCGCGCGAGCTTCGACCAGGAGTGCATCGAGGATCGTGCGGGCCTCGCCAGAATCGCCCCGCCGTCCGGCCAACCGGGCTTCATTGATCTGCAACACCATGAGGGTCACCGAATTCGCTGATGCCTCCAGCGATCGGATCCGCTCCAGGGCGGCGGCCGCTTCGTCCACTCTGCCGGACCCGAGCTCGGCTTCCGCCAGATAGTTGAGCGCATCGGCCTCCTGGGCCGGCAGCTTCAACTCGGCAAAATCCGCCACCGATCGTGCCAGCTCGGCTGCCGCAGACTCGTAGCTTCCGCGCCCCGAAGCCGCCTCGGCCAGGGTCAGCCCGGCGAGGGCGAACTCGCTCTCGACCGCGCTCGCGAACTGGTGCTTGCGTCGAAGATCGAGCGCCTCTTCGTGCCGGGTGCGCGCGCCGGTGAGATCACCTTGGGTCAAGAGCACCTCACCCAGCCCGAAGAGCGCCTCCGCCAGGGCCTCCGGGTTGTCCTGAACCCGATAGAGTCCGGCCGCCTCCTCGAAGAGGCTGCGCGCGCCGTCGAGGTCACCGCGGGCGGCATCGATCCGGGCGAGATTCATCACCGCCGCGGCTTCGGATCCGGCTTTGCCGAGATCGCGAAACTGGGCCCGCACCTGGGTGAAGCTGTCGACCGCGCTGACGAAATCACCCGACCACATCTGAACCAGGGCGACGTTGTTGAAGACGTCCGCTTCACCGCTGCGGTTGCCGATGTCACGCTGGAGCTCGAGGGCCTCATTGAAAAACTCCAGCGCCCCGGCGAAATCTCCATGGTGGAGCCGGATGCTGCCGAGCAGGTTGAGCGCGTCGCCTTCGATATTCTTGGCCTCGACTTCCCTCGCGGTGGTCAGACAGCTCTGCGCCTCCCTGATCCCGTTTTCGATGTCTCCCAGGGCGAGATAGGTCAAAGCCAATGAGTAAGAGGCGATCGCGTCTCCGCGCGGAATTGCCGTGCCGCCCTTTCAATCCGGCGGGCGGTCTCGAGTTCGGTCAGCGCCAGATCGAGCTGCCCGGTTCCCCTCAAGCCTCGACCGAGAGCGAGACGGCCTTCAGCCTCGAGCCCACTCGACCCGATGCGTTGACTCGCGGAGACCACTCGCTCGGCGGCGGCCACTTGTCGAACCGAATCCCCGATGACATTGGCGGCATCCGCCTCCGTCAGATCGATCCGCGGATCGCCACTCAACGGCATCGGGAGTGACCGCAGTTCCGCCACGGTGACGAGGGCGTCGTCAGGCTGTCCCGCCCGAACCTGAGCATCGGCGAGCATGAGGCCGTATTCGAGATTGTCGGGATAAACCAGCCACAACGAGCGAAAGGTGTCCACCGCCTCGTCCAGACGCCCGGCGAGGACCTGGTACTGACCTTCGATCCGGAGCCGGAGCTCGCGCCCGAGTCCTGCGCTCAGCTCCTTCGATCGCACGGCGGCCTCGATTGCGTTGTTGCGATAACCGAGGGTCGTCCATGCGTTGGCGAGCTCGCTCCAGATCAGCGGCGATTCCGGCTCGGCGGTGGCGGCCTGCTCGAGCTTGACCCGCGCCCCCGCCGGATCGAAGGAACGCAGGCGAACCACTCCCTCGGCGTAGAGCCGAGCCGCCTCCGCGTCACGGGGAAACGCATCACCGACCACCGACTCGGCGCTCACATCGAGACCGAATCGGCTCCGAATCTCAGTCGCCGCGGCGATGGCGAGACCGGCGAGATCGTTCCGCGTCCCGGTCACCGATTGCAGAATGATGGTCTCTCCGGCGTTGATGTCCTGAACACGCGTGTCGAGTCGAATCGTCGATTCGGCCCCTTCTCCGAGCACCGCGTAGGAACCGAGGACGATCAGATCGCTCGCCAACAGATCCCGCAGCCGGCCCAGGGTCTCCGGCCCGAGGGTCGTGACGCGGTCGATTCCGAGTTCGGCCCTCGCGTGAGCCACGCTCTCGCTGGGAATGCTGCGGACCTCCCCGCCCGCGCCCAACTCCGTGGTCAGGAAGTCCCCGAGTGCAGTGGAGATCCACGCGGTGCTCGGATCACCGGTGATGTTCTCGAAACCCAGAACCGCGACCGATTGCCTGAGCGCAACCGATGATTGTGAACGCACCGGGGCCTGCCACGGCGGCCAACCCCGCGTCGAGACCGCGACCGCGCCGGCGATCGCGATCAGGACGGCCAGCCCTGCCGCCCAACCGGCGGGCGGGATGTTGAAACCACGGAATCGCCGTCGCGGCATCCGCCGCGCGCCGCCGAGAACCAATGGAATCGACTCGACATCGGTGAATCGGTCTTCGGGCTCCTTTTCGAGACAACGGAGGATGGTCCGATCCCAACGCGGCGGCACGCCGGGGCTGCGCATGCTGGGGCTGGTCGGCGCGTCCTTCAACTTGTTCAGGGCGATCTGGAACGCGCTCGCACCCTCGAACGCCTGGGCCCCGGTGAGCATCTCGTACATCACCAGACCGAGGGAGTAGATATCCGATGCCGTGGTGGCCGGTTTGCCCTCGATCTGCTCGGGCGACATATAGGCGGGCGTTCCGAGGATCTCTCCGGTCCCGGTCACCGTGAGCTGGCCCTCATCCTTGACCTGCAGACGGGCGAGACCGAAATCGGCGATGACGGCCCGGACTCCATCCGCTTCCGGAACGAGGAAGATATTCGACGGTTTCAGATCGCGGTGAACGATCCCTCTCCGGTGCGCCGCACCGAGACCGGCGGCCAACTGTTCGACCACACCGAAGGCCTCGGTGGGTTCCATCACCCCCTGGCGGAGCCTCGCCCTGAGCGAGACGCCGCCGAGCAGCTCCATGGTGAGAAAGACGACATCCTCGCCATTGGGTTGAACATGCCTGCCGAGATCGTAGATTCGGCAGACGTTGCGGTGGCTGACCTTACGCGCGATCTGGATCTCCCGGCGAAACCGATCCAGGGTCACGGGGTCGTTTGCCGATCGCGGGAGGATGGTCTTGAGAGCGACGCTCTCCCCGAGTTCCTGATCGTGAACCTGATAGACCTCACCCATCCCGCCGCGTGCGATGAAGCGATCCACCTTGTACCGGCCGGCCAGGATCTGTCCGGAGTGAACCCGGGCGCGAGACTCGGGTTGTCGTCGAGGTCACCGGGTCGTAACGGGCTGACGTTGGTGAGCGTCCGATCGTCCGGGGGACCTGACGGCATCCCTGACATCGCCTTCGTCAGCCACTCACCCTCCTCATCAGCGCCCGGACGAGCATTCCAAGCCGATCGCGCCACGGGAATCGCCAGAAGTTCGTCGCCACCACGCCGCGGCTGAAATAGGTCCTCTCGCTATAGTCGATGGCGATCTCAACCATGACCGGCACTCGTTTGCGGACCAACTCCAGGGCGACGGGGATCACCGACTCGAGCTCCGAGTCGCGGATGATCCGAAAGTACCGGCTGCCGACCGCTTCGGCCACCGCCTGGACGCTGTAGTCGGGCAGGATGCTGCAGGTCTGGCGGTTGAGCGGGAGCTTCTGAAACTCGGCGATGAGACCGTGGTGACCGTCCCGGAGCACGCAGATCAACGGGGTCGCGCCGTATGTCGCCGCCGTCAGGGCCTCGAGACCGGTCATCAGGAAGGCGCCGTCCCCGGCCAGGGTGACAACATCGCGGTCCGGGTTGGCGAAGGCCGCCCCGATGGATGCCGGAACCGAATAACCCATGCACGAGAAATCGATGGGTCCGATAAAACAGCCCGGATGATCGAGTCGGAGATGCTCGGCCGCGAGGAAGGTCCCGTTCCCGCTGTCGGTGGCGTAAATCGTATCGTCACCACAGTGGCGCTGGAGAGCGGTGAACAACGCATCGGGGGTGACTCTATTCACCGACGCCGCTGTCCGCCAAGCCTGCCGCACCTTTTCGTGTCCGTCCGCAATTTCCCGGGCGAGGTTCTCGGACGGCCTTTGGCCCTGAATGAGACCGGCGAGCGCGCCGAGGAACTCCTTCGCATCCGCCGCCACCGCCAGGGTTGTCCGGAGGTTCTTCCCCAGCACTTCGGGATCGATGTCGACGTGAATCAAGGTCTCGGGCGGAGAATGGCCGTAGGAACCGGTGGCGACCTCGCCGAATCGGCAACCGACCGCAAGCAGGCAGTCGCAACGATCCATGATCGTGCGCACGAAGGGCGGTGTCGAACGCCCGATCCCGGTCCACAGCCACAGCGGGTGCGACTCGGGGAAGACCCCCTTGCCCTGAAACGTCGTCACAACCGGCGCTCCGAGCTGTTCGACAAGAGTGATCAACTCGTGTCTTGCCCTCACCGCTCCGGCGCCGATGTAGACGGCCGGTTGTTTCGCATCGCCGAGCAGACGGGCGGCGCGTTCCACGAGATCGCGATCGCACTCGTACACAGGCTCGGGTTCCGGCTCCCAGGTCGGCTCGTCGACGTCCTGGGTCAGCATCAAGAAGTTGGCCGGAATCTCCACCGCGACCGGCCCCGCCGGCGCCCTGCGCGCGATCTGGAAGGCGCGGCGGATGGTCGAGTAGATCTCCGAAGCGCTCTCGATCCGCATGGCGGCCTTGGTCACCGGACGGAGCATCGCGATCTGATCGACATCGTGCAACTGAAAGGAGGCCCCGGTATCCAGTCGGATCCCGCACGCCAGAACGACCAACGGAACCTGATCCATGTAGGCTTCGGCGATCCCGGACATGCTGTGGGTCACACCCGCGCCCGGCACGACATTGAGCACACCCACCTGTTCCGATGACCGCGACACCCCGTCGCCCATGAAGGCGCCGGCCACTTCCGAGGTCACGAGAATGGCCTCGACCCCGGGTTGCTCATCGATGGCGTCGTAGAGTTCGATATTGTGGGTTCCCGGGATCCCGAAGGTGAATTTCACTCCCTCGTCGGCGAGGGCCCGGGCGACGAGTTTTGAACCTCGGAGCTTCATCACTGCAGGAGTTCCCCCGCGTTGTCGCGGATGTGCTCCGCGACCCGGTCGGCCAATGCCATGATGGTGACGTAAGGGTTGATCTCGGAAGCCCTGGGAAAGAGTCCCGAGTCGGCGACATAGAGACCGGGCGAACCGTGAACCCGTCCCCAGCTGTCGGTGACCGAGTCCGACTCATTCCGCCCCATTCGGCAACCACCCATGATGTGAGCGCTCGCCACCGAGATCTTGCCCGGTATGACGTTGGCGCGCGGGATCATCTCTTCCACGCGTCCTTCGTCTCGTTTGTCGATGAAGAACGAAACCCCGGCCGGAGCGTGAACCCGCTCGGCGCCGGCTGCGAAGAAGATCTTGGCGCTCGCGACCATGCTGCGATGGAGTGAGTCGAGGACCGTCGGGCCCATGGTGTAGTCGATCACCGCCTCGCCGTCGCCATCGACGAGAACCCGATTCGACGGCAGAGCGGGGTCCACCGCGAGGACGAGGATCATCTGCAGCCGGGGAAACGCGCGCATGAGTTCGGAGTGTTCGGCGCCGAATCCGATGAAGTTCTTCGAGGTGACGAACGGAAAGTACATGCAGGTTTCGAGCAGGAACCGCTCCGACTCCCAGAACTCGTCGCAATAGAAGCTCTTGGGGTGGCCGTGGAAGTTGGAGATCTCCTGCGGGTGCTCACCGACGAGAATGAGCGCCGGGTGCAGGGTCAGATACCGCCCGAGGTTCGGCAGGCGGTCGCCGAAACCCGATCGCAGCAACAGCGCCGACGAGTTGATGGCGCCGCCGCAGACCACGATGACCTTGGCGTTGACCCGGTACTCTCCCGGTTCCCATGACGAGGGAAGACCGAAACCCGGATCGGCCACGACCGCTTCACAGCTGTGCCTCCCCCACCCTGGTCACCCTGCAGTTGGTGATCACCTCGACCCCAGCAGCCTCCGCCGCCGGCAGCTGGACCCGGTGGGTGCCCTGCTTGGCGCCGTTGGGGCAGCCCAGATTGCACAGGCTCGACGACCGAGCACCCTTTGACGTTGATGGGAAACTGCTGCGACGCGGTAGCCGAGCTTCTGACACCCGGCCCGAAACAGACGGTTGTTGTCGTTGAGTTCGGACTCATCGAGTTTGTGGACGTTGTTCTCGTCGAGGTACTTCGCCGATCGTCGCTGGAGATCGGCGTACTCGATCCCCGGAACATCCCAACGTGTGACGACCTCCTCGGGAATGGTCAGCGAGGTCCCGGTGTAGACGACCGTGGAGCCGCCGTAGGCCTTGCCGTAGGCCATGGTCATGGTGCGGTCCTTGGTGAGAACGCCACCCGAATCGAAGTAGAGCTGCCGGGCCATCTCGACCTCGCGGCCGGTGTAGGCCTCTGTCGGCGAACTTCGGCCCCCACTCCAGAACGGCGATCCGCTTGCCGTCGGCCGCCAGCGGGGCGAGCTCCTTGGCCACAGCGCCGCCGCCGGCGCCGGAACCGATGATCACGACGTCGTAGTCGAGCTCACGCATGGTGCACCCCCGCCCGACCGTCGAATTCCGGGGCGTAGCCGATGCGGGCTCCAGTTCTCCTCCTGACCGTAGTAGCCCATGAAGACCAGCACCTTCAGACCCCAGAACCCTTTCCGCAGCAACGAGATCGGGCAGTCCTGGAACCACCGGAGCACGGCGGCCCTCTGATCCGCGCCGAGGCGGTCAAACGATCCGGCCGTATCGGAGAACCGGCGCCATCCGGATCACACCGAGGAAAGTGCCGAACTGCGCCGCGTCGTCTGCGTCACGATCCAGCAGCGCGGTGTCGACGATGGCCTCCATCCGGGCGCGCCCATCCGGATCGAGCGACGCTACTTCGGGGGTGATGGTTTCTGCGACGACCATGAAGAACGAGGCGTGGCGGCCCGTGAGGGATTTCATGAAACACATTGTACAAGGGGCGCGGGGGCTTGGGGTCTTGGTAGAGGCGAGATCCCCATGCCCGGTAGCGCCCTCGTTTTACGTACTCTCGATGGAGCGCGGGATGGGTGCCTGGCTCCAACTTTGTTCGCCGCGATCAAAGTTGTGTGCCTGGCTCCCTTCCCATCGCCCTCCGGCTGATCGGCCTATCTCAGACCGAACTTCCTGCCCAACACCATCGCCAGCAGCTTCTTCGGCAACATGGCCATCGCCGGGACGATTCGCGCGCCGCCGCCGATTTTGAGCATTGCCGGAGGGTTCTTCTTGGTGGCGGCATCGGCGACGCGGCGGGCGAACTCCTCAGCCGTCATGGCGAGATTCTTGGACATCTCGGCGCGCTCCTCCATGTCTCCAACGTGGTCGTGGTAGAGCGATCTCGGGTCACGATACCGATCGAGGCCCTGTGCCGCAGCCTCCGGGAACTTCGTGAGAACACCACCGGCGCGAACCACGAGCACATGGATTCCGAAAGGCACGACCTCCGGGCGAAGCGCATCCGAGAGCAGGTGGAGAGCGGCTTTGCTCGCCGAGTAGGCGCCGCCGAATGGTGTCGCCAGCAGGCTCGAGACCGAACCGATGTTGACGATGCAACCACCGCCCGCTGCGGCCATGTGAGGCACCACCGATTGGGTCGCCGCAACCGCTCCCACAACATTGGTTTCGAGCTGCCGGCGGAGATCGTCGATGGAGATTTCCGCCACCGGACCGACCAGGGCGTAACCGGCGTTGTTGACGAGGATATCGATCCTCCCCGCCCACTCGATGGTTTCGGCGACGGCGCGGTCAATGCTCTCGCCGTCGGTGACATCGAGGGCGAGAGTCAGGCAGCCATCGCCGAGGAGATCCGCGATCGAAGTCAAGCTTCGGGCTGTCGCCGCCACCCTGTGACCCCGCGCCAGGAACTCGAGTGCGAGGGCTCGGCCGATTCCCGACGAGCAGCCGGTGATGAGCACCACCCTTTGATCGCCTTTGGTCATCCTTCCTCCGCCTTTCTCCCCGGCAGTGGAGGAGGAACTCGCGCAGGGCTCCGAAGTAAGCCGCTCCGCCGACCAGCCAGAGTTCGTTGTGACCCGCTCCCGGCACTTCGAAAAACCGCTTGTCGCCCACCGCAGCCTGGAAAAGGCTCTCGCCGTGGGCATAGGGGACAACCTCGTCGGCCGGGGAGTGGATCACCAGAACCGGGCAATCCACGTGCCCGATCTTTCCCAGCGAGTCCATCTTGGTCCGAACCAACCAGCGCGGGATGAAGGGATAGTGGTGCGCAGCCATGTCGGGGATCGAGGTGAAGCTCGATTCGACGATCAAGCCGGCAGGATCAACCTCTGAGGCGAGATCCGCCGCGACGGCCCCTCCGAGACTCTTGCCGAGGATGACGATCCGATCGGCATCGACTCCCCCATCCTCTCTGAGGAACCGCCAGGCTGCGCGAGCGTCGCGGTAGAGCCCCTCCTCGGTCGGCCGCCCGGTGCTGCGGCCGTAGCCTCGATAGTCGACGAGGAAGACCTGCGCCGGGATGGCGGCAAGTTCGAGCATCAGACCCGCCCGCTGAGAGAGATTCCCTGCGTTGCCGTGGAACCAGAGCAGCACCATCTCGTTGGTGGCGGTGTTTGCCGCAGCCGGCGACTCCGGGCGGCACCACCACGCGTGCAGCCGCTCGCCGTCACTGGTGGGAAAGAAACACTCCTCCACCGCCGAGCCGGTGCCGCTGGAAACCGCCTCGGCATTCCAGAACCCGCCAGATTCGCGTTCGGGGAAGAAGATCATGGACTCTTCAAACATCACCATCGTGAGGATGATGGTAGCCCAGAGCACGACAGCGCTGATCAGCAAACGAACCCACCAGGATCGCCGACTCGGTCGCTCGAGCTTCCAGGCAGACTCACTCATCGTGAGTATCAGTGAACCACTTCCCAACCCGCCATGCCAGATCCCCGCCCTTCAACACGCCACCTCACCGATTTTTGCCGTCCACCCGGAGGACGAGCGGACGGCAAGAATCGGTTAGAGTGATGCCCATGAGCAGCCTCGATTCCGTTTCCGATCCATTTGACGATCTTCTCGACTCCGAACCCCAAGCGGCGGCGCAGGAACTGACCCGGCTGCTCGCTCTCGACGCCCCCGTCCGCCGCGAAGAGGCCGATGCCCGAGCGGTTCAGATCCTCGAGAATCGCACCCTCGGGGACGATCTCATCGAGCACGTCGATCTCGACGTACTCCACGCCCTCGGCGAGCGTCTCGTCGAACAACAGAGACCCGGGCCTCCCCGACCCGACGACGAGCGGCGCTGGGAGGCGTGGTCTTTTCTCGATGCGATCCGCCGGTCGAGCCTGCTCGTTCGGATCGCCGAGGCGAACTCCGTCGGCCTCTGGTCCGATCTCATCCTGCGCCTCGTCGAGACATCCCATTTCACCTTCGGCCCCCTCTTCGAGCAGCGGGTCGCCGGATACGGTTCACGCACGCTCTTCGAGATCTCCGGAAGCAGCGGAGTGACCTCGGTCAGCTGGCACCAGGTCGCCGGCCGGGTCGGGCTCATCGCCCGCGCGCTCCTTGCCCTGACCGCCGCCGGCAACGAGAAACCCGTCGCCATCCTCTCCGAGAATCGCATCGAGATGGCCCTGACCGATCTTGCCTGCCTGACCACCGGCATCGTCAACGTGATGATTCCGGCCACCGCCACCGAATCCGAGGTGGGCTATATCCTCGAACACTCGGGCGCGGGCACGGTCATCGTGTCCAACCCGGTCCAACTCAAGAAGATCGAAGCCCACCGGGGCAAGCTGCCCGAGGTCGATCATGTCGTCGCCTTCGAGGCAGCGGCGTCCGTCGCTCGCGACGTCCTCGGCTTCGATGATTTTCTCGGGCGCGCCTCCGAGATTTCGTCCGAAACCCTGGGCGAGCGCCGAGCGACCGTCTCGATCGACGACCTGGCCACGGTGATGTACACCTCGGGCACCACCGGCCGCCCGAAGGGAATCCGCTTCTCGCAGCGCAACATCGTATTCAAGACGATTCGCCCGCGCCCTCGCCCTGCCCGAGATCGGCGAGGATGACAGGTTCCTCTGCTACCTGCCCCTGTTTCACACCTTTGGTCGATTTCTCGAGCTCTGCGGGTCGATCTTCTGGGGCGCCACCTACCGTTTCGCCGAGAGCCCGTCCATCGACGGACTCGTCACGGGAGATGCAGGGTTATCGCCCGACGGTGTTCATCAGCATCCCCATGAAGTGGATCCAACTCTATCGAACGCATCCGTCAGGAGGTCGATGTCGAGTCCTCGGCCGACCAGCGAGATCGCGACGGCCGTCGATCGCGTCACCGGCGGACAGCTCCGATGGGGCCTCTCGGCCGCCGGCTATCTCGATCCCGAGGTCTTCCGCTTTTTCCAGCGTTATGGCGTCGAGCTCATGAGCGGATTCGGCATGACCGAGGCCACAGGAGGCATCACCATGACGCGTCCCGGGGGCGTATGTCGAGGATTCCCTCGGCGTCCCGCTGCCCGGCATCGAGGCCGAACTCGCGGACGACGGAGAGCTGGTGATCCGCGGCCCCTACGTGATGATGGGTTATCTCAAAGACCCCGAGGGCCGACCGTCCTTCGATCCCGATGGCTGGTTCCACACCGGCGACCTCATGGAGCGCGATTCCGTCGGTCAGTTCCACATGGTCGACCGCAAAAAGGAGATCTACAAGAACGTCAAGGGTCAGACGATCGCGCCGCAAAAGGTCGAGAACCTCTTCCGCGACTTCGATTCGGTCGCGAGGATCTTCCTGGTCGGCGACCACCGGCCCTACAACACAGCCCTGATCTTCCCCAATTTCGACTTCCGGGAGGTCGACATCGCGGCCCTCGACCCCCGCGAACAAAAGGCCCACTACCGCTCTCTCGTGGTGAGCGCGAACACCTTCGTGGCTCCTTTCGAGCGCATCGTCGACTTTGCCGTCATCGACCGCGACTTCGACCCGGACCTCGGCGAACTCACTCCTAAAGGCACCTACCGCCGCAAGGTCATCGAGCGGAACTTCGCGGACACCATCAAGCTGCTGTACCGCCGCACGACCCTCTCCCTCGGCGGTGCGGCGATCACGGTTCCGAACTGGCTCTTCCAGGCGCTCGGAATCACCGCCCAGGAACTCGAGATCGGAGAGTGCCGCCTCACCCTGGGAAGCGTCGGCTCGCCGTTGACGATTCAGAAGCTCGAGGAAAACGAGATCCAGATCGGATCGGTCGCCTATCGTTACACGGGAGTGGGCTCCCTCGATCTCGGCCTCGTCTTCTCGACGCCTCTCCTCTGGCTTGGCAACAGCGAGTTGGTCGATTTCGCACCTCTCGAAATGGAGCACCGTGATCGCCGCCGGCGCCGCGAACCCAAGATCGAGTGGCTCAGGCATCTGAACACCCGTCCGGTGACGCCGGCCGACCGCGACACCCTGGCTGAGGTCCAAAAAGCCGACGAGATCACCCTCATGGATCTCCACCAGCTCGCCGTGTCTCATGAACTCGACCGACACCGAGATCGCGGAACACGCAGTGGATCTCATCGAGGACACGATCGAGCACGGCGAGGGCGAGCTCACCGATACCACCTTGAGCATCCTCCGCCACGCTCCGTCGTGTGAGTCGCCGCAAGTCACCAGACACGCATTCAGGGTGCTGACCCTGACCGAAAAACCCGCGCTCTACCCTCAGACCCTGAGAAACTTCATCAGCGCCGTTTCGGATCTCTTCGATGAGAAGACCGGAGCGGCTCTCACCGAGCACGAACTCTCGCCGGAGACGATCAAGTGCCTCGTCGCCGAAACCGAGTCCCGCTTCCGGCTCGGGATCGAGTCCGAACCCGCCATGGCCACCGCCACATCCATGCTGCAGTTTCTCGCGAACTACGGCGCCGCCCACCCCGCGCGCTACCGGCAGCTGCGGGCGTTCATCACCCGGATGAGCATCGCGGCGCCCTCGCGCGAGGGCGCTCTCCTCGCCCGCCGGGCCATCACGACTCTCAACGACGGCTTCCGGAGCTGGCTTGGCCAGCCCTCCCGGCTGGCTGTCGATCCCGAAACCGGGCTCGAGTACCGATGGGACGACGTGGTCGAATTCGCCGATGATGTGGATGCCGAAGCGCGACACCGCCTTCTTGCCGCCATCAAAAGCACGACCATGCTCCAGGAAGGGATCTTCCTCTTTTCCCGCGGAACCGCGGTCCGCCTCGACGACATACTCCCCGGCGGAGTGTGGGTTCGGTTGCTCGGCACCGAGCACGGCAAATCGGTCTACCGCATGGCCGTGAAAACCCGCACCCTCGGCCACTTCGACCTTGCCATCAACCTCAACCGCGATCTCCCGGAAGCGACCGTCCTCGAGGAGATCGACTGGCTCGTGGTGTGCGCCGAAGAACGGGATCTCGGACCTCTGGTGGAAGACTTCGGCGGTTTCTGGCCCGAGCACGGACTGTGGACCGAGGAGTTCATCCTGGGCGAGACCCTCGACCGCGCCGTGGCCCGGCTGTCGAGGAAAGAGCTCGACGCCGAACGCCTCGAAGCGCTCTGGCCCTTCGCAGCATGGAGCGCCATGTCCGCCTATGTCGATTTCTGGAACCGGACCGGACGCCGGCTCATGGTGGCCGACCCGACGCCGGGGAACGTCATCGTTCCGACTCACGATTACCACACCGGCGCGCGTCTCGTCTCCATCGCCGCACGAACCGAATTCGACTCGATGCTCGCCATGCTCGAGCGCTTCAAGGACCAGCTCGTTGATCCCATCGAACTCCTCCATCCCCGACTCGAGGGCGTGGCCGGTTGGGACATCGTGTTTTCGTCGGTCCTCGAGATCGTCGGCGAGGTCGAGGGCATCGAGCTGCTGGCCGAGGTCGCCGCCCAGGCCCGCCGGGACGGCCGTGAGTTTGCCGACCAGTTGGATCGCTATCTCGAGGTCGTCGCGACTCGCGGTTTCCTCCCGCGCAGGCTTTTCTTCGCCGCCAAACGCTACCGCAAGTGGGACCGGCTCGCACCCGACGCGACTCACACCGTTCGCGCCGGCACTCTGCAGGAACTCTACGAGACCTACCGGCTCGCGGAACTCAGGGATTCCTACCCCGAGAGCCGCGCCCGGTTCTTTCGGGAGACGGTTCTGCGCGATGTCTCCGAACCGCTGGCCGACGGCCTCGAACGGATCATCAGCGATCTCCGTTCGCGAAAAACGCTGACCGATGATCTCAGCTCGGCGGTGGCCGATTTGCGCGCCCGCCTCGATCTCGCCCCGGAGGACGATTACTTCCTCGCCCGTCTGTCCTACCCCTATCTCCGACCGGAGGACGATGCAGAATACGTCGCTTCGGTCGCCAGTGGGGTGCAGCACAGCGAGATGGTGGTCACCTTTGATGATCCGGAGGGGCGGACCTACGGCATTCGCCACGCCCTCAACCCCAAGGAGATCGCCCGTCTCCATCGCCTCTTCCTCGCCGCCAAACTGCCCGTTCATTTCCGTCCGGAACACCGATTTCTGGTCGCCGTCTCCGATCGCGGCCATCTTCTCGGCGGGCTCTTCTACGAGTTGGAACCCGAGGAGCAATCAGCCCACATGGACAAAGTCGTCGTCACCGAGAGCGCCCGCGCCCACGGCGTGGCCGGTCACCTCCTCGACGAACTCGCCAACCGACTCAAGGCCGAGAACTACCGTTGGTTGACCACCGGGTTCTTCCGCCCGCAGTTCTTCTACCGTTACGGCTTCACCGTGGAACGCAGGTACGCGGGCCTCGTCCGGTCGCTCCAGGATGAGAACGGCGGCGACTCATGACGCGGTCGATTCTGGCGAGCTCAACGGTGATCTTCGACCGCCTGGAATCGAGATGGGAGGGCCTCGCAACTCAGAAGCGGGTCGCATCGCTCCTCACCGTGGTCTTCCTCATCGGGATGATCGTCATCGAGGCCAACCGCCGCGGCTGGTTCCCAAAGACCATTGCCGAGCAGCTCCCCGACAAGCACTTCGACGCGATCCTCTGGGCCTTCACGCTGCTGCTCCTGGCCGAGGTGGTCTCGCTCATCTTCGCCATCGCCAGATCGGTCGCATCCGCGGTCGGCAAGCAGCTCGAGATCATGTCTCTGATTCTCGTTCGGCAGTCGTTCAAGGAGCTCACCGAGTTTTCCGAGCCCATCGAGTGGTCCGACACCGTTCGCGATCAGGTGCTCTACATTCTTTCCGATGCCTTCGGCGCGCTGGCGATCTTTGCCATTCTCGTGGTCTTCGCCCGGCTCCAGCGACACAGGCCCATCAGTAACGACGCCGGCGAACGATCGAGCTTCATCGCCGCGAAGAAACTCATCGCGCTCGTCCTTCTCGGATCACTCGTGATCATCGGCGGTCAGGTCTTCCTCGACTGGAGCAACGACGCCACGGACGGCACCCTCTTCAACGCCTTTTCTCACGACTTCTTCGAGATCTTCTACACCCTGCTCATCTTCGCCGATGTGCTCATCGTTTTGATCTCCATGCGTTACAGCTTCGCCTACCCCGTCGTATTCCGGTACTTCGGGTTTGCAGTCGCTACCGTGCTCATCCGTCTCGCCCTCACCGCCCCACGGTTTGTCGATGCCGGTCTCGGGATCACCGCCGCCGGCTTCGCCGTCGTTTTGACGTGGATCTACAACAAGAGCGCCGCCACCTACGAGACCGATCCGACCGCATAGCTCGGCGACGCACCACCTGTTCCTCGCGAGCTCTGCGGCATCCGTCTTTTGAAACCCAAAGCGGGCGGACTTCTCTGGCGGCGCCCCATTCGTGGTCCGCGACCGCCTCGCCCCGGCACCGGATCATTGATCGAGCCGCCGGGACCAGGATCGAATGCGGTGTTTCGTGGCCTTTTTTGCGACCCTTGGTGGTCCTTGTGTTTCAAGAAGGCCGGTGAGATTTCCACGAAAAACCGCCCCGTTTCCGGGGCGGTTTGATGTTGAAACGGCTGCTCGGCCCTACTTGTAGCCGAAGACCATGGCGTAGACGATCAGGAAGATCAAGGTCAGGCCGATCCCGAGTGCGGTGAAACCGACGATTCTGGCGGCCTTCTCGATGCGCTTCTTCGCCGGCCCCTTGATGATTCCAACGAGCTCTTCCTCACTCTTGCCCGCGATAAAGACCTCGTACTCACCGGGCTTGTCGTGTTTGAGTTCGTCGATCGGCACCCGACCGGTGAAGATCACCGGATCCATCGGGAACTTGTCGGGGCGGAAGTGGGTGTTGAAGAAGTGGATGGTGAAGATGAACCCGACCGCCAACAAGGCTTCATCCGAGTGGATGATGGTCGCAACGTTGACCGACCAACCGGGCAGGATGCGGGTGAAAAGCTCGGGAAACCAGAGCACGAGACCGGTCGATCCGATGATGAAGACTCCCCAGAAGACCGCGAAGTAGTCGAACTTCTCCCAATAGGTGAAGCGACCATAGTGCGGTCGCGGCCCCCGCCCGAGGAACCACTTGATGCTCTGGAAGACCTGTCTGATGTCGTTGAAGTTGAACATGAGCGAGTTGACCGGATCGAAGATAAAACCGAACCAGCTCTTGCCCGACGCCCCCTTCGCTTTGAGAACATCGCGAAGGTGGTAGGCGAAAAGACAGATCAGCAGAACCGCCGCAACGCGGTGGAGATTGCCC
>CAVQJV010000045.1:0-41193 GCA_963712805.1 uncultured Acidobacteriota bacterium | reverse complement strand
TTGCCACACCGAACTTGAAACCCGATCCATCGAAGGCGTCGTGATCGACGAGTGCCGGGACTGCCGGGAATCTGGCTCGATGCGGAGAAGCTTCGCCGGCTCAAGGACGCGGCGGACCCGGATCTCCGGTGGATGGACTTCGAGCTCTGGGACCACGCGGATCGATTCCAGATCGCCGAGAAGGCTGTCGATTGCCCCACCTGTGCCGTGCCGCTGGTCGCCATCGACTACGGCGACACCGGGGTCACGATCGATTTCTGCAACGGTTGCCGCGGGGTTTGGCTCGATGCCGGCGAGTTCGGCAAGATCATCGCCCACCTCTCCGAGGACCTGTTGACCACCGAGTCATCCGAGTACCTCCGGGCGAGTCTCGATGAGGCCAAGGAACTCATCACCGGACCCGAGAGCTTTCTCTCCGAGTGGAAGGACTTCGTCACCGTCCTGCGAATGCTCGAATACCGGCTGCTCGGCGAGAACCCAGGACTCGGGCGCGCCCTGGCGGAGTTCCAGGCCAAGAGCCAGTTCTAGAAGCCGAGCCTCTTGCATGACCCGACGATCGGACACGAAGCCCTGCCGACCCTCGCAGCTCCAGGCCGGCGATGGTGCGACGGTCCGATGTTGCGATGTTGCGATGCTTCATGATTCATAATTCATAATTCATAATTCAAAATTGATGCATCGCATCCTCACCCCCGGAGCACCCATGAAACTGACCTACCACCACATCGGCATACCGACCACCGCTCCTCGCGACCGGCGAGATCTACCTCGAACAATTCAAGATGCACGTTGTCGGTTTCGACACCAACCCGTTCGGCATCGAGTGGCTGCGCTTCGAACCCGTTGCGCCCATTCCCGAACTCGTTCAAACCGTGCCCCACGTCGCGTTCACGGTCGACGATCTGCCCGCAGCCCTCGACGGCCACGAGATCCTCATCGAACCCAATAGTCCTTCGGACGGGGTCACCGTCGCCTTCATCGTCGACAACGGCGCGCCGGTGGAGTTTCTGCAGTACGACGCACCGAGAGTCAGTGATCGGGAGTCGCGCAGCGCGCGTCGTTGAGTCACGGAAGTCTTCACCTCGGCGCTGGAGGTTCGCTCCATGTCCCTCGTGAGTCGCAGGCGCCGCAAGGGCGCGGCGACGCTTGAGCACCGGAGTTCGCGGACGACTTCGACTCCCGAACGATTGACGCCCTCCTCAAGACCTCAGGACCTCACGACCTTTATTGACCTCGGTCAAGGCTCGGCTACTCTCTTTGTCAGAGAATTGTCACGACCGACGGAGGGCCCGATAGGGCCCGGAGGAGGAGCTGATGAGTCGAGCGAGGGGATGGATCGTGTGTCGTCGGTGTGCTGGTCGATCGTCGGAGCGGCGTCGGGAGCGGCAGCGGTGCAGTCCGCCTGCGAAGACTGCCACGCCAAGGTCACGCCCTGGCTGGTCAAGGACTTCAACCGCGGCGTCATGGCCAAGACCATGGGCTGCGCCGACTGCCACGGCGAGGGCCACACCGGGATGGAAGACGCCGACAACGCCGAACTGCCGACCATCGCGACCTGCCCGGCCTGCCACGAGGAACAGGCCGGCCAGTACCTCGCCGGCAAACACGCCAAGGGGCTGCTCGCGATCCAGGTGCTGCCGTTCTCGCACGGTCAGCCCGACGCCTTTGTCGATGGTCAGAAGGGCTGCGGCGGCTGCCACACCGTCGGCCTTGCCACTCAGGAGGACCGCAAGACCGAAGCCCGCCAGTACTACAAGTACGGCATGGACTGCCAGAACTGCCACACCCGGCACTCGTTCTCGGTCGCCGAGGCGCGCGAACCCGAGGCCTGCCAGACCTGCCACCAGGGCTTCGACCACCCGCAGTGGGAAATGTGGTCGACGTCCAAGCACGGTGTCGCCTATCTCCTCGATCGTGAGGCCCACCGCGGGCCCACCTGCCAGGACTGCCACATGCCCGAGGGCGACCACCGGGTCCGCACCCCGTGGGGCTTCCTCGGTGTCCGCCTCCCCGAACAAGACGAAGAGTGGATGGGATATCGGGTTTCGGTGCTCAAGGGCCTCGGAGTCCTCGACGCCGAGGGCCAACCCACGGCGCTGCTCGAGATCGTCAAGGCCGGTGATATGGCCCGTCTCGACGCTGAGACCTTCGCCGCCGAACGCAAACGGATCACCGACACCTGCGGCAAGTGCCACTCGAAGGGCTTCTGGGAGGCCAACATCGACAACGCCGACAAGATGCTCAAGGAAGCCGACAAGCTCTTCGCCGAGGCCATCGAGATCGTCGCCGGACTGCGGCGCGACGGCTTCATCGAGGTATCTGAAGGCGAAGGCGTCTACCCACAACTGCTCGCTTTCTACGAGGTCGAGACCGAGGCCGAACAGATCCTCTACGACATGTTCATGGACCACCGGATGAAGACGTTCCAAGGCGCCTTCCACATCAACCCGGATTACACGACCTGGTACGGCTACGCCAAGATGAAGCAGGATCTCGCCAAGATCCGCGAGATCGCCAAGAAAGTGCGGGCCGAGAAGGCCTCCTGAAGTCAAGGGCCTCCGGCATCGGTCGGAGGCCCTTTTTCAATTGATGAATGATGAATGATGAATGATGAATTTCATCGCAGGATTCTCCCGGGTCGGTTGCGATGTCATTCATCATTCATCATTCATCATTCATCATTTTTTCCGTCGCCGCAGCTCCACCGGTGTCTCTTCGCGTTTGCGCTCGAGCCAGTTCTGGTAGAAATCCACCGAAAACATGAGCAGCAGGATGAAAATGGTGATCCACTGCGGGATGTACGGGAACTCGCTGCCGTTGACGGTCATGTGGGCGACATGCCCTCCCTCGAGGAAGAGCACGAAACCGATGAGCAGCAGAACGAACAGGCCGAGGATCTCGAAATCCGGGTTGCGGTGCATGAAGTCGGCGATGGGGCCGGCGAAGATCAGCATGAGCGCCACCGAGATCACCACCGAGCCCATCATCACGAGGAAGATGTCGGTCATCCCGACCACGGTGAGGATTGAGTCCACCGAAAACAGCAGATTGAGGCTGACGATGGTGAACAACACCTGGCCGAAGCTCGACCGCCTGCTCGACCTCGTGCTCGACGCCCTTGATCTTGAGCCGAAGCTCCTTGACCCCGGACCAGATCAGGAAGAGCCCGCCGCCGACGAGGACGAGGGCCTTGGCGCTGATCGAACCGTGGAAGTTAATCCCGAAGACCCAGCTGTCGAATTCATAAAACGGCGCCGCCGCGAAACGCAGAACCCAGCTCACCACCGCGAGCAGGACGATCCGAAAGAACATCGCCAGGATGAGCCCCCACCGCACCGCCTTCTTCTGCTGATCGATGGGCAGCTTGTTGGCGAGGATCGTGATGATGATGAGGTTGTCGGCGCCGAGGGCGATCTGAATCAGGGTCACCGAGAAGAGAGCGAACCAGAATCCGGGGTCGAGCAGAAGCTTCCCATTTCGATAACCGTCCGAGGGCAAAATGAACCGCCAGGGCGCAAGGCACGCAAGGCCGGCCCCGATTCTCGATCGGCCACCCGACCATGCGGCTCGTTGACCCTTGGGTCTTGAAGGGTGTCTTGGTTGAAACACAAAGAACGCGAAGATCGCAAAGACATCCATCGCAAAGACATCGCATGATTGACCCGTCGCACCTCGCATTCACACCCGGGGAACTTTCTTCAAAGCGTCCGACTCCGGGTAAATCTCTTGACCGAAAGGGAACTGAAGGAGCAAGATGGTTTCCCCCCAATCAACGCAGCGACGGTTGTGGGGGCATGCTTCGCATGCCCTTCAGTATCGTCCCTTGCCCGTTCTTCTCACCAGATTTCCCGCGAGAACGTGCGAAGTGCTGTGGCCAGGTGTGTTTTCTCAGTGCGGGGCGCGGAGGCGTTCTTTGCGTTCTTTGAGGTGAAACTGCGATGAATTCTTGCGGTGGGTCAGTCCTCGAGATTGCTCCGGTAGGTCGCCAGTCGCTTCCTCGAACGGTTCCCGGCGGGCGGTGTCTGCCTCGTCGATGAGCTCAAGGGCCTGGAACTCCGACCTCGACCGCGCGCGCGTTGTCGCCGGTGCGGTGATAGGCGAGCGCCAGGGTGTCCATGACATCCGGGTCCTGCCACTCGCCGAGCTCGACGGCCGCGAGGGCGAAGACCAGTGCGGCTCCGGGATCCTGCAGATCGGCCGGCTCACAGGTCAGCGCCTCCCACGCAAAGGCGTTCTTCGACGCCGGGATCGTCCGACGCTTCGGCAGCCGACCGCAGCGCCGCCAGCTGTTCCGCGACCACCGCACGGGCCTCGTCCATCCGGTCGTGCGTCCATGTAGAACCCGGCAAGCTGGGTCCGCGCGGCGACGTCGTCGACGGCATCGGCCTCGCCGTGGTCGCGTCGCGCCGCCTCCAGCCCCTCGAGGAGCAGTTGTTCGGCCTCCTGCGGCCGACCCAGCCTGTCGACGAGATGCCGCCAGGTCCCAGAGCGCCTGGAGGGTCTCGGAGTGGGCCGGCCCCAGGACCCGACGTCGGGTCTCGATCGCCTCACGGATCATAGGGCTCCGCCTCGATCGGGCGATCACGAAGCTGCAGCAGTTGACCCCATGTTGAAGACCCACACCAGGAAGTCCGGGTGGTCGCTGCCCAGTACCCGATCCGACCCCGATCGATGGCCTCTCTGACCAGCACCTCGGCACTCGTCGTATCCTGCCCCTGGCGGTAGTACCAGAACGCCATGGTGTTGATGGAGAGCAGGGTGTCGAAGTGGTCGTCACCCAGGACCCGGCGGCGGGTTTCGAGCGCCTTGCTGAAGGTAGCGCTCGCCCTCGTCGGGGCGGCCCCTCCGAGTCAGGAATACCCCGAGGTTGGAGAGCGATCCGCAGGGTGTCCGTGTGCTCGTCGCCCAACACCCGGCGATATCCTTCCAGACCCTCGAAGTACAGCGGCTCCGCTTCGTCATACTCACCCTGGGCCTCCAGCACCACCGCGAGGGAGTTGATGCTGATGAGGGTCTCCGGATGGTCATTGCCGAGAACCCGGCGTTTGGTCTCGAGGCCTCGAGCGAAGAATCGCCTCGGCCTCTGGATACTCGTCCCATGGAGTGCAGCAGGACGCCGAGGTTGGTCACCGCCGTCAGGGTGTCGATGTGCTCCGGACCGTGGACCCGCCGGCAGCCCTCGAGGGACTCCCGGTGATAGGGTTCGGCCTCGGCGAGTCGACCGGTTTCGGAGATCACCTGACCCGAGGTTGCCGATGGTCGGTCAAGCGTGTTCCGGATCATCGTCGCCGAGGACCCGACGCATCCCCTCCAGAGCCTCAACGAAGAGCGGCCTCTGCTTCCTCGTACCTGCCCAGCTTCTGCAACGTGATGCGCCAGGTTGTCGTTGGCGATCAGGGTCTCGCGGTGGTCGTCGCCGAGCACGCGTCGGTTGATCTCCAGGGCCTCTCGATGCTGGAGCCTCGGCCTTCTGCGAGCTCGCCGAGATCTCGATAGGTGCGTGCCGAGAACGATTGCGAACGGTCGCCTCGACCTCGGGTTGGTCCTCGAGATCCGTTCCGATTCGCGCTGCGGTCGCGTCGAGGATCTCCCGCAGCATGGTCGTGTCCCGGCCCAGGGCCACGGACGGGCCCACCGCTTCGAGCATCCCGGTCATGAAGCTCGCCACCTGATCCGATTTCAGAGCCTCGACCCGGGCTCGTTCCGACTCCCGCTTGGCCTTGAAGAACAGGCTCGTGCTGACCACCGACGACACCACCAGAACCACCACCACCGCAACCGAGGCGGCGAAGACCGTGCGATGACGAGCGACCATCTTCCTGAGCTGATAGACCGCCGACGGCGGTCGGGCGAGGATCGGCTGCGACGCGAGGAAACGGCCGACATCGTCGGACATCGCGGCCGCCGAGGGATAGCGTCGGTCCTGCTCTTTCTCCAGCGCGGTGCCGACGATGGTCTCGACATCCGGGTCGAGCTTGCGGCTCCCACCCCAGGTCGAGCTCAACGGCGTCGGCGGCTCCTCGCAGATCACCCGCACCGCTTCGAGCAGCGCCGAGCGCGCGGTGTCATAGGGACGGCGGCCGGCCAGCATCTCATACAGGATCACACCGAGGGCGTAGACATCGGTCCGGATGTCGATGGCCTCGCCATCGCCCCTCGCCTGCTCCGGCGACATGTAGGGCAGGGTTCCCTTGATGACCCCGATCTCGGTGATCTGAGTCATGGCGATGTCCTCCTCGGTGATCCGCGCGAGCCCGAAGTCGAGGATCTTCACCGTCGGCGAGGCCGTCGCCCCCGACGCCGACGCGGACACCCCCGACTCTGAACCCTCATCGGTGACGATGATGTTGGACGGTTTGAGGTCGCGGTGGATGACGCCGCGCTGATGCGCGTACTGCACCGCATCGCAGATCTTTCGAAAGAGCCTCGAGCCGATGATCGAGCTCGCCGGGGGCCGCCGAATCTGCCCGCCCGGCGAGGTATCGGTCCAGGGTCTCGCCGCGCACGAGTTCCATGGCGAAGAAGTGGTGGCCGTCTTCGGTGCGGCCCGACTCGTAGATGGCGCCGATGTTGGGGTGCTTGAGGCGGGCGAGGGTCTCCGCCTCGCGCTGGAACATCTTGACGTGGTTGTCGTCGACGAATTGGCCGCCGCGGATGACCTTGAGCGCGACCCGGCGGCGCGGGCTCGCCTGTTCGGCCTCGTAGACGATCCCCATGCCGCCTTCCCCGAGGACGCCGAGCACCCGGTATTCACCGATGGACTCGGGCATCCGCGCGCCCCTCGGCCTCGTTTCTTCGGGCATCCCGGCCGTGCGCTCCTCGAGATCACTCGAGCTGATGGTCGCTTCGTCTCCGTTCGATGGCGATCCCGGGCCTGTCACACCAGGCGCCTCGCCATCCGATTCCATGGTCCGATCGTCATCCGTCATTCGCGCGTCTCCGATTCAAGCGTTTCGCGGGTCGTCTTCCACCGAGAACAAAAGAACCTCGTGTTTCCTTTCGAGGGTCGAGACCACCCGTGACATCAGGTATCATCGGTGCCATCGCAGCGGGGTTCATCTACCGGTGGTTTGCCACCGAGGATTGATCAGAACACCGGACGGTTGAACCGGAAAGGCGCGAGGGGCGCCAGAACCATCGCAGTTTTACCGCAAAGACCGCCAAGTTCATCCATCGCAAAGCTCGCCAAAACCATCACATTTTTGACCCATCGCACCATCGCAGCACGTCATTGAGGGCGGTCGGTACCGCATCAACAATTCGACGTAGGGTGGGCCTGGGCCCACCTTTTGCGCCGTTTGGCTAGCCACCACTCTTCCACGCCAGTCTGAGGACCGACGATTGCGAAGCGACCCCGTTCCGGCAACCACCCGGACCTGCGCGAGCCGCGGACCCTGAATCCGCGCGGATTCAATCAAGAAAAGCGATGCTTGGCGATCTTCGCGTCCGCTCTTCGCGCTCTTTGCGGTTCAAAAAACGATCGTCTCGAGGATTAGAACCACACAACGAGAACGAGATAGACGATCGGGATCACGAGCCCTGCGATGAGCAGCCACCGCCCACGGCCGCCGAGGCCCTTCTTGCCGGTGATGATGAAGATCCCGGTGCACGCGAGCACGATGAGACCGACGGCGTAGAGATCGGCGAACCAGGTCCAGAAGCCCTTGCCGTGGTTGAGGTGGAGGTAGTTGACCTCGAAAAAGGCGTAGCGCCGGCGGGCGCGCTCGTCGCGCACCTCACCCGCCGGCACGGCCACGGTCAAGGTCCGCTGGTCGAGAAAGATCTTGAGCTGGTCCGGCGCCATCCGGACCACCGATTCGGGTTCTTCGGTGATCCCCATGCGCTCGAGCACCGTCGCTGCCAGGACTGCGTTCCCACCGGCCGGCAGCTCCCCCACCGTCGCCGACTCGGTGCGGATGACGTAGTTGGGATTCCAGTCCTCGATGTGGTTGACCGCGATCCCGGACAGTGCGTAGATCACGGTCAGACCGGCGAAGAAATAACCGACATCGCGATGGGTCGCGATGATCAGCTTGCGCCAGTTCATGAGGTCTCCAACCGCGTCTCAGGCAGGGCCGGCGCCCGAAGCCGGGCTGGAAGCCTGCCCGACTATTCGGCGGTCCCCACTGTGGAGCAGGCTTTCAGCCTGCTTCTCCGATGAACGATCGACGTCGTTTCAAGAGCCTCAGCTGTAGATGACCGCGCCGGTGCCGTGGATCATGAAGACACGGTTTTCCTGCACCGGTGCGTCGCAGCCCGCACCCTCACCGCTACCGTCCTTCTTCGGATCGGCCTTGTCGCAGCTCTCCCCTTCGGCGCCCTTCTTCTCGGCCGCCTGCTGTTCGGCGCGAGCCTGGAGCTGCTCCGGCGTCAGGGTGATGGCTTCGAACACGCCTTCCGCCGAGGCCTTCTTGCCCATGGCTTCGTATGGGAAAACGATGACGCCGTCATCGACCTTGATCCTCACACCGTTGCCGGTGTCGGGATCGGTCACCTGCATCCAGCAGCCGCGCTTTTTGCACACGCCGGTGATGACGCCGTCGATCCGGACCGTCTTGCCGATATAGTCATCCGGCGAGGCAAGAAGGGTCTCCACGGCAACCGCCTGCTCGATGGTCACTCCATCGCCATACTCTTCGGCATCACCGCCGGCAAAAACAGGAACGGTCGCAAGAAAAGCAAGAGCGAAAGTCATGGTCAGAACGCGTCGCATGGATCCTCCTCTGCGGCGGGCGATTTGAGACCGCCAGCGCGAGTCGCCATCTTTGCCGCAACCGGGGTTGGTGTCAAGACGTGAGGCGTGAGGAAGTGAGGAAGTTAGACGTCAGACGTCTAGACGTCGTCAGACGTCGAGAGGATCTCATTCGCTCGACTTCCTCACGTCTCACGTCTTACGTCCTCACCTCCTCACTTCCTCACCCTCCCCCACCGACTGCAAACAACCCCGGTCTCGACCTCCTCAACGACAACCACTGGCCGCAGCCGACGACGACGTGGTCGTGCACCGCGACGCCGACAACCTCTCCTGCCCGCACGAGCCGCCGGGTCAGCTCGACATCATCCCTGCTCGGCTCGAGCTGACCGCTCGGATGGTTGTGGTAGACCAGCACCGCGGCGGCGCCGTCGTTGAGCGCCCGGCGGAAGAGATCGGCCGGATCGACCGGCGCCTGGGTCTTGGTGCCGAGGCTGAGCTCGTGGCTCCGGATCAATCGGTGGCGGCCATCGACACTGAGAAAACCGAAGACTTCGCGGCGCTCCACCTGGAGCCGGCGCAGGAGGTACTCGCCGACCACCGCCGGGTCGCCGAGAAGCTCGGTCTCCCGCAGCCGTGCTCGCGCGATCCTGTGCCCGAGTTCGAGGCTGGCGAGAATGGTGGCCGCCTTGGCGGGACCGATTCCATCGAACCCGAGCAGCTCGACGGCTTCCCAGCGCGCGAGTTCCGGCAGGCCACCGGCGGCGACGAGAAGAGCGTTGGCCTCGACAACCGCCCCTCGACCTCGGCGGCCGGTGCGCATCAAGACCGCGAGCAGCTCTGCATCCGAGAGGACCGCAGGACCGAATTCGAGCAGACGTTCACGCGGCCGTGACGACGGCTCGATCTCACGAATGAACTGAACCATGATGAACTCCCCCGTGGACGGGAGCAGAAAAATCATACCATGCGGCGCGGGCATTATCAGGAATCAGCCTCGACTTTGAGAAGGGCCTGTGATAGAAACAAGTTGACCTCAAAAGGGGGATCAATGGCAGACCGCACTCGGACCAGGGAAACCCGCCAACGGCGGGTGGTGTACGAAACCATCAAGGAGACCCACTCCCACCCCACCGCGGATTGGATCTTCGAGAAGGTCCGGGCCGAGGTGCCGAAGATCTCGCTCGGAACCGTGTACCGCAATCTCTCGGTGCTCAAGGACGAAGGCGTCGTTCGTGAGATCTATGGGGTTGACCGTCGAGCACACTACGATGCCGATCTCTCACCCCACGCACACTTCATCTGCTCCGACTGCGGTCAGATCTGGGATGTCTTCGGCGTCCCTGAGATCGACTGGCGCACCCTCAAGGAGCTGGTAGGTTGCGAAGTCAGCGACCAGCATCTCGATTTCCAGGGTCGTTGCGCGGCCTGCTGCGTCGCGGAAAACAAGAACTAGTTCTCTCAGTTCTCAGTTTTTAATTCTCAATTCTTGAATGCACGTCGCAACCCGTTTCTCGAGGCTGTGCGATGCAATTAAGAATTCAAGAACTCAAAACTAAGAACTCACTGCGACCACGCTGTCGATTTCGGGTGCGTAGAGGCAGATCCGATCTTCGACGAAATCCGCGAGGGTGGAATCGGCCATGGGGCAGCCATCGCAGGCCCCCCGTAGTTCGACGTAAACGACGCCGCCATCGATCCGGATGAGCCCGACATCCCCACCGTCCGCCTGCAGGGCGGGCCGCACCTCCTCGATGGCGAAGCGGACCCTCGACTCGAGATCTCCGGTCGGCCAGTCGGCGGGAATCGTCATTGCAGCTCCTCGTCGTCGTTCACAGCATCGACAACAACGAGTCGTTGACGGATCATTCCGGCGAAGCATCGATCGCCACCGCTTTCGCGATTGCCATCGATCCCTCCCTCTCCCGATGAGTGTTCGCTATCGCTATCACTATCGGAATCGGGATCGGATACGGGAGTGGGAAAGGGAGAGGGAGAGCGGGGGGGAAGCTATACTCTCTTCGCGGATCAAAAACAATCGCGAACCTTTCTCGGCAAACCCGCGTTTTAGAGGTTGTATATGGAGATGGAGGAACTCGAAACCACGGTCGAACGATGCCGGGAAGGAGATGAAGACGCATGGACAGCCCTCGTCAACACCACACTCCGCCCGATCTATCGTCTGTGCGCGAGCTACGCCCCGTCAGCTGCCGAAGCCGAGGAGTTGACCCAAGAGGTCTATTTCAAGCTGTGGGAGAACCTCCATCGTTACAACGCCGGCTCCAACTTCATGGCCTGGGCCTGGCGGGTCGCCAAGAACCTGATCATCGACTCCTACCGACGCGGTCGCCGGGAACGCGACGCCGCGTGGCTCGACCCGGAGATCCTCGACCGCCTGCCGGGTTCGGACAACCCACACGAACAGGCGGAACGAAGACAGCGTCTGGGGCTGATCGGCGTCGCCCTGCGCCAGATCGACGACGATCTGGCCAGCCTCGTTTTGATGCGGGACTTCGCCGGCATGAGCTATCAGGAGATTTCAGAGGCGCTCGACCTCCCGTTGGGAACCGTCAAGTCACGACTCAACCGGGCTCGGATGGAACTCGCCACCGGCGTCCGCCGGCGGCTGCAGATCCGCGCCGTGCCCCCGGCCGCCGGGCCGGCTGAAGGACGGGTCTCGTGAGCAGCTGCACCGACACCCGCGACCTCTTCGCCGCCGTCCTCGAAAACGAGGCTTCCCGGGCGGAGGTCGATCAGGTGCACGCCCACATCGGCGCGTGCGCCGACTGCGCCGAACTCTATGAAGCCATGGGGATGGTCATCGGCGCCGGAGATTTTCTCGCGGATCTGGAACCGCCGCCACACCTCGGCGAAGAACTCGCTTCTTCACCGTGCCGACGCTGGATCGGCCTGCTCTACCAGGCGGTTGACCGCGAGATTTCACAACCCAATCTCGAACGGCTTCTGACCCACCTCGGATCATGCCCTTCGTGCCGCAGGGTGTGGCATGACCTCACCCTCATCCATCAGGTCGGCGACGCCATGAGGCCGCCGAACTACCTGTTGGAAAAGTGCATCAAGGTTCGCGACACCGTCGCGAGAATTGCCATCCTGCCGCGGCGAACCGCCACCGCCGCCGCGTACATTCTCGCGCTCCTGGCCTCGTTGGCCATCGGCAACCCAACCATCATCGCGCAGGACCTCCACACGGTCGCCAGCGAGAAGGTCGCCATGGCCGCGACCGGTGTCAGCGAAGTCGCCGCCGACGGCCGCGGCGAGATCCGAGTCGCGCTCTGGCGGGCGTTGAATTGGGGCGAGCAGAAGGTCAACAGCATTCGCGGATTTTTCGACCGCCAAAAAGACAACAACGACAACGCCGGCGACGCATCAACCGAACCGACTGCAGAAACGGGTGCCGAACCGATCCAGCAAGGAGAAGACTCATGACCAACGCCAAACCACCCCTTCCGCCCGAGGATCTCAATGAACCCCTCGCCGAGAACGAAATCGAGGTCGATGTCGTGGTGGAGGAAAAGGTTCACCGCGCCAGGCCCGCGCCCCCCACGCCTTCATCGGAGCCTGTGCTGCCACCGCCGCCCGCAGCACCCCCAGCGCCGGCCATGGCTCGACCGTACGGTGACCCGCTCGCAAAATCGCCGGGGTTGGCTCTCTTCCTGTCGATTCTCATCCCGGGTCTCGGCCATATCTATGTCGGCGCCTACGAAAGGGCGTTGATGATCATCGGCGGTATCGGTGTGTCGATCTGGGCGATCGTCCATTCCGAAGGCCAACTGTGGCCGCTGGCCTTTGCCATCGCCTTTGCCTATTTCTTCTCGATCTTCGATGCCTACCGCGAGGCTCAGATCGCCAATCTCGCAGGCCAGGAGCTGCCGAAACCACAACGCCAGGGCGAGGGCCGGCTCATGTTCGGCATCTTTCTCACCGTTGTGGCGGCCTTGGTCCTGGCGGACAACCTCGACCTCTTCGACATCCGCTGGTTCTACGAGTGGTGGCCGGTCCTCGTCCTTCTCATCGGTCTCTATTTCATCGGCTCGTGGATCTGGGAGAAGATGAACGCCGCCGGGGAAAACTCCACCTCACCCTACGACGAATAGTCCTCTTGAACCGTCGAAAAGAGCGCACCCGGGCTCGTCCGGGTGCGCTTTTTTCGACAATCGAGTGATCCTGCGCACGTTCGCGGGTGCGCATCAATACCCATATATGCGACAATGAAAGAGAGAAATGAGGGAAGGAGTGTCTTGCGATGCCCCGTGCGATGATTCAGTTGGCCGCGGTGTCCGTCCTTCTACTGATCGGCTCGTTCGCATCCGCTCAGACCACGCAGCCCGGCGACGCCATCGATCTCGAGGTCTTCAACCCCATCGACGGCAGCAACCGGTTCTGCGTCGCACCGTCCGCCACCATCGAGGCTCGGGTCTATCTCCGGCCCGGCACCGGCTCCTCGACCTGCACCCTGAGCTGCTCACCCCCAAACGTGCCGGGGGGATCAGCCAACATTGCGACCGCGGTGATCGATCTCGCCTTTGATTCAACCAGACTGACCTACGTCAACGGAAGCATCGAGTCCAACAGCGCCACCACTGCGATCCAGGGACTGGCGCAGGAACAGAACATCGCCGACGGCCGTATCGGTTGGGCGCTCGCGGGAACGTGGAGCACACCCGGCAATCCTTCCAGCACGCTCCTCTCTCCCTGCGAAATGCAGATGATCACAACCCCGAACTGGGTCTTCGGAGTGGAGTTCCAGGCCGCTGGAACCGGGATGACCACGCTGCGCCTCCGCCGCGAAAGCGACACCACACCCTTCGCGCTGTCGTTCGCCGACATCTGCGGCACCGAAGCGTTCAAGCAATCCAACGGTGGGATCGACGAGGTCCGGAACGCCGTTGTGATGGTCGCCACCGACTGCCAGGACGCGATCTTCTTCGACAACTTCGGCACCGGCGACAGCGCCATGTGGTCGGATTCAGCCGGATTCTGAGGTAAGCCCCCCTGGAGTCACGGTCGATCGAGAAACACCAATGATCTCGAGATCAAGACCGATCATCACAGCCGGAATTCGCATGCGATTGAACACCCACGGTCGGCCGATCGAACGAAGACAAAGAATTCGGCGTCCAACGCGTTACCTTCGGCCCGATCATGCGTCTTTACAAGTGTGATCGAGTACAATTGGCCAAGAAACATCGGTTTGAAGTTTTTGAATCAACGTCAGAATCAACAGGAGGTATGAAGAATGAAAAAGAGAACAGCCCTGCTCGCAGTTGTGGTCGCACTCGCGCTCGTCGGCTCCGCCTCAGCGGACAGCCTGACCGTCAACGCAACTGCGGCAATGAACGGAAGCAACTATGGTCTGCAGGTCAACCACACCAACACCAGCGCGGCCTATGTCCAGGACAACACCCCCGCTCTCGAGACCGTCTATCGCTTCGAGTTCCTCTTCAACGTTGCGAGCATGACCGGTCAGACAAGCAACTTCCGCCAAGAGATCGTTCGCGCCATCGGCAGTAACCCCAATCCCGGCGGGGGCGTTTGCCCGGCGAACCCGGCGGCTCTCATCGGCACCATCCGCGTGTGGCTCTACCAAACCGGCGGCGGCGGCGCCAACCCCAGCATCCAGCTGTGGGCGAAGGGATCGAGCTGTGGCGAGCGCGGCTCGCTCAGGATCCCGATCAACTACAACACCGACTACAAAGTCTGTGTCGAGTGGCGCGAGGCTGTCGCTGCGATTGATAACGCCGGCGTGGCCGTGGTCTCCCCCGGCGCTGCTTGCCCCACTTCGGGTGACCCGGCATGGCAGTATATGACCGCCACTCTCAACAGCATCGGCAACGACATTGATATCGTCCGGATGGGCACACCTTCAACCAACAGTCAAGGCGCCGGCGAGACCGGAGTCCTGTACTTCGACGAGTTTGCGTCCTTCAGGACGATGACCCCGTAACCGGGATCTCTCAGACATCAAACCGGGGACGCGAATGCGTCCCCGGTTTTTTTCCATTGAAAATGGGCCCATGAACCCGGTCGTCACGATCGTCGCATCCGACCTCGGCGGACGCAGTCCCATCCTAGTCTTGCCCACGTCGTCCTCAGTCCGTGCCTCTCTTCGCCCCCGGCCACCGTGCTAAAATTCGCACCATGATTGCCCCTCCGGGCTCGCCCCTACAAGAAGACAACAATGTCCCACTCGACAGCAAAGCCCCTACGCCGTCGTCGGCAGCGTCCGAGAGTCGACCCGGAGATGGGCATTCGCCCTACCCGAGCCACCGCAACCGCGGTTGTCAGATCGCTTCACTGATCGTGGCTTCACTTCTCGGCCTCGCATTGGCTGAGGGGACAATTCGTGGGCTCGATCTGATGCCGCTGCAACGACAGGCCGCGATGCAACCCGAGGAGGCCCGCGCAGACGCTACGGATGAACCCGCCACCAATGAGGCCGCCGCCTCAAGCCTGATTGTCCACGCCTTCAGGGGCTTTTCACCGCGACCGTTATACGAGACCCAAGAAACCCGTCAATGGCGTCAGTCGCTCAAACATCTTTGGCGTTCGGTCGATGGTGTCAGACCCCAGAACCATCGATCCCGGTGATCTCGTTGTCGGGATCTTCGGAGGCTCGGTGGCCAGGGGAACATCGTTCCGGGGTCGGGAAGCAATGCGGCAGGCGATCCTCGAAGTCCACCCCGAAGCCCAGGACTCGCTCAGAATCGTCAACTTCGCCATCAGCGGGTACAAACAACCCCAGCAACTCTATTTCCTGTCGGAATTGCTTCTATTGGGTGTGCCCATCGACATTGTCGTCAATATCGACGGATTCAACGAGATCGCCATCGGAGGGACCGATGCCTCCCGTGGTCACCATCCGCTGTATCCGGAACGCAATCGCTGGCTCACGACCCTCCGAATCGCCGGCGGATCACTTTTCGGGCCATCAGATCGAACTGACCGCCGAGATCATGCGCCTCAGACGAAGGATCGCAACCAGCCGATCGACTCTCGACAATCTACCGGTGCTTCGGCGTTCCTCCCTCGTTCAATCCGTCTTGGGAGCCTCGGTGCTGGCAACGGAGCGGAAAGCCATCGCCCTCGAAGAAGGCCTCCGGGAGGAGTCCGAGACGGAGAGCGACCAGACGGTCTTCACCTTGCCCGACCCCTGCCTGAATCACGAGGAAGGTTGCCGACAACTCATCGCCGATCTCTGGAAGAAGTCATCCGAGCAGATGCGTGCCGTTGCCGAAAACTCCGGGGCGTCCTATCTTCATTTTTTGCAACCCAACCAATATGTTGCCGATTCGAAACCACTGAGCGACGAGGAACTGGCCATCGCCTGGGCGCCCCAACGACCGTGGAGCCGTGCAGCAACTTCCGGTTACTCATTCCTCCAGAGTGCGGGTCGGGGACTCGTCGCCGACGGGGTCGATTTCCACGACCTGTCACTCATTTTCCAGAACCACCAGGAGACAATCTACCGTGATGTCTGCTGTCATTACAACGACCATGGTTATGAGATTCTCGCGAGAGAAGATCGGGAGGGTAGTCGGCCAGAGGCTTGTCGAGCACGGTGCTCGAGTTGAGGACTCAAGACTTCAATAGTGTCTGATCCGAGGTTCCTGGTTGAGGTATGTCCGGAATCGGTGTTGAAGGGGTCTCTGGAGACCGGTTCCTGGACAGAGGCCGGATGTGGTCCGAGGATGGGGCGCCGAAGAGGACGCTGAGGTCTCAAACGGGGTTTCTAAAAGGCTTTCGAGCCCACGACGCGTGATACGCTCGATGGTGTAGAAATAGAAACTCCTATCCCCCAGCCTCCGGCCATCGTCCCTCGCCATCGAGGGTGGCGAAACGAATCTCGAGCCATTATAATCTCCGATGCTCAAGACGCAGCGACGGTGAACGAGCAACGAATCCCGATGGCATTGCGCCGTCTGTCCGGTGTATGTGGTGGTCTTGCGATCGGGAACCGAGTGGGAGAACACGATGAAGATTATGATCACCGGAGTCGACGGATACCTCGGCTGGTCGCTGGCCATCTACCTGGCGAAGCGCGGCCATGCGGTTGGCGGGATCGACAACTACAGCCGCCGCGCATGGGTCGGCGAATCGGCTTCGCAGTCGGCGATCCCCATCGCGTCGATGGCCGATCGGCTCAAGGCCTTTGCATCCACCTTTGACGAGCCTCTGCGGTTCTTCCGCGGGGACCTGACAGACTATGACTTCGTCTGCGACGCCTACCGGGCGTTCAAACCCGACGCGATCGTCTACCTCGGCGAGATGCCGTCAGCGCCCTACAGCATGATCGACGTGCACCACGCGGTCTTCACGCAGACCAACAACGTGATCGGAACGCTGGTCACGCTGTACGCGATGCGAAGGCAACCTGCCCGACGCGCACCTGGTCAAGCTCGGGACCATGGGCGAGTACGGCACTCCGAACATCGACATCCCCGAGGGTTTCTTCGAGATCGAGTACCGCGGCCGCACGGACCGACTGATGTTCCCGCGCCGCGCAGGGAGTTGGTACCACCAGTCCAAGGTCCACGACACCAACAACGTCGAGATGGCCTGCCGGATCTGGGATCTGCGGTCGACCGACATCATGCAGGGTGTCGTCTACGGCACCCGCATCGACGAGATGGAAGACCAGAGCACCTGAGGACCCGCTTCGACTTCGACCAGTGCTTCGGCACCGCGATCAACCGCTTCTGCGCCCAGGCGGTCATCGGCCTGCCCATGACCCCGTACGGCAAGGACCGGCAGAGGCGGGGCTTCCTGCCGCTGCGGGACTCGATGCAGTGCCTGACGCTGGCCCTCGAGAACCCGCCGAACGCCGGCGAGTACCGAGTGTTCAACCAGTTCGAGGAAACCTACACCATCACCGAGCTCGCCGAACAGGTCCAGACGATCGCGCGACGAGATCGGATTCGACGTCCAGATCCAGCCGATCGAGAACCCGCGGTGGAGCTGGAGGAGCACTACTACAACCCCGACCATCAGCACCTGCTCGACCTGGGCTACCGGCCGACCCACGACATGGAGGTCAGAAGATCCGAACGATCCTCGAAGACCTCAGGCCCCACGCCGACCGCATCGCAGAACGCAGGGACGCGAACTTTCCCGACATCACGTGGGCAGGCGAACGCCGCCGCTCGGCGCATCTCGACGACGAGTGAGACGCGGCAATGTCAGGACCATGCGGATCGTCGGAGTGATTGGAGCCGTCCTTCTGATAGCCGTTCTCTTCCTTCGATTCCGAATCGGCAACCTCAGGCGCTCCGATTTCGCGTTCGGTTTGTTGGTCGGCGTCACGCTCTTGACGGTGTCGTTGTTCCCGGCTCGGTTTCGATACTCCGCGACATGCTTGCGCTGGAACAGACCCAGTTCAGCCGTTTGATCGCGATTCTGATCGTCGCGACCGCGGCGCTGTGGATATTGTATCTGAGTCTCAGAGCTCGATTGTCGTCGCTCGATGACAAATTCGATCGGCTGATTCGCGCGACCGCCGTACGGGCATGGATCGAACGACCCGAGATCGCGTCCTCCCGTGGTGGTGTGCTGGTCGTCATTCCAGCCTTCAACGAGGCAGAGAACATCGGCCATGTCATGGGCGCGATGCCGGACAGGCCGCACGCCTCCCCGTATCGGTCCTTGTGGTCGACGACGGGAGCAGCGACCAGACTCCGGAACAGGCTCGAATACACGGGGCCGAAGTGATCTCTTCACCCATGAACCGAGGCGGGGGAGCCGCTCTGCGGATCGGTTTCGACATCGCCCACGAGCTCGGCGCCCAGATCGTGGTCACTATGGACGCCGACGGTCAACACCTGCCGCAGGAAATCGAAGGGCTCGTGGCACCGATCGTCGCTGATGAGGCGGACATCGTCGTCGGTTCAGATCCTCGGGCGACGCGAGAGGGACAGCCTCATCCGACTGGTCGGGATTCACTTCTTCAATCTGGTGATCCGAGTCCTGACCCCGGTTCGAGTGACCGACTGCTCGAGTGGATTCCGCGCCTGCGGACGAACGTCATTCATCGACTGCTGCTCCGACAGGACCAGTCCCACACTACCGAACTGATCATCGACGCAGCTCGGCGCGGGTGCCGGATCGCAGAACGGCCGATCACCGTACGGCGGCGCCTATCCGGAACCAGCAAGAAGGGCGGAAGTGGATCTACCGGGCTGTCTTTCGGGCGAACGATCCTTCGGACGTGGTGGCGGTGAGCTCGAATGATGGCTTTGGTCGCAAACTGAGACGCTGGTCCGGTCGCGCGATCGGACCAGTGCTGCTGCTTGTCATCGGACCAGAATCGAACTCGATGCGACGTTGGCCGCACTGAGCGGGATTCCGCCGGGCGTCGCCGCGGTCGCGGTGGGACTCCTCGTACCGCAAGTCGTCCTGCGCGGCATCAGATGGCGCCGCCTCGCTTCTGACCAGGGAATCCACATGGGTAACGCCGAAGCAGCCTCGGCCTATGCAGTGGCGATCGCGCTCGGCAGTGTGACGCCTGGTCGGATCGGTGAGCTGAGCAAGGTGGAGCATCTTCGTCGCAAGGCGGGATCGGTGTCCAGGGCGCTGGTCAGCGTGGTGCTGGACCGTGCATTCGACCTCGCTGCGCTCGCCGCGTTCGGCGCGGTCGGTCTTGCCAGAATCGGTGGTATCGAGCGCACAGCGCTCGCCGCGGGGATCACCGCCGGCCTCGGATCGGCTGTCGCCGCCATCGTGATCCTCCGCCGCACCCATTCGGGATCGTCCCGCGACCAATCGATGGAGCCCGACCGGTCGCTCCGCGGTCGCCTGCTCGGTGGACTCCGCCTGATGGTCTCCGAGTCCGCGACGGTTACCTTCTCCACGTACCTCGTGTCGGGAGGGATCACGGCGGCCGTTTGGACCCTGCACTTCTGGGCTCTGTTTCTTGTGGCGCAGTCGCTCGGTATTCAGCTGCCGTTTATCGACATCGCCGGCGTGTTGGCGCTGGCGGCCCTCGCGGCAGCCGTGCCGGTGTCGTTCCTCGGTATCGGGACCCGGGACGGAGCGTTGATCGTACTCTTGGGCTGGTATGGCGTCGCAGCCGAACGCGCGGTCGCGCTTTCATTCGCCATCCTGGCTCTGTTGCTGGTCAACGCGGTCCTCTGCGCACCTGCATTGCTGACACCGGCCGGCCGCTTGAGCTGGTCGGCGCGTGATCGACCAAGGAGCCCCTAGCCCGCACTTCTCACCAGCTATCTGCTGCGGGCGGAGATGCACGGCACCCGGTGAGAAGTGCGGGCTAGAGTCTGAGGCCGGACATCAACCGATTCCATCGAGCTGATCGGGTTGCGGTTACTCCGTTCCTCCGATTCGTGTGTCCCCGTCCGTCGCGTCGATTTCGGCCTCGCTAGCGGCGGCCAGCGCGTCATCATCGGGGACGCTCTTCGCGCGGCCAGAGCCAGGATCCTGGACTTGGTGAGGCGCCACCCGGATCGAACCTCGGGCTGCAGCGGCGCCACTGTCACGACGAGGCCTCCTCCAATCGCAAATCGAAAACCGCCCAGCGACTCGACCCAATCCGTCACCTCTCGAAGCTGAGGTCGGGATCGACGTTTCCAGGCCGAACGTAGAACACGCGGGAACGATCGGCAGCCAGGCGACGAAAGTCTTTCCGTACGTCGGTCACGTGAAACATCGGCGCCTCGCCACAATCGTAACGCTGGATGTGGTGAGGTCGAAACACCAACACCAGGTCGTCGTCGGTCGCCTCTCCGCGGACAACCGCGGCAGCGGCGCGGAGGTCGGGATACTCGAACCGGCGCCACTGTGCCATCGGTCCGTCGAGCATCGCCACCATCACGGCCGCCGCGATTGCGAGCCCGCCACATGCCAATGATACCGGCCTGCCGCGTGGGCCCCAGCGCCAGTGCCGTCCTGCCGCAGCCAAGCTCTCGAATACCCCGTACGAGGCGAGCAAGAGCAACGGGGGAAGGAGCATGATCAGCCGGTGAGTCCCTATCTGCAGCTTCGCCGCATGTGAGAACACCACAATCGGCAAGGGCGGCAAACCGACCCACAGGATGAGGGCCAATGCGGGAATCCGTCGCCGGACGAGAATCCAGACGGCCCCCACAACGGCGAGGCCCCAGACAGCGGCGGTCACCAGCGGCCACGATCCTCGCCACGAGACCAGGTCGCCGGTGACCGTCGGAACCAGCGACCAGCCGAGTTCGAACCGGGGTGACAGCTCGAAATGCTCGTTCACCCCCTCATCGCCGACGCCCAGCATTCCCGCGATCTGCGGTGCTGTCCAGATCGCCGCATACGGTTCCGGCAACCATTACAAAGACCGCAGCGGCGACGAGCATCCATTTCCAGGACACGTATCCCGCATATTCTCCGACCCACCGCCTCCGGGTCCACACGCCGATCAGCCAGGCGAGCACGATCGGGGCTACAACGAATACCGCGAACTGATGGAGGTGCACTGCCACCGCCGCGAAGAAACCAAACCCGACGCCCGCCCGACGTTTCGCGGTGTGAACGCCCGCGGCCCAGAACATCGCCGCCACGATCAAGACTGCCGTGAACAGCGCGTAGGCATGAACCTGCTGTGACATCACCACGTGCATCGGCGCCACCGCCAGCAGTGCCGCGGCGCCGATGCCCGTCCACGAACCGAGCAGCGAACGACCAAGTAACGCCGTCAGCGGGATGCTCGCCGTACCGGCCAGGGCTGCGGGCAGGCGCAAGGCCCAATCCGTGTTCGAGATGACGGAGATCGCGGAGATCACGGGCAGATAGCCCATCGCATTGCCCCCGCTCAACGACATGTCGCGGGCACCCCGGGCGAAGTCGATCATGTTGATCTCATCGCCCCACAAACAGCGGGAATCGAGCCCCCACAGACGGAGGACCGCTGCGAGGCAGGTGATCAACGTCAGGGCGATCCAGTAAGGTCGGTCGAAGGGCAATCGCGTGTGGGCATCGTCGCTGCGATCGCGAACCACAGCTCTTTGAGCCTCCGGATTCCGCACGCTTCTGCTCACAGGTATCCGTGCGCTTCTAGCTGCGCTTCGACCTCCGCGTCGCGTGCCGCGTCATCCTTCTCCACTACCCAGAGCATATCACCCCGCTGCGACCGTAAACCCACCCGAATTCACAACATCTCGATCCTCCCCAAAGCGCTTCGTGGCCGCACCGAGATCCGAAGAAAGCTCACCATGGAGTTGTTGACCCGGCAGCCACCATCACGTCTTGCCGCCGACCGTTCTTCCTATTCGACCACGTAGCCCAGAGCCCGAAGCTGTTCGGCAAGGTCTCGATCCAACGGTGAATTCGCCGCATCTCGGCTCGGACCGCCCCGGCTCCACACACTGATAGTTGCTCGTGTCTGGGCAGGATCGGATACCTCGCCGGACTCGTGCCATCCGCGACGGTCGAGAATCAGCTCCACCGATTCTTCGACACCGGTGAGATCAACATCGATTGCGATTCCGGGTATTTTGACCCCAGACTCGACGGACAGCGCCAGCGTCGCGGAAGCATCGATCTCGCCGTGGAGCAGGTACTCCTCGCCTGGATTGACTTTGATTGAAACGACCCCACGTCGGATCCAGGTAAGACCAGTTGGACAGGCCATGCACTTGAGAAGGTGGGGACGGACCAGAATCGGCGACTCGATTTTGATGACGAAGGTCGAATCCGCGTTGGAGGACACGCGGATCCAGGTGCCGGGAGTAGTTGATTCGGCCCGCAACCTCACCTTGTCTCGGAGGCGGTGGGTGGCCGCCTTCGGAATCTCGCTCGAGGCGGTGCCCTGAGCCGCATCTCCGACCCGGATCCTCGCGATAGTCTCGTGTCCTTGTACGCCTATCCACGCCGAGTTGTTGAACTCATACCTCAGCCCTGCCCCGGCGTCGCGCAGGCTGATGCCGAAATTCGAGGATGCCGCGTACGACCAGGCCTCACGGCCGGGACGGTCGAGTTGTGCCGGACCGCCGTGAGCGATCACCAGCGGCTGCAGGGACTCGCCATCGAGCTCGGCAGGGGTCTCAATGCCGACCAGATCAAGGATGGTGGGGACAATATCAATCAACCGAACCTGTTGGTCAATCCGGCCGGGCGACCATCCGTCTGTCGGCGCAGCGACAATGAGTGGCACGAGAAGGTTGAAGTCGTCGAGATAGGCGTGTCCCGCAAGCCCACGTTCGCCGAGCGCCTCTCCGTGGTCGGAGGTCAGAATCACGATTGTCCGGTCGGCATAATCGGAACTGTAAATCGCGTTGAGGAGCGCACCGATGTGGACGTCAGCGGACGCGATTCCGGCGTCGTACCGGTCGATGACCTCGCGCTCGCGTCCGGCCTCGAGGGTTTCCCAGTCCTCAACGTCTGATTCTCGCCGGACGAACTCGCTCCGCACGACGAAGCCGTCCTCGGCACGCCCTGGAAGCGCCCGAGTCCCGATGGAAAGCTTCGAGTCGGGAGGATCCCCCTGGTCCGCAAACCTCGAATAGTGAGGCTCGTGCTCGAGGAAAGGTCCGTGTACCTCATACGTGTGGAAGAAGAAAAAGAAAGGTTCGACGTCATTGGATTCGATCCACCGAACGGCGAGAGGACCGTGGGCGGCAATTTCCTCCCTTTTTGGCCCGGTCCAGGATTGGTACTCGTCGAATCCCTGGTCCAGACCAAATTTCGGATTGAGATAGACCCCTCCCGTGATAGCGGAGGTGAGATACCCTTTTTGATGAAGATACTCCGCGAGAAAGGTCATCCCATCTGGCGCCGGACGGTCATAGTTTGATCCGTGGTGTAGAGCATCCAATCCTGATAAAAATGCGATGTGCGACGGGAGCGTCCATGGCGCGGGCGCGACCGCGGTCGAGAAGACGACACCGTGGCGTTCAGCCCACCGATCGATCTCCGGTGAGGTCTGTCGATGGTAGCCGTATGGAACGAGGTGATCGGCACGGAGGGTGTCGATACAGATGAAGACAACGTTCAGCGGAAGCTCTCGATCATCTCTTCCGACGATGCGGAGCGAACCCCACGAGGGGAGCCCGTCAGCCGGTCTTTCGAGGCCGGGAACCAACGTGATGAGTTCGATCTCGGTATCCGCCCGTGGCGAGGGTGGAATATCCACAGCGACTTCGCCCGACCAGCCGGTTTCATGCGGTTGGACGTTGCGCTCGAACAGTACTTTTCCACTCCGACGATCGCAGACTCGAAACGTGACGCCATCTCGCGCGTTGTCCCCGACCGCTACTCTGAACCGAAACTGCTGCTCGGTCTTCGATCGACCCACCGAAACCGAAATCGGGAATCCCGGCACCCCGGGGCGCCCGATGCGCTGCTCGGACATGCGGGTGATCCGCCACGCCTGCCTGGTCGCCTCGCCCAGCTTGACGAGGTCGTACTCGTGCCTCAGGAATTGGATCTCACACACCACGGTGCGATCTGGTTGGCGAGCACGGAGTTCAATTTGGACACGTTCGACAGAACCATGCCAATTCGGACTTTCGGTCACCGGAAAGACAAAGTCCCGCAACCGGCCTTTGGGATTGCCCACAGACCGCCCAGCGATCCGCCTGTTCTCCGCAAAGTCCTGCCCCGGAGCGGCCCATTGGAAGAAGGGAACGATCTTCGGATCTCCCTTGAAACTCATGGTGACCTGGTCGAGCCCGGCTGCGTCGATCCCGACTCGATCTGCCATCAGAGTTATTTTTGTTGTGTCCGCCCTGGTTTCCTTGGTCACCTGCTCGATCTTCAACGTCCACTTCTCGTGCTCGCCGGTGTCTGAGAAAACCCAGCGCTCGACAGTTTCGCTGCGAGAGAGACGCATTTCGTCGAGCGGCTGTGGCGAATCCTCCGAGTCAATTGATCTCTGGGTACGCCATCGGGGAACCAACTCAGTCTGAGGTGTACATGCCAGGAACGCCAGCAGTGAAACAAGGGTGGACAGAATTAAGAAGTTTGAGATCAGAGATTTAACGGCACAGGGTAACACCCGGTGGAGGGCTCGGGCCCGAACGAACCTGGTTCGCGTGGTCATACCTCTGGCAGCGGAGAACAAGGGAATTGCTCTGGTGTGGTTCGGCGTTTCAGTTCCAGCTCACGGTTAGGAATTTCCATCTCCACTTTTGCGAGCATATCACCCCGCTGTGACAGCAAACCCACCCGAAATCACGACATCTCGAGCCTCGATCCTCATCAATGCGCTTCGCCTCGATAGTTCCAGCCATCGAACAATCAAACCCGATCCGAATCCGAATCCGCGGCCGCACTCGTCACCATCCTCAGAGATAACCGAGCGCCCGCAACTGGGCCTCAACCTCGGCTTCTCGATCCGGGTCCACCTCCAGCCCGATGAGCGAGTCTCCCGCAGCTTCGACATCCTCGCGGTAACGGGCAAGCAGAGCCTCGACCAGATCCGGATGGAGGTCTGCGAGATCGATCTGTTCCGTTGGATCATCGACGCGATCGAACAATGACGTTCGAATTTCGCCATTGCCCAATCTGCGGCTGATCATCTTCCAGCGAGGGTCCGCCCATGCCTCACCAAACCGCTCCTTGATTTGAAGGTGTGACAATCCGCGATCGGTCCATTCGGTCGTTGAGCCTGGAGTCCAGAGCGGGCGCACCGTTTTTCCGAAGACGCCCGGTTGAGCCTCCATCCCGGCCAGATCGAGCAGGGTCGCGAAGACATCGACATGCTGGACGATCTCGGGAATCGCCATCGGCGCCACCCCGGGGATTCGAATGATGAGCGGAACATCGAGCATCTCGGCGAAGAGTGTGTTTCCGTGGGTCCAACCGTTGTGATCGAAAAACTCCTCACCGTGATCCGAGAGTACGATGATCACCGTGTTCCCGACCAATCCCCGTTCGCCAAGACCGGCCATGAGTTCGCCGAATGACGCGTCGTTGGCCGCCACCTCGGCGTCGTAGAGATCGCTGAGCTGGCCGACGAGCTCCGGCGTCACCCGTCCCGGGTTGGCGGCCAGATCGTTGACCATTGCCACTGAACCGATCTCCGGGTCTTCGATCCCGGCGGCGAAGCGTTGCCGGAACGAAGGGGGGGATCATACGGCAGATGGGGATCGACGGTGTGGACGTAGAGAAAGAAGGGTGTCGAGTCTCGCTCCCGGTCGAGCCAGGAGAACACCGCCGGGTTGAGATCTCCCGACCGGACGACCTCGCGACCGACCGTGACCTGCTCGAGGCGCTTGAAGTAGTCGAACCCCTGTGCGAACCCGAAGGCGCGAGCGACGTTCCCGTTCGAGATCACCGCTGCGGTCTGGTAGCCCGCGGCAGACAGCAGCTCGGCGAGAGTGGTCGCCTGATCCGGGAGGACATCGCCCTTGTCGATGGCGCGGTGCTGCTGCGGCAGCAAACCGGTGAAGATGGAGGCCACCGCGGGCCGGGTCCACGAGGTTTGCGCCTGGGCGTCGGTGAACACGAGGGCCGTCGACGCGAACTCGTCGATTCTGGGGGTCGTCCCACGATCGTATCCATAGCAACCGACGCGATCGGCGCGCAGGGCGTCGATCAGATACACGACGATGTTCGGCCGCAGACCCGGCCGCCGGGCGGGGTCGTTCGCCAGTCGAGGCTCGCACGGGGACCCGGCGACCACCTTCGGGTGGAAAACTCGGATCCCGGCCTGAGGGAGTTCGTCGTCGCTCGACGAGCGCGCCCGCAGCATGAGCCGCCCCGACTCGAAACCGGCGTTGCCGAAACAGGCACCCCGTGTCGGAGAGGCGCTCAGGTCTCCCGTCAGAATCCGCTCGGCGCCGTTGTCCGGCGCCCAGATCACCTCGAGATTCCCGGTCGCCGAGCCGAAGTTACGGGTATCGCCGGTCACCAACTCACCGCCGGGTGGAAGCTCGACGTCGTACCAGACCTCCGCTCCCAGGGGTACGAACAGCACCCCGCGCTCGGGGTTGACGTAGGGCGCCTTCCGGCTCGAGTCGCCGGTCTGCGGCGCGGGATCAGCCGGCGCCTTCAGATTGGCGAAGGCGTCGATCAGGTCCAGCACCTCGGAGGTTTCGGTGGACGCAGCCTCGGGTTGCGCCGGCGCAGCGACGTCGGTCCCGGATTCGCCTCTCGAACAACCGCCGCAGGCTATCGTCGCGATCACCACCGCGGTGACCGCGACTGCCGCCGGCGCCCACCGCCGCCGCGCTCCCGTCCTGTCGCGTCCGGTCATTCGGTCCAGCCTCCAATTCCCAAGCCGGCTGGAGGTCGCCGGCGCAAGGCGGATTATATCTGCATCCACACGATCGGAGTCCGGTTGCCTGCGTGTTAGACTCTCGCCCATCGAAACCGCACGGCCGGACCGCGCCGATCAGGAGTGTTGGACCGTAACTGGAAGCGCCTCGACAGTCGGAATCCGCATTGCCTGCACTTTGGCCGCAGTGGTTGCCGTGGGTCACTTGAGCGCCTGCACCCCGACAGGATCCGAAAAGACCCGGATCATCGCCCGGCTCATCGAGCCCGGCGATTACACGAGCTCCGAAGCGGCCGTTTTCTACGACACCGTCGAGGTCGAAAAGTGGGCGTTCAACCGCGATGAGGACCTCTCCGGATGGACCCCGGAGCGCATTGACACGAGCTTCGAGATCGATAAGGACGGCCTCCTCGTCGAGAGCTCGTCGGAAGATCCGTCGATCTTCCGCGAGGTCAAGCTGGAGGCCGCCCGAGTCAAGGCAATCCGGGTCACCCAGAGCGGTCTCACCAGCGATGCCTACATGCAGCTCTTCTGGGCGCCGACGGGTGAGGCGTTCAACGAAACGAGAAGCATCGGGTGCTCGACCCAGGACGTCACCGGAGCCCTGATTCCGAGCTAAACCTTTCAGGTGAAGAACCTCCCCGGGTGGACCGGCGAGATCGGCATGATCCGCCTTGATCCGACATCGGTCGCCAATCAACGGCAACAGATTCACTCGATCAGCGCGATCGATTTCGTCCCGTCGGACTCACGGCTGTCGGATGTGACCGCCAGACCATGGCGGGTCGATATCCACGGCGATATCCGGACCGCGGTTCTAACCCCTCCCGGCCATCCGTTCCGCAGTGAGTTCACGGTCCCTCCCGGCGCCGTCTTGCGTCTTGCTCAAGCGACCGAGACCGAGGTGTCGGTTCCCGTGACCTTCAGGATCGTCGCCGAGAGCGACGATTCGGACGAAGAGGTCCTTCACCAGCAGACCATCGCTCCATGCGGAGTGCTCGAGGGCTGCAGTTGGAGCGACGTCGCCATCGATCTGAGAAAATGGCACAATCAACGGCTCCGGCTCCGGCTCCGATTCGAGACCGAGACAGCCGGAGCCTTCGACCTCTTTCAGGGGTTCCCCGCCTGGGCGGGTTTGGAGGTCGTCGGAACCGCGAAGAACCATCCTCGGCCCAACGTCGTCCTCGTTGTGCTCGACACCCTCCGCAGCGACCGGTTGTCGCTCAACGGCTACCCTCGCCCAACCAGCCCGAACCTCGATTCATGGGCTCGGCGTCGAGCGGTGTACTTCAGCCAGGTTGTCGCTTCCGCCCCTTGGACGCTGCCTTCGCACGTCTCGATCTTCACCGGGCTCGACACCCTCTCCCACGGAGCCAACACCGGTGATCCGATGCCGTCCAACCTCGTCAGCATGGCTGAGTTGCTCAGAGACAACGGCTACACCACCCACGCAACCACCGGTGGCGCCTATCTCACCGACGCCTACGGCTTGATGCAGGGCTTCGACAGTTACCACTACTTCTACCGTCCGATCGTCGATCCTTCCGAGGTCGGAAACGACCTCGTCTCGGGTGTCGACCACTCCATCAAGTGGCTCCAGGACAACCTCGACCGGCCTTTCTTTCTCTTTGTCCACACCTACGAGATCCACACCCCCTACCGCGCCCGGGAGCCTTTCTTCAGGCGGTTTCACGAGCCCCAACCGGGCGAGCCTTTGCCGCCCGTCGACACCCTTACCTTCGAACCGACCCGGGAGAACGGCTACCTGATGATGGCCGGCCTGAAGGCTCGCTACGGAGGTCCGGACTCCCCTCTCCAGGAAATCTCGGACGCCCACTTTCCGTTGGTCAACGCTCTCTATGACAGCGGCGTCGCGTTTGCCGATCTTCATATCAAGAGGCTTCTCGATGAACTCGAAGCCCTCGGACTCGATGACAACACCGTCGTCCTGGTGACCTCGGATCACGGCGAGTCCCTCGGCGAGAAGGGCAAAGCGGATCACAAGAGTCTGGAAGAATGGGAGTTCCTCGTTCCCCTCCTCATTGCCGCTCCGGACCAGCGCCAGATCGACGACTATCAGAGTGAAGGATGGACACAGGTGGCTGAATGCCGGGGCTGGGCCAGTGCGCTGCTGTTCCGGCGCAGCGACTCCCTCCATTAACCCGCCCTTCTCACCGGCTTTCGGGCGGCCCCGTCGACGCGATCACGTCGATGTCTTGGATTTCTTTTTCGGTTTCAGCTAGCATGCGCCAGACGTCACGAGTAACACCTGTGGACCCCTCTGGTACTTCAACCGCCAATTTCGCTGACACGTCTCTGCGCATTTGAGGAGGCTGACAGACACGGTGACCCCGGGGGCCACGGCCGGAAGATCGCCGACAAAGGCCCGGAACCGGGCTTCCGTTTGAACTTCGTACGTGAGTCGTTCAGACGGGCGATCGAACCTCCTCTCCGCGATCCCGAAGGTGTTTCTCGTCGTCATCGCCGTTCGCCTGCTTCTCGTGGTGACCTACCCCATCAACTTCATGATCACCGACGGGCCCAACATGTACAGAATGTTGCTGGGTGGGCTGTCGAATCTGGTCCACGCGCCGGGATATCCGTACCTGATGGGATTGATCTGGCGGATACCCATCTCGCTCGGCGCCGCCGACAATCACCCGATCGCCTTCCAGTACCTTCTCTGCGCGTCGCAACACGCCATCAACATCTGCTGCCTCTATCTGGGCTATCTGGTTGCACGACAGATTTTCGGGAAGCCTCTCCGCCTCGCTTTTCGTGCTCATCTACGGCCTTCACTTCCAGGTTCTCAACGTCACCTCGAGCCTCACCCCCGAGTGGCTTCAGGGCAGCCTCTTCATGCTGCTCTGGTACCTGTTGTTCCGCGCCTACCAGAGTCGTGGACTCGCCGCAAAAACCCTGTGGTACTCGTTGGCGGGTTTTGCCTTCTGCTGGATGTACCTGGTGAAGTTCAACAGCATCGCACTGCTCACCCTGCCGGCGATTGTCGCCGTTTTCGAGCTTCGGCGATCCCGAAAGGCGTGGCTCTCCCGATCGCCGCCGGGGCGTTGATCGCGGTCGCGACCTATCGCAGTCTTCGTCATCGCCTTCCACCAGCCGCGAACCGGAACCTACGCCATTTCGTTGGACAAGAGTTGGGTCCTTCTGGAGAAAGTCGGGCTATTTGTGCCCCACCAGACGCTGTCGCCCGAGACCGGTATCGCGACAAAACGTCTCATCGTCCTCAACCACCTGCTGCCCGAGTCGGGAGAAAAGGGGCCGGTGTCCCATATCGATCAGGTCCCGCCCGAGGTCCGCGCGCCGTATCGGGCGGCCTACCTCCATCTGTTGACCGCGGACGACGCCGAGCTCGATCGACTCCTGACCGATATCGAGATCCCCAAGCCGTATGACTTTTCCATCGCGTTTCTGCCGGTCTTTCACTTCATCGGCTACAAGGAGGGAAACGACCTCGGCGTCGAGGTTTTCATCGAACACGTGCGGCGGTACCCCGTCGAGTACCTCCTCGACGCGTGGGATCTCGCCGATCCGCACGCTGACCAAACCCAAGACCCATTGGATGTACCCGATCTCGTTCAAAGGCCGTCCCGGCCGTGCCCTCGAGTTCGGCTTACGTCGAGCTCATACCGCGGAGAAGCTCGCCGAAGAGCCCACATACAGATATCCCGTGCCCATCGTCTGGAGCCCCGGCGTCCGATTCTTCAATTTCCACCACACGATGCTCCAGATCCCGACGATCTGGGTCGCGATCGTGATCGTCGGCGGAGCGATCGCGGCTGCTCGATCGCGGTCTTCGGCACGGTTCCAATCGTCGCAGCTCGACGATCTACCTGACGCTTTTTCTCACCATCGTTCTATTCATTCTCTTCTCGAACTTCGTCTACCACTTCAGGTGGAAGGAGGTTCATCCCATCATGCCGGCGGTCTGTCTCCTGGTCAGCGTCGCCCTTCTCGGGTTCAACCGTTGGATCGCCGGCCTCGACGAAAACTCGCCCCGGCTGCCCGCCGGGCCGGCCTGAGAGAAGCGCACGCTAGAGATAACCGAGCGCTCGCAGTTGCGCCTCGATCTCGGCCTCCCGATCTTCATCGACCGCCACTCCGTCGAGCGTCCCGCCGGCGGCCGACAGTTCCTCTCGGTAGCGGCTGCGCAGGGCTTCGACGAGATCCGGTCGTTGATCTGCGAGATCGATCTGCTCGGTGGGATCTTCAACCCGGTCGAACAGCGAGGCTCGAATCTCGCCGTTGGCCAATCTGCGGGTGAGCATCTTCCACCGGGGATCGGCCCAGGCCTCGCCGAACCGCTCCTTGATCTGAAGGTGTGACAATCCGCGATCGGTCCACTCCGTCTCCGGATCTCCACTCCAGAGCGGACGCGCCGATCTGCCGAAGACACCGGGTTGGGGTTTCAGCCCCGCAAGATCGAGCAGGGTTGCGAAGATGTCGACATGCTGAACGATCTCGGGAACCGCCATCGGCGCCACGCCGGGGATTCGAATGATGAGCGGGACATCGAGCATCTCGGCGAAGAGCGTGTTTCCGTGGGTCCAACCGTGGTGATCGAAGAACTCCTCTCCGTGATCCGAGAGCACGACGATGACCGTGTCATCGACCAGACCTCTGGCACGGAGACCGGCCATGAGTTCGCCGAACGTCGCGTCGTTGGCGGCGACCTCACCGTCATAGAGACTGCCGAGTTGATCGACCAGGCTCGGCGTCACCAGGGCGGGTTCGGCCGCGATTTTGTTGACGGCCTCGACCGAACCGATGGAGGGATCCGCGACCCCCGGCGCAAAACGTTGTCTGACGGTCTCGGGCGGCGCGTACGGCAGGTGAGGGTCGACGGTGTGAATATAGAGGAAGAACGGATCCTCGCCGCGAACCTCGTCAAGCCAGGAAAAGACCGCCTTGTTGACCTCCTCGGACCGCACCACGTGCTCACCGATCTCGATCTCCTGCAGGTACTTGTAGTATGAAAATCCCTGGGCAAACCCGTAGACCTGGGAGACGTTTCCGTTGGACACGACGGCCGCGCTCTCGTACCCGGCACTGCTCAGCAATTCGGCAATCGTCGTCGCCGATTCCGGCAGGGCGTCCTTTTTGTCGATGGCCCCGTGTTGCTGGGGCAGGAGGCCGGTGAAGATCGACGCCACCGCCGGCCGGGTCCACGAGGTCTGGGCCTGGGCGCCGGTGAAGACGAGCGCCGACGACGCGAACTCGTCGATATGGGGCGTCACCCCTCGATCGTCGCCGTAGCAGCCCACCCGGTCGGTGCGAAGCGCGTCGATGAGATACACGACGATGTTCGGCCGTCGATCCTCACCCTGAAATCGATCGACCGATCGGTGCGGCTCGCACGCGACTCCCGCGATGACCGTCGGGTCGAAGATCCTCATCCCGGCTCGCGGATCATCGCCGTCGGCCCCTCCTCGAGCCCGCATCACCAGCCGGCCCCTCTCGGACCTGGTATTGCCGACACAGGCGAACCGTCGCGGGGCCGCGCTGAGGTCTCTCGTCAGGAGAACTTCTGCGCCGTCGGCCGGCATCCACGACACCTCGAGCCTGCCGGTCGCGGAGCCGATACTCCTCGCGTCGCCCGTTCGGAGCACACTCTTCGGAGGCAACTCGAATTCGAACTCGATGGCGACGCCCAGCGGTACGAACAACACTCGGGCCTCGGGGTTCACAAACGGCTGCGGCGAGCCTGCACCCTCGCCGAGACCGGCCTCGACCCGAGACACCTTTGCTTCGCTGAAGGCGGCGACGAGATCGAGGAACTCAAATGGTTCGGTGATCTCGACCGGTGGTTCGGCCTTCGCACAGCCGAAGCCGGCGGCCAGCGCGACGATGACCATCGCCGACGCCGCGACCACGACCAGCCGCTCGACGCACCGTTTGAAACGATCTGCCGCTCCGCGTCCGACCATTCGGTTCATCCTCCCACCGCCGCGCCATTTCTCGACTGCCCCAGGGACGACGCAGATTATACAGGCATGATCGGCTGCGCACCCGGACTGCATGTTAGACTCACACGATTCGATGGTACCCGGGCAAGATGATCCGTTCAGGAGAGTTAGATCGTGACCGAGCGAGCCTCGAAAACATCAGCGAGCGTCATCCGCACCCTGGGTGTCTTCTCCCTCGTTGTCTGCGTCCTCGCGTGCTCGAAGGAGGATCCTCACTCGAGGAGAATCGTCACCCGATTGATTTCGGATGGCGACTATCGATCTTCGTCCAGCGCCGTGTTCTTCGACACCATCGAAGTCGAGCGGTGGGAGTTCGATACCGACCAGAAGCTCGCCGAGTGGACCCCCGAGAGAATCGACACCACGTTTGAATCCAACGAGGACGGCCTGCTTCTCGAAAGCTCGTCGGCCGATCCGTCGGTCTTCCGCCGTGTCGATCTTCAAGCCGACCGCATCAAGGCGATCCGGATCACCCAAAGCGGGCTCACCAGCGACGCCTACATGCAGCTTTACTGGGCGCCGAAGGGTGAACCGTTCAGCGAATCGAGGACCCTCGGGTGCGCAACCCAGGATGTCACCGGGGCGCTCATCCCGAGCTACACCTTTCGGGTCGAGAACCACCGGGAGTGGACGGGCGAGATCGCCATGATCCGTTTCGACCCCACCTCGATTGCCGATCGACGGCAGCAGATTCACTTCATCAGCGCGGTGGATCTCGTCCCATCAGACTCACGGCTGACGGAAGTGACCGCACGACCTTGGAGAGTCGATATCCACGGTGATGTTCGGACCGCCGTTCTGACTCCGCCCGGCCACCCTTTCCGGGGTAAGTTCAAGGTCCCGCGAGGCGCAACCCTGCGCCTCGCTCAGGCGATCGAGACGGAGGTCTCGGTTCCCGTGACCTTCAGAGTCATCATCGAGGACGACGGTGCGGCCGAACGGATCCTTCACGAGCAGACGATCGCACCCTGCACCTTGCTCGAGGAGTGCAGGTGGAGCGATCTCGAGATCGATCTCGGCGACCTGGCGGGTCAGAACCTTCAACTTCGATTCGAAACCGAGACGGCCTCGCCCCTGGACCTTTTCCAGGGGTTTCCTGCATGGGCGGGCCTCGAAGTCGTCGGCTTCGGCAGGACGAATCGACCGCCGAACGTGATCCTCATCGTGCTCGACACCCTGCGAAGCGACCGGCTGTCGCTCAACGGATATGCTCGCCCGACCACCCCGAACATCGATGCATGGGCCCTGAGCCGAGGTGTCAACTTCACCCAGGTGGTCGCGCCCGCTCCCTGGACGCTGCCGTCCCACGTCTCGATCTTCACCGGACTCGACACCCTTTCTCACGGCGCCAACACCGGCGATCCGATGCCGGCAGACCTTCTCAGCATGGCCGAACGGCTCAGAGACAGCGGCTACACCACCCACGCCGTGACCGGCGGCGCCTATCTCACCGATGCCTACGGGCTGATGCAGGGTTTTGACAGCTACCACTACTTCTACCCACCGGTCGTCGATCCATCGGAGGCTGGAAACGACATCGTCGAAGGCATCGACCGCTCCATCGAGTGGCTCAAGAAAAACACCGATCGGCCGTTCTTTCTTCTCGTCCACACCTACGAGGTCCACACTCCCTATCGCGCCCGCGAGCCGTTCTTCAGCCGGTTCCACGAGCCCCGTCCGGGCGAACCTCTGCCGCCTGTCGACACCCTGGCCTTCGAACCGATTCGGGAGAACGGCTACGAAATGACCGCCGGTCTGCAGGCCCGATACGGCAGTCCGGACTCCCCTTTCCAGCAGATTTCCGACGAGCACTTCCCCATGGTCAACGCGCTCTACGACAGCGCGGTCGCCTTCGCCGATTCCAACGTCAAGAGGCTCTTCGATGAACTCGAGATTCTCGGACTCAACGACGAGACCGTGGTGGTGGTGACATCGGATCACGGCGAATCCCTCGGTGAACGGAACAAGGCGGACCACAAGAGCCTCGAGGACTGGGAGCTCCTCGTGCCGCTCGTGATCGCCGCTCCGGACAAGCTCCGGGCCGCGGGGCGTCAGGTTTCGACCCAGGTCCGCCTCATCGACCTCTTCCCCACCGTCCTCGAGTTGGTTGATCTGAAACTCCCCACCGATCTCGACGGCCGATCCCTGGTGCCGCTCTTCGACGACCCCGAAAGAGCGCACCCGGAGGACGCCTGGAGCTATGCCTCATCGAGCAACGCCGGGCTATCGCTGCGACGCGCCGGGCGGTTCAAGTACACCTTCAACAACTCGGCGTGGCACCCCATCCACGGACGAGAGTCGCTCTATCGGCTCGACATCGATCCGACCACCAGCACCGATGTCGCCGCCATCGATCCCGATACCGCCCGGTTGCGCAAAGAGACCGCCGAGACCTTCGACCGGCGCACCAGCGGCCTGAGGGTGCGTTTTGCCAATCGACTCGACGTGCCGCTCGAGGGGCACCTCAAGGGCTTCATCGTCCAACCCCTGCGGATCAAGACCTTCGGTTTGACCGCCGGTGACATCGAGTGGCGTTATCAAATGGTCAATTTCAGCGTCCCCGGCGGAGAAACCATGGAGTTCTTTGTCGAGGGCATCCCGTTCGGCGAACTCTATGTCACCGGCCGATTCGACCTCGACAGCGACACCCCAACCGGCTTCAAGAAGATCATCCGCCTCGAGGGACTGTCCGAACCATGGCGGATCGACTTCGACGGCCGGAGCTGGGCGCCGCACGAAAGGTGGAGTAACGACGAACGCTCGAGCGTCCGTGTCTGGATCCACGGTGAACGGGCGGGAGTGGGCGCTCCTGCGGAGATCGACGACCGGAGCCGCGAGCTCTTGGAAAAGCTCGGCTATATCCAGTGAGACCGGGATGATGATCCTCCATTCCCTCATCGAACGAGTCCGCAAGACCACCGCCCGCGCTTTGACGGTGGCGGTTGCGGCCGCCTTCCTGACGCCGGCCGCCGGGGCCCAGCAGCACATTCCGCTCCCCGTCGATGCCGCGCTGACGACACCTCGGCTCGAGCTCGATCTCACGAACGCCAGAGTTCGGGTTCAGATCGGACCCGAGCGGCAGCCCCGGTTTTCCGCACGCCTGGCAGACCCGTCGACCGGGCAGGAGGCCGCGCTCGAGGTCAATTTCATTCCGGGGAGCCTGACCGGTGTCTACCGGCCCGAATCAACGGCTGCGCCAACGATCGTGGTCGACATCAGCATGACCGAGGATCAGTTCTTGCTCATCGTCGGCGCCAATCTCGACGTCGAAATCGTCGGCCCCGTCGCTGACGAACAACCGGATGGCGCGTCAGCAGTCGAGGAGGATGAGCCCGCGGCCGCCGAAGCTCAACCGGAACCGGCCACCGGGTCGGCGATCACCGCGGTCCTGACCGATTCCCGGTTGACGACCGAGAACCTCGGCGGACTCTCACTGACGGCAACACGCGGCGCCAACGAGATCACCGCCCACACCGGCGCCCTCGCGCTCGATCTTCGCGAGTCGGCCGCGCGGGTCCACGACCATCGAGGGCCCATCACCCTGCATTCCCTCGATTCCGATTCGCTTTTCCGCAACACCGAAGGAGCCATCTCCGCAGATGTCAACGGCGGGGTGTGGGAGGTCTCCCAGGGCCGGGGCGCCGTCACCGGCGAACTGGACGCTGCGGACGTGGTGTTGGAAACGGTATCCGGACCGATCAAGCTCACCGGCCGGAACTCATCGATCCGAATCAACGGCGCTCCGGACTCCCGGACCCAGATCTCGGGTGATGATCTCCAGATCGATCTGAGCGATCTCGGTGGTCCGCTGAACACGGTGCTCACTCGCGGCTCTCTCGAAGCCGAACTGCTGGCCGGTCGCGTCGATCTTCGACTCAACTCGGATGTCACCGCCGATCTTCGCGATGTCCGCGGCGACCTCGCCGCCGTCGTATCCGATCGGTCTCGGGTCGCCATCCGGGGAGTCCGGGAGCACACCCGGATTCAGCTCAACGAGAGCGAACTCGAAGTCGGCGATCTCAAGAGTCTCGACCTCGACGCCCGCGACAGCATCGTCACCGGGAGCGGGATTCGAGCTCTCACAAATCTGGTTGCCACCGACACGACGCTGGAGTTGTCGCTCGGTGACGTGATGGGCAAACCCAAGATCGACCTGCGGGGTGGATCTCAGGCGACGATCCACCTCCCGATGCCCTGCCGGGTCGTCGCGAAACTCGCCGACGCGTCGCTCAGCGATCAGATCAGAGTCAGCGGTTGCGATCTCGATTTCGACGGCTTGAACAAACGAAGCCTCCGCCCCGGCCCCGACGGCAGGCAGCCCCGTGGTCATGATGGCGACCATCGCCGCCGGCGCGAGTCTCCGAGTGGACGACCGGCCTTGATCGCTCGGAGGACTCGTTTTGTCGGCGGTGCAGCGGAGGAAACCCGAGCATTCCGGCAGGCCCGGTGTGCCGCTCAACCTCACTGAACGGAAGATGACGAGATGACCGTAATTGTCACCGGCTCCGCCGGATTGATCGGTTCCGAAGCCGTGCGCTTCTTCTGCGAACGCGGACACGCTGTCATCGGCGTCGACAACGACATGCGCAAGGTCTTCTTCGGACCCGAAGCCAGCACCGACTGGAACCGGGCCCGCCTCGAGGCCGACTTCGCCGGCTACCGCCACCTCAGCATCGACATCCGAGATGGTGCGTCCATCGATTCGCTCTTCGCCGAGACCGAGATTGAGCTGGTGATCCACGCGGCCGCGCAACCATCCCACGACTGGGCCGCCAAGGACCCGGTGACGGACTTCACCGTCAACGCCAACGGCACCCTCGCACTCCTGGAAGCCACCCGGAAGCACTGCCCGGAGCCCCTTTCATTTTCACCTCGACAAACAAGGTCTATGGCGACGCGCCCAATTTCCTGCCCCTCGTCGAGAAGGAGACGCGGTGGGAGATCGACCCCGCCCACCCGTATGTCGACGGCATCGACGAAACCATGAGCGTCGACCAGTGCAAACACAGCCTTTTCGGCGTCTCCAAGCTCGCCGCCGACGTCATGGTTCAGGAGTACGGGCGTTATTTCGGCATGAAGACCATGGTCTTCCGGGGCGGCTGCCTGACCGGGCCGCTCCATTCCGGAACCGAGCTCCACGGTTTTCTCGCCTACCTCATCACCTGCATCCTCACCGGTCGCGAGTACTCCATCTTCGGCTACAAGGGCAAGCAGGTCCGCGACAACATCCACTCCCACGATCTTGTCAACGCCTTCTACCACGCGTTCAAGGCGCCCTCGGATCGGCGAGGTCTACAACATGGGGGGCTGCACGCTTTTCCAACATCTCCATGATCGAGGCCATCACCGAAGATCGAAGAGTTGACCGGCAAGAAGGCGGTGACCACCTACATTGACAACAACCGCATCGGCGACCACATATGGTATGTATCCAACGTCGACAAGTTCAAAGAGCACTATCCCGACTGGGAATTCGAGTACGACATGGATCGCATCCTCCACGACATGGTCGAGGGAATCGGGGAGCGCACCTGAATGGGAATGGACCCGAAGTCGGTGTTGATTGCGGGCGGCGCACGGATTCGTCGGATCGAATCTGGCCGTTAGATACAAGACGGACCACCCGGATGTGCGAGTCGTCGCCGTCGACAGCCTCAAACGGCGAGGTTCGGAGCTCGCCCTGAGCCGGTTGGCCGCCGGCGGGGTCGAGTTCGTCCACGCCGACATCCGCTGCCGTGATGACTTCGACGGCCTGGGCGGGTTCGACCTCCTCATCGACTGCTCGGCGGAGCCGTCGGTTCATTCCGGTCTTTCGGGTGCTCCGGATTACCTAATCCAGACCAACCTCGTCGGCACCATCAACCTCCTCGAGCTCGCCCGCCGCAACGACGCGGCATTCCTCTTTCTCAGCACCAGCCGGGTCTATCCCCTCGACCGGCTGAATCGCCTCGCGTTGACCGAGACGGGGACGAGATTGGAGTGGGCCGACCCGACCGCCGAACCCGGGCTCTCCGCCGCCGGGCTGAGCGAGTCCTTCCCCCTCGACGGGCCGAGGTCGCTCTACGGAGCGAGCAAGCTCGCCGGTGAGCTGTTGCTCCAGGAATACGCCTATTCCTACGGAATGCCGGCGATGATCAACCGGTGCGGCGTACTGACCGGACCTTGGCAAATGGGCAGGGTGGACCAGGGATTCGTCACGCTGTGGGTCTCCCGACACCTCTTCGCCGACCGGCCGCTGTCCTACATCGGCTACGGCGGGACGGGCAAACAGGTGCGAGACATCCTCCACGTCGACGACCTCTATGCCCTGATCGACGCGCAACTGCGGGACGAGGCGGCGTGGAACGCCTCGCCGTTCAACATCGGCGGCGGCAGGGATGTTTCGGTCTCCCTCGTCGAGCTGACGGCGCTGTGCGACGAGATCACCGGCGCGGCACGGGAGATCGGTTCGCAGCCCGAAACCTCGACCGTCGACATTCCGATCTATCTCTCTGACTGCGAGCGCGCCCGAGTGTATTCGGATGGCGACCCACGCGAAATCCCGCGGCCATCGTGGCGGACATCCACGAGTGGATCCGCGCCAACGAAACGGATCTCAGGAGAGTGCTCTAGTCATGGCGGATCACGAGCTCAAGCTGAACGTGGTGATTCCCGCCTACAACGAGGAATCCAATATCGGCCCCACCGTTCTCGAAGTCATCCACGCCCTTCGCGAGGCGGAGATCCCATTCGAGATCATCGTCGTCAACGACAACTCCACCGATGGCACCGAGGGCGTCATCACGACCCTCATGGCGAGTCACCGTGAGATTCGCCTCGTCAACCGCACCCCGCCCGGCGGTTTCGGCAGGGCGATCCGATCCGGTCTCGAGTTCGTCACCGGCGAGGCCGTGGCGGTCTACATGGCAGATCAGTCCGACGATCCCGCCGATCTGATCTCCTGCTATCAACGCATCGAGGAGGGCTACGACTGCGTCTTCGGCTCGCGGTTCGTCAAGGGCGCCAAGGTCACCAACTACCCGTGGTTCAAGCTCATCGTGAACCGGATCGTCAATCGAATGATCCAGATCATGTTCTGGACGCGCCACAACGATCTCACCAACGCGTTCAAGCTCTACCGCACCCACGTCATCCGTGAGTGCGGACCCTACAAGTCGAGCCACTTCAACCTGACGATCGAAATGTCCTTGAGCGCATTGATCCGTCGCTACTCCATCGCTTCAGAGCCGGTCAACTGGTACGGACGCACCTCGGGGGTGTCGAATCTCCGGTTGTCACAGATGGGCCGCCGCTACCTGGTGGTGCTGTTGCGGATGTTCTTCGAGCGGATGCTCATCGCCGACGACCTCGTTGCCGAGCGTCTTTCGAATCGACTCAAGGAAAACCAGCAGCGCGCGAATCTCGAACGTCGGCTCACCGTTGTCGAGAAGAAATTGACCGAAGCCGAAAGAGCCACCGGCGGGAGCGACGAGGATGTCTGAAGGACGCGATCTCTACGATGTGCGGTTCTCCTCCGGTGAACGCGACCGCAAGGCCGGAGTCTGGCACGTCCTGGTGTCACGCGTGTTCCAGCCGTGGATTCCCGACGGTGCGGTGGTCCTCGATCTTGGTTGCGGATTCGGGGAGTTCTCCAACAACGTCATCGCCGCCCGCCGGATCGCGGTCGACGTCAGCGAGGAGTCCAGGGCGTTCCTCGATCCGGAGATCGACTTCCGGGCGGGAGACATCGGCGCCATCCCGTGGGTCGCCGACAACACCGTCGACGTGGTCTTCACGAGCAACGTACTCGAGCACCTGTCCGATCGAGACCACGTCGTCCGAGCCGTCGGCGAGGCGCGGAGAGTCCTCAAACCCGGAGGGGTCTTCATCGCCATGGGCCCGAACATCAGGTATCTCGCGGGTCCCTATTGGGATTTCTGGGACCACGTGGTTCCCATCTCGGACCGGTCGATCTGCGAACTGCTCGAGACGATGCACTTCGAAATCGTCGATGCCGTCCCCCGGTTCCTGCCCTACACGACAAAGGGACGGCTGCCGGCGTCCGGGTCGCTGCTGGCGCTGTATCTCAGAATGCGGGTCTTCTGGCCGCTCTTCGGCCGTCAGTTCCTCGTTCGCGCTCGAAAACCGCTCGCTGCGGAGCCGGATCACGACGATCAGTTCTAACCCTTGGCGCCGAAGCTCATCGTCCGTTTGACGATCATGGAAAGTCCACCATCCCGGTACGACTTCCGAACCACCCTCACGAGCCACTGCAATCGGTTCTCCCCCGCCGGCGGCGCTGCTTGCCCTCCACCCTCCCCGGAGGA
>CAVQJV010000044.1:0-229597 GCA_963712805.1 uncultured Acidobacteriota bacterium | reverse complement strand
CCAGGTTCGAGACCTCGACGGTGAGTTTGAGGGTGACCTCGCGGTTGTGGTGGACCCGTGGCTCGACATCGATCTTGATGCCGATGTCCTGGTATTGAAAGGACGTGATGGGCGTGACCGAGCCGGGCGCCCCCTGGTAACCGGTGTTGAAGCTGGTGACCGGGATCGGCACCCGGTCGCCGATGAGCAGGCTCGCCTTCTCGCCTTCGGTGATCCGCAGCTGGGGCTGGGCGAGAACCTCGGCATTGCCCGAGGAAATCGCGAGATTGATGACCACGCTCGGAATGTTGACGAACCAGTTGCCGCGCGAAATGTCCTTGATCTGATCGAGATAGAGCGAACCGTTCTGACCATCGGTGCCGCTCACCGCGGCGGTGTCGAGCCCGAGATTGAAGGTGTAACTCGACAACGCGGCGCCGAGATTCGAGTCGTTGCGACTCGACATCAACAACAGCTCGACATCGACCAGGACTTCGGCCTTGGCCTTGTCGTTGACCATGATGAGCTTCTCCGCGATGGCCACCTTGTCAGCGGTGTCACGCAGCGTGATGGCGTTGAGCTGCTCGTTGGTCGACAGCCGCCGCGCCTCGATGAGCGACCGCAGGAGTTTGTCGACATCTTTGACATCGGCGTTGGAGAGGAAGAAGGTCTTGATGACCAGATCCTCGTACTCCCGACGGTTCTGCGGCGTGTCGTCGGCGACGATGATGGTGTGTTCGTCGAGCACCTTGTAGAAGTGGCCCGCCGCCTGCATCACCATCTCCAGCGACTGCTCGGCGGTCAGGTCGTTGAGTTCGATGGACAACCGATCCTCTTTGAGTTTGGGATCGAAGAGGATGTTGAAGCCATAGGCCTTGGCCATGGCCTGGTAGATCTCCTGAACCGGTTTCGGTTTGGGAAAGTTGAGGGTGATCCGATCCTTGGATTTCGGATCGAGGACCGGCGGCTTGACCTTGGCCTCACGCGCCGCCCTCTTGATCTCCTCGAGCTCGCGCGCGCCGTCCGGACGCCCGAGGATCTCGATCTCCTCCTGGACCCGCCCGAGGAGCTGGTCGGCGAACTGGTTCGTGGGGTCGAGTTGGACCGCCATCATGAGTTCGTCCCGGGCCGCCTTGAGGCGGCCGAGTTCGCGCAGCATGGTGCCGCGCTGGAAGTGCCGGGCGGAGGCCTTTTGCCGCGCAAAGGTCAAGTTGAGCTTGTACTCGGTATTGTCCGGTTCGTCGGCCAGAGCTTGGAGATAGAAGTAGACCGCCGCATCCCAGTTCTCCGCCTCGAAGGCCTTGTCGCCGTCACTGGCGGTTTGCTGAGCCGAGGAGCACCCTCCGGCAAAGATCACGATGGCACACAGAGCCAGTGCCGCCGAAAAACGCCGGTTTCTTTGGTTAGTCATCTGCCAACGGTACACGTGTGTCCTCCTGGCTGTCATAGCCGACAAAACCGATCAGCACCGATTCGTGGCCGATTTCGCGAATGATGAATGCTTCGTCCAGAATCTCGCCCTCGACTCCGACATCAATAACCGTGATCTCCGGCTCCGCTCCCTGGCGGCGAAAGGCCGCAACCTTGAGGTGAGGCGGACCGAAGTAACCGAGGTACTTTCGAACAAATGACGGCGGCGGACCCTTTTCCCTGCCGTCCAAACCGATGAACACCTGTGGCGTCGGCGTCGGCCGCGGGGGCCTCGTAGGAACGGGCGGCTGGGTCGGCGGCGGCGTCAGATTTCGGGTCGGGGTCGGCGGCGCGCCAAAGGTGAAGGGGTTGCGCGAGGTGATGACTTCGACCTCGCCCTCCTCCCTGGTTGAGACCTCGGCGAGCTTGGGAAGATCATGGGCCTTGTATTCGGCGCCGGCCTGGCGGCTGCCGACCTCCGCGAGACCACCACGACCGATCATCCGACCGACGGCGATCCCGCCGACGATCACGAGGATCAGCGAGAGCACCGCGAGGCGCCATTGCTCCCGTGTGAGTTTACGATCAGCCATCAGCAGGCTCCGATTCGGTCTCGACGAGTCCCCCGGTCAGACGACGGAGCCGGTCGGGATCGACCTGGCCGAGATAGGTCGAAAGACGGACACCGATCTTCAACGACCGGCTCGCCGGGTCGTCGTCCTTTGCGAGGGTCAGACCGTCGACGATGAGGAACTCCGGGCTCGCCTGCAGCAGCGCCAGCATCTTGCGGATCTGGGCGTACTCGCCATCCACCTGGAAGCCGACTCCGAAACGGACATAGCCGAGGCTCTTTTCCTCCTTGGCGGAGTACGAGTACGTGCCCGGGAGGAGACCCGAATCGCGGGTCGCGGCCCCGGTCGCACGCAGGATCCGGGTCAGACGCAGATCGAGATCCGAAAAGACCTGGTCGTTGAGGTCCTGGAACCCGATCTGGAGCTCATCGACCTCCCGTCGGTCGGCCACCACCAGCTCGTGCAACATCTCGAGTCGCTCGACCTCAGCGCCGAATTCCGCGATTTCCGAGGCGAGCGTCGCCTTGCGACCCACCGAATCCGAGGTCTGGTAGAAAAACAAACCCACCAGACTCAGCGCGAGGATCACCGCCGGTAACCACACCGGTAGCATCTGCCGCCACGGTCGCCAGTCGATGTTCATGGTGACACCTCGCCCGGGTGGTGAACGACGGTCATCTGGAAGACATAGCCGAACCCGCTCTCTTCCGGAGTGATCTCCGACGACGGCGTCGGATCGGAGAAGCTCGGATCGTCGATGAGATTGTCGAAGAACTCGAGCAGCGCCTCGCGGGTCCGACCGATGGCGATGAGCGAGAGGTTGACCGTGTCGGCGTCGACCTTGGGTGTGATCTTGGTCAACCGAACATCGTACGGAAGCACCCGTTCGATGTCATCGAGCAGTCCGATCCACGAAAACTCGTGCTCCTGGATCACCGTGTTGACCGCGTTGACCCTCGCCGCCAGCGATTTCCACGGCACCCTATTGAGATCCTCCGCCTGTTCTTCCGACCTCGATTGCGAGGCGCTCGTTGTCCGCCTTGAGCTGATCGAGAAGGAGAATCTGCTCCTCGAGCTATCGACTGCTCTTGAACCACACCTGGGTGTTGAGCGCCGCAAAGACCAGCGACAAGAAAGCCGCGACCACGATCACGACCCAAACCGGCCGGGTATTGAGAAGGGGGCGAGACGCAGAGATTCGGAACGATCATCGAACCGCTCCCGACATGACGTTGACCACCGGGTCGAGACGAAAGGACCCCACCCGATCGCGGATCGCGGTCCCGTCGAAGGCCATTGACGGTGAAGCTGCATCCACCAGGGACAGGGTCCGTCGGCCGCAATCCATCCCTTGACGCGGTCACCCAGCATCTCGTTCTCGACCGAGACGCCGACATCGAGGACGCCCTCGATCTCAAGACTCGTGCCGGACAAACCCCAACGTCAGGCTCAGCTCACGCTCCACCACCGTCCAGTCGCGTTCGGGCAACGGTTTTGTCCGGACCAGCGTCGGCTAGTCGTCGACGCAGGAGCATGATCGACAGAAAGCCCTTCTCCTGCTGCACCGCCAGCACCCTCGAGGCCGCACCTTTTCCGTCGGTCACCGCGAAGACCCGCGGAGCGATCAGCCCGAGGGAAGACGCCGACCGATTCGAAGACCGATTCCAGGCTCGCCATGGCTCGTTCGACTCCGACCAGGACCAGGAGGCGGCGATGACCCTCGGACGGCGGCTGGGTCACCGTTGCCAACCGCAGGCTCGTCGGCGCCACCGGCAGCAGCTTCTTGAGCCGCCACAAGACCATTTCCCTGATGTCGGCCTGTCGCCGCGGCAGCTCTTCGAACTCGAGCATGTGGGTCCGCAGCCAACCGGTGGGCACCACCACGGCGGCCCGTTTCGAGCCTTCGACCTCGTCCTGCAGCCGAGTCAGGACCGGCCGGAGCTGATCCTCGTCCACCGCCTGCAATCCCACCGGACCGACATCGAAGGTCCCATCGGGAATCTCGACCGCCGCGCAGCGCAGCTCGGCCTTGCGCTGCCGCCGCACCACCGCCGCCATCGTCGGCGTCGAGCGACCACCCGGTGGCCGGTGGCGGCGAAGTCAAGAAGTCCGAGATCTTCATTCGACGAAGGTCACCTTGTTGATGTCGCGCAGCGAGGTTTCGCCGGCAAAGACCTTCTGCAGGGCGGACTCGCGGAGAAACCGCATCCCCTCCGCCTTCGCCGCACGTTTGATCTCGGCCGCCGACCGCCGATCCAAAATGAGCTCACGGATATTGTCGGACAGATTGAGCAGCTCGGCGATGGCGAGGCGGCCGCGATAGCCGGTGCCGTTGCATTCGATGCATCCCGCTCCTTCGAAAAAGGTGAAGTCGCGATAGCGATCGGCTTCGAGACCGGAGTCCTCGAGCAGATTGTCGGACACGATCGCCGGCCGTTTGCAGTGCAAGCAGATTCGCCGCACGAGACGCTGGGCGAGAACGCAGTTGAGCGCAGCCACGAAGTTGTAGAGATCGACGTTCATATTGAGGAATCGACCGATGACGTCGACGACATTGTTGGCGTGCACCGTGGTAAAGACGAGGTGGCCGGTGAGCGCCGACTGGACCGCGATCTGAGCGGTCTCTTCGTCGCGGATCTCGCCGACCATCACCTTGTCCGGGTCGTGCCGGAGAATCGAGCGAAGGCCGCGGGCGAAGGTAAGTACCCTTCTTCTCGTTGACCGGGATCTGAGTGATGCCCTTGAGCTGGTACTCGACCGGGTCCTCGATGGTGACGATCTTGTCCTCCGTCGAGACGATCTCCGAGAGGCAGGCGTAGAGCGTGGTGGTCTTGCCCGAGCCCGTCGGTCCGGTGACGAGCACCATGCCGTAGGGTTCGTTGATGAACTTGCGGATCTGTCGCTTGGTGTCCTCTTCAAAACCGAGGACATCGAGGTTGAGAGTCCGAAACTCGGTGCTGGACGACTCCTTGTCGAGGATTCGGATCACCGCGTCCTCGCCGTACACCGTCGGCATGATCGAGACGCGGAAATCGATGGTCCGACCTGAGAAACGCACCTTGAATCGACCGTCCTGTGGGACCCGCTTCTCCGCGATGTCGAGTTCCGACATGACCTTGATGCGGCTGACGATGGTCGAGTGGTGCCGCTTGTCGATGGACTTCATGGCCTGGTAGAGCACCCCGTCGATGCGGTACTTGACCACGACTTCGCGATCCTGGGTCTCGATGTGGATATCCGACGCCCGCCGCTGGATGGCGTTGAAGAGAATCGTGTCCACCAGTCGGATGATCGGCGACTGATCGGCGGTGATGCGGTCGATGGACAGCACCTCTTCGCCATCCTCGGTCCTCCTGGACGATCTGCATGCTGAAGCCTTCGGTGGCCTCATCCAGAACCCGCTGGGTGGACTCGGACTTCTCGAGAATGTCCGCAATCCGTTTGCGCGGGGAAACGGTGACATCGAGAGGCCGGGCAAGGGCGAGTTCGAGTTCGTTGAGGCCGACAACATTCGATGGGTCGGCCATCACGACCTTGAGGACCTCGCCGTCGCTGGCCATGGGAAGGAACTCGTAGCGGATCATGGTCTCGATGGGAATGGTGCGGAAAAGATCAACATCGACATGGAACTCGTCGAGGGGATCGAAAGGAAGACCGATCCGCGCGGCCAGAGCCTCGGCCTCGCGATGATCCCCTCGCTCGTCGGGGTCGATCGCCTCATCGAGCATCACGAGGGTTTGGTCGAGGTTGCGGTCTGTCATCGTCCCGGTCATCCAATCTTCGACACGGTCGTCAGCAGCGGATAGTAGACCGCCAGCAGCAGTCCCGGCAACGATGATACCCATGACAACCAGAATCATGGGTTCGAAGAGCGTCACCAGACGCGCCAGAGATGGACTCGATCTCCTCGTCGAAAAAGCCCGAAGTGTGTTCCAGCATCTCGGGCAGCGCGCCGGTCGACTCCCCGACCCGCATCATGGCCAGCGCGAGGACGGGCATCTTCCTGGTGTCGTCCAGCGCAGTCCGACAGGGGACGTCCCTCCTGCACCTCCTGCACACAGCCGCGAAAGAGTTCCGAAATATAGCTGTTGCTGATCGAGGTCGTCGAGGTCTGCAGCGCCGGCACCATGGGCGTTCCTCCCGCCGAGCAGGACGCCCAGTGAACGGGTGAACTGCGACACCGCGAAGAGATGCGTCAGACGCCCGACCACCGGGATGCTGAGCCTCCAGCGATCGGTGATCCGTCGCCCCGAGGGCGAGTTCCGCCACATCCGGACGGCGAAGTAGAGACCGACCACCGCCAGCGTCACGACAATGAAAGTGCTCCTGCAGACCGGTCGACAGCCCCATGACGATCCGGGTCGGCAACGGCAGCTCGGCGTCGAACTGGAGATAGAAGCTGCTGAAGGCGGGAATCACCCGGACCATGAGGATGATCACGAGCCCGATGGACATGGCGATGAGCACCACCGGGTAGGTGAGCGCGCCGAGGATCTTCCTGCGGACCGACTCGGTCAGATCGCTGGTACTGAACGAACCGACGGAGAATCGTCTCGAGCTCACCCGACCGTTCGCCGGCGCGCAGGGTATTCGCAGTAGAGCCGAGGAAAGACGTCACCCAGGGCCAAGAAAGGCGTCGGACAGCGAAACACCGGTGGTCACCTGCTGGTGGACCTTCCCCAGGAGGGCCTTGAAGTGTTCGTTGATCTGTTGGTCGCGAAGGAGTTCCAGGCTCTGGGTGAGCGGCAATCCCGCGCCCAGCAGGGTGGCGAGCTGGGTGTTGAAGAGAAGAAATTCCTGACCCGTGACCTTGGCGCTCTTGCCGATAGAAGGAATGTGCACGCGGGAACGCACCGAAGCGATGGAAAAGACGTGAAAGCCCTCATCCTCGAGCTCCCGGCGCAGAGCATCCTTGGTCGCGGCCACCCGCCGGCGCTCCACCACCGTACCATTGGGTGAACCCAGGCGACAGACGAACTCGGGCATCTAGTGCACCCCAACCAGGGCGACGATCATCAGCGGTCCTCCACCGAATGCATGGTCAAGATCAGCACCAACCCGCTTGCCGAGTCCTCCGAGCTGCCCGCGCCGATGATCATCTTCTGGCGCGGCGACAGAAAGACCGTCGTCCTGAGCATCTCGTCGAGTTTCTCCTGCCCGCCGTACCGGTTCTCAGGCGATCGAGGCGCAGCCACTTCACCTGGGTCCGGTTGCCGATATCGGCAACCCCCCAGGGGGTCGACTCGGGCACGCTGGACGACTCGGCGAGGAACGAGAGCCGATAGTTCGGGCTCAGCGATGCCGTGGTCGGCTGGCCGAATTCTCCCTGGAAGACGGTGCTCGGCCGGCGCGTCGATAGGACTTGAAGGGGAACATCCGGTGGAGCCGACGGTCGAGATCGGCTGGAAGATCCGATGCCTGCTCGACATCGAGGCCCTCGAGAAGCTCCACCTCGATTCGATACTCGCCCGGGAATCCGGTCGAGATCGTCGATCAATGTGCTAATTCGTCCGACAACCTCGGGCGAGTCCTGGATCGTGATCCGGCCTCGGGACGGTTGGACCGTGACGCTGCCGTCCTCCGACAACAGGGGTTCGATGACGGCGAAGGCCTCGCTCACGGACGCGTTCTTGAGGTTGAAGACCCGAACCGTGGTCGCGGATCTGATCGGCCGCCGAAAGCGCGATGGCCACGGTCGACAGCAACAGGACGAACATGGCTCTTCCGTATCATGTTCACAGAGCTCCATGGCCGGATTCACGATAAAGACGGCGCCGGTCGTGCCATCGTCCCCGATCGCATACTGGTAGACCCGAACCTCTTCCTGGATCATGTCCACCTCGACCCGGGGCGGTGGCTCGGTGGCGAGCGGAACCGCCTCGACGACGGCGGGGATCGATGACCTCGACCTCACGGGCGTCGGTCTGGAGCTGCGGGTGGTCGCCGAACCTGAGTGCCCCTCATCCACCACGCGGTCGAAGCGATGATCGCGAGCACCACGCGGCCGCAGCTGCGAGCCACGGTCGGCGGGACGGTCGGAGTCGCTTCTGCAACTTCTCCTGACGTACCCCCGCGACCACCGAAGTCACACAGGCCTCGATCCTCTCCGGCGACGGTCCGCTCCGGCGGGAAAGACTGAAGACGCAGGGTCGGCTCCTCGGCGATGCGCCACTTCCCGACACTCATCGCAGGACCTGAGATGGGCGCGAAAACCGGTTCGCCTGCACCTCATCGAGACTGTCGTCGAGGTATGCGGACAACAACTCGCGATAGACTTCACAGCTCATTTTTGACCTCTCTGGTCTTCGGGCACGAACTCCGGGAAACCGATCTGAATCTCCCGGCGCAGCGTCTTGCGTGCCTGAAACACGTGATTTCGAACCGTCGCCGCCGAGCAACCGAGGATCTTCGCCACCTCGGCGGTCTCGAGATCCTCGATCTCGCGCAGGACGAACGCCGATCTCTGTTGCGGCGTCAGAAACTGGACCAGATCGCGGAGGATGCCATCCACCTCGGTGTGATCGAGACGGGAGGAGGCTTCTTCGACACCACCCACCAGTCGAAGATGGTGCTCGGTGCCGGCGCGGTGGGCCTTCTGCCGAGTGGCGCGCGACCGCACGAGATCGATGGCGAGATTGGTCCCGATGCGATAGAGCCACGTCGAGAAGCTCCACTGGGGATCGTACCTGTCCAGCTGTTGCCATGCCTTGACGAAGGCCATCTGAACCACATCCCAGGCCTCTTCCTCGTCGAGCACGATCCTCGCCACCGAGCGGTGCAAGCCGCCCGAGTGGCGGCGGACGAGATCGGCAAACGCATCTTCATCGCCATCACGAGCAGCACGGACGATCTGCGATCATCCATGGTCACCTCGGAGCGAAGCGTGGCTCCACCGAGTAAGAAGCAATGGCTCTCCCTCGAACTCATATTCATCATCCCCGCACTGTCTACGGAGCGACCGCCGACACCGTTGGGGACGATACGAAGATTCCTCGACCCGCATTATCCCTCAGAACGGGAAAGTGAGGAGGTGAGGAAGTGAGGAAGTGAAGAGGCAAGGAGGTAAAGGGTTAAGAGTTAGGAGGTTAGGGATTCAGATAGTTGAGAGTTGAGAACTCTCACCGTCTCACAGCGAGCGAAACGAGCGTTCGCTCCTGCACTTCCTAACCTCCTCACCCTACCTCTAACCCGCCGTCGGCGGGTAGCCGGTGATGTCGCGGATCCGCTCGTAGAGCGGCCGCAGCCGGCGGTACATCTTCAGATACACCTCTCGATAAAGTCGGTCGTAGACGTTGCTCGTCGTCGGATCGGGTTCGAAGGTGTCTCTCACCCGGGTCATTTCATCCACCGCGGTGGCGAAATCGGGTTGGATCCCGAGACCGACCGCGGCGGCCATGGCCGCTCCGAGTCCCGAGGCGTCGGCGACGTGCGGCCGTGAGGCCGGCAGCGAGAAGATGTCGGCGGTGATCTGCATGGCGGCGTCCGACTGTGAGCCGCCGCCCGCGACCCTCACCTCGGTCATGGCCTTTCCACTCCGGCGCTGGCTTCGCTCGGCCCCCTCGCGGAGAGCATATGCAAGTCCCTCGAGGATGGCGCGGTAGAAGTGGGCCCGTGTATGAACATCGCCGAAACCGATCACCGCCCCTTTGGCCTCGGGCCCGGGAAGACGAACCCCCGGCGACCAGTAGGGCTGGAGCACCAGACCCATGGATCCCGGCGGCACCGCGTTGACGAGGGCGTCGAAGAGCTCCTCGGGTTCGATCCCCCTCTCGGCGGCGATCCGCCGTTCCCGGTGGCCGAACTCGGTCTTGAACCACGACACCATCCAGTAGCCGCGGAAGATCTGAACCTCCATGTTGAATCTGCCCGGGGCCGCCGCCGGATACGCCGGCAGAAAACGGGTCGGCTCGATATACCGAGCGGTGGACCGTGTTGATCGTTGCGGTGGTGCCGTAGCTGAGGCACCCGATATCGGGTTCCAGGCATCCCGAACCGAGCACCTCGCAGGCCTTGTCGGCGCCGGCCGCGACGAGCGCCAGGCCCCGCGGGATTCCCGTGGCCTCGGCCGCTTCGGCTGAAATCTCTCCGAGGATCTCTCCCGGCCGCACCAGCTCCGGGAGCTTGTCACGGTCGATTTCCACCGCCTGCCATTTCCAGTCGCGGTCGCCGGCCCATCGATGACGCTTGTAGTCGAAGGGCACGTAGCCGACCTGGCCGGCCACCGAATCGGCGAAACGTCCGGTCAAGCGATGGGTGAGAAAACCGGATAGAAAGAGAAACTTGTGCGTCCGGTCCCAGATCTCCGGCTGGTGGCGCGCCAGCCAGATCGACTCGGCATTGGCCTGGAAGTTGGCGATCGTCTCGCTCAGTCCGAGAGCGCGGAAGCTGAGGCCCCACACTCCACCCACCGGCGGCACGCCCTCAGTCCGCCGCTGGTCGAGCCAGACGATCGCCGGTCGCAGCGGTTCGCCGTCGGCGTCGACGCAGACCATGGTCGCCCGCATGGTGGTCAGGGCCACCCCGGCGAGCGCCTCTCGATCGACCCCCTGCGCCCAAAGGCCCCGGCAGGCCTCCGCCAAAGACCGCCAGTAGTACTCCGGATCCTGCTCCGCCCAGCCCGGGTGAACCGAGTAATAGGGCTCGAGGTCGACCTTGTGCCGCGCGATGAGGTTTCCCCGTGGATCGAAAACCAGCGCGCGGACGCTCTGGGTGCCGTTGTCGATGGCGAGGATGTGATCGCGGGTTGTCACTTCGTTAGTTGTACACCATCCAGGTGGCCGAGGGTGCCACCTTTTGCATTGTTCGGGATCCGCATCATTGCGAGCCTCTTGGTCTCCCGACCCGAACAATGCAAAAAGTGGCACCCCGTTCGACAAACGAGGCGTCTACAATCCCCCCATGGCCTCCACTGCTCGCCGATGGATTCCCGTGATCGCATGGGTGGCGGTGATCTACACCACCATCCCCTTTGTCCGGGTCCTCCGGGAGTGGTATGTCGCCCGCTGGGACCCGGCGTGGATCGGTGTGTCGGTCGCGATCGTTCTCATGGCCTCCGCCGTCGCCATTCTGTGGTCCGTCTCGCGGCGGCGACAGGGTCTGTCGCGAGGCGACCTGTTGTGGATCGTCGGAGTCACCGTGGTCTTTGTCTGGTGGACCGTCAGCCTGAGGCGAAGCCCCGAAGAAGCCGTCCATTTCCTCGAGTACGGCGTCCTGGCGATCCTCCTGCATCGGGCGCTGCGCCCGACCATGAGCAGCGATCTCGTCTTCGTCGCCGCGATGCTCGTGGGAGCTCTGATCGGAACCGTGGATGAGATCATCCAGTGGATCTCACCCGGCCGTTACTGGGACTGGCGCGATCTGCTCCTCAACGGCGGCGCCGGCGCCCTCGTCCAGGTCATTCTGTGGCGGGTCGTTCCGCCTTCGCTGCATCGCGTCGGATTCGCGTTCGCTCCGAATCGTGCTCCGGCTCGTCGCGGCGCAGCTCGCCCTCCTGACCGTGTGCCTGGCAAACACCCCAGCGCGGGTCGCCCGCTACGCACCGTACCTTCCCGACGCTCGCACCTCACGAGTTCGCTCAACCCCATGGCCGAGTATGGCCTCCGCCACGCGGTGCCCGGTCTCGGCGTCTTCAACTCACGTCTCACCCTCGAGGAACTCCTGACCCAGGACAGCACCCGCGCAGTCGAGGTCGGCCCGATTCTCGACGCCAACCGGCACTCGTACGGACGATTCCTCGACACCTGGTCGGTCAGTGAAGATCCCTTCACCTACGAGGCCCGGGTGCATCTCTTCGCCCGCGACCGCAATCTCGCCAAGGCCCGGGAGCAGGATTTCGCGGACGCCTCAGAGCAGATCACCACCGCCTGGTACGAGAATCGCCTCGTGGAAGCGTTTTTCGGCAGCACTCTCGAAAAGAGCTCCTTCCGATGGGATCCGAAGCTCCGAGAGAGGATCGCGGACTCGCACGTCCCAAATCCCGATTTTCACAGCGCCGCCGGATCTCACCTCATCACCTTCGCATCCGAGAAGTCCCTCCTCACCGCTCTTCTGCTGCTGGCTGCGGTTATGATCATGGTGGACCTTCGGATGGGCAGGTCCCGGCCTTGATTGGGGGACATCATGAGTCCGAGCTCTCGTCGCCAGTTTCTTCACACCGCCGGGCTTGCCGGAGCATCCGCCCTTCTCGGCCTCCCGGCCAGGGCCAGTTGGGCGGCTCCGGGCGCGAACACCGAGAGCCTGCGGATGGTCTTCTTCACCGACGTCCACGCTCATACCGACTGGCAGGCGCCGCGAGCGGTGGCGGCGGCGGCCAAGGCCATCAACGCCGAGCATCCCGAACTCGTCATCGGCGGCGGCGATCTCATCTATGACGGCTTCGAGGTCGCCGCCACCACCGCCGAACCGCAGTGGGACGTCTACATGAGCATGCATGAGGCCATCGAGCGCCCCGGTTGAACCGATCATCGGAAACCACGATCTCGTGGCGGTCAAGCCCGACGATGGGAGCGAGCCGAGCACCGACCCGCGAGCGGTGTTTCGGGGCAAGTTCGGTCTCGATCGGACCTGGCGCAGTCTTGACGCCGGCGGCTACCGGTTCTTTCTCCTCGACTCGGTCGAGGTGAGCAACGACGAGCTCAACTACCACGGCGGAATCTCTCCAGAACAGCTCGCGTGGCTCCGCACCGAGCTCGGTCGGACCGACACCGACACCCCCATCGTGGTCGCCACCCACATCCCTTTTCTCTCGGCCATCCCTCAGGCCACCAAAGGGGCGATCGTGCCGTTGGAGGCAAACCACCTGGTGGTCAACAACCTCGAGGTTCTCGAGCTCTTCGCCGAGCACAACCTCCTACTGGTCCTCCAGGGGCACCTCCACGCCGAGGAGATGCTGCGCTGGCAAGGGACCACCTTCATCACCAGCGGCGCCGTCTGCGGCGACAAGTGGCAAGGTCCCAAGTACGGCACTCCGGAGGGCTTTGGTGTTCTCAACCTGAGACCCGACCGGGTCGAGTGGGAGTACAAGACCTATGGGTGGAACGCGATGGTCGAGAACGACCATCGCGAATGATGAATGATGAATTAGGAATTATGAATTTCGGGCCCATCGCGGAGCTGAGTCGGCCTCCTGCCATTGCAAATGACAGCGCTAGCTCGCAACTCTATCGCAGGCGGGGACGCCTGCGCTACAACGCGGACTGAATCTCGCGATGCATTTGTAGCGCTGCCGCGTGTGAACCCTCGCGCGGGCGACTCTGGTGCCCGACGTGCGTCGAGTCCTGCCGCAATCCCGAATTTTGCACGAGGCTCAGCCCGTTAGCGTTCAGCTCCATCGCACTCGGATCCCATGGGAAAACGCGAGTACTGAACCTCGAACGCGGTGCCATTCTTTGCATTGTTCGGGTTGGCATGAAACCCTCAAGCCGTCGGAAACGACTCTGAGCCCGAACAATGCTAAGGGTGGCTCCCTCGGCCACCAGCGATCGAGGAAACCAAGCTCGGCTATCGCGTCTCCGGAGAATCGATCTCGAGCGCGTCCCGAACTGGGTCTCCTTTCCTGCAGCGCCATGGGATGGAGCCAGGCACGCACGATTCGTCGGACGAGCGGATGCCAGGCACCCATCCCGCGTTCTCAGAACGCCAACTACTCCGCGAGTCCCGAGAACGCCTCACCAGCTTCGTCGGGCAGCGGTCTGAAGAGATCGAAGTCGGGGTGGAACTGGGCGAGGAACTCCACCGACAGGAGTCGGTAGGCGACCCACACCGGCAACAGCAGGACCGTTCCCAGATAGGGCAGCGCCGCCAGACAACAGGTCATCATGCAGAAGATGCTGAAGAAGATGGCGAAGACCATTGTCAGCATGAGCACAAAGAGCGCATAGACCACGAAGTGCATCGGTCGGGCCGTCAACCACGGCATGAATGCGCGCCATGCATCGAGAACCGGCATTTCGTAGCGGTACATAATGGGAATCACGAAGGACTCGGTCATGAGGGCGACAAAGAAAGCTGCGACGCCGAAGAGCACCAGCCCGAGGCTGCCGAAGAGCCCCGCCGCAACCGACAGCCCCTCGAGAGCATCGTGGAAGGAGAATCCGGCAGCCGGGGCGAAAAAGACCACAGCGACAAGGATGACGCCGACAACACAGGCGGCGGCAAAGCACAGGCGCCAGAGGAAAAGCGAGTTCCCCAGCGCTTCGTGGCGTTTCCACGGTTCAACGATCTCGGCTTGATTGCGCACCAGATTGCCGAGAAAGATGAATTTGAAGCGCGATGTGATCCACAGCATGAGGACGCCGATGGCGATGCCGATCACGACGGCCGTGACCGCCAACAAAAGCCAGAACAGATTGGAGGAGAATCCTTCCCACGCGTGATCGAATCCCGACCACACCTGTCGTCCGGCGTCGTTTGAGTCCAACCGCCCCGCGGCGGCTGATCCGGTGTCGGTGGCGAGCCCGGCGACCCAGGCGGCAAACGCCAGCAACAACCACTTTGTCAGATCAAACGGTTGCCAGAGAATCACCCGGGTTCGTTCCCAGGCGCGTGACAACGGTTCGAAGTACCCTATTCTCATCGATCCTCCCTCGGGGCGCTTGGTCGATTGTAGTCCGTTCGCGGCTCCCCGGTTGGGAACACCGACCTTCGAGGCCGGCTTCCACCCCATCAAACGGTAAAAGACCGGGAATGGTTCTCAAACCGGCCGAAGCGCCCGCGCGAGCACCTCGACAGGGTGAAGGGCCTCGACCCCGGCGAGGGACTTGATCTGGTGCCGACAGCTGGTTCCGGCGGCGGCCACCACGGTCCCGGGAGCCAAGTCGCGAATGGCTTGAACGAGAGGCTCGGCCACTGCCCGCGAGAGTTCCCGGTTGGTCTCAAGCATCCCGAACGCGCCCGCCATCCCGCAACAGCCGGTTTCCAAGGGCAGCACCACCGCTCCCGGGATCCGACCCAGCAGCGACGCCGCGCCCTTCGGCTGCGCCAGGGCCTTCGTGTGGCAGTGCCCGTGGACGGCCACCTTCAACTCCCTTCGGGACCAGGGGAGTTCCTCCCCGGCCTCGCCACTCACGATTTCGAAAAGAAGATCTTCAATCAGAACGACCCGGCTCGCGACCTCGTCGGCGCCGCAGAGGCCGAGCTGCCGATACTCATCGATGAAGACCGAGTAACACGAGGGTTCGAGAAAGACGATGGGCTCCGACCCGCCGGCGAGAAGACTCAGATTGTGTTCGCCGAGCCGCCGCAGCTCGCCGAGAAGACCGCGGCTCGCCGCCGGCCGTCCGCAGCACTTCCGCCCTTCCACGAGACCGACCTCGAAACCGACCGCCTCGAGCACCTCGACGGCGGCGCGGCCGACCCTGGCTTCGTGGTACCGCGTCCAGGTGTCGTCCCAGAGCAGGACCCGGCCGCGCGATCCCGGCGCCGGACCCGACCGGCGCCGGAACCAGCGGTCGAAACGGTGTCGGGTAAAGGGCGGCAACGGCGCGTCGGCCGCCACCCCGAGGGCTCGTTTCATGCGCCGCACGGACAGGGCCGAAACCGAGCACCGGGTTGGCGATCCACGGTATCGTCGTGCCCACCCGACCGAGAAGATCGGAAGAGGCCACGAGGCGATCGAAAAGCGGCACCCCGTCGATCTCGTGGCGGGTGGCGTAGAGCTCGGCCTTGAGCGCCGCCAGATCGACGTTGGACGGGCACTCGGTGCGGCAGGCCTTGCACGACAGGCAGCTCGCCAGCACCTCGGAGAGCTCCGGCGAAGCCAGCGGGTCGGCGCCGAAACGGCCCTCGAGAGCCGCCCGGATGGTGTTGGCCCGGCCGCGGGTCGAGTGGGCCTCGTCTCCGGTGGCGGCAAAGGTCGGGCACATGGTCGGCGTCTCTTTCAGACAGCCGCCGCAGCCGTTGCACTGCTCGAGGTTGGCGATGAACGACTGGTCTCGATCGACAAAACCGAATTCGCCCGCGAGCTCGGGAGCGAGGGTCGAGCCGATCCCGAGGCGGAGATCGCCGTCGATGACGAATCGACCCGAGTCGACGATCTTGCCCGGGTTCATGAGCCCCTTCGGATCGAAGAGGCCCTTGAGTTGGCGTGCGGCGGCGGTCAGCTTCGGTCCGAGGTGTTCCTCGAGGAACTCGGTGCGGGCGATCCCGACCCCATGCTCGGCGGCGAGGGAACCGCCGAACTGACGGCACAGGGCCGAAACTTCGTCGGCGACGAGCCGCAACCGTTCGATGTCCTCCACCCGGTGCAGATCGAGCACCGGTCGGACGTGGAACTCGCCAGAGGCGGCGTGGCCGTAGTACGAGGCCTCGAGACCGAGGGGTCGGAGAATGGCCTCGAGCCCGTCGACATAGGACGGGAGCTGATCGGGTCGGACGCAGACATCCTCGATGCACGCGGTCGCCTTTGCCGGTCCCGCACGGCCGGTCAGCAACGACAGCCCGGCCTTGCGCAGCGCCCAGACGAGCTGCTGTCGTTCGGGATCCGACAACATGAGCCGACGATCGCCGAGACCGGACTCGTCGAGCGCGGCGAGCCGCTCGTCGACATCGTCGAAGAACTCCACCAGGAGCAACGATTCGCACGGGTATAAATCGAGCCCGAGCAGATCGCGCGCGGCGCCGAACGCCCGCTGACCGACGGTCTGGTCGAGGAGGATCCGATCGATGTGCTCCACCGCCGCCGGCTCGAGTCCGGTCACCTCCACCGCGGCCTGCATGGCGTCCGCCATCGATGAGAAGAAGACAACCCCGAGACCGCGTCGGGCCGGCCGCGGGACCACCGACAGCACCGCGCCGGTCACCGCGGCGAGGGTGCCCTCCGATCCGGTCACCAGACGACTCAGATCGCCGGGCGATCGCAACGCGTCGTCGAAGCCATAACCCGGCCACCGCTTGACCAGACCCGGCGGCATCCGCACGTCGATCTCGGCGGCATTGTCCGCCAACAGCACATCGAGTCTGACGGCGAATTTCGGCGAGACCATCGTGGTCGCGGCCGACCCAGGCGACCGGTCCCGTCCGTCAGGGCGACCTCGAGCGCGACCACGTGATCGACCGTGGTGCCGTAGACCGGCGCATGGGCGCCCGAGGAGTTGTTGCCGATCATCCCGCCGATGGTGGCGCGGGATGAGGTCGCCACATCGGGTCCGAACCACAGACCGTGCCGGGCGAGAAAGGCGTTGAGTCCGTCGAGAACCACCCCCGGTCCGACGCGGACCGTCCGCCGCTGGCGATCGAAATCCTCGATCGACCGGTTGTCTCTCGCCAGATCGACCACCAGACCCGAGCCCACCGCACCACCGGCCAGCCCGGTGCCGGCGCCGCGCGGCGTGATCTCGAAACCGGCGTCGGCCGCTGCGGCGAGCAATCGTCCGGTCGCCGCACCACCCGACGGAAACGCCACCGCCTGGGGCTCGATCTTGTAGATCGACGCGTCGGTGGAGTAGAGCACGCGGGTCAGGGCATCGGTGCGGACCTCACACCCCGTCGCCTCGAGGGCGCGGTGCTGGCGGGGGTGAGATCCGAGGGCATGGAGAGATTGTAGCGCCGCGGCCGCAGCCGCGGCTTGCGGCGCGGGCGCTGATCATCGACCATCGTTCCTCGGCCACGGGCACCGTCACGATACGCATACCCATCACGGATCGGATCGACGCTGACGGGAAGTCGGAACGGACGCGGAGCGGCTAGTATTACGAAATTCACTTGCGTAACACGCGACCCGCGGTAATCTGAGAAGCGTGTCCTGATGGAGGGGATTGAATGGAGATCAGCGGTTTCAGCCTGAGCATCCTTGCCGCCGCCGCCGGTGTCGCGTTCCTCCACACCCTCCTCGGTCCGGACCACTACCTGCCGTTTCATCGTCCTCGCCCGCGCGCGCTCCTGGTCCATGACCCGGACCCTCGTGGTCACGGCCATTTGCGGTTTCGGTCACGTCGCGTCATCGATCGTCCTCGGTGGCCTCGGGATTGGCTTCGGAGTGGCGGTGGGCAAGATCGAGGGCGTCGAGGGAGGCCGCGGCGATCTCGCCGCCTGGGCCCTCGTCGCCTTTGGGCTGGCCTACGCCGTCTGGGGTCTTCGCCACGCTCTGCGCAAGAAATCCGGTATCGAAACCCACGAAGCACCACGGCCACGTCCACCTCCACACCCACGGAGACGCCAGCCACGAACACGAGCACGGGATGGGTTCGAACCTCACCTTCTGGGCGCTCTTCATCATCTTCGTCCTCGGTCCCTGCGAACCGCTGATTCCCGCTCTTCGTGCTGCCGGCGAGTCGCGGTGACTGGCCGCTGGCGGTGGCGACCGCGGTCGATCTTCAGCTTCGTCACTCTCGTCACCATGATGGGTCTCACCGCCGCCGCTCTCGCCGGCGCCAAACAGCTGCGACTCGGCCCCCTCGAGCGCTGGTCGCACGCGTTGGCCGGGATCCGTGGTCGCGGCCTCGGGTCTGGCGATCCTCTTCCTCGGGCTCTAGGAGCCTGTAGTGGATAGATCGCGGATGGATTTCGAGGGTCGGTTGAGGCCGTTTTTCGGCGGATCTCGCAGGTCGATACCGGTGGTATCGGTCAAGAATACGCCGGAGAACGACCAAATGACGCCCGAAAGGCGCCGCCAATTCTATTCACTACAGGCTTCTACCCCAGCCGATCCGTGGTCATCTTCTCCCGCCGCGTCCCGCGCAACCTCGAGCCGAACCGCCTCGCCGAGGCGAGGGCTCGCATGGCCTCGGTGCCCTTCGATCTCAGCATCAGCAACCCCACCGTCTGCGACCTCCCCTATCCCGACGATCTTCTTGCCGGGTTAGCGAGCCCCGAGGGCTCCGCTACCAACCGACGCCGCTCGGGCCGATCCGGGTTCGTCAGGTGGTCGCACGCGAGTACCAACGCTGGGGCGCGGCGGTGGACCCGGCCAGGGTCGTGCTGACCGCCTCCACCTCAGAGGCCTACAGTCTGCTCTTCAAGCTCCTCTGCGACCCCGGTGACACCGTCCTCGTCCCGACCCCGTCCTACCCCCTCTTCGACCAACTCAGCCGGCTCGACGGCGTCGCATATCCACCCGCTGCCCCTCGACCCGGAGGACGACTGGCGTCCCGACCTGCGGCGCACCGAGACCGCACCGGCGAACACCCGGGCGGTGATCGTCGTCCACCCCAACAACCCGACGGGCTCCTTCGTCCACCCCGAGGACGCCGACGCCCTCGCCACGGATCTGTCGCGACCGCGGCTGGGCACTGATCGCCGACGAGGTCTTCCTGCCGTTTCCCCTCGACGGCGGGCCCGGCGCTCGAAACACAGCTTCGCACGTCCAAGCGACATCCTCACCTTCACCCTCGGCGGCCTTTCCAAGAGCATCGGCCTGCCCCAGCTCAAGCTCGCGTGGATCGTTGTCGGCGGGCCCGACGAACTGGCGGCGATGACGCACTCGATCGCCTCATACATCGCCGACGCCTATCTCTCGGTGAGCACTCCAGTGGCTCTCGCCGCGCCCGGGCATCATGCGGCTCGGTCGCCACCGTCCAGAACGCCATCGCCGCCCGGTGCCGGAGCAATCTCGCGACCCTCCGCAGATGCGGCCGTCGCCAGCCGGCCGTCTCCGTGGCGACGGTGGGCGGCGGATGGAGCGCCCTCGTCCGTCTCCCGGCGGTGATCGACGACGAAGAGATCGCGCTGCGACTGCTCACCGAACGCGGTGTCGCCGTCCAGCCGGGTTTCCTCTTCGACCTCCCGAGCGACGGCACCCTGGTGCTCAGCCTGCTGACCCCCGAACCGATCTGGCGGAAGGGCCTCGACGAGATCCTCGAAGCCGTCCGAAGCTGGCTCTGAGGCTCAACCTGCGACATCCGAGACTTGAAACACAAAGAACACAAAGATCGACAAAGTTCTCGCAAAGCACCTCCATATTGACCCGGGCTCCCCAGTCTTGAAGGACCAAGAATTCCTGCGATGAGTCAAAGAAAAACTTGGTGGCTTCGTTGTGGTTCTTTGCGATCTTCGTGTTTCAAGAACGAGGTCCTGCAATCCGCGCTACTGCGGCAGGAGGGGTGCGAGAAGCCGGCGTACTTCTTCGCCCGACATCCGCCGGCGTCTGATCAGCTCACCGGCAAGGGACTCGACGGCCGGCCAGTGTCGGCGCAGGAGGTCCTCGGTGTGTTCGCGAACCACCTCGAGAAAGGGGAGGACCCGTTCGCAATCACCGACGACCCGCATGGCCAGCCGAACTGCCTCGTCGAGTTCATCGGAACTCTCGTTCCACGAGTTCTTTCCGCTGATCATGGCCTCGGCAACCATCCCTGCGGCGACACACAGAAGCCGGCGCTCGATGGGCGCGGTGGGGATGCCCGCGTCGTCTTCCGCTGGGTGTTCCTCGGCAAACCGGCGCCACTGGACCGTTCCCGAGTGCTCCTCGTCGCCGATGATCTCGACTTCCGTGACCCGCCGGCCGCAGAGCTGGGCCATGACGGCATGACCCGCCTCGTGGTAGGCCGTCAGTCGAAGTGATCGTCGGTCTTCCTGCGACACGCGGTCATCGTAGCGCAGCTCCACCCTCACTTCAGCTTCCACCTCATAGACCGGTCCTGCATCCAGCGCACGGCGAGGGCGTCGCGAAGACCCGAAAACGCACGATCGAGGGTGCCGTACTTGCTCGAACCCGTCAGCCGCGATGCATGCCGCACGGGCAGCTGACGGACGGAGAATCCCTCCATCCGCAGCAGCGTCGGCAGGAAACGGTGCATCCCCTTGAAGAGCTTCACGGAACAAATCGCCTCGGCGCGAAAGACCTTGATCGGACATCCGGTGTCGACGATGTCCTCACGGGTGAGTCGATTCCGAACTCCGTTGGCGAACCACGAGCTGAACTTGCGCCAGCCCGTGTCCTTGCGATCGGCACGGATTCCCACAACCGCGTCGAGCCCCTCGCTCTTGCAGCGTCTGGAGCAGCTGCGGCAGATCTTCGGGAAAGGTCTGAAGATCGGCGTCCAGCAACGCGATACAGCGCGCTCGGGCGTTGCGAAACCCGGCATCCAGACCCGCCGTCTGACCGCAATTGACCTGGAAATGGAGGATCCGGATCCGGTCGTCGGCGACGGCGAGATCGTCCATCTTGTCGCCGGAACCATCCGTCGAACCGTCATCGACGAGCACCAGCTCCCAGTCGACACCCGCGCTGTCGAGGGCGGCGCGAACCCGATCCACCAGGAGATCGAGACAGCCGATCTCGTTGTAGACGGGCACCACCACCGAGAGCTCGCGTTTTTGGGGATCGCTCATGATCGAAGATTACCAGACTGGACCGCCTTGGGGAATTCGAGCCTGGAGTCGTGAGTCGTCAGTCGTCAGTCGTAAGTCGTAGCCCACCCAGCCGGAGCGACCAACGACTTCGTGCGGCACCTCTCGAGACATCGGCGGCCTTATTGAAATACGAAGGTCACCAAGAACCACCAAGAAGCCACCAAGTCATTCCTGACTCATCGCAGGGTTGTCCGACTCCTTCAGGGTCGGAGGGAGCCCGGGTCATTCATGCGATGCTTCGTGAGATCTTCGTGGCTCTTCGTGCTCTTTGTGTTTCAATTGAATATCGAGGAATTCCAAACCTAAACCCAAGGATGCAACGCGTTGATACTACGACGCGCCCACCGCTCACCGCTCACGGATCACGGATCACGGATTACGACTCACGACTCACGGCTCCTGCCTCACACCAAATCCGCATCCGCCATCGTCAGATAGACCCGCCCATCAAGCTTTGTGACGTCAAGCTCGGGATCGAAGGCTCGCGCCACCATCACCAGCTGGCCGGGCACCTCGCTGCGCGCGAAGCCCCGCCCTCGAGCAGCCGCTGACCGACGGCGTCGCCGTTGAGCCAGAGCTCCTCGATGTCGGCGCCGGTCTGGGCGGCCAGGTCGATGGACAGATGATTGACCAGTTCGAGTGCGCCGGGGTGACGGTGGTCCCACAAGAGATCGACCCAACGGCAACGGCCCTCGTCGGTCCGAAAGACGACAAAAGCCACCGGACCCGGCCGAATCGAGGGAAGCATCAAGAAAGCGGTGGTAGTGAAGCCGGGATGACCCGCAAACGATGACAGCGCTCGATCGGCGTCGCGAATCGCGGCCACCGGATAGCCGTCGACGAACCCGGCGCCACAGACCGTCGAGTCGCGGCTCCCAGTCGGCGGCGAGTTCGGCCCGAAAGAAGGGCGCCACGGCTTGAGGAGGCCTCGCCGGGGGCGCGAGAGAGATAACGATGGGCTGAGGCTCGACGGCGTCGTAGCCGAGCTGGAGGACGCCGAGGCGAAGCGGCCGCGGACTCGGGAATCCATAGAGCAGCGATGCCCGACCGGATTCCGCCGAAGGTCTCGAAGAACGCCTCCACCGTCCGCACCCACACTCCCTTTCTGGTGAATCCGCGGCGCGCCGCCCGGGTCGAGAACACATCCACGATCTGGGCCGCCGTCCAGTCGCGCCGTCGATGGTGAACCGGACCGGGACACCGGCGTAGTGGGCGACGAGACTCCCACTCGATCTCGGCGAGCATGATGAGCCGACCCTCGGGCTGAGGAGGAAACTTCCACGCCCACTCGTCGAGGCTCCGCTCGAGCGAGAAGGTCTCGTTGAAACCATCGTTGACCAGCTCTTTCGTCCCCCGGACGAAATGGTCTGATCACGAGTTCGGCACCGTTCAGCTCGTCTCCCACATCCATCTCCCCTGCAGCCGCCAACGATCGCGCTCCCGTCGTGCCGCCACAGCGTACCAGCGCCCACTCGACGAGAGCTCGCGGATCGCCGGCGGCAGCGTGGAGACCCCGAGACAACCCACCGACGGTTCCATCTGGCATACGATCGACAACAGCCAGACGTCTGCAGCGATCTCGGGAATCGCGTCCGGACCGGCGACACGTTGGAATCGATCATCGGACGAAGGCAGCGGCGCGGAGCCAACCGATCGAGCAGCGCACGCAGCGGCGCCGGATAGTTGCGGTCGAAGAAACGAAGACGCGATCGCTCCTCGATCGCCTCGTTGTCGTCGCGCCGCTTCGTGGCGTGTCCCCATCGGTGGACCACTCGCGATCCGGGCGCCAGGACCAACCTCGACGCCGCGTCGGCGAGCCCGCCACAGCCACTCGGTCTCCTCGTAGTAGAGAAAATAGTCCTCGTCCAGGGGCCCGAGCCAGCGAGCGGTGTCGCGACTCAACGCCATCAACGGCCCTCTGAGCGATGGCACCTCGCACGGCTGTCTCGGCCGTCCAGACGCGCCAACTGGCTGCGACCCGACGTTCGAAGGCGCCGCGGCGCGGCCACCGCCGCCGAAGGGTCCGCGCCAACTCCGCGGTCGGGCTCGGGTCGTCGGGGATCGGCAGAATGACCTCACCGGCGAGATCCCAGAGCAGCTGCGGACCTGCGATCTTTCTCCCACCGACAACGGCATCGACCAGGGCGCCGACGCTGCCGTCGAGAAACTCGATGTCAGGGTTGGCGAGAAAGAGCAATTCTCCCGTCGCCTGGCCAATGCCGGCGTTGAGACCCGCGGCATAACCGCCATTCGGTCGTCTCATCAGCCTGTCCGGCCGGCAGGTCTCGACCGCCAATGCCTCTCCATCGTCTTCGGAGTGCTCGACCACGATGACCTCGGGTTCGACGCCCGCCGCCGCCGCCTGGCGTCGGAAACTCTCGACGCAACCGGGCAGCACCCTCGAAGAGTGGTGGCAGACGACGACCAACGAGATCTTCATTCCCCGGTGATCCATCTTCCCGAGGCGACCCACCGCACGGCCTCGTCGAGGATGGTCGCCACCGTGTCTCCACCAAAGCGCTGCGCGCATTCGAGCCCGCGCCGTCGCATGGTCGCGCCACCGCCGCCAACTCGAGAGAACCCTCTCGGCCGCCGGGCAAAGGCCTCGGCGTCTTTGCCGGCGCCAGTTCCACGGCCCCTGCGGCAAAGCTCTCGTGCGACGGGATCCGCGACGCGACCACCGGAAGACCACAAGCGAAGGCCTCGAGGACCGCAAGTCCGAAGCCCTCGGACTGCCACGACGGCGCGAGCAGGAGATCGCAGCCGCCGAGCAGGAGCGCCACTTCGGGAGGATCGATGTGGTGGTGGAACTCATCGGGCTCGATCACCTCGCGCTCCGCCTCTGAGAGCGGCCACTGGGAGAGCCGAACGAGGGTGAGATCGACGCCCCGGGCCCGCAGGAGTCTCGACCGCCTCGAGGGCGGTGTCGACACCCTTCATGTAGAACTCGAACGGGTGCGCGACGAGGACTCGCGGCGGGCGTCCCGACCCGTGCCGGCGCTGCGGCCGCCAGTACGATTCCAACGCTGGGGGCACGAGCGTGACGGGTCGATGAAATCGCTCCCGGTTGAGTTCGGCGAGGTGGGGTGAAACAACCCAGGTCGGCACGATCCTCGAGTAGGCTTCGACGATCCGAGGGTGTTCGTCGCGATTGTGCTCGAGGGCGCACTCGAAACCCTGGCAGAAATGGACCGCCTGGCCCGACGACTGGGCCGCCGCCGCCTCGAGGGTGGTCCAGAACGTCGCGACCTGGAGATCGGCGTCCGGCACATGCGTCGGATCGAAGTCCGGGACCGTGCGAAAACCGTCACCAGTCGGATACCATCCGGGCCGGGGCGCCGGCTGAGAACCGTCACCCGATGGCCGGCCCGGCGCAGGAGATCGGCGTGATGAAGGACGACCTTGACGCCGCCGAAAAGGGCCGTATCTTCCAAGAAGTAGTTGATCCGCAGTGACGAAGCCGTCGCTCACAGATGCTCCCAGTGGTGCTCGACATCGATCAGCGAAGGCGTCCACTCCGGTGACTCGAAGCGCACGGCCTCGGTGACGATCACCTGATCGTGGGTGTAGAGCCCACTCTCGTCGAGGAGGAAGGCGTAGATGTGGAAGGTCCCCGAAGCGAGGGGAAGCGACGGGACCCGGAGCCGTGTGCAATACCGGGTCTCGCCGGTGATCGGGTCGGCGCCGTCGCGTTTGGTCGACGCCGCCAGCACGCACCTCCCGTCAAGGGTGTCGAGCGCCAGCCCGAGGTGGAAGGGTTCGTCCGGATCGGAGCTGGTGAACTCCACATCGATGATGAGCTCGTCTCCGGAGCTGAGGACACGGGAAGATCGGACCCCCGCCCGCCCGGGACCACCGACGTGATCCGTCCCACCCGCTTGCCCTGGGTCGTCAACCTCGCGCCCGGGCTCGGCCTCCTGTGGCTCGATCCCACCCGCCGCATGTCCCTCAATTGGAGGTGGGCCTCGTAGGCCTCGACCACCTCCTGGGCCGAGCCGTCACGCTCGATTCGTCCCTGGGCGATCCAGAGCGCGCGGTCGCAGAACATGGTCACGTAGTACATGGCGTGGGAACAGAAGACGATGGTCGTTCCCCGACCCTTGATCTCGAGAATCTTGTCGACGCACTTCTTCTGAAAGTAGCCGTCGCCGACCGCGAGCGCCTCGTCCACCACCAGGACATCGGGATTGACGTGGGTGGCGACCGCAAAGGCGAGCCGCATGGCCATCCCGGTGGAGTAGCTCTTGACCGGATGCTCGATAAAATCGCCGAGCTCGGCAAAGGCGAAGATATCGTCGAGACGGCTCTCCATCTCCGCGTGATCCAAACCCATCAACGCGCCGTAGAGCACCGCGTTGTCGCGGCCGGAAAACTCCGGGTGGAAGGCCGCGCCGAGTTCGAGAATGGCGGCCACCGTACCGTTCACCTCGATCGGTCCCGACCGTCGGGCTGGTGGTGCCCGCGATGATCTTCATCAGGGTCGACTTTCCCGCACCGTTCTCGCCGATGATGCCGACCGCGGTGCCCGGCGCCACCTCGAGGTTGATGTGGTCGAGCGCCTGGATGTCGAGGTACCGGCTCCGGCGTCCGATGACCCGTTTGATCCGCTCCGTCGGCGACGCATAGACCCGGTACCACTTGTGAACGTCGCGAACGATGACGGCGGGTTTCCCGGGGCTCAAAGCGCATGATGGAGCGAAAGATACCACAACCATCCCTCCTCCGATCAGCCGCCCGGCCCGGCTGTAAACACCCTGTAACGGCTCGTCTTGGCCGGTGGCGACTCGCCCTATAATGCTCGGGATCAACACGGGGGATGTCGCCCGGGCGCCTCCACCAAGGAGAGAACGATGAAACAACGCTCGATCATCCCGCTGCTGGCTGCGGCCTCATGGCACTGCCCGGTCTGGGATCGGCCGAAACCCCTGCCGCGGAGACCGTCGTCGAGCGGGCGATCTCGGCGGTCGAAACCAAATCGACTCTCGCGCAACACGATATGCTTCGATTGGCGATCCATGACGATGAGACGGCCTCGGACGGTACCAACAAGACCAAGGACCTGACCGCCATCATTCACGGTGGTCGCACTGGAGAACATCCGCTTTGAGCTCGGCGAGCAACATCTCTCTCGTGCTCAACAACAACACCGGTTGGGCGATGATCCAGGGTCAGGTCGACACTCGGCCCCAGACGCCCGCGCATGGCGGCTGGGAACATCCGACAGACGATCTTCCCCCTGATGCTGCCCTTTTCCCTGAGGATGGACGGCGTCTTCCTCGGTATGGTCACCGAGGGCAGTTTCGACGGCACTCCGGCCTGGGTGATCGAAGTCAACTTCAAACCGGATTTCTTCACCGCCCCCAGCATGTTGACGACCTGGAAGGTCTTTGTCAGCCGCGCCGACAACCTCGTTCTCGGCGCCGAATTCCTGCCTCCCGCTGAGTTCCACGCCGTCACCGATGAGGGCATCCGCTATCGCTATTCTCAAACGGCAGGACGTTGACGGGCTCAACCTGCCGGCTCAGGTCCTGCTCGACGGGATCGACGTCAGCGGCGTCGAGAACGGCCACGTCCAGGTAACGAAGATCACTGCCCAGACCGTCGGTCCCTTGGATCTCGGGCTCTTCATCAACCCCGACGACGCCGCCAAACTCGATGCGGGTGATGTCTTCTAGGTCGCACCAATTATTCAGTTCTCAACGACCGGCGCCGCATTCACGCAGCGCCGGTCGTTTCTTGCCCGCATCCGTGACCGTCGGCCCGATGCCCTCCGGGCGAGCGGGAAACCACGCCCCATCGGGGTGCCGGGTCCGTTTTTGTGCAGGAACGACCTCCCGGCAACGCCTCGCCTCGCGCACAAAATGCGGACCGGGCTCCCCCGGGGAGCGCGATGTGGTCTGCTGTTCCGGCTGGGAGGCAGGCCGCCGGCGCACTATCTGCGTGGTCGCAGCCCTCTCAACCCGCGCTCGGCTGGCGAGCGAGTCGGGCCGTCGTCGCGAAGCGAGGACGGCTCTGACCGCAGCCAGCGAGGGTGGTCGCGGTGCGCAACGCGCACTAGCAATCACCCACGCGCGACCACGCCGATGGTGCGACGCGGGGCCTGGACGCCAATGCGTCCCAGCGGCCCAGAAGGCCGGTGCTGAGAGCATGGTCCGGAACCACGGCAGCGACTGGGACAGTGGCCGTATCCGTACCCGTAGGCGACGGAACTCACCCGCGTCGGTACACCACCGTCGCCGGCGAGACGCCGGCGCTACAAACATCGCAGCGCCCTTTGTAACGCCCGCGTTTCGCGGACGATGGAACCTACCCGCATCGGCACTCCCCCGGGAGGCCCCGATGCGGTCTGCTCTCCCGGCTACGAGGCAGGCCGCCGGCGTGCCGTCGGCGTAGTCGCAGTCCTCGCAATCAACCCACGGGCGACCACGCTGATCGCGCGACGCTGGGTCGCCAAAGGCGGCCCAGAAGGCCGGGGCTGAAGGACAGACTCCGAGTGGATGCAGAGGGTTGCCGAGACGCAACGGCTTCCTGCGGCCTAACGCCCGCACCACAATGCGCGAAGCTGGGACGCCAAAGGCGGCCCGAAGGCCGGAGCTGAAAAAAAGGGCGGCCCCGTGGGGCCGCCCTGGAGTTCTCGCGGGTCGAACCCGCACTGTCGACGCTAGTTGGCCGGTGCTCCGTTCAGAACCACGGCGGGGATGAGAATGGGATCCTGGGTCCGGTTGTCGATCACTGACGCATAGGCCGCCACCGGACCGCCGGACAGAACCTCGATCTTCACCGAGCCGTTCATGTCCTCGTTGCCGAGGAAGGCGATGTCGAAGACGTTGCCCTGCACGAAGACGCCCGGGCCGACTCGAAGGCCGAGAAGACCGCCCGCCCGATGGCCATCGACGTCGTAGATGTGGATGTTGATGATCGCGGTCTTGTCCTCGCTGGTGTTGAGCACGCCGACGTTGGTTCGGAAACCGAGCCCACTGTCGGAAGAGTTCGAGACACCGGCAATATAACCGGACTCACCCGAGTAGATCAGATCCGACTCGGCAAAGAGCTTGAGGTTCTGTCCGAAGGTCCCACCGTGGGCATCGACGTTGTAGGTCTTGGCCACCACCTGCGGCAGCGGCGAACCATCGATGCTCTTGATCACCAGGTGGCCCTTGGACTCGACGTCCCGGCGGGAGCATGGAACTCCCGAGCAGATCGGCAAAGTAGGCCGCGTTGGCCGACGCCAGATAGAGCGCGAACCCGGGAATCCCGATGGGCGGGCTGTCGGGCGACGAGAAGTAGGCGACATCGGTCGCCATCTCTCCAACGGTGTGGTTGAAGAAGGTCACGTCGGAACGCCAATCGGAGTCGTTGGCCCCCGCCAGCCGCGCCACACCCGGCAACCAGAATGTCGTCCCCGTCTGATCGACCGATTCGACATGGACAGGATCACCGGTGGCGTTGTCGACCACCGAGGCGCTGGCCGAGATGTCATTGCCGTTGGTGAAGACGTAGAGCGAGTAGATGTCGAGATCGGTGAGGATCCCGGCCTGCTCGGCGATCCTGACGATCTGGGTGGTGCTGTTCGGCAGGAATCCCCACCGTCACCGGATCGCCGATGATCTCGCCGCCGTCGCTGAGCACTCTGACCGTCACGCCTCCCGCCGCATTTGTCGGAGAAGTTGGCGAGGCTCAGGTTCGTCCGCGAGTAGAGATTTTCCGAGAGCCCGGTGAGCAGCAGGAAGTCCTGTTCGTTCTCCAACACCGGCACCGCGCGGACAAACTGACCGAAGGTCCCGTCGGGGGTGTCGTTGAAGGTCCGCGACATGATGATGGGCGTGACCTCGGTCCCCTCGCCATAGGTGAATCTGAGCGAGCCCTTGTTGGTGTCGCCCTGAAGACCGGGGATCTGTTGGACGATGTCGTCGAAGACCTGGGTGCCGAGAGATTCGATCGTGAATCTCAGGTTATGGACCACACCCTGGTTGTTGTTCGTGTTTTCGGGAAGGTACTCGAGCAGCACCTGCCACCGGGTCGCTCCCCGGGTTGAAGATCCGCAGATCGGTCTTCCACAGGGTCTGGTTGAGACCCGGCGCGTGGACCGCCGACGGCACCAGGAAGACGTCGGGCTCCGGTTCGATGACATCGATGATCTGGAGCGTCTGGCTTGTCACATCGGACCCGGCGCAGTTGGTCGCGATGAGCTCGACCTCGTAGAAACCCGGATCCCTGAAGGTGTGGGTGAAGTTCTGCTCGGTGCTCGTCACGATGACCTGGGTGCCGAGGCGGACGGTCCACGACCACTCGGTGGGCGTCGTGTCACCACCACCGCCACCGCCACCGCCACCGCCACCGCCACCACCGCCACCGCCGCCACCGCCGCCACCCGCCGCGCCTGGGAGACGCTGTGGGTCTGGTTCTGAACGGAGATGGCGCCGCTGCGAGCAACACCGGTGTTCGCCGCGACCGCGTAAGTCGACGGTGCCGTTGCCGGACCCGTTGGTGGCCCCGGTGAGGGTGATCCAGGAATTGATGGTGTTGGCGTTCCAGTTGCAACCGGTCTGAGTGTTGACACTGAAGCTCATTGGTCCCGCCCTCGGCCGGGAAGTGGCCAATTCGACGGATTCAGGCTGTAGGTGCAGGTCGGCACTCCGTCGCAGGAGCCGACGTTCTGGACCGTGACCGTTCGACTGGTCGATCCGATGACGGCCCCGGTGCTCGGATTCTTGACCGTCACCGAGACGGTCTTGTCACCACCCGACGCGAACTTGAAGGTCCAGTCGAGGCAGTCCCCGTAGAGCGGTTCGCAGACCTGGATCTGCGGGAACCCGCCGCAACCGTTCTCGCCGAAGTTCCACTCCGCTCGAACATCGCCGGAGTGGCCGGTGATGGTGAAGTGAACGATCTCGCCGATCTCGGGGCTGGTCGGACTCCACGTCAAACCGGTGGCGAGAATCTTGAGGCCGCCGGAGGAGGTGTCCGTAAAGGTGATCTCCTGGTCCTCCAACGCCGGACTCGGCGTGATCACGAACGAGGCATCGGGCGGACCGTCCTTGCCGCAGTACGGCGGGCACTCGCCGGTGGTCTTGACGACCAGACCCTTGGTTTGGCTCCCCGTGGTGGTCTCCAGGGTGATCTCCTGGGGACCGCTGCCGGGGAAGGTCCACTCGACCTCGTTGCACTCGCCGGCGACGCCGGAACAGGTGATCACCGGGGTGTTGCCCTGGCAATCCGCCGAGGTGAAGGTCCAACTCAGGACTTCGAGACGCGGATCGGTGCTGAAGGTGACGGTCTCGCCGATCTCGGGCGAGAAGATGTCCCAGTCGAAGTTGACCGGGATCCAGGGGTGATTCTGGGTCACGGTGAAATGATCCGTGAATCCACCGGATCCGACGATGTCGATGGTCGCCGACCGCTGATGCGGCGTGTCGTTCTCGGCGACGGTGAAGTTGAGCGGGCTGGTACCGACGTGGTTGGCGCCGTTGGTGATGAGGATCCAGTTCGCCGCGGTGCTCGCCTGCCACGTGCAGCCGGTATCCGAGGCGGTGACCTGGAAGCTCCCGTCGCCGCCCGGCGGGTCGAAGACGGCGCTGTGGGTCGGCAGGCCGTAGTTGCAGATCGACGCCGTTGCCTCCTGGGAGACCGTGTGGGTCTTGCCCGCGACGGTGATGTTGGCCGTCCGCGCCGCACCGGTGTTGGCGGCGACCTGGTAACTCACCGTACCGGATCCGTTACCGCTCGATCCACCGGTGATGGTGATCCAGGTCACGCCCTCGCTCGCCGTCCACGGGCAGCCGGTCTGGGTGGAAACGCTGATGGTGCCGTTGCCGCCGTCCGAGGTGAAGGTGCGCGTTGTCGGGCTGATTCCGTAGCTGCAGGTGGTGCCGCCGCAGCTGCCGGTGTTCTGCACCGTGACGATGTGGCTCACCTGGGGCTGGACGACGCCGCCGGTGGTGGTCACCGTGACGCGAACTGTCTTGGTCCCACCACTGTTGTACGCAACCGCTGCCACATCGCAGCTCGGAAAGCTCGGCTCGACACAGGTGTAGCCCGTGGTGCCGTCACATCCGGTGCCGCCATAGGTCCATACCGCTCGCTCGATGTCATCGGCCGCAACCCCGGTGATGTTGAAGCCGACAAAATCACCGATCTCCGGGTTGGGATTGCTGATGTTGAAGTCGATCTGAATGTTCCCGTTGAAGACCTCGAAGTCTTCGATGAGGGCCTGGCTGACGTCGTCGGGAGTCGTTGCGGTGTTGGTCAGGATGAGACGGAAATCATAGATGTCCCAGGTCAAGGTCTCCGCCGGGATCACGCACTGGTAATTGACCGGATGGACCCCGTCGCAGAAGCTGAGCGAGTGGACGATGGATCCGCTCACCGGATCCAGGACATCCCAGTCGAAGTCGAGGGTCGCCCCCGCCTGGGCCGCCGAGGTGCTCGTCAGGGTGATGATCTGGTTGTGGAGCGGACTCGACGGCGAGATGGTGAAGGCCGCCGAAACCGAAGAGATGTTCTTGATCTCCTGCGCGGACGTCGCATAGGGCACGCCCGGCTGCGAGAAGGCGTCGTGTCGGTACTGGACGGTGAGGTCAAAGGTCCACTGGCCGCTCTGGTCCAGGGTCACCCCGCTGACCAGCGTCCCCGTGTAGTTGGTCGGGCGTTCCCGACGGGTCGGTGACGGTCCACTCAAAAGGGTCGCCACCCCCGACAACCCCCGGGTGCCCTTCGGCCGCGACGGACAGGCTGACGGAGTCACCGGTGACCACCGCCGCCGGGGTGATGGTGATGACGGCCTCAGGAGTGCGATCGATGACGATCGGCCACGGTCTTGATCTGGTCCGGGGTCGAACCCGGAACATAGGGATATTCATCGGTCTCGACCGCGGCGTGGGCGTAGAAGACATCCGCCGCTGGCCATGCTGGCCGGCAGGGTGTATCCGAGGCCGGTCCCCGTTGCGAGCGAGGTGCGTTCCGGCGAGAATCGTGCCGCCGTGGGCGTCGGGTCCATCGGTGATCCAGGTCGCGAAACGATCGCCGCTCAGCGAGGTATTGGTCACCGTCAGGAGATCGCCGGGGAACGCCGGTTGCGGACTGAGGGTCAGATTGGCCACCGGTTCGACCGGTCCCGCGCAGGCGGTGGGATCGATGACCTGCAGGGTCGAGTACCTCGAGAGATACAGTGCGGCGCCGTCGTCCGAGAAGATCGCATGGTTGTTCCAGATGCAGTCGCCGAGGCTGTTCCACGCATGGCTCGGATCCCAGAACTGCTGATCGAGAGAAACCGGGTTGGTCAGGTTCGACACGTCAAAGGTCTGAGGTTCATCGGTGACGAACTGCTGTGCGACATGGACGACGGGGTACTTGAGACCCACCGCGTTGGCGCTCGTCAGACCGGGCATGGCCGTGGTCGATTTCAGGATCGGGCTCACCGGGCTGCCGCTGGTGTGGCCGACATCGTAGACGTAGAGGTTGCCGGCATTGGCCACCGCCATGACTCCGGCGGCCTCGTCGATGTCGATGCCGTAGCCGCGGCCCATGTTCGCCCGCTCGATGCCGCCGTTGCCGACGTAGTTGAGGCCGAAGGTCGGGCTCGTGTGGACCTGGAAGATGCGGAACCGATCGAAGCGATCGGCCATGTAGAGAACCTGAGGGTTGGTGCCCTCGACCGAGATTCCGTTGATGATCTCGGTGCCGGTGCCGCCGACATCGAGGCACTCGAGCAGCGGGATGTCGGCGTCGTCGATGTCGTTGAACTGGTACAGACCGGATTTGTTGTTGGCGCAGGGGTTCGTCCCGAGGCTCGCCGCCACCAGGTACTGCTGAGTCCCGGCCTTGAAGGTGAATCCACCCTGGATCAGGTTGGCGTCGAAGTCCTTGGATTCATCGACAAAGCTCGGAGTCGCTCCCGTGCCGAGATCGAAGAGAACGGTGGCGGCTTTGTAGTTCGCCATACCGTACCGGCAGTCGTCGCAGACCGTGAAGCTGACCATGTCGTAGTCGGAGTCACCGACGTTCTGGATGTTGAAAAACGAAGTGGTGACCCGATCCCGGGTTCAGGGGATCGTCGATGTTGTGGATCTTGATCTCGTTGCCCTCATCGACAAAGAGGTACTTGTGGCCCTTCCAGGTGATCGTCTGGAGTCGGAACACGCGATCGATTTCCGGCTGCGCGCTGCAGTTGGTCGGGCTGTAGTTCAGGTTTCGAATGTGTTCGAAACACGCCTGAGCAGAGGCATCCGTCGCGGGGACGAGCCCGGCGATCAACGCGAGTCCGGTCACGGCGATAAATGTCGTGCGAATCATCGAAAGAGAGCGGTTCATGCTCACCTCCACAGGTGCAACTATAGGCGCCGAAAAAGTCGACTGTCAACCGAGAAAAGATAACATTAGCGTGAAATTTATCAGTTACTTACGTGATCACATTCGGCTGTGACCTCGGTCACGAGCGCGACACCGCGAGAGTCGAGTAGCCGCCAATGATGGTCCCGTCGCCGCAGCGCGGCCGACAGTATGGCGGTAATGGCGGCGACTGTCCAGCGTTCCACATCGCTGTGACAAAGTTTTAACTATATTTACAATTAGTTGAATTCCTTATGGTCTGCCTTTTGGAAAAAGCGCAGGCGTACCGGTGGTACGTCGAGCATTTTTCCAAAAGGCAGGGCGCAAGAGATCGTCGTAGATCGCCGGCAAGAGGTGCTCACCTTGGATATATAAAGAAAAAAGGAGCGGCCCGAAGGCCGCTCCTCAAAATCACCGGATGGTGGTTATTAGTTGGCGGGCATTCCCGGCGAGGTCACATAACCAGTGGCATCAACATACGAGTAGTTGATGCCGAGGTTCGGGAGGACCTGGTCGGAGAAGCAGTTGAAGTTGGCCATGACGGCGCCGTCCATGGCAGCAGACCAGTCGCCGAACGCATTGTAGCGAACGCCCATCCAGGTCTGGTAGTAGTCATCCTCGAGGCCAGCGCCGGCGTTGACGTAGTTCGAGGCGGGCCACACGAAGAGCATCCAGCCGAAGGCGCCAGGAGTGTCGAACTGCTCGACGGGAACCTGCTGGGTCTCAAGCGGGATGAGGTTCGGAATGACCGCCTCGCCACCGGGCATGGACCAGGGAACCGAGGTCACGGTGGTGACCATCTCGTCCTCGTCCCACGCATAGTAGGTGTAGGCATGGCAGTTCGAAGCGATGAGTGCGTCGGGCGAAACCGCCACGGCGCCGTCACGCTCGAGGTCATAGGTCCAGTTCCAAGCGGAGGAACCCTTCCACACGCGGATGTCGGTTCCGATGGTCGTGAGGCCGGCGCCGAGGTAGCGGAAGGCCCACGCGGTCGGCAGGGGCTCGCGGAAGTCGGAGACGCCCTCGTTCAGCACCGAGTAGCGGTGGTAGAAGGAGATCGGGAATCCGGTCGGGGCGATGGTCGCCACGTTGGCGAGGTCGAGGTCGGCCTCGAGGTGGACGGCATTGCTCGCCTCAGAGAAGCGGTCGGCCGGGCTGGTCCAGAGCACGTCGCCAATCAGCACGTTGTCGAAACGGGCTTCCTGGGCGAAGTAACCGAAGGCATCCGGGAACAGCTTGTTGCAGTTCTCGACGACATCGGCGGTGATGTACATGTTGGTCGGGTAGGTGGTGTCGCGCTCGGCCCAGTACGGCGTCGGGGCGAGGGTGTAGGCGCCGCCATAGGGCTCTGGACGCAGTCGTTGCTGTGGACGCGATCAACCGTCTGGCTGACCTGGAGGTAGCCCTGGAAGAGACCCAGGAACCCGGGCGGGATCGGGGTCGCATAGAGACCCGGATACGACGAGTTCGAGGTGTTGCAGCGGGTACCGAGATCGGTGGTGGGCTGCGGGTCGTCCAGCAGGTTGGCGATCCAGGTGGCGGACGGAGTCGTGTTGCCGGAGGAAACCGGACCGTTGTCGGCAACGCCTTCGTTGCTGCTGTGAGCTTCGTACTTGGTCACCGGGAGCTGACCGTTGATGAAGATGTCACGGATGTTCATCGAAATGACATCGTAACCGGTCAGCAGGATGTTGAAGTCGAGGATCGCGGCCGAAAAATCGGTCCAGACCGTCACGTGGACGACCTGCGCCTCGGCGGAAACGTTGGTGATCGAGAAACTGGTGCTCACACCACTGGTCGGGGCGTTGTAGTCCAACGTCACGAACGGGAACAGGATGGTTGCGGCCGGGACCGCGTCGAAAGCGCAGACATTCGCATAAACCATGCTGCTTGCGCCCAGGACAAGCGCGCTCACCAGCGCGAGAGTCACAAATCTTTTCATTACTCAGCTCCTTCCATTCATAAAACAATTACCGTACTACTCTCTGGTTCGAGGCCCACTGTGGGCTTGCACCTGGCCTATTTCCGTCGCATCACCTCCTGTTTAAGTATTTTTTCTTTCAAAGAATTATCTCTTTTTTATGTCATCACAGCATAAAAGATAGCACCACATGGCTGTTTCTGTCAACACTCTGTCGACCCATTCCACCCACTTTGCGATCTATCTCACAAACTTCTGTCATCCGTCACACACAGTGGTCATTATCATTTGAGTCCGCGCTTGATGTCAAGCAATCAGTCATCGGCCTTGCCGGTGAGCCAAAGACGAACGCCCCCAGGGGTTTCCTCGACCATGGCGAACTCGGCGATGATGTCATCGCGACCATCGCCGTTCATGTCCACGAGCTGGATATCGAAGACGCGACCAAGCTCGCCGAATTCGGGGCTCTGTTCGAGAAGATAGCCACCGTCAGCGGTGCCGATCCAGACCTCGAGACCACCGAGCTTGCGTCCCGACACCATATCGATGATGCCGTCGGCGTTGAGATCGCCGATGCCGACTCGAACATAGGGATTCGTCCGGTCATCGTCGAAATAGGCCGCGCCATTCGGCGCCACCAGACCGTCCTCTGTCCATTCATACCGGATGAGACCGGTCCGCGAGTGGTTCTCACCTTCCATCATGCGGTACTGCATGAAGGCGGCATAGACTTCGACGGTCCCGTCCGGCCGGACATGGGGCTCGACATCGAAGTGATAGGTGTTGCTCAACACCCCGAACGAAAACTCCTCTTGCCATCCGTCCTCGCGGTTGAAATAGACCAGCTTGCGCCAGTCGGCGGTGTTCGAGGCGACCACGAGATCGATCCTCCCGTCGCCATCGACATCGACACTCTCGATGTCATCGCTGATCAAACGGATCGGCAGACCGTCCTTCTCGAGCCTCCAACCGTCCTTGGTGTTGAGTTGGATCCAGACGGTGGGAGAACCCTCCACCCGCTCCTGGGATCCCATGTCGAGGTCGAGTTCGGCGATGAAGGCAATATCGTCCCGGCCGTCGCCGTTGAAGTCCGCCACCGTGCAGGCTCGCGAGGTGAGGCGCGGGTCAGGCGCCTGCAGGCGGTCGCTGCGGCCAAAGGCGCCCTTGCCGTCGCCATAGAGAACGTACTGCTGTTTGAAGTGGATGGCGAGGACGATGTCGCGGTTGCCGTCGCCATCGAAGTCTCCGGTGGCCACACCGCCGTAGTCATAAGGGAGGCCGCGCAGCCATCCCGCCTCGCGCATGAGTCGGAAATTGCCGTCTTCCAGTCCCTTGTAGATGGCCGGCTGTGCGACGCCCTTGCGCGGCGGGGGAAAGACCAGATCGTCAATCCCGTCCTCGTCGATGTCGTCACGCACGAAGTTCATCTGCCAAAGCCCGGCGTTCGGCAATCCCGAATCGTGGGACTTGAAGGTCATCGAGTCGACAAACGGCGGCGGAACGATCACCGCACCGTAGTCCAACCAGTAGTGGAAGTCGCCATGTTCTTTTTCCCAGTCCATGCGGTCCTTGAGCACGCGTTCCTCGCCCTGTCGCTGCGACCAGACCCGGTGCAGGGGAGACTCCGGATCCTCCGGTGGAATCCCGCGCAACCACACGAAGTCCTTGTCTTCCTTGACGATTTCCATCTTGATCGAGACCGCCGGGTGGGGGTAGGCGTACTTCTCATCGATGCGAACGATAATGGACTTCTCGACCTGCCGCGGGGTCAGCCAGTCCTCGATGAACTCCTCCCAGCTCTTCTGCTCTGAGGGCGTCCAGGTCATCGGTGTATCACCGTGGGCCGTGGCCAGCGCGCGCTCGGAACCCCCGACGCCGGACTGTTGAGTCGGCGTCGGCTGCTTCTCGGGAATCTTGACGTCGGGCAACTGCGGCGCCTGCGCCCATGTCTGAATGGCAACGGCACACAACAGTGCCGCGATGATCGATGCTCTACGTTTCATGAAAACCTCCAGCGGAAACCCGCCCATTACAACAGGTCGGGAATCGTCGTCCGGAACCGGTCCATCGCTGCCGCACCGACGACGAGGAGCACGGCAGAGAGAAGAATGAGATACATGATGCCGACCGGATCTGGCCGGGCCACACCGAGTAGACCTGCGCGAAAAACGCCGACGAGCGGCGTGATCGGGTTCATCTGGACCACCGTCAAGAGAACTTCGTTCTTGACGAGGTTCAAGGGATAGATGATGGGCGCCCCGTAAAGCACGAACTGCAGAACGAGGGCGAGAACTTCGGGGATGTCCGGCAACGCGACCCCGAGGACGCTTACAAGGAGCCCGAAACCGACGGCGAGAAACAGGAGCAGCGCGATTCCGGCGATCAGCCAACCGGCGCCCGCCAGGGTCAGGTATCCCGCCCAGCCACAGTAGAGAACCATCAGCACGACCGCGACCGCGTGGTGCATCAGCGTCCCGAGGATGTCGCCGACCACCAGCACTTCGAGCGGCAGTCGGACCCTCTGGACGAGGGTCGCGTTGGCGCGGATGACGCGAGACGATCTCATGATCACGTCATTCAACGCCAGGTACGGCACCAGCCCCGTGATCAGGAAAACTCCGAATCCCACGGGCACTCGTGTAGCAAGATCGGTACCAAGCAGTTCTGCCTTGATTCCGAGGATCACCGAGAACACCACCGTGTACAGCACGAACTGGACCGCCGTGCCCAGCGGCGTCCACAACCACCCGAGCACCGCCCCGGCATGCCGGGAAGCGAACGACCTCCACGCCAACTGAGCGAGGAGAAAGCGGTGGCCGTACAAAGTCCGTACCAGTCGTACGGGGGCGAGCAAGTAACGGGACATGGATCTCCTGCGCATATTCAGATCGTTGCGGTGGGCGTTGGCACGCGGTTCGTGACCCCGAGAACATCCTTGACGCGCTTTCCGCGGGCGCATATTATATAAATATATCGTCTCGGGTGCAGTGTGTCCGCTGCGCCCGGAATGGTACTATAGACGGGGAAGGATCAGCAACCGAGAATGGCAACCAACATCCACGAACTCATGAGCGCTGCGGCCAACGTCGGTTCCCGTCTGCGTTCACTGCGCAAGGAACGCCATCTCACCCAGATGGAACTGGCGCGCCAGATTGGCATCCAACAGTCCGATCTGTCGCGCATGGAGAAGGGTGAGTATCGGGTTTCGCTGGATAATCTCGTCAAGATCCTCACCGTTTTCGAGGTCTCCTTCAACGATTTCTTCGATGCTCAGCAGGCCGCCTCCGAACCTCGGCGGGCCCTCAGCCACGAGGACATGCAGATCCTCCACCTCGTCCGCCAGCTCGGCGACGACGGTCGCCGCGAGGCCATGGAATTTCTCGAGTTCAAGGTCCGCCGCGAGCAACAGGACCGCCGCGCCATCGCAGCGAGACGCGAGTCACGGGAGACCGGATCGTGAGCGGACGTTTTGACGAACTCATGTTGTCGGCCGAAGCCGCCTTCACGGGCGATGATTTCGAAGGCGCAGCCGCGCTCTACGCCGAAGCGGTCGAGGTCGCGCGTCAGAACGGCAACATCGACGACGCCGACCGCGCCTTTTGCAACCATTGTTCGGTGCTCGTCGAACTCGACCGCGGCGCCGACCAGATCCCCAAACTCAAGGAAATCCTGCTCCGAAGCAGCAACACAAAAAACCGCTTCCACGCGGCCTACTGCACGGCGGTGGCCTACGACATCTCCGGTGAAGACGACAAGGCCAGGAGCTATGCAGACCGGGCGACGACATTTGCCGACGAGCTCGGTGATCCCGTGTCCGCCAGCCGCAGCCTCAACCTCGTCGGCAACCTCTCGGTTCGAGCCTCGAATTTCGCCGAAGCGGAAACTGCCTTTAAGCACTCACTCGAGGCTCATCGAGACCTCGACGGCCACCATCGCATGACCGAGGCCCAGGTTCGGGACAACCTCGGCTACGTCATGATGTGCACCGAGCGGCTCGAAGAGGGCATCAACCTCTGCGAAGAAGCCCGGTCCGAACTCGAACGGATCGGCGCCGATCACTATCTCTATGAGACGCTTCAGGATCTCTGTTACGGCCACCTCTTGGCCGGTAACCTCGATCGCGCCCACGAGTGCGGCGAACGGGCCCTTGATCTTGCCGTCGATTTCGAAGACGACCAGGTCGCAAAAAACTGTTTGTTCCTATTGAGTGAAACGGCGGTGAGACGCGGCGACACCTTCAAGGCACGTCGCTACCTGCGCGAGCTCACCGCGTATTACCCGGGAGTCGGGATCAGCGAGGAGATCATCGATGTCTTCCTCGCCACCGATCTGACCTCCGTGGTGAATTTGAGGGGGTGACCATGAGAACGGCACGAGCCACACTCATCGCAATCCTCCTGGTCGGCATGGCCGTCTCCGCCTCGGCGAGTGACATGGCGCTGACCAGGAACGGCGATTTCTATCGGGTAGCCCCATCAGACGACGGCCTCGTCGTGCACCATCGGTCCGCCGACGGCGCCGTGGCCGATTACCTCATCCCGCAAACCGCCGGCATCGCCGCCACCTCCATGCAGGTTGGAGTGGACGAGCTCACCGGCACCGTCTTTGTTGCCTGGCAGCGTGGAATTGAAGTCGAAACAACCATCGAGATCGCCTGGTTGGGGGCGCAATGGTGGATGGGGCCGTACACCGTTGCCGGTGGGGACGGCGCCACGGTCGAGAATCCCCAGATGATGCTCGATCGAGTCGTGAGCGTCGTCGAGGAAGATGGCGAGCCGATCGAGGTCGCCACCACCTTCCTCCACCTCGTGTGGTGGAGCTACAGCGAAAATCGCAATGACGGTTCGGCATTCCTCGCCTCGGTCGCGCTGGACGAAGCCGGCGATCCCCAGATCGACGTATTCCAGCCCATAGCCCTGAGTGATCTCCTCCCCTACGGCATCGGCTGCGAGGGCATCGAAGACGCGGAGGGGCTCGCCCACCCCAAGGTCTTTGTCGATCCGCAATCGGGCGCCCCACACATTTTCGCGACCGATTTTTCCAACTGCGTCTTCCAGATCCTCAAGCTCGACTACGAAGTCGTCGAGGAGTGGATCGGCGAGATCAAGCGTCGCCGCCACATCGTGCTGCTCGGTCGTGAATCCATGATCGCGGCCAATCCGGACATCATCCTCTCCAACGCGAAGGTCGAAGTCGGCCACGGCCTCGATGTGGTGATGTACTGGGATGTCGAGAACGCGATTGAATATGTCCAGCTCGACGAGAACGGCGTCCCTCCGGTGAAGTCCCTCCCCTACGGCGAGGACGGACCGACCAGGGAAGAGGCCATCGAGATGGTCAGAAGCCTCGTCCACTAGTCCGAATCGAAAACAACACAAACGCCCGCGCTCCGGCGCGGGCGTTTTTCTTGACCGAAGATCAACGGCCGTGTCGGGTGGGGTCAAGGCCGGGGATTCAGATCACCCGTTCGATGAGCTCCTCGAACGCATCCGCATAGCCCGACCAGGTGAGATCCTCAGATGTCTGTCTGGCGCCGGCCGCAAGCGCATTCAGCTTTTCCACCGACAGCGCCTCGAGGGCAGTCGTGATCGCGGCGGGGTCGCCGGGCGGGATGATCACGCCGTTGATCCCGTCGCGCACGATCTCCGGCACCCCACCCACCGCCGTCGACAGCACCGGAATTCCCCGCGCCAGCGCCATGGGCGCCACCGCCGACTGTGATCCTCGCAGATACGGCAAAACCAGCAGATCGGCCGCGGCCAGCAGGGTCGGGACCCGACCCTCGGGCACCCACTGCAGGTCGAGCCGAACGCGCTGCTCGAGATCGAGCGACCTGACCCGGGTTTCGAGAAGGCCACCGAGGTCACCCCACGGTTCACCGGCGATCACGATGAACCAGTCCGAGTCCTCCGGAAGAGCTGCAGCCGCCTCGAGGAGCAGATCGACCCCCTTGTAGGGGCGGATGAGTCCGAGGAAGAGCGCGACTCGACGATCCCCGGGTAGATCGAGTTCGTCACGAGCCTGGTCTCTCCCGAGCTCGGCCGGGGCCTCGACCGCGGGCAGGCAGTGGTATCCGACAGGAATCGATGGATAGGCGCGCTCGAGTTCAGCCGCCAGCACCCGGGCATGGGTGAAGAGCGCCTGAGAGGCGCCGAGGACCCGACGAGCGGCCACACGCTGCCACAGATGCGCGTCATGATCGACCGGATTGTGGACCACCGCCACCGTCGGCGGTCGCGAAGCCTCGCGCAGGAGAGACCACCACAGACCGGCCCACGCCCAGGTCCAGTAAGGCACGATCCACGCATCCGCGTGGTGCTCCAATGCCCGTCGACGGGCGTTTCGCCAACTGATGGGATCGAGGGGATCGAGCACCGAAACCGCACAGTCCAGTTGCCGGCAGGACTCCGGATCGCGATCCGAGCGTCCCGGGTAGAGCCACTTCGGATACTGGCGCCGCGGTGTCAGAAAGAGAACCTCGTGACCCCGGTCGTCGAGGGTTCCGGCCAGTTCGGTGGTGGCCCGGGCGATCCCGCCTCGAAATGGATGACCGGGGCCGAAGACGATCAGGCGCATCGGTCAACGCGTGGGCGGATGCGTCGCTTTGCGGTACCGCTCCTCGAGCCGGTGTTTGACCGGATCTGGCACCAACCCGGTGACGTCGCCGCCGAGAGCCGCGACCTCCCGAACCAAGCGGGACGAGAGATAGGTGTACTCCTCCTTGGGAGTGAGAAACACGGTCTCCACGTGCGGCGCGAGCCGCCGGTTCATGAGCGCCATCTGAAACTCGTACTCGAAGTCCGAGACCGCACGCATCCCACGGATGATGATCGAGGCATTCAGTTCGTCGAGGAAATTGATGAGCAGCCCGGAAAAGGACAGCACCTCGACCGCATCGTTGTTCTTGTAGTACTCGCTGATGATTTCCAGCCGTTCCTCGGGAGAAAACAACGAGTCCTTGCCGGCGTTCTTGAGAATGCCGACGATGACGCGGGGAAAGATCTGGCTCGCGCGATCGACGATGGCGACATGCCCGACGTGAAACGGATCAAAGGAGCCCGGGTAGACGGCGACAGGTTGATGAGCCATGGGCGCATTCTAACACCGGGAAGAACTCAGTTCTTAATTCTTAATTCTTAATTTTGAATTACATCGCACACCGTTCATGAATGCCGCTGCGATGGAATTGAGAATTCAAAATTGAGAATTGAGAATTTGCGCTGTCTACTCCTCCACCACTCCCTCGGTCGCCCGGTTGTGGTGACGATCCATGGCCCGGACGACGACCAGATGGCCGCCGCTCTGCCGGGGAAGAGAAAAGCGTTCCTCGGTCCCGTCGAGCACCCCGTCCCGTGCCGCGAGTTGGTGCCATCGATCTCCATCGCGCGACCACTCAACGCGCTCAATCGGGCTCGTTGTATCAGTGACCCGGACGGCCCACGCTTTTCCCTCGGCCTCGATATCGATTGAGGGCGGCGTGTTGTCGACGGTGAACCAGCGGCTGGTCGCAACCGTCTCCATCGCCGCTCCGGGGTTCTGTTCGGCGTCGTTGGCGGTGAGATTGAATCGATAGACCCCGTCGGGCAAGGCGGTGGTGTCGATGGCCAATTGGGTCCCGTCGATCCGTTTCTTCACGGGCAGCCGAAATCCGTCGCGTCGCTCGACCTCGAGGTGAAAACGAAGGGAATCTTCGTTGGGGTCCTTCGCCTTCCAGCTCACCGTCCGGTAGCCGACTCTGTAGAACTTCTTTCCCTTGGTGGTCTTCGCTTGATGATTGTCGTTCTCGTCGATGACGGTGAAGATGCCGCTGATGTCGGGGTGCTCGGCATCGATCACCGGCCCCGATGGCGGCGGGGCGGCGAGGTAGACGACCCCGGGATCCTCCACCGAGATCGAACTCACCTCGGGCGGCAGGTTGATCTCGGCCATGGCGATCTCGACGCGATCGACAGACTCACCGGCCGGAATCTCCAGTTCCCACTGCAGCGACCGTGCAGGCGGCACCGGCACTTTCCCGTCGGCATCCGTCGACCACTCGACCCAGGACATCCACGATTGATCCGGTTTTTCGCTGGCCCCGGTGCGGAACCGGATTCGCAGACCTTCGATCCGGGGAAACACCCGGTACTCGCCGAATCGCATCGGTCGGGGGAACCTCGCCGCCTCGCTGCGGAAGCGGCCCGATTCTCCGGCGCCGGATCGCCGTTCGAGCACCGCGGCCGGCCCCTGCGCCAGGAGAACGTCGCCGCCACCGAGGATCCCGACAACCTGGACCGCATCGACACTCGCCAACCGGGCGCCGCCGTCGGCGAAGAAACGCCACACCTCACCTTCGAATCCAGTTCCGACGAGGACTCCCGTTCCGTCCCACGCCACCGCCGATGCAACCTGCTTGGTGAAACGGTGAACGCTGAGAAGCGCACCATTCGGGGTCAGGCGGACGAGCTCCGAGGTTGCGGTACTGCCGTTGATCTTCGGCAGATCGAGATCGAGGCTCGCGGTTTCGGTTGAAACCGAGACCTCCTCATCGGAGTCCGTGTCTTTCTTGCCGTTGCCGTTTGAGGTGGGCACGACCGGTTCACCCACCAGCGCAACCGCCCAGACGGATCCGTCATCCGCCGCCGCCATGTCCGAGATCTCGGTGAACGGACTGTCGGTGAGCATGGAGATCTGCCCCGACTGACGAACACCGAGGATGAGGCCCTTGCCCGATGTACCCACGAGAAGAGTGTCGCCGGAGACCTCGAGACAGCGCGCGTGGACATCGGGCAGCTCCAGCCACCGCTGGAACCCCTTTGCTGTCAGCCTGAAGAGGGCCGCCGGCGATCCCGCTGCAGCGACGACGGTCCCTTCGAAGACCGCCAGATCCCAGATGCCGCCCTCACCGAGGCGGCCGATCTCTTCGAGCCGGCCGTCCCGCCAGCGGTAGAGCACGCCCGGCGCCACGGTTGCCACCAGCACTCCGTCCTTTGTCGGCAGAACTGCGGTCACCTGCTCGCCGGGAATCGCCGTGAGGAGTTCCGCTCGACCTTTCTTGACGCGGTAGAGGTTCGCCGGGAACCCCGTGCCGACGAAGAGCGATCCATCGCGGTCGAGACCACCGGCGACGACCACCGGCTCATCCAGCGCAACCGCTGTTTCCCATCGATCGACGGCCTCGAGACGGCCGTCGGTGGTGACGGCGACCCCATCACCCCTGCCCTCGAGGAATTCCTTCGCCGTGTCCGCGATCCATCGTCGGGTCTGTGCTGCAGAACTCATCGATGCGCTCAGCCCGAGCATCAGAATGGTGACGGCCACCCGGTTCAATCGGTACATGGAACCTCCGCTAATCCATACGTCCTTCGCTGACGACCTTGAGCTCGATCCTCTCGGCGCCTGAGACCGGCATCTCCATGATCTCTTCGGCTTTCGCCACAACCGCATACGATGTTGTCGTCAGACCGGGGCCGAGCGCGCCCTGCAGCTGGACCACCACGCTCGCCGGCATGGTTACGCTGCCGCCCGCGAGCGCCACACCCGGCTGCCGGCGTTCGAAGACCATGACCACGGTGGTCGACGGCAAAAGGCTGTTCACCAATCCGAGCTCGTCGCCGAAGGAACCGGGTATCATCGGCCGCATCCCGAGGTCATAAAGAGACCACGAGGCCCCATCCGCCACCACGAGATCGAGACGCCCGTCGGGGATCCCTGGTGGAACCTGAATCGAGAGCTCTCGAATGAACTCCTCACCCCGGTACGGCCGGAATCGGAGACGCACCTGGACGGTCTCTCCCGGGGAAACCGTTCGTCGTTGGGGAATCACATCGATGAGCTCGGCGCCCCGTAACCGCTCATCGGTCTTCAGATCGATGGTGATGGAGTCGAGATTCGGGACTTCAAAGACCGAACTCTCGAGATAGGCGATGAGACCGGCCGCGATCGAGGCCGCCTGGGCGGGGGCCTCGCCCGAAGCGAGGACCTCTTCGTACACGACCGGGTCATGCCCCGAGTAGCTCATTTCGATGCGAAAGGCGATGGTCTGCTCGCCAAAGAGCCGGCCACGGGCCGCCTGGCTCGACTGGGCGAGATAGGCCACGGTGAACGGCATCAGGTTGGGGTGGCGGACGGAGCGAAACTCGAACGTCCGGTCATCGATGTTGACCGTGACCGGCACCATGGGGGCGGTCTCACCCAACCGGCCCCAGATCCCACGCGACCGATCGCTGAAGAAACTACCGACGGTCTCGCCGACGGAGAAGAACTTGAACGAACTCACCTGGCTCGGAAGGACTGTCACGACTTTGGCGCGGGCCATGGGAAGCTGGAATCCGCCGCCGCCGAGAAAAGGATGGCCGAAGGCCCAGACCTCGTCGCCGCGAACCTCGGTAACCGTCCCACCGGCGGAAAGGACGGCGTCACCATCCACCAGAACCCCGGCGACCATATCGCCCGGCGCGAGGCTCCCCCCGTCCGTATCGTCGAAACTCCCTCCCGGAACCGAAATCCAACCGAGACGACGCCAGCTCTCCGACAGCCAATCCCCACCGGCGGGGCTCCACGCGCCGGAAGAGGTCACCGCCAATGGCAGGTGGTGGAGCTCCGAACTTCTCTCCGGCAGAAGCCAATCGGCGAGAACAGCACCGAGTGTGTTCTCCCGGCCGGCTTCCATCATCTCCGTGAGCGACGGCCGGCCCGGCCCGGCGCCCGCTTCAAAACTCCCCTCACCGGCGAGGCTCTCCATCCTGGAAAACGGGGTGACGCCACCGATGGGCTCCTTCGAGAACGACCACCCGAAGGCCAGCGCCCCGAGCAGTCGGCCTTCGACATAGACCGGCGATCCGCTCATCCCGGCGATGATCCCCGTCTCCCGGAACCTTTCGTCCTCGAGACGAACAAGCACGATCTCACCCTCCGGGGTCGAGGGTCCCACGGTGCCGATGACCGTCAGGGGAATCTCCACTCTTTCACCACCATCCATCTCGGTGATGCAGACCCCCTGCGAACCCGGAACGACCTCGGACGGTTCGATCACCTCGAAGGCCTGCACGGCGGCCGCGAAGAGCATGAGCGCCAGCGCCATCGTTTTCATCATCAGGTTGCCGTTTCCCCGTTCCTTCCGGCCCGTTGTGCCGGACGTTTCCTTGGTAACACCGCGAGAGCAGAATCCATTCGAGAATCGAGAACGATCACCGACCGACGGGGCGAAACGAACCCGTCGGGCAATGTGCAAATGCAACCCAGTCTAACCGGGCGCAACTCCCATGGGAGATTTCGCAGATTGACGGTCAAGCTCATCATTTATACAATCAAAGATCCAGGAAACACCATGGATGACTCTATTCACCCCCATCCCTCGATGATCGAGCGTCTCGTCGAGTTGGCCCGCCGGCTCCACGCTGTCGGACGTTCCTCCGAAGCTGCGGAGTTGCTGGAGACCGTCTCCTCCCTGACGCCACAGGGGAGTCGGCTGCGTCGCGAGGCCTCGCGGTTGCGGCAGTACGAAGGGGCCGATGACTTCGATCGGGAATTCAAACGCCGGAACCTCGAAGCGTCCCACGCCCTGGGTATGGCGCATATTTTCGAACGGCGCGGTGAGTTCAGCCGAGCGGTCGAGATGATCGATCTCGCCAAACTCCGGACGCCGTTCAACTATCTCGCGTACACGGCAGCCGGCTTCCTCCACCTCCGTCACGGCGACCCTGGCGCCGCACTCAACGAGTTTCTCCAGGCCCGCCGACTCAATCCGCTCGATTTCCGACTCGCTGTCGAGACCTCGAGGGCCGCCATCGAAACCGAGAGCTACGACACCGCCCTCGACAGCGCCATCGACGGGATGCTCCTCGCCAACTGGCGTTCCGAGCGCGAACAGGACCAGGAGCGGCGTCGAGTTGAGACCCTTGCCCGACTCTGTCATCGATCTCCCAAAGAGATGGACGCCATCGTCCGCGCGCGAAGCTCCGCCATGCAAAAGGCGTGCGACCACGTTGCGCTCAGCCAGGCCCGACTCTTCAACGCAGCCGCGTATCGCCGGCGCGCGAGTCTCGTCGGCGAGATCCCGACCGAGCAGGACAACCTCTTGCAGAGGGCGACCGAACTCAGAGCCATGGGGCTGTTCCGCCACTTCACCGATGATCAACTCATCGCGCTGGCCAAGGTCGTGCGACCGATCACCATTGAAAACGGTGAGGTGGTCTTCGCTGAAGATCAGGAAGGCACCGATATCTTCCTGGCTCGTGAAGGACGGATCCACATCGCCAAACGGACTCCGATCGGCAACCAGGTTCTCGCGACCTTCGGCAGCGGAACCCTCTTCGGAGAAGTCTCCTACATCGACAAACTCGAACGGTCGGCCACCGCTCGAGGGGTCGGCAACGGTTCGCTCTTCCATATCGAGGCGAGCAGACTCGACCAGGCCATCAGACTCGATCGAGATCTCGGCGTCAGCCTCTTGTGGAGCTTCTGGCAGACCCTCGCCGACAAAGTCCGGGCCTCGAACGCGCAGATGTCGGAACTCTTTGACATGCCTGCCGATACGTTGATTTCGGATCGAGGGCGCGAGACCGGCCAACCGATCCATCTCGGCGAGGAGGCCAAACTCGACATCCTGCGGGAGCAGGGATTGTCGGCACAGGAGCTGCGGCTCCTCGCCAAGTACTCGCAGGAACAGAGCTTCTCGGCGAACTCGCTCATCGTCACCGAGGGCGAGGAAGGCGACTGCCTCTTCATCGTCGTCGACGGCGCGGTGCGGATTTCCCGAATGGTCCCGGGCGCCGGCGAGGAGTGCCTCACCATTCTCACTCGGGGAGAGGTCTTCGGCGAGATGGCGCTCATCGATAAACAGCCGCGTTCAGCCGATGCCCGCGCCCACACTGGCGGGTGCACCGTGTTCTCCATCAGCCGGGCCCTGCTCGAGGAAGTGCTCTCCATGGACCCGGATGCCGCCATGCAGTTTCTCAGTCTGCTCTGCCGGCTGCTCTGCCGCAGGCTCCGGGCGATGAACGAACGCCTCGTCGCCTGGCGGTTGATGTCGATGCACCAATAGAATTATGAATTCTTAATTATGAATTATGAATTACATCGCAGCGATCCACCTCGCGACGGTCGACCTGCGATGTACATTCATCATTCATAATTCATAATTCATCATTCCTACGGGACGCTGACGACGATCTTCTCGTACGAATCCTGACGTGTAATGGGATCCATCACACCCACCGTGATTCGATGGCGACCCTCCTGCAAGAGCAGACGGAAGTCGATCCCGAAGCGTTCACGACCGGCGGCGAGATAATCCGCTTTGGGCACCGAGATCTCGTGCTCCTGCTGTTGCACTTCGGTATTTCGTCCTTCCTCGTCCCGGGCGCCGATATAAACCACGATCCGTCCGACAAGATCATCCCCGAGCGTCAGAAGGGCGACCTTGCTGAGATCGATGGACAGGTGCAAGGGAACCATCCACTGGGTTTCGGAACCCGCGACCGGCGTCGCCGCCGACAACTCCAGCCCCATGGGATTGTCGTCGAAGTCGACGACGAGCGATGTGAAGACCCGGTCCTGGACCCTGCTCTGAGCGGATTTCTCGACAAATCGACGACGAAAACGAAGATCGTAGTTCTGATCGTTCTTGATCTCGACTTTGATGCGGTGGACCCGATCTTCATTACTCGAGTTCACCGTGTAGCCGAGCGAGTAGTAGTTGTAGAGGTCGTTGCTGATCCGCTCCAAACCGCCGGTGACATCGTTGGTGTTGACGACCGCAATCCCACCGGTGGCCTCGGCCATGTAGACCAACGAGTCCTTGTAGTTCTTCGACCCGATCGATGAGGACGTGGGATCACGGGAGTAGGCGGTATCGGCACCCATGCCATCGAGAGGGTTGAGACCGGACGCATCGATGGAGTAGAGGCTCACTTCCTGGGCGTTGGCCATCGAGGTGAGTTCGTGGAACAGACGGGTCTGATCATAGCGGCCGCGCATGGACAGGATCGTCTGGTCGTGGAAGGTCATGGCGTGATCGTGCATGAGTCCGATTCCGGGCACCATGGGCAGTCCGCTGGAGACATAGACCACGGTCTTGCGCCCGTCGATCCCCGACATCATCGCAATCACCTGGCGAAGACCGTCAATCGCCAACCTGAGGTTGAACGCCTCTTCGGCGGCGAAGGCTGCGACCTTCTGACGGAGATCGAGCTCCGCCCCCGCCTGGGTGTTGTTCTGCGTACCGTAGTCCTGGTTCTTCGCGTCAGCCATGGCCCGCAGGATTTCCTGCCGGGTGGACTCGCGCTCTTCACGACCGGTACTGGTTTCGGCCATGGCACGAAGCACCGCAGTCACCTCACGTGACTCGGATGTGAAGGGCTGCGCCACCTTGAGCGAGCGCTGGTAGCTCACGACCATCATCTCGACCGGCTCTTCGAGATTCGCGGTGACGAATTCGCGAACTCGCCGAAGCACCCGGTTGCGGTCCAGCGTCTTCAGATTCTCGTGGTCGATATAGAGCACCACCCACATCGGCTTGATCTCGGGCGCCGACGTCTCCATCGGCCGGCTCTTCCGGCTCGACCGGAAGGGCCACGTGCCGCTTCCTCCATCCGCTGTCGAATCACCTCGGCATTGAACTCGGTGAAATTGCTGACGGCCATTTCGACCCCATCCTGGGTGACGATGAAGTCGTCGGGGCCGAGACCGTTGACCGGCCGTGCCCTTGTTGTCGCGCACATAGACATCCACGTTGACGACCGTGACCTGGACCTCGTCGGCAAAAGCGAGACCACCAACCGTCTCGCGACGCGCCTCGTCGGCCTCCTCGGCGCCCGCACTCAGCGCGAGAATTGCGGCCGCCAACAAGAGGGCGATTGTCCTGAGCTGCTTCATCCAGGCCTCCACTGCCCGATATCCTACCTTGCCCGACCGCAAATCCTTCGACCGGCGCGCGCGAGGCTGGAACACAATCGGCGTCCATCGAGGTTGTATCTGGCGAAGGAGCCCGCCATGCACGGTTCGACGCCCACCGACGATTCCACCCGGTTTCCCACCGGAATGGTGAACCTCCCGGATCAGATCCCCGTCTTTCCCCTGTCCAGGGTGGTCCTACTCCCCGGCGAGGTTCTTCCGCTGCACATCTTCGAACCGCGTTACCGGGCCATGGTGCGCGACGCGCTCAACAGCCACCGGATCATCGGCATGATCGAGTATGCCGCGGAGCACGAGAGCTCGACCCGGGAATCGCCTCCGGTGCGCGACATCGGCTGCGTCGGCTATATCGCCGACCACAAGGAACTCCCCGATGGTCGTTATCTCTCTGGCTTCTCGGTCATCGAGCGTTTCACCACCGATGAGGAAGTCCCGGTGGACACTCTTTATCGGCAGTTTCGCGTCACCTACACGCCGTTCCGGGAAAGCGCCGAGGCCCTCGCCGGTCTCCAGCCCGTCAGGCGCGAGCTCCGGCGGGTTCTCCCGCAGCTGGTGGAGGTCGACGAGGCTGATCGAAGCACACTCGAGGAACAGATGGTCGAGATCAGCGATTCACAGCTCATCGCCCTCGCCTGCCAGATCCTCGAACTGCCGAGTCAACGCAAACGCCAGATCCTCGAGGCCGCCAATCAGATCGACCGCTTCATGCTCGTTTATGAGGAACTCTACCGCCATCTGGACAGTCTTTCCGAGTCGATCACCGATCCTTCGGAGACCCTGAACTGAATAGAACTAAGGTGAGCGATTCGCGGACTGCACCATCGCGCTTGGCGTTGATCCAAGATCCGGATCTCATTCACCAGATCGCGATCCCCGGTTACGAACCCCGGAAAATACAGGTGGACCGGGAATGAGAGCCCGGCCCACCTGCCAGTCCGCGATTCCACCGCCATGGCTCCCGCGGACCCCGGGGGAAACTCAGTCCACCCATCGTCGGATCTCTCGGTGTCAAAGTCCTCAAAACGACGAAAAAGTTCGAAACAGATGTGACCAAACTGCAAAAGTCGGCGCCTCGCTCCCCCTCCTGCGCTATATTTTGAGGACAAAGAAGACGCCACCGCATCACCGAGAACGCCATGACTGCCAAGAACCACCCTCCACCGCCAGCGATACGAGACCGTTCCCGGTCGGAACTCACGAGGATCGAACGGATCGTTTTCGGAAAGAACCGCCTGTTGTGGCTCGGGGTCATCGCGGTCCTCGCCCCGCTCTTCGTCCTCCTGGTGCTGCAATACAGCTGGCTGACCGATCTCGAAAGAAACACGATCGTCGCTCGGCGGGCGGCGCTGCAGAACTACCTCCAGGCCATCTCCAAGGCAGCGGACTACTTCATCATCACGACGGCGGAACGGACCCTCAATCTGCCGGCCCCCGCCTACACCGAGGAGACGATTTCAAGAGCGGTCCATTTCTTCGAGTCGAGAGATCTCGCGGGAATCGATCGTCTCTTCATCGTCACCTATCAACCGATCCCCAGACTCTTCTTCTTCGACCCCTCGACCCATTCGATGGTCGAACCCGAGCCCTCGTCCGAAACTCAGGCCGTTGAGGTTGCCGTGTCGCCGTGGACCGCCCTAACGAGATCCTCGCGGAGGTCAGAGCTACCGATTTCACCGTCAACGAGCACGATCCGGACCACCGGATCATCTTCAATCCCATCACCGACGACGACAACCTCCTCGTGGCCATTGCCGGGCTGATCGTCGATCAAGAGTATTTCGCCGGTCACGTGCTGCCCGAGGCCATTGCCGATTCGTTGCCGAGATTCGACGACGAGGACACGCTGTGGGTCTGTGTCCGCGACCGCGACGGTCGGTGCGTCCTCCCGACCAATCCGTGTTCCACCGCCGAGCCCGGCAGAGTCAGCCGATCCTTCACACTCATGTTCAGCGACTGGACCATGAGTCTCCAGGGAGCACTGTCGGTTCCCGAGAGCTGGGCGAGGACCAATTTCTTCATCAATGTAACCCTTTCGGGTGCTTTGGCCGTAGTTCTCCTGGGAGGGATCGCTTTCACCGTGCGCACCGCCCTGAGGGAAATGAGATTGTCGGCCATGAAGAACGAATTTGTCTCCAACGTCTCGCATGAGCTCAGGACTCCTTTGGCATCCATTCGGGTCTTCGGGGAGCTCATGCGCCGCGGGCAGAGTGGGTGACCCGGCCAAGATCACCGAGTACGGTTCATATATCGAGACCGAGAGCCGACGACTGTCCCAACTCATCAACAACATTCTCGACTTTTCCCGCATCGAGTCCGGAGAGAAGATCTATTCCTTCGAACTCGGAGATCTCGAGGACCTGCTCACCGACACCCTGTCGACCTTCCGGGTCCGCCTCCGCGATCACGGCCTCGATATCGAGTATCAAGGACCGGAGGAGCCGCTCCCGGATCTCTACATGGACACCAACGCCATGGACAGGGCCATCGGCAACCTCCTCGACAATGCCGTCAAGTACTCCAACGACAGCAGCCTCATCACCGTTCGAATGGGGCGACGGGACAATGAGGTCGTTTTGTCGGTGACTGATCGAGGGATCGGGATCCCGGCCGACGAACACGAACGGATCTTCGATCGCTTTCACCGCGTCGGGACCAACCTCGTCCACGACGTCAAGGGGACCGGTCTCGGCCTCTCGTTGGTTCAGCACATCGCCCGCGCACACGGGGGGCGGGCGTCCGTGATCAGCGAGGTCGGCAGAGGCAGCACCTTCTCCATCCACCTGCCCATCGGCTGGAAACCGAATAACAAAAGAAAGGGGGCACAATGGCCACAGTCCTGATCGTAGAAGACGACCGGGCGATGGCCGTCGCCCTCAGCGACGGATTCGCCTACGAGGGATTTCAGGTCGAAGTCGCGACCGACGGAGAAGAGGGTCTGCGCCTCGCTCACGAAGCAAGGCCCGATCTCATGATCCTCGACATCATGCTGCCAAAAATGACCGGGCTCGAGATCTGCAAGGCTCTTCGCGACGAAGGGTCCAACCTGCCCATCATCATGCTGACGGCGCGCGGCCAGGAGATCGACAAGGTACTCGGCCTCAAGCTCGGCGCCGACGACTACGTCACCAAGCCGTTCAGTTTCATGGAGCTACGGGCACGGGTTGATGCAGTTCTCCGGCGCTCGGCGGGCCCCGGCAGCCACCTCAACGGAGGAACCCACGAGTTTGGCAGCTTCATCGTGGATCTCGACCACCACGTCGCGAGCAATCACGGTGTGGATCTCGACCTCACCCCGCGGGAATTTCGACTCCTCGGCCACTTCATCGAACACCGCGGTGAGGTGGTGACCCGCGAGGACCTGCTCGACACCGTCTGGGGGTACGACACCATCCCCTTCACCCGCACCGTCGACACCCACATCGCCAAGCTCCGCAAGAAGATCGAGGAGAATCCCGCGGATCCGCACCTCATCGTCACGGTGCATCGGTTGGGCTACAAGTTCGTTGGATAGCAATTCGCCCCATGGCTCGCTTCTCGAGCCATGGGGCGAATTGAAAGTGGTGACCCCAACGGGATTTGAACCCGTGTCGCCAGCGTGAAAGGCTGGTGTCCTAGACCGAGCTAGACGATGGGGTCACACCAAGCGAAACAGACTCCGCCGGCCGCGTACTGTACAACAAAACGCCGGGTTTTCGCAATCCGTTCCCGAAAACCCGCTTCTCAGCGCGGACGCCCCCCTCGCGCCGGGCCCGTGGAATTCTTGTCCGACGTTCTGATCACGGCGCGACGCCGGACCATGATCCGGTGTCGCCGGTCTCGAAGCCATCGTTAAAGATGACGCCCGTCCCGCCCGAGACGACGTGGACCACGATGTTGTTCGATGTGTCCTGGGTACCGATCACGACATCGGCGCGTCCATCGCCATCGAGATCCCCCACGGGGGAGATGCTGAAGACCCGGTTGCCGGTGTTGTAGGACCACAGGATCTCGCCGTCGGCGCCGCTCATGGCGTAGGCGTGGAGATCAAAGGACCCGGCCACCACATCGCCGATTCCATCACCATCGAGATCCGAAATTCCGCGGGCGGTCCACACATCACCGCCGTTGGTGGTTCCGACGGCGGTTTTCCAGATTCTCGTTCCGTCCGAACCCTCGAGCACGATCACCGCGTTTTCCCACGAGGAAACCACAATGTCGGGCGTGCCCGATGAGTTCACATCGTCGATCACGTCAACCATCATTCCGTACTCGGCAACCTCGGTGCTCCGCCAGACCTCGACCCCGGTCGCGCCGTTGATCGCGCGGACCGCGCTGCCGCCGGTGGTCCAGATCACCGCCAGGGCTTCGTTGACACCATCACCGGTGAGGTCGGCCAGCACGCCGGTCGAATGGGCGTTGGCGGCGTAGCTCCAGAGCACATGGCCGCTTGGGCAGGCGGTTCCACCATCGAGACAGACAAAGGTGTTGCCGTTGTCCCACACCGCGGCAAAGACGTCGTCGTCGCCATCGCCGTTGACATCGCCGAGGTTGCGCACCGAGCCGACGCCATCGGCGGCCGGATATCTCCAAACCACCGCGGCCTGTCCTCCTGCGGCCGCGTTTCCGTTCACCAGATAGATCGAGTCGTTGTCCGACCCCGCGCCAAACGCGGTCTCGGGCACACCGTCGCCGGTGACATCGCTCATCCGGTCGAGGGAGTAGATCCAGCCCGAGTCGAACTCCAAATAGGTGTCGAACCGCCAGTGGATGGTGCCGTCGAGCGTATCCAGATCGTAGGCCGTGCGGCCACCCCATGCGGTCCCGACAAGGACGTTGTCGTGGCCGTTGCCGTCCGCATCGGAAACGCGGACCACCGCCTCATCGCCATAGGGCGCACCGCCGGAGACGCCGTCCAGTGTCTCGAGACTCCAGACCACATCGGCCGTGCCAACGCTCGCTCCCGAGAGACAGAAAACATTGTCGGTGCCGGACTCGTCGATCCCGACAATGATCTCGTCGAGCCCGTCCCCGGTGACATCGCCGACCCCACGAACGCACGCGGCGTTGTCCGCAGCACTCATGGAGAACAGCAGCTGGGTGGTCACCTGATCGAGCTCCCCGGGACGGTCGATGGCGGGGCTCTCGCCCGGCAGCTCCGCCCGATCCCGCAGCCTGTCGAGGGTCGAGAGCTCGCCCTCCTCGGCGCAAACGCCGACAACCGCCGCACTCACTCCAAGAAATCCGAACAGACACCAACGAAGAACACGCATTCCCCACCTCCAACATCCGTCCTCCGGAAGTATAGCCTCCGCATCTGGTCGTGATTCCCATCAACGTGCCGCGCCCGGATCGCACCGATCCCCTCGGTCTCAGGCCGGTCCCGCATCGACGAGTTTGTAGCCCATCCCCCGAACCGTGACGATGTGGCGCGGATGCCTCGGATCCCTTTCGAGCTTTTGCCGGAGGGAGACGATAAAGTTGTCGATGGTTCTCACCGTCCCTTCGAAATCCCAGCCCCACACCCTGTCGAGGATCTCCTCGCGGGAGCGGGGCCGGCCCGGTGCCTGCGCCAGAAGATCGAGGACCCCGAATTCCTTGGCGGAGAGCTCGACCTCACGACCGTCGAGAAAAACCTGTCGGCGCTCGCGGTCAAGCACCGCTTCTCCGAAGGAGACGGCCTCCTCGCGAGTGGCGTCCGCGCGCCTGCGGCGAAGCATGGCCTCCACCCGGGCCATGAGCTCGGGAAGATCGAAGGGTTTTGCCAGGTAGTCGTCCGCCCCGATTCTCGAGCCCCTCGACCTTGTCATCGGTTCGTCCGCGGGCCGAGAGTATGAGAACCGGCACCGTCCGCCGGTTGCTCCGGAGCTCGGTCAGGATGTCGAGACCGCTGTGCCCCGGGAGCATGACATCGAGCACGATGAGATCCGGTCTCGTGGCCATGGCCTTGCGCATCCCCTCACGGCCATCCGGGGCCGAATCGACGCGGTAGCCACGGTTCCTGAAGTTCGACAACAGGCCCTCGCGCAGGGCCTGGTTGTCCTCGATCACGAGGATGGTCTCCCCCATCGATGAGCTCACGGAGCCCACCCGACGACCGAAACCGGCGCCATCGGCGGTGCTGACTCGGGCCGGCTCCCGGCGGCGGTGCATGCGTTTCCCAGCATCACCTTCAATATTGCGCCTCTCGACCGCGGTTTTCACCCTCCAGCGTCAGGGATTCGTCAGGAATGAATCACGTTTCCACCCGGGTGACAGATCCATGACGTCGGCGGCCTAGATTTTCTCAACGGCCCGCATCGAGGGCAGGGAGGCGTCGATGAGCGAACACAAAAGACAGGCGCAAAGTCCTCCTGTCCGGTGTCTTCGGCCCGTTTGGCGTGGATGACGAGTTCGGTCGCAAAGAAAACATCATGGAGCTCTTCCACAACCAGGTGACCAAGGCGCAGGGAGTGGCCTCCTTCAGCTTTCAGCACCGCAGTTTCGGGCTCTATTTCATCGCGGCCAATATCGACGCCGATGTCACCGTGCTCGATTTCCCGAGCCGGAAACGATTCGCCCGGGAAATCCGGCGCGGCGGCTACGACATCGTCGGGATCTCCTTTATCGCCCCGAATCGGGACAAAGCGGCCGAGATGGCCCGGCTGGTGCGATCTCTGTCACCCGCCAGCGAGATCATCCTCGGCGGCCACGGCGCCGCCATCGAGGGTGTCGAGCACGACATCGACTGCGATCACGTGGTCAAGGGCGAAGGCATTCGGTGGATGCGCCGACACCTCGGCCAGGATCCGGATGCCCCCATTAACCACCCGGCGCTGCGCAGCGCCGAACGGGCGAGCATCCTCGGGGTTCCGTTTCTCGACACACCGGCCAGCCTGCTGGTTCCGGGCGTCGGCTGCGTCAACGGCTGCTCGTTCTGCTCGACCTCCCATTTTTTCGGCCGCAGCTATACACCGTTCATCGCCACCGGCCGCGAACTCTTCGAAACCGCCTGCCGGATCGCCGATGAGCGCGGGAACCGACGACTTCTTCGTCATGGACGAGAATTTTCTCAAGGACCGTCAACGGGCGATGGAACTGCTCGAGGCCATGGAGCGAAACCAGCGGTTCTTCCGCTTCCACATCTTCTCCTCCGCCGAGGCCATCACCGCGTTCGGCATCGACAACATGGTGCGTCTCGGCGTCGATCTGGTGTGGATCGGTTTCGAATCCCAGAGCCGGCAGTCGTTGTTCGCGAAGAACACCGGGATCGATCCGCGAACACTCGTGGGCTCGCTCCGAGATCGGGGGATCGCCGTTCTCGCGTCCGGCATCTTGTGCATGGAGCACCACACGCCCGAAAATATCCAGTCCGACATCGATTTCCTCGTCGGGCTGGAATCGGACCTCGTCCAGTTCATGCTGCTCACCCCCATGCCCGTGACGGCTCTGTATCAGGACCAGAAAAGACGCGGTCTGCTCCGGACGGACCTGCCCCTGCAGGAGTGGCACGGCCAAACCAAACTCGCCTATCGCCACCCTGCGTTTTCCGGCGATGCCCCAAAAGAGTGGATGGAAAGAGCATTTCGTCAGGACTACGAGACCAACTCGAGCTCCATGCTCAGGATGGTCGAAACCGCCATCCGCGGCTACGAACACCTGTCCTCCATCGAGGACCGGGACGCCTGCCTCGAGGCGCGGCTTCGCCAGTTCGAGAAACAGGCCCGGGTCTGGCGCCTGATCCTACCGGCTGTCGAGCATCACGCCGTCAACGACCTCGAACGCCGGCGCGCACGGCAACTCGGCCGCCGCGCTCAGGCTCTCTTTGGCCTGAACGGTTGGGAGCGCCTCGCCGGTCTCGGAACGACGGCTCTGTCGGTCCTGTGGAAGCTCAGACTCGACCTCTTCGGCGACGGCATCCAACCGCGAACCATCATCACCCGCTACGACGAACAGACCCAAGCGAGAAGCGGAGCCCGCTTCAAGCGGCCATCGATCATTGAAGAACAGGCAAACCGGAAGCTCCCACGGGCCGCCGCGGCGTTTTCGGGAGAGCCCCTTGCGAGAACTCGATAGCTATCCTTCTCGGCGACGAACAATGAAACCGCAAAGGCGCGAAGCACGCCAAGGTGCCGCAAAGCTTCGCTGATTGACCCGGGCTTCTCCCGATCCGGGAAGCGAATCCAATTCCGGCGAGTGCGATGAGTCACTGAGATAACTTCGCGGCAGCTTAGCGACCCTGGCGTCTTTGCGGTTTCATTGTGCATCACGGCGATCAGCACGACCGCATCCTCGTGAAATGAAGATGGGATCGGCCTTCCCGAGAATCGGCCGGCCGGCGTCCCGCAGGTGGTGCGGACGGGGGGCCTACCGAGGCCCTCGGAACTGGGCCGGCGAGACGCCGGCCCTACAATGGATCTCAGCCCTTTGAAGTGCTGGCGTCTCGCCGGCACAAAGACCACGAACCATCGCAAAAGAGGGATTCTGCAGGAGGCTCTGATGTGAACTCCATCAAGGCGAGCCCGCCGAGCACCACCATGCTCATGATCACGGCCAGCAGCGGCGACCCGGTCCTATATGGGGCGCTGCCCGAGCCGTTTCGCCAGCTCCGCCTTGTCGACGGCCTTTGACAACGCCTCTTCCGATTCCACCACCCCGCGGCTGACGAGATCCGCCAACGAGTCGTTGAGGAGTCGATTTCCGGCCGCCTTGCCGGTCTGCATGGAGCTCGCGATCTGGTGCATCTTGCCCTCGCGGATGAGGTTCGAGACCGCGGGACTCGAGACCATGACTTCGAGCGCGGCGACCCTGCCGCCGCCGATTCGCTTGAGCAGGTTCTGGGCGACGACGCCCCGAATCACATCGGCGAGGGTCGTCTGGATGCGGCTCTGCTCCTCGGGCGGGAAGAGCCCGACGATGCGCTCGATGGTCGAGATCGCCGTCGCGGTGTGCAGCGTCCCGAGCACCAGGTGCCCGGTGTTGGCCGCCTCGAGGGCGAGCGAGACCGTCTCGAGATCGCGCATCTCACCGACCAGGATGATGTCGGGGTCCTCGCGCAGCGCGGCGCGGATCGCGGCGGCAAAACTCCTGGTGTGCGATCCCACCTCACGCTGGTTGACGAGCGAGAGCTGCGATTGGTGGACGAACTCCACCGGGTCCTCGAGGGTGATGACGTGTTCCTGGCGATTGCGGTTGATGAGGTCGACCATGGCGGCCAGAGTCGTCGACTTGCCGCTGCCGGTGGGGCCGGTGACCAGGACCAGCCCCTTGGGAAGATCGCAGAACCCGGCCACCACCGCCGGCATCCCGAGCTGCTCGAGACTCAATATCGTGGTCGGAATGAGCCGAAAAACGGCGCCGACACCACCGAGATCGCGAAAGAGATTGACCCGGAAACGGGCGACGCCCGGCAGCGAGAGCGCAAAATCGGTGTCGTTCTTCTCCTCGAACTCGGATCGATTCCGCTCCTCGAGCTCGTCGCCGAGCAGCTCGAGCACGGTCCCCTCGCCGAGCGGTGGAATGTCGGCGATGATGTGCATCGCCCCGTCGATCCGCCAGCGCGGACACTGGCCGCCGGTGAGGTGGAGATCCGACGCGCCTTCGGTGGCCATGGCCCGGAGCAGTCGCTCGAGCATCGCCGAGTCCGCCGTGGGGCCGGATGGCCCGGTGTCTCCACCACCGGCATGGCTGCGGAGAATCTCGTTGAGTCGGCGTGGGTCGAGGTGGACGATGCGGACCTCCATCGCCGGCAGGTGGGTGCGGATCCTCTCGACGAGTTCGGGCGAAGGCTGGTCAGCGCAGCCGATGGTGGCCACCTGACCGTCGACCGCCAGCGGCACCACCCGGTGACGCATCATGAAGTCGTGCGGCAGCAGCATGAGCGCCTCTGCCGAGGGCTCCAGTCCACCGTCGCCCTCCGGCACCGGAATGTGCCGATCGGCCAGCATCACCATTCGTTCGGCCAGCGAACGCGCCACCGCGAGCCCGAAGGACGGCACCTTCTCGACCATGACCTCGAAGAAGCGCGGCGCGAAACGAGCGACCGTCGATGGACGGGCGGCCTCGATGGCGGCGTCGCTGGGTCGGCCGAGAAGCAGCGACGCCATCCCGAGCATCTCGCCGCGGCCGAACCGGGTCACTTCGACCGGCTCACCTCCGGCATCGGCGCCCATGAGCACCCGCAACTCGCCGTCGAGGATGAGGTAGAACCCATCGAGAGGAGCGCTTTGGTTGATGACACGCTCACCCGCCTCGAGATGAACCAGGCTCGCCTGGCTCACCGCCTGGCGCAGTTGCTCATCATTCAGGCTTTTGAAAAGTGCGTGCCCTCGGGTTGCGGCAACCACCTTTTCGATGATCTCACCCTGGACGGCGGCGGTCTTCATCCGAACCCCCAGATCTCGGCCCCGTTTCACGGCGACCGTCAAATCAGTTAAATGCAAAGACCAAGCATGCCACAACCGGTGTCAAACCCGTCGATGATCGATGCACCTTCATATTCACCCGTCGACTCGTTCATACTGTCGCGGAGCGAAGACCGCTCGGAGGTAGGACCATGAAGCAGTTGCTCTTGACGACCATCTGTCTGGCGGCGTTGATTCTCGTGGGATGTTCCGAAAACCAGAAGAAGAACGCGGCCGACAAACTCGACGACGCGGTCGAGACCGTTGGCGATGCCGTTGGCGGCGCCGTGGACGATGCTGCCGATGCCGTCGACGACGCCGTGGATGATGCGGCCGATGCCATCGACAAAGCGGTGGACGACGCCGCCGACGCCCTCAACGACGCCGCCGATGACGCGAGCGACGCCGCCAAACACGCAGCCGACAAAGCCGGCGATCTCGCCAAGGACGCGGCCGACAAGGCCGGCGTTGCCGCCAAGGACGCCGCGGACAAGGCCAAGGAACTCGGCGAGGCAGCCGCCGAGAAGGCCAAGAAGGCGGTGGAGCGAACTCCCGCGGCGCCAAACGGTGGCGATGGGACCTCGGAGAGTCCCCAGTCCCCTCGTTTCTAGCCCGCAGTCCTCGCCTGGTTTCCCAACGAGGGCGGCGATGGGGCGCCGGACGGTGTCATCGACGCTGGTCGTCAAGACCGGAAACTCCGTCAATCGTGGCGGCCGCCCCGCCTCGGGTCTCCGCCTTTGCTTCGCCGGCGGCGGCCCCGAGAATATTGCTTGCGGACCGATGGAGCCGAGGGTTGGCCCCCGTCGGCGCCGGGGCCGATGACACGGGTCTGCCAGGGAACACCGATCGGTGCCGGCGGCGGCAGTTCGCGCGGCTCGCCAGGGTAGAAGACCGCCTCGAGAAAGAGGCCCGAGGAGGGCGCGGCCGGCTCCGGCGGCGGCACCGATCCGGTGAGCCACCCCGGCGCGTCCTCCGGCTCGGCGGCGCCGCGGCCCACCGCCACCAGGGCCCCGACCATTCGCCGCACCTGGCCCCACAAAAAGTGACTGGCGAGAATCCGAATCAGCACCAGCTCGCCGACCTCCCACAGCCGGCAGTCCTCGACCACGACGATGGTGCTCGGCGCCGTGTGGCCGGAGCGGGCGAAGGCGGCGAAGTCGTGGCGGCCGGCGAAGTGCGCGGCGGCCGACCGCATCCCTTTGACGTCAAGGTCGCCGCCGAGCCACCAGGTCGACCGTTTCCCGAAGGCCGAGCGACGACGGATGACCTGGTAAAGGTAGCAGCGCGCCACGGCGTCGTGACGGGCATGAAAAGACTCGGCGGCGGGCCGGATGTCGAGCACCGCCAGATCGCTCGGCAGGGCGCGAGCGAGATCCTCCATGACACGACCGATGGCGAAGCTCCGGGCACAACGCAGCGACGCAACCTGGGCGAGAGCGTGGACACCGGCGTCGGTGCGGCCGGCCCCCTGCAGGGTCAGCCGACTATCTCCAAGCAGCCCCCGCAAGACGTCCACCAGCACGCCCTGGACGGTGCGTTGTCGGACCTGAGTCTGCCAACCGCAAAACTTGCTTCCGTCGTACTCGATGGTCAAGCGGTAGCTCGGCATGAGAGGCTCCTCACCTTCGGACGGCACAATCATAGAAAACGAAAACGGTGGCAGGCACTCTATTGAGCTCTAGATCCCCACCACGGATGCCTCGCACCATTTTTCTCGCGCGGCCCTCGCCCGCAGTGGACGAGAATTCAATGTCCTGGCGCGGAACGACCTTCGGTCAAACTAACATGCCGGAATCGGCAGGGCTATGATGAGGATCAGAACTCAATGAAGGAAGGTGACGATGGCGACACTGACATTCTGCGGAGCGGCGGGCACGGTCACGGGTTCATGCTCGTTGATCGAGAACGGCGATGTCCGATTCCTCATCGACTGCGGCCTCTATCAAGGCAACAAGAGTGTCAAGGAACTCAACATTCAGCCGTTTCCCTTTGATCCCGGCGCCATCCGCTTCTTGGTTCTGACCCACGCCCACATCGACCATTCCGGGCTCATCCCGAAGCTGGTCAAGGCGGGTTTTGACGGACCGATCTATGCCACCCAGGCGACCGCCGAACTGCTCGAGTTCATGCTCCCCGACTCGGCCTCGATCCAGGAATCCAACGCCGAGCGGCACAACCGCAAGCGTCGCCGGCGAAATCTGCCCGAGATCGAACCGATCTACGGTTCCGAAGATGCTGCGCGGGCGCTCGAAAGGCTCCACCCGGTCGAGTACGAGAGCTGGTTCGAGCCCGTCCCCGGTGTCCACATCCGCTACTGGAACGCCGGCCACATCCTCGGCTCGGCGTCGGCGGAGCTCCAACTCGACGACACCGATTCGGGTAACCCGCTGAGGATGCTGTTCTCCGGTGATCTCGGGCCGGACGAGAAGGTCTTCCACCCCGAACCTGATGCGCCTGAAGGCTTCGACTACATCGTCTGCGAGAGCACCTATGGCGGCCGCGACCGCGAGGACTACACCCTTGCTCAACGACGAGCGACCTTGCGCGACGAACTCAAGCGGGGGCTCGGACGGGGCGGCAACGTGATCATCCCCTCGTTTGCCGTCGAGCGCAGCCAGGAGCTGCTTCACGATATCGGTGTGCTCTTGGCCAAGCACGAGATTCCAGAGGCCACGGTCTTCCTCGATTCCCCCCTCGCGCGCAAGGCCACCGAGGTCTTCATACGTCACGCGGCAAGCTTCGAGGATGTCGATGTGCCGCCCGAAAAGCTCTTTCGCGATCCCCATTTCCGGCTCGTCCGAACCGTCGATGAGAGCAAGGCGATCAACGAGATCAAGTCCGGCGCGATCATCATCTCGGCCAGCGGGATGTGCGACGCCGGTCGGATCCAACACCACCTCCGCAACAACATCTGGCGGCCGGAATCGACCGTTCTCTTTGTCGGCTACCAGGCGCCCGGCACCCTCGGGCACGTTCTGACGAGCGGCAGCAAGGATGTCCGGATCCACGGCAAGGAGTTCAAGGTTCGGGCCGCCATCCGGCGCATCGGCAGCTACTCCGCCCACGCCGACCAGGGCGAACTCGCCGACTGGATTATCGAGCGGTCCCCCGTCGTCGGCCGCCTTTTTCTCAACCACGGCGAAGACGACGCCAGAAAGGCGCTGCGCGATCTCCTTGTCAAACGAGGCCTGGACCTGGAAAAGATCGTGTTGCCCGGCTTCGATGAGCACTTTGAACTGGTCGCCGGAACCGCTGAATCCAAAGGCCGCGTCGCCGAGCGGATCGACGACCGCGCGTTCGAGCGTGACTGGCACTCGGACTACGCCGTGTTCATTCTTCGCCTCGCCGACCGCCTCGAGGAAGTCACTGATCAGAACCAACGGACGCGCATTATCGCTCAGTTGCAGGAGGCGTTGGACCGCCCTGGCGTCGGCGCCTGATCGGGACGCTGAGTCCCGCCGCCGGTTTGAGCCCGGCGTAATTTTCGCCGCGTTCTTTCGCCGGAATCACCATTCCGGGGCGGTCGTTCGACGTGCACGCTTCCACCGTTACCGCACCCGGAAAACCGCAACCGCCTGCGGCGTTTCACCTTTGGGAAGGCGCCGCGCCATTCGCACCACCGCGCTTTGCCACTCCGGCATGGAGGTCCACTGCGCGTGATCAACGCGGTCCAGCCGGGCGTTTTTTTCCAAAAGACGCGCCGCCAATTCCGGGCGGGCCTTCCCGGCGACGTCGACGGCCTCCGCAACGAGGGCGGATCCCCGCCGGTAAATGGCGAAGAGTCCGATGGTTTCCTCCTCACCGGAAATCTCGAAACAGGCGGTGCGCCCCCTCGATCCATAGTGAAGTTCGCTGAGAATGCCCTCCACCAGCGGGTGTCCGGAGGAGAAGAAGTCGATGGTCTCCCGCTCCACCGCCTCGACGCGAGAAAAGGTGCCGACAAAACTCGAACCGGGCGCCACACCGGGGAGGCAATCGACAAGCGCCTCGGCGCCGAGGCCGATGAGCCATGTGGCTGAGCCGTTCTGCTCGTCGACCTCAAAGCCGAAGCTCCTCGCCGCGCGCAGCACCACGTCTGCGATCAAGGTCTCGAGATCGGAGGGAACACGCGCCAGGATCCCCTCCGCCATGGATTCGGCGTACGGGTTACGATGCAGCTCGCGGTAGGCGGACTCCTGGACCAACGTCCTCGCCTCGAGGGCACGGTCAAGGACCTCGGCGAAGAGCCCGGGGCCGATGGCCGCAGTCTCATCGACCGCGACCCGCGCGATCTCGCGTGCGATGTGCCGAAGTTCGCGGTCGATGCCGCCGACAGAAGACCTGGAAGAGCCCCAGTTCCTCGTAGAGCCGGACCACCTGAGCGGCGAGACCGGACGGCGGACGAAAGTAGACGATCTCGGTCGGTCGGGTGCGGCCGATGCGGTCGAGTCGACCGATGCGCTGCTCGATCACACCCGGGTGCCAGGGCATGTCGAAGAGCACCAGCCGATCACACATTTCGAAGTTGCGCCCCTCCCCCCCGCACTCGGTTGTGACGAGAATGGAAGGCCCGTCGACAAGGCGGAGCTGAGCCACTTCCATGTCGCGCCGCTTGACCGAGAGATCCTCGTGGAACAGACCGACTCGGAGATGGGCCTCATTCTCGAGGGCCCGTTTGATCAACTCGAGGCTCTCGCGATGAGCGACGAAAACGAGGGTCTTGTCGCCTCGACGGCGCCAGATCGACGCGTTTTCGATGAGCCACTCGAGACGGGGATCCGACCGTTCGGCATCGGCCAGCAGCGTCATGGTCTCGCGATCCTTGTCCTTGGGTTTCAGGATCGCTCCAAGGGCCGGCGCCGAGGCCAGCGAACGGGAGATCATCCGTGCCTTTTGCGCCAGCCTGTACTCGTTTGTTGCCGGCATCGAGCGCATTTTCGACTCGAGGCGCCCGATCGGCAGCCACTGCTCCTCGGTCAACACGACAGGAGCGGGGACCCGAGGGGGCCAGCCGTCGATGTCTGCGGCGCGGGTCGCGGTCGTGCAGGGCGGCAGAGCACGTCCCTGATCGAGAAGGTCGAGCAGCAGATCATCTTCCGGCAGCTCGTCGGGACGAAGAAGCTGAACCAGACGCAGAAAACCCAGGGCGTCATCCTCCATGGGTGTGGCCGTGAGGAGCAGCAGATTTTCGATTTCGGCGGCGAGAGGGGCGATGGCCCGATAGGCCAGATTCCCCGGATGTCCACTGGCGCGCTGGAGGTGGTGGGCCTCGTCCACGACCAGAAGACCGATCCGGCTGGCCGCCGCCATCTCGACCAGCCGCGGATCATCGCACAGCATCTCGAGCGAGATGATCGCCTGGTGGTGAACCTCGAAAGGGTTGAAGTCATCGCCCTGGTCTCGAGCCACCTCGGCGATTCGTGCCTCGTCCAACAAAGCGAAAACCTGGTGGTGTTTTCGCCACATCTCACCGAGCCACTGAACGGTGAGCGATTCGGGCGCCACCACCAGGGTCCGCTCGGCTCGTCCGGTGTGGATGAGCGCGTTCATGATCAAACAGGCCTCGACGGTCTTGCCGAGACCGACGCCATCGGCCAGAAGCCACCTCACAGGCTGGGATCGGCACGCCGCCTCGGCCGCATAGAGCTGGTGGGGATGGAGTCGGATCCTACCGCCGAGAAACGAACCGAGACCGCCGGCTTCCCTGAGCCGTTCGAGACGCATGGCGTCGAGGCGATTGGCGAAGTTCTCGAGATTGTCGACGCGGCCTCGCGCCAGGAGCTCGATGGGCGAAACCTCGCTCGGCAGCGGCCACAAGAAGTTCGTCAGAATTTCGCGGCCGTCTTCCAAACGACACATGCCGGCTTCGAGCAGCTGATCCACAACCACTTCTTCGTCGCTGTCGATCAAACGGGCCCGGGTGCCGGGAGCGATGACCAGTGGGGTCAGGGCGTCGGTGGATTCGGCGAAGCCGAGCCTCTCGCCGGCGTCCGGAAACTCGACGATGAGCATACGGTCATCGGCCTTGACGACCACTCCCGGGCCGAGAGACCGATTGAATCGATGGTAGACGCGATCGCCGATTCGCAACATGGCGCTGCATGGTAGCAGCCGGTGCGCCGTTGTGGTGGTTCGGCCGATGAACGGTACCACCCATGAGACGGCCGGTTGGAAGCGGTTACCGCCGTTTCTCCATGCTCAGCGCCGAAGGTGCGACAGCGCAGCCCCCCTTGGCGGTGCAGCGAAGCTCGGCCGGGAGCGCCTTGCCCACGAGGTAGGACGCATCGATGGACTCGTCGAGGGGGATCGGGTTGGCGTAGCCGCCGAGGATGAGATCGGCGCAGGTGAAGGCACTGGAGGCCGCCACCGCATTGCGGGTGTGGCAGGGGATCTCACAGGCGCCGGCGACCGGATCGCAGGGCGATCCCATGGTGTTCTGGAGCGAGATGGCAGCGGCATCGACGGCTTGGCGGGGACTGCCGCCGGCCGCCTCGACCACCGCTGCTGCAGCCATGGCCCCGGCGACCCCGATCTCCACCTGGCAGCCGGCGATCTCGGCGGCAAAGGTGGCCCGCCGGGCGACGATGAGGCCCACCGCCGACGCCGCGAAGAGCGTCAGCGCCGTTCGATGCGGATCAAGACCGAGTTCCTCGGCCAGGCTCAGGATCACCCCGGGAAGCGTGCCCGCCGAACCGCCGGTGGGTGCGGCGCAGATGACGCCGCGGCTGTTGCAGTGATGCATCACGGCGAGGGCTCGCGCCGCGGCTCGGGTATGGATCCCGCCGATGGCGACCTCTCCCCTGCTCTCCGCGGCGAAGATGTCGGCGGCACTGGGCTGCATCAAGAGCATGTTCGACTGCTCGTCATCGAGACCGGCAGCCACCGATTGCGCCATGACATCGAAGCGCCGGAGCATCTCTTCCTCGGCTTCACCCTCGGTCATGCCGAGAAGCTCGGATTCATAGACCAACGCGATCGCACCCAGAGAAAGGCCTCGCCTGGCCGCCAAATCCACCATTTCCTCAGCGCTCTCGAAGAGGGTTGGGCCCCGGCGAACAAAGAAGACGGGCGCCGCCGTCCGAACCCTGGAGACGCCGGCCAGACCGCGAAGGCTGGAAATCAGCATCGGCGTCCGGCCGATCGGCCGAACTGGTGGTCAAAAGCACCGAGCCTTGGTTTTCGACTCGGTCCGCGTCGGGAAGCAAACCGGCGGCGACGTTTTCATCTCGAGGATCAACCTCCGCGAGAACCACGTGCGACGTGCCATCGAGATTCACGGACCAACCGTCGACGCCGACGATGCGGATGCCACCGCCGCCCACGGCCTCGGCGACTACCCGAAGCTGCCGGCCGCTCGCCGTTGTCGCCTCGATCCGCATCCCGTTGGGGTGATCGGTTTCTTCAAGGGGGGCCATCTCGAAACCTCACCGCCGCGCCGGCCTCCCGCGCCCGGTCAACGGAAGTGAAGTAACCTTCGTCGAGCATGGACCAGCCCATGATCCCCGAAGTGAATGCGAGATCGACCCCGAGCGGCTTCCACGTCGGCGCCATGGAACCCTCGGGGTCAAAGGTGACCCGCACCGTGGTCGGATCCCCATCGAGCAGATCTCGAATCACCAGACCGATGCGGTAGGCGCCCGCCGTATGCGAACTCGACGGCCCGCGCATGATCGGACCGAGGACATCGTTGAAGATGCTGATGAAGGCCACGCCCGATCATAGCCGACCTTTGATCAACCGGCGGATGAGAAGAAGCGGCTGCTCGTCGTTGTGACAGACGGCTTCGATGTTGTTGCCGTCGAGAGGTGGACCCCGGAAGTCGGACAGCTCGCTCAGGTGGACTCCCCGGACGTGACCCGCCTTGGGACCTGTGCCGGTTTGAATTTGAGGAGCCCGGGTACACCTACTCAGAAACAAGGGCAGGCACCATGATTGGGTCCTGAGTCCGGTTGTCGATGATAGAAGCGTATGCAGCGACTGAGCCGCCAGCTTCGACCCTGACCCTGGCGGTGCCACACAGGTCGTGATCGCCAAGGTCCAAGAGATCGAAGAGGTTGGTTTGGTACATCTCGTCAGCGGCCAGTTGGATTCGCTTCGATGACGCGACGATGGTTCCGGTTTCCGTCCAAAACGTCACGAGGACATCGGCAATCATCCCTCCGGTGCTGGAGTTGACCAATCCAATGTTGGTTCTCGAGCCAGTAGCTCCATCAGCGGAGTTGCATACGCCGGGCATGTACCCACTTTGTCCTTCCTCGATGACTCTCGATTGATCGAAGACCTGGACGTTTTGTCCGAAGGTTCCCGCCGTTGGGTCGAGGTTGTAGGTTCTCGCGGCAATCAGAGGAGCCGACCCGCCCCCCTGTCCGGAAACCACCATGTGCCCCTTGGAGTGATCCCCACCTGGATGAGAGATCGACCCAATGACATCCGTCATCGACAACGCCTCCTTCGGCGCAAGGCTGATCGGCCTCGCCGCGACCCAACCCGAATAGTCATCCGGATAGTACCGATACACCGCCTCCAGTTGCTGAGAGCCCGGATTGAAATAGGTGATGTCCGACCGCCACGTAGAGCTGTTGAGACCAGGCAAGTGGGCTAAACCAGGAACGCTGCACTTGTTCGCATTCTCGATTCCTGGTGAGAGATATACCGGATCACCGGTGATGTTATCGACCACCGAAGCGTAAGCCACGACCTTGGCCCCGTTCAGCGCGATCCCGAGAGAGAAGGTATCGAGGTCATCCGAGATCCCCGCAGATCGTGCGACCCGGACAATCTGAGCGGAGCTCGAGGGCAACACGCTCGGTGCGAATGTGGAACCGAGTTGGTCTCCTCCCTCGCTATAGAGGGTCATGGTAATCCCATTCGCCAGGCGGGGTTCGAGGTTCACCAGGCCGATGTTGGTGCGGAAGCTCTCGTTTTCAGAGAGTCCTGTCAGATACAGAAAATCGTCTGCGGGACGTGCCACCGAAACACCTGGAACGTATTGACCGAAGGTGCCTTCGGGTGTGTCGTTGTATGTTCTCGACATCAGCACGGGTGTCTCTACGGTTCCTTGACCGAAAGTGACCCTCAGTGAACCCTTGTTGCTCTCGCCATGAATTCCGGGAATTTGAAGGACGACATCATCAATGGCGCGGGTTTGCTTGGCTCCGAGAAAGAACCGCATCGAGTGAATCACCCCCTGCGTGTTGTTGGTGTTCTCCGGCAGGGTCTCGATCATCACGTCAACCGTTTGGTCCCCGGGGTTGAAGATCCGCAGATCGGTCTTCCAGAGGGTCTGGTTGAGCCCCGGTGTGTGAACCGCAGACGGGACCAACCAAACCGCGTCGTCAGGGGGGCCGGGCAATACGTTCAGGTACCTGTTGTCGCTATCAGAGTAGCCGCAATTCGAGACTTCCAGCTCAACCTGATAGTCACCAACTTCGAATTCGTGGGTAAATGACTGGGTTGAACGAGTCAACACGACGTTGACACCCTTCCTGATGGTCCAAAGCCAGTCAGTCGGCGCATTCGGGCCAGCGCCGGTTGAAGTGTCGATGAACGTGACCAGCTGATTGACCAAAGCCGGGTTTGGCAACATCGTGAATGATGCGATGGGGGGGCCGGTGGCGTCGCAACCGGCCGGGCATGATCCGGCATCGTTCACATCAACATACCTTGTCTTGGAACCGGCCGACGCCGTTGCCATGGTGACTTCCTTGGTTCCGGCCGCTGCCCATGTCCACTCCATCGTTCGGCAATCTCCGGGAACCGATGCACAGTCGATCTGTGGATTCTGACCATCACAGTCTTGGCCGCCGAAGTTCCACGACAGGGGCTCGATGCCGGCGACCGCTGTGAAGGTGACGGTCTCGCCAATATCGGGGCTTTCGTTCGAAATCGTGAAGTCGGCGATCTGCACGGTGCCCGACTGCGTCACCGTAAACGTCCTTCCGGCGACGGTCAGGGTGCCCGTCCTCGGATCGATCGATGTGTTCTGCGCCACGTCGTAAGACACCGAACCGGCGCCCGATCCGCTCGAACCGCTGGTGATGGTCATCCAAGTGCTATTTGTCGTCGCTGTCCAGGCGCAGCCTGCAGCGGTATTCACTGTGACCGTTCCGGCTCCCCCCGTCGCTGCGTAGCTGGCCGACGAAGGAGAGATCGAGTACGAGCAGCCCGGATCGAGAGACTCGATCAACGCCTCGGCCATGATGATCCCGTGGCCCGAATCCCGGTCGAAACCGGGCGCCTCGATGTCGAGCGCAGTCTGAGCGAACACCTGTCTGGCAAGAGCCGGAGTAAGAGATGGATCGTACTCCTTCATCAGCGCTGCAATGGCCGCCGCGTGGGGCGCAGCCGCGGAGGTACCGGTAAACGGATCAAAACCCGGGGTGGCGCACGACACTCTGTCAGCGGCTGCGATGTCCGGTTTCACGCGAACCGTGCCCCCTGATGACGAGAAGTCTCCGGGTGTGATCGGCGTCCCATCATCGTGGAAGAACACTCTTCGTGGACCGTCCGAGCTGAAGGTCTCGACCGGGTTGGTCGGTCCTCCAACAAACAAACCGCCACCCGTAGTGGCCACATCCACCGCCGCAACGGCAAACGCCCCGTCTGCGGCCGGGTGTCCCCAAACCTGCCCCGACGTGTTGAGCGCGAGCCGGCCGCGATGAGTGTTGATATGGAGATAGCGGGCTTCGGCAATTCCGTCGTAGTTGATCACCGCGACCTGAAAACCCTGGGGCACGGGCCCGGGAATCACTTCGACGGGACTGAACCCGGGACCGTTCTGGTAGTCGTTCGAGCAGTAGGTTACCGACAATCCGGTCTCGTCGAGGACGCAGAAATCATAGTCGTTGGACGAGCTCAAGCCAAGAATCCGACCACTGAAGTGTAATCAGATCAGGCGCCGCCTCGGTCAACACGTTGGTCTGAACTCCACCAAAATCATGGAGGTATCCGGTTGAGTCACCGCCCGTGGTCCCGACCCACTCGACCCAGACGCCGCTGTCCACGAAGTCCCCTTCCCAGACTCCGGATGTCCCGTTTGTGAGATTTCCACTATTGCCGGCCGAAGAGAAAAACAACACACCAGCGGACACGACCGACTCTACCGCCTGGGCGATGATCCCGTCTTGAAAAGCTGGTGCAGTCAGGAAGTGAACATCGTCGACGATGACGTCACAACCCATGTCCGCAAGGGCCAGTATGTTCTGCGCCATCTCCGCCTCGCTGCTCCCTGCGGTTGCAAAAACCAGATCGGCACTTGGGGCGAGATCGTAGACGATTTCCATCATCGCCGTTCCTTCGCTCGTACCGATTCCGCTCTGGCCCGGGAGTACGGTTACATCGAGAGGGAGGTCCCCACTGGCCTGGAGAGCTGACAGATGTTCAACGCTGTCCGATATCACTCCAACTGTGACGCCGCTGCCATCAACCCCAAAGCGAGTCCTCGCCAGGTCGGCACCATGAGCGAAATCACCTTCTGAAACGTTGATTTTATTGAGGATTGGGGGGTAGACCGATTTGATTCGAAGGGTCGTTTTATGTTCCGCGAGACCTTCGATCTGGTCGAGGGGCACTCTCGCGATCACAAGATCAAACCTCGGGAAAGTCGCGACCGTCCTGCCACCGCAAGCTTCAATGGCGTGCGCCGTAGCTCCGAGCTCGCTCGAACGAATCTCCACCAACACGCCATCGACGCTCTCATCGAGTTGGCCCACGGAGAATCCTGGGATCTTTCGAAACAGTTCGTCTCCACGCCTGCGCTTGGCTTCAAACAACAAACGTGATTCGATCTTCTGTTGGGAAGGGGTTCGGAGCGCCTTCTCGGAAAGAAGGACACCGATCTGGGTTCTTGCTGACTCGCTGATGTCTTGGGGGCCTGCAGACCACACCTGAGGTGCCTGACAGCAGAGCAACAGCACGGCCAGGAGACTCGGCAGCGTCGCCGACACCCTCTCGAACGCGGACTCAGCTGAGAATCGGCCTACGGGTACCATTCGGCTCCCATCTCTCAGGTTTGCGTTCCATCTCAGATCGCTCCCAGCCGATGTGACCCGTGCAATCGTTCGTCACATCGTCCCCCGCTGCACGGCAGGGGTTTGTGGCAGGCGAAAGACTCACCGGGCCCCCAAAACCACCTCTTCCATTTCAATGCCCTGCGCATTCAATGCGAGATATCATGCTGAGTTCTGAGACAATCTTATCCCAGATTGACATCATCATCGTCAAAATGACAATTCCGTGTCTGCGCGCGGCGGGGGACAGAGCGGATGGGTGCCGCGTACACCCTCCCACACGTGTTGATCCGTAACGATGAGCGGCGTACGACCATCCGAAGGCGATGGCGTGGGGACGCAGCCATCGGCAGCGTTCAACCAGTTACAGGCGTGTGGCGTTCATGGTGGGAGTGCGATGAGGAATGGTGAGCCGTACTGGATTTGACCACGCCGGCAAGCTGCGGCCCACGGTCGTCGCCGCCCGACAAGCTACGCCTCGCCTTCCGGAGAGAAGGATGAGCGGCGTACGACCGTCCGCAGGTGTCGGCGTGGGGACGCAGCCATCGGCTGCGTTCAACCAGTTACAGGCGTGTGGCGTTCATGGTGGGAGTGCAATGAGGAATGGTGAGCCGTACTGGATTTGAACCAGTGACCACCTGATTAAAAGTCAGATGCTCTACCAACTGAGCTAACGGCCCACTCGGGGATGAACAAGGTAATACTCACGGCGGCTTGGGTCAAGCCGCGGCCTCAACTCGAACCGATCATGCTGCGCAACCGGTCGGCCAGGGCGGTGGTGCCTCGAACCATGGTTTCCTCTCTCCGCGGTCCGTTTGAGACGATGGCGATGGGCACGCCGACCTTCTCCTCGAGGTAGCGCAGATAGTCGAGGGCCTCCGCCGGGAGATCGGCCTCGTTGGTGACGCCTTCGGTGGGCGTGGTCCACCCGGGCCGGGTTTCGTAAAGCGGCTCGATGGTCTCGGCGACCTCGGCGTCGGCCGGGAAGGTGTCGATGATGGTTCCATCGGGCAGGCGATACGAGGTCGCGACCTTGATTTCATCGACCCCGTCGAGGATGTCGAGTTTGGTCAGGGCGATGGCGTCGATCCCCGAAACCTCGACCGCAAAGCGGGCGGCGACGGCGTCAAACCAGCCGCAACGGCGTGGCCGGCCGGTTGTCGTGCCGTACTCGGCGCCGCGCTCGCGGATGCCCTCGCCGACGGCGTCGTCGAGCTCGGTCGGGAAGGGTCCGCTGCCGACCCGGGTGGCGTACGCCTTCATCACACCGATGACCGGCCCGAGCAGCTTGGGGCTGATGCCGCAGGATGCCGCGGCAAAGCCGGGCAGGCACGACGACGAGGTGACATAGGGGTAGGTTCCCCACGCGAGATCGAGCAGGACTCCCTGGGCGCCTTCGAAAAGCACCGCCTCGCCGGCGGCCCCGTGGGCGCGGAGCGCCGGTCCCACCTCGGCGACCATGGGCCCGAGCCGCCGGGCCTTCTCCTCGAGTTCAACCATCGCGGCCTCGAGATCGACCGGTTCGGCCTTGAAAAGGACTTCGAGTTCGTGGTTGTGCTGTTCCATGAGATCCATGGCCCGCTGACGACGCTTCGCAGGTTCATCGGCGAGAACGTGGCCGCGCAGGGCGCGCCGCTGGGCGCGATCCTGATAGGCGGGCCCGATGCCGCGACCGGTGGTGCCGATCTTGCCGGCGCCGCGCATCCCCTCGCGGGCGGCGTCGAGGGCGCGGTGGGTGGGGAGGATCAACGTCGCCCGCGGCGACACGATGATCCGGCCATCGATGTCGACGCCCTCGGCTTCAAGCTTGTCCATCTCCGCCACCAGACCGGTGGGATCGATGACCATCCCCGAACCCAGATAGCACTTGACGCCCGGGTGGATGATGCCCGAGGGGACCAGGTGAAGGGCGAAATGGCGGTCGGCGTAGCGCACGGTGTGGCCGGCGTTGTTGCCACCGTTGTAGCGGACGACGGCGGAAAACCCGCCGGAAAGCAGGTCAACGACCTTTCCCTTGCCCTCGTCACCCCACTGACCACCGATGATCATCAGCGAATCCTGGCTCATGCAGCCTCCGGCCGCGGATCATACCGGTTTTGGCGGCACGATCCAAATCAGCGAACCACTCTCTCCGAAAACCCGATCCTCCGACTGAGTCGGAGGATCGGGTTTTCGGAGGATAAGGTTCTGTTCAGGGCTCCAGAAGCACCTTGCCGAAGTTCTTGCGTTCCTGGATGTAGCGGTGGGCCGCGCCGGCCTCGTCGAAGGTGAAGCTGCGGTCGACCACGGGTTCGAAGGTCCCATCGGCAAAGAGCGTCAGCATCTCGGCGAGCATCGACCGGAGCTCGGGGCCGCGATCCCAGAGGTGGCCGAGGTTGACGCCGTGGACACCCCGGTTGAAGTTCATCAGCGCCAGCGGTTTGAACGAAGGCATCTTCCACATCCCGCTCAGCGCTGCGACCATGTTTCGCTTGGTACCGGGTGCGAAACTCGATACACCGAAGACAAAGAGCCTGCCGAGGGACGCCAGGCTGCGGTAGCTCTTCTTGAAGGACTCGCCACCCACCGCGTCGAGGGCGATGTCGACACCACGGCCCTCGGTGATCCTCTTGACCTCGGCCTCGAAATCCTGGTTGCGATAGTCGATGCAGTGAGACACGCCCATTTCTTTCAGGCGACCGTGTTTGCCTGCCGAGGCCGTACCGATGACCTCGGCGCCGAAATGGCGGCAGATCTGGACCGCCGCGGTCCCGACGCCACCGGCACAGGCATGAACCAGCACCGTGTCTCCGGCGCGGACGTTCCCGAGCCTGACGAGCATCAGCCAGGCGGTGAGCCAATTCACCGGGATCGAGGCCGCTCCGCCGAAGTCGAGCTCCTTGGGGATCGGTGCGACAAAACCGGCCGGGGCGCAAACGACATCGCTGTATCCGCCAAAACGGGTGAAAATGAGCACCCGATCGCCGTCGGCAACGCCTTTGACACCGTCGCCGACGCCGTCGACGATCCCGGCCACCTCATAACCGACCACGGCCGGCAGCGGCGGCGCATCCGGGTAGAGGCCCATGCGGGCCAGAACATCGGCGAAGTTGATCCCCGATGCGCGGACACGAACCCGCACCTCGCCCGCGAGCGGCTCGGGATCCGGGGCCTCCCGCACTTCGAGGACTTCAGGTTCGCCCGTCTTCGGTATCCAGATTTGTCGCATGATCGTATCCTCCGCTTCTCTTCTGGGACCTCAGCCCCTTACGAAATCCACGTTGTTGGTGACTTCTTGGTCCGTGGCCTTTTTGCGGGCGGCTCGCCCGCACCACAATGGGTCGAATTCTTTCTTGTTGCGACCGACACACCTTCACAATACCTGTTCGGTCACTGGATGATTCATCAAGAATCCGAGTTCTCCGAGAGGTTCAACGGTAAAACACGCGAGTTGGGCGGATCGTTCCGAGATCAGCTCCCCCTATATTTTTTTGTCCGATCGTCGCGCTCCGCAACCATCGGACAAAAAAATAGCCGGAGCGGGGAAGGAGGGGTCCGCTCCGGCTGGAAAGAAAGGAGTGTGTATTTAGTTGGTTGCCATGGCCCGGTCGAAGTAACTCGCCGACGTCGATCTTGGCGTCGCGAAGTTTCTCGGGGGGAGTCGTCAAGTAGTTGTAGCGGGTGCCGTAGCTCAGCAACGCGCGCTCGAGCATCCGACGGCCGCGGTAGAGCCGCGACATCACGGTGCCCACGGGAACCTCGAGGATGTCGGCGATCTCTTTGTACGAGAACCCCTCGAGATCTGCGAGAAGCACAACCATCTTGTAGTCGTGCGGGAGCCCGAGAAGGGTCTGCTTGACCTCGTGGTCCATTTCGATGGCGAGCACGGAGGTCTCGGGGTCCGACTGCGATTTGTTCGCGGCATCGAGCAGGGTCTCTTCGAGTCCCTCGTGCACCTCGTCGAAATCGACCTTCGGCGGCTGGAGCTTCTTTTTGCGATAGGAGTTGATGAAGGTGTTCTTCATGATCTTGAAGAGCCACGCTTTGAAGTTGGTGCCTTCGGAAAAGCGCGCGTAGTACTTGTAGGCCTTGAGGTAGGTCTCCTGCAGGAGATCCTCCGCGTCCTCGACCGACCGCGTCATGCGGAGGGCGCTTTTGAAGAGCTGATCACGATATGGCAGGGCGCCGGTGCTGAAATCCCATTTTCTCGGTTCGGCTATCTGGCTCATGCTGCCTCCAAAGTGAGGGCATGATACAGATCTGAAACATTGATGTCAACAGGCAGCTTGTAAATTCATTGAAAATGGAAATGTTTCACCTAAGAAACAATTTCATCACCGAAGAAATGAAAACGGGACCCCGAAGGGCCCCGTCCAGCATTTGGTTGTCGAGAACTTCGACTACGGAAGCAGCAGGAACGCGATGATGAGCGCGTAGATCACGAGGGACTCAATCAGCGCGAGACCGATGATCATCGTGATCCGAATGGGTCCAACCGCACCGGGGTTGCGGCCGATGGCCTCACACGCGGCGGCAAGGCCTTTGCCCTGACCGAAGGATCCGCAAAGCGGCTGCAATGCCGATCGCCAGCGCCGGAGCGAAAAGGCCCCAAGGACTGCTCGATCCAGCGGCGGCTCCGCCGGTGATCCTGCTGCCATCGCCGGAGCGGCTGCCGCGAGAACCACCATCATGATTGCCAAGAATGCAAAACGTCGACTCATGCTCTTCCTCCTCCTCAAGATTTCTAGTTACCAATCCGGTTATTAATGTTCCTCTGCTCCGACGGCGCCGTTGAGATACGCCATCGTGAGCATGATGAAGATGAATGCCTGAAGAAACGACCCGAAAATGCCGAGACCCATCATCGGCCACGGCAGGATGAACGGAAACATCGCAGAAGAAGATCGCCGGTCGCCGTGTGCTCGCCGAAGATGTTGCCGAAGAGCCGAAGCGCCAACGACAGGATCCGCGCGGCGTGCGAGATGATCTCGATGATGACCATCAGAGGCGCCAGGAACATCACCGGTCCGAGGAAAGTGCTTGAGCGTACTTGCGCACGCCGTTGTCCTTGATGCCCGCCACGTTGTAGAAGACGAAGGCGGTGATGGACAAGCGCGAAAGTGGTCGTACTCGGATCGGCGGTGGGCGGCTGGACGAAGTAGAAGAGGCCGAAGATATTGCCGATGAAGATGAAGAACGCAAACCGCAGGATGATGGGCAGGAAACGCTTGCCCATGCCGTGTCCGACCACGTCCTCGATGAGGTCGTCGAGACCCGTCAGAGCCATCTCGAGACATCGACTGCAGCTTGCCTGGTGATTCCACCGAGAGCTTGCGGCTCGACCGGTATCACCGGCATCGCTGCCACGACGATCACGACGAGCATCGACATGATGGCGTTGTCCGGCAGCCAGTAGCCACCGCTGTGCAGACCCATCAGCCTTCCGACTGCTCGCTGGACTCACCGAAAATGGCGATCAGAATCTGGTTGACCGGGTGGTAGAGAATCGAAAGGGCGATGTTCCAACTCAACCTCCTCCAACTCGACTCTGGCGAACCCCCTCGACGATGAGAGCGGCCACCGGGGCCGAAAACCCGAGGACTATCGCCACCGGGTCGATGTGCGGCAACCAAGCGAATGCCGCGAGTACACGAGCGAGCAACGCGATCCGTCCGATGATGTCTGAAGATGCTCGAGAGGATCGTATCTTGGTTTACCGGGCTGGACCACTCCTTCGATGACCATCTCCAACCATCGAAAGTTGATAATAGCCACCGTTCCCGCCGCGGTCAAGCACAAAGCACCTGAGATTGAGAGAAAAATCACAAGTTCTGAGACTGCGCCCAGAATACCAAGATCCAGGCCAGGCGAACGACCCTCTTCAGCGAGAATTCAGACTTGGGTCTCAGGGGGTCTCGGGGCCGCCATCCGAATCCTCGTACTCCTTCGCACAACCGTTCCTCCTCGCGGCCGGTCGCCATGGTGATTCGGAAGAGATTCACAAAGCCGGCAATGAGTCCGAAGAGGAAAAAAATGATGGTCAGCCACGGCCTGGTGCCGAAGAGCCCATCCATCCACTTGCCCCAGAAGTAGCCGATGGCCATGGCGACGGGGAACTGAATCCCGACGATCGAGGCGTTGAGCCAGTTGCTCGCGTTGACGGACTTTCTTTTTGCGCGCCATGGCCCTACTTTAGCCGGTTCCAGATCCTTCGCAACCACCAAATCGTCAGCTATTGGCTATTAGCCCCTGAGCTGTGAGCGCCACCGCGTAGCGGTGCCTGCCCATCGAACGACGGAGGCCGCCTTTGACTGTCATTCTGAGCGAGCGAAGCGAGTCGAAGAATCCCCCGAAGCTCAGAGCGACGATGACGAGAGCGGCGTGAGTCCGACCCGGAGGGGACCCTTCGACTCGCTCGGCGGCACTCGCTCGCTCAGGGTGACAGTGGGTTTGTCATTGGGAGCGCCGTCTCGTGGCTGGCGGCCCCGCCTCAGAAACCGAGGGCCACCAAGCCGCTCTTCGCCCAACCCACCAACGGCGCCGGCCAGACTCCGATGGCGAGGGTCATGACCGCACACACCGCGATGGCGGCGCCGACCCACGATCGCTGAGCATCTCTGCCGGAGAGTCGCCCTCGGCGACACCGTCCTTGAGATACATCTGGACCACGATCCGGAAGTAGTAGTAGAGACTCACCGCCGACATGAGCACCGAGATGACCGCCAGCCGACATAGCCGGCTTCGACGGTGGCCGCCCAGAGATAGAGTTTGCCCATGAAACCTGCGGTCGGCGGAATACCGGCCAGCCCCAACATGAAGATCAGCATCCCCGCCGCCGCGCCCGGGTGACGGCGTGCAAGACCGGCGAAAGTCCTCGATGTGTTCTCCGGCGTAGCCCTTGGACTCGAGCAGGATGACAAAACCGAAGGCGCCGAGATTCATGAAGGCGTAGACCACCATGTACATGAGCACGGCCCAGGTGCCGGCATCGGACGCCGCGACCAAGCCCATCAGGGCATAGCCGGCGTGGGCGATGGACGAGTAGGCCAGCATCCGCTTGACATTGTTCTGGGTCAGCGCGGCGACGTTGCCGTAGATCATGGTCGCGGCCGAAGCGATCCACAGCACCAGCCGCCAGTGCTCGACCTGGCCCGCAAAGGTCCCGGCGAAGAGCCTGAGGAACATGGCAAAGGCCACCGCCTTGGGTGCGACCGAGATGAACGCCGTCACCGGTGTCGGCGCCCCTTCGTAGGCATCGGGCGTCCAGACGTGAAACGGCACCGCCGCCACCTTGAAGAGCATCCCGAACGCGACGAGTGCGATCCCGAGCAGCAGCAGCATGTTCTGGTTCGGCACCTCGGCGAGGGTGACTCGGATGGTCTCGAGATCGAGGCTGCCGGTGGTGCCGTAGATGAGCGAGATACCGTAGAGGAGAATCGGCGACGAGGCGGCGCCGAGCACGAAGTACTTGACCGCGCCTTCGTTCGATTTGACTTCGAGCTTGAAGTAACCGACAAGGACGTACACCGACAGCGCCATGAGCTCGAGACCGACATAGAGGCTCGCCAGGTTCGCGCCCGACGCCATGATGAACATCCCGAGATCGGCAAAGAGAATCAGGGACGCGAACTCACCGGCGCTGTATCCCGAGCGATCGAGGTAGCCGGCGGACATGAGCAAGCGCCAAAGCCGAAGTGGCCAGCACCAGGAGCTTGAAGAAGACGGCAAACTGGTCGACAACCAACATGTCGCCGAGAATCAACTGCGGACCGGCCGCGGGCCGTCCAACAAAGAAAATCAATCCTGCGGTCACCGCCAGAGCCGTGATGGCGAGGACGATCACCGGTCGTGACCCCCGTCGGCCGAGGGGGATTCCCGCCAGCAGGACGACGAACCCGCGACCGGCGAGGAAGATCTCCGGGCAGAACGGAACGAAGTCCGCCAGCGACATGGCCTACTCCCCGTGCTTCGACTCGGGCTCTTCGGCGTGCATCGGTATCAGCGTCGCCGCCGTAGAAGAAGCCCAGATCGGTCTCGGGCAACGCGACGCTGACCCGTTCCATGACCCGGTCGACCGTCGGCTGCATCCGATCGAAGAAGGGTTTCGGGTACAAACCGATCCAGAACGCCATGATGATGAGCGGGATGATGGTCCACTGCTCGCGCAGGTCGAGGTCCTTCAGATCCTTGTTCTTCTCGTTGGAGAGCTCGCCGAAGAAGACCCGTTGATAGAGCCACAGCATGTAGGCGGCGCCGAGAACGATGCCCGAAGCCGCGAAGAGCGCCCAGACCCAACTGTGGTTGAAGGCGCCGATGAGGATCAGGAACTCACCGATGAAACCGTTGAGGGTCGGCAGGCCGATGGACGACATGGTGATGATCAAAAAGAAGGTCGCATAGACCGGCATGACCTTGGCGATCCCACCGTACTCCGAGATGAGCCTGTTGTGGCGCCGCTCGTAGACGATGCCGACCAGGAGGAAGAGGGCGCCGGTGGAAACCCCGTGGTTGAGCATCTGCAGAATCGCGCCGCGCAGACCCGGATCGTTGAGGGCGAACATCCCGAGCATGATGAAACCCATGTGAGCAAACCGAAGAGTAGGCGACCAGCTTCTTCATGTCTTTTTGCGCCATGGCCACCAGCGCGCCGTAGACGATGGCGATGATGGACAGCGCACCGACCCAGGGCACCGCCTTGACGGTGGCATCAGGAAGCAGCGGCAGTGAGAGGCGGACAAAACCGTAGGTTCCCATCTTCAGCAGAACACCGGCCAGAATCACCGAGCCCGCCGTCGGCGCCTCGACGTGGGCATCGGGCAACCATGTGTGGAACGGGAACATGGGCACCTTGATGGCGAAGCCGACAAAGAAAGCGAGGAAGATCCAGAACTGGAGTTCGGGTGGAACCTGCGGGGCGATGGTGTAGAGGTGCGGAATCGAGAAGGTCGGGAGCATTGCCGAGACCCGCGAGACCGACGGCTTTGAGCCCGCCCGCGTTGTAGAAGTAGAGCGCCAGAATCCCGACCAGCATGAGCACCGAACCGACCAGGGTGTAGAGAAAGAACTTGATGGCCGCGTAGAGCTTGCGGGGACCACCCCAGACGCCGATGAGAAAGTACATCGGCACCAGCATGACTTCCCAGAAGACATAGAAGAGAACGAAATCGAGGGAGCAGAAGACACCCATCATCCCGGTCTGCAGCATCAACAGGAAGACGTAGTACTCCTTCTCCCGAGTGGGTGATCGCGGTGAAGGAGCTGTAGACCGCGATGAAACCGAGCATGGTCGTCAGCAGGATCAGCAGGACGGCGAAACCGTCGACCCCGAAGAGATACTGCGCACCGACCGACGGTATCCACTCCGCCCGGCTGGCGAACTGGAACTCCGCGCCATCGGTCCGGTAGAGGAACCAGAGCGGCAACGAAAGCACGAAGTCCACGCCGGCGATCGTGACGGCCGCCATCTTGATGGCGCCGGTGTTCTCCTTCTTGATGAAGAAGACGATGAGCAGAGCCCCCGCCAACGGCAGGTAACAGATGAGGTTGAGGAGCCAGCCGTACTGTGTATCCATATTCGTTTCCGTTCGTCCGAACCTAGAGATTCACGACAAAGAAAATACCGAGCAGCAGCGCCGCTCCGAAGACCATCACCATGGCGTAACCTTGGGCAAATCCCACCTGGAGACGCCGGAACTGGCGGCTGGCCACGTCGTAGGACCTGCCCACCAGGTTCACCAGTCCATCGACGACCTGAAGATCGAAGATCCCCGACAGCCACGACGAACCGACGGTGACATTGCGGGTTCCGTTGACCACACCGTCGACGACTCGAGCGTCGAACTCCCAGAGGAAATCGGCGAGTTTCATCGTTCGCACGAATCACGGTGGCGTCATAGAGCTCGTCGACCCAGTACTTGTTGAGCAGCATCTTGTAGGCGAACGGGAAGCGGGCCGCAAGGGAGCTGGCGCGGGTGAAGCCCTTGTCGACGTAGTAGAAGCGGTAGGCCATCCAGATCCCGAAACCCGCTGCGGCCAATGACAGGAAGATCAGACCCAGCTCGAGTCCGAGTCCGGGATGAGCACCGGCGTGGCCGCCGTGATCCAGGTGCATCACCACGGGTTCGAGGAACCGGTCGATGAGGTTGTGCTCGGGATGTCCCCAGAGGAAACCGGGAACGCCGATGAACCCGCCGATGATGGACAGCACACCGAGGATCTGCAGCGGCAGGGTCATGGTCCACGGCGACTCGTGCAGGTGGTGCTCGGCCTCCTCGCCGCCGCGGAAGTCGCCGTGGAAGGTCATGAAGACGAGCCGGAACATGTAGAAGGCGGTCAGGATCGCGCCGATCACCGCCAGGGCCCAAAGCAGGTAGTAGACCCCGCCGTGGTGGTTGAGATCGCCGTAGCCGGCCGCGAAGACCTTGGCCAGGATCTCGTCCTTGGAGAAGAACCCGGCGAAGGGGAAGATGCCGGCGATGGCGATGGTCGCCACCAGGAAGGTCCAGTAGGTGGTGGGCATGTACTTCTTGAGCCCACCCATCTTGCGCATGTCCTGCTCGCCGCCGCAGGCGTGGATCACCGAGCCCGAACCGAGGAAGAGGCAGGCCTTGAAGAACGCGTGGGTGACGACGTGGAAGATGGCGACGACGTAGGCGCCGACCCCCGCAGCGAGGAACATGTAGCCGAGCTGCGACACCGTCGAGTAGGCGAGCACCTTCTTGATGTCGTTCTGGACCAGGCCGATGGTGGCGGCGAAGACCGCGGTGACGCCGCCGATGACCGCCACGGTCAGCATCGCGGTGGGGCTCATCTGATAGAAGTAATTGCACCGGGCCACCATGTAGACGCCGGCCGTGACCATGGTGGCGGCGTGGATCAGGGCCGACACCGGGGTCGGACCGGCCATGGCGTCGGGCAGCCAGACAAAGAGCGGAATCTGGGCCGATTTGCCGATGGCGCCGACAAAGAGCAGCAGGCCGATGATGGTCGCCGCGCCGGCGAAGTGGCCGCCGTGATCGCCGGCCATCGCATCGAAGAGGCCCTGGAACTCCAGCGTCCCGAAGTAATAGAAGGCGAAGAAGATCGCGAGCAGAAAGCCGAAGTCGCCGATGCGGTTGACGATGAAGGCCTTCATGCCCGCCGCGGCGCACCAGTCCTTCTCGAAGTAGAAGCCGATCAGAAGATACGAGCAGAGACCGACGCCCTCCCAACCGACAAAGAGCACCGGCAGGTTCGAGCCGGTGACCAGAGTCAGCATGGCGAACATGAAGAGGTTGAGATAGCCGAAGTAGCGGGCGTAGTCGCGATCCGGCTCGCCGTGCATGTAGCCGACGGAGTAGAGATGGATGAGGAAGCCGACAAAGGTGACGAAGCCGACCATCACCGCCGACAGCGGATCGACCTGGAACGACGCGGCGATGTCGACCGCAGCGGTGCTGCCGTCGGCGATGGTGAGATTGCCGCCGGTGATCCAGGTGAACGCCTTGACCGACGTAGGCCTTGGTGTGGTCCTCGGTGAAGAACCACTGGATCACCGCAGCCCAGCCGTAGATCCACGCGAGCCCGGCGCCGAGCAACGCCACCGTGTGGGTGGTCTTCTTCGGCAGGCCCCGCCGGTTGGAGACAAACCCGTTGAAGATCGCGCCCAGGAGGGGGAAGAGGGGAACGAGCCAGATGTAATCGTAGAGCTTCATGCCGTCAACCCCGCATCACGTCGGCCTCATCGAGGGCGACAGTGTCCTTGAGCCGAACCAGAGCGATGATGAGCCCGAGTCCGATGGCGGCCTCGGCGGCGGCCACCGTGATGACGAAGATCGCCAGCACCTGGCCCGCGAGATCCGACAGCCTGAAACTGAACGCGATGAGGTTGAGGTTGACCGCGTTGAACATGAGTTCGAGCGACATGAGAACGGTGATGAAGTTGCGCCGCATCATCACCCCGATCAAGCCGAGGCAGAAGAGAATCAATGAAAGGACGACATAGTGCGTGGCGTCAATCATGTCCCGGCCTCCCTCCCCCGGCTTCAACGCCGCCGAGCGCCTACCGAAGACGATGGCGCCGATCATGGCCACCAGAAGCACCACCGAGACCACCTCGAAGGGCACCAGGTACTTGGTGTAGAGCACGGCGCCGATGGCCTCGGTGTTGCCGATCTCGAGACCGTCCACCGATGCGCAGGCCGGTTCCGTCGCCGTGGCCGGAAGCGAGCACTCCGAAGACGAGTCCGAAGGCGATGAGCACTCCCAGCAGGACACCGCCGACGACCGCCAGCGGCGCAAGCCGCGACAGATACGCCTGTTCGGGCGCCAGGCCTTTGATGTTGACCAACATGATGACGAAGAGAAAGAGAATCATGATTCCGCCGCCGTAGACCAGAACCTGGACGGCAGCCAGCAGTTCGGCGTGGCGCAGCAGAAAGAGCGCCGCCACCATGACGAAGCAAAACAACAATGAGAGCGCCCCGTGCACCGGGCTCTTGAAAACCAGCACTCCGATGCCCCCCGCCACCGTCAGGACGGCCAGGCAGTAAAAGAGGATTTCGGCGAAGTTGACGACGAGAAAGTCCATCCTCCGCTCCCCCTATTCTTCCGCTGCCGGTTCGGCGGCTGGCGGTTTTGGATTTTTGCCCAGGGGATCGGCGGGATCCTGGCCCTCGGCGGGAGTGATGACACCGGGGAAGGCGGTGACGCCTTCCCAATTGGCCAACCGCTCCTTGAAGAAATACAAGCCTTCATTGCGTTCGTATGTGGAGGTCTCATAGGTCTTGGTGGTCAGCCAGATCGAACGTGGTTCGGTGGGGCAGGCCTGTTCGCAGAGACCACAGAACATGCACCGCTTGACATCGATGTCGTAGCGGTCGATGACCTTCTTCTTCTTTTTCGTTTCGGGGTTCACCTCGACATGGTCTTCGATAAAGATGATGTCGATGGGGCAAGCCTTGGCGCAGAGGCTGCAATCGATGCAGCGCTCGAGGTCATAGCCGAACATCCCGCGAAAACGATCCGCCGGTTCGATCCGCTGCTTCCGGATACTGGATCGTCTCCTTGTGACGGAAGAAGTAGCCGCCGGTGACCGCCATCCCTTTGAAGAGCTCGATGGGCACCAGCTTACCGAGGAAGTCCATGAAACCCATCCCTAACCCCAGACCCTGAACACCAGCACGCCGATCCCGACCAGCAGGACGTTGGCGAGAGAAAGCGGCAACAACCATTTCCACCCCAACGCCATGAGCTGGTCAAAGCGATAGCGCGGGAAGGTGCCGCGGAACCAGATAAAGACGAAGATGAAACACATCACCTTGGCGAAGTACCACGCGACCGGCGGAATCCAGGCCAGAACGGGCAACTGCCAGAGACCCGAGAGCAGGTTCGGGAAGGGCGGCAGCCAGCCGCCGAAGAAGAAAATCACCGCCAATGAGGAAACCAGCAGCATGTTCATGTACTCGGCGAGGTAGAAGAGCGCAAACTTCATCCCCGAGTACTCGGTGTGGAAGCCGGCCACGAGCTCCGCCTCGGCCTCGGGAAGATCAAACGGGTTGCGGTTCGTCTCGGCGACCCCGCAGATGAAGTAGATGCCGAATCCGAGCAATCCGGGGAAGACCCACCACAACCCGGCGGCGCGCTGCGACTCGACGATCCCGACCATCGACAGGGTTCCCGGCCATGAGCAGCACCGACACGACCGCAAAGCCCATCGGCACTTCATAGGAGATCATCTGCGCCGCAGATCGCAGACCACCCATCAACGAGAACTTGTTGTTCGACGCCCAGCCGCCGAGGATGAGGCCGTAAACCCCGATCGACGAGATCGCGAGGATGAAGAGGACGGCGACGTTGATGTCGGCGATGAAGGGTTCCATCGCCATCCGCGCACATTGAAGGTCTCGCCGAACGGGATCACCGACCACACCAGGAACGACGGCACGAAAATCAGCATCGGCGCGAGGATGAAGACGAACTTCTCGCGCCCCCGCAGGCACGAGATCTTCCTTGACGAAGAGCTTGAAGACATCGGCAAATGGCTGGAACAGCCCCCTGGGCCCGACCCGGTTCGGTCCGAGCCGAACCTGCATGTAGCCGAGCACCTTGCGTTCGAGCAGGGTGAGATAGGCGACGATCAACAACAGCGCGGTGAGAATCACCACCAGCTTGACCACGGGAAGGACAACGAGCTGCACCATCGGATCAGTCATCGGTCGATTTCTCCGAGCACGATATCGAGGGTCCCGATGACGGCGATCAGATCGGCGACCAGATGGCCCTCGACCATCGCGGGCAGCGCCTGCAGGTTGATGAACGACGGCGGCCGTACCCGACAGCGGTAGGGCTTGGTGCCTTTTTCGGTGGTGACGACGAAGTAGCCGCAGCTCTCCTTTGGGCGCCTCGACCGATCCGTAGACCATGCCTTCCTTGGCCCGCAGGACCTTGGGCGCACGAGCCATGACGGGCCCGTCGGGAAGCCGGTCGAGACACTGCTGAATGATCCGCACCGACTGCCGCATCTCCTCGACCCGCACCAGGTAGCGGTCGTAGGTGTCGCAGTTGACGCCGATGGGGATGTCGAAGTCGATCTCGTCATAGCGGTCGTAGGGGAAGACCTTGCGGATATCCCAGCGGATCCCCGAGCCGCGCAACGGCGGACCGGTCAGACCCCATTCGACGGCCTCCTCGGGCGAGACGACGCCGATGTCGACCGTGCGCTTCTTCCAGATCCGGTTGTCGGTGAGCAGGGTTTCGTACTCGTCGATCTTGGTCGGAAACGCGTCGGCCACCGCACGGCAGCGATCGACCCAACCATCGGGCAGCTCGAACGGGACACCGCCGATCTTCATGGTGTTCAGGGTCAGGCGGGCGCCGCAGTACTCCTCGAAGAGATCGAGGATGAAGTCCCGGTCGCGGAAGTTATAGAAAAACGGCGTGATGGCGCCGAGGTCGATGGCGTGGGTGGCGAACCAGACCAGGTGCGACGCCAGGCGCTGGAGCTCGGCGAGAATCATCCGGATGTAGGCGGCGCGAGGCGGGATGGAGATTCCCAGGAGCTTCTCGATGGTGACGCAGAAACCCTGGTTGTTGGTCGCCGCCGCGACATAGTCCATCCGGTCGGTGTGCGGGATGCACGCCGGAAAGTCCATTGTTTCGAAGAGTTTCTCGGTGCCGCGGTGGAGATAGCCGATGATCGGCTTGGCGCTCGACGATCTTCTCGCCATCGAGCTTGACCAGGACCCGGAGCACGCCGTGCGTTGCCGGGTGCTGAGGCCCGAAGTTGATCTCCATCTCCTCGATATCGAAGAGTGAGGTCTCGGGACCGCTCATGCCTCGTCCCCCTTCTCTTCAGTTACCACCGGTCCACCACCTTCCGGGTAGACGTCGGGGTAGATGGCGGCGCCGGTGTCGATCCCCTCGAGGGGAAAGTCCTTGCGCAGGGGATGGCCGTTGAAACCCTCCCAAGTCAGGATGCGCTCGAGATCGGGTGGTTGGCGAAGACGATACCGAAGAGATCGTAGACCTCACGCTCCATCCAATTGGCCACCTTCCACACCCCGGTCACCGACTCGATGATCTGATCCTCGGCCACCGCCGTCACGAGCCGGAGGCGGAATTCCCCATCGAACCGGTGCATCCAATAAACCACGTCAAAGCGACCCTCTTCGCGCTCGGGCCAATCGATCGCGGTGAGATCGACGAGAAAGGCAAAACCGCCGCTCGTTCTTCAAGAAGCGACAGACCTCGACGATCTTCGCGGCCGGGATCGTGACCGTCAGATCACCGGCGAAACGTCCAGCGGCGAGCACCGATCCATCGACGCCTTCGGCCAGCGCGACAACCTCGGGATCGTCACCGGCCTCGATCCGCTCAGGAGACACCGGTTTGTCTTCCCACGGCGGTTTCGGCTCGGCATCCTCCTCCTCGGCCTTCTTTGCAGCCGCCTTGGCCTTGGCCGCCGCGATCTTGGCGGCCTTTTCCTCATCGGTCGGCTTCGGTTTGGCCTCGGCCGGCTTCTCGTTGACCTCGGTGGAGGGTTCTTCGGGCGCAGGTGTGGTGGTTTCTTCGGTCACCGGCGCGTCCTCGGGGGTTTTGGAGTTCTCGTCTGTCATGGCTGCCTCACGAAGCTTCGGTCTTGGCGATGGTCCGCCGATCGATCTTCTTCTGGAGCTCCATGATCCCGTGGATCAGCGCCTCAGGCCGTGGTGGGCACCCGGGAATATAGACATCCACCGGGATGATCCGATCAACTCCCTGGGTCACCGCGTAGGTCTTGTACGGCCCACCGCAGGTGGCGCACGAACCCATGGCGATGACCCACTTGGGATCGGCCATCTGGTGATAAAGCCGCTTGATCATGGGCGCCATCTTTTCAGTCACGGTGCCGGAGACGATCATCAAATCGGCCTGCCGCGGCGATCCGCGAAAGACCTCGGCGCCGAACCGGGCGAGATCGTAGCGCGCATCAAGCGTCGCCATCATCTCGATGGCGCAGCAGGCGAGCCCGAACTGCATCGGCCACAGCGAGTTCTTCCGCGCCCAGTTGAAGAGCTTGTCGTAGGTGGTGGTGATGACGCTCGGTTTGAAACGGTTTTCGATCATGCCCATTCCAGGGCCCCCCTCTTCCACGCATAGACGTAGCCGACGAGCAGGATCGCCAGGAAGACCACCATCTCGACAAAACCGAAGACGGCCAACCGGTCGAAACTCACCGCCCACGGGAAGAGGAAGATCGTCTCCACGTCAAAGACGACGAACAGAACCGCAATGACGTAGTACCGAATTGAAAAGCGCGTATCGAAAGCGAAACTCGTGGGCTCGACACCGCACTCATAAGGCTCGCCCTTGACCGGATCGGGCGAACCCGCACGGATCACCTTGGTGAGCAACAACAGCAATATCGGAATCGTGATGGCGACCAGCGAGAAGACCAGTATAGGAACGTAATGCTCCATCGACTCTCCTTCGTCTCGAATCACTCCGCGACCGCAACGCCTGCCATTCTAGCCTCGATGAGTAGGCTGTCAAACCGACCGGCGCGTGCTCGCAGGCGCCCCCATTCCAAGGGTTGTGAAAAATAGCATAATCCCGCGAATCGCGCGATAAAACGATCCCTGCCCGCGTGTCATTTATTGGTCACGGTGCGCTCCGGTGCCGCCAAACCGACACCCCCTCGATCATCGTCCACTGAATCTTCGATCGACGGCGCTGTTGACTGGATCGCAGATTGGAACCGCGAAGACGCAAAGTCGCCAAGGTGCCGCAAAGCAACTCAGCCGGCCTGGGCTCACTCAATTCCTCGATGCCAAACCAAACCTGGACTCTGCGATGAGTCAAAAAAAACCTGGCGGCACCTTTGCGTCCTCCGCGTCTTTGCGGTTCCAGTGTGTCGCGAGGTTGATCAGATCGATGGGGCAGACCTTGGAGCTCCCATGAGCGTGGAACTTCTTTGGCGGTGGGGGGTCCTACGTTCCAAGGAGACACCCCATGAGCAACGATGGTCGACCCCGCAGCCCGCAGTCCTGGGAACACTTGTTGGAGAAGGACCCGCACGGCGGACGCCAATTCCGCATCGGGATCGTGGTCGCGGCGCTCATCCACGCCGGGATCTTCGCCATCACCTGGCCGACCATCGCCCAGGCGCCGCCCACGGAACCCGAGCAGGTCTTGATTCCCGTCCGCCTCGTCAACCTCATCCCGCCCGAGCGCGAGGTCGAGCCCATCTTGATCGAGGCTCCGGTGCGACCACCGCAGGGGCCGCCGATCATCTCGACTCCCCCGGAGCCACCGGCCGAGCCCGTGATCCGCCAACCGACTGAATCGCCGGAGATTCCGGAGGGGCCGGTCGTCTATGTTCTCCTACCGGACGAACCGCCACCGCCACCGGCGGTCGAAGAAACGACGGTCGTCCTGGCCGGCATCGATGTCAAACCACCGACGATCACCCAGAAGGTCGAGCCGCGTTACACCGAACCGGCGATCCAGGCTCGCATCGAGGGAGTGGTCATCCTCGAACTCATCATCGACACCGGAGGACGAGTCGAATCGGTCAACGCACTGAGGGGTCTCCCCCTGGGCCTCACAAAGAGCGCCACAGAGGCCGTGAAGCAATGGCAATTCGAGCCAAGCACCTACAAAGGCCGCCCCGTCAGCGTCCGCTATATCCTCACCGTCAACTTCAATCTGACGTGAAGCTCTTGGGTGACCTGTTTCGAAATCACGCCAGGACGAGGCGATGCTCGTTCAAAGAACGGTCATGCGAAACAACACCTGGGCGGCGTCTGTTCTCCCTGCGACGATCAAGAACCGATACGGCGAGTAAACCGCTAAGAACGCAAAGGCATACGCCAAGAGCACAAAGAAACCAACTCAAAAAATGTTCTTTGCGGACTTTGCGTCCCTCAACTTCGCGTTCTTCGCGGTTGACTCACCCTGCCAGGACACCAGGGACGCCTCTCGCCGTATACATCGCCACCTCAATGGTACAAACCGTGTTTCAAATAACCAGGAATCGCGTCACAACCGAAAAACGAACCGATGAATACCCTGTTTAATGAGCCTCACATTCCAATTGAGCAGATATCCCAGGTTGAAGCCCCCCAGCTCCAGGTACGTCAACACCTGAGATGTGTGGATCGGTAGCAATCGATCCACCGCCTTGTTTTCGACAACGACACACTCGTTGATGAGCATGTCGATGCGGTATCCCACGTCCACTCGAAATCCGCGGTAGGAGACCGGGAGTTTGACTTCCGTACGGACATCAAGACCAGCCGCCCTCATCTCGAATGCATAACACGCCTGATAGGCGCCCTCAAGCAACCCTGGGCCCAAGGACCTATGAACCTTGACAGCCGAATGGACGATTGTCTTTCCGATTTCCTCGATCTTTTCTCGATCGTTGTTGTTCATTTGACCACCCCCAGGGTTCCCATGGGTGGGAGGCCCTCCCGTCGGTCGAGGCTTCGGTAGGCGATGGCCTCGGCGACATGGGGCGCTTTGACCTGATCGTCGTCGGCGAGATCGGCGATGGTCCTCGCCACCCTGAGGATGCGGTGCCAGGCCCGGGCGGACAGCCCGAGAGCCCTGCTCGCGTGCTCGAGCAGCCGCCGACCGTCGTCGTCGGGGGCGGCCCACTCCCGGATCGCCTCCGAGCCCATATCGCCGTTGGACAGCGGTCCGCCGGACCCGAATCGTTCCCGGGCCCGCCGCCTCGCCGCGGCGACCCGTGCCGCCACCGCTGCCGACGCCTCCCCCCGGCGATCCCGGGACAGCTCCCGCCACGGAACCGACGCCACCGACACCTGAAGATCGAGCCGGTCGAGCAGCGGCCCCGACAACCGCGATCGGTAGCGGTCCACCGCCGGCGGGGTGCAGACGCACTCCCGCCGCTCGTCGCCGAGGTATCCGCAGGGGCAGGGATTCGCCGCCGCCACCATCTGGAAGGCGGACGGAAAGGTCAGGGTCGCCTGCGCCCGGGCGACCGTCACCGTCCGATCCTCGAGGGGTTGGCGCAGACCTTCGAGGACATCGCGGCGAAACTCGGTGAGTTCGTCGAGAAAGAGCACTCCGTGGTGCGCGAGAGAAACCTCCCCCGGTTGTGGGCTGGATCCCGCCGCCGATGAGCGCCGCATTGGAAATCGTGTGGTGGGGCGCCCGGAACGGCCTCCTCGACAGCAGACCGCGCGGCCGCGGCACCCGGGTCGAGACCGAGTAGACGCTGGTCACCTGGAGTGCCTCCTCGGACTCCAACGGCGGCAGGATTCCCGGCAGCCGACGCGCGAGCATGGACTTGCCGCAACCGGGCGGGCCCATGAAGAGCAGGTGGTGGCCGCCGGCCGCCGCGACCTCGAGGGCGCGGCGAGCCTGTTCCTGGCCGACCACATCGGAGAGATCCGGCACGGCGGTCCACCGGTCCGCTCACGGTCGTCGGATCTCTGTCAATCTCCGGAACCACGCCGTCCCGCAGATAACGCATCACCTCACCGAGGGTCGCGGCGCCGATCACGCGGATGCCCGGAAACCACCGAACCCTCGGCGAGATTCGACTGCGGGAGAATCACCTCCCCCACCCCGTGCCGGCGGGCGGCGAGGACGATGGGCAGAACCCCCCGCACCGGCTGCAGACGCCCTTCGAGAGACAACTCACCGACCAGCAACCGGTCCTCGAGCCGCTCCATCGGCAGGTGTCCGGCCGAGGCGAGAAATGCCATGGCCATGGGCAGGTCGAGGGCCGCCCCTTCCTTTCGCTCGTCCGCCGGCGCGAGATTGAAGACGGTGTTGGCCGCCTCGGATCGGCGGCCGAGATGGCGGATGGCCGAGAAGATCCGCTCCTTGGCCTCGCGGACCGCGGGATCCGGCAGCCCGACCACCGTCACCGATGGCTGCTGCGCCCGGATCCGGTCCACTTCCACGGTTACGAACAACGCATCCACGCCGCGCGGCGTGGCAGAATACGCCTTCGCCAACATAGACTTTTCCCTTCGGTTGTACAGCGTGGAACAAACCCAGTATGCGGTCCGGCGAGCCTCGATCGTCAAGGAAACCCGTCCGCGTCCGCGTCCGTTTCCGTTTCCGTGCCCGTGCTCCCGGCACCGGCCTTCTGGTCCGCCTTCGGCGGCCCAGCGTCGCACCATCGGCGTGGTCGCGCGAGGGAAACGGGGAAGGCTGCGACCACGCCGATGGCACGCCGGCGGCCTCCCTCTGCGCCGGAACAGCTGACCTCATCGCGCTCCCCGGGGGAGCCCGGCAGCGCCATTGTGCGGGGTGCGCCGCGTTGCCGGGGGGTCGATCCGGCACAATAGCGTGCCCGGCACCCCGTTGTGGCGCGCTTTCCGGTGCTCAGAGCTGGCCCCGGACCGCGTGATTCTCTCGGCACCGGCCTTCTGGTCCGCCTTCGGCGACCCAGCGTCGCCCCATCGGCGTGGTCGCGCGAGGGATACGTGAAGGGCTGCGACCACGCCGATGGCGCGCCGGCGGCCTCCCTCTGCGCCGGAAGAGCTGACCTCATCGCGCTCCCCGGGGGAGCCCGGCAGCGCCATTGTGCGCAGCGCGCCGCGTTGCCGGGAGGTCGATCCGGCACAATAGCGTGCCCGGCACCCCGTTGTGGCGCGCTTTCCGCGTGCTCAGAGTGGCATCGGCTTCGGACCCGCGCCTGCACGTGTCGCGGCCCCTTCGACCGCTGGCTGCTGTCCCGAACGACGTCCCGGAGCGCGTCGCGGTCGCTGCCTTACTGGTTCTCTACGGCACCGCCACTTCTGGTTCCGCCTTCAGGCGGCCCAGCTCGCCCCATCAGCGTGGTCGCGTCCTTCGAAGCGGCAACCGCGCGAGCGCGCTGCGACCACGCCGGTGGCGACGCCGGCGGCCTCCCAGCTGCGCCGGAACAGCGGGACCTCATCGCGACTCCCCGCGGTGGCCGAGCCCGCAGCCGCCATCGTGCGGGGGCCGCGCCGCGTTGTCCGGAAGGTCTGAGTCCGGCACAATAGCGTGCCCGGCACCCCGTTGTCGCCGCGCTCTCCGCGTGCTCAGAGCTGAAGCATCGCCTCGCTCGGACCCGCGCAACGCATCGGCTGTCCCGGGAATCAGGTATCGGGAACATTTTCGCCCGCAAAACGTTGTTATACTCAGAGACTGAGTTGAGCTTGGGGGTGTCCTGGGTTTGACGGGGAACAGTGTCCGGTCGTTGGCAGCGTGTCGAGGTCCTCACCGCCTCGTAAAAAAGGTGGGGGCAAAACTTAACTGCCAATAACGACTACGCACTCGCTGCTTAGGTAGCGACGTCGGCCTCGAGATCTCGCCCATCGATCTGAGGTTCGACGTTGTTTTGATGGGCTGGGTCGCCGCGGCGCCCGAACACGGTGACTGAGATTTTCGGGCTGGCCCCACAGTAGGTCGCCGGACGACCGACCACGGGGTGAGATTTAAATCGCCGGCTGCACACGGAGAAACCAGCGACCGGAGTTCCTCGGACGTGGGTTCGATTCCCACCGCCTCCACCATTTAATTGCCCCTGTTGCCGCTTGGCAACAGGGGCTATTAAATGCCACGGCGTAGTCGAAGACGAAGCCGGGCTTCCTCGGAATCCCTCTCCAAACTACGCCATGGCAGGCTGAGCTTGTGAAACGCGGCCTCTAGAGACCCGCCTGGTGTTTGGCCCACGCGTAGATCTCCAAGCGCGAAGGCTGGCCGGTCCACGCCATCGCCTTCCAGATGTAGCCGTGCATACCTTGGTTAACGAAGTTGTTGTGCTGACCGCCGAGTCTGACCTCGTCACCCATGTTGCCGAAAGCCCCGGCAGCCAGCGCCCCGGTTGAGATGTCCGCCAGGCTGCCCACTGTCGTGAGGAACGTACTGACGATCGAATGGTCGCCAGGAGCTTTGTACGCTCCGAAAATGTACCAGTTCATATCGGGAGACGCCGGACCTCCGCTGTCACAGGCCGTCGGTGAATTCGCACTCCATGTGAACTCCTGCGAGTCACCTCCTCCACCGTTGGTGAAGTGTCCCCCTTCAAGGCGGGACCCCGAATGATCGTCGCTCACGTCGTCATACCCGAGAATGTAGGGGTTGGACCCGGGAAAATAGGGCTGCTTCTGAAACATCACGACGACGGTGTAGTCGCCCGTGGCGTACGTAGTCGACGCACCGAGGTTCTGGAACAAGCCCGAGCTCGCGAATGTAAAAGGTGTCAGGCACCGCTTTGCAGAACTAGGGCTCTCCTAGGGCGGCGCGGAGCGCCGCGAGTCGATCGCGGGCGATGGGCAGCACGCTGTTCACCGGCGGTTCGAGCTTGAGCTCCCAGTCTCGTCCATCGGCCTGCAGGCGCAGGAGTCGGATGTGGGCGATGTTGACCGTGTGCTCGCGGTGAATCCGGACGAAACCGTAGGGCTCGAGCAGTGGCGAAACCTCACCCATCGGTCGGACGTCGACCAGGGGTGTGCGCGATCGGAGGCGGATTTCGGTCTCGCCGCCCCTGGCTCGAAGGCAGTAGACGTCCTCCGGATCCAGGACTCGCTGTTCGCCTCCGGGAACGTGGACGAGAACACGGATCGGTGCCATACCAAATTTGTAGCACGACCTGGTCGTTGAGCGCACGGGTTGGCGTCTGGGCGCATGAGCTGGTGTTGTGGCGTATGAGTTGGTTTTGGCGAGTGACTCTCGCCGCAAGGATCGGCGTTGTTCACTCCGGCAGATCGCGGCGAGAATGCCGGACACGCAGGATCACGAGGTCGTTCTCCCGAACCTCGAAGATCACACGGTAGGGCCGGACGATGACCTCGCGGTAGCGTTCGATGCCGATCTCCGGTACGACGCGGCCCGATGCGGGGAGCGCGGCGAGGTTGCTGACGCGGTCGCGGATCTTCGCGGCGAGTCTGCGGGCGGCGTCAGGGCTGTCCCGCTCCACCCATTCACGGGACCACTACTCCACAGGGCCCCAGGCGCCGATCTGCAGATCTCCGATTGGCGGGGGTTGTTGCCACAAAAGTCGCCAGACACCGCTTTGCGCGACGGCCGTTGCGCGCCGAACCGGGCGACGCACCCGGGCTGACACCTTGGCGCCGCGCCGTTCAGCTCGCGGGGCGGGTCGTGTCGACGAGGCTGTTGGTGGTCCCGAACGGGTTCGCCACCAGGCCGTCGGAGTCCGGATCGTGGCGCCACCTCTCGCCGTCGAGGCGATAGCAGAACTCGGTGCGGCAGTCGACCGGCAGCCGGACGGTGGTCCTGAAGTGGCCCGCCTTCCACCGTCGCATGGCGATCGGCCGCCACTCTTTTGCCGACAGCGCAAGCTCGGCGGAAGCGGCGTCGGGCGCCGCGATCTCGAAGCTCACCTCGCACTCGTCCTTGGTTTTGAAGAACCGCTTCCTGATCATCTTTACCCTCCGTCCGGTGGCGGCCCGGGCGGCCACCGCTCAAATGGTCCTCTGGTAGGGGAAAACACGCGGGAGTGGACGGACATTGCAGCCAGGCGAAGGAGGAGGACGGATGCCTTCTCCAGTTCTCCTCCCGGGCTGATGCATCCGGGAATCAGCCTGCCCGAGGGGGTGGACCGCCGGGAGGAGACGGTCAGGTCGGTCCTCGAGATGCCATCAGGGTACGCGGCGCCAACCGATTTTCCGCTTTGACTCCGGTGCGCGGGGCGCGGAGGTTGCGCTATCGACGACCACCTCGGGGCCGGCTGCGCCGAGGCCGTCGGGTTTCTGCGGCGGGGCGGCTCGGCCGGGCCGCGTCGACGGTTTCGCGGTTCCCGTCCCGGCGAGGCCACGGCACGCCGACGGGCGCGGGCGGGGGCAGCGTGCGCGGTTCGCCGGGGTAGAGGACCCGCTCGAGGAAGAGACCCGAGGCGGGCGCCGCGGGCTCGGGCGGCGGCGCCGAGCCGTCGAGCCAGCGGGCCGCGTCGGACGGGGCCGCCGCGCCGCGGCCCACCGCCACCAACGCCCCCACCATGCGCCTCACCTGACCCCAGAGGAAATGGCTTGCGACGAGGCGCAACACCACCAGCTCGCCGAACTCCCACAGCGTGCACTCGTCAACCACGACGATGGTGCTCGGCGCCGCGTGGCCGGCGCGGGCGAAAGCCGCGAAGTCGTGGCGGCCGACAAAGAACCCGGCCGTGGTCCGCATCCGCTCGACGTCGAGGGCGCCGTCGACCCACCACGTGGCGCGTTTGCCGAAGGCCGAACGGCGGCGGGCGATCTGGTACCGGTAACAGCGCGCCACCGCATCGTGGCGGGCGTGGAAGCCGTCGACGGCCGGCTGGATGTCGAGCACCGCGAGATCGCTGGGCAGGGCGCGCTCGAGGCGGTCCAGGGTGCGGTCGACGGCGAACCGCCGGGCGCAGCGCAGCGAGGCGACCTGGCCGAGGGCGTGGACGCCGGCGTCGGTGCGGCCGGCGCCCTGCAGGGTGAGACCCTGGTCGCCGAGCAGCTCGCGCAACACCGAGATCAGCACGCCCTGCACGGTTCGGTGCTTGAGCTGGGTCTGCCAGCCGGAGAACTTGCTGCCGTCGTACTCGATGATCAGCCTATAGGTGGGCATCGCGGGTCGGTCACCGGTCGCGGCGCCAACCGGCAGTCGGGTGCGCGGTCGACGGCGACCACGCGACCGGCGGGTTGCAGCGCTCGTTGGTCCGGCATCCCCTCATGACACTCGACACGCTATCACGTCACGGGCACGTCGTCGCGTAGGGCGACCAGAGCTCATCCCAGATCCCGGCGCAGGCCATCGCGGCGCCCGATGGCGACACGGGGCCGCCGGCGAGCTGGGTCATGGCGATCCCGATCGTGGAGGCGGTGTCGCCGATCACGGTCGGTCCCGAGGCGATGATCCTCGAGTGCTCGATGACGAGAAACAGGCTGCCGCCGTGGTCTTCGGCCTCGACGGCGCCGTTGGCGGTGAGCCGGGTGATGGCGACGGTGTAGCCGTGCGAGGCCAAGACCCGAACCGATGCATCGGGACAGCTCGCCATGACCGAGATCAGATTCGCGCTCGCATCGACGACGACCGCAGCGTCGTCGGTGCCGATGGTGTCGGTGGCGGTGAACGCACCGCGGTTGACGACTGTCTGCGCGCCGATGACCAGCCCGTTGTTGGTGCTCGAACCTTCGGCGGATGCGATGCAGTCGAAGAGCAGCGCGTTGGTTCCCGCAGTCGAGATGGCGTCGCCACGGCCTGCACAAGCCGTCACCTCGGCCGTGACCCGGTCGAGAACGGAGTTTTCCGAACGGTTGATCACGCCCGCACAGCCCCCGGCCGCTCCCGTCGTCCGGGCCGTCACCCGATAGAGACGGGCCGCGTCGTGCGACCAGTTGAAGGAGACGGCCCACGACCGGAGCGAGCCCGACGAGCAGGTGTTCTCCACCGTCAGGTCGCTGATCTCGACGTGGTCGTCCCCGAGAATCGTGGCGGTGATGCCGGACGCGCTGCTGCAGACCGCCGATGTGATGACGGTGAACATCTCTCCCGCACCCTCGAGCGTCGTCCACGGTGGGAGATCGAGGGAGCTTGCGCCGAGGTCATAAAGACCCGGCTCGACCTCGATCCGCCAACCCTCCGCACGCGACGTCGGGACGGGCAACGCGCCCACCGCCGCGACCAGGGCGGCGCCGTTGGCGGTGGCGTCGCCCACCGGCCCCACCACCACGGTCCGCACATATCCGGCAGCGTCATCGGGGTCGCAGACCCACGACGAGCCGCTCCAAGTGGGCATGTCTCCGGCCGAGCATGCGAGCCCGGCGGCGGTGTCATCGTCGCCGTCGCTCAGCCCGGTCGGCACGCCGGTGAGGTTGGCGAACGCGCGATAGTGCGCGGCGCCCAGGCCGTCGAGGGTCAACACTGCGGCGGCGGTGGTGGCGTGGGCCGCATCGGAAGCGTGGTCCGCATCGCCGGCGTACAGGCCCACCGGAGTGGCGAGCAGCGCCTGTCGTTCGGGCAGGACGTCGAACGCGCCCGAGCTCGAGCCCTCACGCACCTCCACCTGGAGCCACCGGGCGTCGCCGGTGAACTGGCCGCCGAAGTCGAGGACGGCCGAAACCCGACCGTCGGCCACGACGATGTCGTCGACCGTGACCAGGCCGAGATCGGTGCCCCCGGTTGCGGCGTCGAAGAGTCGGAATCTGAGATCGACGACGCCGGCGACCGGTGATCCGGCGTCGGTCAGCACTCCCTGGTAGGTAATGCTCGTGCCCATCGGCGCGGCCGCGACCAGCGCCGCCACGAGGGAGATCATGAGAGAGAGTGTGAAGGGGTTGATCCGATTCATGGCGTCCTCCGGTCAGGGACAGGTGTTCGGGTGGAAGGTCCAGGATTCATCCCACACTCCGGCGCAGACCACCGTCCCGCCGCCGCTTTGCACCGGATCGCCGGCAAGCTGCGTCGCGGCGACGCCGATGACCGCCCCGGGGGAGCCCTCGATCGTGGCGCCGGGAGAATCGATCCGGGAGTGCTCGACGATCAACGCCAACGAGAGGCCGCTGCCGACAACCGTGGTCAGCTGCCCACGAAGATCCATGCGCGTGAGCGTGACCGTCAGATTCTCCCAGGCGGCGACCTCGACGGCGACGTCGTCGCTGGCCACGGTCACATCGAGCATCTCGACGTTGCCGGAGATCTTGATGGCGCTGTCGGAAGAGTGCGGATCGTCATCGGACTCGTACGACCCGCGGCTGACCCGGCTCGCCCCCGAAACTCGGAGGGCCGTGTGGATCCCCCCACCGGTCGCGGTGGCCACGCAATCGAGAACCAGGGAGCCGTCGCCCTCCGAGTTGATTCCCGTGTTTCTCGTCGCGCCACCGTGCGCCTCGGCGGTCACGCGTTCCAGGATCGAGTTGTCGCCGCGCATGGAGACCCCGATGCAACGATCGGCTCCCCCGACGGCGCGCGCCGTCACCCTTGTCAGCCGACCGCCGACCTCATCCAGGTCGAAGGTGATGGCCGCGTTGTTTTCGACGGCCGAAGCGCAGGTGTTCTCGACCGTGAGGTCGCGGATCTCGACGTGAGGATCGCCGGTGATCACGCCGACCGCGACCCCGCCCGAGTAACAGTACTCCGAGGTGATGAGCGAAACCCCCTGGCCGGCACCCTCGAGCAGCGTCCACGGTTTGGTGTCGAGCCGCTGGTTGCCGAGGTCATAGGTTCCCGGTTCGAGGCGGATCCGCCAGGCCTCCTCCTGCGAGGACGGTTCGGGAATGGCGTCCACCGCGGCCAGCAGGGACGTGCCGTTCGCCGTCGGGTCGCCCGATCCAGGCACGACCACCGTACGCGCCCACACAGCGCCGTCGTCGGAGTCGCACACCCACGCCGAACCGCTCCACGTTGCGACCTCGCCGACGGCGCACGCAAGCTCGCCGAGGACATCGTCGTCGCCGTCGTCGAGACCCGCCGGAACGCCGGTCCGGCTCGACCAGGTGCGGTAGAAGGCGCCGTGCTCGCCATCGAGGGTGTCGGCATCGGTCGCCGTGGCCGCACTGTCGGCGGTCGCCGCGTGTCCGGCGTCGGCGGCAAAGCGGGCATACGGCGCCGCGGTCAGTGGTTGGCGAGGCGCCAGGGTCGTGTAGGCGCCGGCGCTCGCTCCGGGGCGGACCTCGATCTCGAGCCACAGCGCGCGGCCGTCGAAAGGGTCGCCGAAGTCGAGTTCGGCCGTCAGCCGGCCGTCATTGACCGGGTGGTCGGCGATGACCGCCACCCCGAGCTCGCTGCCGCCCGCCGCGGCATCGAAGAGCCGGAATCGGAGGTCGAAAACGCCCTCCGCCGGGCTGCCGCTCTCGTCAAGAACGCCCTGATAGGTGAAGACGGGATCGGGCGGTGCGGCGATCAACGCCGCGGTCAGCATGAGTGGAACCGCTCCCGCAACCGCAATCCGGATCACGTACCTGACCATCCTTCCCTCCCAGTTCACGGCGTCACCCCCGTCCACGCCCCGAAATCCCCGGTCTCAAAGCCATCGCAGAAGAGGGGCGTTTCGCACGGAGCGGGACCAGACCAGATCCCACCTTCGAGGACGACCCCGCAGCCTCCGGCAAGCCCAGCGTCCGGCTGCCCGATGGCGCCGGTCACCGCGAAAACGCCCCCCGAGCTCGAACCTCCGCCGCCGTCCACCGACCACCAGGACATGTCGTACGGCGCCAGGAGCTTGGCCTGAGCCGGCGGAGTCGGCGTCGAAGCCGCGTCGCCGTCAGGCCCGCGTGTGTCGGCACTCGCGCCCGCAACGACGAGCACCGTGATGACGGCGAGGCCGATCAACACCGCCGGATGGTCAGGCATGGATTGCGGACTGGAACTGCGTCTGATCCTCATGACGTGCACCCTCATCCCTTCGCCGTTCACGGACAGGTGTTGGTGAAAAAGCTCCAGGTCTCGTCCCAGACCCCGGCACAGATCACGCCGCCCACGACCGGATCGCCCCACAGCTGGGTCGCCGCGACCCTCATGTCCACCGCGGGGTCCGCCTCGATGGTCGGCGAGTCGAACGACCACACCCGCGACTGCTCGACAACGACGCTCAGCGAACCGTCGGTAACGGTCGCCTCGATGCCGCCGCCGGCCGTCAGATGCGCGGCGCGGACGGTGTTGACCCCCGAGGTATTCGCCACCAACAGCGAGGTTGCGCCGGTCGACGAAACCTGTTCGAGATCGGCCGATGCCGAATCGATCCAGATGCCGCGCGAGGTAGTCGGGCTCGATGCGCTGAAGGAGCAGCGGTTGACGGTCACGTGCGGCCCGAAGATGGCCTGCCGGAAGTGGAAGAGACCGACGGCCAGATCGTTCCCTTCCCCGATGCCCGTGGTGTCGAGAATCAAGGTCCGGTCGCCCCGGTTGATGATGCCGCAACCGGTGTGGAACGCGCCCGTACCCTCGGCCCTCACATCCTCGATCGTCGCCATCGCGCTTTCGATGTTGAGCGCGATGGACCAGCCGGCGACCAACCCGCCCAGCGCGCGCGCGGTGACGCGGCGAATCGACGCGGCGGTTGCGATCTGAGGTATCGCGATCGCGGTTCCGACCATGCCGTCTCCGGTACAGGTGTTTTCCACCGTGAGGTCGCGCAACTCGGCCGCGATGGAGCCGTTGACGGTACCCACCGGATCCAACCCGAGGCCGTTGCAGAATGAGGAGGTGACGATGGTGTTGTTCTGGCCGCCGCCTTCCACATCGACCCACGGTTTCATGTTCATCGTCGCGCTGCCGAGATCGTAGAGCCCGGGCTCGATGACCAGCAACCAGGCCTCGCCCCGATTGGTAGGGATCGGAATCGAAGCCATGGCGGCGAGCAGAGCCGAGCCGTTGGCCGGAGGGCTTCCCACCGGACCGACGGTGGTCACGCCCGCGTACGACGAACCGAGGTCGCGCCCGCACTCCCATCCACCGCCGTTCCAAACCGGCACCTCACCGGAGACCGTACAACCGAGATCCTCGAGCGTGTTGTCGTCTCCGTCGTCGAGGCCGGGCGGGACCCCCGTGAGGTTGTTCCAGGCGAGAAAATGAGCGCCGTGCTCGCCGTCGAGGGTATCCGCATCACCGGCCATGGCCGCGCTGTCGGCGACCGCGGCTGCGTCGGCCTCAACGGCGTGCGCCGCGTGCGGGTTCGCCCGCACCCGTTGGCGCGGACCCAGAACGGTATAGTCGCCCGTCGCGGCCCCGTCACGGACCTCAATGCTCAGCCAGCGGTCCGACCCGTCGAAGTGGTCGCCGAAATCGATCTCGAGGGCGACTCGGCCGTCGTTGACCGCAACGTCGTCGAACACCAGCGGATCGGCGATCGGGACGCCCCCGTTCGCAGAACCGTAGAGCGAGATTCGCAGATCTCGAACACCGTTGACCGGTCCGCCCGGGTCGGCGAGCGTCGCCTGGTATGTGAAGCCGGTTCCCACCGGAACGCCCGCCGAGGCGATCGAAGCGACGATCATCGACACGGTGCACCACAGACACGCGGAACGACGTTGGTTCGAGGATTGCATCGCTGACCTCCACCTTCCAACAATTGCGCCGAAGCAAAGCGGATCCAATGGACGGTCGCGCCAAAAGGATGGACAAACGCGACATCAAGGCGCCGCAATGAAGAGTCAGAACGGGTTTGCGCCTCGTCGAGACCGTCGACCGCAAGGGACGCCGGCGACGAAGGGCAGGTGCCACCCTCCCCGTTGCTGCGTCGAAAGGAAATGGTGTCCGGAGTTCCGCAGTGACGACCTCACAACTACGGAAATGCAGGCCTGGCGACCATGAACGATCCAAAAACCAAACTCGAGGATCAAGGTCGTTTGGACTCCTCTCCACAACAGCGGAATTGCGTGACAGGCGAATCTCCTAAAAAAACGGGGGGAAGGCGTTGGCCTTCCCCCCGGAATCGATAGGCATGAGCTTGAGGTCCGGCAATCAGAGGGGGTGTTCCGACTCCGTCCACGAGCCTCGCGGAGCGAGAATGGAGGTGAAAGCCACCTGAACCATGCCCATCATCTTTAATTGTTCTGCGCGCCGGCGCCGATCCAGGATCGGATCTGGAGACGCTCGCTCGCAGGTCGGTTGCGGTGGCCGTCATCGAGGAATTGGACGAGGACGCTGTTATCGGCGTCGAAGGGGATGACGCGGGTCCCGTTTTGGGTGGTCGCCGCGATGTTGACCAGGTTGCCGAAGGATTGCCCCGCGGAGAGGTCGAGACCGGCTTCGGGTTCCGAACCACCATGACACCGGACGCAGGTCGGCGTGAAAATCGTCGCCTGAAGCGTGGACAGCGTCACCGCAGTCGGGGCAGCCTCGACCGTGATCGTCCGGGTGTCCGGGGTCGGGTCGCTCAGACCCTGGTCGTCGGTCGCCGTGAAGGTCACGTTGTAGGTGCCCGGGTTGTCGTAGGTGTGATCGCCCGGAGACAGCTCGGTGGATGATCCCCGTCGCCGAAGTCCCACAGCACGGTCACCGGATCGCCATCGGGGTCGTCGGCCGTTCCTTCAAAGAACACCGACTCGCCCGGCGCAATATTCACGTCGCCTTCGGGTGAGGTGATCTCTCCCGCTGGCGGACGGTTGAATTCGTCATGTTCTTTCGCTTTTCGGACTCCGATCTGGCCACGGATTTCTCCGCTCGGAAACTCCGCGGTGTGGACGTTGACATAGAGCTCGCCGAGCCCCATCGCCTCGATGAATCCGGCCCAGTCGTCCTGGAAGGGCCCCCCATCGAGGTCAGACACTGTGAGGACACCCCGGGAGAGGTCGCCTTCAACCGGATCCGAGAACACCTTTGGTCCAAACAGATCTGCAACCACCGGTCCATTCATGTCCGGCAAACCGAGATGGATGTGTGCTCCGCTCACTCCGACGATTCGCTTGACCTTCAGCTTGTATTCCAACTCATCTCGATCGTGTCTCCCACCACGACCCGATGAATGACGAACACGGGCATCCTTGGAATCGGCAAACCAGTCGTCACCGAAATCCAGGTCCTCGTCGTCGTCTCCGTCATCGTCATCTTCATCGTCATCGAGTTTGAACCTGGCTTCACCGGAGGCGTCCGTGAGGACACTCGGCACCTCACCCACACCCTCGAGCGGCGTGGAGAATTCGGTCCCGTTTCTGGATATTCGGGTGACCGTGACTTTCACCGCGCCAGCGGGAATCTGGTGGACGGAACCGAGATCGCCGATCCCGAGAACACCGCCGTGGGCCGAAATCACCCCTCTGGGAATGGTGTCGACCGGCCCGTTGAGGTTCCCGTTCGGGTCCCCACTCAGGATGACCGGCCCCAGGGCGCTGCACGCGTCCACGATATCGGTGCTCATCTCGGTGTTGTCTTCGACTCCCGCATCGTAGCCGTGGAGGGTGAATACACTCGAGCCCTTTGTCGGCAACTTGACTCGATCGAGACCGACGAACCCATCGTTAGAGCAGATCAGCATCGAGGCTAAGGACAACTTGTCCCCTTCTCGCCCCTGAATCATGAATGTCACCGAATCGGTGAAACCGCTCACCGTGGCGCCGGCCGGCGCCAACGGCACGCCGACGTCCACGACGTCGTAGACGTGTCGCGAGTCGGCCAACAGGTCGTACATCGGCATCTGGTTGCCGTCGCGTGCAATCAGCTCCAGCTCGGTGGATGCATCCCGTCCAACCCTGAACATCTTGAAGTCACCTTTGTGGGTGGCAACGATCGGAGGAGAGAGCGGCTGGCCCGAGACGAGATTCTGAATAGTAACGCTGAACGTCATCAGGTGTTCGGGCGGGTCGTCGTCAGCAAGCAGCACAGCCGTTGACATGAACACGAACACCAAACCTAGAAACAGGAAGATTGGATATCGACTTGATCGCTGAATTCTCATCATGATTTCCTTTCGAACTTCAGAAGGCAACCTGGTCGCCTTGTGGTTGCGGAGACGGGAATCACTCTCCTCGCGAAGACATCGGCACCTTTGTGGACGGCGGTCGGAGGCTGTTGCATCGCGAAAGGTCATCTCCCTTCTTTCTCATCACCGGTCTTCCTCCAGTCCTCTGGGCCAGCCCAAAATCCAGAGTGGTCATCGGGGTGACTCGTCCGAGCTTCGTTCGGGTGCTTCTGCACCTGAATCCTGTTCTCAATATGAAACGCGAAAAATAGAACTACCAGTGACCGTGGTCACGAGCGCTCGATTGCGGTACCGGCGTGTGACCGCGGGCATGTTTTTCACTGTCTTCGGGTCGTGCACGGGCGAGAACGGGGGCGAAACTGTTGCGACTCAAGAACCCTCGCACGGTCCCAGAAGGCGCCGCTTTCGGGGACGCCAGCGACCGCGATCTGGCAAGTGATGCCCGTGGTTTCGTCATTCTGAGTCGCCGCCACTAGCCGTCTGGGTCGATTGCGCCCAGCTTCATCGCTGTTGGAGACGCGTGTATCCCGACCCTCAACATCCGGCTCTGCGCGCGAGACGCTCGCCGCACCACAAATTTCCCTTGTGTTCTTTCTTCGGGAAACGGTGTCGGCGCCGATCTGCAGACGTTGGGACTCCCCGGGCGCGCGACGTGCTGCAAGCCGATCGACTGCGATGGACAGCACTCTGTTCACCGGCGGGTTGAGCCTGAGCTCCCGTCTCAGCCATCGGCCTGCAGCGATCCTCTACTCCCAGACCGGCAACCGGCCCGGGGTGTAGGGCGCTCCGGCCTGCTCCAACTCGTCTTCGAGGCTGTGGATCCGGGAATCGACCTGCCGGAGGGCGTCGAGGACCTCGCCGAAGCCTTCGTACGCCTCCTGGTAGGCCCGCTCGAAGGTCCCGGTGCTCCCCGAGGTCGTGACCCACAGGGACGAGACGATCAGATCGGTCCTGCCCTTGAGCGACATGCGGGACTGGCCCTCGTCCATGACCAGCAGATGGTCGCCGTTGAGCTGCTCGTCGATGTCCCGGAGTTGCGTCTTGATCGCCGAGATCTCGGCCAGCCAGTTCCCTTCGAGGCCGGGTACGCTGAGGATGGCCTGCTCGAGATAGGGCAAATCCCCCTCGAGGCTGCCGAGATGGGCGTCGGCGGCCGAGATGGCGCGGGACAGGGCGGCGACCTTCTTGTTGAAGGCGTCCAGGGCCTCGTGGTCGGTGGCCGAAAGGCTGGCGATGTTGAGCGGGTTGCAGGTCAGGCTTTCCGGCCCGGCCACCTGATTGAGAGTTCCTTCCTGGTAGCGATACATGGCCACCTGATACTCGCCCGGGGGAACCATGTAGCCGAGCTCCGGCGAGTCCCACGGGGCGCGGTCGCCGTCGGCCTTGAGTGAGATCGGTCCGACGGGGCTGGTCCGGAAGTCCCAGACCACCCGCTGGACACCGGCCTTGACCGGTTTCTTGATCGCGCGGATGGCCCTTCCCTCCGAGTCGGAGATCACGAAGAGCAGGATACGGCTCCTCTTCGGTGTCCTCCTTCCTCCGGACTCTCATAGCTCGGAAGATCGACGTCCTTGCCCGCCTCCTGCAGCTTCTTCTCGGCCTCGTTGCGGAGCTCCTTCAGCGACTTGTGGTCTTCCTTGACGTAGTACGTGATCGCCGCCCCCACCTCGGGATTCGGCGCGGCGTAGTAGCTCGCTCCCTGGAAGCCGACGCCCGGGAAACCCAGCGGGTCGGCCTCGACGAACATCAGCGCATCGGCGACCGGGAAGAGGGTCGCGGGCTCCTCCAAGATCTCCGGGGTGAGCCGGCGCAGGGGAGAGTAGTCGTCGAGGATATAGACCCCTCGGCCGAAGGTGGAGACCACCAGATCGTCCTCGTCCCGCTGGAGATCCAGATCCATGACCTGGACCGACGCCGGAATCCCGGCGCGCGAGCTTCACCCACTCGATCTTCGGTGTGTTGGAGACGAAGACGCCGGTCATGGTGCCGACGAAGAGCAGGTCGGGGTCGACGTGATCGACCCCGATCGTATAGGTCGAGCCGTGCTCCTCCGGGAGATCGGCGCTGATCGAGCTCCAGTGCGCGCCCCCATCCGTCGTCTTGTACAGATACGGCTTGAAGTCGCCGGCGAAGAAATTGTGGCAGGCGGCGTAGGCGATCTTCTTGTCGTGGGGCGAGGCGACGATCTGGTGGATCCGGGCAAACTCCGGGAGCCCGTCCAGCTCGGCCTTCGTCCAGGTCTCGCCGCCGTCGTGGGTGAAGTGCAGGAGCCCGTCTCCCGAGCCCGCATAGAGGCGGTTCTCGTCCAGCGGGGATTCCGCCAGCGTCACGATGTGAGCGAACGAGGCCTTGGAGACCATCTCGTCGATGCTCCAGCTGCGATCCATCAGCGGGTGGAGCTTCGTCGGCACGCCGCGGGTGAGGTCGGGACTGATCTCCCGCCAGCTTTCTCCCCGGTCATCGGAGCGCAGGACGATGTTGCTGCCGTGGTAGAGCCGTTTGTGATCGTGGCTCGAGATGATGAGCGCCGCATCCCAATCGAAACGGTAGGCCTCGTTCCCGGGTTGCTCGTAGCCGCGGAGATAAAGGCGCTCACCCGAGCGTTTGTCATAGCGCACCAGATTGCCGAACTGCGACTGCGAGTAGACGATGTTGGGGTCGGTCCAGTCGACCACGGTCTCGAAGCCATCGCCTCCGAGGGTGAAGTACCAGTCCGCGTTGCTGATGCCGCCCGAGTTGATCGGTCCGGGAAGGGCCGCCGAGGCTGTTGTTGTCCTGGGTGCCGATATAGACGTTGTAGAAGGGCTTGGCGTTGTCGGCGGTGACCTTGTAGCTCTCGGCCATGGGTAGATTGGCCTTGAAATCCCACGTCTGGGCCATGTCGAAGGTCTCGTAAACGCCGCCGTCGCATCCGGACAGCAGGTGCCGGTTGTCCTCGGGGTCGATCCACAAGGCGTGGTTGTCCACGTGCTTCTTGTCCTCGCCGAGGCGCGACCAGGTCTTGCCGCCGTCGGTGCTGACCTGGTTGAAGATGTCCATGGCGTAGACCCGGTCGACATTCTCGGTGTCGCAGAAGAGCTTCTGGCAGTAGAAGGTGTAGGACGTGACGTAGTCGCTCACCCTGGACCAGCTGGCGCCGGCGTCGGTGCTCCTGTAGGTCCCCTGCTCGTCCTTTTCGTTGGCGTCGACGACCGCGAAAAGCACATCCGGGTCGACCGGGGAGATGTCCATCCCGATCCGCCCGACCATCTTCTGGGGCAACCCGCCCTCGAGCCGCTTCCAGGTCTCACCGCCGTCGGTGGTCTTGTAGATCCCGCTTTCGTCGCCGCCGGTCACGATGGTCGTCAAATACCGCTGCCGCTGGTGGGCCACCGTATAGAGAACGTCGGGGTCCCGCGGATCCATGTGCAGCTCCCAACAGCCGGTGTGCTCGCTCGGGTGGAGCACGTTTTTCCAGGTCTCGCCGCCATCGGTGGTCTTGAACACGCCGCGGTCGCCGCCCGACTGCCGGTGCGGTCCGTAGGCCGCCACCCAGACGGTGTCCGGATCCTCCGGGTGAACCACGATCTCGCCGATCTGCTGCGACTCCTTGAGGCCTTTGTTGACCCAGCTCTTGCCACCGTCGGAGCTCTTGTAGACCCCGTCGCCCGGCACGAGATAGGAGTGGGCGTTGTTCTCGCCCGTGCCGACCCAGACCACGTTCGGGTTTGACGGATCCAGGGTGACGGCGCCGATGGAAAACGACGACTGCCCGTCGAAGATCGGTGTGAAGGTGGTGCCCCTGTTGGTGGTCTTCCAGAGTGATCCATGCCCCGAGGCGACGTAGTACTCGGAATGGTCCCGCGGATTGACCTCGATATCGATGACGCGACCACCGGTCACGGCCGGCCCGATGCTGCGAAAGGCGAGACCCTCCAGGGATGCCTTCGCGAGGGTGACAGGTCCCTCCTCTTCGGCAGCCGATTCGGCCTTGTCGCCCTTGGCCTTGTCCTTTGCGGAGAACGCCCAGAGCGGCTGGAGAAACAGGACGCACAGGACAGCGATGCGCAGGGTGGTGTTTTTCATGCCGGAGATGATAGCGCGCCGATGGCTCTGACGCATGAGCCGGGATAGCCCTCGCGACCATTCGTTGCTAAGCTGTCGCTGGATTGCTTCAACGAGGCAATACCTCGATGAGATCGACCACGAATTCCGGTTTGTTGTTGGTCGGGTCCGCCGGTACAAATGAGAAAAACACTGATATTCAGTTTTCTGTTCTTCCTGATCGCGAGCTTCCTGCCCGCTCAGGAGATCATGCAGACGGTCGAGTTCCAGTACGAGGGCCGCAGCGTTCTGGTCCCGAAACTCGGCACCAGGGTCGAGGTGATCCCGGTCCTGGCGCTCATCGGCGCCGGCGCCGAGTACTCGCTCGCCGCCGGCACCTACGTGGTCGCCCTGGGCGAGCAACGGCTGCAGTTCACCCCGGGCCACAAGCTGGTCCTGGTCAACGGCGAATTGCTCAACACCAAGGACGCGGCGGTGCCGTCACCCGGCGGAGTGGCCGCTTCCGTCGGTTTCATCGACCAGGCGCTGCTCGGTCCCCTCGGATTCCGACTCGAGCCGATTCCGCAGGGCTACCGCATCGAGCCGGGCGCCCGATTCGCCGATCCTGTCTCGATCCGACCGGCTGCGGCGGACTTCGCTGCCACGACCACCCTCGTCTTGACCCTCGATCGGCCGACGATGACCCACGCCGAACAGGCCGAGGGCGGTGGCATCGTTGTTCGCTTCGACGAAGCCTCGCCGAGATTGGATCCGACCTCGCGACTGCAATCGAGACGGGTTCGTTCGATCACGAGCAACGGCCGCGACGTGCTCATCGAGACCGTTCCCGGCGTCGGTCTTCTGAACTCGCACAACCTCGACGGCCCGCCGCGGGTGATCATCGAATTGGGCAAGGTCATACCGACTCCGACCCCAGCCCCCGCGCAAGTCCTCGAGCGCACCGGACCATCACCCATTGTCATCGACCCCGGACACGGCGGCAAAGACACCGGCGCCGTCGGCGGCAACGGTCTCACGGAACTCGATCTGACCATGGCCGTAGCCCGGCGTCTCGCCGCCGAACTCCGAGCTCGCGGCCACGCCGTTCGCCTGACCCGCGACGACGGCGAGGGCCGGGCCCTCACCGATCGGACCGCCATCGCCAACCGCCTCGAGGCCAAGCTCTTTGTCTCGCTCCACGCCAACGCTTCGACCTTCTCATCGGTCAAGGGCGCCGAAACCTACTACATGAGCCTCGACGACAAGGCCAGCGATGCGGCTGCGGCCGCCACCGCCAAGCTCGAGAACGAGGCCGGTGACGCGACCGACCAGCGCTCGGATCTCGACCTCATCCTCTGGGATCTCGCTCAGACCTCGGCCCTCAACGAATCGGCAGAACTCGCGGTCGCCGTCCAGACCCGGCTCAACGCCCTCCTCGACCTCAACGATCGCGGTGTCAAGCAGGCGCCCTTCGTGGTTCTCACAGGCGCGACCATGCCGGCCATCCTGGTCGAGGTCGGTTTCCTGTCCAACCCATCCGAGGCGAGCCGTCTTGCCGAGCCGGAGCACCAACAGGCCTTGGCCCGCGCCATCGCGACGGGCATCGAGGCGTTCTTCCGTTAGTCATGAACCGACGAGTTCTTTTGATCATCGTGGCAGCCGGGGTGTCCCTGGCACTCCTCGCCTGGGTTCTCTTCGGACCGGGCCGCCGGGTGATCACCCTTCAGGAGGTCACCGAGGTCAGCAACATGCCGACCCCGACCCCGGCGCCCGAACAGCGGGTGATGCTGCTCTTCGGAGGGTCCGACGGCATGCTCCACCCCGAGCTGCGCAGCGTGCCCCTGCCCGCGGAGATCCACGAACGAGTCCGGATGGTGGTCCTCGAGGTGCTCGCGGGCCCGACCGGTAATCTCCAGCCGGTGGTGCCGTGGCCGGCCGAACTCAACGTCGTCTTTATCGACAATCAGGGCACCGCGTTCATCGATCTCACCGCGCCGCCCGAGCCCCTCACCGGCAGCCACACCGAGCTCATCCTCGCCTACGGTCTGGTGGACTCCATCCTGCTCAACTGCCCCGAGCTGACCTCGGTTCAGATTCTCTTCGGCGGACACGAAGTCCCGACGCTGACCGGCCACCTCGATCTGTCGCGGCCGCTGGTGCTCAACAAACGCTTCATCGCCTCATGAGTCGCCCCATCGGTGTCTTCGACTCCGGCGTCGGCGGTCTCACCGTCCTCAGCGCCCTCGGTGAACGATTCCCCGCCGAGGACTTCGTCTATCTCGGCGACACCGCCCGCCTTCCCTATGGCACCAAATCGGCGACCACGGTCCAACGCTATGCGGTCAACGCGGCGGCCCACCTCGAGGGCCACGGAATCAAACTCCTGGTGGTGGCCTGCAACACGGCGTCGTCCTACGCCCTCGATGCATTGGCAAGCTCGGTGTCGATCCCGGTGGTTGGGGTCGTCGAACCAGGTGTCCGGGCCGCCATCGCCACCGGCGCCACCCGCGTCGGCGTCATCGGCACCGAAGGCACCATCCGATCCGAGGCCTACCAGCGGACCCTGGCGAGCCGCACCGCCTCGGTCGAGGTCGAAGCGGTGGCCTGCCCGCTGCTGGTCCCCCTCGCCGAAGAGGGGTGGGGCGATCACCCGATCACCGATCGAGGTGGCGAGTCACTATCTGGCGCCGCTGCTCGATTGGGGGGTTGAGACCGTGATTCTCGGCTGCACCCACTATCCCCTGCTCCAGTCCGTCACTTCAGCGGGTGGTCGGGCCTGATGTCCAGTTGGTCGACTCGGCGAGTGCGGTGGCTGAGACCCTCGCCGCGTCCCATCCCGATCTTCTGACTCCCGAAAACCGGCAAGGCACGATTCGCATCGAACTCACCGACGCTTCCGACCGGTTCCTCAGATCACCCGGGCGATCCTCGGCCGCGACCCCGAGGAACTCGAGGTTGTCGACATCGAACAGGCTTGATCAGAACTTGACGAGATAGTCCTTCGCCTCGAGGCACACCGAGAACGCCTTTGTCGGCTCTGGATCTGCGTGGCGAGCGCGAAGGGATCGTTACCGGTGTTCTGGACCGCCCAGGTGTAGCACCCGGCCTCGTCCTGTGACTGGACGAAGCATCCTGGCCCTTGGTGGGGAAGACATAGACATCGAGGCGCCGCTGGTGTCGCAGTAGGTCGCCTGACCCCGGCGCAGAGGATCGATTGGCGCCGGTCAGGTCTTCGGCCATCGCGCCGCCCGACGCTGCCAGCAGCAGGCTCACGCAAAGTAGCAATCTGCTCTTCATGGTTCCTCCGAATCGAGGTTTCTCGCGCTCAACTTTATCACCACCCCCTAGGCTTTTTCACCAGCTGTAGCCGTAGGACAGACCGAAGGAATCGAAGTCGCCGCCGATGCGGGTGATGGCGCCCCGGCTGACGGCGAAACGCAGGCTGTGCTGCTTCCAGACCTGCCACGACACGGTGAGACCGACCCGCGAGTTTCGCTGCAGATCGTCACCGGTTCCCTGACCGTCGATGGTCGTCTCTCCGCCGTACCAGAAGTTGGCGTCCAACGCCGCCCACAGACCCCGGCGAAAGAGATATCGAAGGTGGAACTGGGACGAGTAGATGGGATCCTGCTGTCGCGTCGTTCCGCCGCAGAAATCCGAGTTGTCGGTGAAGAACCAGACGCCGACATAGGCGTCGACGGCCCACTTCCCCATCACCTGGACGACGCCGATTTCCGGCTTGAAGGCCCACCGGTTGGTGCCGATGTTGATGAGCCGGGTGGGGTCGTACTGGCCGGTCGGCGCCCTCACCGTCAGACTGGCGCCGAGCATCGTCTTCGGCTTGTAGGTGGCGAACTCGCGGGGGCTCATGGCCGGTCCGCCGAGGAGATTGACCCCGAGACGCATGACCAGATCCCCGGTGCCCGATCGATTGGCCGCGGCCGGTTCGCCGAGGAAGAGTCCCTCGAGATCGCCGACCACATACGGCACGATCACCGTCGCGCTGGCCGACCGCTTGAAGAGATTGAGGGTCCGAGCGTAGGTGAAGGATCGAAGCCAGGATATCCGCCTTCGCCTCATCGATGGGACCCGACGGATCGAACGCGAGATCGCCGCGATTCGAGGTCGCGGCAAAGACCGACGAAGTTGACCCCGAACGGCGCCGGGGTGTAGGCGGCGGGGATCAACTCCTGGGCGCCCACGGTCGCCGCAATAACGGCGAGACAAATAAGAACACGACGTCGCGACAACGGCCGACCTCCATTGTCGTGCGGGCGTCCCGCCCGCAAGCGCCGATCCGGGTCGATCGCTGACGATTCGTGGTTGCAACAAAACCCCCCCCACTTCAGCTGACCGAGCATTCTATCGGAGCGCAGTCAAACGCCGTAGCCTGATCCCTGCGACCTCCACCGCAACCTGCACACCGGCGGGAATGCTAAGCTCCCCACCCTCGAAAGGAGCGCCCATGCGTCCCGACGGCCGTCAACCCAACGAAATCCGCCCCATCACCATCGAGCCCGACTTCATCCGCTACCCCGAGGGCAGCGTCCTGTGGCGCGCCGGCGACACCGTCGTGCTGTGCAACGTCAGCCTGTCGGACAAGACCGCCCCGTTCCTCCGCGGCTCGGGCGAGGGCTGGGTGACCGCCGAGTACGCCATGCTCCCCCGGGCCACCGACACCCGTTCCGACCGCGAGGTCAAGAAGGGCCGACCGAGCGGCCGGTCGCACGAGATCCAACGCCTCATCGGCCGCTCGCTGCGCGCCGCCGTCCGTCGCGACCTCATGGGCGAACGCAGCCTGACCGCCGACTGCGACGTGCTCCAGGCCGACGGCTCGACCCGGACCGCATCCATCTCCGGCGCCTGGACCGCCATGGCCATTGCCTTCAGCCGGATGTACGAGCAGGGGCTTATCTCCGAGTGGCCTCTGACCGAGCAGATCGCCGCCATCGCCGTCGGGTTGAAGGACGGCCAGGCCCGGGCCGATATCGACTACGGAGAGGACTTCGACTGTGACGTCGACCTCAACCTCGTCTTCACCGGCAAGGGTCGCCTGGTCGAGGTCCAGGGCACCGCCGAAGGCGCCGACTTCTCGCGTGCCGAGCTCGATGCCATGCTCGACATCGGCTGGACCGGTGCGCAACAGGTGATGGCCAAGCAACGCGAGGTGATCGCGCCGAGACTGGAAGCGGTCGGACTGGAGATGCCGTAGAAGCGAGCGCCGCCGGACCGGGCCATCGGGCACGGGTTAAACATTGACACTTTGCGGGACCTAAACCTATACTCACTCTCCGCCGTCGGGCGGTGTTCTTTGGCAATATGATGAGCGGACTCGAGCGTCGGGGTGTAGCGCAGCCTGGTAGCGCACCTGCCTTGGGCGCAGGGGGTCGGAGGTTCAAATCCTCTCGCCCCGACCACTACACTCCGACCGACCGGTTCTTTCTCCGCCTGTAGCTCAGCCGGATAGAGCAACGGACTTCTAATCCGTGGGTCAGAGGTTCGAGTCCTCTCAGGCGGACCATACCGCACTTCAAGATTATGGTGGGCGTAGCTCAGCTGGTAGAGCACAGGATTGTGGCTCCTGTGGTCGAGGGTTCGAACCCCTTCGCTCACCCCAATTTTCTCTTCGCGTGCGCCCGTAGCTCAGCTGGATAGAGCGATAGCCTCCGGAGCTATAGGTCATGGGTTCGAATCCCGTCGGGCGTACCACATTCGATAGATGACACAGCCTCCCATTTCGGGAGGCTGTGTCATGTATTGATACAGAGGTCCGGCCAACACAGCGCGTTCGGATTCCGTCGCTGTGTCGTCGTATTTCGTGGTCTCCTCCAATCGAACGATCTGGCTGGGATAAGATCTTGGAACCCACCGGTAAGACCCGAGCGAATTTTGGAGGCCCGAGTTGAGTTCTTTCATCGAAGCCATCGTCATGCGCCTGCGGGCACAGTTCGATCCGGCAATCATGGGGCCTGTGCTCGTCACGATGCTGTCGAACGTCGTGATCGGGTTACTGACCTTCGCCGGGTTCTATGCGCTGTGGTGGATCGGCGATCGCGTTGCCGTGGCGGTCTTGAGGCGAAGCAGGTTCGACGAGACCTCCGCCAGCTTCATCAGAACCATCCTCAAGTTCCTCGTGCTGGCATTCGGAGTTGTGCAGTCCCTCTCCGCGGTCGGCGTCAACACCGCCGCACTCGTCACCAGCCTTGGCGTCGCCGGTCTCACCATCGGGTTCGCGGCGCGCGACGCACTTTCAAATTTGATCTCCGGCATCCTCATCTTCTGGGATCGGCCGTTCGTGATCGGCGATCTGGTCGAGGTCGAGGGGTGAACCGGTACTGACATCTCGAGTCGTCTCGGGCTGGTGAAATCGACGCTCGCGAGGTGGTTTCGGGCAGACCGCAAGTAGCTGACAGCCGACTTTTGCCCTGAGTTGACCGTGGCCGTTGAATAGAATCTATCGGGGATGGGAATATTCCTCGCCGTTCGGGTTTGTTAGCGATATATGACGTAGATCGGTGTCGCACGGGGTTACGGCGGTCGTACGCCATCGACTGACGACACGGTTTGGAGAAAAAACCATGAAAATGTCAACGCGTGAAATCGGCAAGATCACAGTCCTGGAGCCCAAAGGCAAGATCACCATCGGATCCGGCGACGTGCTCTTGCGCGACACCATCAACGAAACCGTGAGCAGCGGCGCGAAGAACCTCCTGGTGGATCTCAAGGGTGTATCCAAGATGGACTCGTCGGGTCTCGGTGAACTCGTCGCCGCGCACAACACCGTGAGTGCGAACGGCGGGTCCATCAAACTGGTCAACATCCCGAGCAAGATCTTCAGCATCTTCGGCGTCGCCCAGATCATCTCGGTGATGGATGTCTTCGACGACATCGACGAAGCGGTGGGCTCATTCGATCAGTCGTGAACCACCGATCGCCCGCGGGCCGAGCCCCGGTATGAAGATCGGGCTCAGATAGAGTTCACCACTTCCGACAGATCACACAGGCGTTGATCCCGCCGACACCCATGTTGATCTTGCCGGCCACATTGCCGTTCATCGGCTGCGTCCGATCCTGCACCAGACCGTTGGTTGATGAGCGGATCTGGTCGTGGATCTCACCATCGGTCAGATTGACGGGGTGGAGCTTTCCGTTGGAAAAGCCGAGGTGCTGCGCCGTGAGTTCCCAGCCCCCACAGACCGACATTCCGTGGCCGAAGGAGCCTTTCCGGGCGGTGAAGGCCGTGGTCTCCGGGATGACCGAGAGGATGTTCTGGAGCTCGCTCCAGTCACCCGGCGTTGCGGTCGCGTGCATGTCCCAGGTGGCGACGTCTTCGGGAGCAACCCCGGCCTCGTCCAGCGCCTGCTCGATGGCGCGTCGCGGGCCCTCCTGCGAAGGAGTGATGATGTGGTCAGCATCCGAGGAGACCGCGACGCTGAGAATTTCGAGACCGAGCGGCGTGAATCCCCGCTCGCTGAGGTCGTCGGCGTCGCCCACGATCCAGATGCAGGCGCCGCCGGCGACGTGGGTCCCCCTGAAGCCGGTGAAGGGTTTGGAAACCTGCCCATCGTGGGACAGGACCCTGGCTCCGAAAAAGGTGCCGACGGACATGGCGTGCGGTTCGGGATCGGTCATACCGATGACCGCCACCTTCGCCTGGTCCGACCGGATGGCGTCAATCGCCAATTTCAGGGCGACGCTGAAGCCCGAGCACGCCGCGACGGGGGCGATGGTCGGGCCGGTGATGTGGGCGAGCATGGAGATCTGAGCCGCCGGGATGTTCGGGATGTTCCACAGCAGATTGGGATCGACCGCGTTCCACGGTTCGGTGGGGCAGCCGTATTCGGAGTTGAGTTTCCGACGGGTCGTCACCTTGTGGCGAATGAGGTTCTTCTTGCCGTTGTCGATATCGCCGGTGATGCCCTCCCGCTCGATCTCGATCTGTTTGTCGAGATACCCGCGGAGTCCGTTGGAACGCGCAACCCAGAACGTCTCCCAGCTCTCGCTGATCTCGTCATGGTCATCACCCAGAGGATCGACCAGTGATGGGTCCTCGGGTGCGCCCGCCTGGTCCCGGATTTGACGTTTCTCATCGTCATTCGCGAGGCGATAAGCCCGGAGTTCACGATGGTGCTCGTCCCGGCACCAGAACCGATTCCACCTTCGTTGGGCGCGGTGGTAGCGAATGGCATGTTCAAAATGGAGCGGAAAATCTCCCAGAGCGGTGCCGACGTAGACATGGGCCTGACGACCGAGGTCCTTCAGCAACGGCTCGAGACCGGGATTCTGACCGAGGGCCTGGATGAAGGCGCCGATGGCGTATTTGACCGTGTTGCCCATCTTGGCGTTGAGTTGGGAAAACCGCCGCGGCTCAAATCGTTCGTCGATCCACGTCCGGTAGACCTCGAAGTCGAACTCCGGCCGACCGACGAGGAAGTTACTCGGACCGAACCCGTCAAAGGGCTCGAGCCAACTCGCCGCGCTCGCGAGATTGGTCTCGAAAGCGCGGATATCCGGCGATTTTGGGGCGACGACACCCCATCCAAAAACACCGATTCGTTTGCTCATACCGCGGCGACCCTCCAGAATTGACGGCAGCAGCCGGTATAGCAGCGAAACGGCGATTCCGAAAGACGCACTGCGGCAGCGAAGTCGCAACAAGGACCGTCGGCCTTGCGAGGCGACAATAGACACATCAGTTCTATTTTCAGTGGAGGCGAACCCGGGCTGCCGTTGTTCCGCGGAACACCCGCGGACGTTCCGAGGCTGGTATCGTCGAGAACAGGAGGCATTCATGTGCAGATGGCTCGCCTACACCGGCTCGCCGGTTTTCATCGACGAACTGATCTTCAAGCCCGAACACTCGCTCATCGAGCAGAGCCTGTCGGCGACCTCGGGCGCCACGCCGACCAACGGCGACGGCTTCGGCATCGGGTGGCACGGGACGAAAGAGACCCCTGGGCTCTATCGCAGCGTCCAGCCGGCCTGGAACGACCGCAATCTGCGTGATCTCGCCGAGCACATCGAATCCGGGCATTTCATCGCCCACGTCCGCGCTGCCACCGGGACCGCGGTGCAGCACTCCAACTGCCACCCTTTTCGCTTCGGCAAGCTCTCGGAAGCCTGGTGCGAGATCCGGCCGTCAACGGCGATCACCATCGACGGGGCGAACCTCGCCAAGCATCCGTTCATCCCTCGATCCGCTTGAATGTTTTCGGATCTTGTCAGTCCTGAAGAAACCCCACCACGAGATCGTTGAACCGATCGGGTTCGTCGAAGTTGGGCATGTGACTCGAGCGATCGAAGACCTCGAAGCGTGAGCCCGGAAGCCGGCCGTGCATGGCCCAGCCGGCTTCGATGGGTACTGCACGGTCATGTCGGCCCCACAGGAGCATGATCGGAATCGAGAGTTTGCCAAGACGGTCGATCTCACCATCAATGGTGTTGAAGAAGTCGCGCCGAAGCATGTCCAGAGTCGCCCGGGCGCTGCCCTCGATCTTCTGGAACCCCGTCAGGGCCGCGAAGATCTCACCGGTCAAGAGCTCGGGATCGTGGACCCAGAAATCGAGGAGGTTCTTTCTTCGGATGAGATCTGTCGGCAGGCTCTGGAGAAACTCGGGCAACCAGGGCAGGCGGAAGAGCCGCTCCCGCAGGCGTGGTCGGTCTCGGGATGCCCACCGAGTCCACCAATACCAGGCGGTCGACCCGATTGGGATGGGCGACGGAGAAGGCGATCGCGGTCCCACCGCCCATGGAGTGGCCGACGAGATGGGCCCTGGCGAGTTTCAGATGATCCATCAGTTGCTGAATCTCTTCGACAAAGAGCGGGAACCCGTAGTCGAGGGGCTCGCGAGTGGAAAAGCCGGAGCCCCAGAGATCCACCGCGTAGACGGTGAAGTACCGCGCGAGCACATCCATGTTCTCGATCCACGTGTTGTGATCGAGGTTGAAGCCGTGGATCAGGACAACCGGCGGACCGTCGCCCTTCTTGACGAAGTGCGTCTTCCGCCCATTCAACTTGACCATGTAGCCCGGTGGGTGGACCTGGGCCCAGTCATCGAGGGGCTGGCTGTCCCAGCCGACAAAGAGACTCATCCGGGCTCTCGCGCTGTCAGTCGCCGCGACAGGAAGAGGCTCAGCACGTACCAGAACATCAACGCGACCGAGGCAAAGAGCTGGAGCGCGGCCCCGACGTGCGATCCTCGGGGAAGTGGCGGATGATGTTGGAGGTGTCGTAGAGAATCGCGGCGCCGGCGAGACCCACCATCCCGACCGAGAACCAGGTGCCGAGGTTGAAGCCGAAGATCACGCCGGCGACGATGGCCACCAGGGCGAGCACCATGCCCCACTTGAGCGAGGCCGCCGAGGAAAGAGAAGTCCTTGCGGCTGAGAAAGCGACCGCGGTGAGCCCGGCAAAACCGATGAGGGTGACCGTGGCGGCGCTCTCGATGGCGCCCGGCGCGTAGAGGTTCGCGATGTAGAGCAGCGGGACGAAGATCAGCGCCTCGGCGAACACGAAGGCGCCGAGGGCGGCGTACTGGGTCGCCGTGGACTTGGCGGAGAACGCGGCACGGCTGGCGATCCAGCTGACGACCATGAAACCGCCGAGAACGAGCAGCCAATTGACGCCCAGCATGGCGCGGGCGATGGTCTCGGCGAGACCGCTGCAAAAGAGCGCAACCTCGATCATCACGAAGGCGATGATGGCGCCGAAGAGATGGACATAGGTCCGGGTCAGAAAGGCCGCGCGGGTGTCCTCGCCGATCCGATGTCGGGGGCATTCAGACTGCGGGAGTCGGATGGTTCGAAGCTCATGGGTGCAGTCCTTTCACTTCGGTTGAAGTCCGGTCGTCGGCGATAGGCTGCGTTGGAGCAACCGCTCTCAGATAAGATACAACGTCGAGCGCAGGGTTTCGAAGATTCCCACCCCGACAAAGACACCACCGGTCGCGAAACGCGCCCACTTTTCGAAGGTCTGGAGCCGATGGAGTGCGGCGCCCATCCAGCCGACCCCCAGGGCGATCAGCACCGCAAAGACCACCACCGGAAGACCGGTTCCGATGCCATAGACGGCCGGCAGGAGGATGGGCGACCGATTCTGGGTCGCAAGCGGAACCAGCGATCCGAAGAAGAGCGCCGCCGACACCGGGCAGAAAGCCAGGGCGAGCATGGCTCCGAGAGGCAACGCGCCCCACATCCCGGCGCGATCGATCTTCTCCCGCATGGCGTCGCTCACACCGACGCCCCGGATGCTGAAGCTGAAGAGCCCGAGGAGGAAGAGCCCGACCACGATGAGCATGGGCCCGATGAGCCGGCTGAAGCTGCCCTGGAGGAAGTTCGAAGCGCTGACCACGGACATGAGGCTCCACACCGCTGCCGCTCCGAGCACCAAGTAGGCGAACGATCCGCCCGGCGGTGTAGAGAGCGCCCGCCAGCAGCACCCGACGCGGGCTGCCCGACCTGCCGGCCGACGTAGGACACGGCCGCGATGTTGGCGGCCAGGGGACACGGGCTGATGGAGGTCAGGATGCCGAGCCAGAGCGCCGACACCACCGCGAGCGAGTCGGATTCCATCAACCCTCCGCGAGAAAGTCTCTGGTCTCGTCCCGGACGTACCTGACGAATCCGTCCTCGTCGCCGACCAGCTGCCACACGAGCTTGAGGTTCTTGAAGCGGACGACCTCGCCGTCGCGATACTCGACCAGTACGACCGACTTGGTCACGAGCTCGAAATCGGTGGTGAAGTGTGCGTTTTCCTTGCTCATCGGTGTTGACCACCCGCCACTCGAGCTCGCCCGACTCGATCTCGGCGGCAAAGCCGCCGTTGATCGCCTCCGCCGAGTAGGCCTCGAGCTTGCGGCAGGTCGAACACCGCTTGTTGCCGTGGAAGTAGTACGCAACGACGGCATTGTCGGCGTCGACTCGCAGTGGTCTCCGCCTCGCCGGCGATGGCCGCCGACGGGCTGAGGGAAGTGCCGGCCAGAACCACACATGCCACGAGAGCTGCGCAACCAAGAACAGAGTGACGCATCACGCCTCCTTCTCGAACAGGACCTTGATCTCATCCACCGTCGGGACCTTGCCCTGAACGACGAGTTGACCGTCCAACACCAGACCCGGCGTCAGCATCAGACCATACGACGGAAACTCGCTGATGTCCTTGATCTTGTCGAGTTCGTACTCGAAGCCGAGCTGGTCGGCGGCCTGTTTGGCGGCGGCGGCCAGTTGGTCGCACCGCGGACACCCGATTCCGAGAATCTTGATTTCCTTCATGAATTCCTCCCAATCACGCGAAACAACGATCCGAAAACCACCCCCGCGATGGTCGACATGACCACCACCAGGGAGACGAAGACCGAGGTCTTCTTCCAGCCGATCACGCTGGCGATGACCAGCATGTTGGGCAGCGACAGCGCCGGTCCGGCGAGCAGCAGGGCCAGGGCCGGCCCCTTGCCCATCCCGTTGCCGATGAGTCCCTGCGAGGATGGGCACCTCGGTGAGGGTGGCGAAGTACATGAAGGCGCCGGCCACCGCAGCGAAGAGATTCGCCCACAGCGAATTGCCGCCGACCGCCGCGCTCACCCACTCAGACGGAATCAGCCCCTCGTTCCCGGGTCGGCCGAGCAGCAGCCCGGCCACCGCCACGCCCGCCAGAAGCAGCGGGAGAATCTGTTTGGCAAAGCCCCAGGACGCATCGAGCCAATCTTCGAGCTCGCCCGGTTCGCGGCCGATCACCCAGGAAAGACCCACGACCGCGACGGTCACGGCGATCTCGGGGTGGCCCGGTACGAGGAGGCCGCGGCGGCTCCGGTCGGTATCGGCGACCAGCGCCGCGAGCCACCACCGAAGACCGAACCATGCCACCAGAATGGCAGCCAGAACGCCGCGCCGAAGAACGCGGTGAGCTGCCACTTCACGCTCCAGATGGCGAACCAGAGCCCCGGAGTCGACCGCCGGCCGGCCCCAGTTGGCGAAGACGAGGACCGCCACCATGGCGGCGAAGAAAACCGCGTTCTGCCACAGAGGCCGGCGGACCTCGGGCTCGGGCATCGCCGCCTGAGCCGCCGCCTTCTCGAGCTCTTCGCGGCGGAAGATCAGGTGCATGAGCAGACCGATCACGACCGCGAAGACCACCGCCCCGACCGCGCGGGCGATCCCGAGCTCGGGCCCCAGCACCCTTGCAGTGAGGACGATGGCGAGGACGTTGACCGCCGGTCCGGCATAGAGGAATGTCGTCGCCGGCCCCAGGCCCGCCCCCATCCGCGAGATCCCGGCGAAAAGCGGCAGCACCGTGCACGAGCACACCGCCAGGATGCCGCCGCTGACCGACGCCACACCGTAGGCGAGGACCTTGTTGGCGCGGGCGCCGAGGTACTTCATCACCGACGCCTGGCTGACAAAGACCGCGATGGCCCCGGCGATGAAGAAGGCCGGCACGAGACAGAGCAGGACGTGCTCCCGCGCGTACCACTTGACGAGGTGGAGCGCTTCCATGACGGCGCCGTCGAACCGGCTTACCCCCACCGGCAGCCAGAAACAGGCGACGAAGACCGCCACGATCCAGAGCATCGGTCTGCGCTGTGATTTCCAGTCCAAGGTCGAACTCCGAGCGGGCTTGACAAGCCCACTTCGAGAATACTACATTTTGCAATGTAACAAAATGAAGATCTCGAACCTCGACGCCGCCATCGCCGCCACCCGCGCCCTCGGCCACCCGGCCAGGATGCGCACCGCGGCCATGCTGCGCTCGGGCGAGCTCTGCCTGTGCCAGATCACCGAGGTGCTCGGGCTCGCCCCGTCAACGGTCTCGCTGCACATCAAAGAGCTCAAGAGAGCCGGCCTCGTGAACGAGCGCAAGGACGGTCGATGGGTCTACTTTTCGCTCGCCGATGATGAGCACGCGAGGCGCTGGCTCGAAACCGCTCTGGCGGCGATCGACGGCGATCGCGAACTCGAACGGGATGCCGAACTGATCAGGAGCTTCGCGAACTCCCGGTGGCCGATCTTTGCAGCCTCGGGTACGAGGCGGCCAAAACGAAGCACGGCAAAGACGACCGCCCGACTCCTCGGTCGAGTAAGTTCGACAACCGAGAGGACCGATCATGAGCGCAAGCGAAAGAAACGGCCTGCCCCTCTCCACTCTCGACCGCTGGCTGACGCTGTGGATCTTCATCGCCATGGCGGTGGGAGTCGGTTCGGGCTGGGCCTGGCCCGGCATCGCCGGTTTCTGGAACCGCTTCTCGGTGGGAACAACAAACATCCCCATCGCCATCGGTCTGATCCTGATGATGTACCCGCCGCTCGCCAAGGTGCGCTACGAGGAACTCGGCAGGGTCTTCCGCGACTGGAAGGTGCTCGCTCTTTCGCTGGTGCAGAACTGGATCGTCGGCCCGGTGCTCATGTTCGTGCTCGCCATCACCCTCCTTGCCGACATGCCGGAGTACATGGTCGGGCTCATCCTCATCGGGCTCGCGCGCTGCATCGCCATGGTCATCGTCTGGAACGAGCTCGCCGATGGCGACACCGAGTACTGCGCCGGGCTTGTCGCCTTCAACTCGATCTTCCAGGTGCTCTTCTTCTCGGTCTACGCCTATGTCTTCATCACGGTACTGCCTCCCCTCTTCGGGCTCGAAGGCGCCGCGGTCCAGATCACGATCACGGAGATCGCCAAGAGCGTCGCGATCTACCTCGGCATCCCCTTCGCCGCCGGCGTCGTAACCCGGTTCTCGCTCATCAGTCTGAAGGGCAAGGACTGGTACCACGAGGTCTTCATCCCAAAGATCTGCACCCATCACCCTGGTGGCGCTGCTGTTCACCATCGTGGTCATGTTCTCGCTCAAGGGCGAGGTCATCGTCGAGCTGCCGTTTGACGTTGTCCGGATCGCCATCCCGCTGTTGATCTACTTCGTCGTGATGTTCCTGGTCTCCTTCGCGATGGCGAAGAAGGCCGGCGCCGACTACTCCCGTTCGGCGACCCTGAGCTTCACCGCCGCGTCGAACAACTTCGAGCTCGCCATCGCCGTCGCCATCGCCACCTTCGGGATCGGTCACGGCGCCGCCTTCGCCGCGGTCATCGGACCGCTGGTGGAGGTGCCGGTGCTCATCGGTCTGGTCAACGTCGCGCTGTGGATTCGGGGACGATTCTTCCTCCCCGCCGTGATCGAGGCCGGCCAGCCGGTCTGACGTGCCCCGACCACCGGCGAATTGACATTCGCCGCGGACGGCCTATCTTAGATACCAATCGCACAATTCGGAGTCATGTATCAATGAGACTGTCTCGACTTCGAGACGCCGTTTTGATCGAAGATCGCGACCCCGTTCCGAGGGGTTGCCCAGGGAGGAAGCCATGCGCCACCCGTTCCGCACCCTGTCACTCGCACTCACCGGTCTGATTCTTGTTCTCGGCCCGTCGGCAGCTTCGGCCCAGGGAACCATCGACGGGACCGTCGCCTTCTGGGGCGACCCGGGGGGCGGGACCCAGATCGAGGTCGCGGCTCATTCGGACCCGACCGGACCACCGGACGCCACGGTTTTCGTCGCCGTTCCCGGCGGCGCGTACTCGATTCCGGTTCCTGACGGCACCTACTATGTATCAACGTTGATGGCCCGCGACGGCAGCTTCGGCGAGCCGCGCCGGGAGGATGTCCTGGTCTGGTACGACGCCGACGGCGATGGCGATTGGGACACCGTGGGTGTGAGCGGCGGAGCGGTGACCGGCGTCGATGTCGATCTGGGTTTCGTCTATGTCGATGGCGACGCGACCGGCGGCAACAACGGCAGCTCCTGGACCGACGCGTTCACCGACCTCCAGGACGGCATCGATCTCGCGGTGTCGGGGATCGAGGTGTGGGTCGCAGAGGGGACGTACGTTCCCGGAGTCCTGGTCACCGATTATTTTGCGACCAAGAGCGGCGTCCGGGTCTTCGGCGGTTTTGCCGGCGGCGAGACGATCCGGCAGCAGCGCGACTGGTTCATCCACCCCACCATCCTCAGCTGCGAGATCGGCAGCGTCGCCGCCACCGACAACTGCTATCACGTGGTCATCGCCGAGGGCTCGAATCCCACCGCGATGCTTAACGGTCTCACCATCACCCGCGGATACGCCGGTTCGGATCGTTCGGTCAGGGCGGCGGTGTCCGCGCCCGCTGCGGAGGCGTGACTCTGGCCAACGTCACACTCGTTGACAACTACGCCACAACTGGTGGTGGGGTGCGCGTCCCTGCTCGGCGGGACGGTCCATGCCTACAACTGCCGCTTCATCGACAATCAGGCACCCGGGTTCGACGGCGGGGGTTACTACGGGTCGACCACGTCGACCGAGCCTCTGACCCTCGTCAACTGCGTGTTCACCGGCAACTCCGCATTTCGAGGAGGTGGGATCGCCCTCGAAAACGCGGGTTTGGCGCCCGTACTCGTCAACCTCAGCCTGTCCGGCAACTCGGCCAGCAACGAGGGTGGCGGAATCTTCACCAACATCGCCATGCCCCACACCATCGAGAACTCGATTCTCTGGGGCAACACGGGCCCCAACCCACAGATCGTTGCCTGGGCGAACCAGCCCGAGGTCAACTACAGCATCGTGGAGGGCGGCTGGGCGGCCGGCACGCACGATCCTCACCTCGGACCCGTCCTTCGCCGATGCCGAGCTTCGGATCAACCTCGACTCCCCGGCGATCGACTCCGGCGACAGCACCGCGCTCCCCCTGGATGGCGCCGACATCAACGAGGACCACTGGGACGACGAGATGATCGATCTCGACCTCGACCTGAACTGGCGTCGAGAGAACATTCTCCATGTTCCCGACACCGGGATCCCCGACAGCGAAGGTCTCACCGTGGATATGGGCGCGTATGAGGCGTGGGATTCGACCCTGATCTTCTGGGACGACTTCGAATCAGGCGACAGTGGCGAATGGGACAACGTCGTCGGGGAACTGTAGAGGTCGGGGAGGAGAGGTGAGACGTGAGAAAGTTAGGGGTTAGGGGTTAGGAGGTTAGGGGTTAGGAGTACAGAATACCTCCTCACTCTTTACTCTTCACTCCTGACTCTCGGTTGAAAAAAAACGGCGGCGCAATAGCGCCGCCGTTCGTTTTTTGCTGCGACCGAGCTACGGCATCTGGATCAGCCAGGAACCGTCCTGGAACCACTTCTCCTCGAGCAGCTCGAGGATGCCGATCCCCTCGAGGGCGCCGAGATAGTTCTCCATCATGTTGATGAAGAGCGGGTCGTTGGGCGGCATGGCCACACCCATGGGCTCGATGGTGAGCGGCTGGGCGCCCGAGGTGCCGACCCGAAGCTCGTCGTTTTCGACAATGCGGGCGAGAACACTGTCGGCAGCGAATGCGCCGCCGGCGAAGCCCAGGACCAGGCTGAGGATGAGAGCTGTTTTCACGATCGAACGAATCACGGTTCACTCCTTCTGTTACAAATCGGTGTTGATGAACGCCCAGGGACCCGGCTTCTGTAACCGGCAAACACGCATCCTGGATTACCTTGTGCGGGCGCATTGTATACCCGATGGCGTGGGATGCGAGAATGATATGGTCCGGCCCCGGAGAAAGCACCCATGAAATCGACGATTCTGTGCCTGATCATCACGCTCCTCCTCACAAACGCGACGGCGTCCGCCGTGGTCCCGAACGACGTCTCCGGGACAAGACCAAACGCGGATGGAGGGGCAACCGAGATCTTCGTTGGTCTCTATCTCATCGACGTATCCAGAGTCGATGGTGCGGATCAGAGTTTCACCGCCGATCTCTTCATCCTGCTGAAATGGCACGATCCACGGCTCGAAGGGGTCGTCGAGGCGACCGAACGGATACCCCTTGACGCGATTTGGAATCCGCGGCTTCAGATTCTCAATCAACAGAGCATCAGCACCACCTTCCCCGACCAGGCCGAGGTCGACCCGGACGGGACCGTCATCACCCGCCAGCGCTATTTCGGGACCTTCTCCGCGCCCTTGGACCTGCACGATTTTCCACTCGACAAACAGCATTTCAGCATCCGACTGGTGGTGCCGGGTTTTACGCCCGACGAAGTGCGGCTCGTGGCGGTACCTGCTGATCTTGCCGGTGAAATGCGGAGCCGTACGTTCTCCGTCGCCGACTGGGACCTCGGGCGGATCGACGCCGGTCCGGAACCGTATCGGGTCACGGCCGACGGCCGAGAGATCAGCGGCTACCTGCTCGCCTTCGACGGCCGTCGCCACATCGGCTTCTGGGCCGGCAAGGCCTTTATTTCGGTCCTCATCATCGTCGCCATGTCGTGGATTGTCTTCTGGATCGACCCGAAGTATGTCGCCCCACGTCTCAGCGTGACGGTGACATCGATGTTGACCCTCATCGCGTATCGGTTTCTTCTCGACGGAGCGCTGCCACGGCTTTCATACCTGACTCGGATGGACTACTTCCTCATCGGCGCGACGCTGTTGGTGTTCATCGCGGTGATTCAGGTCGCCGTCACGACTCAGGCTCAAGATCGGGATCACGGTCGAAAAGCGCAACGCATCAACACCCATTCAAGGTGGCTCTTCCCCGCGATCTTCACCGGAATGATCGCAATGGCGGCCTGGGTCGGCTGATCGCCACCGAGAATTTTGAATTATGAGTTATGAATGATGAAATTCATCGCATGCGCTCCGGGTCACCCTGCGACGGTCATTCATAATTCATCATTCCTAATTCATAATTATCTCGCCATCGGCACCGTCGTCGGGTCGTTGGTCCGGTTGTCGACCACTGAGGCATAGGTCGAGACCCCGCTCCCGGCCGCCACCTCAACCACGGCGTAGCCGCTCGTGATGTCATTGCGACCGGCGATGCGATCGAAGGGCTCCTGGAGCTGGACGCGGTTTCCCGCAGCGATCGTCCGCTCGGTGGTCGACAACAACAACCCATCGGCATCGTGGAGGTGAACCCTGACCCTCGCCTGCTCCTCGGACGTGTTGAACAGACCGATGTTGGTGCGGAATTCTGGGTTCTGCTGCAACTGGGGCAGCCATACCCGGTCGTCCTCTCCGACGGTGTCCCAATCGTAGAATCCGTCGAGGTACTGACCGAAGGTCCCGTCGAGACTCTGGTTGTAGGTTCGCGAACTCACCAAAACCGGAGTCGAAGACGAGATCTCCAACGACCCGGATCCCTCGCCACCGAGTTGGCCGACGACATCGTCGAGAACCTGGTGTTCGCCGGATGCGAGACTCACGCTCATGACACGATCCGGCCCGTTCGATGGGTGGAAGACGACACTGGCCTCGGCCGATACGGCCCCGAGGTTGAGCAGACCGAGGTCGGTCCGCCAGACGCTGCCTTCCGCTCCCTCGCCACGCGCCGCAGCGGCGACGTGGACCAACGTTGCGCCGGTGTCCGTCCTTCATGGGGATGGTTGTGGGATCGTTGGTCCCGGAATCGACCACCGAACCGTAGACCACGACTTCCTCGCCATCGAGAACCGTGACCACTGCGTAACCCGGGTTGATATCCGTCCGTCCACCGATCGCCTCGAAGGGTCGGTTGAGCTGTTTGATTTGGCGGGGATCGACCTTCCGGGTGGCCCGCCCGACCTCGGCCCCCGTACCGTCATAGAGGACGATTTGAACTCGCGCCTCGCGCCGGCCGGCGTTGAGGATGCCGATATTGGAACGTGCAACCTCGTCCTCTCGCAGATGCATGAGGACGGCGACATCGCCGTTGATGAGGCCGCCGGGCCCGGTGACTCCACCCAGAAATTGACCGAACGTCCCCTCAATCGAGGAGTTGTAGGTCCTCGATGCGACGGTCAGGGGCTCGAAGCTGAAGATCCGCAACGATCCCGAACCGCTGAGGCCGAGTTCGGAGACGATGTCGTTCATGACCAGGTGCTCACCCGGAGCGAGTTCGAGGTCGCGATCCACCGCGAGGCCCGGCATCTCCATCCGGACCTTGACCTGGTTGGTGAAGGACGATCGGTTGAGCAGACCGACATCGGAACGCCAGAGGCTGCCCCCGGTGCCGGCGCCGTTGGCCACAACCGGGATCCACGACTCGGCAAGCGCCGCACCGAGCGGTTCACCCAGGATCCCCACCGACTCGAAGAGATCGTGATCGGGGATCACCGTCGGGTCGGCGAGCTCGAAATCGGCCATGTTCTTGCGTGTGTTGATGAACGCGGCGAACGAGATCCCGGAGGCCCAGCGCGTCTGGGTCAGGGTCCCCGGGATCGAGCCCGAATGGCCATAAACCGGTTGGCCGCCTTCCTCGAACACTTCCCAACCGCGCCCGTAGTGACTCGTTGGTGCCGGTATTGACCCGAACCATGTTCTGGATACTCTGCCGACTCAGCAATGGGCTCGCGTCGAAATCATCAAACAGGGCGCTCAGGAAGCGGATATAGTCGGGCGCCGCGAGGATCCAGCCGCCGTGGGCATCCATGTTCTCGATGTTCCAACGGTAGGGATCTTCGCCGTTGGCCCCGTAATAGCGGACCTCGCCCGGGACCCGCTCGTGGATCGCGGTGTGACCCCGCCGCGGCCGCCCGACCCCGATGGGCTGGAAGATGTTCTCGGCGACCCACTCGCTGTAGTCGCGACCCGTGATCTCCTCGATGATGAGCCCGAGCAGGCAGTAGCCGTAGTTGGAGTAGACATACCGGCTGCCCGGCTCGAACTGCATGGGCTGACCGGTCATGAAGGTCGCGATGTCGTCCTTGCTGATGGGCAGATCGGCCCCGAGAGACGCGGCGATCATCGCGTCGTTGAACATCGGGTCGAAGGTCATGTCGCGATCCCAGCCACCTGTGTGGTAGAGCAAGTGGTCAACGGTGACCTGGTTGAGCCGCGGGTCGGCGGTGCGTCCCGGCGGCGGCTGGAGTTCGAGAACATCAACCACCCGGGTGTCATAGCTCAGAAGACCGCGCTCGATGAGCTGGTGGATAGCGACACTGGTGATGGGCTTGGACGCGGATGCGATGCGGAAAAGCGAGTCCGGCTGAACGACCTCGGCATCCGGGAGATCCCACGTGTAGCCGCGGGAAAACACCAACCGTCCCTGGACGGCGAGAGACAGCACCGCGCCCGGGACCGCCCAGGTCTGCATGTAATCCCTGGACGCCATCATCGACGAACTCCCACCCCGCAACCGGTTCACCGGTCTCGGTCCACACGCGTTGTTGGGCGGTGGCCGGAATCGCGACCGCAACGATCACGATGATCATGGCGCCAAAAAATAGGTGTCGAGACATGTTCCCTCCCGGGTCGTAGATGAAGTTACGTCGAGACGGCGCTGAGGTTGTCGCCTGCCTCCTACCCAACCAAGCGACACCCGGCGCCAATCCCCGCAATTCCATCAACACGCTCCGCGAGGACTCGCGTGGTTTCGAGCAAAGCGAGTACACGACGCGGATTTCATCCGCGTCGATCATGCGATGAGAAGCCTTTCCTCATCAGCCATTCTCGGCCCCCGGCTGAAAGCAGGGGGCCGAGAATGGCTAGCTGATGTCCTGCTTGTACTTCTTGATCTCGTCGAGGAGCTTGCCCGCCTCGGCCTTGACCTCGGAATCCTCGGTCCTCTCGGCCAGCTTTTCGACCTGCTCTTCGACTCGCTCGACCGCCGCCAGCGCCGCCCCGGCCGCATCGGTGGTGTCCATCCCGCTGAGCCCGGCGCTGCGACCGGCCTGGCGGAACTCACGCGCCGCCGCGCGGAACTCGCCCCGCAGCCGGTTGAGTTCGCCCCCGTCGTCGCTCGATCCTCCGGCCGGCATCAGACTCAGTTCACCGGTGGTGAAGTAGTTGAAGGCCAGCAGGCCGAGGACGATGACGACGACAACCAGGACGATCTTCTGCATGGGTGCCTCCTCCGGATCAGCGGCTTTTGTGCATCTGTCCATTGTGCCACGATCTTGCAACGACACCCGGTGAGGGGAGCGTGCTAGCCTGGATTCCTAACGGTAACCATGGAACGACCACTCGGTATCTTCGAGACCGCTGAGACGCTGACCGACGCAGCCGCCCCCTTCAACGTGGTCGGCGTGATCGAGCTTGACACCGGTATCAGCCCGGACGGGCTCAGCGCCGCCCTCGACCGGGCACAGCGCCGGCACCCGCTGCTCCGCGCCCGGATCGTCGATCCGGGCGACGGGTGGCACTACGACCTCGACAGCACACCTCGGATCCCCCTCGAGATCATCAGGCGACGGGACGCCTTCCACTGGCAGGAGATCGTCGAAACCGAACTCAACCGAGCGCTTCGACATCGACACCGGCCCGCTCATGCGCTGCACTTTTCTCGCCGGTAAATCAGGGACGACCGCATCGGAGCTGGTGGTCAGTTTTCTTCACACCATCATCGACGGCACATCGGCCGTCAACCTGGTGCGCGAGATCCTCGAGGCGTGGAACGCCTCCGCTGCCGGCCGCCGCTTGAAGGAACCGGAAATCCTCGAACTGCAACCGCCGGTGGAAGAGTTCTTCCCGCCCGAGTACCGCGGTCTTCGGGGCAAGCTCCGCATTGCACGGTTCATGGCCCGTCAACTGGCCGACGAGATCGGCTATCGCCGCCGCGCCCGCGGCACCCGGCGCATGAAGGTCCATCCGGCCGGGAGGTGCCGGTCACTCAGTCGCGATCTCGGCGGAGACGATCTGGTGGCACTCGTTCGCGCAACCCGGCGGCACCGGGTGACCCTCAACAGCGCCCTCAACGCCGCCATGCTCCTGGTCGTCCGGGATCGTCTGTACGACGGTGCCGCGGTCCCACTGAGGAACTTCAACTTTGCCATCATGCGCCCCTATCTTCGTCCGCCGGTCAACGACCACCACCTCGGCAGCTTTCACGTCATGCTGCGCTCGACCGTGGATATCGAGGCACGACACGACTTCTGGCAACTGGCTTCGACGATCAACTCGCAGCTTGCCGGCAACGCCCGGCGCGGAGACAAATACCTGTCCCTGCTCACCGTCGCCGATGTCATGCGCTTCATCCTCGGACAACGAAAAATGCGGATGGCAGCCGCGGCCCTGGCCTACACCGGGCCGCTCAAAATGCCCCAACATGTCGGCGCCATCCGAATTCGCGGGGTTCGCACCATGGTGTCCAACCTCATGCTCGGGCCGGAGTACACCGCCCACGCGCGGCTCTTCGGCGGCCGGTTGTGCTGGGACCAGGTCTATCTCGATTGCGACATGGACGAAGCCACGGCCGGAGGAATCACCGACGAGATCCTCGATCTGCTTCGCACCATGGGAAGGGAGTCCGAATGACGATCGGCGCCGATGATGTCGTCGAGTTGGTCCGGATTCAACTCGGCGCCGGCGATGTTCAACGGGAGGACCGATTCCAGGAAGATCTCGACGCCGAGTCGGCCGATCTGCTCAATATCGTCGCCGCCGCCGAGGACCGCTGGGCAATCACCATCGGTGAGGAGGAGTTGATCGAGCTGAGGACCGTGAACGATCTTCTCTTGCTGGTGCGGCGGCGAGCCGGCAACCCTTGACCGAACCTTCCTCCGCCGCCACCCTCCTCGAGTGCCTGGAGGCTCGGGCACGCACATTCTCTCAGGTGGAGGCCATCCACCTTCGAGGGACGGTCCTTGACCTTCGGCCGGTTGTGGCACGAGATCAACGAGGTCGCTGGAACCCTCGTTGGGCATGGATTGAAACCCGGGGGCCGGGTCGTCCTGGTCTATCCCAACGGTCCTGACTTCTTCGCCGCTTTCTACGGCGTTCAACGCGCCGGAGGGGTGGCGGTGCCGATCTTCCCCGACTCCGGGGCAGATCGGATTGTCGAGATCGCCTCACACTGCGGCGCCACGGCCGTGTTGACGTCGGCTCTCCTGCCCGAGGCGAGGCGTCACGAGATTCTGAGCCTTGGCGCCGCTACAGGTTTCACCGTTCTGTCATCGACCGAATGTTCCGCCGCCTCGAGGATCCCCGGGTTCCCGGCGCCGGATCCCGATGCGCTGGCCTATCTCCAGTACACCTCGGGTTCGACCGGCAACCCAAAAGGTGTGAAGCTCACCCACGGCGATTTGGTGACCAATATCCACCAGATGATTGCGGGCTTCGAGATCACCAAAGACGACGTTTTTGTCAGCTGGTTGCCGGTGTCGCACGACATGGGATTGATCCTGATGACCATGACACCGTTGCTGCTCGCCGCCCGGATGGTGCTGATGCCGACTTCGGTCGGGAGCATCCGGCGCTGGATGACGACCATCGCCGAGCACCGCGGGACCTTTACGGCGGCTCCCGATTTCGCGTATCGAATCGCCCTGCGCACTGCACCGTCGCGGGACGCCCTCGATCTGAGCTGTCTCCGGGTCGCCCTCAACGCGGCGGAGCCGGTGCGGGCAGGAACCATCGCCGCATTTGAATCGCACTTCGGACTCGGCCCGACCGTGGTCCCTGCCTACGGTCTCGCGGAAGCGACTGTGGGGGTGGCCGGACGACGACCCGGTGCTCCCATCAAAATCGATGATCGTGGCCTGGTATCCGTGGGGAAGCCGTTCCCCGGGGTCGAGCTCGACATCCATGGTGACAACGGTCCGATCGATCGCGGCGAAATCGGCGAAATCGTGGTCCGCAGCCCGGCCGCAACCAGCGGCTATTACCGCAACCCCGAAGCGACGGCGAAGCTGTTCGACGCCGATGGCGGAATCCGCACCGGTGACCTGGGCTATCTCGATGACGACGGCGAACTCACCATCGTCGGCCGCAAGAAGAGCATCATCATCCAGGCCGGCCGGACCATCGCACCCCAGGAGATCGAAGAAACGGTGGACCGAACTCGCCTTTGTCCGCCGATCGGCGGCGGTCGGGATCGACCGCGGTGGACCGGAGGGCGAGCAGGCGTGGATCTTCGTCGAGCTCCGGCCGGCCGACGTGGTCAACGTGGATCAACCACCCGGAAATGGTCGTCGAGGTGGTCCAGGCGATCCGGAATCGGCTCGGTCATCGACCGGGACGGGTCTACCTCGTCCGTGCGCGCACCATTCCGACGACCCACAACGGCAAGGTCCAGCACCTTTGTCTTCGTCGCGACTATCTCGACGGGAACCCTCCGGGCCGATGGCCGAATCGTCTACCCTGTCAACCGAACACCATGAGGAACCTCCTTCGTCTGTTCCGCCTGCTCGCCGCGCTTGCCCGGCACGGCGTCGGCCGTCTCGTCCACCGGCCTCGAGGGATCGACGGACCAAGGCGCCTGCGAATCCTGCTCGAGGATGTCGGCGGAACCTGGCTCAAATTCGGACAGGTGCTCTCCCTCCAACCCGACATCCTTCCACGGGAGTACTGCAACGCCCTGTTCGATCTCCTCGATCGGGTGCCTCCTTTCGAGTTCACCGAGGTCGAGGAGGTGTTTCGCGAGGAACTGCACCTGCGACCGAGTGAGATCTTTGACGACTTTGACCCGGTTCCCCTGGCTTCCGCCTCCATCGGTCAGGTACACGTGGCCGGCCTCGGCGGCCGCCGGTTCGCGGTCAAGGTGCAGCGGCCGGATATCGGCCGGAGCTTCGAGGCCGACCTCAGCCTCATGCTCGCCCTGGAAAGCATCATCACCGCCCTGCGGATCAAACGGCTCTACTGGCTTCGGCGGTCGATCCGCGAATTCGTCGCCTGGACCCGGGAGGAGCTCGACTACCGAACCGAGGCGCGCTTCATGGCCGCGCTTGGCGCCAACGCGCGGGAACAACCCCCGCGAAACGATTCCGGGTTTCATCAGCGAACACTCGACATCCCGAATCCTCGTCGCAGAGCTCCTCGAAGGACCGGTTCTCGTCGACTATCTCCGGGCGATCGAGGCGGGCCGACGGCGAGGCGTTCGAGGCGGAGCATCTCGACCGCAGCTTCAACCGCGAGCAATTCGCGAAGAACATCATCCGCAACTTCGTCGGCGATGCCTTCCACCACGGGCTCTTCCACGCCGATCTTCACCCCGCCAATCTGTTGATCCTCGACGACAATGTCGTCGGTTATGTGGATTTCGGCATCACCGGCTCGCTCTCGACCTTCGCCCGTCGCAACATCGTGGCCCTGACTCTGGCGCTCGCCCGGGCCGACCTCGACGCGATGATGCGCCACTATCTCCGGCTGACCATGGTGACCGAGGAGTCGGATGTCGCCGCGTACCGGCGCGGGTTGGTCCGACCTCCTCTCTTCTTGGTTCGATCTCGACCGAGACCTTCCGGTGCTGCGGACGAGCTTCACCCGAATCATGTTGGACATGCTCGCGCTGGGTCGACAGACCGAGCTCGTTCCGGCGCCGGACACCATTCGATACCTCCGTTCGGTGATCACCGTCGAGGGCCTCATCACGCGGTTCGCACCCGACTTCGATGTCGGTGAGTACCTTCGAACGGGTGTGCCGGGAGGAGCTCCGCAGCGCAGGAGTGGAGTGATTGGTTTGCGCCCGCGACCCTGGCCGAGTTGGCGGCCGGAGGCGCGCAGATCTTCAGTCTGGCGCCCGTCCGCCATCGCCGACACGCTGCGCCGCGGTGATTCGGCGACCCGAATCGCGACGACGAGCGCGGAATACCCGCGAGGATCGTCGGATCCTCCAGTGGGGGCTGGTCGTCACTGGGTTGTGCCGCGGTGGCGGTGCTCGGCGGCGGCGAAACGGCCCTGGGAATCAACCTGTTCACCGCCGGGCTGGCGGCAAGCCATCGCCGCTGCTACAATGTTCCTACGCACCGTGCGCGACAAACGGTGAGGAGGTGAAGATGCGCGACCTGACCAAGAGCTTTGCTTCGTTTTCGTGGGCCATGACCCTCTTCGGCCTCGATCAGCTCCGGCACCTCGTCGCCGACGACGATTCGGGCGAGCGCAGGCAGCGGATCAGCGACGACCTCGACGCCGTGACCACCGCCGCCAAAGGACGCCTCAGCGAGCGCAACGCGTCGATGTTCGACGCCGGTCAGACGCTGCAGAGCGACATGGTCGACCTCACCTTCGACATCTTTCGCGGTGAGGAACTCAAACCGCGCAAGATCCTCGACCGGGCGGCCGATTTCGTCGAGGAGTCGGCCGACACTCTGCGCGATCTGGCCGGCGAGAAGAGCAAGAAGAAAAAACCCGCTCGCGCCAAGAAAAAGCCGACTCGCGCGGCCTCGGCCACGGTCTGATCAGGCCACACCGAGAGATGTCGCGGCACGGTCGGCTCGAGCGGGTTCGATCCGAGCTCGAGGCCGGGGAGCTGATCCGCACCACGCCGCCGGAGAGCCGACCGAAGACCTCCGCCGTGTCGATGTCGGCGTACGGCTGGCCGATGCCCTGCCCGCCATCGGTCCCATCTTCGCCCTCTTCGGGCGCTACCTCGCAGGCCGCACCGACTCCCTGCCGTTGCGGGACTGCCGCGAACTCGATCGAATCCGAATCGAGGTCGATCCCACCCCCATGTCCAGGGTCGGCGAGCTGCTTTCGATGCATCTCGACGGCTCGCTCACCGATCATTTCAGCGCTTTCGACGCGCCGGGACGAACCACCCTTCTGCACCAATGGCACGACGCCCGGCTCTGCGACGGCACCGAGGTGACGGTGAAGCTCGTCCGACCCGAGGCCCGGGTCCTCATCGACACCGAGCTCGAGCTCCTGCCGATTCTCGAGGAGCTCGACCTCGACAGCTGGGAACGTGGCGCGCCGCTGATCGAAGACTTTGTCGTCTGGCTCGACCGACAGCTCGATCTGGGCCAGGAGGTTCTCGGTCTCGACCGACTGGCCGCCGAGGTCGGCGCCTTTGACGCGTTCGAGGTCCCGACCATCCTCCATGAGCTCTGCTGCCGCGACGTCACCGTCACCCATCGCACCGGCGGCACGCCACTCGGCGAACTGCCGCCGCCACCGACCACCACCGCCCAAAGCTCGCCCGCCGTCTGTGCCAGAGCTGGTTGCAGCAGTCGCTGCTCGAAGGCGCCTGCCCCGAGGGACCGCTTGCGGACCATATCCTCGCGCTGACCGACGAGCGCTTCGCCTCACCGGCGGTCTCGTCACGATTCTCGATCCACGGTGGCGCCGCAACCTCATCGACGCCATCATCGCGCACCGCGCGCAGACGATCCGGACCGCGTGTGCGACGCCCTGCTCGCCGAATGCACGGCGCTCGAAGGCGCCGCCGACATCCTCCGAGTCCGCTCCGAACTCCGTCAGGCCGAGACCTTTCGTTCGGGCGGATGGACCGACGACCTTCCGGCCGTCGCATCGCCGACAGTCTTTTTGTCTACTGGCGAAAGCTGGCGAGTACTGGGCTACCGACCCAAGGACCACGCCATCGCCTTCATCCGCGGCTTTTCCGAGCTCGAGGGCGCGGTCACGGGCCATGGCGCCCGACACCGATGTCATGGCCGGCGCCATCGACGATTTCAGATTGGTCGCCGCCGCGGTCTCGATTCGGGAGCACCTCGGTCCAGGCGCCCTGATCCGCGCCGTCGAAGATCTGACGCCGGTCATCGGCGAGGTCCTCGAGATCCGGACCGCGTGGACCCACCGTTTTCTGAACTTGACCGACGACGGCGAGACCACCGCCTCGCCCGGACCGAGATCCGCCGCCTCGTGGCAGGTCTTCGTCGGCGCGATGGCGGTGCTCGCGGCGGGCACGATTCTCGGCGTTTCCGCCATTCGATCCCACCCCGAACAGAACTGGATCGAGGGGGCCGTGGCCCTCGGTTTCGTCGCTGGCGCCGTGTGGATCTTCAGACTCGTCGGCGCAAACGCCGCAAGGTAGGATGTGGTGACGATGACAGACACCGACCCGAAGATCGACACCGAAGACTTCCTCGCCCGGGCACCGCTCTTTGCCCGCCTCGGACGTCGGAGCCTGCACAAACTCGCCGCGCTCTGCATCTCCCGCGATTTCGAGCCCGGCGCGGTGGTGATCTCCGAGGGCGACACCGGTCTCGGTCTGTTCGTCATCGTCTCCGGATCCGTCGAGATCACCAAGCGGATCTGGGGACGAAATCCTCCGGCTCGCGATGATGAAGCGCGGCGATCTGCTCGGCGAGATGGCCCTGATCGATGATCAGCCGCGATCGGCGAGCGCCGTCGCTCTGGAACCGACCCGGTGCCTGCTCATCACCCGCAACAGCTTTCAGACCCTGACCCAGAAGGACCCCGAGATCGCCTGGTGTCTGCTGCCCACCCTGGCCGATCGGATCCGCGATCTCCAGCAGCGGATGATCTCGACCGGCGCCGTCGCCCGCAGCCCGAGGATGCATCCCAACCGATCCCGGATTCGCTTCCTTCGTCCCCAGACGTGCTTTCGCGAGAGTGACGATGATGACCGCGATCCCTTCCTCAGCCTGGCCCGCGGTCAGTACGCGCTCGCCATCGCCGCGGCCGCCGGTCTTCGCGGAGTCGCGACGGCCTTCGAGCGCTTTCTCCGCGAGCTCGCCGATTCGTCCAGGGTCGATGAGGCCGAGAGCGTCCAAGATCTTGCCCGCGAGCTGCCGTCGAGCCTGCTCGCGGCCTCAGCGGCGGGACTCGAAGCCACCGAGAGACTCCCCGAGCAGCTCCTCGAGCGCTACCGCCGATACCGGGACGGCGGGGAGCAACGATGATCCGACACGCCGCCGTTTCGGTCCCCGTCGCCGCCACTCGAGAGGCGGCATGGTCCCTGCTGACCGACCACGAGCAGTTGGCCGCCTGGCTGCCCGGGGTGACCGCGCTGCGGGTGCTGACGACGGAGGGTGACATTTCAGTCATCGAGCTCATCGTCGACGGCAACCTCTGGTGCTCGAAGTGGTCGCTTCACCGCCCGACGGGGCTCGATTCGAGCAGGTGGACAGGAGCAGCGCGGACAGCGTCTCCGGCGGCTGGACCCTCCGCGACGACGCCGCCGACGGCCTCGTCCTCGATGCCGAGATCAGGGTTCCGTTGCCGTTTTTCGCGTTCGGCGCCGGCCGACGACTCCGAGCCGCCCTCGAAGACGCGACCGCGAAGATCGCGGCCCAACTCAGACGTCCGCCGACGGCCCAGCTCGCGACCTATCGCCGGGCCCTGGCGGTGATTCGCCGCGGCGATGTCATCGAGGCGCACATCGGCGACCACGTCGTCGAACTCCTCCGCATCGGGGGTGGGGAGTGATCCGCAAGTTCGGCCGACTCGACGCCCCACCCGATCTGGTGCGATCGATCTTCATCGATGCGGAGTCGTGGCCCGCCTGGCAGGCCGGGGTGACGAGCTCCACCGTTCTCGACCGAACCGGGGCCAACCTCGAAGTCGAAGTTGACGGTCGATACATGGGTCACCGGATGCACGGTGTCTTCGACTGCCGGATCGAATCCGACGGTTTCTACCAACATCAGCGCAAGGGCTGGCTCAAGCGGTGGGACACCCACTGGCGGTTCATGACGCCGCCCGATGGTCGCGGCACGACCCTGGTCTGCGAGCTCGAGATCGATGCCGGTCTGATCGGGTCATTTGTCCCAAAGGGCTTTCTTCAGAGATTCGTCGACCGGGCCTTCTCGGAAACCCTCGACAACCTCAACGCCCGCGCCATCGAGATCACCGCGCCGGCATCACGGCCCCGACTCCAGTCGGCGACACCGTCACCCTGCTCGAGGTCTTCGAGACCCCCATCGGCTACGAGATCCTCGTCGGCGGCCGCCGAATCAGTCTCGATGCCAAGGAGTGAAGGGTAAGACGAAAGACGTGAGATGTGAGGAGTCCGCTCGAGACCCCGGTGCGCCCCACGTCTAACATCTCACGTTTTACCCCTCACTCCTCACGAACTCGGGCTGCGAGTTCGGTTCCTGTTTCAATCCCCCACCAACCGGCGCAGATCTCGGCCTCGGCCATGCGGGCCTCGAACTGGGCGCCAAAGAGATCGAGTTCGGCGTTGGAGAGCGCATCGTGGCGATCGAGAACCTCGCTGAAGGTGACCAGTTGTTCGCGGTAGGCGCTCTGGGTCACGCGAAAATTCTCGGTCTGAAACTCGAGGTTGAGGCGGGCGACCTCGATCGCCGCGAGCGCGACCTCGAGTTGCCCGAATCCGGTTTCCACCGCCAGGCCGGTCCGGTCAACGGCCTCCCGCCGGAGGTGGGCGGCCTGGCGGCCGCGCGCTTCGGCGACTTTCTTCGACGCCCGGCCCGCTTTGATGTCCTGGATGAATGGAACCGCCAGGTTGATCGACACCGCAGCGTAGTCACCCTTGAAGAACAGGTCGTTGTCGATCCAAGAGTAGAGCCCGACGAACTCGAGCTTGGGCCGGCCTATGGCCCGCGCCACGCCGACCGCGGCCTCGGCATGGACCGCCATCAAATCCGCCTGCTCGACTGCCGGGCCGGTTGCGACGGCGCGATCGAGCGCCTCCGATTTGGGTAGCAGATCGAGGGGTGGGTCGAGGGCGGTCGTGAGGCGGGGCATCTCCTCGCTCGACGACCCGAGCAGGACTCCCATTTTCCGGTGCGCGAGACCGAGGGTCTTTCCGGCCTCGAGCAGAGCAAGTTCGTCGGCCGCGAGTTTGCCTGCCGCACCGAGCAGTTCGACCTCGAGAGCCTCCTGCTCCGCATGCCGCGCACGGACGGTCTCGAGGGCGCTCCTGGACCGCTCGACGCTGCGACCGGCCACCTCGAGTCGGTGTTCGGCGAGCACCGCCTCGTAGTAGGTCCGCGTCACCTGGTACTCGATCTCCAGTCGGCGCTCACGCAGCGTCTGGTCGGCGACCTCACGCTCGACCGTGCGGAGACGTTTCTCCGCACCGATGGCGCCACCGGCATAAAGCACCTGTTTGAGTTCGAGATTGGCCACCTGGTTGGTGTCGTATTCGCCCACCGGAATCACACCGTTCCCGGGTGCGCCGGGGATAAAGCGACCATAGAGCACATCTCCGCTGAAGGTACCGTAGCTGCCCGAGGCGGAGAGCGTCGGCCAGAAACGAGCCGACGCGAGCTTGATTCCGGCCTCGGCAGCCTCGACCTCTGCGGTTGCCGCACCCATGACCGGGTTGCTTTCGACCGCCCGCCGCAGCGCCTGCTCGAGGGACAGGTCCCCGGCAGACGAAGCCTCCGCTGACGCAAGCGCCACGCCGATCATCACAATCATCACCACCGGAACTTGACGCATGACCACACGCTCCTTTCAGGAAAGCGACCCTTTGTCATCCATAGTATTCTCTATGCTGACAACATGATGCCAGAATCGCCCAGTCAACGAATGCGTCTCGCCGGCGCGCTTGGGAAGCGCTGATGCTCCCCGCCGAGAATGCGGGCGGCCGGCGCGACTCGGTGCTCATGTCCGGAGTGCTTCGTTACTACCGGGTCAGCGTCCTGGTCGTCGCCGGATTGCTGGTTTCCGGGCTGTGGTCTCTGATCAGCCTGCCCCGGAGCGAGGATCCGGAGTTCGACGTCTTCGACGCCCGGGTCGTCGCCACGTTCCCCGGGGCCGATCCTGAAACCGTCGAGGCTCTCGTCACCCGGCCCATCGAAGAGGCGGTGCTCGAACTCGACGAGGTCGAGACCGTGCAGTCGAACTCCATCGCCGGGATCGTCATGTTGGCCATCACCCTGCGCCCTGACGTCACACCTGCCGACGCGGTTCAGACCATCCGTGAAACGGTGGACGAAATCCGACCCGATCTTCCGGACTCCGTCAACGAACCCGTCGTCGAGGGTTTCACCACCGCCGATATCCCCACCGTCCTCCTGGCGGTGTCGGGTCTTGACGAGATCTTGGCCCTCGACGGATGGGCGTCGAAGATTCGGGACGCGCTGAAGGAAGTCGAAGGCGTCGCCCGGGTGGACCTCGATGGCCTCCCCGAACGACGCATCATGGTGGATGTGGACAACGCCCGGTTGGCGCAGCTCAGGATCCCGCTGGCGAGAATCGTCGAGGTGCTGCAACTCGAAAACGCCGCCATCCCCGGCGGGACCCTCGATGTCGGAGCGACCCGCTATCTCCTCGACAACGGCAACGAGTTCCGCGACCTCGAACAGATCCGCGCCACGGTGATCGGTCGTTTCGGTGATTCACTGGTCACGGTCCGGGACATCGCCGCGGTGCGTGACACGACCGAGGATCCGTATTACCTGGTCAGGCACAATGCCCATCCGGCCCTCATGCTGTCGGTGGTCAAACGGCCGGGAAGCAATACCGTCACCGTAGCGAGGCGGGTCGCGAAAGCGATCGAGGACCTCAGGCCGACCCTGCCCGACACCCTCGAACTCGACGTGCTCAACGACCGCGGGGAGAGCGTCTCGGAACTCCTCGGCGCTCTCGGCTGGAACGCCGCCGGCGGCGGCGTCATCGTCATTCTCATGGTGGGGTTCTTTCTCGGTCGGCGCCAGGGTCTCGTGGTGTCGGTTTCGATCCCGCTGTCGGTCCTGCTCGCGCTGACCGCGATGCGCCTGACCGGGGTCGATCTCAACCAGGTTTCCATCTTCGGTCTCGTGCTCGCCCTCGGGATGCTCGTGGACTCGAGTCTGGTGGTCGTCGAGAATATCGGCCGCCACCTCGACGCCGGCGATGCGCTTCGCCAGGCGGTCGTCATCGGGGTCGACGAGGTCAAGACGCCGGTCATGGCCTCGACCCTGACAACGGTGGCCGCGTTTGTTCCCATGCTGCTGCTCGAGGGCAACATGGGCGCCTTTATCGCCGGCCTGCCTCTGAGCGTGATCTACGCCCTTGTCGGGTCGCTGCTCGTCTCCCTCACGGTCATCCCCCTGCTCTGCTACACCCTGTGGCGGAGCTTCCCCCCAACCGCGGCGACCGAGACCGAATCATCAAAGGCGCTGGACTTCTACACCGAGATCGTCAAATGGGCCCTCCGCCACCGGCCGACGACCCTTGCTTTGGCGACCATCCTATTCGGCCTCAGCCTCGCCACGATCCCCATTCTCGGATTCCAACTCTTTCCCAAAGCCGAAAAGAGCTTCTTCTTTGTCAATATCCGCCTCCCTGGCGGTGCGAGCCTCGCCACCACCGACAGCGTCACCGCCCAGGTCGAGGCCCTGCTTGAGGACAAACCCGAAGTTCGGTCCTTCACCACCAACATTGGCAAGGGAAGCCCTCTGATCTACTACAACGTGGCCCGCGAGCGACGCAAGACCAATTTCGCCCAGATCTTGGTCAACCTGCACGAGGAGAACGCCGAGTCATTTGTTTCACGCATGGCGTCAGAGCTCGCCTCCATCGCCGGCGCGGCGGTCGAGAGCAAGATATTCGAACAGGGATTCGTCGGCGCGGCGCCGATACAAATCAGGATTCTCGGTCCCGATCTGGACACTCTCGCTGGAGAAGGCCGCAGGCTCCGAGACCTCATCGCCGGGATTCCCGGCCTGGCCGATGTTCGCGACAGCCTTGGCGACACCACCCCCCGGTTGATACTCGAGCTCGACCGGCACAAGGCGGCGCTTCTCGATATCGACGGCTACACCTTTTCTCAGACGGTGCTCGCATCCCTCAACGGTGTCGAGGCCACCCGTTATCGAACCGCGGGCGAGGAGGTCCCGATCGTGGTGCGCCTCGACCGGGCCTCTCTGGAAGAAGTCTCGTCTCTCGAGCGGTTGTACCTCCCGACCCGAGATGGCGCGGTTGTGCCGTTTTCAGAGGTCGCACAGGTTCATCCGGATGAGGGCTGGGCCGAGATCACGCGCCGAAACGGCCACCGCGTGGTGATCGTGTCCGCCGAGGTGTCGGGTCGACTCCCGAGCGAGGTTCTCGCGGAGATCCGAGACCGAATCGGCGATCACCCTCTCCCCGATGGCTATACCCTCGAGTACGGCGGCGAGCACGAAGAGCGACGGAAGGCCTTCGCCGGTCTCTGGCAGGCCATGCTGCTGGCGGTGCTCGCGATCTACTCCCTGCTCGCCATCCAATTCAATTCCTTTGTCCAGCCGCTGGTCATCCTGTTGACCGTGCCACTCGGACTGACCGGCGCCATGATCGGGCTCCTCATCACCGGCAACCCGTTCGGTCTGATGGCCTTCATCGGCGTGATCAGTCTGACCGGGATCATCATCAACGACTCCATCGTCCTGACCGACTTCACCAACTATCTGCAACGAGTCGAGGGCAAACGACGCCTCGAGGCGCTCATCGAGGCCGGCCGGCTCCGGTTTCGACCGGTGGTGCTGACCACCGTCACCACCATCGGCGGTCTCGCCCCCCTGGCCATCTGGGGCGGCACCCTGTGGTCACCACTCGCATTCGCGGTGATCTTCGGTCTCATCGGCTCGACAATCTTGATTCTCGTCATTCTGCCGGTGATCTATTCCGTCCTGGTCGGAGCCGCAGAGGGCCAACGGACCTTCCACGCGTGGGGGGTCATCCAACGGAAACTGGTTGGAAAGTGAGAGTACAAGCTAGCGCTCTGCTTTGCTGAGTTGCACCCTGAGATCGACCTCCTGGCCTTCCCGGTTGACGGTCACCGTGACCGTTTCGCCGGCCTTGCGTCTTTCAAGCGCCAACCCCAGCTCACCGCCCGAACGCACCGGCACGCCGTCGACGGCCACGATGAGGTCCCCGAGCACCCAACGCCCGCTGCGGGCTCGATACGTCGGCCGCATTCCGGCCTCGTCTGCGCCGCTTCCCTGATAAACGGTGCCCACCAGGGCGCCCTCGAGCCCGAGCCTGCGGGCCGCGTGATCGCTCACCAGATCGACACCCAGCACCGGTCTACGAATCCGGCCGTGGGCGATGAGTTCCGGCACGACCCAGTTGACCGTGTCCACCGGAATGGCGAAACCGAGTCCGGCATAGCCACCCGATGGGCTGACGATGGCGGCGTTGACCCCGATGAGCCGGCCGGCGCTGTCGAGCAGCGGACCTCCCGAGTTCCCGGGGTTGATGGCGGCGTCGGTCTGGATCACATCGCGGATGGGGACCCCCGCCATGGAGTCGATCTCGCGGCCGAGGGCGGAGATGATCCCGGTGGTGAGGGTCTGGTCGAAGCCGAATGGATTGCCGATGGCGAGGACGCTCTGACCGACCAGGAGATGCTGGGATTCGCCGATCCGAAGCGGTCGGAGCTTTTCCCGCGGGGCTTCGATCCGGAGCACCGCGAGGTCCTTCTCCGGGGCCACCCCGACCACGGTCGCCGCCCAACTCGTCTGATCCGCGAGGGTGACTTCGGCTCGACTGCCGTCTCTGATGACATGGTAGTTGGTCACGACGTGGCCATCGTCGTCCCAGATGAATCCCGATCCGGTGCCGCGAGGGATCTCCAGGACGTTGAGCCGAAAGAAGTCTCGGCGGAGCGAGATCGAGGTGATGTAGACCACCGAGGGGCTGGCCTCCTCGAAGAGCGACGTCACCGAACGCTCCTCCGCGGTGAGGTCCGGCCTTGGGGTGACCGCTCTCGGTTCGGCCCCTCGAACGGTTCGCTGGGCTGTGGCCAACGCGGTCAGACCGATCCCGCCGAGAAGACCGAGGACGAAGACAAGAGAAAAGAATCGGGGTCGAAATGCAGACATCGTCACTCCTTCACACCGTGGAATTATAGCCAAGATGGGGTCTCGAACCTTCGGTGTCATAATAGGAACAGTTATGTTCCTGCTCCACGTCACCCCGGCCGAAGGCGAGCCTTTCGATCACCAGATCGACGATGGGTCCCTCTTTGTCGGAAGATCGACCCACTGCGACGTCACCATCGCCGATCGTTTCCTGTCGCGTCGTCACGCCCGCATCTTCGACTCCGGCGAGGGATGGCGTATCGAGGATCTCGGTTCACGCAACGGGACTTTCATCAATGGGAGACGGGTCGAGGAACCGGCCCTCATACAAGCCGGCGATGTCATCGCCCTCTCCGCGAGCCTGATCAAGGTCCAACCCAAATCCGACGGGGAGACACCCTCCGGCGTACCGACCGATGTCCCTTCTTCCGATCGTCTTTTTCGATCGGCAGCCGAAGTTCTTCGCCGCACCGGCACCCCTCCACCCGTTTCCGATGTGACCGACGCATCGGCGCTGCGAAGCTATGCAACCCGCCTCGCGTTGCTCAACACTGTCCATCAGGCCATGGCGACATCCATCGGTCTCGAGGACCTGCTCGAGTTGATTCTCGACCACATCTTCGCCCAGCTTCAGCCCGAACGCGCCGAGGTCTTCATGCGCTGCGACGACGGCAGCTACACCTGCGTCGCCACCCGCTCGGGGCCACACTCTTCGCTGCAGTCGCTTTACTCGGAGAGTCTCTTCTCAGAGGTCGGCGACAAGGCCATGGCGGCCCTCGTCAACGATGCCCGGTCGGATCACCGCTTCGCCCAGGCCGAGAGTCTGGTGACAACAGGGGTGCGATCGTTGCTCGCAGCGCCCCTCTACGCTCCGAACCGCGCCCTCGGTCTCATCGTTCTCGGCTCCAACGGGGCTGTTCGACAGTACGCCGAGGAGGATCTCGAACTGTTGGTGACCTTGTCATCGGTGGCCGCGCTGCGTATTCACAATCTCGCCCTGACCCAGGAAGCGGTTGAGCGTCAGCGGCTTGAACGTGAACTCACCATCGCCCGCAGACTTCAGGTCGCATTGATTCCGGAACGACTCCCCGAGGTCAAGGGGTATCGGCTGTACGGCGCCACAAAACCGTCACGCGGAGTTTCGGGGGACTACTACCAACTCGTCGAACGAGCCGCGGGCGACGAGTTCGTCCTCGCGGTCGCCGATGTCTCGGGAAAGGGCATCTCGGCGGCCATGCTGACCGGTTATCTCGAGGCGGTTGCCTCGGTCCCCATCGAAGACGGCCTGCCGCCACACGAGATTTTCAATCGGGTTTCCCCGAAGCTCTACGAGCGAACGCCTTCAAATCGTTTCGCGACCATGTTTCTCGGCGTGCTTGAACCCTCCAACGGTCGTTTCCGATTTGCCAATGCCGGTCACGCGCCGGCCTGCCTGGTGCGCGCCTCCGGCGCCGTCGAATGGCTCGAGTCCACCGGTCTGCCCCTGGGGCTGCTCGCTCCCGCCGAGTTTGAACTCGGTGAGGTGTTGCTCGAAACCGAAGACACGCTGGTGGTCTACTCGGATGGTTACACCGAGGCCGAGAACCCCGACGGGGAGGAATTCGGTCAGGACCGGCTCGCCGAAGCCTGTCTCGAACACCACGACCTCGAACCCGCCGAGCTCGCCGAAGCGGTCGACCGAGCCCTGGATGCCTTTGCCTCCGGTCGGCCGTTCGCCGACGACCGCACCATCGTCGTCGTCCGTCGCATCGAATGAACGGATCCCCCCGCACACCGTCGATTCGCCGCCGCCCATGAGTGAATCGATTTCGACCCGTTAGACGAGAAAGCGTCGCAACCGCGTGGTACCATCAATCGGGAGACCGGTGACTCAACAATGATCATCATCAAGACATCGCGCTCCGGAGAGCCGCCCGTCAGCCATCGTTTCGAGGGCGACCGGATTCGAATCGGCCGCGAAGCCGACAACGACCTTGTCGTCGATTCGGCCGCCTGCTCCAGGTATCACGCTGAGATCACCTTCGAGGGTGGGATCCCGAAGATCGTCGATCTCGGCAGCACCAACGGCATCGTCCTGAGCGGACGGCGGGTCGCCGACTATCTGCTGTCGGACGGGCTCGAACTCAAGCTCGGCGATTTCGACCTCGAATTTGCGATCCCGGCGACCCAGGGCGCGAAAACGGTGGCGATCCCGATCGGCGGCATCCTGGCGCCGGCCCCGTCCAAAGTGCTCTACCTCCAGATCCGATCCCGCGACCGGGTTCACGGCGTCAAGATCGTCGCCGGCGCCGACTACATCATCGGTCGTTCACCGGGCTCCGACGTGGTTCTCGACGACACCGGCTGTTCCGGTCGCCACGCCGTCATTCTCTGGCGAGACAACCGGGCGTGGATCCGCGATCTCGAAAGCGCCAACGGAACCCGGGTCAACGATGCCGCGGTGACCGAGGCAGAAATTCGACCCGGCGATCGAATCGCATTGGGTCGAACGGAGATCGCCGTCAGCGACCAGCCGCTCGATACGGCTGACGACGACATTCTTCTCAAACGAACCCAACTCGGGTTACCGCTGCCGGCCCCTCCTGCGAATCGGGGGAGGCAAGCGTCCGAGTTTCCCGCCTCGGACGCCGCACCGATGCCCCGTTGGGTCGTGGCGCTGGTCGCGGCCGCCATCCTGGTGACGATCGCTGTTTTCGTCGTCTGGCGGGGGCTGGAACGAGGCGCCCCAGCAAGTGATGATGGCGCAAAACCGACCGCGGCCTTCGATGAGATGACGGTCGAGGTCGGCAGGGTCGTTCGCAAGGAGCTGAGCTTCACGGTGTCGGCGGCCGGCACCGTCAAACCACAACGGCAGATCACGGTCAGCGCCGAAATCCCGAGCCGAGTGGTTGCAGCCCCAGCTCAACGTGGATCGCTGGTGCGAGCCGGCGACGAACTGATCCGGCTCGACGACCGCGAGATCCGACTCCAGATCACCGAAGCCTCGTCATCGATCACGACTGAACAGGTCGAGCTCGCCCGCGAGGACTATGAACGCAAGCAACGGCTCTTTGCGGATGGTGCGGTGACCCGTTCGACCCTCGATCAGACCAAGAACCACTACCTTGGGCTCGAATCGGCCTATCGCTCGACCCAGGCGCGTATCGCTCAACTCAAGGAAAGAGCCACCAAGACCCGCATCCTCGCACCGCTGACCGGCACCGTGGCTCGACTCGAGGTTGAACCCGGTGAATTCGTTGCGCCGGGAATGCCCGTCGCCGTGATCGAAGACATGGCGGAGGTGCTCGTGGCCGTCGAGGTTGCCGATCGTGACGTGGTGCGCCTCCGTCCGCTCCAGGTGGTCGAGGCGGTCTCAGACGCGTTTCCCGGGAGGATCTTCTCCGGAGTCGTGGAACGGGTGGACAGCGGGGCAAACCCCGTGACCCGTTCGTTTGAGGTCGAAGCCCGGATCGCAAACCCCGATGGCGAATTGCGAAGCGGCATGATCATCTCGCTGCGAATTCTGCTCGAAAAGCGCAGCGCATTGGTGGTGCCGGCGGCGGCATTACTCGGCGACGACGGGGAAACCGCACGGGTCCTGGTCGTGTCAAACGGCGCGGCGCGAAGCGCGGAGGTCACCGTCGGACGTCGCTCGGACCGAGATGTGGAGCTGCTCTCGGGGCTGGCCGAGGGAGACGAAGTCGTTGTCTCCGGTCACGATCGATTGCGTGACGGGCAGGCGGTCAAGGTGTATCGAGAAAATCTCTGACTGCCGGCGCCACCCGCTCGGGGTGGGTCAGATGCACGTGGTGGCCGCCCTCGACCTCGATCCGGGTCACGTCCGGGATCGCGTCCAACCTCGTGGTCATCTGTTCTTCGGGGACCGGCCAGCCCGAGGCTGCACGCACCGCCAGCACCGGGCAGTCGATGGCTGCGAGGAAAGCGAGCACCTGGTCTTCGGTGAAGCGCCATCTCGACCGGGTCTTCAACCTCGGATCGAAGGTGAACCGAAGACCATCGGGCACGGCTTCCACCGAGCGCTCGACCAGGACCCGGGCCGAAGCCGGATCGAGATCGGTTCCCTGACACCGGGCGGCAACCGCGCTGCCCAGATCGGGGTGGATCCTCGTCTTCGAGCTGCCAATCCGACGCTCGTCCTCGAGGGCCCTTCGCAGCAGGGACGGCGCTTCTTCGGGGGGTGTCGTCAACGGTCCCGCGCCTTCGAGGAGGACAAGTCTGGCAACCCGCCCCGGTACCGCTCCCGGCACCAACGAGGCAATTCCGGCGCCCATCGAGTGTCCGATCAGGACAAACCGCTCGAAACCAAGGAGATCCGCGGCATCGATGATCTCCGGAACCCAATCGACGAAATAGTGGCTGTGGGCCTCCGGCCGGTGCTCCGATCGGCCGTGACCGGAAAGATCGAGGGCCGTGAACCTCAATCCCTCGAGCATCGGCGCCAATCCGGCGAAGGTGGCCGCGTTGTCGAGCCAACCGTGGATCGCCAGCACCGGAATGCCATCGGAAGGACCCCATTCGAGGGCCGCCATCCGCCGGTGGCCGAGATCGAGGGTGATCTCCCGCGGCAGTCATCGGAGGGGACGGTTCGCTCATGTGATGAGCGTAGCGCAGTTTTTTCTGAGGGCGCTTCGCCGCCCTCAGAAAAAAGCGCGGACAGGATTTCTCTTTCCGACTGGGGAGTACTCGCCCGGGACCATGATCCTCCCCGCGAGGTTCATGACCTCGAAACGGACGCGCAATCCAAATGGGGCAGAGGTTCCGTCAACGCGGTGCTCGGGGTTCTGATCCGTGCGAGAGCGGCTCGCGCCAGATTCGACTTTGCCGGTGCGTACTCCCTAATCAGCCACCCGAATGGCGAGGACGAGAACAACCTGATCATGCGCATCTTTTTTCGGTGGCCACCACCGAAAAAAGATCGCCCCTCCCGCCGGGAGGTGATTGAGCGGGAGGGGCAAGGAACGCCCCCGAGGCATGCCTCGGGCACGATGAAAAACCTGGACTGTCTGCTTTAGTCCATCTGTTTACGCAAAATGGCCGGAATCTCGTAATCGTCGGTCTGGTTGATGCCGTACTCGGAATTGGGTCCACCGGGCACGAAGAAACGGCTTGCCCGCGCCGACGGCGCGTCTTCCTTGGCCGGGTCGTTCAGGCGTCGCGGCTCGGTCGCCGGCATCCGCACCGAGTCTTGCTCGCTCTGGAATCCCGTCGCGATCACCGTCACCTGCAGGCTGTCCTCGAGCTTGGGATCGACCACCGCCCCGAAGAGGATCTGAGCGTCGGGATCGGCGCCTTCGGTGATGATTTCCGCCGCCTCGTTGATCTCATTCAACGTGACATCGGTGCCACCCGAAATGTTGATGAGCAGCCCGCGCGCCCCCTGAATCGAGGTCTCCTCGAGCAGCGGCGAGGCGATGGCCTGCTGCGCGGCCTCGACCGCACGATGCTCGCCAAAAGCGAGACCGATGCCCATGAGGGCATGACCCATCCCCTTCATGACGGTGCGGACGTCGGCAAAATCGCGGTTGATCAGACCGGGAACGGTGATGATATCGGCGATTCCCTGAACCGCCTGACGAAGGACGTCGTCGGCGATCCGCATGGCATCCGTGAAATTGGTATTGCGCTCGACAAACTTGAGCAGCCGGTCGTTGGGGATGGTGATGAGGGTGTCGACGTGCTCGGCAAGCAGAGCGATCCCCTCCTCGGCGACCTTCCGCCGCCGTGACCCCTCGAACGAGAACGGCTTGGTCACCACGGCCACCGTGAGGGCGCCCACGTCCTGCGCCATCTGGGCGATGACGGGGGTCGCTCCGGTGCCGGTGCCGCCGCCCATCCCGCTGGTGATGAAGACCATATCGGCGCCTTCGAGCAGATCGAAGATCTTCTTGTCGGCCTCGAGTGCGGCGTTGCGGCCGATCTCCGGGTTGGCGCCGGCGCCGAGACCGCGCGTCAGTTCGGAACCGAGTTGGAGCTTGACCGGCGCCATGCTGGCCACGAGCGCCTGCTGGTCGGTGTTGGCGGCGATGAACTCGACACCGGTGAGCCCGGCCGAAATCATCCGGTTCACCGAGTTGCACCCGCCACCGCCGACCCCAATCACCCGAATCCGGGCTGGAGCCGTCCCCTCGTCGAGGAAGATCCCTGACTCGGGTTCCTCATCGAACAGAGACCTATCGTTCTCGTCCAAATCCTCGATATCGTCAATCAAATCACTGTCAAACTCGATCATGCCCACCTCCCATTTCAAAGAAATCACCGAGAGCGCCGCGAAGCCGGGCCAACAAGCCACCGTTTCGCCCTCGTCGTGCCAGATGTTCGTTTCGTCGACAAAACTGCATCCGGATCAGGCCGCAGGCCACGGCCCAGTCCGGTCCGGACACCGGTTCGGTGAGACCGGCCAGGTTCAACGGTCGGCCGACCCTGGCCCGGTGTCCGAATATCTTCTCCGCCACTTCTTCGAGCCCGTCGAGGGCGGCGCCACCGCCCGTCAAGACGACTCCCGCCCGCGGCAGTCGATCGAACCTGTGCTCCACGAGCACGCGGTGGACCCCGATAAAGAGGTCACGGGCGCGTTCGTGGAGAATCTCGGCCGCGAATCGGGCCGGATGAACGCTGTTGCCGTCGCCGCCGAGGCTCGGCACCTCGATGGCGTCGATATCGAGACCCTCGCGCTCGAGGGACGCTCCGACCCGCCGCTTGGTCTGTTCGGCGGCCGCGGTCGTCGTCTTGAGCAGCGCCGCGAGATCGGCGGTGAAGTGGCGCCCACCAACGGGCAGGGCCCCGGAAGACACCACCGCGCCCTCGGCAAAGAGCACCCACTCGGTGGTTGCGTAACCGAGGTCGAGGAGCAAACAGCCGAGCTCGCGTTCGTCGGGCGTGAGCACCGCTTCGGCGGCGGCGAGGGGTTCATAGACCAGTTGTTTCACCGCCACCGCAGCGCGGTTGACGGTCTGCTCGACGGTATCGGCGTGGGTCTTGTTGGTGTAGACCACAAAGGCCGAGGCATCGAGCCGGCTGCCCGGCATCCCCACCGGATGGTCCATCCCGGACTGACCGTCCAGGGCGTATCCGCACGCGATGATGTCAAGCACCCGGAAGTCCGGTGGAATGCTGACCTGGGCGCATGCGGTCAGCGCCCGCCGCAGGTCGTCCTCTGATACCGTCATGTTGCGGCCCGTGACCGGCACCGACGCGGTGGCGGGAAGACCCTGGATCGGGAGACCGCCGAGACCGACCGCGGCGAGTTCCACCGGGACCGAGGCCATGGCTTCGGCCTCCTCGGCCGCCACCCGTACCGCGCTCGCGACTTCCTCCAAATTGGCGATCACGCCCTTGCGGGCGCCGTCGTGGCCGGCCTGGCCGCAACCGCGGATCACCAGGCGGTCGTCTTCAACCGTCCCGACGACCACCGCAACCCGAGTCGAGCCGACGTCGATACCCACCAGGGGTCCCATTTCGTTCATCATGCGGCCTCCCCCTGGGTGCGCCCGAGCAGAGGTCGCTGAAATCCCCGCGCTTCGCCGGCCCTCAGCACCATTCGGTGCGGCCAACGCAGATCGGCCCACTCAAACATCACTCCCTCATTCATCACCTGTTCGCACCACGCCGCCTCCGCGGCGGTCCCTTCGGGGATGACGTGGATCGTCGTCAAACGACCCGGCTCCTCGAACCAGAGACCGACCATGAGGTCCGCCGGTGTCACCTGGTGGACGGAGATCACCTCTCCGCCACTCGCCTCGGCGATCCGCCGAGCCACCGAAAACGCGAGCCGACGATCCGAGGGGCGCCCGAACCCGATGAACTCGGGCTGGAGCGGTCCGCTGAGGGGACCCGCCAGCCGACCATCCATGGCCACCGCGTGCCAACCGGTCCCCACCGGGATCGAGCCGCGGGGGGCCTCGGGGAAAATCTCCACGACGATGGTTCCGGGAAGCTCGAGGTGGACCCTGACCTCCGAAGCCGCCGGCCACGTTGCGGCAATCTGGCGCAGCCAGTCGAGCCTGAGAAGCGGCACCATGTGACCCACCAAACCGTTGAGGGAGGCGGTCACCGAATCGGGCACCACATCGCCGCCGTGGATCTCCACCGATTGGACCTCCCACTGCGGCGCGGCAAGTAGGAAAAGCGTCAATGCGACCGCCGGAAGAACATACCGCCTGCGGGAGCGACGCCGGGGCGTTCGCGGCCGGAATCGATCGGGGAGGAACCGGCGATGAACCGAAGTCATGCGGCACCTCGCAGCCACTCTTCAGCCACGCGGTGGACATCACCCGCGCCCAGGGTCACCAGAACATCACCCTTTGAAAGCAGCCTGTCGACAAAGACCGAGGCCTCGGCCACGGCCGGCCCGGCGGAGATCGCCGGGTGCCCCATACGGGTCGCCGCCGACACCACCAAGGCCTCGTCGACGCCATCGATGGGGCGCTCCCGGGCCGGGTAGATCGGCAGGACCACGGCGACATCGGCGCCGAGCAGGGCCCGCCCGAAGCCGTCGGCAAAATCGCGTGTTCTGCTGTAGAGGTGGGGCTGGAAGACGACGACGAGTCGATGCCCCGGAAACGCCTGCCGCGCCGCTTCGAGGACCGCTTCGATCTCGGTCGGATGGTGGGCGTAATCGTCGACGACGGTGATCTCGTTTCTCGAACCGAGCACGTCGAAACGCCGCACGACACCGGTGAAGGACGCGCAACCCACGGCGAGCGCCGTAAAGGAGATATCGAGTTCGAGACCGACGGCCAGGGCCGCCAGGGCATTGAGGATGTTGAATCGACCGGGTATCGGAATCGCCGCTTCGCCGAGGGTCTCGCCGCGCTGGACAACGGTGAAACGACTCCGCCCGGGTTCGGTGCGCACATCGATCGCGCGAAGATCCGCCTCCTCGGAGAAACCGTAACTCAAAACCGGCCGTTGCACCGCCCCGGCCAGGGCCCATGATCCTTCGTTGTCGCGGCAGAGGACGACGCGTCCGGTTTCGGGGGTCTGATTGCAGAAGGTGGCGAACGCGGCATCGAGCTCGGCCGGAGACCCGTAGCAGTCGAGGTGCTCGGGCTCGATATTCGTGACCACGGCAACCGCGGCGCGGAGTTCGAGGAAGGACCGGTCGTACTCGTCGGCCTCGCAGACCATGAGCTCGCCGCTCCCCATGCGGGCGTTGGAGTCGGCGAACCGTGCGCGACCACCGACGAGGACCGTGGGATCGAGCCCGGCCTCGGTCAGCAGGTGGCCGATGAGCGCCGTCGTCGTGGTCTTGCCGTGGGTGCCCGCGACGGCGATGCCGCGGTGGCGGTCGAGGAGTTCGCCGAGCATCACGGCTCGCCGCACCATGGAAATCCGCCGCCGGGCGGCGGCGACGAACTCGTCCTCGTCACGGGCAACCGCTGCGGTGTAGACCACAGTGTCGACGCCTTCGAGGTGGCCGGGGTCGTGCCCGATGTGAATCTCGATCCCCAGCGCCGAGAGCCTCTCGGTACGTTCCGACGCGGCCACATCGCACCCGCTCACAACGGCGCCGCCGGCATGTGCGACCTCGGCGAGACCACACATTCCGACCCCGCCGATGCCCATGAAATGGAGATGACGCCGCTTCACAGCCCACCCCCGATGGCGAGTACCCGTTCGGCGATCATCTTCGCGGCGCCGGGTTGGGCCATGGCCGAAGCCGCCGCCCCCATGCGGATCATGGTCTCGGAATCACCGAGAATTTCGCCGAGGACTGCGGCCATGGTCGCCGGGTTGGCCTCGTCTTCGGTGAGGACCACCGCACCACCCGCTCTCTCGAGCGAGCGAGCATTGAACTCCTGGTGATTCCCGGCTGCCGCTGCGAAGGGCACCAGGACCGCACCGCGTCCCGCCGCTCCGAGCTCGGACACCGTCAACGCGCCGGATCTCGCCACCACCAGGTCGGCTTCGTCCAGTGACCGCCACGGCTCGGCAAGGAAGGCGGAGACATCGGCTTCGACGCCGAGATCGGAGTAGCTCGTCGTGACGATCTCCGACCAGCGCCCGCCGGTCTGGTGTTGGATCCTGAGGTTCATCCCCTCTGATTGGAGAATGGCCAACGCCCGCGGCAGGATGCGATTGAGGAAGAGCGATCCCTGGCTGCCTCCGAGGACGAGGAGGCGCGGCGGATCGTGGGGCTCGAGCGCGCCGATGTCGAAAAATCTCGCGCGCACCGGATTCCCGGTCCACTGGGCGGGAAGCGATGGAAAATGCGCAACCGCATCGACGAAGCCGCAGCAGATGAGATCCGCCCACGGCGCCAGGAATCGGTTGGTCATACCCGGAATCGAATTCTGTTCCTGGAGGATCATCGGCACGCCCAGGAGCCCCGCCGCCGCGAGACCCGCAGCCGAGGCGTACCCGCCGACGCCCACCACCGCCATGGGTTCGAGCTCGAGCAGGGTCCGCATCGCCTTGAACACCGCCCGCGGCAGCAGTGAGATCGCACGTGCCGCCTCGCCCGGGTTCCGGGATTGGATCCCTTCGAGATCGACCAGGGTCAGGGGCAGATTGCGCTCGGGAATCAGCTCGGCTTCGAGACCGCGCCGAGCGCCGAGCCAGTGGACCTCGACGCCGAGGGACTGCAGTTCGGCGGCCACTGCGAGGCCGGGGAAGACGTGGCCTCCGGTACCGCCACCCGCAATCACCACTCGCCGGCTCATACGCTTGCCTCCCGCGACAGGTTGAGCAACAGACCCACCGACGCCAGGGTGACCACGAGGTCGGTCTTGCCGTAACTCACCAGCGGCAGGGGAATGCCCTTGGGCGGGAGCAGGTCGAGGCAGACGATCATGTGAATCAGACTTTGGACGGCAAAGGCGAAGGTCAGACCGAAGGCGAGGAGCGCCCGGTCCGGAGATGCGAGGCGAGTCGCGATTCGCAGACCCCGCCACGTGATGAGCGCAATGAGACCGAGCAGACCGAGCAGACCGAGCAGACCGAGCTCCTCGCCGGCGATGGAGAAGATGAAATCGGTGTGGGGCTCGGGCAGGAAAAAGAGTTTCTGGAGTCCGGTCCCATAGCCCCGCCCGGTGATCCCACCGCTGCCGATGGCGACCAGGCTCTGGTAACTCTGCCAGCCGGCGGCGGAAGCGGCGTCGGGATCGAAAAAGGCCCGCACCCGCGCCAGACGATAGGGCGAGGTCACGACGGCAACCACCAGCGCCAGGACCCCGGCCGATGTCGGCGCAGCGATCATTCGGACCGGGATCCCCGCGACAAAAGCCATGGCGGAGAGGACCACCAGCAGGAGGGCTCCGGAGCCGAGATCGGGCTCGGCAATGATGAGGACGGCGGTGACCGAACAGATCGCCATCAACATCCACAAGCGCCGTTCTTGCCAGTCTTCACGTCGGGCTCGGTCGAGTTCCACCGCGGCAAAAACGATGAGCGCGAGCCGCGCGAGAACCGACGGCTGCAGCGACAGACCTCCGATGGAAAGCCAACGGTGGGTCGAGGCGACCGACGGCTGGAAAAAGACCACCGCCAGGAGCAGCCAGCTCAAGCCGACCCCGAAACGCGCCAAGCGCGGCTCGGTGAGGAGGTCCGACCGCACGTGCATGCATACGACCAGAACCCCGAGACCGACGAGCGCGGTGGCCGCCTGCCAGGTGAAGAAGTAGGAGCCCGGGCGGCCGTAGCGCTCGGTGGCGATGAGCCACGACGCCGAGGCCATGAGGGCCAGACCCACCCCGACCTGAATGATGGCGGCGCCGAGCAGAAGGCGGTCGAAGCGCTGCTTTATCGGCATGGCGCCGCCTCTTCCCGCGCGAGGGCGGTGAAAACATCGCCACGTTGTTCGTAGCCCGAAAACTGGTCGAAGGAAGCGCAAGCCGGCGCCAACAGCACCGTCTGCCCGGGCGCGGCTGCCGCGCGGGCGCGATCCACCGCCTCAGAAAGCGTCCCGCAGCTTTCCACTTCGGTGGCGCCGGCGAGCGACCGGGCGATTTCGGGCCCGTCGACGCCGATGACATAAAGACGTGTGACGGCCCGCCTCACCTCGTCCGCAAGAACGCCGAAGTCCTGGCCCTTGGCCTGCCCACCGAGGATGAGGTGGAGCGAACCTGAAGGGTAGCCCCGAAGCGCCGCCAGGGTCGCACCGATGTTGGTCGCCTTGGAGTCGTCGACCCATCGCACCCCGGCAGTTTCGTGGACGGTCCTGTGGCGGTGGGCGAGACCGTCAAAGGTCGTTGCCGCGCGGGCAGCGGCCTCCGTGGGAGCGCCGGCGGCCACGGCCGCGAGGGCGGCGGCAAGGATGTTGGCCAGATTGTGGGCGCCGCTCAGCCGGACGTCTCCGGCCGCCAGGAGCTCTTCGCCGTCGAGGACCAACCGGTCGCCGTCGAGACAGGCGTCGGCCGGATTCTCGATGGAGAAGAACCGCCGGACGGCAGCGGTCTCGGTCGCCGCCGAGGCCGGGTCATCGGCGTTGAGAACGGCGGTGTCGTGAAGATTCTGGCAGGCGAAGAGCCGCCTCTTGGCCGCGAGGTAGTCCGCGAGATCGGCGTGCCGTTCGAGGTGGTCCTGACTCAGGTTGAGAAAGACGGCCACCGTGGGATCCATGACCGTCAGCAGCTCGGACTGGAAACTCGAGATCTCGAGCACCCAATGATCCCAACCGCCGGCCAGAACGAGATCCGAGGCGGCGACCCCGAGATTGCCGCCTGCCACGGCGGCGAAACCGGCGGCCTGAAGCATCTCCGACACCAGGGTGGTCACGGTGCTCTTGCCGTTGGAACCCGTGATGGCCACGAGGATCGCGTCTTTCCGGTGGAGCCAGGCGAACTCGACCTCGGTGACCACCGAAAGACCGCGCTGTCTCGCCGTGACGAGCAAATTCGCGGTCGGTGGAACTCCGGGAGAGACGACCACGAGATCGACGCCGTCGAGACAGGCTTCCGGGTGACCCCCGAAGAAGCTCCGGGTTCCGTCCGGAAGTCTTCCGAGGACCTCGGCCAACTCGGCTTCCGGGCGCCGGTCGGTGACAACGACATCGGCGCCGCCCGCCGCCGCGAGACGGGCGGCGGCCACACCGGAGCGTCCCAGCCCGACCACCAGCACCCGTGAGAAGTCCATCGTCTTCACCGTCACCTCAGCTTCAAGGTCGAGAGACCGGCGAGGGCGAAGACCACCGCGATGATCCAGAAACGGGTCACCACCTGGGTTTCGGTCCAGCCCAAGAGTTCGAAGTGATGGTGGAGCGGCGCCATGCGGAAGACCCGCTTGCCGCGCAGCTTGAACGACAGCACCTGGATCATCACCGACAGCGCCTCGAGGACGAAGAGCCCGCCGACGAGGACGAGGAGGAGTTCCTGCTTGGCGACCACGGCGACGATGCCGATCCCGCCGCCGAGGGCGAGCGAACCGACGTCGCCCATGAAGACCTCGGCCGGGTGGCAGTTGAACCAGAGAAAACCGAGCGACGCTCCGACCATCGCACCGGTGAAGACCGCGACCTCGCCGGCGCCCGGCACCGGAACGATCTGGAGGTAGTTGGCGATCCGGGCGTGATCGGCGACATAGACAAAGATGGTGTAGGTCGCGGCCGCGATGGCCATGGAACCGATGGCCAGGCCGTCGAGGCCGTCGGTGAGATTGACCGCGTTGGAGGCGCCGAGCAGGACGATCACCACGAACGGGAGATAGAGAACGCCCATGGGGATCAGCACGCCCTTGAAGAACGGCACCGACAGGGCCCCGGCGTGAGCGGCTTCTCCCGCCACGGCCCGGACCGCGAGCCCGGCCGCGAGCCCGACCACGATCTGGAGGGCCAGTTTCTGGCGGGCGGTGAGACCGAGGTTGCGGCGGTTGCGGACCTTGATCCAATCATCGGCAAATCCGATGGCGGCGAAGGCCACCGTGACGAGCAGGACGGTCCAGACATAGCGGTTGCTCAGATTGGCCCAGAGCATCGTCGTCAATACGGTGCTGCCGACGATGAGAACCCCACCCATGGTCGGCGTCCCCGCCTTGACCTGGTGGTGCTGGGGGCCTTCCTCCCGAATCGACTGGCGGATCTGCAGCGACCGCATCCGTTCGATGAGCCATGGGCCGGCGATGAGGCTGATGAAAAAGGCGGTGGAGATCCCGAGTCCGGCCCGGAACGTGATGTAGCGGAAAACGTTGAATCCGAACCAGGTGTCCGCCAACGACGTCAGGAGGGCATACAGCATCAGGCAGCCTCCCAACCCAGAAGCGCATCGACGGTTCGGTCGAGACCGACCCCGCGTGAACCCTTGACGAGCACGATGTCGCCGGGCCGAAGAACGGTCTTGAGCAGCTCCGTTGCCGCTTCGGCGTCATCGACCCGGCGGACCGCTTTCGCGTCCTTCCCGGCGGCCACGGCGGCCGCGGCGAGTTCGCCGGCGCTCTCCGCCCCGGTGGCGACGACGAAATCGCACGACGCGGCGGCCACCCGCCCGACCTCGCGGTGGGCCTCGGTCGCACCATCACCCAGTTCGTACATCTCTCCGAGCACCGCGACCCGCCGTCCCGGGCGCCGTTGCCAACATCTCGAGGAGTCGGCGCATCGCCAACGGCGACGCGTTGTAGCTGTCGTCGACGAGGGTGGCACCCATCGCCAGCCGGTGAATCCTGCCGCGGTGAGCGGCGGGCTCCAGGGTCGGCGCCACCGCGGCCACACCGACGGCATCCACCCCGAAGACTCCCGCCGCGGTGGCTGCCGCGAGGAGATTCTCCGCCTGGTGGCGACCGGCGAGACCGAGCTCCACCACCGCCTCGCCCGACGGCAGGTGGAGTCGGAATCGCGTGCCGAGGATGCCGCGGTCCTCGAGATCGCTGAGCCACGCATCGGAGTCCGCGGTCCCGTACCGGAGCACCGAAGCCGCGGTCGCCTCCGGAAAGGCCCGCTGGTGCGGGTCATCGGCATTGATGACGAGGGAGCCGCCGGGATCGAGATGCCGGAGAAGCTCGGCCTTGGCGTTGACGATGCCCGAGAAATCGGGGAAGAACTCGGTGTGGACCGGTGCGATCCGGGTGTAGAGCAGAACCTGCGGTGTGATGATCGACCCGATGGTGTCGAGCTCACCGGCCCGGCTCATCCCGGCTTCGGCGACGAAGATCTCGATGTCCTCCGGCTGCGAAAGAACCTCCGCCGGAAGGCCGAGGGTGGAGTTTCGGTTCCCCCCGGTGGCGCCGACCGCAAACCTCGGTTCGAGGAGGGCCACCAGCATGTCCTTGGTGGTGGTCTTGCCGACCGACCCGGTCACGGCGACGACCCGCCAATCGCGGCGCGCTCGCTCGTAACGGGCGAGTTCCCAGTACGCGGCGAGGGGATCCAAAACCCGGATCAACGCGCGATTCGAGGGAATCGAGTCGAACTCAGCGTCGTACCGGACGAACGCGGCCGCGGCCACCGACAGCGCATCGGTGACAAAGACGTGGCCGTCGCAACGGGCGCCACGGAGAGCGACAAAGAGATCGCCCTGCCGGACCCGACGCGAATCGACTTCGGCGCCGGTGAGCAGCACATCGTCCGCGCCCGCGACCGTGCCGGAAACGACCCGGGCGGCTTCACCGACGCTCAGCTGCACGGCACCCTCCCGGCAAGTTCGCGAATCACAACCTGGTCAGAAAACGGGATCCGGCGGCTGCCGATGGTCTGGGTCGCCTCGTGACCCTTGCCGGCGACGAGAACGAGCGACCGCTCGTCGGCCAGCTCGAGGGCGCGGCCGATGGCGGCACGACGATCGAGCTCGATCATGGGCTCGCCGCCCGCCGCCGTGACACCGGCGGCCACGGCTTCGGCGATGACAGCAGGGTCCTCGGAGCGCGGATTGTCGGAGGTGACAATCGCGACATCAGCGAGCTGACCGACCGCGAAGCCCATGGGTCCCCGCTTGCCGCGGTCGCGATCACCGCCGGCGCCGAAGACGACGATGAGCCGGCGGTCGGTGATCCTCTCCAAGGACTGGAGGACGGCGCGGAGTCCCTCGGGGGTGTGGGCGTAATCGACAAAGATCGGCAGCGCGAGATCGGTGACCACCGGCTCGAGTCTTCCGGTGAGCGGGCGCGCGGCCGCCAGCCCCCGGGCGATGGCCGCGGCGCCGATGCCGCAGGCATGGGCCACCGCGGCGGCGGCCAGGGCGTTCCTCAGATTGTGGATCCCCACCAACGGCAGCTCGACCCGGACCGAATCGTCGGGCAGCCGGAGTTCGAAGACCGAACCCTCGAGATTCGAACTCAGATCCCGGGCGCAGACATCGCCCCGGTCGAGCCCCCAGGAAAGGTCGCCGCTGACCGGCTCATCGAGGAGCCTCGCCCCCCACGGGTCGTCCACCGGCAGCACCCGCCGTCCGCCCGCCGCGAGGTGATGGTCGAAGAGTCGCCGCTTGGCCGCGAAGTAGCTCTCCATATCGAGGTGGTAGTCGAGGTGATCGCGGGTGAGGTTGGTCCAGACCGCGACCTCGAACTCGAGCCCGGTAACCCGATCCTGCATCAGCGCGTGCGACGAGACCTCCATCGCGACGGCGTGAGCGCCGCCTTCGACCGCCCTTCGCAGGATGGGGGCCAGATCGGTGCTCTCGGGAGTCGTGCGATCGCTCTCGGCGATCTGCCGACCACCGAACTGCGCCCCGAGCGTCCCGATGATGGCGGTGGAAAGACCGCCGGCTTTGAAGAGCTGCCCGATGAGAGACGCGGTCGTGCTCTTGCCGTTGGTTCCGGTGATGCCGATGAGACGAAGATCGCGCTGCGGATCACCGGCGAGGGCCCAGGCCATGACCGACATGTCTCGTCGCGGTTGCGCCGACCGAATCCACGGCAGATCGAGACCCGGCTGCGGATCGACATCGCTCAAGATGGCAACGGCGCCGGCCGCGACGGCGGCATCGAGAAAATCGAGACCGTGACAATTGAGACCGGGCAGCGCGGCAAAGAGATCGCCGGGGCCCACCCGACGCGAATCGTGGGTCATGCCGCCGATCTCGGTTCCGCCGTCACCTTCGAGGTGGGCATCGGGGCAACGCGAGAGAAGGTCGTCGAGCTTCATACGCCCCCCCTCGGCCGCGCCCGGACGTGTCGGTCCGAGCGAGACGGACGGCTTCCGATTCAGTCGCTTCGAGGGGTATGTCGAGATGACCGGCGGCGGCCTCGGCGATGCGGGCGAAAACCGGCGCCGCCGCGGTCGAGGCCCAGAAGTCGAGCCGCGGATTCTCGACCGTAACCACGATCACCACCCGCGGATCCGGCAACGGTAGAAAGCCGGCGAACCACGCCACGTGATGGTCGTCGTCAAAACCCCCGTTGACTGCACGCTGAGCGGTTCCGGTCTTGCCGGCGACGCGCAGCCCCCGAATCTGGGCCGCCTCACCGGTGCCCTCGTCGACCACCGCCTCGAGCATCGAGGTCAGTCGTGCTGCGAGCGCCTCATCGAGGACCCGCGCCCGGCACGCACTGTCGGCCGGGACCGACTCCTCCCTCGAGTTGGCGCTGGTGACGAGAAACGGTTCCGGCAGCCAACCGCCGTTGGCGATGACGGCGTAGGCCAGCGCCATCTGAAGCGGCGTCACCGTCAGCTCCTGACCGAGGGCGAAACCGGCCCGACTGAGCTTGGACCAGGTCGCACCTCGGGCATCAGGCCTCGGGCCTCGGCCGGAAAATCGATCCCGCTGCGTCGGCCGAACCCGAAAGCCGAAAACGTCCGGTAAAGCACATCCTGCGGAATCCGCTCGACGACTTCGATGATCCCGGTGTTGGCGGAGTGGGCCACCACCTCGTCGAGGGTGTAGCGCCCGGGCTCGACGTGGTCGCGGATCCAGAAACCGGCGAGTCGGACACCCCGACCGAGACAATTGAAGCGCTCTCCAGGCCGAACCGAGTCGGCGGCCAGCGCCGCCGCGGCCACAACGGGTTTGACCGTCGAACCGGGCTCGATGGCATCCTGCACCGGTCGCAAACGCCACTGCTCGGGAGGGACCCTGCCGGGCGCGGCGGGATCAAACGACGGAACCGAAGCGAGCGCGAGAATGGCACCGGTGCGGGGATCGAGAATGACCGCCGACGCGGCGTCGGCCCTGCAGCTCCTTGACGGCCCGTTGCAGCTCGGTCTCGCACACCGCCTGGAGCCGCGCGTGCAGCGAGAGCTCGAGATCGTAACCATCGCGACCGCGCTCCATGCCGCTCGAGCCTGACCTTGCGCTGGATCGCGTCGTTGACCGCCAGATAGATCTGGGGCTCGCCGGCGAGCATCTCGTCGTAGTGGTGTTCGAGACCCGCCCGGCCCACCATGAGGAGTTCCTCCCGGCCGACGAAACCGACCACCGGGGCCGCGACCTCTCCCAGCGGGTAGACCCGCGCGAAATCGGGAACCAGGACCACCGCGGTGGGTGCGAGCTCACGGACGGCCTCGCCGGTTTCGACGGAGACCTGCTTGGCCAAGCCACACCGTCCGAGGACCGCCGGTCAGCCGGTCGGCGAGCTCGTCGCCATCGATCCCGATGAGCGGCGCCGCCGCCTGGGCGAAGAGTTCCGGGTCGTCCAACAGACGGGTGTCGGCCTGGATCGCCACGCGTTCCAACGAGGTGGCGAGGACATAACCGTCGGCGGTTCGGATGGTGCCGCGCGGACCGGGGACCGTGATGACCTGTTCGTGCTGTCGCCTGGCACGATCCCGCCACTCCTCACCGATCGACCACGGTGACCTGGACCGCCCGCGCGACCACCGTCATGCCGCCGACGACGAGCATGAGCACGACCACCCAAAGCCGCCGCCCGCTCACGAGACGCCTCCGTCGGCCGGCGCCGGGCGTCGGACCGGATTGCTCGGACGGCACCAGGCCGAGTTCGGCGGCCCGCGCCGCCAGGACCCGGGGACTCCGCCGATACTCGAGATCGAGCCGCAGAACCCGTTCCCGCGACTTGAGCTGATCCACCTCCGCCCGAAGCCGGATGAGATCGTAGTGGATGGAAGTGATCTTGAGCCGCGGCCAACCGACCAGACCGAGGGCGCCCACCACGAGGACCGCGAGCAGCAGGAAGGTGCTCAGCACGTGCGGCCACCGTCGATCACGCTGGGGGACCAGAAAACGGTTGGACGGACCGACGACGGGGAGCTCCACCTTCAGCTCCCCTCGCTCCGTTCGATGACCCGCATGCGGGCCGACCGCGACCTCGGATTGTCACGGATTTCATCGTCGGTCGGCCGGATGGGACTCCGGGTCAGCACCTGGAGGAGCTCTTCGGGCTCGCAGCGGCACTCGGGAAAGTCCGGCGGACAGGTGCACCTGCCCTGCAGAGTTGCAAAGCTGTGTTTGACGATCCGGTCCTCGAGCGAGTGAAACGAAATCACCGCCATCCGCCCGCCCGGCCGCAACGACCGCACGGCGGGCTCGATGAACCGCTCGAGCTGGCCGAGTTCATCGTTGACCGCGATTCGCAGCGCCTGAAATACGCGGGTCGCTGGATGGATCTTCTGGCCCTCTACCTCGGGGTACGACCCGTTCGATCAACCGGCTGAGTTCAGCGGTGGAGCCCAGCGGTCGCTGGCGCACGATGGCGCGGGCCACCGCCCGCGACCGTCGCTCTTCGCCATAGCGCCAGAAGAGACTCACCAGATCCTCCTCGTCGGCGGTGTTGACCAACTCGGCCGCGGTGGCGCCTTCGGACCCCATCCGCATGTCGAGGGGGCCGTCGGCCGAAAACGAGAAACCACGCTCGGGGGTGTCGAGCTGGAGCGACGAGCAACCGAGATCCGCGAGAATCGCGACGGGTCGCGGGAAGTCCTGCTCGGAGAGCATCTCCGGCAAGCTGTCGAAGCGACCGTTGACGAGAGTGACCCGATGGCCGTACGGCTCCAGCCGTCGCCTCGCCTCGGCGACGGCCTCCGGGTCACGGTCGACACCCAGGAGCTGGAAGCCCGGGGCCGCCTCGAGCAGAGCCCTGGGCGTGACCACCGAGACCGAGCGTGGCATCGACGAGCAGGCCCGGCGCCATCGGCGCCAGCCACTCCACCACCGGACCGGCGAGAACGGGAATGTGGACGGAGAGCACCTGGGTCCTCCATCACAGCTCCAGATCGGCGAGTTCGTTCTGCTCTTCGTCGCTGAGCAGTTCATCGGTCAGGAAGGACGCGGCCCGCGAGCGGTTGGTGACGGCGAGGTGGTTGATTCGACCCGAGACCACGACCTCACCCTCGACCTCGACCATTTCTCTGAGCAGGGCCGGCACGAGCATCCGGCCGTGATCGTCCATCTCCTGAAGCTGGCCGTAGTTGACGCGCTCGATGAGCTTGCGGACCGCCGGCTTCATGGTCGGCTTGGAGAGCAGCCGCTCTTCAACCCCCTGCCACACCGGCAGCGGATAGATCCGCAGCTCGTGGGGGAAGAAAGAGCAGATGTAGACCTCACGTCCGAAGGAGACCTCGAGCTGCTCGCGCAACCTCGCCGGCAGCTTGACCCGACCCTTGGCGTCGATGGTCGCCGGGAATCCCCCACGAAAACGATCCACTCTCACTCCTTTCGACGTGCTCGAGCGGCCCGCTGACATGCCGCGAGCCACTTCTTACCATTTCCGACCACTTCAGACCACCCAATGATGAAGGCGCCTGCCGAGCGCTGTCAAGGGTTTGGGTGGGAAGAATTTAGGGGCTCGTCTGTGACCACCGGTGAGAATCGCTCGACCGGAACCGGAGAACCACCACATCTTGTGCAGTTTCGGACCAAACGCCACTACATGTTGGGGGTGGTCGACAAAGATCCACGCCTGGCCGAATCTCGGGTCTTCGGACCGTCCTGTCGATCGAAGCGCCGATGACGGTCGTGTGCTGCCGAGTCGCGAACCGGGCTTGTACAATGGCGCGGTGACTGAAAACACCATCCGCCGCGTCGGGGTCGTGCTCAAGACCTCGAGCAAGGAGGCCGCCGAGCTCGGCCGTCGGCTTCTCGTCGAGCTCGAACGCCTCGGGATCGAACCCATCCTCGATGGTGCATCCGCCGAGGTCCTCGGGAGCCAGAGACGGCTGCAGGCGTTCCGAGCTCACCTCCAATTCCGATCTGGTGGTGGTTCTCGGGGGTGACGGCACCCTGCTGTCGGTGACGCACGGGCCGATCAACGGCACCCCGATTCTCGGGATCAACATGGGAACCCTCGGTTTCCTCACCGAGCATCCGGCCGAGCAGCTCTTTCCCATGCTCCACGCCGCCATCGAAGGCCGGGCGACCCTCGAGCGCCGGGAGCGGCTCGAGGTCACGGTCCACACCCCGGGCGAGCCGGAGACGCCAGCACTCGGTCCTCAACGACGTGGTGATCAACAAGTCGGCCCTCGCGCGGATGCTGGTCCTGTCCATGCACGTCGACGACCAGTTCGTCAGCCGGTTCAAGGCGGACGGTCTGATCGTGGCAACCCCCACCGGATCCACCGCCTACAACCTCTCGGCCGGCGGACCGATTCTCTATCCGACCCTCGAGGTGCTCCTGGTCACCCCGATCTGTCCGCACACCCTGACCAACCGGCCCATCGCCCTGTCCCTCGACTCGGTGATCGAGCATCCGGCTGGAGAGCCTCTCGGAGGAGGTCTTCCTCACCCTCGACGGCCAGCAGGGCTTTCCCCTGACCACTCGGGATCTGGTCCGAATTCGGAGATGTTCAGATCCGGTGTACCTGATCATCGAGCCGAGTCGGTCCTACTTCCAGGTGCTCCATCGGAAGTTGAAATGGGGCGAACGCGGAGGCTGAGATACCGTCATCTCAGACGCACGATCATTGCCGTACTGGCAACGGTCGCAGCGTTTCTGTTGGTCGTCCTGATCGCGAGGATGCTGCTCACGGCGGGGCCGACCCGACGACTCGCGCGCGAGTGGATCCAGGCGGTCGCCGAGCAGCGCGATCTCGATCTCGAGATCGACGACCTGTCCTGGGGGTTCATCCCCCCGAGATTCCACCTCGTCGGCGTTCGAGTCGAGGGCCCCGGCATCCGCGCCGAGATCGAGTCCGCCGACGTCGATCTGGCGAGAATCTGGTTCACCCGCCAGACCATCGAACTCGGAACCGTCGCCGCCGACGGCGTCAAGATCGCGCTCGACGGCACCCCTTCCACCGGTGATGGCAACAAGTCCAAGCTCAAGGTTCGGGTCCGCCACCTCGATCTCACCCGCGTCGAGTTCGTCGGCACCGACATGCCGGGAAAGATCGACCTGTCATTTGCCGGGATGGATGTCGGCTGGAGCTCCGAGGACGGCCCGCCGATTGGTTTCGTGCGGGTCGACAACGCCGATATCCGGATACCCGGACTCGCGCCGATCAGCGTCGCGGTTGCGGCTCGACTGAGGGTCGAAGACGGTCTCCACATCCCGTCGTGGACCGTCACCGGCGATGGCATCACGCTGCGCGGGCGCGGCAGCGTCGGCGGCAAGACCGGGACATCCATCACCGCCGGTGGCGCCATCGATCTCGCGATCCTTGACCGCATTGTCAAATCCGGCGGAATCCTGTCCGGCACCATCGACATCGACGCGTTGATCCAACCGAAAGCGGACGAGCTCGTTTCGCGTCGAAATCCGGTCACACCACCTCGAAGTCGCCGGCTTCCCCCTCGAAGATGTCGCCGGTCGCCTGGTCTTCGCCGACGGCGCCCTCCGCGGCGATCTCGAGCGCGCGACCTTCCTCGGCGGCCGGCTCAACGGTGCCTACTCCCTCGCTGATCTCGGCGGCAACTTTCCCCATCGGGTTCGAGTCAACGGTCGCGGTGTCGAGGTCGCCGGGATCCTCCGCAGTCTCGGCATCTCATCCGCCGGAATCGCCTCGGTGCTCGACGCCGATGTCGAGCTCGACTGGAACGGCAGTGCCTTCCCGCTCGGGCACGGCCGCGCCGATACCGTCTTTTACCCCACCGACGGCCTGCTTCCGGTATCCGGACCGCTCGCCGTCGAACTCAAGGGCGACCGCGCCCTCACCTTCAGCTCCGACGAACTCCGGATCGGCAATCCATCATCAGCTGGCAGGGACCACTCTCCATCGGCAACTGGCAACCCTCGTGGTCGATCACCGCGACTCCCGCGGTCCTCGAAGAGATCATCCCCATGGTCAACGCATGGATCGGCAGCGAGGCCCTGCCGGCGGTGGCGGGCAGCGGTCGGCTCCAGGTCAGCCTGAGCGGTCCGTGGCGGGAGCTGGTGGTGAACGCCCGCCTCGATGCGAGACCCCTGCGCTGGGGACCGATCGCCGTCGACCACGTCGTCATCACCGCCCTCATCGCCGGCCGACGGCTGACCCTCGAGTCCGTCGCGCTTCTGCCTCGGTGACGGTACCGGCGAATTCGAAGGCTCGCTGACCTGGGACCCGGCGGCCGGCGACGAACAACTCGCCCTCGATCTCCGGGGCCACCGCCTCCCGATGGCGACCCTCGCCGAGTGGATCGGCCTCGAAGGGATGGCCGACGGCGCCTTTTCGTTTACCGGCGGTCTGCGCGGCGAACTCGGTCTTCCCCGGGGTTCGTGGGCCGCGGGTCTGGCCGATGTGGTCGTCGCCGGTCTCGACCTCGGCGATGCCACCGCGACCATCGATCTCGCCGACGGCCGCTTCGAGGCGCGCGGGATCGACTTCGACGACGGTCTCCAGGGGCGTGTCTGGTGGCAGGTGTCCGACGGCGAGGTCGGCGCCGACCTCAGCTGGGAAGGCATGCCGCTGACCTTTCTCGGCGACACCATCACCCGCACCATCGGCGACACCGCCAACGTCCGGCTCGTCGGTCGAGCTGACACCGGAAGGCCACCCCACCGGCAATCTCGCGGCGACGACCGAGGCCGGGACCATCGACGTCATCGCCGAACCCGACCGCTGGGTCGTTCGCGGTCGTCTCGCCGATGCCGTCGACGGCTCGGTCGAGCTCCTCCGCAGGCCGATGGGCAGCTTGCCGGCAGCGGTGAGATCCGTCTCACATCGGCCCAGGATCTCTTGGCGAGAGTCCTCCCGGACTCCGGGATTCCCCTCGACGGGACCGCCGATGTCGACATCGACGTCGACTGGCCGGCGGGCTCGCTACCGGTCATCGCCGGCACCGTGGAGGAGCTCGACCTGAAACTCCAGGACGATCCCGTCCGCCTGCTCGGACCGGCCCACTTCACGGTCTCGGCCGATGGCCTCGAGGTCGAGGATCTCTACCTCGGCCACCGCGACGATCGGGTCTTCCTGCGCTGGGGGATCGGTTCGGACGGGTCGATCCACGGCAACGCCACCGGCACCCTGGATGCGCCTCCTGCTCCGCTTCCTGATTCCCGAATGGGAGCCTGCCGGGCGGGCCACCGGCGTCATCGAGATGCTCGGCACCCTCGATCGGCCCCATTTCGAAGGCATCGCCGAGATCGCCCAGGGGTCCTTCCGTCTTCCCGGAGGCCAGACCATCCTCTCGGGGATCGACGGCACCATCCTGTTCTCCGAGGACGAGGTGATCATCGACGGTTCCGGCTTCCGATTCATGCAGGGCCGTGGTCTGGCCAACGGACGTATCAACTGGCGCACCGGGATCATCTCGCTCGACCTCGCCGGCGAAATGAACGGGCTTCCCTATCCCGTTCTTTCGGGGTTGATCGCCCGGCTCTCCGGCCTCTGGCGCCTCAACGGCCCAACCGACGATCTCCACATCAGCGGCGACCTGAAGGTCGACCGCGCCTCGCTGCAGCGACGCGAAGACCCGTCGACACTGATCCTCGAGTGGTTCGGCGGCGCCCCGGCGCCCCCCGCAGAAGGCGGCCTGAGCCTCGATCTCCGGGTCGAGGCCGACCAGACCATCGAGCTTCGCAATCCGTTCGTTCGCCTCGTCGGCTCGGCTTCTCTCCACGTCACGGGAACCACCAACCAAGCCCGGTCTGGTGGGCAAGATCGAGTTCGAGGAAGGCGGCGAGATCACCCTCCAGAACCTCCGCTACGATCTCGAACGCGCCATCTTCACCTTCGCCGACCCCGACCGCATCGACCCGAACATCGAACTTCAGCTCCCCACCTGGGTGCAGAACTACCAGGTGACCCTGCGGGTCGCCGGCACCTCCGACCGACTGATTCCTCAGGTCACCTCGAATCCGCCGTTGCCCCAGGAGCAGGTCTACTCGCTCCTCGCCATGGGCTACCGCAGCGACAGCCTCGGCAGCGGCGCCATGGGAGTCGGACTCGCATCGACCATCCTGTCGCAGCAGATCTCCTCGGAGCTCGACCGCAGGACCAAGTGGGTGCTGCCCCACGTCCGCGTCGACCCCTTCGCCGACAACGCCACCAGCGGACCGGCGGCGAGGGTCACGGTGGTTCAGCAGCTCGCACCCAACTGGACCGTCACCCTGCAGTCGAATCTGTCGAGCGAACGGGAAGAGGTCATCGTCAGCCGTTGGTACCTCGCGCCCGGCATCTTCCTCGAGGCGAGCCGCGAGCTCGACGGATCCTACGGACTCGACATCAAGATGCGGCGACCGTACTGAGAGTCGGCGTCGTGGCACCCCTTCCCCCACCTTCCCGGGCCTCGATCGATCCTGGTGGGTATCGCCGCGTGGCTGGCGGTGGCCGCCGCCTCGCCCGTCGCGGCCAACATCGACGAAATTCCCATCGCGACCCTCTCCGTGGAGAGCGACGGCGCGTTCGATCGCGAAGCCACGTTTCGAGGTGCTCGGTCTCGAAATGGGCGGCAGCCTCGACCGCGCCCTCCTGCGCGACGCCATCCTCGCCATGTACGCCTCGACCGACGCCGAGTGGGTCAAAATCGAGGCCGCCGAGACCCCGGAAGGTCTCGATGTCATGGTCCGAATCAGCGTCAAACCGACCATCGACAAGATCCACGTCGAGGTCGGCAACCGCATCCTGCGCAAACGGATCGAGAAATGGCTCGAAGTCGAGCACGGCGACGTGGTGTCGTCGACGAGCATCGAGGCCGGCGCACGGCGGATCGTCCGCAAACTGCGGGAACGGGGATACGCCGACCCGCAGGTCGATGTCTATCTCGACTTTCAACGTGCAACGAACACCATCGACGTCACCATCACCGCCGAACTCGGTCAGCCATTGACCATCAGTTCCGTCAAGCTGGAAGGCATCGACGATCCCGAAATCGCGGCCATCGCCACGCCCAAGATCAAACCGGGAAGGAAGCTCACCGTCCGGTTCGAAGAGAACATCCGACAGCAGATCGAGGACAACCTCAAGGAGGCCGGCTTCTGGGAGGCCGAAGTCCTGCTGGTCGAGCACGTCGGCGACAGCGACGCGATCGATCTCGAGGTCTCGGTGGATACAGGAGTCCACTATCGGATGGAACTGACCTACCCCGAGGAGAGATCGAAAGCGGTGCTCAACGCCCTTCCCGATCCGAAGAAAGAAGAGATCCACCCGCAACAGACCGACGCACTGGCCGAGCGGGTCCGCGAACGTCTCCAGGAGGCCGGGTACCTGCTGGCAGAGGTCTCGGCCGAGCTCGTGACCGACGAGTCGGGGTCCGATTCTCGAACTCACCGCCGAACCGGGAATCGTTCAGAAAGTCTCGGTCATCGATTTTCCCGGTGCTTTCAGCCTCAACGAAAAACTCCTCCTGTCGACGATCACGGCCCGCAGGGGTGCGGTGCGCGGTCTCCGGGGACAGGACGTGAGTGAACGTTCCCTCGACCGGGACCGGCTCGCCCTCATCGATCTCTATCGCAGCCACGGTTTTCCCGAAGCCGTGATCGGCACGCCGCGAATCGAGGCCGACGGCGACGCATTCGGTCCGCCTGGTCTTCCCCGTACCGAAGGTCTGCGGTGGTTTCTCACCGATCTCCGCATCGAAGGGCTACCCGCCGAAACCGTCGCCGCCCTCGAGCGATCTCCCCTGTCCATCGCCGAGGCGACTCCATGGGATCCCCGTCAGGTCGAGGACACCCGGCGCAGCCTGATCGGTCTACTGGCCGACACCGGCTATCCCGACGGCCGTGTTGAAGCCGCGGTCGATGCCGCCCGACCCGGCGAGGCGCACGTGGTCTTGCGCGTCGAACCCGGCAGCTTCGTCCGGATCGGCAGGATCGTCGTCGCCGGTCTGCGGCGGACCCGGGAATCGGTGGTCGCCCGCACGCTCCGAAGCGAACCGGCGTCCGAGAAGGCGAGCCCTACTCGCGGGCGCACATGCTCGACGCGCAACGACAACTCTACAACCTCGCCCTCTTCCGGCGGGTCGAGCTGGTGACCATGCCGGGCCAGGAGCGGCACGACGAACGCGGCGTCGTGGTGCTCCTCGAAGAAGGCCTGCACAAGTCCTACGTCGTCGGCTTCGGTTGGAACGAAACCGATCGTTTCCGGGTCACCCTCGGCTGGTACCACCTCAACCTCTTCGGTGGGGCGCATGCGTTTTCGATCGAAACCCAACTCTCGAGCCGTGAGCAGCGTTATCAGCTCGGTATCCGCGAGCCCCGATTGCCCAAGCTCAACATTCCGGCCTATCTTCGTCGTCTACCGGACCTACGAAGAGTATGCGACCTACTCGCAGCGCCGCCGAGGGCTGTGGATCGACTTCGGTGATCGTTACAAGCGCCCGTTTCGGTTGTGGTGGAGATACGAATACCAGATCGTCCAGCCCGATGCCGTCGACGATGTGCTCTCGGAGCTCGAGCGCGAGGACCAGGAGGCTCGGATCTCGGCCATCATCCCGACCGTCGAATGGGACCACCGTGACAACCAACTTGCCCCGACCCGAGGGACCTACAGCGAGATCTCGGTCGGCTACGCCTTCCCGCTGTTTCAGGCCAACTCCGAGTTTCTCAAGATCTTCGCTCGAACCACCCTCTACGGCTCCGTCGCCAACGGTCGCGGGGCCATCGGGGTCCGGCTCGGCGCCATCGAGCCCCTCGTGCCCGACAACGGTGACCCCGCCAACCTCCAGGTTCCGCTCAACACCCGGTTCTTCGCCGGTGGCGCCAACACCCACCGGGCCTTTCCCACCGACTATCTCGGAATCCCCGGTCAGACCATCGCCGTCGAGGGTAACCCGATCGGCGGCAACGCCCTGGTCCTGATCAACGCCGAGTACGTCCGCAAGCTCACGTCGTTATTCTCGGCAACCGTTTTCGTCGACGCCGGCAACGTTTGGGAGAGCCCCAGCGCCGTCCGGTGGCAGGACATCCGATGGGGTGCGGGCCTCGGAGTCTGGTTCGACACTCCGGCCGGTCCCATCCGCCTCGAGTACGGCTGGAAGCTCGACCGCGAGCCCGGCGAATCCATGGGTCAGCTCTGGCTGAGCTTCGGAATGCCGTTTTAAGACGTTGACCGGCGCGTGCCAGGCACCTTTTCGTTCGACGAAAAGGTGCCTGGCAACGCACGGGAAGCGCGATGAGAGAATCAAGTCGGTAGCGCGCCTCTGAACCCGATACTCCCATCGCGGGTGGCCGAGGGAGCCACCTTTAGCATTGTTCGGGCTCATGATTTCGCGTTGGATCGGCGATTCACACCCGAACAATGCAAAAGATGGCACCCCGTTCGAGGTCCGGTCCGCGTTTTCTCGGCGGATCGCTCGCGGTCTCTACCCCCGCGGACGACGACAAACGCGACGTACGCGGTGACCAGCACCAACATCATCGCGCCCTCGGCGCGGCTGATCTTGCCGTCACGCACCACGACCCCGCCGACGATAAAGGTCGCCGACGATCAGAAACGGGATGTCCTGGTGGATGACGAAGACCGGCACCGACGAAGGGCTGATGGAAAAGGCCGTGCCGATCACCAGCCCGAGATTGAAGATGTTGGACCCGAGGACGTTGCCGATGGAAATCTCCGACTCGCCCTTGAGGGCCGCCACCACCGAGGTGGCGAGCTCGGGCAGCGAGGTGCCGAAGGCGACCAGGGTGAGGCCGATGACCGCCTCCGAGACCCCGAAACCGAGTCGCCAGATCGATGCCACCGCGCACCATCATCTCGGACCCGACCACCAGCACGACGATGCCGATTGCCGGTGAGCAGCAGGTGTCGAAGTGGGCTCCCCCCGACCACCGTCGTGCCGGTGTTCTCGGTCTGCGCCTGACGGAGTGCGATGGCGACGAAGACGATAAAGACGACCAGCAGGATCACTGCCGTCGGACGGCTGATGAAACCGTTCCATGCCATTACCATGATGACGCAGCGCCGGAACGACGCCGAAGATCAGGTCGCGCCGCAGCACCCGCGCACCGCCGACGACATGGATCGGCTTGAGCATCGCGGCGACGCCGAGCACGAGCAGCAGATTCATGATGTTGGAGCCGACCGCGTTGCCGAGGCTCAGACCTCCGGAACCGACCACCGCCGCCCGAACCGAAACGGCGAACTCGGGCATGGAGGTGCCGAAGCCGACGACGACAAGCCCCACCACCATGGGCGAGACCCCGAGCCGCAGGGCGAGGCGCGACGCCCCGTCCACCAGCCACGACGCACCCTGCCCGAGGCCGACGATACCGACCACGACCATCACCCAGGGCAGGAACTGTTCGATGTTCACGCTGGGAATCCTACAGCAATTCGTCGGACGAATTGCGGTGGCCTCGTTTCACTCGTGCCAACCTCGCAGGTAGTGATCTCTGATGCTCAGCGCTGGTGGTGAACCAGATCGCTTGGGTTGCAAAAGGACCTGCCTCCAGATCTTCCATTCCTGTCCGTAGGCGCTGTCCTTCAGACTGCGCGACGAATTGCGAGATCACGGAAACCTCGAGTCGCCATCGCTCCGACTTCCCAAGATCCTCGCGATGGAATGCGATGATTCGGCGCGTCCGACGCGCCGCCGCAATTCGTCCGACGAATTGCAGTCAGTTCTTCTTGAAAACCTGCGAGATCTGTTCGCGGGTGTGCGAGCCGACAACCTTGAGCATGTGCGATATGGCCGATGGCCGCTCGTGGTCCGATGTGGCGGTGACCCGGTCCTTGATCTCCTGGTTGACCTCCCCGGCCCAGCGTTCAATCGCGGTCAACAACTCGTGACGCACGAGACGCCCGACAACCTGATCTCCGTCCATCACCGGCAGACAGGCGAAGTTGCATTCGACGAAAGCGAGCGAGGCGCTGAGGAGATCCATCTGGGGCGTCAGGTGATGACTGAGGTCTGACATGTAGTCAGCGACAACGCCACCGGCAACCCCCTCGTAAGCCCACTGGCCGACGGCTCGAAGACAGTCCTTTTCGCTCAGCAGACCGACCACTTTGCCGTTTTCATCAACCACCGGCACCGCGGCGATCGGCGAACGCGCGACGAAAATCGCCGCTTCCAGCATTGCCTGGTCTTTCGCGAATGTTCGACTCGGTTTCTTCATCACGTCTCGAACGATGGGTGCCTTCACCACCATAGTCACCTCCCGATGACCGTCGAGAAGATCCTCTTCGCGACGGGTGTCGACGTCCTCGACCGACCGTCCCGAACGACGACCGGGGATGGAGCGGTTGATCGTTGAACCCGTATCTCTCAACGGAACCGGTCGCACCGACAACGAGAGACCAACACGGGTCGGCATTATTCGCGTCTCTCGGAACGCGAACGCCCCGTTGAAACGTTTTCTTGCCGGCCGCGGGAGAAGCCCGTTGTCATCCGAAAGTTTGTTGAATTGATTATATCAGCAAACTATAGTGTCAAGAAGAGAATTCGTGGAAAAGGGAAATATCTGGTGAGCGGCAGTCGGTCCTTCCACCCTCTGGCCCCTTGGCGTTTACTTCGCCTGTGTGGTAGGCTGTCGTCGCCTTCATGGTCGGCGCGTCGTTTCTGTTGGGGCAGCGCCACAACGACCGAGCGACCGGCGAGCCCTACGAGTCGGGCATCGTCTCCGAGGGCTCGGCACGGCTCCGTATGACATCTCAGTTCTATCTGATGGCCATGCTCTTCGTGATCTTCGATCTCGAGGCGGTCTTTATCTTCGCGTGGGCCGTGGCGGTGCGCGAATTGGGGTGGATCGGATACACCGCGATCTCGATGTTCATCGTCTTTCTCCTCGTCGCGCTCGGATACCTCTGGCGCGCGGGCGCACTCTCATGGGGCCCGAGCAAGGATGCGTGGCCGCCCCCTCGTCACCCACGGGTTCGGGAAGGCCGGCGAAAAATGACCTCCAACGGTGACGTCCCGACCACGGCGGAGATCCTCAAGGAACTCAGCAACCGGTCGATCGACGACGCCGTCGGTCGAAGCGTTCTCACCGCGCGCCTCGACCACTTGCTCGCCTGGGGTCGAAAGAACTCGATCTGGCCCTTCGGCTTCGGACTGTCCTGCTGCTTTGTCGAGATGGCGACGAGCTTGACCAGCAAGTACGACATCGCCCGCTTCGGCTCCGAGGTCATCCGCGGCTCCCCGCGGCAGGCGGATCTGATGGTCGTGGCGGGCACGGTATTCATCAAGATGGCGCCGGTCATCCAGCGTCTCTACGACCAATTGATGGAACCTCGTTGGGTGATCTCCATGGGATCCTGCGCCAACTCGGGTGGCATGTACGACATCTACAGCGTCGTCCAGGGGGTGGACTCGTTCATCCCCGTGGATGTCTACGTCCCGGGATGTCCGCCCCGGCCCGAAGCATTCATGGAAGGACTCCAGCTCCTCCGCGATGCCGTCGGCAAGGAACGTCGTCCTCTGAGCTGGGTTGTCGGATCGCAGGAGGTCCATCGTCCGGATCCGCCGAGCATGCGGGATCTCAAACAACGGGGCCGATCGTCCACGGAAGTGCTGAGGTCACCCGATGAGGTCTGATGATCCGACCCGGAGAGTGTTGATCGAATGACGAGCACGCCGCCCGTCGTTCGCGAGTTGATGGAGCAACTCGACGAGTCGAATGTGGCGGTGCAGCAAACCCTCGACGACATCCCCACCGTCTGGGTGTCCCGAGACCACATTCTCCCCGCGGTCACGCACCTGCACCACTCGGTGAGTCGGCCCTTCACCACGCTGCTCGACCTCACGGCCATCGACGAGCGTGAGAGGGTTCATCGAAACGACCAGCCGATCGCCGACTTCACGGTCGTCTATCACCTCTTTTCCTTCGAACGAAACCAGGACATTCGTCTCAAGGTTCCTCTTCAGCAAGAAAGCCCCTCGGTTCCCACCGCCACCAGCCTGTGGGCCTCTTCCAACTGGTACGAGCGCGAGGTCTACGACATGTTCGGGATCACCTTCGACGGTCATCCGGCACTGCGGCGCATCCTCATGCCGCAAACCTGGGTGGGCCACCCCCTCCGGAAGGAGCACCACGCGAGAGCCACCGAAGCGCGGCCCCTTTACGACGACCCCGGAGAAGGAGGACAGGGAGCAGGAAGCGCTCCGGTTCAAACCCGAGGAATGGGGTATGGAGCGCGAGGGAGAGAACTCGGACTTTCTCTTCCTCAATCTCGGCCCGCAGCACCCGGGAACCCACGGCGTCCTCCGCATGGCTCTCCAACTCGACGGCGAGGTCATCGTCGATGCCGTTCCCGACATCGGATACCACCACCGGGGCGCGGAGAAAATGGCGGAACGCCAGACCTGGCACTCCTACATCCCCTACACCGATCGCATCGACTACCTGTCGGGCGTTCAGAACAACTTCCCCTACGTCCTGGCCGTCGAGAAGCTCGCCGGCATCGAAGCCGTTCCCGACCGCGCAAAGGTGATTCGCATCATGATGGCGGAGCTGTTTCGCATCGCGAGTCACCTGGTCTGGTACGGCACGTTCGCGCAGGACGTGGGGGCCTTGTCGCCGGTGTTCTTCATGTTTGTCGATCGGGAGCGGATCTTCGACATCGTCGAGGCCATCTGCGGCGGGCGCATGCACCCGAGCTGGTTCCGGATCGGCGGCGTCGCGCAGGATCTCCCCAACGGGGTGGGACCGCCTGGTGCGCGACTTCCTCGATTACCTGCCGAGCCGGCTCGACGAGTACGACAAGGTCGTCATGCAGAACCGGATCTTCAAGGCCCGCACCCAGGGAGTCGGCTGCTACTCACAGGATGAGGCCATCGAGTGGGGGGTCACGGGTCCGAACCTGAGGGCCTGCGGGTACGAGTGGGATTTCAGAAAAAAGCGCCCCTACGGCGGCTACGAGAACTTCGATTTCGACATCCCCGTGGCCGAGGCGGGTGACTGCTACGCCCGAGCCCAGGTCCGGATCGAAGAGATCCGTCAGAGCCTGAGGATCATCCGGCAGTGCCTCGAGAACATGCCGGAGGGACCCACCAAGGCGGACCACCCCTTGACCACGCCCCCGAACAAGGCGTTCACCATGAAAGACATCGAGACCCTCATCCACCACTTCGTGGGGGTGAGCTGGGGACCCGTCATTCCGCCCGGCGAGGTCTTTCAGGGCATCGAGGCGCCAAAGGGTTTCATGGGGTTCTACCTTATCAGCGATGGTTCGACCGGCTCCTACCGGACGCGGATCAGAGCACCGTCCTTTGCCCATTTGCAGACCATCCCATCGGTCAGTCGCGGCGCCATGGTCGCCGATCTGTTGGCGACCCTGGGAAGCATCGATTTCGTGCTCGCGGATGTGGATCGTTAGGAAGGAGCGCCATGCTCAGTCGAGAAGAAATCGAAGCCGTCGAAGACGGCATACGGAAGGAGGAAACACCTCGATCGACCTGCATCGCGGCCATGAACTTCATCCAGAAGCAGCGGGGGTACGTCAGCGATGAGGCGCTCGCGGATCTCGCCCCCATGCTCGGCATGAGCGTGAGTGGTCTCGAGAGCGTCGCCACGTTCTACAGTTTGATCTTCAGAAAGCCCGTCGGCAAACACGTCATCCTGCTCTGTGACAGCGTGAGCTGTTGGATTCTCGGCAAAGAGAGGGTGCTCGACCACCTCCGACAGACGGCTCGGGATCGACCTCGGACAGACCACCGCAGACAACCAATTCACCCTGTTGACGATCCCCTGCCTCGGAGCGTGTGACCGAGCGCCCGCCATGATGGTCGACTGGACCCTCTACGGGCCCCTCACGCCCGAGTCCATCGACGACATCCTGGGCAATTGTGGAAATCCGGACTCATGACGGCTGCCGAAACCCCGCTCACCCGCGACATCCGACCCGGCGGAAAACCGCTGCGGCTGCGCGACTACGAGAGCAGGGGCGGCTACTCGGCCCTGCGCAAGGCACTTCGCGAGATGACACCCGACGAGGTGATCGACGAGGTCAAGGCGTCCAACCTCAGGGGCCGGGGCGGTGCCGGCTTCCCGACGGGACTCAAGTGGGGCTTCGTCCCGAAAAAGGACGAAGAATCGACCCAGAGGTTCGTTGTGGCCAACGGCGATGAGATGGAGCCCGGCACGTTCAAGGACCGCGTCCTCATGGAAGGCAATCCCCACCAGCTCCTGGAGGGCGTGATTCTCGCTTCTTACGCCATCGAGGCGAGCCTTGCCTACGTCTTTATCAGATGGGCCTACCACCCGGCGTTTGAAAACCTGAGGGCGGCCGCCCGTGAGGCCCGAGAGGCCGGCTATATCGGCAAGGACATCCTCGGTTCGGGCTTCAACCTGAGGGTGCACATCCACGGTAGTGCAGGGCGGTACATGTGCGGCGAGGAAACCGGCCTTCTGAACTCCCTCGAGGGCAGGCCGGCAAGGGCGCGTGCCAAACCGCCATTCCCACCGGTGGTGGGGCTGTGGGGCAAGCCCACCATCGTTCAGAACATCGAAACGCTGTGCAACGTGCCCCACATCATTCGCAACGGGGCGGACTGGTTCAGGAACCTGAGTCTGACCGACGACGGCGGAACCAAGCTCTACGGGGTGAGTGGAAAGGTCAAGAATCCTGGGATCTACGAGCTTCCCATGGGAACACCGATCCGGGAGATCATCGAGGAGCACGCCCTGGGAATGTCGAACGGAGTGCGGCTCAGGGGCCTGTTGCCCGGTGGCACCTCGACTCCTTTTCTCCTCGAAGAACACCTGGATATTCCGATGGACTACGGACACATCGAACAGGCCGGGAGCCGTCTCGGCACGGGCACGATGATCATCCTCGACGACCAGACCTGTCCCGTCGGAATGCTCCACAACCTCGAGCACTTCTACGCCCAGGAAAGCTGCGGTTGGTGTACCCCGTGCCGCGAGGGCCTCCCCTGGGTCGAAAAGACCCTCGCCGCGATCGAAAGGGGGGAAGGCCGACCCGAACCGACCTCGAGGTTTTGGATCTCCACTGCAAGCTCCTCGGGCCCGGATACACATTCTGCGCCCTGGCGCCCGGCGCGATGGATCCACTCAAGAGCGCACTCAAACACTTCCGGGCGGATTTCGAGAAACACATTCATGACGGGCGATGCCCGTGGGGTTAGGTACTGGGTATTAGGTTGATGGTGACCATTTTTGTTGAAGGCAGGGAACACGAGGTTGCGGCGGGCCAGAACCTGCTGCAGGCCGTCCTCAATCTCGGGTACAACCTCCCCTACTTCTGTTGGCACCCGGTGCTCTGCTCGGTGGGCGCCTGCCGCCAGTGCGCGGTCAAGCAGTTCCGTGATGAGAAGGATGACCGCGGAATGATCGTCATGGCCTGTATGACCCCGGTCGCCGAAGGTCTGAGGATCTCCATCGAGGATCCCGAGGCGAAGCAGTTCCGAGCCGCAGTGGTCGGCTGGCTCATGACCAATCACCCGCACGATTGCCCGGTCTGCGATGAGGGCGGCGAGTGCCACCTCCAGGACATGACGGTCATGACGGGCCACAACCGACGCACCCACCGCTTCAACAAGAGGACCTTCAAAAACCAGGATCTCGGCCCGTTCATCAACCACGAGATGAACCGGTGTATCCAGTGCTACCGCTGCGTCAGGTTTTACCGGGAGTACGCCGGCGGCAGAGACCTCAACGTCTTCGGCTCGCGCAACAGAACCTACTTCGGCCGGTTCGAGGACGGAACCCTCGAGAACCCATTCAGCGGCAACCTGGCGGAGATCTGCCCGACCGGGGTGTTCACCGACAAGACGACGAAGGCTCACCCCACCCGCAAGTGGGATCTTCAGACCGCGCCGTCGCTGTGCGTGCTCTGCGGCCTCGGCTGCAACACGATTCCCGGCGAACGGTACGGCTCGCTCCGCCGCATCCGCAACCGGTATCACGGAGAGGTCAACCGTTACTTCCTGTGCGACCGCGGCCGCTTCGGATATGAGTTCGTCAACAGCCCTCGCAGGATCCGCCAAGCCGTCATCCGCGATCCCGATGGGGTGCGGACAAGTCCGGTTTCGGCGAATCAAGCCGCCGAACACGTGGCAGCATTGCTCAAGGCCGGTAACCGCGCAATAGGGATCGGCTCGCCGACGGCCTCGCTCGAAGCCAACCACGCGTTGCGAACCCTGGTCGGCCCGGAGAATTTCTTTGTCGGCGTCGACAAGACCGAGGCGCGCCTGGTTTCCAGCGTGGAAAGAATTCTCTGCGACGGACCGACCCGGACGCCCTCGCTTCGCGATGTCGAGGGCGCCGACGCCGTCTTGATCCTCGGCGAGGATGTGACCAATACCGCACCCCTCCTCGATCTGGCCATCCGACAGGCGGTGTTCAACGCCGAAAAGCCGCGGGCCCGGGACCTCAAGATCCCGGAGTGGAACGACGCCGTCGTTCGCCTTGTGATCGGCGACCACCGTGGTCCCCTCTTTGTCGCCACCCCGGCGAAAACGGCGCTCGATGAAATTGCAACGGGGGTTTGCCGAAGCGCCCCGCAGGACATCGCGCGCCTCGGATTCGCCATCGCCGCACTCATCGACCCCGACGCTCCAGAGGTCACGGATCTTGACGAGAATCTCGCAACCCTGGCGCGGACCGTGGCCGCGGCGCTGCAGGCTGCGTCGGCTCCACTGGTCATCGCCGGGTTGGGTTCGCGGGACGATTCGATCCTCCGGGCCGCCGCCGACATCGCCTCGGCGCTGAGCAGAGAGAATCCCTCAACGAACCTCTCTTTCGTGGTACCGGAGTGCAATTCCCTGGGCGCCTCCCTGCTTGGGGCGGGCGATCTCACCGACGCGATGGCGGTGGTCGCCGAGGGCGAAACGGACACGGTCATCGTCCTCGAAAACGACCTCTTCCGACGAGGACCGAAGGACCTCGTAGCCGCATTCCTCGACAAGGCCGACCACGTCGTGGCCCTGGATCATCTGGAGAACGCGTTGACCGACCGCGCCGAAATCGTGCTGCCGGCGGCGACCTTCGCCGAGTGCAGCGGAACCCTGGTCAACAACGAAGGACGGGCGCAGCGCTACTACCAGGTCTTTGTGCCGGAAGGCGAGATCCAGCCGAGCTGGCGATGGTTGAGCCGGATCGGAGGGCTCACGGGCGCCATGGAATCGACTGTCTGGGCGAGCTCCTTCGAGGTCGCGCGAGCACTGGCGAGCGACATCCCGATGCTGGGCCCCATCGCCGACCTCGAGGGTCCACGCTCGAGCTTCACGCCGCCAAGGCGGGTGCCCCGTCAATCTCAACGATTCAGCGGTCGAACCGCCATCCATGCCGATCTGGGGGTGAGAGAGCCCAAGCCGCCCGACGATCCCGGGTCGCCCCTCGCCTTCTCGATGGAAGGGACCCCCGGCCCCCCTCCGGCCCCGTTGATCACCCGATACTGGTCTCCCGGCTGGAACTCGGTGCAATCGCTCACCAGATTCCAGGAGGAGATCGGCGGCGCGCTCCGCGGCGGCGACCCCGGTGTTCGCCTCGTTGAACCGAGACCGAATCGGGGACCATGCGTACTTCGGCGAGCCTCCCGAGGCCTTCACGCCGAGACCCGGGGAGTGGCTGCTCGTACCTCTCTACCACCTCTTCGGCTCCGAGCCCCTGAGTCTCGAGACGCCGGGGATTTCACAGCAGGCGCCGCAGCCCTATGTCGCGATCGGTGCGGACGACTGTCAGCAACTCGGCGCCGAGCAGGGTGACACGCTGGCGGTCGAGGTGGGCGGGCAGGTGCTTCATCTCCCGTTGCGGCTCGAGGTCGGACTGGCCCGCGGCTGCGCCGGCATTCCGAACGGCCTTCCCGGTCTCCCGACGCTTCCGTCCCCGCTCCGGGCGAAGGTCACGAGGCTGCCATGAACCCCATCCTCGGACCACTCGATCAACATCGTCGCGGTCCTCGGGATCATGCTGACGGTGTCGGCGTTCCTGATCTGGTACGAGCGACGTCTGCTGGCTCTCTGGCAGGACCGCTACGGTCCCAACCGGGTCGGACCGTTCGGCCTGCTCCAGGTCGTCGCCGACATGATCAAGATCTTCTTCAAGGAGGATTGGATCCCTCCCTTCGCGGACCGCTTTGTCTTTGTGCTCGCCCCGATGGCGATCATGATCGCGGTGCTGATGTCCTTTGCCGTGGTGCCCCTGAGCCCCGATATCTGGGTGGCCGATCTCAACGTCGGGCTCCTCTTCATCCTCGCCATGTCGTCGATGACGGTCTACGCCTCGGTCCTCGGCGGCTGGGCCTCCAACAACAAGTACGCGCTGCTCGGCGGGCTGCGGTCGGCGGCGCAGATGGTGAGCTACGAAGTGTTCATGGGGATCAGCCTCATGGGGGTGGTCATTCTCACCGGATCCTTCAGCCTGATCGACATCGTCGAGGCGCAGACCGGGCTGTGGAACTGCGTGCCGCAGTTCTTCGGCCTGTTGATCTTCTTCGTTGCAGGGGTCGCGGAAACCAAGCGGGTGCCCTTCGACATGCCCGAGGCCGAGGCCGAGCTGGTCGCGGGTTACCACACCGAATACTCGGGGATGAAGTTCGGGATGTTCTTCGTCGGCGAATACCTCGGCGTGACCCTCATCTCCTCCCTGACGGTGATCCTGTTCTTCGGCGGCTGGAAGGGACCGCTCCTGCCGCCCATCGTCTGGTTCTTCCTCAAGACCTTCGTGGTCATCGCCGTCTTCATCCTCCTCCGGGCATCGTTGCCGCGGCCGCGATTCGACCAACTCATGGCCTACGGCTGGAAGGTGCTGCTTCCGTTGGCGCTGCTCAACGTCCTGGTGACCGGCGCGGTGGTGTCTGTTGTGAACGCGATCTTCAACTCCATCAAGACCATGGGTCACATCTTCTTGCACGCGTTTCGGCGGAGAGAGACGATTCAGTATCCCGAAGAGCGACCGGTCGATCGCGCCTCGCTGGCGAGGTCGGATCATCTTGAGCCGGGATCCGGACGGCCTCGAACGCTGTGTCGCCTGCTACCTGTGCGCCGCGGCCTGTCCGGTGGACTGCATCGCGCTTCAGGCCACCGAGGACGCGGACGGCCGGCGCTACCCGGAGTTCTTCCGAATCAACTTCTCCCGCTGCATCTTCTGCGGCTACTGCGAGGAGGCCTGCCCGACCTATGCCATCCAGCTCAGCCCCGATTTCGAGATGAGCGAGTACAACCGGCAAAACCTGGTGTATGAAAAGGAGCACCTGTCTGATCGAGCGGTCCCGGGCAAGTACCCGGAATACAACTTCTACCGTGTCGCGGGCCTGGCCGTCGCCGGCAAGGACAAGGGTGAAGCCGATGGTGAAGATCCACCCATGGACCCGCGGGATCTGATGCCTTAGATAGAGGAATCATGAATTTCCTGTTCTATTTTTCGTCCGCGATCGCGCTGCTCGCCGCCGTGCTGGCGATCAGCCGCAGAAACGTGTTCCACGCGCTCCTCTACCTGGTGGTGTCGCTGTTGGCGTCGCCGCGGTCTTTCTGAGCCTGGCCGCCGCCTTTGCGGCGGTGCTCGAGATCATCGTCTATGCCGGCGCGATCATGGTGCTCTTCATCTTCGTGGTGATGATGCTCAACCTGGGTCAGGCGATCCACCGCAGAGGAGGCCGAACTTCTCGAACCAAGGATGTGGGCGGGTCCCGGATTGTCTGGCTCTCGTTCTTCTTCTCGAGTTGACGATCTGTCGCCTTCCCGGGTTGGCGGCGCCGTCACCGGCGGGCCGGAGGTGGGGCCGAAGGAGGTCGCCCTTTCCCTGTTCGGACCGTATCTCATCGGGGTGGAGCTGGCCTCGTTCCTGTTGCTGGCGGGCCTGGTGGGAGCGTTCCGCCTCGGATCCGACGCGAGACCGACGGAAGGCGACGAGTGATGGCCGAGATCCTCCTGCATCACGGACTTCTTGTCGCCGGCGCGCTGTTCACCATCGGCCTCATCGGTGTCCTCGTCCGCCGCAACCTCCTGTTCCAACTCCTCTCCATCGAGATCATGCTCAACGCGGCGGCGATGGCCTTCGTCATCGCCGGCGCCCGGTGGGGCGAGGCGGACGGCCAGGTCATGTTCATCTTCATCCTGGTCATGGCGGCGGCGGAGGTCGCCGTCGGACTCGCCCTTGTGCTGCGGCTCTCGCACCGTTTCCGAAACCTCGACGGCGACGCGGTCGAGCACCATGAGGGGTTGAAGATGCTCGACGCACTCTGCCGGCTGCCGCTCTGGCTCATCCCCGCGCTCCCCGCGGCCGGTTTTCTCGTCCTCGCCCTCGTCGGCGCGAGACTCCCGAGGAAATGGTCCGCCCTCGTCGGCGCCGGTTCGGTCGGCCTGGCGGCAGTCGCAACCCTGTGCACCGGCTATCGCTTCCTCCGGTTCCCGCCCGACGGCGGGATCATCGAAGACACGCTCTGGACCTGGATCCACGTCGGGTCCTTCGAGATCGGTTTCAGCCTCGTGCTCGACGGTCTGTCGCTGGTCATGATCTTCGTGGTGACCTTCGTCGGCTTTCTGATCCACCTCTACTCCACCGAGTACATGGCCGACGATCAGGCCTTCAGCCGCTTCTTCGCCTACATGAACCTCTTCGTCGCCTTCATGCTGATGCTCGTCCTGGCCGACAACCTCTTCCTCCTCTACCTCGGTTGGGAGGGCGTCGGGCTGTGCAGCTATCTGCTCATCGGCTTCTGGTACTCAGGACCCGGCCAACGGCGCGGCCGCGCGCAAGGCGTTCATCGTCACCCGGATCGGCGACACCGCCATGGCCGTCGCCCTGCTGCTGCTCTACAAGCACGCCGGCACCCTCGACATCCAGACGGCATGGCCTGGGCGTGCGGACAACTGGGCCGGTGGGATCCGGCATGGCGGTCGCCGTCGCCCTGCTGCTGCTCGGCGGCGCCGTCGGCAAGTCGGCCCAGCTCCCGCTCCAGACCTGGCTGCCCGACGCCATGGCCGGCCCGACCCCGGTCAGCGCCCTGATCCACGCCGCCACCATGGTCACCGCCGGGGTCTACCTCATCGCCCGCACCCACGCGATCTTCGTGCTCGCGCCGCCGGCCATGACCGTCGTCGCCATCGTCGGCGCGGCGACCCTGCTGCTGGCGGGCTGCAGCGCGCTGGTCCAGACCGACATCAAGCGCGTCCTCGCCTACTCCACCATCAGCCAGATCGGCTACATGTTCCTCGGCCTCGGGGTCGGCGCCTGGTCGGCGGCGGTCTTCCACCTCATGACCCACGCCTTCTTCAAGGCGCTGCTCTTCCTCGGCGCCGGCGCGGTGATCATCTCGCTCCACCACGAGCAGGACATCTTCAAGATGGGCGGCCTGCGTCGCCGGCTCCCGGTGGTCTTCTGGACCTTTCTCGCCGGATCCGCCTCGCTGGCGGCGCTGCCGCTGGTGACCGCCGGGTTCTACAGCAAGGACCTCATCCTGTGGGCCGCCTGGTCGTCCGCCGCGGGAGGCCCGTGGCTGTGGGCCGCGGGCGCCATCGGTGCGTTGCTCACCGCCGCTCTACGCCTTCCGCCTCGTCTTCATCGTCTTCTTCGGCGACGAGAAGGGGCACGTGGATCACGGACCGGGGCTCCGGATCCTCATTCCTCTCGCGGTCCTGGCCGTCCTCTCGGTGATCGGCGGCTTTGTCGAGACTCCCTGAATATCTCGGCCACGTGACACTGTTCACTGATCTCACGGGCACCGTCCTGCCCGAGATCGACTCCGCGGTCACGAGTCATGAGACCGAGCACCTGCTCCAGGCGGTGGTCGGCGGGATCACCCTCGTCGGGGTCTTTCTCGCGTTCCTCTTCTATCTCAAGAAACCGACGATCCCGGCGGCAATCAAGGCGACGCCGGTGGGCGCCTGGCTGAGCAGATTCTGGCTGTCCGGTTGGGGCTTCGACACGCTCTACGACCGGCTCTTCGTCCGTCCTTTCGTCGGTCTCGCCCGAGTTCTCCAGGGCGACCCGTTTGACGGGATCTCCTCGACCCTTGGCCGCGCTGACCGAGGCCGGCAACTGCGGTGCTTTCCCGCTCCCAGGACGGCAGGATTCGGACCTATGCCTTCGGCATCGGTCTCGGCGCCGTCATCGCCCTCATCATCGTGGTGCTGACATGACGCTGGTTCTGCTGATCCTCGTCCCGCTCATCGGCGGCGCAGTCGTCTGGTTCGTCGGACGCCGCAACGCCGCGCTCTGCCGCTGGCTCTCGCTGTCGGTCGACCGTCGATCGAGCTCGCACTGGTTCTCGGGTTGTGGGTCCGCCACTTCGGCGGACTCGCGCTCGGATCGGGCGGACCCTGGCTCGAGGTTTTCGAGCGCGCCTGGATTCCCAAGCTCGGCATCAGCTTCATCCTCGCCATGGACGGTCTGAGCCTGCTCATGGTGGTCCTGACGGCCTTTATCGGCGTCCTGGCGGTCCTCGTCTCGTGGCAGCGAGATCACCGAACACGTCGGAATCTACTTCGCATGTCTGCTCTGGGTGCTCGCCGGGATCACCGGGGTCTTCATGGCCCTCGATCTTTTCCTCTTCTACTTCTTCTGGGAAGTCATGCTGATCCCCATGTACTTCCTCATCGGTGTGTGGGGGCACGAGCGCCGGATCTACGCCGCGGTCAAGTTCTTTATCTTCACCCTCGCCGGCGGGCTCTTGATGCTGGTCTCGATCCTCGCCCTCTACTTCATCCATGGGGCTGAACCGGGGTCTACACCTTCGACTACACCGAACTCCTGGGCACACCCATGGACTCGCCCGCGGCCTTCTGGATCATGCTCGGTTTCTTTGTCGCGTTCGCGGTCAAACTGCCCGCGGTGCCGATCCACAACTGGCTGCCCGACGCCCACACCGAGGCGCCCACCGCCGGCAGCCTGATTCTGGCGGCGCTGCTGCTCAAGACCGGCGCCTACGGTCTGATCCGCTTTCGTCATTCCGCTCTTCCCAGACCAGTCCGCAGGCCATGGCCCCGTGGGCGCTGTGGCTCGGTGTTCTCGGCATCATCTATGGCGCCATCCTCGCCTTCGGCCAGACCGATCTCAAGCGGCTCGTCGCCTACACCAGCGTCAGCCACATGGGTTTTGTGCTTGATCGGCGTCTACAGCTGGAACGAGCTCGCCCTCCAGGGAACCGTGATGCAGATGATCTGCCACGGGATCAGCACGGGCGCGCTCTTCATGATCGTCGGGATGCTCTACGGCCGCATCCACACCCGCGATGTGACAAAAATGGGCGGCCTCTGGACGGCCGCCCCGCGGCTCGGCGGGGTCGCCATGATCTTCGCCATGGCCTCCCTCGGGCTGCCCGCCACCGGCAACTTCGTCGGCGAGTTTCTGGTCATCTTCGGGGTCTTCCAGGTCAGTCTTCCGGTGGCGGTCGCGGCCCTGCTCGGGATCGTGGCGGCCACCGCGTACTCGCTACGGATCATCCAGACCACCTTCCACGGTCCCGCGCCGACACCTGGGCCATCGACGACATGAACCGTTCGGAGATGCTGATGATGGCGCCGATGATCATCGCCATCATCTGGCTGGGTCTTTGGCCGTCGACCGTCATCGAGACCTTTGAACCGACCCTGAGGGCGCTGCTGCACCTGGTCCCGTCATTGTGGGGAGCCTCTCAATGACCTCGACCGATCTCCACGCCATGCTGCCGCTGCTCGGGATCGCGGGAACCTCCATCGTGCTGATGTCGGCCATCGCCGTCAGGCGCGATCGGCGGTGGACGATCTCCATCACCCTCGCTGGTCTGGCGGTCTCCCTCGGGCTTCTCTTCGCCGCCCGACCGGTCGTCCCCCGCAGCGTGACCGCACTGTTGGTCATCGACGGCTACGCGCTCTTCTTCTTCGCGCTTCTCATCTCATCCGCCGCTGTGGTGGCGCTCTTGGCGTACGAATACCTGGGCCGACGAAGAGCGGTCTGCGACGAGTTCTACCTCCTGCTGCTCTTCGCAACCCTGGGCAGCTGCGTGCTCGCGGCCGCCAGCCACTTCGTCTCGCTCTTTCTCGGTCTCGAGATCCTCTCGGTGTCGCTCTACGCCATGGTCGCGTACCTCCGAAACACCGTGAAAAGGCCTCGAGGCCGGGATCAAGTACCTGATTCTCGCCGCGGTCTCATCGGCATTCCTGCTCTTCGGGATGGCGTTGGTCTACGCCCAAACCGGGACAATGGCATTCTCGGCCTTCGCGAGTCTCCAGACTCGGTTCCGGAAGCGAATCTCGTCTCGATGACCGTGGCCGGTGTGGCGCTGATGATGGTGGGGGTCGGGTTCAAGCTGGCGCTTGTGCCGTTCCACATGTGGACGGCCGATGTCTACGAAGGGGCCCCTGCTCCGGTGACCGCGTATGTCGCCACCGTGTCCAAGGCGGCCGTCGTGGCTCTGCTCATCCGTCTGACTCGCCGGCGGTCGGGGACCCCGACACCGCAACTGACCGGTTTGATGGCGCTCCTCGCCGGCGCATCCATCATCGTCGGCAACCTGCTGGCCCTGCGGCAGGACAATGTCAAACGCCTGCTTGGCCTACTCATCCATCGCCCACATGGGCTACCTGATGATCGCCGTCATCGCCGGTGGCGCGAACGGCGCCGAGGCGGCCGCGTTCTATCTCGCGGCCTATCTTCCGACCACGCTCGGCGCCTTCGGCGTGGTGACGGCACTGAGTTCCGGCAAGCGAGACTGCGACCGATTGGATGACTACATCGGTCTCGGCGGGAGGCGACCCTTCCTGGCCGGGATCCTCACCGTCACCATGCTGTCGCTCGCGGGGATTCCCCTGACCGCCGGATTCATCGGCAAGTTTCTCGTCCTCGGCGCCGGGGTCGGCTCCGGGCAGTGGGCGCTGTCGTTGATCCTGGTTCTGGGCTCGGTCATCAGCATCTACTACTACCTGCGCGTCGTCGTCGCCATGTACATGCGCGCAGCGCCCGACGGGGCTTCGCAGCCGACCCACCCGGGTGCCTCTCGCCGGTCGCCGCGACCCTCGCCGCGTTGCTCGGCGGCCATCCTTTGGCTCGGTGTCTGGCCGGGGCCATTCCTGGAGATCGTCAGCGCCGCAGTCGGGGCGCTGTAAAAATTCGTCGGACGAATTTTGGCGGCGCGTCGGACGCGCCGATTCGTCGCAGTCCGCCGGGTTACTAATGCAGAAACGGGTATCATGAAAGGTAGCTCAAGCCCGCGGAGGGAAACAAAATGAAGACCATCCGGCAAGTCCTGGAAGCCAAGGGATTCGATGTCTATTCCATTGCACCCGGGGCTCTGGTGTTTGATGCTCTCGCTGAAATGGCGGCTCTGAACGTCGGTGCACTCGTCGTTCTCGATGGTGACGAGCTCGTGGGCCTCATCTCCGAGCGGGACTACGCGCGCAAGGTGATTCTGAAGAACAAGGCGTCCAAGAGCACCCCGGTGAGCGAGATCATGAGCCGACACGTCGTCTGCGTGAGTCCCAAGCTCAGGGTCGATGCCTGTATGTCGCTCATGACCGAAAAGCGGATCCGCCACCTCGTGGTGATGGAAGACAACGCACTCTCGGGTGTCATCTCGATCGGGGATGTCGTTAAAGCGATCATCGACCACCAGGAGTTCACGATCCAGCAGCTCGAGTGCTACATCACCGGAGGCCGGTGACACGGCAATTCGTCCGACGAATTGCGGTGGCGATCGTGGTTACCCAGTTCGGTCTGGTCACGGGTCGTGAACGACCCGCCTACACGAAAATCGGGCGCCCTAATCTCCGTAGGCGTGCCCTTTAGGGCGCGCAACCAGATCGTTGAGATCACGAAGCCGTCGAAGTTCGCCATCGCTCCGATTCCCCGACAATCCCTGCGATGGATCGGCGCGTCCGACGCGCCGCCACAATTCGTCCGACGAATTGTTACCGCAGATCTTGAAGATCTGCTGCCGCCGCAGCTCCTTGATGCGATCCCGCAACCTCGCCGCCTCTTCGAACTCGAGGGTCTTGGCGGCGGTCCGCATCCGCTTTCTCGAGCTCGGTGATGAGTTTGGCCAGCGAAGCGGGGTCGTCGAAGTCGTCCTCGACGGCTTCGGAGACCCGCGGCTCGGGCCCGCCGGGGCCGTAGTAATCGAGGTTCGACATGGCCAGCAGCGGACTCGCGACATCCTTGATGATGGAGCGCGGCTCGATCCCGTGTTCGCGGTTGAACTCGGCCTGCATGGTCGCGCCGTCGCCTGGTCTCGGCCAGCGCGCGCTGCATCGATCCCGTCTCCTTGTCGGCATAGAGGATGGCCCGGCCGTTGAGGTTGCGCGCCGCCCGGCCGACGGTCTGGATGAGCGACGTCTCCGAGCGCAGGAAACCCTCCTGATCGGCGTCGAGCACCGCCACCAGCGACACTTCGGGCAGATCGAGGCCCTCGCGCAGGAGGTTGATCCCGACCAGAACGTCGAACTCGCCGCGCCGAAGATCGGCGAGGATGGCGATCCGCTCCAGGGTGTCGATCTCCGAGTGCAGATAGCGGACCCGCACCCGACCTCGGCAAGATAGGTGGTCAGATCCTCGGACATTCGTCTTGGTCAGCGTCGTCACCAGCACTCGTTCGCCGCGTCGCGACCACGGTGCGGATCTCGGCGAGGAGATCGTCGACCTGGTGCTGCGCCGGCCGCACCTCGACCACGGGGTCGAGCAGTCCGGTGGGCCGGATCACCTGTTCGACAACATCGCCCTCGCTGTGCTCGAGCTCGTACTTGCCCGGGGTTGCCGAAACGAAGATCGCCTGGTGGACCCGCTCCTCGAACTCCTCGAACATCAGCGGCCGGTTGTCGAGGGCCGACGGCAGACGGAAACCGAAGTCGACCAGGTTCTGTTTGCGCGACCGGTCGCCGTGGTACATCCCACCGACCTGCGGGATGGTGACGTGGCTCTCGTCCGCGATGAGCAGGAAGTCCTCCGGGAAGTAATCGAGGAGGGTCGGCGGCGGTTCGCCGGGCGCCCGTCCGGTGAGGTGGCGTGAGTAGTTCTCGATCCCCTGGCAGTAGCCGAGCTCGGTGAGCATCTCGAGATCGAAGAGGGTGCGTTGCGACAAGTCGCTGCGCCTCGAGGAGCTTCTCCTGCCGGTTGAGCTCGGCGAGGCGGTGGTCGAGCTCGTCGCGGATCCCGTCGATGGCCCTGAGCAGATTCTCGCGCGGCGTCACATAGTGGGTCCGGGGGTAGATCGGCAGCCGGTCGAGGCTCTCCAGAACCTGTCCCCGAATCGGATCGATGCGTTGGATGGTCTCCATCTCGTCGCCCCAGAACGAGATCCGCACCGCGGTGTCGTCATAGGGCGGGTAGATCTCGAGGACATCGCCGCGCAGCCGGAAGCTGCCCGGCGCGAGATCGAGGTTGGTGCGCTCGTACTGCATCTTGGCGAGCTGGCGGAGGACCTCCTCCATGGGCTGCTCGGCGCCGGCTTCGAAGAGCTGGAGCATGTCGAAGTAGGCCTCGGGCGAACCGAGACCGTAGATGCAGCTCACCGAGGCGACGATGAGGACATCGCGGCGCTCGAAAAGTGAACGGGTCGCCGACAACCGGAGCCGGTCGATCTCTTCGTTGATCGAGGTCTCTTTCTCGATATAGGTGTCCGACGACGGGACGTAGGCCTCGGGTTGATAGTAGTCGTAGTACGAGACGAAGTACTCGACCGCGTTGCTCGGGAAGAAGGCCTTGAACTCCTGGTAGAGCTGCGCCGCCAGGGTCTTGTTGTGGCACAGCACCAGGGTCGGCCGATTGGTGGTCTCGACGACCTTGGCCATGGTGAAGGTCTTGCCCGAACCGGTGACTCCGAGCAGGGTCTGGTAGGCGAGCCCCTCCTCGACGCCGTCGACCAGTCGTTCGATGGCGGCACCCTGGTCCCCCGCCGGTTGGAAGGGGGTTTCGAGAGTGAAGTGCTTCGAAGCCATGGGGGGATTGTAGCGCTCGCGGGTCAAGAGGTTAGGAAGTGAGGAGGTCAGCGCTCCCTTTGGTCGCTAGTTAGGAGGTGAGCGCTCGCTTTGCTCGCTGGTTAGGAGTGAGGAGTTAGGGGTTAGGACCTCCTCACCTCCTCACAGCGAGCGAAGCGAGCGCTGACAGCGACCGGAGGGAGCGCTCACTTTCTAACTTCCTCACTTCCTAACCCCTCACGGCATCGAATACGGCACGGCCAGCGCGCTCCCGGCCAGCTGCGCCTCCAAAAAGACATTGAGTTCCTCGACCTCGTCGCGGTTGACCAGCCGATCTTCGAGGGCCTGCACGGGCCAGACGTTGGAACTCGCCCATGACGGGGAAAGGATCGTCCTGATTCCTCAGGTGGGCCGAGAACGCATCCAGATTGCGTTTCAACCGCATTCGCTCCGCGGGCTGAACATCACCCGCCACATAAGCCATCACCCGCTGGGAAGTGCCGGCAAACCCGGCCCAGACGGTCTTGCGCATGAGGGTCGAACCGGTGAAGAGCGCCGCGATGAGCACCACGATGCCGAGCCCGCAGCCGATGGTCGCCCACCGCCCGGGGCCCTTGCCCGATTTCCAGGCCGCCTTATCCGCCCGTCCCGCCGCCAATAGTTCGGGTGACAAGCTCGGTGTCGGCTTCGCCGGCGCCGGCGAAGTTTCCTCGTCTGCCTCGACCGGTGTCGTCTCGTCCTTTTCCGTGTCCATGCCGTTATTGTAATGCGGCGGAGTGAGGAGGTGAGGAAGTGAGCGCTCCCTCCGGTCGCTGTGAGGGGGTGAGAAGGTGAGCGCTCCCTCCGGTCGCTGTGAGAAGGTGAAGAGTAAGGGGTGAGGCCGCTCCCTTCGGTCGCTGTGAGGGGTGAAGGGCGCTGACCCGAAACTCATCACCCTTTACTGGCGACCGGGGGGACCGCTGACTTTCTAACCTTCTCCCTCTCTAACTTTCTAACCTTCTAACCTCCTCACCCCTCACCAGCGAGCAAAGCGAGCGCTCACCTCCTCACTAGCGACCAAAGGGAGCGCTGACCTTCTCACCTCCTTATGCGAGCGAGCGCAGTGACTGAGAACGAGTTACAATCCCGCCATGAGCCATCTCCTCGAACGCAGCTCCGCCGTGCTCCTGGTCATCGATGTCCAGGAACGCATCAACTCGGTCATGACCGACCAGAGCCACATTCCGCGCCTCGAGGTGCTGGTCGAGGCGTGCCGCGCCCTCGGTGTTCCCGTCATCGGCAGCGAGCAGTACCCCAAGGGCCTCGGCGGGACCGTCGAGCCCCTCGCCGGGCTCCTCGGCGAGACCCCCGCCGCCAAGAACACCTTCTCCTGCGTGCGCGACACCGCTCTGCGCGAAGAGATCGAGGCCGCCGGCCGACCGCAGGTCATCGTCACCGGGATCGAGACCCACGTCTGCGTGCTCTCGACCGCCCTCGATCTCATCGACGCCGGCTACCGGGTCCACGTCCCGCACGACGCCGTCAACTCACGCCGCGACGCCGACAAGGACTGGGCTCTCGAACGCCTCCAACAGGCCGGCGCCACCATCACCACCACCGAGTCGGCCCTCTTCGAGCTCCTCGAGCGCTGCGACACCGACGACTTCAAAACCGTCGCCAAGCTGGTCAAGAAACTCCCCGTGCCCTGACCAAGCGGCACGGGCATTCCGTCGGCGATGGCGTCATCAGTGCAGGCGAGACGCCCGCACTACAAAAAGCGATGCAGCGTTGTAGCGCCGGCGTCCCGCCGGCGATGGCTTTGTCGGTGCAGGTCAGACGCCCGCACCACGAAGATCAACCAATCTCTGTGGTGCCCGCCTCATGCACCTCATCCGGCCAGCCGCCACGAAACGGGTTCACAACCCGGACCGAATCCGAACCAGACCCGGACCGTTTCCAGATGATTCCACCTCGAACGAGGCCGATACTCAGTTTGTGCCTAGCACAGCACTCAACCTGATGTCTTTCATCGGTTTGCTGTCTCACCACAGTCAGCATATACTCTTGTGGATTCGCTCGCTTGCGACAACATGGAAGGTCCACTCCGACGCCCATTCCACCTCGGTAACTGGATGGTGGAGCCAACCCTCGACCGAATCTCGCACAACGGTCGGGAGGTTCGGTTGCGCCCACGCGCCATGGATGTTCTCACCGTCCTCGCCCTCGCCGCCGGCAAGTTGGTTTCCAAACAGTACCTCATCGACGACCGTTTGGCATACCGAATTCGTCTCCGACCACGCCCTCACCCAGGTCATCGCCGAACTCCGCGCCGCCCTCGGTGACGACGCCGGCAACCCGAGCTTCATTGAGAACATCCCCCGACGGGGCTACCGGCTGGTGGCGTCCGTGACCCCGGTGGTCGAGTCCGTCGCTCTCGAACCACGGCGTATCCATGCCGTTCAAGCTCGAGACCGGCGACGGCAGCCGCCCGCTCATCCAGGGACAGAACGTCATCGGCCGCACCGACGAGGCCGACATCTGACTCGACAAGACCGAAGTCTCCCGTTGCCACGCCATGATCACCGTCCAGGGCACCTCGGCCATCATCGAGGACCTGGGTTCCAAAAACGGCACCTATGTCAACGGACGTCGACTCGACGGTCCCGCCACCCTCAACAACGGCGACGAGATCTGGATCGGCCGCAGCGTCGCCCGGATGCGCTTCCTCATCGAAGGTGAGCCGACCAAAACCGAGGCCTCCGTGACATGACCGACAACCGTCATGCAATCGACCGAGCGCTTTTGTAGCCGCAAGCTTCCAGCTTGCGACCTGACGATCGCGCTCTCCGGCAACGCGACCGGATCCATCAAGAGCACTGAAGGGCAAGCAGGATGCTTGCCCCTACAAGACACCATGGGCCTTTGTAGCCGCAAGCTTCCAGCTTGCGACCTGCCGATCGCGCTCGCCAGCAACGCAACCGGTTCCGTCAGAGAGACTGAAAGGCAAGCAGGATGCTTGCCCCTACAAGCTCTGATCGGGAGACGACTCGATGAGTGACGGATCTTCTCCCGACGATCCGCTGCCGACCCGCACCGAAGCGGAAGGTGCAACTGTCGATCTCCCCGAGGGACTGGGGTTCTTCACCATTGGGCAGGTTCTAGGGGATCGCTACGAGATCCTCGAGATGCTCGGTCGTGGTGGGATGGGTGAGGTCTGGCGCGCCTTCGATCTCAAGCTGAGGGTCGAGGTCGGGCTCAAGGCGCTTCGTGATGATCTCTTCCAGTCCGAGCGCCGGCTCGAGCTGCTGCGACAGGAGGTCCGCGCCGCCCGTGAGGTGGTCTCGCCCAACGTCTGTCGGATCTTCGACCTCATCGAGATCGACGGCCGCGAGCTGGTCTCCATGGAGTACGTCGACGGGGCGACGCTGCTCGGCGTGCTCCAGGAACGCGGACCGCTGGAGCTCAAGGAGGCGCAGGACATCGCGTCGCAGTTCCTCGCCGGGCTCGAGGCGATTCACAAGGCCGGGCTCGTCCACCGCGATGTCAAACCCGAGAACATCATGCTCACCCGCGCGGGCCGGGTCGTGGTCATGGACTTCGGGCTGGCACGAGGACCCGAGAGCGGCGCCGGGTCGGTGTCGGGCACCCCGGCCTACATGGCTCCTGAGCACGCGGCCGGTGGCGACGTCGATGCCCGCGCCGACGTCTACTCCGCCGGCGTCGTCCTCGCCGAGATGGTGAGCCCTGAGGGGATCAAGAGCTACCAGTCACGGCAGAGCGTCTGGGAGGGCGTCCGATCCGAGCCCGCCAAGATCCCCGACACGCCCTGGGCGCCGGTGATCAAACGCGCGGTGGCGCGCGACCGCGAGCGCCGCCAGAACTCGGCCCACACCCTCATCCGTGAGCTCGAGGATGTGACCCTCAGAGTCGAGGGCGCCGAGGACCTCCACCCCTACCCCGGTCTCGCCTCGTTCACCGAGCAAGACGCCGAGTACTTCTTCGGCCGCGAGGCCGAGGTCGAGGCGATCTGGCGCCGGTTGGAGAGCGCGCACCTGCTCGCAATCGTCGGGGCTTCGGGGGCAGGAAAAACCTCGTTCATCGGGGCGGGGCTGAGGCCAAATGCACCAACCGGCTGGCAGATCGCCCGCTGCACACCCGGAAACACAGCAGTTTCCTCGCTGCGCCGGACGTTGATCCGCGAGCTCACCGGTGATGCGGAAGCGCTCGAGGCTCTGGTGGATTCGGACTCGCCGGACTCCATCGTGGAGGCGGCGGGGCGTTGGCGGCGGCGGCACGGCGAAGCACTCCTGATCGTCGATCAATTCGAGGAACTCTTCACCCTGAATCCAGCCGATGAACAGGCGCGCTTTGCGACCCTGATCGGACAACTGACGGTCGAGGCAGACGTGCGCGTGCTGCTCTCAATGCGCCACGACTTTCTGCTCCACTGCAACCGGCACGAGGGTCTTCGTCCGCTCTTTGCGACCCTCACGCCGCTCGATCCCCCGACCGGCGCCGCACTCCGGAGGGCCCTGACCCAACCAGCGCTCACCTGCGGTTATCGATTCGAGGATGACGAGCTGGTCGAGGAGACCCTGGCTGAAGTCGAAGGCGAGCGCGGCGCCCTTCCCATGCTCGCGTTTGCAGCGTCACGTCTGTGGGAGAAGCGCGACCGCGAGACCGGCCTGCTCACCCGTCAGGCCTACCGCGACATCGGCGGCGTCGGCGGCGCCCTCGCTCGCCATGCCGAGGCCACCGTTGATCGCATCGGCGTCGAGCGCATCCCCATTGTCCGTGAGCTGTTCCGCAACCTCGTCACCGCCGAGGGCACGAGAGCGGTGCGCGAGTGGGATGAGTTGTTGTCGGTGTTCGAGAGGTCAGCGCGGCCTTCGGCCGCTAGTAAGGAGTTAAGGGTTAAGGGTCAGCACTCTTCACCCCTCACAGCGACCGAAGGGAGCGGCCTCACCCCTCACTCTTCACCCTTTACCAGCGAGCAAGCGAGCGACCTCACCCTTCACCCGACCGCGGCGGCGATGCCGCCGAAGAGGTCCTCCGCGAACTCATCGATGCCCGCCTCCTTACCTCCTACGAGGTCCGAGAGGACGAGCACGAGCCCATCCGTCGGGTCGAGATCATCCACGAGTCCCTCCTCGCCAACTGGCCGCGCCTGGTCCGTTGGCAGACCCAGGATCAGGAAGGCGCTCAGCTCCGTGACGAGCTCCGCCAGAGTGCCCGCGCCTGGGACGAGCACGGCCGCCACGACGACCGCTTGTGGACCGGCACCACCTTCCGCGAGTTCCAGCTGTGGAGTGAACGCTACCCGGGCGGGCTCACCGAGGTCGAGGAAGCGTTCGCCCTGGCGATGGCCGCGTTCGCCGGACGTCGCCGCCGCCGGCGCCGATTGATCGTGGCTACGGTGATGGGAGCTCTCGTCGCCGGCCTCGTTGTTGTCGGCTTCTTCTGGCAGCGGAGCGCCCGCGAGACCCGTCGGGCCGAGGCGGCAAACCTCCTGTCCTTGGGTCAACTGGAGCTCGATAATTATCTCACCGCCACCGTCGCCTACGCCACCGCCAGCCTGGAACTGGCAGACAGCGAGGCGGCCCGACGCCTGGCCCTGGAAGCGCTGTGGAAAGGGCCGACGGCCCTTGTGGCTTCAGAGGGTAATGCGTGGAGGACTCGCTTCAGTCCGGATGGCCGATCGCTTGTGCTGGGGACTAATCATTTCGGTAATTCTGAAGAATCGGCTTTGACTGTTTTCAGCGCCGACGGATCGAGCTCTCCATTGGTGAATGTCCACCCCAAATCGGCAGCTATCGCGCTTTCCAGTATCTCGACTTCGGGGCATTTTGCGTCGCATTCGTTCGCGAAAGCTGCCGATTCCTCGCGGAAAATTGTTCTCTGGTCCGTGGATAGCGACCATCCCATCGCCGATACCGTGCTGAATGTGAGCCAGGTATTGTGGCAGACCGTCATCGATTCGGGCCGGAAGCGGCTCGTGCTTTTGAACCGCGACGACGACCTTATTCGGGTCGACACCCTCGGATTCGACGGGAAGAGAGAGCATCTCGGCACCCTTGAATTCAGGACCAGGCGGGATGAGTCCGGAGAGTGGACCACCGTAGCACGCCTCGATCCGCAGGCCGGGGCCTGGCTTGGTGTTGTCACCGGAGAACAGGTCTTTGTTGTCGGGGTTGGTGATCACGACCTCAGCCCGCCGCTTTTAATTGGTCGCCATGAAGGTGTCCTTTCCAACTGTGCCGGGGACCCGCTGGGACGTTTCATCGTTACGGCGGGAAGAAACGGTGATTTCCGCTTCTGGAGTCTGACCGACAGCAAACCCCCCACTATCGAACAGGGGCCACCTGACACCCAGTATTTCGGCTTCACCACGGACGGGTCGATGTTCTCGGCTGTGGTCGAGGAAGACGAGAGCTGGATCGTCTGGGTGTGGGACACGAGAGGAGACCGGCCGCAATTCCTCCGCAAGCTCGATATCGGTGGAACCAGTTTTGGATTCTATACGCTCGATGACTCTGGTCGATACATAGCGAGGAGAGGCCCGGACACCAGCTTTCGGCTGTGGCCGTTGCACGGACCTGCGGATGCCGATCCCATCGTCCTCCACCGCGGCGACAATCAACAGACCAACGATTTTGCATTCAACCCTAAAGGGGGTTGGCTGGCCACCGCCGATCTCGCAGGACATGTCGTGTGGCCCGTCGCGCGGGACTACCCCTTCGTAATCCGGCAACACGATGGAGTGGTTGACGGGCTCGCGTTTGCCCCCGACGGGAGCTGGTTTGCTTCCTCGTCCCTCGACGGGACTGTCAGAATCTGGCCTTTGGCTGGCGCATCACCACCGCCAGGGTCGATTCGATACGAGGCTGACGGGATGCTGCACGGCCTTGCGGTCTCTCCTGACGGGCAGAATCTCGTCGTCGGGGCGGCCGATGGGAAAACCGCGCTGCTTACCCCCGATGGGACTCCTCCAACCATCCTCGGTGGGTTTTCGGGTCAAACCTGGGGTGTGGATTTCAGCCCTGATGGACGGCTGGTGGCGGCAGCTGGGGGCCTCTTCAATCCTGCTGATCGGGCCATTCACATCTGGGATGTTGCATCGGGCGAAGAGATGAAGGTTGTCGAGATCGACGAACAGCCCTTCGTCGAAAAGATCCAGTTCCTCCCGAACAATCAGGTTCTCTCGACGACTCAGTCGGCCCTCGTGCGGTGGGATACCGAAACAGGGAAGAGCACGCGGCTCTACGAGGGTGTGATTCCCAACTTCGCAGCCAGTGCCGACGGCCGTCGCGTGTTGCTGGTGGGACCGTCGAGTCCCTCCGTGCCCTTCGGGGAAGTCGTCCTTCTCAATACAGAAACAGGTCGCTCAACCCCCCTCGAGAGATTTGGGGACCAGGTCACTACGATAGCCTGTGATCCCACAGCCTCGGTCATCGCCACCGGTGACAAAGACGGCGAGGTCCGCGTCGGTTTGGTTGACGGTGGGGAGCCGCACTTGTTCACTGGTCACGAGGGCCATGTGAACGTCGTTGTGTTCGATCCCCTCGGAAGATGGATCGCCTCCGGTGGAACCGACTTCACCGTCCGCCTCTGGCCCATGCCCGATCTCTCCAAACCCCCGCTCCACACCCTGCCGCGTGAGGAGCTCATCGCCAAGCTCAAGACGCTCACCAACCTCCGCGTGGTCCGCGACCCCGAGTCCGCCACCGGCTGGAAGCTCACCCACGATCCCTTCCCGGGGTGGGAGACGGTGCCGACGTGGTGAACATCACAGAGTTCTTAGTTTTGAGTTTTGAGTTTTCAGTTCCATCGCAGTGTCCCCTCACCGTCTGCGATGTAACTAAGAACTCATAACTGAGAACTCAAAACTCTCTCTGGAATGACGCCTTCACGGAGAGGTCGTCGTCAGGTGCGATGTCATTCATCATTCATATCTCATCATCCTCAGTTCATACCGGATTCGCACCAAAACCGGACCGATCTCTGAGGACTTCCGGACCCCGAGCACCGATCTTGGGAAGTGGGGAGTCCACCGCCATGCAACCAAAGACGCGACGTCGATCTCATGAAACTTGCGGTTAAGCTGTATGTCATCTCATAATTGCGGCAACGAACACATCTCATAATTGCGGTAACGAACAAATAAATGGTGAGTGCTGACGAGGTCTGCGACCGGGGGGCATGATGTGTCATCGAGTCTTCGCAACGTTCGCCGTTTCGATTTTCCTGCTCGCCTCTGGGTCCGTCCGCAGGTGCTCAGGAACAGCCAGCCGGGGAGGAACCGACCCAGCAGCTCCCCGAGGTCAGCTTCGAAGGCGAGGTCACGGTCACCGGGTCGCTGATCCCGCGATCCGATCTGACGGCCCTGAGCCCGGTGACGATCATGGAGGTCCCCACGGAGCTGACCTACTCGGGCACGGTTCGGATCGAGGACCTGGTTCGAACCATGCCCCAGGTCTTCGCCGGTCAGAATTCGACCGTTTCCAACGGAGCGTCCGGGACCGCTACCATTGATCTGAGGAACCTGGGCACCTACCGCACGTTGGTGCTGATCAACGGGCGGCGGATGTCGCCCGGCGATGCGGGAGGTAGCTACTCGCCTGACATCAACGCCATTCCCGCTCCGCTGGTCAAGCGGCTCGATGTTCTCACCGGCGGAGCTTCGACGGTCTACGGCTCGGATGCAGTGGCCGGCGTCGTCAACTTCGTCCTCGACACCGATTTCACCGGTGTCCGCGGTGGGCTCCAGTACAGCTCTTACAACCACGACAACAACAACTCCACGGCCCAGGAGCTCAGCCGGGCGACAGGATTCGATCCACCGACTGGGATGACAAACGACGGCGATTCGGTCAACGCGAACATTGCACTTGGCGGAACCTTCGCCGACGGCAAGGGACACGCCTCGGCCTACATCGACTACCGCAATATCGACGAGCTCACGTGGGGCGCACGGGACTACTCGTATTGCACGTTGGGAGAGTCCATCGACGGGCTGTACTGCAGCGGTTCGGCGGCCAACGAAAGAGGAACGTTCATCGCTCTGAACGCGGACGGCTCCCTCAACAACTACTACACTCTGGATCTCGTCAGCGACGGCGGCGACGGCCACTCATTTCGACCGTGGGCGGGCGAGGTCTTCAACTATCAATCATATATGCACAGCCAACGACCGGACGAGAAGTGGAATGCGGGCGCCTTCGCCAACTATGAGATCAACAGGCACTTCGACGTGTACCTGGAAATCATGTACATGAACAACTACACCGACGCCCAGATCGCGCCGTCGGGCAACTTCAACGTCTACTCGCACATCAACTGCGACAACCCGATGCTCTCGGAGCAGCAGTTCAACACGATCTGCGGCACCGGCACCGGCTACCGTCCGACGGACCTCGCCGACGTCTTTATCTACCGGCGGAACGTCGAGGGAGCGCCCCGCTCCAACGCGCTGGGCCACACCAACATCCGGATGATCGCCGGGCTGCGCGGCGACATCAACGATGACTGGAGCTATGACCTCTACTGGCTGAAGGCCGAGAACAACTCCCAGGACTCCTACCTCAATGACCTCAATGTCGATCGTATCGGGCACGCGCTCGACGTTGTCGAGGATCCGGAAACCGGCGAGTGGCTCTGCCGCGACGAGCAAGCCCGGGCTAACGGTTGCGTGCCATGGAACATCTTTCGGGAGGGCGCCGTCACCCAGGAGGCGATCGACTACATCTCCACCGTTGCGGTGATGTATGGAAAAACCTCGACACAGGTCGTCAACCTCACTTTGTCGGGGGATCTCGAGATGTACGGGGTGACTGTCCCGAGTGCATCCGAAGGCCTCCAGCTCGCCGCCGGTCTCGAGTATCGCGAGGAGTCGCTGGAGACCATGCCCGACGAGGTGTATCTCACTGCCGGGGCAGCCGGTTTCGGCGGGCCCGCTTCCCGGGTCAGCGGCACGCTTAATGTAAGCGAGGCTTTTCTCGAGGTGTTGCTCCCCATTGTTCAGGACGTGAGGTGGGCCCGGGATCTCTCTCTCGAGGTCGGGTATCGTTACTCTGACTACTCGACTTCGGGCGGCGTCAACACCTACAAAGTGCAGCTGAGCTACGCTCCGAACGAGAGCTGGCGGATCCGCGGCGGCTACAACCGCGCCATTCGCGCGGCCAACATCTGGGAGCTCGACCTTCCGCAGAACTACCACCTCGGGGGCAGCCAGGACATCTGCGCCGGCCCCGAACCGACAGCGACTGTCGAAGAGTGCGAGCGGACCGGGGTTCCCGCAAGCGCGTACGGTTTAGTACCTGCAAACCCGGCGTACCAATACAACGCGCTCGGGGGCGGTAACCCGCTTCTCGACCCCGAAACCGCCGACACGATCACAGCCGGCGTCGTGTGGACGCCGGGGTCGATTCGCGGACTGTCCATCACCCTCGATTACTACGACATCGACATCAGTGAAGCGATCGGGTCGATCGGTGCCGACAACACCATCCAGATCTGCGCCCAGACCGGTGATCCGCAGTTCTGCGATCGGATTCACCGCGATTCGCAGTACTCGCTGTGGTTGACCCGTGACGGGTACACCGAGGTCACCTACCAAAATATCGGCCACATTGTGTCGGAAGGGATCGACCTCAACTTCAACTACTTGCTCGGTCTCGGAGGTTCCGGGTATCTCGCGATGGATCTCATGGGGACCTATCTGTTGGAAGATCGATTCACGAATCCGGTGGTCGACTACAACTGCACCGGTTATTACGGTAACCAATGTGGGGAGCCGATGTCGTTGTGGCGCCATCGGTTTCGAGCAACCTGGGAGTCGAACTTCCGCCTAAACCTCTCGCTCGCGTGGCGGTTTCTCGGCAGTGCCGAGGTCGACGACGCGAGCCCGCACCCTGACCTCGCAAGCCCCGCGATGATGCCGATCTGGGAGGCGAGTGACGCGGCAGAGATTCCCGCATATAGCTGGTTCGATCTTGCGGCTTCATACACCTTCCGAAACGGCATCAAGCTCACAGTCGGCGTCAACAACATCTTTGATGAGGAGCCTCCGCTGTACTGGGGTTGGGTGGCGACCTACGATCCACTGGGCCGCTACATTTTCGGCAGCGTGCAGTTCAATTTCTGAGCTTATGCCCCAATTGTGCCGAGCTCCAACTCGGCGTCAGTGGTCCTTTTCACGGCCCAAACCACCACTTCGAGGTGGGCGCCACAACAACTGCCGAGTTACAATCGATCGAGAACTCGAGACGAGACAATGAATGAGAAGCTCCCCCCGGACGATCATCCGGTGACCCGCACCGAGGCGGAGGGGGCGACGGTGGACCTGCCGGAGGGGATGGGTTTCTTCACCACCGGGCAGGTGTTGGGTGACCGCTACGAGATCCTCGAGATGCTCGGGCGGGGTGGGATGGGTGAGGTCTGGCGGGCCTTCGACCTCAAGCTGAGGGTCGAGGTCGGGCTCAAGGCGCTGCGAGAGGATCTCTTTCAATCAGAGCGGCGGCTGGAGATGCTCCGCCTGGAGGTCCGAGCCGCCCGCGAAGTCGTCTCGCCCAACGTCTGCCGGATCTTCGACCTCATCGAGATCGACGGCCGCGAGCTGGTGTCCATGGAGTATGTCGATGGAGCCACGCTGCTCGGTGTCCTCCAGGAGCGCGGACCGCTGGAGCTGAAAGAGGCGCAGGACATCGCCTCGCAGTTCCTCTCAGGGTTGGAGGCCATCCACAAGGCCGGGCTGGTCCACCGCGATGTCAAACCCGAGAACATCATGCTCACGCGGGCGGGGCGGGTCGTGGTCATGGACTTCGGGCTCGCGAGAGGACCCGAAAGCGGCGCCGGCTCGGTCTCGGGCACACCGGCCTACATGGCGCCCGAGCACGCTGCGGGCCAGGAGGTGGACGCACGGGCCGATGTCTACTCCGCCGGTGTTGTCCTCGCCGAGATGGTCAGCCCCGAGGGGATCAAGAGCTACCAGTCGCGGCAGAGCGTCTGGGAGGGCGTCCGATCCGAGCCCGCCAAGATCCCCGACACGCCGTGGGCGCCGGTGATCAAACGCGCCGTTGCCCGCGACCGCGAGCGCCGCCAGAACTCGGCTCACACTCTCATCCGCGAGCTCGAGGACGTGACCCTCAGAGTCGAGGGCGCCGAGGACCTCCACCCCTACCCCGGTCTCGCCTCCTTCACCGAGGAAGACGCCGAGTACTTCTTCGGCCGCGAGGCCGAGGTCGAGACCGTATGGAGACGCATCGAGAGCGCACACCTGCTCGCGATCGTCGGGCCCTCCGGGGCAGGAAAAACCTCGTTCATCGGGGCGGGTCTGACCCGAATTCGCCGCCGGCCTGGCAGATCGCCCGCTGCACACCCGGAAACGCAGCAATTTCCTCGCTGCGCCGGGCGCTGATCCGCGAGCTCACCGGGGATGCGGAAGCGCTCGAGATCTCTGGTGGCATTCGATACTCGCCGGACTCCATCGTGGAGGCGGCGGGGCGGTGGCGGCGGCGGCACGGCGAAGCACTCCTGATCGTCGATCAGTTCGAGGAACTCTTCACCCTGAACCCCCCGATGAACAGGCGCGTTTTGCGACCCTGCTCGGACGACTCGACGGTCGAGGCAGACGTGCGCGTGCTGCTCTCGATGCGCGACGACTTTCTGCTCCACTGCAACCGGCACGAGGGTCTTCGTCCGCTCTTTGCGACCCTCACGCCGCTCGATCCCCGACCGGCGCCGCGCTCCGGAGGGCCGTCGATCCAACCAGCGCTCGACCTGCGGTTATCGATTCGAGGACGACGGGCTGGTCGAGGAGATCCTCGCCGAGGTCGAGGGCGAGCGCGGCGCGCTGCCCCTGCTGGCGTTCGCCGCTCGCCCGACTGTGGGAGAAGCGCGATCGCGAGACCGGACTGCTCACCCGCCAGGCCTATCACGACATCGGCGGCGTCGGCGGCGCGCTCGCGCGGCACGCCGAGGCGACGGTCGACCGCATCGGCGTCGAGCGGATCCCGATCGTCCGCGAGCTGTTCCGCAACCTCGTCACCGCCGAGGGCACGAGAGCCGTGCGCGAGTGGGACGAGCTGCTGTCGGTGTTTGAGCGACCGTCACCCGAGCGGAGCGGCCTCCGAGGCCGCGGAGTCGAAGCGTCCCCTCAGGGTCGGAAGCGCGCCGATGTTAGGGGTCAGCGTCTTCTCCAACCTCGGGCGACCTGCGACCCGGCGGACTCGATCGCTCAGGTGCAGCGTGGTGACCTCACCCGCCCGTGCATGGCGGCGGAGGACGTACTTCGTCAACTCATCGACGCCCGCCTGCTCACCTCCTACGAGGTCCGCGAGGACGAGCACGAGCCCGATCCGCCGGGTCGAGATCATCCACGAGTCGCTGCTCGCCAACTGGCCGCGCCTCGTTCGCTGGCAGACTCAGGACGCCGACGCCGCTCAGCTCCGCGACCAGCTCCGTCAGGCGGCCACGCACGTGGGACGAGCACGACCGTAGCGACGACACGCTGTGGACCGGATCGGCCTATCGGGAGTTCGCGCTCTGGCGCGAACACTATCCCGGCGGTCTCACCGAGATCGAGGAGGCGTTCGCCGCGGCCATGACTTCGTTTGCCATGCGCCGACGGCGGCGGCGGCGGATCGCCGCGACGGCGGCGGTCGTCGTGTTCGCTGCCGTCGCGTTGGTCTTCGCCGGCCTCTGGCGCCGCAGCGAAGAGGAGGCCCGTCGCGCAGAGGCCGCGAACCTCGTGTCCCTGGGACAACTCGAACTCGAACCGTACCCTTCCGCGACGATCGCCTACACGATTGCCAGCCTCGAGCTTGCAGACGGCTCCGCTGCTCGACGCCTGGCCCTCGAAGCGTTGTGGAAAGGGCCCCACCGTATTTGCTGCTTCCGAGGACCCGGCCGGACTTGTTCGTTTCAGTCCGGACGGGCGATCCATCGTCATGGGTGGAAATGATGGGCGAGTCGCTATCTTCGATGCCTCAGGATCGATGTCGATCGACGTCCCCGGCCAGGCATCCCCCATCGGCTTTACTGAAATATCCCCATCCGGCCACTTCCTATCGCGCTGGTTGGATCCGGATTCCAACTGGAGGATCGCCATCCGGTCGACAAGCGAAAAACAGCCTCTTGCCGAGGCCACTCTCGAAGCACCGCGCGCCTTCTGGGACGCCGCCGTAGACGCGGCACGACTGCGAGGAGTGATTCTGTATCGAGAAGACAGTTCCCTCCGGGTTGCCTCGCTCGGTTTCGACGGAGGCTTCGAAGACCTTGGGGCCCTGGAATTTGGGACAACCCGTGAAGATGCGGGCCGGTGGTCCACTCGAGCAAAGCTAGATCCCCAGACCGGAGCGTGGCTGGGGATTGTCTCCGATAGCAACGTTTTTGTTGCTGATGTCGGCGATCACGACCTTGGCTCGGCTCGGCTGCTCGGTCGCCACAATGGAGTGGTTTCAGCTCTTGCCTGCGATCCCATCGGCCGCTATCTGGCAACCATGTCCGACGACGGTGATATTCGACTTTGGTATCCGGGAACCCCAGGAGAATCAACCGTCCTCAAGGGTCCGTCCAATAGCTCCACCTTGAAATTCTCTTCGGACGGGTCCCTCCTCGAAGCAGCGATCCAGGAGGACGGGGACCACGTCACATGGGTCTGGGACTTGACTGAATCACCACCACGGTTCGTGAATCGTTTCAATCTCGGTCTGACCGGCCAGGGCGAGTGGATCCTGGACACCGTCAACCACAAAATTGCACGCTGGGGACCGGAGGGGAGTTACAGGCTCTGGTCCATGGCAGGGCCATCCGATGCAGATCCGCTGCAGCTCCGTCGAGGAGGCGCCCTCCAGGCCAACTCCATCGCCTCGAATCCGGCGGGCTCTTGGCTGGCAACCGCCGACTTCTCCGGAATCGGGCTGTGGCCCATTTCTAGGATGTATCCAGCGGTCATTTCACGCCACGATGTGGTTCCCATAGAACTGACATTCACTGCCGATGGGAACTCACTCGCAGCGACCGCCACCGATGACAATGTGAGGCTATGGCGTCTGGATGGAGGGTCGTCACCGGCGCGAATCCTCGGTCGCGGGACACACGATCTCGCGTTCTCGCCAGACGGTGCGCGCCTCCTTGCCTCGTCCTTCGGCGATGTGGCGATCCACTCACTCGAGGAGCAGCCAACGACCACCCTCCCTGGATTCACCAACCAGGTCTGGGGGGTCGCGTTCAGCCACGATGGCCGGCTGGCAGCAGCGGCGGGCGGCATGTTCCTTCCGGCGGAGCGACAGATCCGCATCTGGGACGCGACGACAGGTGAGGAGAGATCGGTTTTCGAGGTCGACGAACTCTTGTATGCCTACGACCTCCAGTTCACACCTGAAGGTGACCTTCTCTCGTCGAGCTATTCTCGATTGCACCGTTGGGACATCGAAACCGGGGAGAGCGAGTCGCTCTATGAAGGGAGAGTCCCTCACTTCAACATCAGCGCGGATGGACGTCGCATCCTCATGGTGGAGACCTTGACCGATCAAGTACGAGGTCGTCTGGTGTTTCTCGATCTCGACAACGGCGAATCCGCCATCCTCGAGAAATTCGGGGACGACGTATTCTCCCTCGCACTCGATGCTTCGGGCACTATAGCCGTCACGGGTGACCAAAGCGGCGTCATTCGGGTGGGGCCTGTTGACGGTGGTGAGTTCCACCTCTTTCTCGGTCATACAAACCTGGTGACCTCCGTCGCCATTGATCCCCTCGGATCGCCTCCAGCAGCCCGACAAGACCATCCGCCTCTGGCCCATGCCCGATCTGACCAAGCCGCCGCTCCACACCCTGCCGCGCGAAGAGCTCATCGCCAAGCTCAAGACCCTCACCAACCTCCGGGTCGTCCGCGATCCCGAGTCCGCCACCGGCTGGAAGCTCACCCACGATCCGTTCCCGGGGTGGGAGACGGTGCCGACGTGGTGAACATCGCGAATTGTGAATTCTGAGTGATGAGTTATGAATTGCATCGCAGTACCCCTCCGTCTGCGATGGAACTAAGAACTCATAACTGAGAACTCAAAACTCTCTCAGCAATCATCCTTCCCGGGATGGGAGACGGTGCCGAGGTGGTGAGCCTTTCCACCGTCGCGTGATAGCATCGATTCATGGCTCCGAAGATCAGAATCGACCGCGAGAAACTCGACAAACTCTGTCGGCGGTATCGCGTCCGAAGACTGGCATTGTTCGGTTCGGTCGAGCGCGACGATTTCACGGACCGCAGTGACATCGACATTCTCGTCGAGTTTGACGAAGGCGCCAGGGTCGGCCTCGCCTTCTTTTCTCTCGAGGAGGAGCTTTCCCAACTCTTCGGGCGAAAGGTCGACCTCAACACGCCCGGGTTCCTGAGCCCGGAATTTCGCGATCGGGTGATGCGGGAAGCGAGGCCGGTTTTTGACGCAGCGTGACGACGCGGCGCTGCTTCGAGACATGCTCAACTTCGCCAGTCGGGCAAGCGACGCTGCGACTGGACGATCACGGACTGATCTCGAGGATGACCCAGTGCTGACGGCAGCCCTCGAGCGATTTGTCGAATTGACTGGAGAAGCCGCGTCTCGCCTGTCGAGAGAGACACGAGATTCGATTCCTCACATCCAGTGGCGGGAGATCATCGCACTGCGAAATCGGCTGGTCCACGGCTATTTCACCGTCGATCTCGACATCCTGTGGAACATCATCCAGGACGACCTCCCGAATCTCATCGCCGCCCTCGAAAGATCGACCGGCTCCACGTAGATTCCGACCTCTCGAGAATCTTCACCGCACAAAGGCATGGTTAGACCTCCCGGCAGGCAGGAACGCCTGCCGCGAAATTCGCGCCGCGGTACAATTGGTCTGAAATCGAGACGAGACAATGAATGAGAAGCTCCCCCCGGACGATCATCCGGTGACCCGCACCGAGGCGGAGGGCGAGACGGTGGACCTGCCGACGGGTGTTGGGTTCTTCACCGTCGGGCAGGTGCTGGGCGAGCGCTACGAGATCCTCGAGATGCTCGGGCGGGGTGGGATGGGTGAGGTCTGGCGCGCCTTCGATCTCAAGCTGAGGGTCGAGGTCGGGCTCAAGGCGCTGCGCGAGGATCTCTTTCAGTCCGAGCGGCGGCTCGAGCTGCTGAGGCAGGAGGTCCGTGCCGCGCGCGAGGTGGTCTCACCCAACGTGTGTCGGATCTTCGACCTCATCGAGATTGACGGCCGCGAGCTGGTGTCGATGGAGTACGTCGACGGGGCGACGCTCCTCGGCGTGCTCCAGGAGCGCGGCCCTCTCGAGCTGAAGGAGGCGCAGGACATCGCCTCCCAGTTCCTCTCCGGGCTCGAGGCGATCCACAAAGCTGGGTTGGTCCACCGCGATGTCAAACCTGAGAACATCATGCTCACCCGGGCGGGGCGAGTCGTCGTCATGGACTTCGGGCTCGCGAGAGGACCCGAGAGCGGTGCCGGTTCGGTCTCCGGTACCCCGGCCTACATGGCCCCGGAGCACGCCGCAGGCGGCGACGTCGACGCTCGCGCCGATGTCTACTCGGCCGGGGTCGTCCTCGCCGAGATGGTGAGCCCGGAAGGCATCAAGAGCTACCAGTCGCGCCAGAGCCTCTGGGAAGGTGTTCGCTCCGAGCCTGCCAAGGTCCCCGACTCGCCATGGGCGCCGGTGATCAAACGCGCAGTGGCCCGCGACCGCGAGCGCCGCCAGAACTCGGCGCACACCCTGATCCGCGAGCTCGAGGACGTGACCCTCAGAGTCGAGGGCGCCGAGGACCTCCACCCCTATCCCGGTCTCGCCTCCTTCACCGAGGATGATGCCGAGTACTTCTTCGGCCGCGAGGCCGAGGTCGAGCAGATGTGGCGCAAGCTCGAAGGCTCGCCTCGGATGCTCACCATCGCAGGCCCATCGGGAGCAGGAAAAACATCGTTCCTTCAGGCCGGTCTGGTCCCGCACGCTCAGCCCGGCTGGGGAATCGTCCGCTGCACCCCGGGAACTGCCCCAATCAACGCCCTTGCCGGAGCGTTGGCCACCGGCACCGCGGGTGATCCGGACGCCGTTCGCCGGCTGCTACGATTCCACGAACCCGACATCGCGGTCGAGATCGTCGCCAACTGGCGTCGTGGGCACCCACGGGCGATGCTCATCGTCGATCAATTCGAGGAGCTCTTCACCCTGAATCCGCACGAGGTGCAGGAGCAGGTCGCGCTCCTCTAAATCGGCTCGTCCTCGATGCCGACATCTTCGTGCTCTTGAGTCTGCGGGATGATTTCCTTTTCCAGTGCCACCGCTTTGAAGGACTGCGTCCGGGTCTGGCCGAGCTGACCATGCTCGGACCTCCCGAGGGTGGCGCGCTCCGCCGTGCCCTGGTCCAGCCGGCCACGACGTGTGGGTACCGCTTCGAGGACGATGAGCTGGTCGATGAGATGCTGGCTGAGGTCGAGGGCGAACGCGGCGCGCTGCCGCTGCTCGCATTCGCCATGTCGCGGCTGTGGGACAAGCGCGATCGGGACACCGGCCTGCTGACCCGTCAGGCCTATCAAGACATCGGCGGCGTCGGCGGTGCCCTCGCACGCCACGCCGAGGCCACCGTCGACCGCATCGGCATCGAGCGGATCCCCATCGTCCGCGAGCTGTTCAGAAACCTGGTCACCGCCGAAGGAACCCGCGCGGTCCGCGAGTGGGACGATCTTCTCTCGGTTTTCGACGGCAGTGGTGGGGAGGGTGTAAAACCCTCCCCTACGAAGAAACCCCCAACAACCGTAGGGGCGGGTTTTACACCCGCCCGTGAAGCGGCTGCCGATGTCCTCCGCGAACTCATCGACGCCCGCCTTCTGACCTCGTACGAAGTCCGAGAGGACGAGCACGAACCCATCCGTCGCGTGGAAATCATCCACGAGTCCCTCCTCGCCAACTGGCCTCGCCTCGTCCGCTGGCAGACCCAGGATCAGGAGGGCGCCCAGCTCCGCGACGAGCTCCGCCAAAGCGCCCGCGCCTGGGACGAGCACGGGCGCCACGACGACCGGCTCTGGACCGGCACCGCCTACCGCGAGTTCCGGCTGTGGCAGGAGCGCTATCCCGGCGGACTCACCGACGTCGAAGAAGCGTTCGGCTCGGCGATGACCGCGTTCGCCGGACGGCGTCGTCGCAGACGCCGATTGATTGTAGCCGCGGTAATGGCAGCGCTCGTCGCCGGGCTCGCGGTGGTAGGTTCGTTCTGGCAGCGGAGTGTGGTCGAGGCCCGCCGTGCCGAGGCCCAGAAGTTGATCGCCTACGGGCAGCTCGAAATCGAGGCCAGCCCTTCGGCGGCCGTTGCCCACTCCATCGCCAGCCTCGAGCTCGCGGACACGCCCGAGTCGCGCCGGCTGGCACTGGAGGCGCTTTGGAAGGGCCCGACCGCCCTGGTCGTTAACGAGGACGACAGTTACAAGCCCGTGTTCGGTGGCGACGGATCCTGGCTGGTGCAGTCGATTCACGGAACATCGAGTGGGGTTCGCATCATCCAAGCTGACGGGAGCACGAAGGTCCTCGAGCGCGTGCACGAAGCGGACACGATCATGATTCATGTCAGCCCCGCATCTGATGTCGTCCTATCCAGGGGCGGGCAGTTCAAGCCTGGGCCCTTTCACATGGCGCTGTGGTCGGCCCCAGAGGGACGGCGTCTCGCCGAAGTGCGGATCGAAGGCCCGGTGCACTTTCGGGGGTTGAGTTGGAACAAAGATCGAGTACTGCTCCTGATGGTGGAGGACGAGAGGGCAAGCATCGACGCGGTGAGCTTCGACGGTTCTCGCGAACGCCTTGGAACCTTGGATTTTGACTTTCGGCTCCTAGGGAATGGCTTCCGCCAGATGGATTATCAGACCGGCCGTTGGCTCGCGGTGGTCGAGGACAACGGTGTTTGGATTGTCGAGATAGGCGAACACGGGCTCTCCGAGCCACGGCGTCTGGGCAGGCAGGAAGGCTCTGATATCCGCATGGCCTTCGACCCGCTGGGCCGCTACCTCGTTACGGTCAACCAGGAGGGGGAGATTCGCATTTGGGACCCGACCGGAGTCTTGCCACCGAGGATTCTGGAGGGTCCCGTTGGAGACGTATGGTTCCCAAAAATCACCCCTGACGGGTCGATGTTCGGTGTCGAGTTTAACGAGGAGGAACGACCGGAGCAGTGGATGTCGAAACTGTGGGTGTGGTCTGTCACCGGGGGCGAGACACAACTTCTTCGCCGCTTCAACCTCGGTAAGGCCGGCCCTGCCCAATGGGAGGAGATCGACCCGGTGAGGCACCACCTCGCAAGGGTGGATTGGGACAAGAAAATTCGCATCTGGCCGTTCAGTGCGCCGGCCGATGCCGAGCCACTGATCGTGGGCCGCAATGAGACCGGTCAGCTGTGGTGGCCCGTATTCGATCAAACGGGACAATGGCTGGCCACGAGCAGCAGTTCCGGGCTTGCCCTCTGGCCACTGGGACGATCCTACCCGTCGGTGATGCGGCACGGCGTGAAGTCGGTTGGCCAAGTGGTGTTCGGGCCGGATGGGCGTTGGTTCGCATCGTCAGGGGGTCTCGAGGCGGTCAGGATCTGGCCCCTGGACCAGGAATTCCCTCCTGCGGGCCGGGCCCTCTTCGAGAACGACCCAAGCAGTATTGCGGTGTCTCCCGACGGCGAGACCATCCTGGTGGGCACTCAAAAACGCGAGGGGGGAGATCTCCTGCTCTCCCTCGACGGCAGCTCCCGCAGATTGCTGACCGGCTTTGGGAACCAGACCTCGGCAGTCGCATTCAGCCCGGACGGGCGCCTCGCCGCAGGCGCCGGCGGCACCTTCGACGGGGACGAGAACGTGATCCGCGTCTGGGACGTGGCCTCGGGGCAGGAGCTGACGGTGCTGATGCCGCGGGCGGATCTTCATGAGTGGGCGCTTCAGTTCACCGCAGACAACCGCTTGCTGTCGTCGGGCCAGGACGGGCTACGGCGGTGGAACGTGGAGACCGGCGAGAGCGAGCTCCTGTACGGGGGGATGGTGCGCGCGTTTTCAGCGAGCGCCGACGGTCGGCGAGTGCTGCTGGTCAAGATAGCGGATGAGAAATGGGCAGAAGAAGGGGGCCGTGCCGTGGTCTTCGATCTCGAAACCGGCATCGCCACGCCTCTCGAGACCCACGGCGACCGTGTCTGGGCAGTTGCACTCGACAAGACCGGCACGATCGCCGCCACCGGGGACGAAGACGGTGCAATCCGAGTGGGCCCCGTCACCGGCGGGGAACCCCACCTGCTGTTGGGTCACGAAGACACAATCTACTCCCTTGCCTTCGACCCCCTTGGTCGCTGGATTGCTTCCGGTGCAAACGATAGCACCGCCCGCCTCTGGCCCATGCCCGATCTGTCGAAGCCTCCATTCCACACCCTGCCGCGCGAGGAGCTCATCGCCAAGCTCAAGACGCTGACCAACCTCCGCGTCGTCCGCGACCCCGATTCCTCCACCGGTTGGAAGCTCACCCACGACCCCTTCCCGGGATGGGAGACGGTGCCGACGTGGTGAACATCGCAGAGTTCATAGTTTTGAGTGTTTAGTTTTGAGTTTCATCGCAATGTCCCCTCACCGTCTGCGATGGAACTAAGAACTCATAACTGAGAACTCAAAACTCTCTCAGTGATGATCCCTTCCCTGGATGGGAGACGGTACCGACGTGGTGACACGTCAATTATGAATTTTGAGTTATGAATGATGAATTTCATCGCAGTCATCGCACCTGGGTGTTTTCCTGTTGAACGAGAGGACGCGACTTCTTGGTGGTTGGTCTTGAACCGTCTTGATCGGCTTAGCGTTCAATCAGCGATGATTGGGCTGCCACGTGATAGCATTCTAGAGGAACTTAAAGCGAATCAACGGCTTGCGGTACTTGATAATCAACTCACGATTAGTCCACTCGGGAAAAGCACGCTATGACGACGATCATTCAACAGAATCTGGACGAGATTCGAACTCTCTGCCGGAAGCATTGTGTGCTGAGGCTTGCCGTCTTCGGATCCAGCGTGAGAGGCGATTTCGATGTGGCGAAGAGCGATCTCGACTTCCTGGTCGACTTCAAACCGATGAGCCCTCGCGAACACAAGGAAGCGTATTTCCGGTTGTTGGAGGATCTCGAGGCGCTTTTCCCGGTCACGATCGATCTCGTCGAGATCCAAGCCATACGAAACCCATTCGTCAGAACCCGCATCGAGATGGATCAGGAGACGTTGTATGACGCTGCGTGACCGCGAGGCATTCCTTTGGGACATGCTTCAGGCGGCGCGCCACATCGAGTCGTTCATCAAAGGAAAGACTCTTCAGGAATACGAAGAGGACGACCTGCTTCGCAGCGGGGTCGAGCGGCAGTTTCTGATCATCGGCGAGGCTGCGGGCCAGGCCGTCCGCCGTTTCCCGGAATTGGAAGACGAGATACGTTCACTGGGACGAATCATCGCGTTCCGCAACCGATTAGTCCACGGATACGCAGTCATCTCCAATGATGTCGTCTGGGCCATCGCCCACGATGAACTGCCCGAGCTCCGCGGCATCCTCGAACCGCTGCTCGAGGACCACCTCGGGAAAAACACTATCTGAAGATTGCAGATTGAAAGTTCTACTTTCAGACTGCGCACCTCCCGCCCTGACCTCTTGGCCCCGTTGCGATGATTGTGGGAGCGGGCGAGACGTCCACCGCCACAACAACTGCCGAGTTACAATCGACCGAGAACTCGAGACGAGACAATGAATGAGAAGCTCCCCCCGGACGATCATCCGGTGACCCGCACCGAGGCGGAGGGTGCGACTGTCGACCTGCCGAGGGCTTTGGTTTCTTCACTACCGGGCAGGTGCTGGGTGATCGCTACGAGATCCTTGAGATGCTCGGGCGGGGTGGGATGGGTGAGGTCTGGCGCGCCTTCGATCTCAAGCTGCGGGTCGAGGTCGGGCTCAAAGCGCTGCGCGATGATCTCTTCCAGTCCGAGCGGCGGCTCGAGCTGCTGCGGCAGGAGGTCCGCGCCGCGCGTGAGGTGGTCTCGCCCAACGTCTGCCGGATCTTCGACCTCATCGAGATCGACGGCCGCGAGCTGGTGTCCATGGAGTACGTCGACGGCGCCACCTTGCTCGGCGTGCTCCAGGAACGCGGGCCGCTCGAGCTGAAGGAGGCGCAGGACATCGCCTCGCAGTTCCTGGCCGGGCTCGAGGCGATCCACAAGGCCGGGCTCGTCCACCGCGATGTCAAACCCGAGAACATCATGCTCACCCGCGCGGGCCGGGTGGTGGTCATGGACTTCGGTCTGGCGCGCGGACCCGAGAGCGGCGCCGGCTCGGTCTCGGGCACCCCGGCCTACATGGCGCCCGAGCACGCGGCGGGTGGCGATGTCGACGCCCGCGCCGATGTCTACTCCGCCGGGCGTCGTCCTCGCCGAGATGGTGAGCCCCGAGGGGATCAAGAGCTACCAGTCACGGCAGAGCGTCTGGGAGGGCGTCCGCTCCGAGCCCGCCAAGATCCCCGACACGCCCTGGGCGCCGGTCATCAAACGCGCTGTCGCGCGCGACCGCGAGCGCCGTCAGAACTCGGCTCACACCCTCATCCGCGAGCTCGAGGATGTGACCCTCAGCGTCGAGGGCGCCGAGGACCTCCACCCCTACCCCGGTCTCGCCTCCTTCACCGAGGAAGACGCCGAGTACTTCTTCGGCCGCGAGGCCGAGGTCGAGCAGATGTGGCGCCGAGCTCGAAGGACCGCCGCGGATGCTCGGTACTCGTCGGTCCGTCAGGAGCAGGAAAAACCTCGTTCATACAGGCCGGGACTGCTCGCGAACGCCGGCGTCGACTGGTCGATGCGTCGTCTGCACACCCGGTAACAATCCACAGCTCGCCCTCGGCAGGGCGCTGGCGCACGAGGTCACCGGCGATGCGGAAGCCATGGAGCTCATGCTCCGCTTCGACGATCCGGATGTCGCGACCGAGATCGTCTCCCGCTGGAGACACCGGCGCGACGAATGCACTTCTGGTCGTCGATCAGTTCGAGGAACTCTTCACCCAAAGCGGGGTGGAAGAGCAACGACGGTTCTCCGACCTCCTTGCCCAGATCGTGCTGACGCGCGAACGTCCACGTGCTGCTTTCGCATGCGCGACGACTTCCTCATGCAGTGCCACGACCACGAGGCGTTCGCGCCCGTCTTCTCCGATCTGACACCCCTTCGAGCACCCACCGGCGCGGCCCTCCGTCGCGCCCTTGTCCAACCCGCCACCAAGTGCGGCTACCGCTTCGAGGACGACGAGCTGGTCGAAGAGATCCTCGCCGAGGTCGAGGGCGAGCGGGGCGCGCTCCCCCTGCTCGCCTTCGCCGCTCGCGCGGCTGTGGGAGAAGCGAGACCGCGACACCGGCCTGCTCACCCGCCAGGCCTACCACGACATCGGCGGCGTCGGCGGCGCGCTGGCGCGCCACGCCGAGGCGACCATCGACCGCATCGGCGTCGAGCGCATCCCCATCGTCCGCGAGCTGTTCCGCAACCTCGTCACCGCCGAGGGCACCCGTGCGGTCCGCGAGTGGGACGAGCTGCTCTCGGTTTTCGACGAGCAGTGGTCGGGGAGGGTGTAAAACCCTCCCCTACGAAGAAAGCCCCCAACAACCGTAGGGGCGGGTTTTACACCCGCCCGTGACAGCGGCGCGCGATGTACTCCGTCGAACTCATCGACGCCCGCCTGCTCACCTCCTACGAGGTCCGCGAGGACGAGCACGAACCGATCCGCCGGGTCGAGATCATCCACGAGTCGCTGCTTGCCAATTGGCCTCGCCTCGTTCGTTGGCAGACTCAGGACGCTGACGCTGTTCAGATGCGGGAACAGCTCCGTCAGGCGGCCAAGACGTGGGACGAGCACGATCGTAGCGACGACACGCTGTGGACCGGATCGGCCTATCGGGAGTTCGCGCTCTGGCGCGAACACTATCCCGGCGGTCTCACCGAGATCGAGGAGGCGTTCGCGGCGGCCATGACTTCGTTTGCCATGCGCCGACGGCGGCGGCGGCAGATCGCCGCGACGGCGGCGGTCGTCGTGTTCGCTGCCGTCGCGTTGGTCTTCGCCGGCCTCTGGCGCCGCAGCGTCGAGGAAGCCCGTCGCGCAGAGGCCGCGAACCTCGTGTCCCTGGGACAACTCGAACTCGAACCGTATCCTTCCGCGACGGTCGCCTACACGATTGCCAGCCTCGAGCAGAACGATGGACCGAGTGCTCGCCGACTGGCCCTTGAAGCCCTCTGGAAGGGCCCGGCAGCCCTCGTTGCCGCGAACAATGTTTCCTGGGGCACTCAATTCAGTCCCGATGGCCAATGGTTGGTTCAGGCGCAAATTCGGCCGGAGGAAGGCGAGAGCCACCTGAGCATCTTTCACGCTGACGGAACCCGCGAGATTTTGGAAGACGAGCACAGCGGTGCGCCGTGGATCGGAATCACTGCGGTCACGGATACTGGGCACTTCGTGTCCTTTGCCCCAGACAGCGAATCCTCCATCAAGTACGTAGTGTGGTCAGCGTCAAAGAATCAACCCCTCGCCGACAATGAGCTCGGATTCATCTAGGCTTCATTGGGGAGCCGTGGTGGACTCGGACAGGCGACGAGCGTTGCTCTTGATCCGCGACGAAGATCGAATCAACGTCGATGCGCTTTGGTTCGACGGGACGCACGAGAACCTTGGCACGCTGGACTTCAAGTACCGAACGCGATGAAGCCGGAAAGTGGACCACTCTCGCCGCTCTCGACCCTCGAGCCGGAGCCTGGCTCGGGGTTGTTACCGGGAGCGAGGTCTATGTCGTCGATGTCGGTGATCACGAGCTTGGCCCGCCCCGGCTTCTGGGTAGGCACGACGGTGTGCTTCCACTCCTTGCATGCGATCCCCTCGGCCGATTCATCGCCACCGCCGGCGAGGATGGCGAGTTTCGTTTCTGGAATCGCACCGCGACATCGCCGCCCATGATATTTCAAGGCCCCGTGAACAGCCCGTTATTCAGGTTCTCCGCAGACGGATCGCTCTTTGAGGCGGCTTCTACTGAAGACGAGAATCGGGTGGTCTGGGTTTGGGCCCTATCAGGAAACTCGCCGCAGTTTCTCCGGCGGTTCAATCTTGGCCCGCCCAATTTGGCAATTCGCCGTGGGAAACCGTCGGCAGACAATTGGCGAGTGGCGGAGATGACCTCAAGTTCCGTACCTGGTCGATCGATGCGCCACATGATGCCGAACCTGTCATCCTCAGTCGGGGTGACATCAGGGAGCTGATCAGTGTTTCCATCAACCCGCGAGGCGGCTGGTTGGCCACGGGTGACGGCGTCGGACTCGCCTTTTGGCCGCTCACGGAGCGATTTCCAATGGTCTTTCGAAAACACGATCAGGATATCAATAGCCTGGTATTTGCTCCGGATGGGAGTTGGCTCGCCTCGTCCTCGAACGATGGCACGGTCAGGTTGTGGCCGCTCGAAGGCGACCCTCCACTGCCGGGACGCACATTGTTGGATTTGCACACCTGGATGCTTGGTTTGGCTGCATCGCCGGATGGGGAGCGGATTCTGGTCGGCACCCATAATCGAGGCGTGCGTCTCCTGCGCACCAGATGGAGGAGCTTCCAGAAATCTTAAGGGGATTCAGTCAACGAACCTCGACGGTGGCCTTCAGCCCTGACGGCCGGCTACGCAGCGGCGGTAGGTGGTCAGTTCATCCCGTCGACCGGATGATCCGTATCTGGGACGTGGCTACGGGTGAGGAGGTTGCCGTTCTCGAGTTCGGCGAACAGCCAGTAACGTACAGCCTCCAATTTGTTTCGGATGATCTCCTGTTCTCGCTGAGCGAATCCGGGCTGCTGCAATGGAACATCACAACCGGAGAACGCAAGCTCCTGTTCGAGGGGACCTCCAAGGGAATCCATTTCCCGTTCGCCGCCAGTGCCGACGGGAGGCGGGTGGTCATGGTCGAGAGCGACAACGTCAAAGACGGCTGGGGAAAGGTCGTGCTTCTCGAACTCGATTCGGGAACCGTGACACACCTCACCAGATTCGGAGACGAAGTGACAGGCATTGCCCTCGACGCCACAGGCACTTTCGCGGTCACCGGTGACCTGGATGGCGAGGTCCGAGTCGGACTCTTGACAGCAGAGCAACCTCACCTTCTTACAGGACACACTGGCTCGGTGTGGGCTCTTGCCATCGATCCCAAAGGCCGTTGGATCGCCTCCGGCGGCAACGACACGACCGTCCGCCTCTGGCCCATGCCCGATCTCTCCAAGCCCCCGCTCCACACCCTGCCGCGTGAGGAGCTCATCGCCAAGCTCAAGACCCTGACCAACCTCCGCGTCGTCCGCGACCCCGAGTCCGCCACCGGGTGGAAGCTCACCCACGATCCCTTCCCGGGGTGGGAGACGGTGCCGACGTGGTGAGCATCGCAGAGTTCGTCAGTTTTTAGTCTTTTAGTTTTGAGTTTCATCGCAGTGTCCCCTCTCACCGGCTGCGATGTAAGCTAAGAACGTCATAACTGAGAACTCGAGACTCCTCACGTGATCCCTCCCGGCTGGGAGACAGTGCCGACGTCGTCGAGCCTTTCACACCGTCGCGTGATAGCATCGATTCATGGCCCGAAGATCAGAATCGACCGCAGAAACTCGACAAACTCTGTCGGCGGTATCGCGTCCGAAGACTGGCACTTGTTCGGTTCGGTCGACGCGCGACGATTTCACGGACCGCAGGCTGACATCGACATCTCGTCGAGTTTGACGAAGGCGCGACAGGGTCGGCACTCGCCTTCTTTTCTCTCGAGGAGAGCTTCCCAACTGACTTCGGGTCGAAACGACCTCACACACTCTTCCCGAAGACGTCCGCGTCGGGTGATGCGGAAGCCCGTGTTTTTGACGCAGCGTGACCGACGCGAGGCGCTCGATACATGCTCAGCTTGAAGTACCGCGCAGAGGCTCGGACGATCACGGACTCGAGTCTCGGGATGACCCAGTGCTGACGGCAGCCCTCGAGCGATTTGTCGAATTGACTGGAGAAGCCGCGTCTCGCCTGTCGAGAGAGACACGAGATTCGATTCCTCACATCCAGTGGCGGGAGATCATCGCACTGCGAAATCGGCTGGTCCACGGCTATTTCACCGTCGATCTCGACATCCTGTGGAACATCATCCAGGACGACCTCCCGAATCTCATCGCCGCCCTCGAAAGATCGACCGGCTCCACGTAGATTCCGACCTCTCGAGAATCTTCACCGCACAAAGGCATGGTTAGACCTCCCGGCAGGCAGGAACGCCTGCCGCCAAAATTCGCGCCGCGGTACAATTGGTCTGAAATCGAGACGAGACAATGAATGAGAAGCTCCCCCCGGACGATCATCCGGTGACCCGCACCGAGGCGGAGGGGGCTACTGTCGACCTTCCTAAGGGCCTTGGTTTCTTCACCACCGGTCAGGTGCTCGGTGATCGTTACGAGATCCTTGAGATGCTCGGTCGGGGTGGAATGGGTGAGGTCTGGCGGGCTTTTGACCTCAAACTCCGGGTCGAAGTCGGACTCAAAGCGCTTCGCGATGATCTCTTCCAATCCGAGAGGCGGCTTGAGCTGTTGCGGCAGGAGGTCCGCGCCGCTCGTGAGGTGGTCTCGCCCAACGTCTGCCGAATCTTCGACCTCATCGAAATCGACGGTCGCGAGCTGGTCTCCATGGAGTATGTCGACGGGGCCACGTTACTCGGCGTCCTTCAGGAACGCGGGCCACTCGAACTGAAAGAGGCGCAGGATATCGCCTCGCAGTTCCTGTCGGGCCTTGAGGCGATCCACAGGGCGGGCCTGGTGCACCGCGATGTCAAACCCGAGAACATCATGCTCACCCGCGCGGGTCGAGTCGTGGTCATGGACTTCGGGCTCGCGCGAGGTCCCGAGAGCGGTGCCGGTTCGGTCTCGGGCACCCCGGCCTACATGGCGCCCGAGCATGCATCAGGAGGGGATGTCGACGCGAGAGCCGATGTCTACTCCGCCGGCGTGGTCCTCGCCGAGATGGTGAGTCCCGAGGGGATCAAGAGCTATCAGTCACGGCAGAGCGTCTGGGAAGGGGTCCGCTCGGAACCCGCGAAGATTCCCGACTCGCCCTGGGCGCCGGTGATCAAGCGCGCGGTCGCCAGGGACCGCGAGCGCCGCCAGAACTCGGCGCACACCCTGATCCGCGAGCTCGAGGATGTGACCCTTCAGGGTCGAGGGCGCCGACGGACCTCCACCCCTACCCCGGTCTCGCCTCCTTTACCGAGGATGACGCCGAGTACTTCTTCGGCCGCGAGGCCGAGGTCGAGGCGGTGTGGCGGAAGCTGCGAGAGTCGCGCAGCTGCTCGCGATGTCGGGCCGTCGGGGGCCGGCAAGACCTCGTTCCTCGGGGCGGGACTGATCCCGCATGCGACCGCCGGGCTGGGCGATCGTCCGCTGCACACCCGGAAGCGCAGCGATGGCCTCGCTGCGCCGGGCGCTGATCCGCCGAGCTCGCCGGGGATGCCGGACGCGATCAAGGAGCTGGTGGCGGTGTCGACGACTCCGGCGATCGTGGCGGCGGTCGGCCGTGGCGGCGGCGGCACGGCGCACGCGCTGCTGATCGTCGACCAGTTCGAGGAGCTCTTCACCCTGAACACCGCACGACGACCAGGCACGCTTCGCCGACCTGCTGCGCGGACTCGACGGTCGACGCCGACGTGCACGTGCTGCTGTCGATGCGGGACGACTTCCTGATGCGGTGCAACCGTCACGAGGGTCTCGGCCGATCTTTGCGAGCTGACGCCGCTCGAGCCGCCGACCGGCGGCGCCCTCCGGCGGGCGGTGGTCCAGCCCGCGCTCCGCTGCGGCTACCGTTTCGAGGACGACGAGCTGGTCGACGAGATCCTGGCCGAGGTCGAGGGCGAGCGCGGCGCCCTGCCCCTGCTGGCGTTCGCCGCTGGCCCGGCTGTGGGAGAAACGCGACCGCGAGACCGGCTTGCTCACCCGCCAGGCCTACCACGACATCGGCGGCGTCGGCGGCGCGCTCGCCCGGCACGCCGAGGCGACGGTGGACCGGCATCGGTGTCGAGCGCATCCCAATCGTCCGCGAACTCTTCCGCAACCTCGTCACCGCCGAGGGCACGAGAGCGGTCCGCGAGTGGGACGAGCTGCTGTCGGTGTTCGACGGCAGTGGTGGGGAGGGTGTAAAACCCTCCCCTACGAAGAAACCCCCAACAACCGTAGGGGCGGGTTTTACACCCGCCCGTGACGCGGCCGCCGACGTCCTCCGCGAACTCATCGACGCGCGCCTCCTCACCTCCTACGAGATCCACGAGGATGAGCACGAACCGACCCGCCGCGTGGAGATCATCCACGAATCCCTCCTCGCCAACTGGCCCCGCCTCGTCCGCTGGCAGACCCAGGACCAGGAGGGCGCCCAGCTCCGCGAGGAGCTCCGTCAGGCCGCCCGCGCCTGGGACGAACACGGCCGGCATGAAGACCGCCTCTGGACCGGCACCGCATATCGTGAGTACCAGCTGTGGCGAGAACGCTATTCGGGTGGCTTGACCGACGTCGAAAATGCATTTGCCAACGCAATGAAATCGTTCGCAACACGCCGCAAACGAAGGCAGCGGATTGCGGCAACTGCGGCATTCTCGATCCTCGTGGTTGTCCTGGCGGTTGTCGGACTCCTGTTGCAACGCAGCATTGTCGAAACGCAGCGCGCCGAGGCGGCTGCACTGCTTTCCCGGGCCCACGCCCTTCTCGAACCGTACCCGTCGGCCGCAATCGCAAACGCAATCGCGAGCCTGGAGCTCTCGGACAACCTCGAGGTTCGTCGGCTCGCGATTGAGGCTCTGTGGAAGGGACCCACAGCCTTCGTCGTTGGCGATCACCCTTCGTTTGAAATCTCGTTCACTCCAGACGGCGAGTGGCTGGCCCAAACGACCGACGAACCTCCGTACGCTGTTCACGTGTTCGGTTCGGACGGGAGCGACCGAATCTTGGACGACATCCACGACGGACGCGCCGATCTTTGGATGGGACCTACATCCGGACTCTTTGCCACTATTCCCTGGATGGATATCGAGCCGTACGCTCTGTGGTCCGCGCCCGATCAAAAACTGATTTCCACCCGGAAACCGACATACTCAGGCAGAGTCGAACGCACGTTCATGGACTTCAACCGAAAACGCCTGATTCTCGTCACAGACCATGACAACCGATCTTTCGCCGATGCAATTGACTTTTCCGGCACCAACGAGCGGCTCGGCGAGCTGCCGTTCGACCTCGACCACACGCTCGTGTGCCGTTCAGCTCCTGACGGCAAGTGGTTTGCTGTTGCAGACGAGAGTGGTATCCACGTCATCGAGATCGATGCCCACTCGATCTCATCTCCACGGCGCATCGGAGAATCCCCACCGGGAATGGTGGACGTCTCGTGTGACCCACTCGGTCGCTACGTCGCGGTGGCCGCCGACAACGGCGAGATCCGTTTGCTGGAGTTCGAATCACAAGGGTCACCGTTCGTCATCAACAACCCCGCCGAAATCTCTCATCTCAGGTTTTCTAAGGATGGCGCGTACCTCGAAGCGGTGGAGCGAGAAGAGGCCGGTTACTCGACCGAGATCTGGTCTCTCGAGGCCAAGGTCCCGACCATTGTCCGTTCTCTCGACCTGGGAGTCGCCGGTGGCACCGGAGCGTGGGTCATCAACACCATCGACCGTCAGGTCGTGAGCGTGCTGAACCCGGATACCAAGATCCGAGTGTGGCCGTTGTTCGCGCCGTCGGATGCAGAGCCGATCATCATGAGCCGCGAGGACGTCGGAATCATGTTTCGCGTGGCGCTCCATCCACACGGTCAATGGCTCGCCTCGTCGGGCACCTCTGGCCTTGTTTTCTGGCCGATGGTGAACCGTTACCCGACGATCATCAAGCGTTATGCCGAGCGTGTGCATCAACCGGTGTTCGACCCGCAGGGGCGGTGGCTCGCATCAGGTGATGCGAGAAACGGAATCGTCCGAGTGTGGGATCTCGACGAGGGGCGCTCGTCGCCCTCGAGGGTCCTTTATCGTCCAGACAACACCGCATACGGTTTGTCCGTATCGCCGAACGGAGATCAACTCCTGCTCGGCACACACGGCCGCGGGGCCCATCTCGTTCCTCTGGACGGACAGCCGGCAGCTCGTCTCCCTGGCACGATGCATTGGTTCAAGGGCACCGCCTTCAGTCCGTCCGGTCGCTTCGCCGCCGCCGCCGGCTTGACTTCCGAACAACCAGAACGGTTCCTCGAAGTTTGGGACGTTTCCTCCAGGGAGCTCATCGCGACGTTGAACTTGGGCGAGGTCGGCTTTCCCGGGTACGTTCAATTCTCAGGCGACGACACGATCCTCGTCGGGAACGAATCCGGTCTTGTTCGCTGGGATTACAGGACCGGCGAGCGCGAGATCTTTTTTAACGAGCCGGTCCTCCAGTTCTCTCTCTCCTCCGACGGCAATCGCGTCTTGCTTTGCGGATCTGGAGAGAAAAAGAGCGGGTCGTATTTTCCACTGAGTCGGGCGGTTCTGCTTGACCTGACCTCTGGGTCAATCACCGCACTTGCCAACCACGGCGACCGAATCACCGCCCTGGCGATGGACGCGGATGGCACCATGGCGGTAACCGCCGACATCGATGGCGCCATTCGAGTCGGGCCGATCACGGGTGAAGAACCGCATCTCCTGCTCGGCATTTCGGAAGAGGTGCGGGGCCTCACGATCGACCCCAAGGGTCGATGGATTGCGTCCGCTTCTGGATCCGAACTCCGCCTCTGGCCCATGCCCGATCTTTCGAAGCCCCCACTCCACACCCTGCCGCGCGAGGAGCTCATCGCCAAGCTCAAGACGCTCACCAACCTCCGGGTCGTCCGCGATCCCGAGTCCGCCACCGGGTGGAAGCTCAAGCGCGATCCTTTCCCGGGATGGGAGACGGTGCCGACGTGGTGAGAGATCACGAGGACGGGTAGGTCAAGAACTGTCTCGGGGAGATGATTGGGACTCCATCGAAGGCGCCGAGGATCAGCAAATCGTCATCTCCAGTCACGAGCACCTGCACGTCTCCCTCACGCGCGAGCGCCAGAATCTGATCATCGTCCGGATCCCGGCACACCTTAGAGTCGAGGGGAACCGGTTCGATGACGAGGCCTTTTCGACGAAGCAGCTCGATCGCTCGCGCCACCCGATCGCGATTCAGCCTGAACTTGCGCGTCATCACGCGCTCGAACTCCTCGAGGATGTAAGGGCTGAGCATCATCTCGTGATCGCTCACAACTCGCTCGAACACATCGGTGCACACGCCCCTCGCGATGAAAGCCGCGACCAGGACGTTGGTGTCGAGAACGACCCTCACGACACCTTCTCGAAAACGTCCTCGTCGGTAATGATGCCCTTCGCTTCCGCTTCCGCTGTGAACTCGGCGCGAAGCGCTCGATACTCGCGCAGCATGAAGTATCGCCGCAGAGCCTCGCGGACGATCTCACTTCTTGAAGTCCCTGCCTCTCGGCTGGCGGCGTCCAACTCGTCGGTCAGGTCCCGAGGCAGACTCACGGTGACTGCGTTCCTCATGGCGGCCTCCTGTATTAGATTCTAACACAGCCAAAATCCACCGGATTCTGCCCACGGTCATTGGCGCTACGGCTGGAGCAGTTCTCATTCTTCCGGGCTCCCAAGGACGAATGTCTGCAGATCGAGCCCACTTGGGGCGCCGAACCCCTTTTTCGGCGTCAGTAGCCCCGTTCATCGGTCAAACGCCCAACCGGAGTTGGGCGCTACAATCGGCGCCACGCTACAATCGATGTGAAATCGAGACGATACAATGAACGACAAGGTCTCCCAAAAAGAGCCGTTGGCCACCCGCACCGAGGCGGAGGGGGCGACTGTCGATTTGCCTCAGGGGCTCGGATTTTTCACCACCGGCCAGGTACTGGGTGACCGGTACGAGATCCTCGAGATGCTCGGGCGTGGCGGGATGGGTGAGGTCTGGCGTGCGTTCGATCTCAAGCTGCGGGTCGAGGTCGGGCTCAAGGCGCTCCGCGATGATCTTTTCCAATCGGAGCGACGGCTCGAACTGCTGAGGCAGGAGGTCCGTGCCGCGCGTGAGGTGGTGTCGCCCAACGTATGCCGGATCTTCGATCTCATCGAGATCGACGGCCGTGAGCTGGTCTCCATGGAGTATGTCGATGGGGCGACGCTGCTTGGCGTGCTGCAGGAGCGCGGTCCGCTGGAGCTGAAGGAAGCGCAGGACATCGCCTCGCAGTTCCTCGTCCGGGCTCGAGGCGATCCACAAGGCCGGGCTCGTCCACCGCGATGTCAAACCCGAGAACATCATGCTCACCCGCGCAGGCCGGGTGGTGGTGATGGACTTCGGCCTCGCCACGAGGACCCGGAGAGCGGCGCCGGGTCGGTGTCCGGCACGCCGGCCTACATGGCGCCCGAGCACGCAGCCGGGCGGCGACGTCGACGCCCGCGCCGATGTCTACTCGGCCGGGGTCGTCCTCGCCGAGATGGTGAGCCCGGAGGGGATCAAGAGCTACGAGTCACGCCAGAGCGTCTGGGAAGGTGTCCGCTCCGAGCCCGCCAAGATCCCCGACTCCCCCTGGGCGCCGGTCATCAAGCGCGCAGTGGCGCGCGACCGCGAGCGTCGCCAGAACTCGGCCCACACCCTCATCCGCGAGCTCGAGGATGTGACCCTTCGCGTCGAGGGCGCCGAGGACCTCCACCCCTACCCCGGGCTCGCCTCCTTCACCGAGGATGACGCCGAGTACTTCTTCGGCCGCGAGGCCGAGGTCGAGCAGATGTGGCGCAAGCTGGAGGGACCGCCGCGGATGCTCGGGCTCATCGGACCGTCGGGAGCAGGTAAATCCTCATTCATCAACGCGGGTGTGATCCCAAACGCAGGAGCGGGCTGGTCGATCATCACCTGCACACCCGGAAGCACCGCGTTTCGCTCGTTCGGTCAGGCTCTCGCCTCCGAGCTGGCCGGCGACGCCGAGGCCATGCGCGAGCTCGTCGACCTCGACGATCTCGACTCCACCGTCTCCGCTGCTTCCCGTTGGCGCAGTTGCCACTCGAACGCCCTGCTCATCGTCGATCAATTCGAAGAGCTCTTCACATTGAGTTCCGACGAGGTACAGACGCGCTTCACCGAGCTGCTCGGTCGACTGACCATCGAGGCGGACGCCTTCGTGCTGCTGTCGATGCGCGACGACTTCTTCTTCAACTGCCACCGGTTCGAGGCCCTCAACCCGGTGATTACCGAGCTGACACTGCTGGGTCCTCCAACGGGCGGCGCCCTCCGTCGCGCCCTCGTCCAACCCGCCACCAAGTGCGGCTACCGCTTCGAGGACGATGAGTTGGTCGAGGAGATCCTGGCCGAGGTCGAGGGGGAGCGCGGCGCCTTGCCCCTTTTGGCCTTCGCCCTCGCGCGCCTGTGGAAGAAGCGCGACCGCGAGACCGGTCTATTGACCCGCCAGGCCTACCACGACATCGGAGGTGTCGGTGGCGCTCTGGCGCGCCACGCCGAAGCGACCATTGACCGCATCGGCATGGAGCGCATCCCGATCGTCCGAGAGCTCTTCCGCAATCTCGTCACGGCTGAAGGAACACGTGCAGTCCGCGAGTGGGACGAGCTTCTCTCGGTTTTCGACGGCAGTGGTGGGGAGGGTGTAAAACCCTCCCCTACGAAGAAACCCCCAACAACCGTAGGGGCGGGTTTTACACCCGCCCATGAAGCGGCTGCCGACGTCCTCCGCGAACTCATCGACGCCCGCCTCCTCACCTCCTACGAGATCCGCGAGGAC
>CAVQJV010000043.1:0-141627 GCA_963712805.1 uncultured Acidobacteriota bacterium | reverse complement strand
TCAACCTCGGTGCTGAGGATGTGACCATCTATCGCGGAGATCGAATTGCGCAACTCGTGGTGACGCAGGCCCCCCAGGCCGGTTTTGTCGAAGTGGAAGGCGTCGAGACCACCGACCGCGGCGGCGGTGGGTTCGGGTCCACGGGCAGGTAGTCCGTGGAGGTCATTGTCCTTGCCTCGGGCTCGTCGGGAAACTCGGTCATGGTGCGGTCGGGTGAGACCTCCGTTTTGGTCGATATCGGGGTCTCGGCGCTGCAGATGAGGAATAGGCTCGAGCACTTCGGCACGTGCCCCGAGGACATCGATGCGATCTTCCTCACCCACGAACACTCGGATCACATCCGCGGTCTCGAGGTCTTTCTCCGCCGGCACCACGAAGCGCCGGTGTGGACCACCCGCGGCACCTGGTCCCGGGTGCCGGTGAAGACCCGGACCGGCGGCGAGATCGAATCGGGCCGCGACTACCCCGTCGGCAGCCTCCGGGTCCGACCCGTGGCCACCAGCCACGATGCGGCCGAACCCGTGGCCTATGTCTTCGAAGACGGGATGCAGCGAGTGGCAGTGTGCACTGACACCGGGATCTTCACCCACCTCCTCGAGCAACGCCTCGTGGGCTGCGATCTGCTCCTCATCGAGACCAACCACGATGCCGACATGCTGCGTCACGGAACATATCCGTGGCAGCTCAAACAGCGCATCGCCTCGCGCCTCGGCCACCTCGGCAACCACCAGACCGAGGAGGCCCTTGATCGCATCAAGTGCTCCCAGCTCAAGGGCGTTGTCGGGCTCCACCTTTCGGCCGAGAACAACTCGACTCAGTTGGCCAACGACTCGCTCCGGCGGGCGATGAACGGGAGCTGTCCGGTGACCGCGGTCCCGCGCACCGAGATGCTCCGCGTCACCGTCGGCGCCACCGCGATCTTCGAAACCGTCCCGATCCTCCCAAGGGCCCGTGATCGGATTTTCACCGCCAAGACGCAGATTTTGACCGAGCAGCATCGTATACCGCAAAGAGCAGTTCCCCATCGACTCTGCGATGGTCTTTGCGGTGAAACTGCGATGGTCGGCGCCTCCGTTTCAACTCCGCCGTTCGACGGTGAAGGTCGTGCTTGCCGCGCGGCCGTCCTGGTCGATGACCTCGACCCGGTGCGCGCCGCTCTCGAGGAGGAGGCTGACGGCGTGGTCGCCGGTGGTGCGGCCGCTGGTAGCTGCCGTCGACGTACCAATGCAGCGTGGCGGCGGCCGAAGTGTGGCTGGCGCGCAGCGTGACGCTCTCCGGTCGGTCGTCGAGGTCGCGCGGCACGAGGAGGGTGGCGCCCGCCGCCGGATAGACGACGCGGAGCGGATCGTGGGGCGAGCTCACCGGGCAATCCGGGTTGTGGACCGGCGACGAGTCGATCCGGTGTCCGGCCCGACGCATGAGCTGGGCGGCGTCGGACGGGAGGATGAGTCGGGTGATCCGTTGATGTCTGTTGCTCTTCCAGCAGCGCGAGCAGACCTCGAACCCGGTATCGGGATCGATCCAGAAGCTGCGGTGGTAGGGGCAGACCGCCACCGGAGGGGAGCGCCACGGACGCCGGGCGACATGGATTCTCGGGCAGTCTTCCCCGGCGCGGAAACCGGAATCGCTGCACAGCCGGATCGCCCGGACATCGGTGGGCGAGTGGTACCACGTCCCTTCACGGTGGCCGGGCAGCAGGTCGAGGGCGGCAAAGAGGATCGGGGCAGCCGCCCGGGCGCCGCCGAGGCTCGCGTTGCCCTGACCGGAGAAGTTGCCGACCCAGACGCCGACGACCCAGTCTGGGGTCGCACCCACCGCCCAGGCGTCGCGTTTGCCGAAGCTGGTGCCGGTCTTCCATGCCACCGGGCGCCGTGGTGTGAAGAGGGTGCGGTCGACGCCGTCGTCATCGGGTCGTCGCACCTCGGTGAGGATCTCCATGGTCACCCGCGCCGCGGCCGGAGACAGCAACTGCGGTCCCTCCTCGGGAGGCTCGCCGGCGAGAAGCGTGAGGCCGTCGAAGCGGCCGTCGGAGGCGAGTCCGCGATACAGGCGGACCATGTCCCACAGGGTGCCCTCGGCGCCGCCGAGGATGAGCGACAGACCGTAGCCGTCGGGTGAACGGAAGAGAGTCCGCATCCCGGCCATTTCGAGGAAGTGGTGGAACTCGGCGACGCCGACCTCCCTGAGCAGGAGGGTCGGTGGGACGTTGAGCGACCGGACCAGGGCATCCGACGCCCGCACCATGCCGGAGAACTTCCGGTCGGCGTTGACCGGCGCATAACTGCCGAAGTAGACGGGCACATCGCGGAGCAGGCTGTCTGGGTGGATGACGCCGCGGTCGAAGGCGGTCGCGTAGAGAAAGGGTTTGAGCAGCGAGCCGGTCGAACGCGAAGCCATGACCCCGTCCACCTGTCCGCCGTTGCTCCGGTCAAAGAAATCGGGAGAGCCGACATAGGCCCGGACTTTGCCGGTGGAAGTCTCCACGGCGAGGATCGAGAGATTGTGGATGCCCGTCCGAAATAGGTATCCGGTGTGGCGTCGGGCGAGGGCCTCGAACTGCTCCTGGATCCCGCGGTCGAGGGTCGTGCGCGGGTTGCTGCCGGGGTTTTCGCCGGCGACCCGGCGGGCGAAGTGGGGTGCAACCGTCGGCATGGGGTGGGACCGCGTCGGGAGTTGCTCGAAGAGGCTCTCGCGGAGGGTCTGATCGTCGATGGAGCCCTGGTGCTCGAGGGCGTGGAGCAGCCGGTTTCGCCGGTCGAGCAGGACCTCTGGGTTTCGGAAGGGAGTGACGGTGGTCGGCGCTTTCGGCAGCACCGCCAGCGTCGCGGCTTCAGCCCACGTCAGACGGTCTGGCGGCCGGTTGAAGTAGTGGAGGCTGGCAGCGGTTGCACCGACCAGATTGCCGCCGTAGGGCGCGTGTTCGAGATAGAGCCGGAGGATCTCGGTCTTGTCCAGCCGGGTTTCGAGCTTGAGCGCCTGGACCATCTCGAGGATCTTGTTTGGGATCGTGCGGGGCTTCGGGCGGATGAGCCGCGCCACCTGCATGGTGATGGTCGACGCGCCTGACCTGACCTCGCCGGCGCGGAGATTTTGGATCACGGCGCGGCTCAACGCCAGCGGGTCGACTCCGGGATGCGTCCGGAACCGACGGTCCTCGGCTGTCAGCACAGCCGTCTCCAGCTTGTCCGAAATGTCGTCGCAGTCGAGCCGGAACCGCCACTGCTCGTCATTTGCGAGATAAGTGTGGAGAACCTCGCCGCGGGTGTCGAGGACCATGGTGCCGTAATCCTCGGGGAAAGTCGGGTCGGGGACCGGTACTGCGAGCACGCAGGCAGCCAGAGCGGCGACGCAGATCGCGGCTGCGCGGACCGGCCACGGCGGAAGAAGCAGCCGACGGATCACGGCTCTTCTGCCGCGACCACGACGACCCGGCCGCCCGGGACGAGGGCTCGGAAACCATCGTCGTACATGGCCTCGACCAGGGTCGGGGCGAGGACGAAGTCGCCGCGGGTCACGACGATCAACTTGACGAGAAAATCGACGGGCTGCGATCCGAGGTCGAAGAACCACATCACCCGGTCGTCCCGGATGTCGGTGTAGGTGGCGTGGTCGAGAGTGAAGGTGCGTGCCCAATCCGGCGCCTCTTCGCCGCGCAGTCGGGTGGCGTCGATCTCCCAACCTGAGGGGACGATCTGGGTGAGAGCGAGGTTCTCGAGCTGTCTGCCGAACCTCGAGGCAACCCGGAAATGGCCCCAAAAGAGGGTGCCCTGGGCCAGCGAGGAAGGATCCATGGGGTTGCCGTCCTCGTCGAGCCAGCGGACATCGAGGGTGAGGTTGCGAGCCTCGGGTTCGGTGGCCCCCTCCACCGGGATGCCCTGCCACTCGAAGGCGGCAAAAATGGGGGCTTCGCTCGTCGACTCGATGGTGATCTCGCGCCCGGTTTGCTCGGTGAGGTCGATGGTGATCGCGCCGCCGCTGCGGGTGAACTTCCGATTGAGACCGCCGGGGCCGGACGCGGTGAGCCGACCACGAACCTCGGTATCGGACCGCCACGTCGACTCGAGGTAATTGCCGACCGCCAGCAGCGCATATCCCGCTGAGTGGGTCGAGAGATAGTCATTTCCGCCGAGGATCGGCACGAGCTCATGGTAGAGATCGAGGGCCGCCTGCGGCCGGTCGAGCCTGGTTGCGAGATAGAGCATCATGGCGTGGTCGCGAACCGCGGAGCCGAAGGTGCCGCCGAGCTCGCGATAGGGCTTGACCTCGGTGGTGGCGACGGCGAGGACGCGATGGGCGGCCTCGTCCATCCCGGCGAGCTTGTAACCCGCGGCCAGGAGCCACTTCGAGAGATTGTCCATCTCGTCGAGGTGTTCCTCGGCGAGGAGGTTCATGGCCCCGACCATGGGTTCGCCGGCCAGCGCGAGGAGAAAGAGGCGGTACGAACGGGTGACGAGACTGCCGCTCTCGCGAGCCGCCATCCGGCGCTGGAACGCCGTCCAACCGTCGAGGAGGTCGGCTGGAACGTGATAGCCGAGGCGGGACGCCTCGAGGAGGTAGTGGCCACCGTAGTTGGTCGCCCACTCGTCGGTCTCCGCCGTCCCGGGCCAATAGCCGAAGCCGCCGTCGGGTGTTCTGAAGCGCTGGAGCCGTTGAATGCCGGCGTTGATGTTGGTGTCGATGCGGTTCGTTTCCCGTTCGACCTCGGCGTCCTCGAGGAGGTTCCTGAGATAGAGCTGGGGAAAGACCGCGGACATGGTCTGTTCCATACAGCCGTAGGGATAGCGGATGAGGTATTCGAGTCGGTGGCCGAAGCTGATCCCGGGAATGGGCGAGAGCCGGACGCTCGCCCGGCGGGTGCCGGGAAGACCGAGCTCGGGAATCGTGAAAGCGGCGCTCGTACCGGCGGCGATGGCGATCTCCTTCGAGCTCGAGATCGTCGGGTTGATCGGTCGCACCGCGAGCTCAGTGGTCGCAAAGCCCTCGGTGCCCTTGGCGGCGGCCGTGACCCGCACCGTCGCGACTCCCGCCGCCCGGGTCGCCGCCAGGGTGAACACGAGGTCTCTCTCACCCACAGCACCGAGATCGATGACGGCGCGGCTCGAGCCCGAAACCGAAAGTGGACCGGTGGTCTCAACGGTGACCTCGGTGGCACCGATACCGTCGGCGGTGGCGAAGATGGTGACCGGCATGTCGAAGGTCTCGCCCGGTCCGGCGACCCGCGGCAGTGACGGCAGAACGACGAGCTTCTCGCGAACCGGCACCGAGACCTCGGCGCTGCCGTAACTCGGACCCGAAGCGGCGACGGCCATGACCCGGACCGAGCCCATGTAGTGGGGCATCCGGAACGTGAAGCGGGCGCTGCCGCTGCCGTCGGTTCGCACCGGCTCGGCGAAGAGGGCGACCGGGGGGAAGCGCCGCGCCTTGACCGGTCCGGCCTGACCCTTGCGGTAGCTGTCCTCGTCGCCGCCGATTTCAAATCGCCGGTCAATCTCGCCCCAGAGAGCGCCGATCACCGTGCCGTAGACGTCGAAGCTGGCGACCGAGAGGCGTTCCTTGGCAAAGAAGAACCCCCACGGGTCCGGAGTCTCGAAGCTCGTCAGATCGAGGAGGCCCTCGTCCACCACCGCTACCGTCACCGTGGAGATCCGGTCCCGTGGCACTTTGACCTCGACCTCGAAGGGCTGAAGAGGTTTGATCTCGGCCGGGGCGATGACCTGAACCGGAAGACGGGTCGAGGCCTTCTCCACCGCGAGCGGTACGACTCCGTAGAGCCGGATCGGCCGGTCGTTGGCGGTCTGGTCGTGGGGCTGGACCGCGATCACGTGGAGATAGACGTTGGGCAGCATCTTTTCGGTGATGTCGATGTCGATGGTGGTCTGTTCGCTCGCAAGGGGTTGCCAGTGGTGGGACAACACCTCGCCGGCCTTCTCAAGCGAGACGAAGGCGATGCCCTCGGATGGTGTCTTGACCGTCACCCTGGCGGTTTCGCCGGGCTGGTAGTTCTCGCGGTCGACCTCGATCTCGAGCTGGGTCCCCGCCTCGAGGGGGCCGCTCGAGCTGCCCCAGCTCGAGACCCAGAGAAAGGTTCCCGCGACGTGCCCGCCGTCGGGATCCCTGACTTCGATGAGCACCTGGCCGTGATGGTGCGGGGTGTAGTTCACCGTCACCGGCTGGCCGGCGGTCGTCACCGTGAGGTTGTCGACCAGTCGGGTCTGGACATCGCTTTTGAATCGCCGGCGGTAGTCGTCGAAGGAGCGGTACTCCCACCACCAGTTGCGTTCGTTGGTGTAGACCGCGACCTCGAGTACACGACCGCGGATGGGTTTGCCGTCGGCATCGACGAGGACGACGGTGAGAGGCAACGGTTGGTCGAGCGCTGTCCAGTTGTTCGCAGGTCGCCGGAGACCGACATAGGCGTCGTAGGGATCCATGGGGAGGGCGACGGCCTCGGTGGTGGGCCGCCCGCCAGGCTCGAAGACGCGGGCCGTGAGAGTTGCGGTCAGCGCCGATGGTGCGTCGGTGAGGGACGGCGGTTTCCAGTCGATATCGGCGTGGCCGTCGTTGTCGAGCGGCCCGTCGAAGAGCCGCTCGGTCGTCGCGGTCAGAAAACGGGCCGGGTGGGTGAAGGTGTAGTCCGGGAAGGCTTCAAAGGTCTTCTCTGCGCCGCGGGTGACGATCTCGAGGGTGCCGCGAAGACCCGAAGCCGGGGCGCCGAAGAGATAGGAGGAATTGAGTCCAATGGAGATCTCGTCGGTTTTCGGCCTGAGCTTCTTTGGCAGATCGAGGCGGACCTTGAGTCGATTGGGCGCCACCATCTCGACCCGCAGGGAGTGGCTGGCGAGCAGGGTGTCGCCGTTGTAGAGATCGGCGAACCAGCGACCCGTGGGATCGTCGTCGTCGGTGGCGTAGCGGAAGGCGTAGTGGCCGGCGAGGCCCCGGCGGTCGAGCTCCGTGTGAACCACCTGGTTCTTCGGATTGCGGATCTTGAGCATCATGGGATGGTCGTCGGGGAAGCTTCCGTCCTGGTTGCGGACAATGGCCGCGAGGTGGACCTCGTCGCCGGGGCGGTAAACCCCGCGGTCGGTGTAGATGAAGGCCCGGGTCGGGGCCGACGACCCGGTCACACCACCGACTTCGAACCCGCTCGAGCTGAGCTGTGACTCGCTGAACTTGAGCGCGGTCCGCTGACCCCGCCACGTCCCCTCGAGATAGAAGCCGTCCTCGGTGGTCGTGATTTCCGCCACGCCGCGGCCGTTGGTCCGGCTGCGGGCGATGGCCTGGTTCTGGTAGGAGTAAAGCGTCACCTCGACGTTGGCGAGGGGCTCGGCGGTCTCGACGTGGGTGGCCGCAACGATGAGTCGATCGGAAGCCCGCTTGGCCAGGAGGCCGATGTCCGAGACCATCAAGGGGCGGACAGCGCGGCCGAAGTTGTAGCTGTAGCCGTCGCCGCACGGATGGTCGTAGTAGGGATAGTTTTGCTTTTCGTCGCAGTCGAAGAGCATCTGCTCTTTGTCGAACGAAAGCGAAACCACGTAGAGGCCGCGCTCGTGGCCCGCCAGGAGGGGGCTCAGGTCGAGGGTCGACTGGACCCAGGTGTTCCGGGTCTCGCCAATGTCGAGCTTGGCCGACGCCACCTCGACGCCGACGCGGTTGAGCTGGCCGCCGTACCAGCGCTGATCGATGGTCGGGGCGAGGCCTTCGTCCTGGAGAAACTGGCCGAGGTTGGATTCGAAGACTCGGGTGACCTGCGCCGTAACCTGGCGGAGGTTGAGGCTTCGAAAGGCGATGGTCCCCTTGCTCGAGGCGGGCAGCAGGCTGCCGGTCTGCGAGAAAATGATCTGGGGTTTGAGATCGGAGAACCGCACCGTTTGGCGGAAGTCGTCCTTCATGGGGGTGTTCCAGCGGCTCGGGATGCCATGGCGGACCACCAGGGTGTAGGCGACCTCGCGCCGGAACGGCCCCGACACCATCAGGGTGTTACCCAACACCGAGACCTTCAGATCGAGGTGCGGCTCCACCCGGAGATAGGCGCCGAGATCGACTCCCTCCTTGAGCGGGTCCGAGAACTTGACCGCAAGGCGCGGTTCGGCCTCCCGGTTCTCAATTGTCACGTCAACGACCCCGAGATCATCGACGGGTCGGACTTCGGCGCCGCGCTCGATAGACGCCTCGACGCCGAAGGGTTCGGCGGGGATCTCGAGGGTAATGGTGCGGACGTTATCATGGCGGTCGATGGGTTTGCTTTCAAACCAGAAACGACGGTCGCCGGGCTCCACCCGCCAGTCCAAGCCGATCTCGGATCGGCCGTCGACGAGTCGCACACGAGCTTCGATATCCTCGAGGGTTACCGGGTCCGAGAACTCGAGGAACCCGGTGTAGACGAGTCGTTCGTCGTCGCCGTCAGCCGCCGGCTCGAGCTCGGCCTGCCAACCCGTGAGCTGGTTGGGCGCCACCGAGAAGGAGAAGGCGAAGGGCTTGCTGGCGTCGAGATCCGGGAGAACGGCGGCGACGTCGAGGGAGCACCGGTAGGCGGTGCCCGGCCTCAGCGGCTCCCGGGGAGTGAAGACGATGGTTCGCTCATCGGTCCACTCGGCGCTGCCGGTGATCGACGGGGTGCAGCTGAAGGCGCGGGTCAGGGCCTGTTGGTCGGTCTTCCGCTTTTCGTGGACCTTGACGAATCGCACCGAAATCCCGGCGTCGCGCGGCACCCTGCCGTCGGTGACGTGGGAGATGAGTTGCGCCGTGCGGAGGTGATCGGCACTGTCGGGGAGTTCGTCCCCCGGGGTCCCACCCCTCGGTCCACAGCCCGCAATGACGAAAACGAGAGTGGCCAGACCTACGGTGGCGACGGTGCGAGCGAGACTGGCAGGTTGGATCCGCATGGGGTGCCTCCTTGGGTTCTATTAGATTCTCACGGTGTGCCGAAGATGTGGCAAGAGAGGGTGAAACCTGCGGCAATTCATCACGAGTTGCCGGTTGATCCGGCGGGAAGAGGTCGAGTAGGCTCATCGCCGTGCAAGATGAGACCGAAACCACCGAGATTGCGCGGTCGATCGGGACCGGGGCGGACGCCGACTCGAGCTTTCGCCCGGGTGATACCCTCGCGGGACGATTCGTGCTCCACGACCGGCTCGGGCGAGGCGGCTCGGGCACGGTCTTCTCGGCGTTGGACACCAGGGTGGGCGACCGCATCGCGGTCAAGATCCTCGATCGTGCGGCGCACGATCCGGCCAACCGCGAACGTCTTCGACGCGAGATCCGCGCCACCCGATCCGGCCACCCCAACGTGGTTTCCATCCACGAACTGCACGAGCGGGACGGCCTCGTCTTCATCACCATGGAGTTGGTGGATGGGTGGAACCTGCGTGACGCCCTGGCGGATCGCGAGCGCTTGATGCTCGATGATGTGGTTCTGATTGGTCGCCAGATCGCCGCCGGACTCGACCACCTTCATGCCCAGGGTCTGGTCCACCGCGACGTCAAACCGGGCAACATCATGCTGGCCCCCGACGGCGTCGCAAAACTCTGCGATATGGGCCTGGCGCGACCCATGGCGGCCGGCGCGACCGTCACCGAAACCGAGATGGTGGTGGGCACCCCGGCTTATATGGCCCCGGAGATGGCGCGCGAGGGTGAGCTGGTCTCCGCGTCGGATGTCTACGCACTCGGTCTGACGCTCTATCAATGCCTGACCGGTGAAGTGCCGCTGGCCCGGACTACGGCGGTGGACACCCTGATGGCCCGGCAGCGCAACCGGGCGCGGCCCGTCCGGGCGCTCCGACCCGAGTGCCCACGCTGGCTCGGCCGGCTCCTCGACCGGATGCTCGACCCCGACCCCGGGCAGCGGCCCACCGCCGCGGGCGTCGCTCGGGCGCTCGCCGAGGGGAGCTTCGGCTGGCGGCCTCACCGGCGGCACCTGAAGGGAGCGGCCGTGGCAATGGGCGTCGCGTTGGTGGGAGCGGCGCTGATCGCGATCGGGCTTCGGCTGTTCAGCGGCCCGCCTGACCCGAAGAGCGATCCGGTGGCCAACGAGCTCAGGACGTCCGTGGAGAGCTGGGATTCCGGGACGATCTACAACGTCGTCGACGGCCACGGTCGCACGGTGACGTCGTTTACGTCGAAGGTCGCCAGGAGCACAGAAAAGGCGCGGGTCTTCAAGACTCGAAACGTCGGGTTCGCGGATCTCGACGGTGACGGGAGACGGGATGTGGTCTTCGCCAACCCGGATCATGAAACCGCCGAGCAATTGGAGATTCACCGTCGTCTTCCCGACGGTACGACCGCGCGATCCGCAGCCTGGAACCTCCACTTCGAGGTGGAGTACGAGGGCAAGCGCTTCGGCAAGTTCGCGCCGACCGACATCGATTGTGCCGATCTCTCGGGGGACGGCAAACCGGAAATCACCATCGTCGCGTGTTCGAGCCCGTACTACGCAGCTGCGGTTCGTGTCTTCACAACGGACGGCGTTGAGGTGCTGCGGGTTCTCCACCCGGGGATGATCTCCAATGTCCGCGCGGGAGACCGGGACAACGACGGCAGAGCCGAGCTCTACGTCGGGGCCACCAACAATTTCCATGACCAGAATGTCGGCAACGAGAGTTCGCCGACCTTTTTCGTCGTCGAGGCGGACTGGACAAAGACCGGCCAGATCGTCGATCTCTTCGGGCCGGGACGAACCATGACGGCGACGACACCGGCCGGCATCGAAGTCACCTACGTGGCCATGGCTCACCAGCGGTTGATGCCACCGCTCACTCCATGGCGATATGCGATCGTCACCAGTTTATCGGCGGCCGGGGGCGACCAGTTTCTGGCGGTTTCCACCGACCGGGCGGAGTGGAAGGAGAGCACGACTCTGTCCTACCTGCGTACCTTCATGTTCGACCACGATCTTCGGCTCACCGACGGGATGTGGGTCGTGGGCCCGCTCAACGAGCGCGGGATCGACCTCGCGAGCGCCGAGCCCGACGAGCTCACCGTCACCTACTGGAACGGATCCGCCTGGCAACCCGATGTCTGCGCCATTCCGCAGGCGGATTGATCGATCTTCTCTTTTTTTTGAGCCCGCCGGCGTCAGACGCCGGCGGGCTCAAAAAAACCAGTCAGGACGTTCCGGTCTGCTCGCACCAATGATCGGGCGTTCTGGAAGAGCCTGAGCCACGGCGAGACCTCGAGGTCCCGGCGCCACTGCGGCGGCATCCAGCCCCACTGCCACTTGAGGAAGCAGCGCTCCGGGTGGGGCATGATCGCGAGGTGGCGGCCGTCCGATCGGAGCACAGCGCGGCGATGCCCTCGGGCGAGCCGTTGGGGTTGAACGGGTAGCTCTCGGTGATCCGACCCTCGTCGTCGGCGAAGCGGACCGGGCGCGAGGTTGTCGGCGAGCACCCGGTCGAGGACCGCGCGGTCGGGGAAGAGCGCGCGTCCCTCGCCGTGCTGGACCCAGATCCCCAGAGTCGAGCCCGCCATCCCGTCGAGCATCACCGCGGGCGAGGGCTCGATCCTGACCGAGACGAACCGCGACTCGAACCGACCCGAGGCGTTGCGGACAAAGCGCGGCTGAACCGGGTCGGCGAGACCGCGCCACGGCACGAGCCCGAGCAGGGCGAGGAGCTGGCAGCCGTTGCAGACCCCGAGGCTGAAGGTGTCGGGGCGCGAGGCGAAGGCGTCGAACTGGCGCCGGAGACCGTCGTTGAAACGGATCGTTCCGGCCCAGCCCTTGGCCGAGTCGAGGACATCGGCGTAGCTGAAGCCTCCGACCGCGGCGAGACCGCGGAAGCGCTCGAGCTCGATCCGGCCGGCCAGGAGATCGGACATGGTGACGATCCCAGGGCTCGAAGCCGGCCGCGTGGAAGGCGGCGGCCATCTCGCGGTCGCCGTTGGAGCCCTCCTCGCGGAGGATCGCCACCGGGATCTTCTCGGGGCGGTTCATGACGTCTTCGGGGGTCGGCTCGGGCCGGAAGCTGAGACCCCACGACGGCGTCCTGCGGTGGGCGAGACCGCCCTGTTCCTCGGCGACATGGCCCGGGTCGGCCTGCCGCCGGTCGAGCTCGAACGACGTCCTCTCCCAGAGATCGCGGAGCGCGCGCATATCCTCGTCGAGGACCTCCTCGCCGTCGACACCGATCCGGATTCGCGGTTCGGCGGTGGTGCGGCCGATGGCGAGACACGGCACGTCGTTTTCCAGAAAGACCGCCATGGCGTCGTCGAGATCGTCCTCGTCAACCTCGAGCACGAGACCGAGCTCTTCGGCGAAGAGCGCCGCCAGGGTCTCGCCGCCGGCGGCCGGGAGCGCGACATCGAGTCCGCAGTTCCCGGCAAAGGCCATCTCGAGCAGGGTGGTCGACCAGGCCGCCGTCCGAGCGGTCGTGACCCGCGGTGATCATCCCCTCGGCGAGCAGGGTCTGGACCGAGTCGAAGGCGCGGCCGAGGAGCTCGATGTCGTCGACATCGGGGCTTTCGTCGCCGATCTGGCCCCAGACGTGGGCCAGGGCCGAGCCGCCGAGACGGTTGCGGCCGCCGCCGAGATCGATCAAGAGCAGTCGACCGCGTCCCGGGAGCTCGAGATCCGGAGTCACGGTCCGGGTGATATCGGGGCAGGTGCAGTAGGCCGAGATCACCAGCGCGCCCGGGGTCTTGACGGTCTCGCCGTCGGGCGCCAGGGCGGCCATGGAGATGGAGTCCTTGCCGCCGTCGACGGCGATCCCGAGGGTCGTCATCATGGCGCACATGGCCTCGGCGGCGTCATACATCGCCGCCCCTTCGCCGGGCAGCTTGGCCGCCCACATCCAGTTGGCCGAGCAGCGCACGTCTTCGAGCGCGGTGACCCTGCGCCCACACCAGATTGGTGAGGGCTTCACCCACCGAGAGCCGGGCCATTGCCGAGGGGTCGAGCAGACCCTTGATGGGCTGTTCGCCGATGGCGGTGGCGCCGCCGGTGATCGAACCATGGCTTCCCGCCACCACCGCGACATCGGCGACGGTGAGCTGAAGCGGTCCGACGCACGGTTGCGCGGGCGACGAGTCCGGTGACGGCGCGGTCGACCTTGGTCGTGAGAAAGCGCTTGGAACCCACCGAGAGCAGTCGCAACACCCGATCGAGGGCCTGCCGAACGGTCAGGTCGTCGGGCAACGTCATGGGCTCGAGGACCGGCGCCGCGCGGTCGAAGGTAAAGCTCTTCTGCGGCATGTCGCCGAGGACATGGGCGAGCTCGAGATCGACGGGGGTCGTGCCGTCCCGCTCGTCGTGGAGCACGACCCGGCCGTCGCCGGTGACCCGGCCGACAAAAGCGGCCGGGACCTTCTCGCGGTCGCACAGGGCCTCGAAGAGATCGCGGTGCTCGGGCTTGAGCAGCAGCGCGTCGTTCTCCTGGTATTCGGCGCCCCAGATTTCGAGCACCGAGAGGGTCTCGTCGCCGACGGGGAAGGAACGAACCTCGATTCGCGCCCCCGCGGGCTCGACGATCTCCTTGAGGACATTGCAATTGCCGCCGGCGCCCTGGTCGTGGATCGAGACGATGGGGTTGTCTTGGCCCCGAGCTCGCAGCAGGCCCGAATCACCCGGTTGACCTTCTGCTCCATCTCGGCGTCGCCGCGCTGGACGGCGTTGAAGTCGAGCTCGGCGACGTTTTCGCCTTGAACCATGGACGAGGCGGCGCCGCCGCCCATCCCGATGCGGTAGGCCGGGCCGCCGAGCTTGACCACCCACATCCCGATCTCGGGCGCGCCCTTGGAGACGTGTTGGTGATCCATTTTGCCGATGCCGCCGGAGAACATGATGGGTTTGATCCACTCTCGTCGTTCGCCCGAGGGCAGCCGCAGCCCAAAGGACCTGGTGAAGCCCTGGACGACGGGTTCTCCGAATTTATTACCGTAGTCGGACGCTCCATTCGAGGCCTCGATCTCGATCTCGAGCGGGCTGGCCAGATTGTCCGGGTAGGCGAAGCCGGGATCCTCCCAGGGTTGCGGGTCGTCGGGGACCTGGAGGTTCCCGACGCAGTAGCCTGTCGTGCCGGCGGTGTAGTCGGAGCCGCGACCGGTGGCGTGGACATCGCGGATCCGTCCGCCGGTTCCGGTTTCGGCGCCGGGGAAGGGGGCGACACCGGATGGGAAGTTGTGGGTCTCGGCGGTGAAGATGACGTCCTGATCCACCACGGTTTCCGCCATCGGTGACGGTCGGCCCGGCTCAGACGGCGTCAGCGCGGTGGTTTCGACGCCGCGGATCGAGCTCGAGTTGTCGTTGAAGGCGATGACGCTGTTGTTGCGGTTGGCCTTGAGCGGGCCCTGGATCATGGCGATGAGGTCGTCCGGTTTCTCGACGCCGTCGAGAATCAGCTTGCCCTTGAAGAACCAGTGGCGCGAGTGTTCGGAGTTCGACTGGGCGATGTCGAAGCACTCGACATCGGTCGGATTGCGGCGAATCCGGTCGCGAAAGAGCTCGGTGTAGGTGGCGAGATCCCAATCGTCAAAGGCCAGACCGAGTTCGGCGTTGATTTTTTCGAGGGCGGCGCGACCGTGCTCGAGAACCGGGATATCGGTCACCGGGCGGGGCTCGACCCCGACTTCGAAGCTGGTGAGGGGCTCGGGATAGGGGCATTCGGTCATGCGGTCGTGGATCGAAGCGAGAAAGGACCGGCGTTGGTCGTCGGTCATGGTCGGAACCGGCAGGAACAAGCGTCGCGACCGTTCGATCCGCCGGATGGTGTCGAGACCGCAGGCGTGGCACACCGACACGGCATTGGTCGACCAGGCGGTTGAGAAGCTCATCCGAGGCCCGACTTCGAAGATCTCGCCTCCGTCGGAGCCGAGGAAGCTCTTCCCGCCGAATCCGTCGGGCTCGAAGGTCTCGGCGAGAAGCCAGCGCAGGATCTCCTCTTGACGGATGTCGAGCTCGTCGTCGCTGGCGACGTAGAAGCAGTGCTCGGTGGTCAAGCTGTCGATTTCGAGACCGAGGCTGCGGGCGGTGGCCAGGGCTTTTTGTTGCTCGACCGTGGAGAGCCCGGGGGTCCGATAGAGCCGTGTGATGATCATGGGTCGGCATTGTAACGCTCGCGCGAGGCGTTTGTGACGGCCGCGGTGTCCAGCTTGCGCCTGCAGGAAGGAGATGAGCGGTGCCAGGCACCTTTTCGCGGCGAAAAGAGAGCCAGGCACCGAGTCCACGCAAGTTCGACTGACAACTGACCGGATCGGGCGAGTGGTCACCGTCGCCGGGCTCTTGTCAGGCGTCACCGCGCGGGATAGGGTGTCGGAAACACCCCGGAACGGTCCCGTCGGGAGCGGGAACGGGAACGGGAACGGGAGCGGATGGGAATGGCAACCTACAAAGACGCCGGCGTTGACATCGATGCCCAGGACAAGGCCCTCGAACAGGTCAAGAAGATGGTGCGCAAAACCTACACCGATGGGGTCCTCTCCGATCAGGGCGCATTCGGTGGGCTTTTCCGCGTGCCCAAGGGCTTCAAGGAGCCGGTACTGGTGGCCTCGGCCGATGGTGTCGGAACCAAAATCAAGGTGGCGATTGCGACCGGCCGTCACGGCACCGTCGGTCAGGACCTCGTCAACCACTGCATCAACGACATTCTGGTCCAGGGGGCGAGACCGCTCTTCTTCCTCGACTACTGCGCAACGGGCCGGCTCGAGCCCGATGTGGTGGCCGATGTCATCGGCGGTGTGGCGACGGCGTGCTCCCAAGTCGGCGTTGCGTTGCTCGGTGGTGAGACCGCCGAGATGCCCGGATTCTACGGCGATGGCGACTACGATCTCGCGGGGTTCATCGTCGGAGTCGTCGACCGCAAACAGATTCTCGATGGTTCATCGGTCAAGAAGGGCGACGTGCTCGTCGGGCTGCCGAGCACGGGGCTTCACACCAACGGCTATTCGCTGGCCCGCAAGGTATTGCTCGACGATCCCGGTTTCTGCCCTGACGATGTCATCCCGGAACTCGGGTGCTCGGTGGGGGAGGAACTCCTCAAGATCCACCGCTGCTATCTCAATCCGGTCTGGCCCTTGATCGAAAAGGGCCTGGTCCGGGCCATGGCGCACATCACCGGGGGCGGACTGACCGACAATCTGCCGCGGGTGATGCCCAAGAACCTGAGGGCCGTGATCAAGGTCGGCGCGTGGGAGATTCCGCCGGTGTTCAAGATCCTCGCCGAGCGCGGTGAGATTCCCGAGGACGATCTCTGGCGAACCTTCAACATGGGGGTCGGGATGGTTCTCATCGTCCGGCCCAAGCACCTGAAGCAGGTCCTCGAGCATCTCAAGGAGGTGGGCTGTCAGGGCTTTGCCATGGGAAACATCGTCAAAGGCGAGCGGGGTGTCGAGTACGACCACCCGCCGGACGGGTACCCGTCCGGCCTGCGCTGAAGCGCAGAATGATGAATTTGGAATGATGAATTATGAATTTCATCACACCATCGCGGTTGACACAAAACAATGGTCCGGCTGAAGGTGGGGTAGGCATCCTGCCTGCCCTTCAGAGTCGTTCGAGCAAGTCTGGCCTCGTACGATAGTCATCTTCCGCCCGAGCACGAGGCCCGGCATTCATAATTCATAACTCATAATTCATAATTCGCCGAGGGCTTGCGCTTGCTTTTCAAGCGAAAATCCGTACAATGTCCGATCCCGGTGCGTTCGCTCCGGGGAATAACAACTCCTTGCTCCGGACCCAAGTTTCGGAGCCGAAGGCCATGAGGAGGACACATGCCTTTGTATGAGCTGGGGCTCATTGTAGACCCCGAGGTGTCGCCCGAGGAAGAGACTACGGCGCTCGAGCGGCTCGAAGCCATCATCACCGACAACGACGGCACGATGGTCGAGAAGGACGCTCGCGGGCGCCGGCAACTCGCCTACCCGATCAAGAAGAAGAACTACGGCGTCTACCACTTCTGGACGTTCGAGTTGGGTGGAGACGTGCTCGAGAAGATCAACTTCGAGCTCCGCACCTCCGACGTCGTCATGCGATCGCTGACGCTCAACCTCGACCGGGAGCTCAAGCGGAAGCGCAAGTTGGACAAGAAGCGGGACGACCGGCAGGCGAAAAAGGCCGCCAAGAAGGCTGCCGCTGCCGAGGCCGAAGCTGCCACGGACGAGAGCTGAGGAGGCTAGGATGGGACACCAGAAAAAGCGTTTTCGCCGGCGCGCGAAGATCTGCCGATTCACCGTCGACAAGATCCACTACATCGATTACAAGAACATCGAGCTCCTGCGTGAGTTCACCCCGACCAACGGCAAGATCCTGCCGCGGCGGGTGACCGGCACCCGGCCGATCTACCAGCACAAGCTGACCCGCGCGATCAAGCGCGCCCGTTTCATGGGCCTGCTGCCGTACGTCGGTCAATAGCCGGAAGATCACCTCTCACCCCTCGCGGGGAGGGTTCATGACGATCACGGAAGAACCGGAAAAAACGGCGGCGGTCAACCCCGCCGCCGTTGGCCGTATGCCGCGCTTCGGCGCCGGGGCATCGGGGCTGGTGTCGTTGTTGCTCGTCGCCGGGGTTCTGGTGGTGCCGATCTTCGGGTTGCTCATCGCCCCCCTCGGTCTGGTGCCGGTGCTTCACTTCCAGGCCGACGGGTCCCCGGGAGTCCGAGCGTGGGGTTGGATTGCGGCGCTGCTGATGGTCGGTGCGGTCAGTGGACTCGGCCCCTTCCCCCTGGCCTTGCTGACGGCCTACAGCCTCATCGTCGTGATCCCTTCCATCTCCGTCGAACTCTGGGCGAAGCTGGGCCTCGCCGAGGGACGTTGGATCTTGATCACGGTCTACGCCGCCCTGGTGGTCGTGCTCGCGGGAGTGGCGACGGTGACGATGCCTGCCGGTCCGGTGGAAGGTGTGGCGGAGGCCATGCGTGGTGCGGCGACGGAGGCAAAGGAGATGTACGGCGCCATGGGATTCGCCGAAGGGGAGATCGAGCTCGCCTTCGACGCATCCGAACGGGTCGTGCCGTGGGTCCTGCCCAGCCTCATCACCACGTACGTGATCTTCGTGTTGTTCTGGATCAGACCCAGGATTCCGATCCTGGGCTATCACGTCAAAGTATCGTCTTTTGAAGACTACCGTGGTGACGAGTGGCTCGCCGCGGTTTTTGCGCTGTCGGGTCTCGGCGCGCTTTTTCTCAGCGGCTCGCTCCGGTGGGTCGCTCTCAACCTGCTGATAGCCGCGCTCATGTTGTATTTTGTCCAGGGGTTGGCTATGATTCGGGCCCATCTCGCGCGCTGGGTAGGGCGGGGATGGTTTGTCCGTTGGGGTGTAGCGTTGATCTGCATCTACCCACCGATGCCGATCCTGGTGGCGACCCTCGGTGTTGCCGACAGCTTCTTCCCCCTGCGACCGACCGTGAGTGATGACGGAGGAAACCCATGAAAGTAATTTTGAACGACTTCATCGAGCATCTCGGAGAGCGAGGCGACTCGGTTTCGGTCAAGCCGGGCTTCGCCCGGAACTACCTGCTTCCCAAAGGTCTTGCCTATCCCGACACGCCCGGCAACCGGCGTCGTTACGAGGAAGAGCAACATAAATGGGAAGAGATGGACACCGGTCGTCGCAGCACCGCCGAGGTGTTGGCCAGGGACATGGCGGGCACCGAGCTCAAGTTCGAGCGCCGCGCGAGTGAGAAGGATGTCCTCTTCGGATCGGTGAGTGTTGCCGACATCACCGCCGAACTCGCCGAAAGAGGGTTCGAGCTCGACCGCCGCCGCGTCATGCTCGAGCACCCGATCAAGGAAATCGGTAACTTCGAGGTGGAGATCAACATCCACCGCGACATCCAGTTGACCCTTCCGGTCTTCGTCGTGCGGCCGGGTGAACAGCCGGTGCGTGGTGGCGAGGCGGTCAAAGCCGGCGAAGCTGCCGATGCGGAGGTTGCCGAGGTCGAGGTTGCCGAGGTCGAGGTTGCCGCCGAACCCGAAGCCGAGCCAGCGGCCGAGTAGTTCATGAGCGGCGACGACCGCGTCGCACCGAGCGCCGAACCGTCGCATGACGGCGGTGCCCAGCATCAAAACGGGGGCCTTCATCGCCTGATGAAGGCCCTTTTTGAATTGACTCCCTGGGGAATGGGCCGCCGGATCAGGCTGCAAGGCGAAGACCTGGCACGGGTCCAGTTCCGCACCGACGCCGTCGAGCACCGGCTTGACGCCCTCGAAGAGGGCCTCCGTCAAGCCCAGGCCGAGATCGCGGATCTTCGTGACAAACGGTTCCCCGGCGCGGAGATCCGCCTCGATGCCGTCGAGAGTTTCGTTGCCGAGGTCAACGCCGAGGCCACCCGGCTTCGTGACCGGGTCGTTCCGGCCGTGGTCGGCCGCTCCGACGCCCTTTTGGAACGACTCGCCGCAGAGATCGAGGAACTGGGTTCGCTTGTGGAACGGATGCTTCGCCGCGAGCCGTTGCCGACGCCCGGGGCGAACGCCATCGACGAGGCGAAGCTGGCGTCGTCGCTGGCCGAAGTGCAGCCCGCCCTCCTCGAGGCCTTCCGTGGCCCGGAGGCCGAGATTCGCCATCGTCTCGATCACTATCTCGAGGCGCTCGTGGCGGCTGGGCCGGTCCTCGATCTCGGCTGCGGTCGCGGCGAGTTGCTGCTCCTTTTGCGCGAGGCAGGGGTCGAGGCCGCCGGAATCGAGGGCGACGCCGCGGTCGCCGACGCGGCGCGCCGGCGCGGCCTCGATGTCGTGCAGGGAGACGTGCTCGCGGTGCTCGAGTCCCTGCCCGATGCGAGTCGCGGCGCCGTGACCGCCATACATCTCTTCGAACACCTCGAGCCGGAGACGCTGCTCGCTGTTCTCACCGAGATTCGCCGCATCCTGCGGCCGGGGGGCTTGCTCGTCGTTGAAAGCCCGAACCCGCACTCCCTCCGCGTCGGCGCGTCGCTGTACTGGATCGATCCGACACATCGGCGGCCGCTCATGCCCGAAACCCTCGAACTCTATCTCAAATCCTGTGGTTTCAAGGTCGATCGGCGCGAGCTGCTGCACCCATTTCCGGCCGAGCAGCTCTTTGCCGATGCTGCGGTGGAGGATCCGCCCGGCGACGGTCCCGAGGTTGCGGCCGTGGCGGCCGGTCTCGACCGACTTGCCCGCCGACTCGATGATCTCGTCAACGGCCCGCGGGATTTTGCCGTCTGGGCCAGTAAACCGGAATAGCATTCAGCCTCAGCGGCTGTTTTTGGAGGCGTATATGAAGACGTGTGGAACGGCGGTGGTGATGTTGACGATGATTTTGACCGGTTGTGGGGCGACCCCCGATGCACCCGAAGAGACCTCCGCACTGGTGGTGAGCGACGACATCGTCGAGCTCAGAGCCCAGTTCGTTCCCCGGGCCCTGACCGCGGAAACCCTGCACCTGTCCGACGGGGACTGCGAGGCGCTGCTGCACCTGGCGGACGCCGCCAAGGCCATCGACGAGATCTTCACCATCCAGGCGTGGGCCGGAAACCCCGAGTTCGCATCGAAAGTCGGAGCGCTCGAGGGCCCGAACGCCGCCGCGGCGCGCGATTACTACCGCATCATGAAAGGGCCGTGGGATCGGCTCGATCACCACAAGCCGTTCCTCGGCAGCCAGCCGCATCCGCCGGGCGCCGGTTACTATCCCGAGGACCTCACCGAGGCCGAGTTCACCGCCTGGATCGAGACCCACCCCGAGGATCGCGAGGCGTTCACCTCGCTCCACACCCTGATCCGGCGGGACGGCGATGCGCTCATCGCTGTGCCCTACAGCGAGGCCTTTGCCGTCTCCCTCGAACGTGCCGCCGAGGCGATGCGCGCCGCCGCCGCGGCCACCGACAACGAGAGTCTGAGGACCTTCCTCGAACTGCGAGCCGATGCCTTCTCAACCGACGACTACTACGAATCGGACATGGCGTGGATGGATCTCGACTCCGAAATCGAAGTCGTCATCGGACCGTACGAAACCTACGAGGACACGCTCTTCGGCTACAAGGCGGCCTTCGAGTGCTTCCTCTGCGTCGCCCAGCCGGAAGACTCCAAACGGCTCGAAGTCTTCAAGTCCGAGCTGCCCTTTCTCGAGAAGAACCTGCCGATTCCCGACGAGCACAAGAACTTCGACCGCGGATCCGAGTCGCCGATCCGCGTGGTGGACGAGCTCCTCGCCACCGGCGACACCCGCGCCGGGGTCCAGACCATCGCCTTCAACCTGCCCAACGACGAACGGGTCCGCGAGGCCAAGGGCTCCAAAAAGGTGCTGCTGAAGAACGTGATGCAGGCCAAGTACGAGGGAATCCTGGTGCCCATCGCACACGCGGTCCTGCCCGCCGACGAGGTCGACCGGATCTCCTTCGAGGCCTTCTTCCAGTTCACCCTCCACCACGAGCTGTCGCACGGCATCGGCCCCGGCCAGATCACCATCGACGGTCGCCCGACCGAAGTCCGGCTCGAGCTCAAGGACCTCTACTCGGCCTTCGAGGAGGCCAAGGCCGATGTTCTCGGCGTCTACGACATCTACGCCCTGGTCGGCCAAGGGCGTCATGGAGCCCGAGATTCTCGAGAGCCTTCCCTGGACCTACACCGCCGGGATCTTCCGCACCACCCGCTTCGGCGTCGCCGAGGCGCACGGTCTGGGGATGGTCCTCCAGACCAATTTTCTGCTCGAAAAGGGCGCCGTCGAGATCACTCCGGATGGCAGGTTCCGCCCGGTGCCGGATCTCTTCGAGAGCTGCGTTCCGCGAACTGGCGCACGAGCTGCTCATGATCCAGGCCGAGGGCGACTACGAGGCCGCCGTGGCCTTTGTCGAAAACTACGGCGCCGTCAACCCGGCCATGGTGACGGCCATCGACGGACTGGTCGAGATCCCGGTGGATATCGACCCGAGCTTCCCCTTCGCCAGGAAATGATGAATGATGAATGCGGAATGATGAAGGGCGGCCGTGGGATATTCTGGAGCGAACGAAAAAGTTCGCGCTCCGGATCGTCAGGCTCTACGGAGCGTTGCCGAAAACGACCGAGGCACAGGTGATCGGGAAACAGCTCTTGCGATCGGGAACGTCGGTCGGAGCACAGCTCCGCGAGGGGAAGCGCAGCCGTTCGGACGCCGAGATGATCAGCAAGACCGAGAGCGCACTGCAAGAGCTGGAGGAAACAGGGTATTGGCTCGAGTTCTCGCGGAATCGGAATCGTCGACGCGGAGAATTGACCGATCTCAAGAACGAAACGGACCAACTGACGGCCATTCTGGTCACGTCGGCCAAGAGCCTGAAGTCCCGTCCAAGGGTGACTACAGATGCCGTGAAAGAATGTATCCGCGCTCCGGTCCGGGTTTCATCATTCATCATTCCGCATTCATCATTTCTGGTGGAGAACGAAGTGACCAGAAGGTCGGGTTGCCATCGTCTGCGGCGCGTCGGCCGGCCTCGGCTACGCCGTCGCCGAGGAACTGCTGAAACAGGGCAAAAGAACCATCATCGTGTCGCGTTCCGAGGAACGCATCAGCGGCCGCCGCCGAGACCCTCCGCGCTGCGACCGGTGGTGAGGTCGCCGGGGTCGCGGTCGATCTCAGCGAGCCCGATGGGCCCGCGCGGGTGGTGTCGGCCACCCGGGATCTCTTTGGTCAGCCCGAGATCATCGTCACCAACGGTGGCGGGCCGCCGGCCATGAAGGCGATCAACGCTTCGTCGAGCGACCTCATGGCCGCCTGCGAGCTGCTGCTGTTGCCGGTGCAGCGCTTTCTCGAACTCTGCCTGCCGCCCATGCGGACCGCGGGGTGGGGGCGGTTGGTGGCCATCACCTCCATCGCGGTGCGCGAGCCGCAGCCCATGCTGGTGCTGTCCAACACCCTGCGCGCCGGGCTCACCGGCTATCTCAAGAGCGTCGCCGACGAGGTCGCCGCCAATGGCGTCACCGTCAACAGCGTGCTGCCCGGCTACACCGCCACCGATCGGCTCACCGAGCTCGCCGGAGATCAAGGCCGAGGCTCTGGGAACCACCCCGGCGGCCCTCATGGACGAGCTGGGCCTCCATGGCGCCCATCGGCCGGCTCCTCGAACCCGCCGAGGTTGCCGCCGCCGTCGCGTTCCTGTGTTCCGACGCCGCGTCGGGCATCACCGGCCATGCCCTGCCGGTGGACGGCGGTTTCGGTCGCGGATTGTTGTAGGCTCCATTGGCGTGGTCCTTGCAATCATTCGAGTCGAAGGGCGACCCCTGAGATGGCAAACGACCAAGACGTTGCGGAAATCCACCACTGCTTCCGGTTGACGGGGGAGGTGGAGGGGACCCGGCTGACCTATGACCTGAGCGATGGTGAACACCTCCTTGGGGCGGCCGGGGAGTGTGATCTTGTGCTGGAGACGGCGGGTGTGTCGCGACGGCAGACCACCCTCACGGTATCGGAGGGCACCCTCACGGTCAGGGATCACGGCAGCAAGAACGGCACTTTCGTCAACGGCCGCAGGATTGACCAGAGGACAGTGGACGAAGGTGACTGGATCGGTTTCGGGCCGGTGGTGCTCTATGTTGTCAGGGTCCATCCCGATGACGTCAGGGTCGCCATCCCCCTCAACCCTCAACGGCGGCGGACTGAGCGCCTTGAAAGCACGACCCAGGTCAGAGCCATCGCCCGCCGGGCCGAGGACGAACCCCCGAACTGGGTGGCGTTGCTCAACGAACTCACCGGTCTCCTCATCGGTGCGGTCGATCCGAATCTCACCGATTCCTTGAATTTTCTCCGTTCAGGGCTCGGGGTCGCGGGCGCCTGTCTCGTCGAGTGGGGAAACGGCGGCGACCCGGTGGTGCTGTGTGCGTGCGGATCGATTCTCGATGGGCGCCGGGCTCGATGCTGTTGCGGAGGCGTTCGCGTCGGCGGCCGCCGGCGTCGATGCCGAGTCGGTGGTGATCAACGGGCGAATCGATGGTGATGAAGTGCTGACCTGGTCGGCGGCGTCGACGCCGTCGACCTCACCGTGGGGCCTTGTCCTGGTCGGCGATTTTGCCCACCGCCGGGCCGCCGGTCCGTTACTCGAAGCGGTGCTGCGGATGCTTCTGCACTCCAAGTCGGAACCGGTCCACGTCGAGTCGGAATCGGCGCCGACCGCACCACCGGAGCTGTACTTCTCACCCCGCCACGTCGTCGGCCGGTCCACCGCCATGGCCGAGGTCTACGCTCAGCTCAGACAGCTTCTTCGTGGCGACATCCCGGTTCTGATCACCGGCGAGACCGGGGTCGGCAAAGAGCACGTCGCCGAGACCCTCTACACCTCGTCGGCTCGCCGTGAAGGTCCCTTTGTCGCGGTCAACTGCGCGGCGATCCCATCGGAGCTCCTCGAGGCCGAGCTCTTCGGTATCGAGAGCGGGGTGGCCACCGGTGTCACGGCGCGCAAGGGTAAGTTCCAGCTCGCCCGCGGTGGTTTTCTCTTTCTCGACGAGATCGGCGACATGTCGCTGGAACTCCAGGCCAAACTGCTGCGCGCCCTCCAGCAACTCGAGATCCACCCGCTGGGCGCGCGCGCTCCGGAGCCCATCGACGTTCGGATCATCACCGCCACCAACACCGACCTCCAGGCCCTGATCGACGCCAACCAGTTCCGCCGCGATCTCTACTACCGGGTCGCCGGGTTCACCGTTCGGGTCCCACCGCTGCGGGCGCGGCGTGATGACATTCCAGGCTTTGTCGAACACTTCATGCGGCTCTATTCCGAGGAGATCGGCAAGAGTGTTCGCGGGATCACCGTCAAGGCGCTCAACGCGCTCGCCACCGCGCCGTGGCCGGGCAACGTGCGCGAGCTCGAGCACGAGGTGCGGCGGCTGGTCTATCTCTGTCCCGAGAACCATGCCATCGACTCGACCATGCTGTCACCGGCGATCCTTCACCCGACGGCGCAGCAACAGATCGACGACTTCGACCCCAGCGGCGATCTCGATCTCGACACTGCGACGGCCGGTCTCGAGCGGAAGATGATCGCCGCCGCCCTGGCGCGGACCAAGGGCAACCGATCCAAAGCTGCCAAGTTGCTTGGCATTTCGCGCAATGGCTTGGCACTCAAGATGGATCGTCTGGGTCTGAATTAGCTACGCCGGGGATTTGCGTCGCCGCAGCTGAAAAACCGCAAGGATGCAGGGTTGCAATGCAACGGATGTGACGCCGTCGCAGCTTTCAGCCGCAAAGCCGTCACAGCCTCCATCGCAAATCGGCGAGGTTTTCCGGAAAACAGAAGCACCCCGGTCCATGTGCTCCCTTGAGCGATACGAAGTGATCGACCGAGCCTGAGTCGAGGCCGTGCCCCGAGCGTTGGAAAGACGCGAGTCTCTCTCTGTGGTTCGACTGCTGAGTCTTCGCGGGCGATTCTTCGCACTGCTACGGCTCCGCTTCCGAATGACAATTCTTCGGTAATCCCCCCAGGAGGCTGGCGCTGGTCAAAGCTGAGAGCTCTCGAGCCTGGGTCTCATCGCGTCCTGGCGGTTCATTCGGTGCCCCTTTCGTGCTAGCGTGCCCGGACGATGAAAGACGGCGCATCCGATCACCGCACCGCACCGGTTGACGCTGACGCGGCGCACGGCGCGGCGTCGGCGACGGTGGATCTTCCGGATCGCTGGCGGCTGCTCGAGCTGCTCGGCTCCGGTGGCCAGGCGACGGTGTGGCTGGCCGAGGACCGGACCCTGGGCCAGCGGGTGGCGCTCAAGATCCTCCCGGCCGATGCCGATGATCGGACCCGGGCCCGTTGGCTGGAGGAGGTGCGGCAGGGACGGCGGCTCTCGCATCCCAATCTGATCCGGATCTTCGACGTGGTGGAGACCAGCGACCGGCCGGTGGCGATCATGGAGTATGTCCCCGGCGGGACGCTGGCCGATCGGGTGGTTGCGGATGGTGCGCAGCCGGTCGAGGCGGTCATCGAGTGGGCGCGTCAAACCCTGCTGGTGCTGGCCTATCTCCACGACAACCGGATCGTCCACCGTGATGTCAAACCGTCCAATCTGCTGGTCGCCGAGGACGGGACCGTCAAGCTCTCCGATCTTGGACTGGTCCGGCACATGGACCGCTCGTCGGATCTGACCCGGACCCTGGAAGGTGTGGGCACGCCGCGATTCATGGCGCCGGAGCAACTTCGCGGCGAAGCGCCGACCGCGTCGTGCGATCTCTACAGCCTCGGCGTGACCCTGTTTCAGCTGCTCACCGGGCGGTTGCCCTTCGAGGGCGACTCGGCGTTTCAGGTGGCCGACGGGCATCTGCACGCCGAACCGCCGCCGATCCGCGAGCTTTCGGCCCGAGTGTCCGCGATGGCTCGCGCGGTATGTCGAGCGGCTGCTCGAGAAGGAGCCGCAGGCGCGGTACGCATCGGCGCTCAAGGCGCTGGCGGCGCTTGAACGGGCGCAGCGTCGGGCTGTCGTCGCGGGTCGATCCGCAGGGCGGCGATCGTCGTCGGTGCGGCGCCGTCATCGCCGGAGGGTGCATGGTTGCGTGAAGACCGCCGAAGCACCCACCCTCGATCGGGTGGAGATCGAAGGCGATGTCCTGGTCGCCGGGCGGTGGACAACGAACAGCTGTGGTCGGCCAGCCGGCCCCTGGAACGACCGGTCGCGGTGGTGGAGGATTTTGTCGGCGACTCGCGCTCCGAGGTGGCCATCGGCTGGTCGCCGGCGGCAGGGAACGCCGATCCGGATGTCGGAGTGGTTTTCGAACTCCGGTCCGATCGCGGCGAGGTGCTGCGGACCTTCGATTCTTCGGCGCTGGCGACTGCTCGCCTTTCCCGATGTCGCTCCCATCTGGTACCTCCGCGAGATGACGACGGCCAACGTGCTCGGCGAAGGCGCCGATCTGGTGTGGGGGCTGGTCAGTACTCGCGCTGGTATCTCGGCGGTGATCGGCGTCACCAGCTTTCGCAACCCGACGGAGAAACCGGTGTTGCTCTTCGCCAACTCGGGCCACTCCCAGCACCTGACCGCCGCCGATCTCAACGGCGACGGGATGGACGAGATCGTCGCCATCGTGATCAACAACCCAATGGGCTTTCAGCGGGTGCTGGTCACCTTCGGCGCCAGATCGAGGATCGACCGGCGAATCGTGTCGGGGCATGGCCTCGCCCGACATCGACGCGTTCTCCCAGGCGAGGACGGTCGGTCGCCCGCAGGATGCTCGAGCTACACACCGCTCGGTTCGGGTGTTCGCGTGGTCGATGCGCCGCGTGTCACCGACCAGCGGGATCGAATTGAGGGTGGACGGCGAGATTCGCCGCTTCGATCTCTGGGGCAACCCGGAAGGCGCCCCGACCTTCGGCGCCGGCGGCGAGGCGCGCGAGAGTCGTTCTGGAATGATCTCGCCTTGACCTGCGCCAAGCTCAGGTTGTCCACTCGGGTCGATCCCCCGTTCACGATGGCGCGGCTCAGGGCCGACCACCCCGAGATTCTTGCCGAGCAACCAATGGGTGTTGCGGCGATTCTGGTGGCGGCGCGCGCTCTGGCGTCGGGGGGCGCATCGAGAGAACGCGATCTCGGTGCTGCGGGACGGCGTCGATCGGTATCCGGACGAGACCGACCTTCGGCTTCGCCTCGGCGAACAATTGCTGATCGCGGGGGAGCGTTCGGAGGGCCGCCGGTGGGTCGCCGACAGCATCGCCGTCGGCAGCAGCGGCCGCGCCCACACCGATCTGATCTTCATGATGATCCTCGATGCGGCGGTCCACGGAGATCGCCTGGCCTACGACGAGACCCGTCGGTATGCCGGCAACCTCACCGCGAGTTCCAACAACGAGGTGATCGGGTTTCTCGACATCGCCTGGCTTTTCTTCCAGGGACGGTGGAGTGATCCGCGGCTCGTCGATACCGACCCGGGCTGGGTACACCTGTGGCTTCAGCTGGTTCAAGCCTGGGCCCGATTCGAAGCGACCGGACAGTCCCGCCCCCGCGCTTGGCGGTTGCCGCGAAGCTTGCGGCGCTCAACGAGACCCGAGATCTCGCTCGCCTGCTCGAGGCGAGGGTGCGGCTGGCGACGGGCGACGCGACGACCGCCGCACAGCTTGCCGAAGGGGCGCTCAACAACCTCGAGATGGACTGCAGGGTCGACTTCGAGGCCTGCGCCTGGGTGCCGCTGGCCGAGTGGGTGCTGGGAACTGCCGCTGAGCTCCATCGACGGCCGTGAGGACGAGGCGAGGGCGGTTCTCGCGAAGGCCGCCGACGCGTGCCCCCGGCACCTGGATTGCGACCTCGATCACCCACTAGTGAATTGTTCGATCGGATTCCTTGCCGCAGGTGGACATTTCCTGTGAACGGGTTCACAATCCCCTTCAAGGGCCTGGAGCGCCCGTAAGGAGGACTCCAAAGATGCCGACAAGGGATCTCACATTTGCAATCGTCGGTTCCGGTGGTGATGGTGTGATCACCACGGGAGACATGTTGGCGCAGACCGGCGCATCGGTCGGGCTGCACGTGATGAAGGTCGAAGCCTATGGACCCCAGATCCGTGGTGGGGAGTCGTCCTGTACCGTTCGGATCAGCGCCGATCCCATCTTCGCCCAGGGTGATCTGGTGCAGGTGCTCGTGGTCTTCAACTGGGCGGATTTCGCGCAGTTCCGCGGTGAAATCCTGGCCGCGCCGGATGCCATCGTTATCTACGAAGAGGCCGACGACAGCCCGCGCGATCGGCATCGATCTCGGTCCGAACGACCGCCGATGTTCGCTGGGTTCCGGTGCCGTTCATCGAGCTCGCCAAGGAATGCGCGGGCACCAAGCTCGCCAAGAACATCGTCACCCTGGGTCTCCTGTCGGAACTGTTCAGGCTGCCGCAGGAACCGCTCGAGATGGCCATCAAGGGCAAGTTCGCCAAGAAGAAGGCCGAGGTCCTCGAGGCCAACCTCAGGGGTTTCGAAGCGGGCAAGATCCACGCGTCGAAAATCGCCGACGCGGCGGCCGGCAAGCGGATGCAGTACACCCCGGGCGAGCCGATGTTGCTCATGTCGGGCAACGAGCTCTCGTGCAGTGGCGGCACTGCACGCCGGTTGTCGGTTCTTCGCCGGCTATCCCATCACGCCGTCGTCGGAGGTTCTCCACCTCTTGTCGGAGCTCATGCCCAAGGTCGGCGGCTATATCGTCCAGACCGAGGATGAGCTGTCCGCCATCGGCGCGGTCATCGGCGGCTCCTTCGCCGGGGTCAAGTCCATGACCGCCACTTCCGGGCCCCGGGCTCGCGCTCATGACCGAGATGCTCGGTCTCGCCTCCATGGCCGAGATTCCGGCCGTGATCATCGATGTTCAGCGCGGTGGTCCCTCGACCGGTCTGCCGACCAAGAGCGAGCAGTCGGATCTGTGGCAGGCCCTGTGGGGTTCGCACGGTGACGCGCCGCGCGTGGTCTTGGCGCCGGCCGATGTCGAGGACTGTTTCCACGCCACGGTGGCGGCCTTCAACATCGCCGAAGAGGCGCAGGTGCCGGTCATCGTGCTCTCCGACCAGTTCATCGCCCAGCGGCGTGAGACCCTGTCCATGCTCACCCTCGACCACGAAGTGACGGGCCGGCAGGTGCCCTCGGCCGGTGATCTCCAGGACTACAAGCGCTACAAGGAGACCAAGTCGGGGATCTCGCCCATGTCCTGGCCGGGGATGAAGGGCGGCGAGTACCAGACCAACGGCCTCGAGCACACCGAGGACGGATCGCCGACCTCGATGTTCCTGACCCACGAGAAGATGAACGCCAAACGCTACCGCAAACTCCGCGCGGTGCGTGACAAGTACAGCTACTTCCGGCACTACGGCGCCGAAAAGGCCGATGTCGGCATCATCTGCTGGGGTTCCTCCAAGGGTCCGGTCAAGGAAGCGGTGCTCAAGGCCAACGGGCGGGGTGAACGGGTTTCGGCCTTCGTGCCGCAGCTGCTCTACCCGTTCCCGTACCACGAGTTCCAGGATTACATCAAAACGGTCCGCGAGGTCGTCGTGGTCGAGCTCAGCTACTCGGCCCAGTTCTACAAGTACCTGCAGACCTTCCTCGAGCTGCCCGAAGGCCACACCTACGTCTACAAACGTTCGGGCGGCAAGAACCTCACCGTCGGTGAGGTCGAGGACAAGATTCAGAAGGTGCTCGAGATGAGCGCCATGCGGCGGGAGGTGCTGGTATGAGCGCGGCAGGAGTCAAAGTCGAGTTGAAACCCGGTGCCTACAAATCCGGTCTCAAGCCGGTGTGGTGCCCCGGTTGCGGTGACTTCGGGGTCCTCAACGCCCTCTATCGGGCGATGGCTCAGCTCCAGATCGAGCCCTCGAATACCGTGATTCTGTCCGGCATCGGCTGCTCGTCACGGCTGCCGGGCTATGTCAAGACCTACGGGTTCAACGGCGTCCACGGCCGGGCTCTGACCCTGGCCACCGGCGTCAAGACGGCGCGACCCGATCTCGACGTGATCGCGGTCGGCGGCGACGGCGATGGTCTCGCCATCGGCGGCAATCACCTCATCCACTCGTGCCGGCGCAACCTCGATATCCTCTACATCCTGATGGACAACGAGATCTACGGTCTGACCAAGGGCCAGGTGGCGCCGACCACGCCCACCGGCGACAAGACCAAGTCGACCTTCTGGGGCAATCCCGAACCCAGCGTCGACCCCTGCGAGCTCGCGATCTCCACCGGGGCGACCTGGGTGGCTCGCGGGTTCTCGGGCGACATGAAGGACCTCACCGAGATGATCGCCGCCGGTCTCGTTCACAACGGCTTTTCGTTCCTCAACGTCATGTCACCGTGCGTGACCTGGCGGGGCGACGACCAGTTCAAGGAGATGAAGGCCAAGGTGGCCCATCTGCCGGAAGGCTACGATCCCTCTCGTCGGGCCAACGCGGTCGAGTACACCCGCGAGAAGGACAAGATCACGACCGGGATCCTCTACGAGGTCGAGGCGCCGTCGCTGACCGATCGACTGGAAGACATCAAAGAGCGCGCGATGGCGGGCAACGGTATGCTCCAACCACCAAGGAAATGCTGAGCGCGTTCTATCCCAAGTTCTAGCTGATCCTCGAGACAACGAACACGACCGGGAGGCCACGCGCCTCCCGGTTTTTTGTTGCTCGTGGATTGTTGTTCGTCGCTCGTTATCGCATTTTCAACCCAGAGACCCAGAGACCCAGAGACCCAGAGACGCAGAGCCATCGCATTTTCTGTTGAGTTGTCGGCGGGGATCGATCGGCGTCGGACTCGCCTTCGTGCTTGCGACGGTGCGATGCCTCTGTGAATCTCCGTGTCCCTCTGTCCCACTGTGGTGAAAAGCCACACCCGCAAAGAGGGGCGCACATCAGATCGGGCGCAAGCACGATGGTCGTTTCTCAATTTTTTCAAGAATTTTTTCTGCGATTTCGGGCATGCCGAAAACTGCAGTTTGTCAATCTGAGCAAGTGTCGTGTCTTCTTTCACATGGAAGCTGCGTATCAGTCTCTATCTCGTTTTATTTCAGGTACTTGACATTTATATTTTACGACATAAATAGTCAACCAGGTCAAATATTGACACGGTGAAGAGAAAGCTGGTGAGTCATGACGGCCCCCGATGGTCGCTCCGCTCAGACCGCCCCCGTCGCCGACCCGCCGTCGCCCGGCGCGGGGTTCTACCGTTTCCTACGCTACGGTCACATCTTGAGCTCGTTGCTTCGAGAGTTTCTCGAGTCATCCTTCCTCGACCAGCTCAGTCCCCTCAGCCTGAGCCGTTCCCAGTTCTGCTTTCTCAAACTCATTGCCGGTCAACTCGGAGCTGCAGGTGTGCGAGTTGGCTCGTTGTCTCGGGGTTTCGCCGGCGGCGAGCAGCAAGAACCTCGACCGTCTCGAGGAGCTCGGGCTGGTGGTCCGCGAAACCTCGACCGAGGACCGGCGCGCCACCCTCCTGTCGGTCAGCCAGGAAGGGCGGCAGCTGGTCGATGAATTCGAGCGCCTCAAGGCCTCCCACCTGGCGCCGGTGATCGAAGAACTCGGGGAGGAGCGGACCGAGGCGTTCTGCGATCTGCTTCGGGAAGTCTGTCTCGGCGTTCTCGCGAGCACGAGGGTGGCGGATGCGCCGTGCATGCGCTGTGCCGGGTACTACCGCCCCGACTGTGTGGTGGAGGAGCTTCAGGGCGAGTGCGCGCTCAAGCCGCGGCGTGGGGCGGAGGCATGAGATCGGGAACGGACGCGGACGCGGACGCGGACGCGGGAGGAACGTGGAGGAACAACTGATGCGATACTGGCGAAAGCCGCTCGACTTCGACCAGGTGACGGTGCCGCATGGCGAGGTGGTGATCATCGCCGACCGCTGCAAGGGGTGTGCGTTCTGCGTCGAGTACTGCCCCAAGGATGTCCTCGTGATGTCCGAGGCCTTCAACGTCAAGGGCTACCACCCACCCGAGGTGGCCGTTGAAGGCGAGTGCGTCAACTGCAACCTCTGCGAGATGATCTGTCCGGACTTCGCCATCTTCTGCGTCCCGGCGGGCGATCCCGTGGCGGTCGAGGCGGTCCTCAGCATCTCCGCCGAGGAGGACAAGTTCGCCGAAGAGGAGGCACTCAATTGAAAGCCGATCCCAAAGGTGTGCTCACCGGTGTCCACTACCTCGATGGCGATTACGCCTGTGGTGAAGGGGCCATGGCGGCGGGTTGCCGTTTCGTGGCCGGGTATCCCATCACCCCTTCCACCGAGGTCGTGGAGAGGATCTCAAGACGGTTTCCGATGATGGGCGGGACCTTCATCCAGATGGAGGACGAGCTCGCCTCCATGGCGGCGGTGGCCGGGGCCGCCTGGACCGGGACCAAGACCATGACCGTGACCTCGGGTCCGGGTTTCAGCCTGATGATGGAAAACATCGGGCTCGCGGCGATGATGGAAACCCCGTGCGTCGTGGTCAACGTTCAGCGCGGCGGGCCCTCGACCGGACTTCCGACCATGGTCGGTCAGGCCGACATGATGCAGGCGCGCTGGGGCTCGCACGGCGACTACGAACTCATCGCCATGTCGCCGCAATCGCCGCAGGAGGCCTTCGATCTCACCATCGACGCCTTCAACCTCGCCGAGACCTACCGGGTGCCGGTGATGTTCATGATGGACGAGTGCGTCGGTCACATGACCGAGAAGGTGGTCATTCCGGAGGCCGACGAGATCGATGTCGTTCCTCGAGTGCTCTCGGACAAGACGCCCGAGGACTACAAACCCTACGAGCTCAACGGCCGGTCGGTGCCCGAGATGGTCCGGGCCGGCGACGGCTATCGCTTCCACACCACCGGGCTGACCCACGATGACCGCGGCTATCCGGAGATGTCGGTGGAGCGGCAGCAGATCAACGTCCAGCGCATCATGGACAAGATCCTCCTCAACGTCGACGACATCGTCCGCATCGAGGAGGAGGAGATCGACGGCGCCGAGGTGGTGGTGGTGGCCTATGGCATCACCGCCCGGGTGGCGCGGATGGGCATCGATCTCGCCCGCAAGCAGGGCGTCAAGGTCGGTTTTCTGCGGCTTGGTCGTGGTCTGGCCGTTTCCGGAGAAACGGATCCGCGAGCTCGCCGCCGCGGTCAAGGCATTCGTCGTTCCCGAGATCAATATGGGTCAGATGGTACTCGAGGTCGAGCGATGCGCCGCCGGGAAGGCAGAGGCGGTGCACGTGCCCGCACGCCGGTGGCGGCGTGCACGATCCCGCAAGAGATCTGCACCGCGATCGTGGAGGCAGCCCGATGAGCGCGACAGCACACCCCCCGAACCCCAACGACCACCCCATCGCGCCCTACCTTCGGATGGACCGGATGCCGCACATCTGGTGCCCGACCTGCGGCATCGGCACCGTGGTCAAGTGCTTCGCCACCGCCCTCGAGGAGGCCGATGTCGATCTCGACAAGGTGGCCATCACCTCGGGCATCGGCTGCACCGGCCGGGTCGCCGGCTACATGAACCTCGACGCCTTCCACGCCACCCACGGCCGGGCGATTCCCTTTGCCACCGGACTCAAGCTCGCCCGCCCGGAGCTCGAGGTCGTGGTCTTCTCCGGCGACGGCGATCTGTCGGGGATCGGCGGCAACCACTTCATCCACGCGGCGCGGCGCAACATGGACATGCTCGTCATCCTGGTCAACAACTTCATCTACGGGATGACCGGCGGCCAGAACGCGCCCACCACCCCGATCTCGGCCAAAGTCCTCGACCATGCCGTTCGGCAATTTCGAGCGACCCTTCAACCTTCCCCATCTTGCGGCGAGCTGCGGCGCGACCTACGTCTCCAGATGGACCTGCCTGCACATCCGAAGGCTCACCAAATGCATGCGGGTGGCGTTGCGGCGCAAGGGCTTCCGCTTCATCGAGGTCATCGCGCCGTGCTCGACGCTCTACTCGCGGCTCAACAGGCTCGGAGGCGGGCTCGAGCTCATGCGCTTCTACCACGACAACGCGACCATCAAACACGGCATCGACACCCGCGAGGTGGACATCGGCTTCCAGGACACCATCATCTGCGGCAACTTCGTCGACGAGGAGAAACCGACCTTCCTCGAGATGATGAATGCCCACTACGGCGAGGTCCTCGGCGACCGCTACGTCCCGATGCCGGCGGAGGGGGGGTGGCTCCATGACTGACGCCAATCGCGTCGAGATCCGTATCACCGGCTTCGGCGGCCAGGGCGTCGTGCTCTCGGGCCACATCATCGGCCGCGCCTGCGCGGTCCACGCCGACAAGCACGCCACCATGATCCAGAGCTTCGGCCCCGAGGCGCGGGGTTCGGCGTGCTCGACCACCGTGGCGGTCTCCGACACCGAGGTGCTGTACCCCTACATCGGCCGGCCCGATGTCTTTGTCGTCATGTCGGCCGAGGGCTACGACAAGTACCGCGACGAGCTCAAGGATGACGGCACCCTGATCTACGAGAAGGACCTGGTGCGGCCGACCATCAAGGAGGGCCAGCCGTCCTTCGGTGTGGCCTCGACCCGGATCGCCGAGGGTCTGGGTCGCGCCATCGTCCAGAACATCGTCATGCTCGGGTTCTTCGCCGCGGTGACCAAGCTCGTGCCGCAGGAGGCCATGCGCGAGGCGGTCGCCAAGTCGGTCCCCGACGGCACCCAGGAGCTCAATCTGCGCGCCTTCGACGCGGGCTATGACGCGTATGAGAAGGAGTACGGCGCAAGCCGCGACGGCAAGAGAAGGGAGAGGACGGTTCTCGCCCACGACATGAGTCGAGGGAGTCTAAGTGGTTCGATCTAAGAATTACGATGAATTCATGAATTATGAATTATGAATTGGACGAGCGGAAAAGGGTCAAGCAGATGGATGAATTGATCGACATCGAGGAACTGGCGGCGGCAAGAAGCTGCGGGCGCTGGTGGTCGGCGGCGGAATCGCCGGCATCCAGGCCGCGCTCGATCTCGCCAACGCCCGGATCCCGGTGACCATCGTGGAGAAGTCACCGTCGTTGGGGGGCCGGATGGCCCAGCTCGACAAGACCTTCCCCACCATGGACTGCGCGATATGAATCCTCGGGCCTAAGGCCATGGATGCCGGTCGGCATCCGCTCATCGAGGTCATCACCAACGCAGAAATCACCGGGTGCGAGGGCGGACCGGGCGACTTCACCGTCACGGTGCGGAAGAACCCGCGCTATGTGAAGACGAGTGCGTCGCCTGCGGCCTCTGCGTCGATCACTGCCCGCAGGTCGGCGGCAACGAGTTCGACATGGGTCTGAAGGCGCGCAAGGCCATCTACCGCCCATTCCCGCAGTCGGTTCCCGCCACCTACGTCATCGACTCCGACGCCTGCCTCAACTTCATGCCCCACCTCGATCAGCGCCAGAAGACGCCGGCTCGACAAGATGGCCAAGTACAAGCGGAAGATCGATCCGAACTACCCGCCGAACATCCTCGTCTGCGGCCACTGCAGCGACGCCTGTGATGTCGACGCCATCGACTTCGACCAGATGCCCGAGGAGATCTCGATCTGGATGTCGGCTCGATCCTGGTCGCGGTGGGCTTCCAGGAGTTCGACGCCCGCGTCCTCGGCGCCTACGGCTACGGCCGTCTGCCCAACGTGGTCACCAGCCTCGAGCTCGAACGCATGCTCAACGCCTCCGGGGTCACCGGCGGCCACATCGTGCGTCCGTCGGATCTCGAGACGCCGAAACGCATCGTCTTCATCCAGTGTGTCGGCGCCCGCGGCGAGGGAGGTCGGCCGTACTGCAGCCGCTTCTGCTGCATGAACGCGGTCAAGGACTCCATGCTCATCCGGCAGCACGATCCGGTCGTCGAGGAGATCACCATCCTCTACACCGATCTGCGCGCCTTCGGCAAGGGTTTCGACGATTTCGTGACGCGTTCCAAGGACGCGGCGTCGGCCGAGTATGTCCGCGGCCGGCCGGCCAAGGTCTGGCACGACCCGGCCGACGACACCCTGCAGGTCTTTGTCGAGGACACCCGGGGGCACGAGCAGCGGCGGATCCCGGCCGATCTCGTGGTGCTCTCGGTGGCGGCGGCGCCCAACGAGGGCGCGGTCAGACTCGCCGAGATCTTCGGCATCGAAACCGACAAACACGGTTTCATCGCCCGCCGCGACCCGGCGGTCTCGGCGGTGGAGACCAGCCGCGAGGGGGTCTTTGTCTGCGGCAGCGCGGTCGGTCCCCAGGTCATCCCCGACTGCGTCGCCCAGGCGTCGGCGACCGCTTCGCGCGCCCAGCTCTATCTCACCGGTCACCGGCACGAGGAGAAGGCCGAACCCGTCGAGCCCCTGGATCTTTCCGGTCCGCCGCGGGTCGGAGTCATGGTCTGCCACTGCGGCGTCAACATCGCCGGGGTGCTCGATGTCGAGCAGCTCGCGGCCGATGCCGCCAAGCTGCCCGATGTGGTGGCGACCAGTCGACCGATCTCTTCGCCTGCTCCTCGACCGGTCAGGACGAGCTGATGGAGATCATCAAGGAGCACAGGCTCAACCGGATCGTGGTCGCGGCCTGCACACCGCGAACCCACGAGCCGGTCTTCCGCGAGACTCTGGCGCGGATCGGCTTCAACCCCTTCCTGCTCGAGATGGTCAACATCCGCGACCAGTGCTCGTGGGTCCATGCGGGCACCCCCGAGGCAGCGCAGGACAAGGCGCGGGCGCTGATCCGCATGGGCGTCGCCCGTGCTCGCCACCTCGAGCAGCTCCACGAGGGCGCCGCGCCCATGACCCGCTCCGCGCTGGTGATCGGCGGCGGCATCGCCGGGATCCAGGCGGCCACCGATCTCGCGGTACAGGGCTTTCCGGTGACGCTGGTGGAGAAGAGCAGCCGCCTCGGCGGTCGGCTGGCCGAACCCAATCTCATGCTGCTCTATCCCAATATGCGTCCGGCGAGCGAGGTCCTCGCGGCCAGAAGCTCGCGCGACTCGAGGAGAGCGGCGCCAGGTATCCTGCTCGAAACCGAGGTCGAGAACATCACCGGCTTTGTCGGCAGCTTCGAGGCGACCCTCAAGGGCGCGGTCGACGAGATGCTGCCGGTGGGTGCGGTGATCCTCGCCATCGGCGCCGATCTGCACGACCCGGGGAAGACCTTCCGCTTCGGCGAACTGCCCAACGTCGTGACCTCCGCCGATCTCGAACGGCGCTTCGTCAGCGGCGACGATCTCGGATTCGGCGCGGACGCGCCGAAGTCCGCCGCCTTCGTCCTCTGCGTCGGCTCGCGCGAGCCGAAGGGCTTCACCGGTTGCTCGCGCTACTGCTGTCCGACGGCCATCAAACAGGCCATCAAGCTCAACGAGCGCGGCATCGACACCACGGTCTTCTACCGCGACATCCGCACCATCTCCACCGGCGCCGAGGAGATGTACCGCGAGGCTCGCGGTCGCGGGGTGCTCTTTGTCCGGGTGCCGCCGGGCCACACGCCCGAGATCATCGGCGACGGCCGGGTCGAGGCGGTGCGCTGCTACGACGAGCTCCTCGACCGGCGGCTCGAGGTTCCGGCGGATCTGGTCGTGCTCTCGGTCGGGATGCGACCACGCCAGCCCGAGACCGATCACTTCCACGAGATGCTCAAGGCGTCGGTCGGGCTCGACGGTTTCTTCCTCGAGCGCCACCCCGAGCTCGCGCCGGTGGAGACGGCGGTGGAAGGAGTGCTCCTCGCCGGCACCGTCCAGGGCCCCAAGGACATCGTCGACTCGGTGGCCCAGGCCTCGGCCGCGGCGGCCAAGGCGGCGGTCTTCCTCGCCCACGACCAGGTCCGGCTCGACCCGGCGGTGGCGGTGGTCGATCCCGAGATCTGCCGCGGCTGCGGCGACTGCGTCGAGATCTGCCAGTTCCACGCGCCGGCTTTGGTCGAAACCGATCCCGGTGTCTTCTCAGCCGAGATCAACGCGTCGATGTGCAAGGGCTGCGGCACCTGCGCCAGCTGGTGCCCGTCGGGCGCCATCGCCGCCCGCCACTTCACCGACCGCCAGGTCCTCGCCCAGATCGACGCCTTCTTCGACGAGGCCCGGCCGTGACCTCCGTCGATCCTGATCCCGTTCCCGATCCCGATGCCCGAGCGGAGTCGCAGAAGGACCGGGAGCGCCTGTCGATTTGACCACAGAGACACAGAGCCACAGAGCCATCGCACCGTCGCAAGCGCGAAGACGCGAAGACGCGAAGGGGTCACGAAGACATCTCGATATTGACTCATCGCAGAAATTCGCCAACCGAGTGTGCTGGCCGTTTCGGTCTGGTCGCGCACCCTAAAGGGCGCGCCTACAGGGGATTCGGAATGCGTCGAGAGAACCGTAGGCGGGGCATTTATGCCCCGCGACCACGACCTTCAAGGATCGGTGCACCATGACGCCAGCCAAGACGCCTGTTGAAACTACGACATCGGCCGCCTCGACTGGCTTCGATCCCCGCATCGTGGTCTTCGCCTGCAACTGGTGCTCCTACGCCGGGGCGGACACGGCGGGGGTGTCGCGGATCCAGCACCAGCCCCACTTCCGGATGATCCGGGTCATGTGCTCGGGCCGGATCCAGCCGGCCTTCGTCTTCCGCGCCTTCGAAAAGGGCGCCGACGGCGTGCTGGTCTCGGGCTGCCACTTCGGCGACTGCCACTACATCTTCGGCAACGAGCGCGCGGTCGAACAGTTCGCCAAGACCATGAACGTGGTCAAGCTCCTCGGGATCGAGGAGGGGCGCTTGCGACTCGAGTGGATCTCGGCCGCCGAAGGCGGACGATTCGCCGACGTCATCAACGAGTTCACCGATCAGGTGCGAGCGCTGGGACCGAGCCCGTTCGCGGCCGAGGATGCGATCGACGAGATCGAGGTGCCGGAGGGGGGCGGGTGTCTGAATTCGGGCACGGACGCGGACGCGGACTCGGGACGGGGGAGGGAACTGATGCAACAGCTGGCGAAGGACACCAACGCCTGGGCCTGCTACGACTGCGGCAAGTGCACGGCGACCTGCCCGATCACGCGGGCCGGCGCCGACTACTCGCCGCGCCGCCACGTGCTCCAGACCAATCTCGGCCACGACGGCGAGCTCAGTCGCGACGAGAGCCTTTTCGCCTGTCTCACCTGCAGCCTGTGTGACTCGCGTTGCCCGGCCGAGGTGGCGTACACCCAGCTCGTCCAGAAGCTCCGGGAGAGGGCCTTCGACGCAAAGATCCAGCCCGAGTGCCCGCACGGCGGGGCGCTGCAGTCGGTGATGCGGATGATGGCCAAGGGGGGAACGCAACAGAATCGCCTGGCCTGGCTCGACGACGAGCTGAGACCGTGCCCGTGGAGGGCGAGGTCTTCCTGTGGACCGGGTGCACCATCTACTACGACGCCTTCTTCCCCGAGTTCGGGCTCGCGACGGTGGAAGGAACCCGAGCCGCGGTGCAGCTGCTCAACCACCTCGGAGTGACTCCGGTGGTCTCGCCCGACGAGCGCTGCTGCGGTCACGATCTGCTCTGGAACGGCGACCGCGCGAGCTTCGAGGCGCTGGCGCGGCACAACGTCGAGTTGGTCAAGAAAAGCGGCGCCGAGCTCGTGGTGACACCCTGCGCCGAGTGCGCCCGGACCTGGCTGCTCGACTACCAGCCCTTCCTCGAGGGCGCCAAGATCAGAGTCCAGCACCTCACGGAGTACCTGCTCGAACACCGCGACGACCTCCACCTGAAGAACGGCACGGCTCGAAGGTCACCTACCAGGATCCCTGCCGGCTCGGCCGCCACCTCGGGGTCTACCACGCGCCGCGCGAGGTCCTCTCCGCGGTTCCGGGGCTCGAGCTCGAGGAGATGCGGCGAAGCGGCCGCCGGGGCGCCTGTTGCGCCGGCGGCACCTGGTCGAACTGCGACAAGTTCGCCAAGAAGATCCAGGTCGAGCGGCTGCGTGAGGCCCGGGCCACCGGCGCCGAGGTCCTGGTCACCGCCTGTCCCAAGTGTCAGGTCCACCTGGCCTGCGCCATGAAGGACCCCAACATCGGGCCCGAGATCAAGATCGAAATGAAAGACATCGCCGAAGTCGTGGCGGGAGCGTTGTCGTGATGTGTGTTCTATCTCGTACTGCAATTCGTGGGTGGCGCTTCGTCCGCGAAGCGACGCCCACGAATTGCACAATCAGAGGAGTTCAAGATGGCTGAAAAGGCTGACCTGCGGATCGGGGTCTTCGTCTGTGACTGCGGACTCAACATCGCCGGCGCCGTGGACTGCGGCGCGGTGTGCGAGTACGCCGAAACCCTCGAAGACGTCGTCTGCGTGGTTCGCAACAAGTACACCTGCGCCGACCCCGGCCAGAACGAGATCAAGCACGCGGTCCGCGAGCACCGGCTCAACCGGGTGGTGGTCGCCTCGTGCACGCCGCGGCAGCACGAGCCCACCTTCCGCCAGTGCGTCCTCGAGGCGGGGCTGAATCCGTACCTCATGGAGATGGCCAACCTCCGCGAGCACTGCTCCTGGGTCCACCCCGGGGATTGGGACGGGGCCACCGCCAAGGCCAAGGACCTGGTCGCCAGCGCGGTGGGCCGCGCCCGCTTCCTCGAGGAGCAGGTGGAGATGGCGGTGCCGGTCACCCGGCGGGCGCTGGTCATCGGCGGCGGCGTCGCCGGGATCGAGGCGGCGCTCGAGCTCGCGGAGCAGGGCCACCAGGTCACCCTGGTGGAGAAACAGGCGTCCATCGGCGGGATCATGGCGCAGCTCGACAAGACCTATCCCACCATGGACTGCTCGATATGAATTCTCGGCCCTAAGGCCATCGATGCCGGTCGGCATCCAAACATCGAGCTCCTGACCTACTCCGAAGTCGAAGAGGTTTCCGGCTACATCGGCAACTTCACGGTGACCATCCGCAAGAAGGCGCGCTACGTCGATCTCGACCTGTGCAACGCGTGCGGCGAGTGCGCCACGGTCTGTCCGCAGGTCGCGCCCGACGAGTACCAGATGGGTCTGTCGTCGCGCAAGGCGATCTACATCCCGTTCCCGCAGGCGGTGCCGTGCTCCTACATCCTCGACATGGACACCTGCCTCGGCAACAACCCCATCGCCTGCGGCAAGTGCGCCGACGTCTGCGAGAAGCAGGCCATCGACTTCGACGACGCCGACGAGCTCGTCACCCGCGAGGTCGGCGCCATCATCGTCGCCATCGGTCTCGATGTCTACGACCCCACCGAGATGGACGAGTACGGCTACACCCGCTTCGACAACGTCATCACCTCGATGGAGTTCGAGCGGCTGATCTGCGCCGGCGGCCCGACCATGGGTCACTTCGTGCGGCCGTCGGACCAGGAGCGGCCGAAGCGGATCGGTTTCATCCAGTGCGTCGGTTCGCGCAACCCGAAGATCGGCCGGCCCTACTGCTCGAACATCTGCTGCATGAACACGATCAAGGACACCCTGCTGCTGGCCGACCACTACCCGGACACCGAGAATTTCGTCTTCTACCAGGACATCCGCGCCTTCGGCAAGGGCTTCGAGGACATGTTCCAGCGCTCCAAGGAGGCGGGCACGCGGTACATCCGCGGTCTGCCCGGCGACATCGAGGAGGACCCCGAGACCGGCGCCCTGATCGTGACGGTGGAGAACACCACGTCGGGAAAGCTCGAGCGCCACGAGCTCGACATGGTGGTGCTCTCGGTGGGGGTGATTCCGGCCAAGGACCGCGACAAGATCGCCGGGCTGCTGACCCTGTCCAAGACCTCCGACGGCTTCTTCATGGAGTCCCACCCCAAGCTCAAGCCGGTGGACGCGCCGACCCGTGGGGTCTACTTCGCCGGTTTCTGCGAGTCGCCCAAGGACATCAAGGACTCGGTCTGCCAGGCCGGAGCGGCGTCGTCGCGCGCCGGCGCCCTGCTCAACGCGGGTGAGATCAAGATCGAGGCCATCACCAGCGTCATCGACGCCGAGGCCTGCTCCATGTGCGGGCTCTGCGCGTCGGTCTGTCCCTACGGCGCCATCACCTGGCACAAGAAGGAGGTCGCCACCGTCATCGAGGCCGCCTGCGCCGGCTGCGGCGCCTGCGGCGCCACCTGCACCTTCGGCGCCATCACCATGCGCCACTTCACCGACGACCAGCTCATGGCCCAGGTCCAGGGCGGTCCTCGCCGACGAACCGGAGGAAAAGGTCTTCGTCTTCGCCTGCAACTGGTGCTCCTACGCCGGCGGCGACATGGCCGGGATCTCGCGGATCAAGTACCCGTCGACCAACCGGGTCGTCCGCACCATGTGCTCGGCGCGGGTCTCCGAGGAGATGGTCCTCGAGGCCTTCCGCTGCGGCGCGCCCGTGGTGCTCGTCTCGGGCTGCCACTACGCCGACTGCCACTACATCGACGCCAACCGGCAGACCGTCAAGCGGGTGCAGAAGCTGTGGGACAAGCTCGAGAAGGCCGGGGTTCGCCCCGAACGGCTCCAGCTCGAGTGGATCTCGGCCGCCGAAGGCCAGAAGTTCGCCAAGGTGATGCAGCAGATGGAGGACAAGCGCGCGTTGGTGACCGCCGACGAGATCGCTCAGGCGAGAGAGGCCCTCAAGCCGAAGAAGAAGAAAGCGCGCCCAGCCAAGAAGGAACCAGCGGCGGCGAAGGAGGCGACGGCGTGATACGATCGGGCACGGGCACGGGTATCGGAGAACGGGCACGGGATCGGAGGCAGGCATGGCAACCGTAACGATGGGCAGCTTCCGCTGCATGATGTGCGGCCACGAGTACGAAGAGAAAGTCGGTCAAGGGCGAGGACGTGGAGCGCTCGTGCCCGAAGTGCCGCTCCAACTCCATCCGGCACCTGAAGGGCAAGAAAGAGTGAATACGACTCACCATTTTCAATTCTTGGTCGGGACTTTTCTTGGAGTGACGTGCCGGACTCGGTACGCGATCCAAAGAAAAGGCCCGACCAAGAATTGAAGGAGTGGAACAATGACGCATCAGGACGACGACATCGTCCAGTCGACTTCGCCTTCAAGAGGCTGCTGGCGGAGACGGTCGAGGGCGATCTCGCCAACTTCTGCTACCAGTGCGGCGCCTGCGTCGGCGACTGCCCGGCCACGACCTACTCCGAGAGCTTCAACCCGCGCGAGATCATGCTCAAGGTGCTCTACGGGCTCGAGGACGAGCTGCTCGGCGACGGAGTCGGTGATCTGGGAGTGCACCAACTGCTACACCTGCCACGAGCGCTGCCCGCAGCAGGTCAAACCGGTCGAGATCATCATCTCGTTGAAGAACATGCTCGCAGCCCGGGGCGATGCGCCCGATGCGGTCAACAAGGTGATCCACACCTTCGAGACCACCGGCCGCACGGTGCCCTACAGCCCGGCCATCGACAAGCAGCGGGCCAAGTTCGGGCTGAAGCCCCTGGGCGAGGTGCCGATGGACGAGATCCAGGCCTTGCTCGATTCGGCGCCGGAAGGGGAGGTCACGTGAAACGCTTCGCCTTCTTCCCCGGATGCCTGATCCCGGCGCGTCACCCGGCCATGGAGTTCGCCATCCGCGCCACCCTGCCCAAGCTCGACATCGAGCTCGTCGATCTCGAGGGCGCCTCGTGCTGCCCCGATCCGATCTACTTCAAGTCGCAAGGACAAGCTCTCGTGGCTGGCGGTGGCGGCGCGCAACCTCTGTCTCGCCGAGGACCTCGGCGTCGACATCGTCACCAACTGCTCGGGCTGCACCGCGACCCTGTCCGAGACCTACCACCTGCTCGCACGACGAGCCCGAGCTCAAGCGACAGGTCAACGAACGGCTGGCGAAGATCGGCCGGACCTACAAGGGCACCACCAAGGTGCGCCACATCGCCACCGTGGTCCGCGACGAGGTCGGCTACGACATGATCAGAAGCTCGGTGACCCACCCGCTGAAGGGCCTCAAGGTCGCGATCCACTACGGCTGCCACCTGCTCAAGCCGACGCGGATCATGAAGGTCGACAACCCCGACGACCCGAGCGTCCTGGAGAACCTCATCCGCGCCCTCGGCGCGACCCGGTCCGCCACCGCAACTGGTATCTGTGCTGCGGCAAGGCCTGCCAGAACGAGGACATCCCGAACAACATGATGCACGACCTCCTGGGCACCGTGCACGACGAGCAGGCCGACGTCCTGGGCATGATCTGCCCGACCTGCTTCGGCCAGTTCGACCACGGCCAGATGAAGATCGCCAAGCTCTTCGACGAGGACTTCCACACCCCGCCGGTCTACTACTTCCAGCTCCTCGCCCTCGCCCAGGGCGTGCCCTACGACAAGCTCGGCTTCGAGAAGCAGCGCTTCAAGCCCACCGTGCTGCAGCGGTTCGACGAGACCGCGGCGCTCGCGGAGGCGTAGTAGGGGTCGAACCGCGAAGGCGCGAAGGTGGCACGAAGGCATCGCAGGGAGTGGCGACGATCCGAGAGTTTCCAGGTGCCCTTGAAGAGAGGTGGATGCGCCCGCCCTTACGGACGGGCGCATGCCTGGTCGGTTTCTACTTGAGAGTGATGGTCACCTTGTCGATGGTTCCGGTGAATTCGCTGGTGGCGCGAGTGTAGGAATCGGACACCGGGGTCTCCCCGTCGACGCCGACCCCGGCACCCTCGTCGGCCGAGAAGATCGAGAACTCGGTGGCCGCGATCTTGCCGGAGCCGACCGATTTCCCATTGATATAGAGCGTTGCCGTGCCGCCCGCTCCCGGCGTGTCCCCGCCGTCGTAGGCGAAGTCCATCTTCACGGTGCTCTTGCCCTTGGGCAGCTTGGCGGTTCCTTTGACGTCGGTGAGATCGATGCCGACGTAGTTGTAGGTGTAGACCGGTGTGCCGTCCTTGACGTGGAGGCTCCAGCCGCCGAAGCGACCGCCCTGGGCCACGATGACGCCGTTGGCCGGTTTGTCGCCGGTCTCGACCTCGGCAACGATCTCGAACGACGTGTTCTTGACGTTGATGAAGTCGTTCTCGAGCAGGCCGGTCATCCCCTCGTAGAGAGTCAGGGTGGTGCGTCCGTACATGAGATCGGGCCGTCCCGCCAGCTTCGGATTGAAGAGCTCCTGCCGCCGGTCGTCGAGGGGCAGCACCTTGTATTTGACCGCCTCGCCGAGAAAGGCCTGCTGCAGCTTCTCAAGGAGCTCGGGATGCTCCTTCGCGAGGTCCGTCGACATGCTGAAGTCTTCCGCGACGTGGTAGAGCTCCCAGGTGTCCTCGGGAAACCGGTTCTCGACCTTGCCCCAGGGTTTGATGTGGACGGTGCCGGCGAACCAGCCGTCGAAGTAGATGCCACGGTTGCCGAACATCTCGAAGTACTGGATCGTGTGCCGGCCGGGGGAATTGGGAAAGTCCCAGGTGTAGACCATGCTGGTGCCCTCGATGGGGCGCTGGGGCGTGCCGTTGACGATTCGCGGTTCGGGCAGCCCGGCCGCCTCGAGGATCGTCGGTACGACGTCGATCACGTGGTGCCACTGGCTGCGCAGCTCACCCTTGGCCTCGATGCGATCCGGCCAGTGGACGACCATGGCGTTACGGGTGCCGCCATAGTTGGAGGCCACCTGCTTGGTCCACGTGAACGGCGAGTCGAAGCAGACCGCCCAGCCGGCCGCCATGTGCGGATAGGTGGTCGGGTCGCCCCATGCGTCGTAGTACTTCATCATGAAGTCGATGTCCGAGCCCTTGGCAACGCCGTTGAAATAGGTCATCTCGTTGTAGAGACCCTCCATTCCGCCCTCGGCGCTGGTGCCGTTGTCACCGGCGATGTAGAAGATCAGTGTGTTGTCGAGCTCGCCCATGTCCTCGATCGCCTGGATGAGGCGGCCCGTTTCGTGGTCCGTCATCTCGAGGAAGGCGGCGAAGACCTCGGCCTGGCGTGCGAAGAGCTTCTTCTCCTTGGCCGAAAGATCGGCCCAGTCCTTGATGTCGTCGGGCTTGGCCGCGAGCTTGGTGTCGGCCGGGATCACCCCGAGCTTCTTCTGCTGCTCGAAGATCCGCTCGCGGATGACGTCCCAGCCCTCGTCGAACTTGCCCTTCCACTTGTCGATATAGGACTGCGGCACGTGGTGAGGGGCATGCACCGCGCCCGGGGCGAAGTAGACGAAGAAGGGTTTGTCCGGGGTGAGCGCCTGCTGGAAGCGGATCCACTCGATGGACTTCGTCGCCATGTCGTTCATGAAGTGGTAGTCGGGGTCCTCGGGGGCCTCGACGCGATTCTGGTTGTGAAAAATCCCGGGCGCCCACTGATTGGTCTCACCGCCGAGGAAGCCGTAGAACTCGTCAAAGCCCTGGAGGTTCGGCCAGCGATCGAACGGCCCTGAAGGACTGATCTCCCACACCGCGGTTTCGTGCCACTTGCCGAAGGCCGCCGTCGAGTAGCCGTTGAGGCGGAGCATCTGGCCGATGCCGGCCACGTCGTTGGGCAGCATGCCGGTGGCGCCGGGAAAGGAGGTCGCGACCTCGGTGATCTTGGCCTGGTTGGCCGAGTGGTGGTTGCGGCCGGTCTTGAGCGCCTGGCGGGTGGGCGAGCAGAGCGCCGTGGTGTGGAACTGGTTGTAGAGCAGGCCGGTGCTGGCGAGCTTGTCGAAGTGCGGTGTCTCGCAGGACGCTGCCGGTGGCGCCCGTGCCGCCGAAGCCGAGGTCGTCGATGAGGATGACCACCACGTTGGGCGCGTTCTCGGGCGCCGTGACCTCGAAGAACGGCGGCGCCTTGGCGTCGCGCGCATCCAGAGTCGTGATCGGCGGGTACCAGGGGCCCTTGATCGGCAGCTCGGTGCGGTCGACCTGGGCCTCGCTGGGCCGGCTGGCAACGGTGGCGCCGAAGCCGGCCACCGCGAGGCCGACAAGCAACGAGACGAAGACGGTTCTCGATTTCATGGCAATGCTCCTGTTCTCGAGGTTCGAAGGGATCGGGTGCCGGAACAGGGTACAAGACTCGCTCACGTTGTCCACCCGCCTCGGTTGCCGACTGCCGGCTCGGAGCACGTCGTGCCGCTCCGACGGGGAGCGTCACCGGACGGCGGAAACGGGCACGGACTCGGACGCGGACGCGGTCGCGACCGCGGAAGACCGCTACTCGTCGCCGGTTGCCCCGCATGACGCCGAAGAAGTTGGGTGAGTCGTAACGGGTGGCGTGGTCGCCATAGAGGGTGACGTGACCCGGCCCGGAGCCGACAAACGTGGCCCGTTCGCCGTACACCCTGGAGAATCCAATCCGCTCGCTGCGGCCGTCATCGGTCTCCGCATCGAGTTCGACCAGATTGTCGTTGATCTTCGATGTCAGATTGCGCTGGCAGACAGGGCAGCAGAAGGTGTACTTCTGTCCCAGCTGCGGTTCGAATGAGAGGGGATAGACCACAGTGTAGTCGCCGAGTTCCGGGCTGAGCAGGATGAGTTCGCGGTCGCCGTTCTGGTCGATGAGCAGGACGACTTTTGTTCCCGGGTTGAGAACTCGTTTGCAGTATGGGCAGTGGTAGTTTCTTGACATCGGTACCTCGCAAGAGCGGCGTTGCTTTGGACATCGCCGCGTGACCCTTTCATCTTACCCTCATAGCCGCATTTCTCGCTCGATTCGCGGTGCGGGGGGCGATGGGTTCGGTCGGGGTTCTCGACTGACTTGCGCATGGCCGTCCTGAGCCACATCTTGTGGAGTAACACACGGCTCGACAGCCCAAGGCGGATTTCGTCCCATTTCGATGACGGGTATCGGGCGGAATGGAGTGCACCATGGAAGCGACGACGACCGATCGCAGAGTCGCCCCGCGAGTCGACAAGTCGGTCAGCCTCAAGGACGGGCAAGAGGTGACGATTCGAAACATGCGGCCGCAGGATGTCGAACTCTCCTACGAATTTTTCTGCGAGCTGCCCGAGGAGGATCGCCGCTATCTCCGAGTGGATGTGACGCGGCGCGAGCTCGTCGAGCGACGGACGACTGAAGTCGACAGCGGTCGGGCGGACCGGTTGGTGGTGGTGGCCGCCGGCAAGATCGTCGCCGATGGTTCACTCGAGCTTCAGGGCCACGGCTGGGGCGACTGTATCGGCGAGATCCGGTTGATGGTGGCAAGGCCGTATCAGCACCTCGGCCTCGGAACCCTGCTTGCGCGTGAGCTCTACTATCTCGGGATGCAACACAAGCTCGACCGAATCGTGGTGCGGGTCGATGCGGCCCCAGTCGCGCGCGCACCGAATCATGAAACGGCTCGGGTTCCGGGAGGAATTCCTGATCCCCGAGCACGTTCGCGATCAGGATGGCGCATGGCAGGATCTCATCATCATGCGCTGCAACCTCGACGAACTGTGGAACGAAATGGAGAGCCTCGTCGAAGCCTCGGACTGGCGGTGGCATCGGTAGCTGCTCAGTCGACGGTCGACATCCGCGTGTGACCCTGGGCACTTGTCAACGAATTGCGCTCGGGCACCGTAGTCATAACAGAATGAAATTTCGAGTACCAGTTTCCGCGGTCGTCATCACCAAGAACGCCGAGGCTCACCTCGACAAGTGCCTGGAGTCGTTGGCCGTGTGCTCCGAGATCGTGATCCTCGACTCGGGCTCCACCGACCGGACCCGGGAAATCGCCCTGCGCCACGGGGCGCGATGGCACGAATGCTCCTTTGAAGGTTATGGCCCCCAGAAATGCCGCGTGGTGAAGCTCGCCCGCCACGATTGGGTTCTCTCCGTCGATGCCGACGAGGTGCTCGATCATGGTGCGGTGACGGCGATCGCAGGCATGGAGTGGCCCGCGGCCGATCTGCTGACATGCTGGCGGATTCGGCGAAGGACCTATATCGGTGAGCGCGAGATCAGGCATGGTCACTGGTCGACCGAGCGTCCGGTCCGGATCTTCAACCGGCTCGTCACCGGGTTCGAGCCGGTGCTCGTGCACGAGTCGGTTCGCCCGACGACACGCGTCAGGGATCTCGCGGGGAGTCTCCACCACTACAGCTATCGCGACCTCAGCGAGATCATCCGTCTCGACTACCACCGGCTCAAAGCCATCCGTTATCGGTGCGCCGGTCGTCGTGCCGGCGGGGGGTTGCTGGCCCTGCGCGCAGCATGGGCTGGATTTCACAGCTATGTTCTTCGCGCCGGCTACCTCGAGGGTGGCGCTGGAGTGGTGATCGCCCTCGCGGCTGCGGTCAACGCGACAATGGGCCTCGCCATGGCGAGCGAGACCGAGGCGGCGAGGCCGCGGGTCGTGCCGGGTCGGCTCCAACCGGTTCCTCGGAGGGTCGGTGGGAGCGTGGTGTATCCCAAGACCGCATGACCCGGAATCGCACCATCGCGCCGTCGCAAACACGAAGACACGAAGACACAAAGACATCGCACACGAAGCCATTGCACCATCGCAGATCTAACGCAGAGGCGCATAGACGCAGAGCCATCGCAGCGGTGATTCGAGGTCAAGCGGCCGGACAGCCCCGGCTTACAGCCGTGGAATCGAAGTTCGAAAGGCCAATCGTCAAACCCACGTGTTTGTCGATCGGCCTTTGGAACTTCGGGACGCGCCCACGGCGCGCCCACCCGGCCTCGGCGGATTCAACGATACCGTTCTCCCACTGTCACCCTGGAGCACCGCCCCGCCGCGGGGCGGCGTCTACCGACGGGATGACCGCACCTTCAGCCCATGTCACCCTGAGCGAACGAGTCCGCGAGTGAGTTGAAGGGTCCCCCGAAGAAACGAAGTGGTCCTTTGCGAGCAGCGCGCCTCTGTATCTGTGGGGACCCTTCGACTTCGCGACCTCGGAGGTCGCTTCGCTCAGGGTGACATGTTGTGTGTCATCGGGAGCGAGTGAGTCCGCGAGCGAGTCGAAGAATCCCCCGAAGTTCGAAGCGACGTTGCAGGAATCGCGATCATCGTACCCTCGCGGACCCTTGCGATGTCTTCGAGAGTCCTTTGTGTCTTGGTGTCTTCGTGGTTGCGACGGTGCGACGAAACGATGGTCCGCTGGGGCGACAGAGACTCGTTCACCCCTCTGGTATCATGAGCGCCACTCTCGACAGATACGGAGGTCGCCATGACCGACAGCAAAGGTTCCGGTCTCGGCATCATCGGCTACGACAGCTATGAATTCGTCATCGCCGACGCCGAGCGTAGTCATAAGTTCTACACCGAAATGATGGACGTGCCCGCGGTGGCGAAGCTCGACGAACGGGCGGCCGCCGACCGCGGAGAGGATGCAACGCTGTTTTCCGCCGGTAAGGCTCGGTGCGTCTGCGTCACACCGCGCGAACGGGGATCGGCTGCCGACCGGTGGCTCACGCGCCATCCCGACGGAGTGCGGACCGTCGCTCTCCGGGTCCGCGACATCGAGCAGGCCAGGCGGGTCCTCGGTGAACGCGGTGCGGCCTTTTGTACCGACACCACTGACCAGGTTGACCAGGACGGTCGACCCTACCGCACCTTCGACATCGCGACCCCCATCGGCGAGGTGCGCTTCCGGTTCGTCGAGCGGGCGGCCGGCGCTCTTCCGCCCGGGTTTTCAGCCATCGATCCGGGCGCCCCGGCGAACGCCAACGGCTTCCAGATCATCGACCACATCACCTCGAACTTCCTGACCCTGGAGCCCCATGTGACGTGGCTCCGGGATGTGATGGGCTTCGAAGAATATTGGGGAGTCCACTTTCACACCGCCGACATCAATCCCGGCAGCGGTGGGTCGGGGCTCATTTCGAAGGTGATGTGGGACCCCGAGTCGGGGATCAAACTCGCCAATAACGAACCCGTCACACCGAATTACGAATCGAGCCAGATCTACGCCTTTGTCGAGGCCAACAACGGTCCGGGGGTTCAACACGTGGCCTTCCACGTTCCGGTCATCGGTCCCGCCGTGGAGAACCTTCGTCGAGCCGGGATCGAGTTTCTCGACACCCCGGAGACCTACTACGACATGATGCCCGAGCGTCTCAGCCGTCAGAAGGTGACCAATTTCGAAGAAGACATCAATGAGCTCAAACGTCTGGGCATTCTCGTCGATGGTGACAGTGATCGGTATCTGTTGCAGATCTTCATGGTCGAGGGCGGCCTGCTTTACGATGACAGCAGCGCCGGACCGTTCTTCTACGAGGTCATCCAACGCAAAGGGGCTCGCGGCTTTGGTGAAGGCAACTTCCGCGCGCTCTTCGAATCCATCGAGCGCGATCAGCAGCAGCGCGCAGGATCGTGACCCTAGGTCACGATCACTGCAATTACGTGAGTGTGAATTACTCGCAATTGCCCATTGACAGCAGCGATGCAGATTGGACACTCAGAATTCAAGACTGAGAATTAAGAATTGACGGTACGTGGCAGCCGAGGAGACTGAGATGATTCACAGACTGACAAGAGGTCTGATTCCGCCGAAACCGCACACGGTCTTCGAGGTGGACGGAGCGCTCACCTTCGAACACTGCATCACCCGGGCGGGGTTTGAGTCCATCTACACCATCGCGTGGCACCGAAAGCCACCGCACTGGGTGAAATCCGAAAAGGACCTCGGACCCCACCCCGGGTGGGCCGAGGCCAAGTGGGAGGGACCGCTCAGACGCTGCCACTATCTGACATCCGAGGTGCCGGTCGGTGGAACCCCGTTTCTCTCCCGCAAGCTGATGGTGGTCAACTCCGACCTGGGTCTGTGGATGGCGCGGCCCACCGAATCCGAGCCGACGCTGGTGGCGAACGCCGATGGCGACGAGTTGACGTTCGTGCATTCTGGATCGGGGCGGGTCGAGTGCCAGCTCGGCGTCGTTCCGTTCGCTGCCCACGACTATGTCTATGTCCCCCAGGGTCTGCCCCACCGCTGGATTCTCGATGGTCCGGCTCATTTGATGATGATGGAGGCGCGGTCGCCGCTGCGCATACCCAAGCAGTACCGCTGCCCCGAGGGTCAGCTCTCCATGTACGCGCCCTATACGCATCATGATTTCGTTGCTCCCATTTGGCCGGACGGCGGGCTCGAGAGCTTCCAGGCGCCGCGCCGGTTGGTGGTCCAATCGGGCGGTCGGCTCACCGCTTTCGATCTCTCCAACGACCCCTTCGATATGGTGGGGTGGGACGGTCAGCTCTGGCCCTTTGCCTTCCCGATTCTGTCCTTCCAACCGAAGACCTCATCGATCCACCTGCCGCCCACCATCCACACGACCTTCGCCGGCGATGGCTATGTCGTATGCTCCTTTGTGCCCCGGGTGGTGGACTTCGGCGAGGGAGCGATCCCATGCCCCTATCCCCATTCATCGCCGGACTGTGACGAGATCCTCTTCTATGTCGAGGGCAACTTCACTTCGCGCAAGGGGGTGGGTCCGGGGTCGATCTCACTTCACCCGCGGGGGCTGCCGCACGGACCGCATCCGGGAACCTACGAGGCCTCCATCGGCACCACCCGAACCGACGAGCTCGCGGTGATGGTCGACACCTTCAAGCCGCTGGTGCCGACCCGACACGCGGAAGCCATCGAGGACCGGGGATATAACACCGGGTGGGTGAGGTAGGAGGGTTCCCCAACGCACGATGGCAGGGATGCCAAGCACGCAGAATCTTCACGGCTCATAATTGGGAGCCAGGGGCCCTCCGCTTCACTTGGTGTTGATCTGAGCCTCGGAGACGACGGACCGCGAATGCTAGTGGCCGGTTCCTCAACCACCACCCTGCGGTAGTACGGGTTCGTCCCTGACGCGTGGTCGGTGCCGTCGAGGACCCGTTTGATCTCGGGAACCTCGGCGAGAATGGCGGTCTTGATGCCCTCGTCGAGGGTCACCTTTGACTGACCGCACCCCTGGCAGCCGCCACCGAACTGGATGTAGGCCGCATCGCCTTCGACGGCGGTGAGTTCGACCCATCCGCCGTGGCCGGCGAGTGCCGGGGCGACCTTCTCGTCAAGCACGGTCTGGACCTTCTGAGCGACGGGGTTGTCCCAGCTGATCACCGCCTGCGGGTTGTCGATCTTGAAGCCCGCGCCGCTGAGATCGGAAACCCAGTCCACCGAGGCGCCTTCGAGGTTGGCGGAACTGGCGGGGTCGAGGTAGCAGCTGAAGCTGTCGAGACCGGTGATCTCGTCGGTGTCCCTGGTGTCGTTTTCGGTCACCAAGGAAATATCGTAGTTGAAGCGGTGCTGGCCGAGGCGGCGGGCCACGATGCGGACCCCGAGGCAGCCGTCGATCTGCTCCACGTATTCGCCGATCTTGATTTTCGCTTCATCGGTAAAGGTGATCATGATGCCTCCATGGGCGGTCTTTTCGACCGGCCCTCATCTATCCCGAACAGCGACGCGGAGGGTGGCCATTCCGGACCCGGGGGACACTATCACAAAAGGCCGCGCCCGCGACTTGACGAAGCTCAAATAAGCCGTCAGCCATTTGCTCTAAGTTTAGCGTTTTGCACAACCCCCGAAATTTTTGATGGTTCGTGGTCTCGGTGCCGGCGGGACGCCGGCCTGATGGTGACGAGGGTCGGGAGACCGCAGTATCCAAATCTTGAATCTTGCAGGAGGCTGAGCTAACAGCTGACGCCTCAAGACCATCGGTCAACCGCCTGCTGCCTATCTCTCACCGAGGGTCGCTGTGACGGTTTGTTCCTCACCGTCTCGAAGTACGGTGACGTCGACCTGATCGCCCGGGCTTTTCGATTTCAGCAGCGTCGAGTACCCACGGAGATCGGCGACCGGCTCGCCGTCGAAGGCGATGAGGACATCCCCGGCGAGGAGCCCTGCCTTCTCGGCGGCCGAGCTCGGCATCACCTGCTGAACACGGACCCCCGGCCCCGCAAAACCGAAGTCGGGCATGGTCCCGAGGCTCGCCCTCCGGGCGCCCGCGGCGGGTGCTCCACCCGGATGACCGGCCGGCGCCGCCTCCCCCTTGATGGTGACTGTGAGCGGCTCCAACCGCTCGGCGAGATAAACGACGGCCTCATGGGCGGCTTCGGTCACCACGGCCATGCCACCGGGATCGATGGTGTCGACGGTGTCGGATGGCCGGTGGTAATCCGGGGTCGGTCCGGTGAAGAGCTGGACCGCGGGGATCCCGAGTTCGATGCAGCTCATCTGATCCGAGCTGTCGAGGGGTTCCGGCACGACCTTGATCGGCGCTCCCGTTGTGTATCCGACCCCCATGAAGATAAAGCGCCACTCGCGCGCCGAATCCGCGTTGAGGACGAAGAGCTCGCCCTCGGCGAGCCGGCCCACGGTGTCGAGGTTGACGCATGCGTACGGGCGCTCGCCATCCGGCAGCCCCTCGAGCAGATGTTGGGATCCGACTCGACCAGCCTCTTCACCGGTGACAACGGCAAAGAGCACGGCCCGCGGCCGGATCGGCTCGGCCGCCATGGTCCGGGCAAGTTCGAGCAGGACCGCGACCCCGGATGCGTTGTCGTCGGCTCCGGGGTGGACGTGGCCTTCGTTACCGGTCCGTACATCCGGCCAACCAGTTCCGAGGTGGTCGAGGTGGGCCATGACCAGCACCGGCGACAGCTTCGGGTCGGAACCCGGGACGGCCGCGATGAGGTTGGTCAGTTCCATGGACCGCTCGGGCTCCCCCCGCGCCAGGTCCAGGTCTGGCGGTAGCCTGCGGCGCCGGCGGGGTTGACTCTGGCCTCAGAGAGCGCGTTCTCGACCCAGGTGGTGGAGGCGTCGAGGCCCGATTTCCCAAGACCGCGGCCCTCGAGGCAGGGTTGCGCCAGATAACTCGACGGTCCGCTGGAGCCGATCGGCGTCGAAGACCGCCGGCAGCTCGGCGAGAGGCTGCCGAGCGGGAAGAACCAGCTCCGGCAATGCCCCGTCGGTGAGGTTACGGACGAGCGGTGACGACAGCGGCATCCACATGCCCTTGGCCACGTTCTCGGGCTCGGCGCCCTTGAAACCGAGATAGGAGTACCGGGTGTAGTGGGGGAGCTTGCGGGCGAGACCCGGGATCGCTTCCACCGGTTCGGCGGCCACCCATCCGAGCGCCGACGCGGGATCGGATTCAGCGCGGGCCACCAAGACCAACGAGTGGTCGGCGCGGGGCATCTCGTCGGTCGGGAAAACGATCGATTCCCCACTCACCCGCGCACCCTGCTCGATGACCTGGTCATCGAGCACGGCGGAGAAAGCATTGCTCCAACCGAGGATCCAGACCGAACCGTCGGGGAGGGTTACGATCTCGTCATCGAAGAGCAGCGTCGGCTCCCCGGGTTTGGCCCATTCCGCCGCGAGTTCGCGCCATGCCTGCTGCTCGGTGTCGGACGCGGCCGCGGGGAGGACGAAGACCGCGTCCTCGGCGCCGAAGAGGGTCGTGAGAGCCGGTGGAACCTCGAGAGGATCGAGGCGGCGCATGACGTCAAAGGCGGGATCGATATCGAGCCGGAGCGGGCGTGAAGCACTCAAGACCTCGATGACGCAATCTCGGCCGCCGCCGCAGGTGCCCGCTTCGCTCCAGATCGGTTCGGCCCGCCCTTCGACGGTGACCGCGATTGGCACCGTCAGCGGGTAGGGATCGCCGTCCTGGGTCTGTCGGACCTTGACGGCGACCTTCCACGGGAGGGTGGCCGCAGGGTCCTCGGTGATCCGGACATCAGCGATTTCGAGGCTTGGGGCGCCCGTGCGCTGGACCCACTGGTCGATAAAGCCATCCCAGTCGCCGCCGACCTCATCGCTGAGGGCCTGCGAGATCTCCGCGAAACCGGCGCGGCTGTAGCGATGGTCACGGTCGAAGCGCGCGAGACCCGCCAGGAACGACTCGTTGCCGAGGGCCCGGCGGAGCATGTGGAAGAGCATCAGGCTTTTGCCGTAGCCCACGGCCTCGGACGCCGCCGACTGGCGCGACCCGAACTTTGAGAGAGGAAAGTCGTTGTCGGCGGATACGAGGTCGCTGAACTTCTTGAGGGTGGCGCGACGATAGGTGGCGCCTTCGCCGCGCTGTTCGGCGAAGAGGTGATCGGCCATGTAGGCGGTGAGGCCCTCACACCAATTCCCGGTCGCGGCGTCGACATAGATCGAATTGCCCCACCAGTTGTGGAGCAGTTCGTGCGGGTAGGAGGAGGTGAGGATCCACGGGAAGCGGATTACCTGCGGTCCGAGGAGGGTGAACCCGGGCATGCCGTAACCGGTCTCCCAGAAGTTCTCGACCAGGGCGAAGGAGGCGTAAGGATAAGGCGGGAGCATTCCTTCATAGAGTTTGAGATAGCGTTTGGTCGCGTCGATATAACGGTTGGCAAGACCCGGATCGTCTTCCCGGAGAAAGGAGTAGATCTCGACTTCGCCGGCTCGATCGGAGGTCGCGTACCACGGGCCCGCCACGAGATAGACCTCCTCGGTGGGGTGTTCGAGGGACCAGGCGGTGGTCCGGGTGCCGTCGGCGGTGATTTCGTGCCGGGTGCGCCGACCCTGGCTGACCACGTCCCACGGCGGAGTGAGCCCGCTGACCTCGAGGGAGAACGTGACCAGACCGTCACCGAAGGTCGGCACCCAGAATGTGGTGCCGGCGAGGAAGACTCCCTCGGTGTCGATGATGCCGGGGGTCTCGGAGAAACTGCGCTGGTACTCTTCGCCCTGGGTGTGAAGTTCGTGGTGGATGACGCCGCCGTAGCGGAGTTCCACGGGGCCGCCAACGTCCTGGGCCTGACGAAGTTTCCACGCCTCGAGCGGAACGTTTTCGGCGACGGTGTCGGTGGTGGCGTTGATGCTGAAGAAGGCGGCCTCGACCGGTTCTTCGACGACCTCGAGCCGCCAACCCGGTGTCAGGACCTCGGGGGCGAGACCGGCGTGGAGCACCATGTGGTAGGTGCCGTCGGTGTCGATGGCGACTTCTCGGCCAATCAGGATTCGATCGATGACCTCGATACGGTGGGTGGCCGGATCGAGGCGGACCTCGAGCTCGTGGTGAGTGGGGGACGCCCAGGTGAGTCTCGATGCGGCGAGAACCGCACACAATACAAGCACGTTTCGAACGACTCTCAATATCATCATCGCCTCCACCGCGCATTCTATCGAGAACCGCACGATCGAGTGTCACCCGACGGTCACGCTGCCCGCCGGAAGAAATTTGCGGAATGCGGGCCGGCTCCGGGGTCGTTTCACGTGGCGATGGCACAATGGGCCACCCGGGAGAAACTCATGATCACCGTCATATCCGGTACGAATCGACCCAATAGCAATACCCTGAAAATCGCAAAGTACGCCGTTGACGGCCTGCGGCGGATCGGCGAAGAGGTTGAGATGCTCGATCTCACCCAACTGCCCCTCGAGCTCTTCGATGGCGCGAGCTACGGTGAGAAACCGGAAGCGTTCGCCGTTTTTCAGAACAAGATCATCGACACCGACGGGATTCTCACGGTCATCCCCGAGTACAACGGCGCCTGCCCGGGCGTGATGAAGTACTTCATCGATATGCTCCGTTTTCCGGACAGCCTCTACGAAAAACCGGCCGGATTCATCGGCATTTCGGCCGGACCATGGGGCGCCGTGCGAGCCGTGGAACAGCTCGAGATGGTCTTTCAGTACCGGCACGCCCACCTCTTTGGCCGACGGGTCTTTGTCCCCTATATCGGTAAGGCCCTCGCCGACGATGGCCGGTTCGTCGATCCGGAGTTGGAGAAGCGTTTTGGCGAGGCGCTCGAGAAATTCGCCGATTTCTGCAGCCGACTCAAGGGCTGATGCGCACGCCCAGTCGCAACCACGAAGACGCAAAGACACAAAGACATCGCACTGCGATTTCCTCGCGACGAAACCTCGTGACGACTTCGGGCGAGTCCTGGGCAACACCGCCATCGGCGTATGCGACACTCTTTACCGACGAATGAAGGAGGCTCCCCGGGATGAACTTGGCACGTCACTATCCGGTTCTTTTGGTTTGCGTTCTCGGCATCGGACTCTGTACGACCGTCGCAGCGGATGGCCAGCGGCCCATGACGCCGCTCGATCTCGCACGGATACAGAGCATGAACTCGGCGAAGATCTCGCCGGACGGCTCGCTCATCGCCGCCGTCCGTTCGGTTCCGAGAACGCTCTTCGAGCAGGAAGACGGTCCGAACTGGGCCGAGCTCTACGTCATCGATGTCGCGACCGGGGCGGCACGGCCGTTTGTCACCGGCGAGGTCACGGTTTCCGCCATCGACTGGCGGCCGGATCATGCCGCCGCCTCCTTCCTTGCAAAACGCGGGGAAGACGAATACACGAAGCTCTACGTCATCCCCGTCGGCGGCGGCGAGGCACTGCCCGTCGTCTCGGTCGAGACCACGATCGTCGGTTATGCCTGGAGCCGGGACGGCGCGCGGGTCGCGTTGATCGCCGAAGAGCCGAAGGCCGAGGCGGATCAAGAGCTTGAAGCGCGCGGTTTCAACCAGCAGATCTTCGAGGAGGATGACCCGCACCTGCGGATCTGGATCGCCGAGATCGGTGCGGCCGGGGTTCCTCGATCCCTCGATATCGAGGGATCGGCCATGCAGGTGCGGTGGAGCCCGGATGGGGAGCGTCTGGCGATCGCCATGGCGCGGCGGCCGTTGGTGGACGAAAAAATGATGTTCCAGCAGGTCCACATCGTTGACGCGGCCACGGGTGAAATCGAGGCGACGGTGGACCGTGAGGGCAAGCTCGGCGTGATCGAGTGGAGCCCTGATGGGCGCCGCCTCGCCATGATCAGCGGTGAGGATTTCCACGATCCGTCGGCGTCGTCCCTCATGGTGGTCTCCGCGGACGGAGGGACTCCGGAGAATCTGACTCGAGGATTCGAGGGTTCGGTCAGATCGTTCGCGTGGTTGGACGCCGAGGCCCTGCTTTTTCTCGCCGATGTGGGTGTGACCACCGAGCTTTATGGCGTCAACGCCTCCGGCGGTCCGAGCCAACCGCTCGGGCGCTTTGCCGGCGGTGAGGTCTTTACCTCCATGAGCGTGGCAGATGATGGAAGCCAGGTTGCATTGATCGGCAACTCGCACTCGCATCCCGGTGAAGTATTCGCCCTGGACCTCGCCGGCGGACTTCCGCCGGCTCGACTGACCGACGCGAACCCGTGGCTCGCCGGGATCCGACTCGCCCCGCAGGAGGTCGTGCTCTACCAGGCCCGTGACGGACTCGAACTCGAGGGCGTACTCATCCGCCCGCTCGATGGTCTACCGGCCGGACCTGCGCCGCTGGTGATGGTCGTGCACGGCGGGCCGGAGGGTCATCGCAGCAACGGCTGGCTGAGCAGGTACAGCTCCCCGGCGCAGATCCTCGCGGCGCGGGGATATGCGGTCTTCTTCCCCAACTACCGCGGCAGCACCGGCCGTGGAGTCGCATTTTCGAAGCTCGGGCAGGCCGACGCTGCCGGCGCCGAGTTCGACGATCTCGTCGACGCGGTCGATCATCTGATCGAGATTGGAGTCGCCGACAAGAATCGGATCGGGGTGACCGGGGGTTCGTACGGCGGATACGCCACCGCGTGGTTGACCACCCGATACAGCGAGCGCTTCCGAGCCGGAGTGATGTTTGTCGGGATCTCCGACAAGATCTCCAAGTTTGGGACGACGGACATCCCCGAGGAAGAAACCCTGGTCCATGCCCTCGGCTACCCGTGGGAGAGATGGGAGTTTTTCCTCGAGAGGTCTCCCCTGAAACATGCCGCGAAGGGAACGACTCCGTTGCTCATCATGGGCGGGGACGCCGACCCGCGGGTCAGCCCGACCCAGTCGATGGAGATGTACCGCGCGTTGAAGACCCACGGCAAGGCTCCGGTGAGGTTGGTTCGCTACCCGGGAGAGGGCCACGGCAACCGCCGCGCGGCGTCGCGCTTTGATTATCAGCTCCGACTGCTGCGGTGGTTCGACCACTACCTCATGTCGGCCGGCACCGAGTTGCCTTCGTATCGTCTCGACTATCTGAGTCCCGACCACGGGTGGGAATCCACCGGCGAGGAATGAGTCCTGGGAATCCCGTTGTATGCTGAGTGGCGGTCGAACGAATGCGAATAGCCGAAAAACCCTACAAGAAGACCAAGGAGACAATCGCGAATGAAAAAGACCATGATCATGTCGGTGGTGGTTCTGATGGCCGTTGGCGTCGCCAACGCCGAATACAAGGTCGTACTGCAGCACCATCAGGATGGGTTCTCGATGATGGGACAGACTCAGGCCCCGACCGACGAAGAGCACGTGACGTGGATCGGCACCAAGAAGCTGCGGATGGACCAGGGCTCGTCGTCGACCATCGTTGATGTCGAGGCCGGCAAGATGATGTTGCTCGATCATGACGACAAGACCTACACCGAGGTTGATCTTCCGGTGGATCTGGCCGCGCTGATGCCGCCCGGGATGGCCGAGCAGATGATGGCCATGCTCAAGTTCGATGTCACCGTTACGGCCTCCGAAGAGACCAAGAAGGTGGGCGAGTGGAACGCCAAGCGCTACGACCTGAAGATGACATCGGCCATGATGAGTCTCGATACTGTGATCTGGGCATCGACGGAGACCCCCATCGACCACGAGGCCTTCTTCAACCTGTTTTCCGTTGTCATGAGCCTACAACCGGGGATGGACAGCATGTTGGAGAAGATGCGTCAGATCGACGGTTATGTTGTCAGCCAGGAGGCGGCCATGTCCATGAAGTTCATGGGCGAGACCACCGTCGGCTCGACTGATGTCGTCACATCCATCGAAAAAGTCGATGCGCCCGCAGGGATCTACGACCCTCCGGCCGACTACGCCAAGGAAGAATTCGACTTCATGGCCAGGATGCAGAACCAGTAGGCGCGGATTCGATGCGCCCCGACCCCCTTCCTCCGGAAGGGGGTTTTTTCGGCAATGGGGGCGGTCAGCCGCCGCTCCGGCCGGCAGCCAACAGCGTGAGGTCGTCGTAGGGAGTGTGCCCGCAGGTGAAGGCCTCGATCTCCTCGAGGACGTGGTTGACGGCTGCCTGGGGTGAGGTCCTCGGTGCGTCACAAAGGGCGTTGGAGAGCCGTTCCTCGCCAAAGAGTTCACCATCGGGGGATTGCGCCTCGACCACGCCGTCAGAGTAGGCGAGAAGCAGGTCTCCCGGCTCGAGTTCGACCTCGAGAACCTGATGACCCCCGATCTTGAGGGCGCCCAGGGGAAGCCGGTGATTCGGCATGCGGAGGGTTTCCACCGGTGAGGAGTTCCGTCGCAGCAATGGGGGCGGTTGACCGGCGAGGGAGTACCGGACCTTGCCCGAAGAGGGACGAAAGGCGAGGTAGCCCAGTGCGACGAAACTCCCGCCGCGGAGGGCGCCGCGCCGAGAGCCTCGCAGGTTGTAGAGCCTCTCGTTGGCGAGACTGAACAGTTCTTCCGGATCGGGATGGGCGAGGGCAAGGGTGTTGAGCACCTCGTGCGCCGCCATCATCATGAGCGCGCCGGAGATGGACTTTCCCGAGACATCGCCATAGGCGAGGGCGAGTTCGCCGGGCAGTGCTCCGGGGAGTTCGGTGTAAAAATCTCCGCCGACCTCGCGCGCCGGCCGGCAGACCGCGGCGATTTCCCACCCGGCGGCGGTCTCGAGCTTGTGCGGGAGCAGCGATGACTGGATGGCCGCCGCGATCTTGAGTTCGCGTTCGAATTCGGCCTGCCGAGCCCGCTCGTCGAGGAGGAGATTGGTCTCCAGAGCGATGGACGCGTGGTTGAGCAGACCGCGCAGGAGTTCGAGCTCTTCGTGTTCGAGGGCGGTCTGGCCGGTCTTGCCCGACAAGAGCATGATGCCGACCGACCGTCGGGTCGTCGCGAGCAGACCGACAACCTCCACCCCAGAAGAGCCGAGCTCGTCGCCGAGCTGCTCGACCTCGGCCGAAAGCAGGCGAATCGGCGCGAGTTCATCCATCCGCAGGAGCGGCCCCTTGTTCTTGAGAAAGTCGTGGAGGATGCCGATGACCGGAAGTTCCGCGGGCAGTTCGGCCGGACCCGCGACCCTTTGGAGACGGTGGTTCTGGGGCAGATAGAGGGCGGCGAAGTGGAGACCGAGGAGTTCGGGCAGACGTTCGACGAGTTGGGTGACGACGGGTCCGATCTCGACCTCGTTGGTGAGCGCTTCTCCGACATCCACCATGGCCTTCTGCAGCCGGTGGCGCTCGGCGAAGAAAAACTTGTCGACGGGCCGCTGCAGGCGGTGGCGGAGCGGCTCGAAGAGGAGCACGATAGCGAGGGCGAATACGACCGGGAAATACGGTGAATTCGCGAGCTCGGTTCCCTGGAAAACCCGGTTGAACGATGCGATTCCCAGGGCATAGAGGGCGGTCACCAGCGCCGTCGTGAGCGCATAGAGCAGGCTCTTGCGGAGGATGACACGGATGTCCAGAAGCTGGAAACGGATGATCGCGTAGGCAAAGGTGATGGGAACGAGGACCAGCGGCACGACCCCATAGAAGATGAACCGTTCGGTATCGAGGAACGATGGAAAAGCGACCGCGAGGAGAATGAAGGGCACCACCCCGAAAAGAGTGCCGATGAACACCAGCCCCGCGCCGCGGCGTTGCTGGACATCGGGCAGGTAGCGTGCGCTCAGACCGAGGGCGCCCAGCCCGAGCACCATGTATCCGACCATGACCCACCAGTTGGCCATGGGTGCGCCGGAGATCAACGCCATCTGGGAGCCGGTCCACCAGGAGCCGGCAAGCGTCGCCACGTAGACCATCGGCGGCAGCAGGTAGATGGGAACCAGACGCGGGCTGATCCGGGCAATCCACCCGATGGTGTCGGCGATGGGATCGCGGCGCCACTCCCACACCGGTCGTGGAAAGATCAGAAAGAAGTGGAGAAAAGCCGCGGGAAGGAAGAGCAACGCCATGGTGCCAGTGCTGAGTACGAAGGTGTCGACCCACGAGTAGGACGCGGGTCGAAGCCGGCACACCAGAAAGAGCATGAAGAGGCTGCTCATGATGTAAAAAACCCGCGCCGCCGGTAACCGCGGTTGGCGGAAAACGACAAAGGCGCCGACCCCGAAGAAGAGAAAACCGAGTAATGCCGCGTAGAGGTATGAGGTGTCGCCGATCCTTCGTCGTCCGAGTTCGACCTCGCGCTCCTTGATGCTGCCCCCCGAACGGAACATATAGGGAACCGACTCGCCGATGGAGTGCCGGTTGAGCAACGCCTGGGCGTGGCCTGCCGACGAGAGGATGGAACGGTCGATGCCGACGATGACGTCACCCTGGCGGATGCCTGCACGGTGGGCGCCCGAACCCGGGACGACCTTTCGTACCACCGTGGAACCCGGAACATCGGCTTCGAGAATGACTCCATCATAGGGACGAGGGAAGAACATGTCCGCCATCGAGAGAACGGCCAAGAGGAAGGCAACAGCCCCCGGTGCGAGGAGCACCGCAAATTGACGCTGGACGCGTGACATCACCTCAATGATACGCTTTCGCGAGCATTCTGTTTTTGAGAATCATTCCCGATGTGGCTTTTTGTCGTCGCTGGTGTCCATGTGTAACAACATTTGACATATGCGGTCGGTCGACAACATCGATCAAACCGAGCGGAAGGCGGATGCGCTCACCGAGGAGGTCAGAGCGCTCAGGCGAGAACCCGCGAAGAATTCTTGATTTTGAATTCTTAATTTTCTATTACATCGCATAATACTAAGAAGTTTTGCGATGTAATGAAGAATTCAAAATTAATAATTGAGAATTAAATGCCTCCGCCATTCTCGAACGCCTGGGTTCTCGGCTGGCCCTGGGAAATCCTGCTGCCCGCCGGGACGGTCTTGGTCAGCCAAACGTTGCCGCCGATGATGGAACCCTTGCCGATGGTGACCCGACCGAGGATCGTCGCTCCCGAGTAAACCGTGACCTCGTCCTCGATGATGGGGTGGCGGTCGATCCCCTTGATTGGGTTGCCCTTTTCATCGTGGGGAAAGCTCTTGGCACCGAGCGTCACGCCCTGATAGAGCCGGACACGGTCGCCGATGATGGTGGTTTCGCCGATGACCACTCCGGTTCCGTGGTCGATGAAGAAGCGCTCGCCGATGCTGGCGCCGGGGTGGATGTCGATCCCGGTCTCGGAGTGGGCGAGTTCGGCGATGATACGCGGAATGAGCGGCACCTCAAGTTTGTAGAGTTCGTGGGCGATGCGGTGGCTCGTCAGCGCCAGAACCCCGGGGTAACAGAAGATCGCCTCGGAGGGACCGGTCGCCGCCGGGTCGCCCTCGTAGGCTGCGACCGCATCGAGTGCAAGCAATCTTCTGATCTCGGCCAGCCGTTTGAGAAACTCTGCGGTAATGCTTTTGGCGCGGGCCAGACAGGCCGCCGGTGTTCTTTCGGAGCTGTCCCGGCTGCACGCGAAGCAGAGGCCGCGGTGGACCTCGTCCACCAACATCAACGACACCCGGTGAAGGGTCGTTCCCATGTGGTAACCGAGGCTTGCTTCAGTGACATCTCGGTTGCCGAAGTAGCCGGGGAAGATCACCGAGCGCAGCAGGTCGACGGCCCTTGCGATCTCCGAACGCGACGGCAGCGGGTGACCTTGGAAGTTCAGTCGAACGGGCGTCGCGAGAGAGTCTCGTTGCGCGTTGAGTTCGTCGACGACATCGACGAGCACGTCGTCGATCTCGCCGACGCTGTGGTTGTGAGGAAACTGATTGACGACGTCGAGTTCGGCCATGGTGATGCTCCTTGGGGATGCAACACAATGGCGGCGAATTCTAGTCCGAGAGATTGGGAATGAGTGGGTTGCGGGCGGGCGATCAGAATCCGCGCTTGAGGCTTCCGGCCTGCTGCTTGGATGATGCGGCACGATTCGCCGCGCGCTTGCGGTCGTCGTCGGCCTGATGGCACGCCTTGTATTTCTTTTCGCTTCCGCACCAGCAGCGGTCGTTCCGCTTGAGGTTGGGGATTTCCTGCTCTTCCGGTCCCAGCATCAGCCTCTTGAGGCCTGCGGCGAGATTCATGGTTCGGTCCTTTCGGGAAAGTGTCGTCGCCGGTTGACGACGCTCAATCGGGACGGGACCTTAACATCCTCCTTGAGGAATTTCAAGGTTGGGCGTTGGGGAAGTCCCCGATTCCAAGGAGTTTGGCGATCAGGACGCCGATGTCGGTGTTGTCCATGACACCGCTGAAGTGTTCGGCGCCGGGTCCAAAGGCGAAGAGAGGAACCCACTGCCCGGTGTGCATGTCACAGACCCAGCGCACCCCTGCCTCCCCATCTTCGTAGTCCCCGTCGGTCACCCCGAGACCGCCGGTGTCGTGATCGGCGGTCACGAGCACCAGAGTGTCATTTCGTCCATCGGCCCAGGCAACGGCGAGTGCGACCGCCTCGTCGAATTCCCGGACGGCCTCGACGACGTCCGAGATGCTGTTCTTGTGGCCGCTCCCGTCGCTCGACTCGGACTCGATGAGGGCGAAGAAGCCTTCTGCCCTGCCGCCCAGGGCGTCAAGGAGGAATCGAGTGGTGATGGCCAACTCGGGCCCGTGCGCCGAAGCCGAATTTCCGCGCGGCTCGAAAAGCGCGAGGACCGGCGTTCGGGCGCCGGCGAGATCGGACTCGTCTCGAATCACGTGGTACCCGGCGGCGGTCCCGAGTTCCACAACCCGGGTGACGAGATCGAGATACGCCTCATCGTGTTTTGCCTTGTTGTGGTGAACCCAGGTGCCACCTATCAGGATGTCGTTCTCGGTCGCGAGAATCGACTGGAAGATATCGGCGTACTGGTATCGATCGTCGGCGTGGACCAGGAATCCGGCAGGTGTCGCATCGGCCAAACCCGAGGTGGTGATCACCCCGGTCCCAAGGCCGGAAGATTTCGCCGCTTCCAGGAGGGTCAGGGGATGTCTGCCATCGGCGAGGGTCGAAATTGAGGTTTTCGGCGCCTTGAAACCCGTTGCCATGGCGGTTGATGCTGCGGCCGAGTCCGTCACCAAGTCGTTGCCGGCGTAGGTCCGAACCAGACCCGTGATCGGGGCGGACTCCACGGCGAGCTGACCATCCGGGCCGTGGAGCATCATTGATGCAGAGCTGAACTGGCCCACTCCCATCCCGTCGCCGATCATCAGAATCACGTTTTTCGGCCGGAGCTCTTCGCCGAGGTCGATCTCGTGCCTGTTGTTCCGGGGGACGACGAGCTGACCACCCTCGGGTGGAGGGAATTCGTGGGTCATGCCGCTCTGCGAGCGGAGGATCACGTTTCCGCCGGTGATCTCCCACGGGGCAAACAGGCCTGCAATGAGAGTGAGGGCGAGCACGATCGCCAATGTCAGGATCGCGTGGATGATGAAACGATGGCGACCGGCCGGCCGTCGAGATGACATCTGACCTCCTGTCTCGAACCTTGTGATCATACTCTTGCTGCCGTTGATCGCGAGTTGAAGGGGAGAGAAGAAATCTGTTGATCTTTTTGTTGGTTGGGATGAAGGTGATGTCGGGGAAATGGCCGCATCACCGGGAGGAAATCAATGATCTTCGACCCCATGTACTTCGTCTTTGTCATCCCGGCTCTCTTGCTGTCGATGTGGGCAAGCTTCAGGACCAGTTCCGCATTCAAAAAGTACTCGCGTGTGCCCACCGCCAACGGCCAGACCGGTGCCGAGGCCGCTGCTCGGCTGCTCGCCTCGGCCGGTCTCGGCGATGTCAAAATCCTGCGGGCTCAGGGGATGCTCACCGATCACTACAACCCCGGCAATCGGACCTTGAACCTGTCGGAGGGTGTCTTCGATTCGCGTTCGGTGGCGGCGGTCGGCGTGGCCGCCCACGAGGCCGGCCATGCCATCCAGCACGCCGAGCACTACAGACCGCTGGGTCTTCGTTCGATGTTGGTGCCCACCGCCAAGATCGGATCGACCCTGGGCTATTTTGTCATGCTTGGCGGCCTCTTCATGTCCTCGACGAATATGGTGCTGGTCGGCGCCGTGCTGTTCTCGGCGGTGTTGCTCTTCCAGGTGGTGACGTTACCGGTGGAGTTCGACGCGTCGAGGAGGGCCAAAGTCATGTTGGTCGAACACGGCATCATCTCCGGCCCTGAACGCGAGGGGGTCGACAGGGTGCTCAACGCGGCGGCGCTGACGTATGTCGCAGCCGCGGTCTCGACTCTCATGACCCTGCTCTACTTTCTCTTCAGATCGGGGCTGCTCGGCGGCCGCAGAAACTGAGCGGTCCGCGGGTCGCAGAATGGCGCGGTGAGCGATGAGCGCAGAGGGACTTCATTTTCCATGTCAGGTCACCACCATGGTGACCCGCCGGGTTTTTCCCGGCCGAGAAGAAGAATATGCCGAAGGTCTGCGCGGCGCGACGTCAGTCGTAGAGCACCGACTCCGAACCAAACTCGGCCACTCGTTCCTCGGCGAGTTCGAGAATTCGGGTGCGTCGCTGCCACATCGTGTGGATCTGTCGAGGGTTGAGCCACGGCTTCAACACCCTCTCGTATTCGTCTTGGTCGAGGTCTTCGAGGGAAGACAGGAGGGACCTCGAGAATCTCGTCAGTGCGCCCTCGCGTCTGAGACCGGCATCGATGCGAAAGGCGCGGGAGGAGTCGACTTTCCAGATGTTCCAGCTCTCGTCGACCAAGATGTTCGAGATGTTGTTGTAGTCCGTGTCCCAGATCAACTGGAGAAAGACCTTGAGCGTGGAAATCTGGTTGTTCCACGCCGCCATGTCCGGTGGCGACTGCTCCTCGTTCTCTTTGCGCTCCCACTCGGTCATGGCTCCGTTGACCCACATCTGGAGGGAACCCCATTCGCGCCAGATTCTGCCGCTCGACCGTTGGCGGCACCATCCCGAGTCCGAGGAGTTTGTCGAGCTCGTAGGCAGCGACCTCGTGCTTGTAGTGGTCCTTGAGGTTGACGAGAACCCTTCCGTCGCCGATCGTCATCTCTGGGATAGACCTCGTCGACGTCCTTGAAGACCGCCATGAGGGTGAGCTTGCCGTCGGTGAGCGTCGCCCGGCGAGGTTGGGTGATGCCCTTGTTCTCGTAATCGCCGAGCTTGAGAACCTGAGCCTCTCGAAGAAAGGTCTCGGCAGCCTCGCCCGTCAGGGCGAGCGCAGGAACGGGAGTTTGGACCGCTGCACCCTCCACCGCAAGGACGGCGAGAAGGATGTCGAGTCCGTACAGCACTGAGCGCCGTCGCGTTCACTACCGAGGGAGTTTTTGGACGATGCCGGTGGTGGCCTTCCTGAGATCCCTTGCGACAACCTCGTCCGCGTTGAGCTGGGTGTACTCGATTTTGATGACTTCAGGTTTGCCCATGGAGCGGCCCGACTGCAGGTCCACGAGAGCCATGTTGACGCGCGACTGGTAAACGATGTCGCGCTGCCCCATATACGTGATGGCCCGGTCGCCCAGGTACTCCACTCGAAGCGGGACCACGAAACGTGCGTATGGACGAAGGGCTTCGCGCACCTGCTCGGGGGAGGGTCGTGACTCGGTGTTGACGAAGCCCTCGAGCCCCGGAATGGCGGTGATCTCGAGGATCTCGACACCGGCATGTCGGAGTCGTCCTTTGACGTACTCTTCGGCTTCAACCGCAAGCAGCGGTTCGCCGACAGCGAAAACGACCGTGGCGGTCGGTGGGGGGGCCACGATCTGTGGTGGCGGAGAAGTCGACGCAGTGCCCTGGGCCGTCGTGTCCGCCTCACGGTTGAGATTCGATGTCTTGGACGAATCCCGGGCTTTGGGGGTCGTCGCCTCGGTTTCGCTGCCGGTGAGCTGTGGGTGGAGCATGACCGCGGACGACCGGAGGATCTGGCGGTCTCAGATTCGACACCGCCACCAGGAGGGTGAGAGGGTGCTTCTACCCCGTGCGAGTCCGGATCCGCGAGGGCGGTCGCATCGTCCGGTTCCCCGGCGGAGGTTTCCTGTGGTTCTGAGAGTTCGGCGATCTGATTGAGGTCGTCCCGACCGATGATGCGGTCGAGAACACCGGTCTTGACGGCGAGAAAGGCCGCAGCCGCGCCGGCGCCGAGGACAACGATGGCGATGACGGCCACCAACAGACCGGTCCGGGACCGTGTCGGCTCGGGTTGTGGTTGGGTCGCCGGAACGGTGGCTCGGGGTTCGGGCGCCGCGGCGATGGGGTCCGGGACCGGAGCCGGCGGGGTCGGTGGTGGTGCGGCCGGCGGCGCGGGTTTGGTGGAACCGCTCTCGAAAACCACGGTGGGTTCGCTATTGATCTGCTCCTGGGTGACCGGCGGCGGCAGGGGTGACATCACTCCGGCCGCGGTGCCGGACGCCGTCGCGCCCGCAACGCGGTGCATCGATTCGCCGCGGGCTTCGAGCCAGTCCTGGAGGTCGGCGATAACCCCGGCGCAGTTCGGGTAGCGGTCTTCGCGGTTTTTGGCGAGCATCCGGGCGATGATGCCGCGGAGTTCGTCGTCGACCTCGGGATTGATCTCACGGATATCGGGAGGCTCGACCTCGATGATGAGTCTGAGGAGGGCGAGCGGACTGTCCGCCCGGAACGGCATGGTGCCGGTGACCATCTCGAAGAAGGTGACGCCCAACGAGTAGATATCGGTGCGTTGGTCCGGCGACTGATCGAGACACTGTTCGGGCGAGAGATAGCCGGGGGTGCCCATGAGCATGCCGGTTGCGGTGAGTCGGGAGGTGCCCCCGCCCATCAGCGCGAGGCCGAAGTCCGCGATCTTGACCAGCCCCCGGTCGGTGACCATGAGGTTCGCCGGTTTGATGTCGCGGTGGATCACGTCCTGGGCGTGGGCGTCCTGGAGCCCGGCCGCCGCCTGGAGGATCAAACGAGCGGCCTCGGCGGGAGGAATCTTGCCTTTTGTCTGGATCATCCTCTGAACGCTGGTGCCCTGGACATACTCCATGACGAAGTAATGGTGGCCCTGGTCCTCGGAGATCGCGTAGATCTGGACGATGTTGGGATGGCTCAGGGCGGCGGCGCTCTGCGCCTCCCGGACGAAACGCTGGACATATTCGTCGTCCTGCTCGAGGTGTTCCCCGAGCACTTTGATGGCGACGAATCGATTGAGGGATTCCTCGTGAGCCTTGAGGACGACGCCCATCCCGCCGCGGCCGAGTTCTGACACAATCTTGTAGTGACCGATCCGATCCACGTTGCCTCCCTGGTGAACTGTCCAACCATGCTAGCTTGAACACGGTCTCAGCCGCAAATGGAACCTGGGGGCTTGAGGTCGTGAGGTCTTGAGGACGTGCGGCGAGTCTCTCGTGTCTCGCTTTTACTGTTGTGTTACAAAATCCGCCGATTTTCGGTAAACGCAACTCCTCAACTCCCCCGTATATCCAGGTGAGAGAAACGATGACACAACGTTTCACCTCTCCTCCTTCCTCGCCGCCCCGTCGGAACCCCCTCCCCGGCGGGGCGGCCCCTTTGTGGGGGCATGGCTTTCGTTGGTCCGGGTCGGATCAGGCTACACTTCGACCCCGGGGGTTTCACCGATGAGAATCGCCATCGCCCAGCTCGACTACACCGTCGGCGCTTTCGACGCCAATCTCGTGCTCATGCGTGACGCCGTCGCCGAGGCCCGCAGCCTCGGGTCCGATCTCGTGGTCTTCAGTGAGTTGGCGACGGTGGGGTACCCGCCGGGCGATCTCCTCGAGAGGCGTGATTTCGTCGATCGCAATCTGCGCCAACTCGAACGCGTTGCCGCCCTGTCGGACGATTCGCTGGGCATCGTCGTCGGGTATGTCGACCGAAATACCGCGGGCCACGGCAAGGGTTTGTTCAACTCGGCCGCGCTCTGCGTCGGCGGCCGCGCGGTAGCGCGGTATCACAAGTGCTTGCTCCCCTCCTACGACGTCTTTGACGAGGCTCGTCACTTCGAACCCGGCGGCGCGGCCCGGCCGCTGCTCTTCAAAGGTGTCCGGCTCGGGATCTCGGTATGTGAAGACGTCTGGGCCGATCCTGATCTCGACGGCCGAAGCATCTACCACCGCGATCCGGTTCTCGAGCAGGTTGAGGCGGGCGCGCAGCTGCTGATCAACATCTCGGCGAGTCCGTTCGAACTCGGCAAGGCGGCCCAAAGACGCGACCTCGTTCGGAGATACGCGGCCCAGTCCGGCCGGTTCTTTGTCTACGCCAACCAGGTCGGGGGAAATGACGAGCTCGTCTTCGACGGCCACTCCATCGTCGTCGATCCCACCGGTCAGGTGGTGGTTCGGGGACGGGACTTCGCTGAGGATCTCCTGGTCTACGACATCGACCTCGATGCCTCCTCGGGTGCCCCCGGCGAACTCCGCCCGGTCGCCGAAAGCACCGAGGAAGAGGCCGTCAAAGCCCTCGAACTCGGCCTCCGGGATTATGCGAGGAAGACCGGTTTCGACACGGTTCTTCTCGGGCTCTCGGGTGGGATCGACTCCGCGTTGACCGCGGCCGTCGCCGCCCGCGCCCTCGGGCCAGAAAAGGTGCTCGGTGTGGCGATGCCGACCCGCTACTCAACCGCCGGCAGCGTCGTAGACGCCCAGGCCCTCGTCGATAATCTGGGCATCGACTATCGAGTGATTCCCATCGACGAGATCTTCCAGTCCTATCTCGACGGTTTGTCGGAGGTCTTTGCGGGCACCAAACCCGATGTCACCGAGGAGAACATCCAGGCTCGGATTCGCGGCGGGGTGCTCATGGCGCTGTCCAACAAGTTCGGCCGCCTCCTGCTGACCACGGGCAACAAGTCGGAGGTTGCGGTGGGGTATTCAACCCTCTACGGCGACATGGCGGGGGGGCTGGCGGTCATCTCCGATGTTCCCAAGACGCTGGTCTACGACATCGCCCGCTTTCTCAACCGAGAAACCGCAACCATCCCCGAGTCGATCATCGACAAGGCGCCATCGGCGGAGCTTCGGCCCGACCAGAGGGATCAGGACAGTCTGCCGCCCTACGAGGATCTCGATCGTGTTGTCGAGGGATACGTCGAACGCAACCTGTCGGTGGAGGAACTCATCGCCGAGGGGATCGATCGCGATGTCGTCGTTGCGGTGGTCGATCTCATCGATCGCGCCGAATACAAGCGGCGCCAGGCGGCGCCGGGGATCAAGATCACCTCGAAGGCCTTCGGCATCGGCCGCCGCTACCCCATCGTCGCGGACTACCGTGGATTGCACGAGACACGGGGCTGATTTCCGGAAAGAGAGCCGAACGTCAAATTCTGACCGTTTGCTGCGACAGCAAACGGTCAGAATTTGAATTGGGTCAGAGCCCCGGTTTCATCTTGCGCCACTTCTTGATCATCTTCTCGATGGCCTTGTTGATCATCTTGTCGGCTTTGTCCGGGTTGTCGGAAAAGACGTCGACAGCGACACCTCGCCAGACGATTTTCTTTGTTTCCGCTTCCCAGATGTCGATGACCAAGGTCCCCTGCTCGTAGGTGCCTGACCGGGCGGAGGAAACCCCGACCCCACCCCACGTACCGCCGAATCCGAAACCGACGGCGGCGGGATCGATGTACAACGCCTCTTGAGAACCCGCGTGGTAGGTGACGTAGAGATCGGGGTCTTTGGTCACCTCCTTCAGCCGACCCTGGGAGAGTTGGGTCAAGATGGCGGTTTTGATCCGCGAGTGCATGAGGTCGTTGTGGCCCTCGAGCGAGGTCGCGTCAGAGTCATGCCAGGCAAAGGTCTTGTACCAGGAAAACCGGCCCGAGCGATCGAAGTCGACGTAGATGTCCATGGCTGAGACCGAAACGGCCGCGACAATCAAGAGAATCACGAGCCCGATGTATTTGCGCATGACGACCTCCAGAACCCGAATCTGATCGTGAGGGGATGGTAGCACTGATGGTCGGGCGGGCGGGCATCGAGCATCGAGGACCGCGCATCAGCTATCCTCATCAGTGAGATGTCCGACGATCACGACCTCCACCCCATCGAAGCTTCGGTCCTGCACGCCCGGCGCGAGCGTGTGTTCCTGATTCTCTCCGGGCTCTTTCTCGGCACCCTGGCCATGCTCAACATCCTCGGCATCAGCCGCTTCATCAAACTCGGCGAGATGACGACGGGCGACGGGACGCCCCTGGTTTTCGCCATCGCCGTGGGCGTCCTGCCCTACCCGTTGACCTTTCTCTGCACCGACTTCATCAGCGAGTTCTACGGCCGAAAGCGTGCCAACTTCGTCGTCTCCGTCGGCCTCTTGCTCAACATCTGGGTGGTCTTCGTGTTGTGGTTGGGCGGCATCCTGCCCGGTTTCGAGACGCTCGATCCATCGACGGGTGAAATCGTCCGTGATGCGGCCGGCCGTTTACCGGTCTTCTTTGAAGTCAGAGCACTGACCTTCGGTGCGGTGACCGCTTCGATGGTTGCGTACATGGCGGCGCAGTTTTGCGATGTCTATGTCTTCCACTTCTGGAAGCGGGTGACCAAGGGGAAGCTCTTGTGGGTTCGCAACAACGGCTCGACCATGACCAGTCAGCTCGTGGACACCACCGCGGTCATCCTCATTACCCACTACTACGCCCACGCCCTTCCGGTCGATCCGAGTCAGCCCATCGGCCGCCAGTTGGCGCTCTTCATCGCCACCGGATACGCCTTCAAGTTCGTCATCGCCGCGGCCGACACTCTGCCGTTCTATCTCGGGGTCAGGTGGCTTTCCGAGTATCTCGAGATCGATCCGCTCGAGGAACATGACGGGTCGCCGGAACCGTAGTGCCTGCCTCCGAAAATCACGACGGTTCTTCTGAAGAGCCGTCGTGATTTTCGGAGAGACCGGAGAACTCACTTTCCCACTCGTCCATTTCTCGATCTGTGAAGCCGAAATGGTGACCGATCTCGTGGAGCAGGGTGAGTTGGATCTCGTGGATGAGGTCCTCGCGGTCGCGGCAGTCATCGAGCAGCGGCTGCCGGTAGAGCAGAATGACATCGGGTAGGACATTCCCGTACCAGCCGCCCCGTTCGTCCAACGGAACGCCGGTGTAGAGGCCGTAAAGGCTATCGACTCGAGGATCGAGGTCGAGTTCACGGAGGGTGTCGTCGTCGGGCCACTCCTCGATCTGGACGGAGATATTGGTCATGAGCTCGGCAAATTCGTCGGGGAGGCGGTCGAGGGCGTCCGAGACGACTTCTTCGAAGACCGAGCGGCTGATCTGGAGGCCTTTACGCCGAGGGGCGGGACCATGTTTGCGCCCCATGAATCCTCCCGTGGATCGACGATCCGGGTTTCGGTTACTTGTGCGCGCGGCCTTTGATCAGGTCGACCGTATTCCAGCCGATGATGGCGCCGACCACGGCGCCTCCGGCCGGACCGAAGATCGGGAAACCGGCCAAATAGCGGTAACCGGCAGCCGCTCCGATGAGGCCGCCGGTCACGGCGAACACAATCCTGAGGAAACGGACGGTGGCGAAATCCATGGACACTTCTTTTTCTCCGAGTGCAGCCCGAAGACGGGCGATTCCAGTGTGATTATACCCTCAAAATCGACCGGCTTCTCAGAGCCGAAGACAGTGTAGAGTAATTGGGTCGCAAGGGGGAGCAATGCAGTTTCTCAGTTTGATCGGACTCGTCGTCCTGCTCTGTCTCGCTTGGGCCATGTCCTATCATCCGCGGCGTGTCCGGTTGCGGACGGTGGCCTGGGGGCTCAGCCTCCAGTTCATCTTTGCGCTCATCATCCTCAAGCAGGACCTATGGAGCTTTGTCGGGATGGTGGTGCTCGCCGCCCTCCTGGTGATCTACATCATGCAGGAAGAGCAGAAGAAGCGACTCGACGGCATCCCGGGGATCGTGGTCGTGCTGCTCGGCGCGGCGGCGGTGGGCGGGATTGCCGGTCTGTTGGTGCCTCAGGCGCTCGGGTGGCTCACCATCGTGGTCGGGATCGTCGCCGTCATCGGCGGCAGGATGGCCATCCCCCGGCCGGTCAGACGGGTGTGCGGCGCCCTCGTTGTGATCTTCGGCACCACCTGGCTCATCGTCAACGGAATCTACGGCCAGACCGTTTTTGCCGGTTTCAGCCAGAAAGCGGCGGATTTCCTCGCCCTCTCGGACTACGGCGCGCGCTTCCTCTTCGGCAATTTGGCGGACGGCCGGTACTATTTCGTCGAGCCGGACAGCGCCTGGCCGGGCTTCGGTTTTCAATTCGCTTTCAAAGTCCTTCCGACGATCATCTTTTTTGGCGGGTTCATGGGCGTGCTCTATTACCTCGGCATCATGCAGATCGTCATCGAGAGCCTCGCGCAGTTCATGAAATGGACCGTCGGAACCAGCGGCGCCGAAACCCTGTCGTGCACCGCCAACATCTTTGTCGGCCAAACCGAGGGTCCGTTGCTCATCAAACCGTTTCTCGAGGACATGACCCGATCCGAGCTGTTGACCATCATGGTCGGTGGTTTCGCCACCATCGCGGGGGGGGTGCTCGCCGGCTACATCGCGTTGGGAGTTCCAGCCGGCCACCTCATCGCGGCCAGTGTCATGTCCGCGCCCGCGGCGTTGGTCATCGGCAAGATCATCTATCCGGAAACCGAGCATTCGGCGACCGCCGGTGATGTCGGCCTGCCGGAGATCGATTCGGGCGGGAACGTCATCGAGGCCGCGACCAACGGCATCAGCGACGGACTCAAGCTCGCCCTCAACGTGGGGGCCATGCTCATTGGCTTCATCGCCCTGATTGCGGTCATTGACAGCCTCCTCGGCTGGATCGACAGCCTCATCGACGGACGCCTCCTCGGCGGCGAGTATGTTGCGTATTCGGTGCAGACGCTCTGGTCGCCGGCGGTGGGGGAGTTTCGCGGCTTTTTCCCGGGATCGCTGCAGACCTTTTTCGGCAACCTCTTTCGTCCTTTGGCCTGGCTCATGGGTGTGCCATGGGCCGATGCGGGGCTGGTCGGGAACCTCCTCGGAATCAAGATCTCGCTCAACGAGTTTGTCGCCTATGGCGCCCTCGGAACCTATATCCAGGATGGGGCCGTGAGCGAACGGGCCGCGGTGATCTCCACCTATGCCCTGTGCGGATTCGCCAATTTTTCGTCCATCGGAATCCAGATCGGTGGGATCTCCGCGGTTGCGCCGAGTCGAAAATCGGCGTTGGCGGCCCTCGGTCTCAAGGCCATGTTCGGGGGCGCCATCGCATCGTGGCTCACGGCGACCATCGCAGGAATGCTGCTTTAACTTATTCCTAAGATGAGCGATTCTCGGCGGCGATCTGCACCAATCTCCTGCGCTCTGGACGTTTGCGAAAATACTCGACATACCAACGGGTATGCCTCCGTTTTTCGCAAACGTCAGAGCATCAAGATCTTGGCGCATCTCATCCACCAGAGTCGCTCACCTTAGGTTATGATCAGATCGGGGACGGTGAACATGTCACGCGTTGTCTTTGTTGTGCTCGTGTCGGTCATGCTGGCGGCCCTCGGTGGCTGCGACCTCGTGGATCCCATGCGGTCGACACCGCAAGTGGACACCGAGACTTTCGGTAACCTCCTCGACGCGGCGCCCGATCCGGTGCGGGAAAACGCCTGGATCGCGAAAGTCCGGATTGCAGTTCCGCGGGCCCTCGGCCGCAGCGACGAAGCCCGCCCCACACCCGATGTCGCGGGCGGCATCAATGCGGTGGTGGTGGTGACCTCCGACACGGTCGTGGTGGTGGATGACCGGCCCACCGCGTTGATGGACATCGGCCTCGGCACGGAGATCGTCGCCATCCCGGTACCGGGAACGACGACCATGGTCGGCGAGAACGAGATCCACCTCGAAGCGGCGCAGTTGATGGACTTCGTCAGCTACGCCAGGTGGCGTCTGCCCAAGCTGGAGCTTGCCGGCGGACCGGCTGAGATCATCGAAGATGTCGATCGTATCAACACCGCCGGTGTTGAAGGCGCCCCGGTGCCGGTCGGCGATGGGACTGTTCTTTACTTTACCGGACGGCTCCGTCCGCCGGAACTTCCCGGCGGCCCCTGGATCGGGGCGCAGAGAAACGGGTTGCCGTCGCCCGCCGAGGGAGAGCGATCGTTCGATCGAGGATTCCGTACTCAACTCGGCGACGATGGATGGTCGATCCCGGAGCTGGTGGTCATCCCGGGCATCGATCCGCGCGAACACGTCAAGCTGACCTGGGTGAGCGCCGATGAGCGGCGCTGCTTTGTGACCGTTTCCGACCCCGACGGATCGCCGTGGGTCGGGGTCTCCGAACGGACGAGTTCTTCCGCTTCGTGGGGTGAGGTCGTGCGAATGGAGGGCACGGGTGACGGGGACGCCTTCGATGCGGTGGCCATGACCGGTTCGTCGAGCAGAACCGTCTTCGCCACGACACGAAACGGAAGTGGTGATCTCTTCCTGTTCGATCCGGAGATCGGTCCGGCGCAGCAGCTTCAGGCGGAAATCAACACCGGCGGTCTCGAGTGGGGGGCCCGGATCGGTCCAGCCAACGAGCTCTATTTTGTCCGCGCCGATCGACAGCTTCGCTTTCAAGGGGGAAGGGTGAACGAAGTGCGGCTTCCCGGACCCCACCGCTCGGTGCTCATCGAGGCGGCTCCCACGGCTGACGGCGCGTACCTTTTCTTCTCGGTGCCGAAGTTCAGACCCTTCGACTTCGATCTCGATATTCAGGTCGCACCCATCCACGCCGACGGGACGCTCGGCGAGGCGCAACCCGTGGACGAGTGGCGGCCCTGATCGTCAGGTCTTGCCGAGACCGATTCGGTGGCGGTTCCGCGCCGCCACTGAATAGAAGAACCCACCGAGGTGTCTGAATCCGGGTAGACCGGCCGCCCACGCCAGCCAGCGCCAGCCGTCGAGTTCGGCGAGGATGCGCCGCCAGGCGTCGAATCCCGTCCGCACGGTTCCGTCCGCGTGACGGACGTGGACCGCGCGCATCATGGCTTCCTGCGATCCCGGCGGTTGATCGGAGTCGGGGGCGTGGAGATCGACAAAACTCAGCCGTCCGCGCCCGTCACGAGTGGAACACCATTCCTCCGACCGCCGGCAGACCTTGCAGTCGCCGTCGATCCAGATCTCGAGCACCGGTGGCTCTCGGGTCGTCAAGCTCATCGTGGCGTACAACGTTCCCGGGGCGGGTGGTATTCGCGGTTGGTGGAGTTCTTGACAAGAAATAAGAACCTTCTAAAATGGCTATGTGGTTAATTATACTGAACCACGGATGAAATCCGCAGACCCACTCACTTCAGCTGCCCTTGCACCCCGAGTCGAGGAAACACATGCGAAACGAAGCCTTCGATTGTTCTACACCTGATCGGCACCCGGAGAAACTCATCGCTTTGAGGGACTCGCTCGCGAGGCACCGCCGCCCTCTCCAGGCCATGGCCCAGCACTATGCACTGCTCGGCGGCGAGACTCGGCTCAAGATCCTCGCCCTCCTCGAACGGGTCGGCGAACTCTGCGTGTGCGATCTCGCGCGAGTGCTGGAGATGACACCGGCAGCCGTCTCCCAGCATCTCAGCCGATTGCGGGCGGGCACTCTGGTCAATTCGCGTCGTGATGGGATGACGATCTATTATCGTCTCAGTGAACACGCCTCCGCGACGGTCATCACGCCGCGGCTGGAGATGTGGGATGAATTGGAGAAGGTGGATGAGGATGCCGGCTGAGCGGGTCTTGATTGCGGTTGTCCTCATGGTCGCCGCCGGGATGGTCTCGGGCTGTACCCGCTCGACGACGGTGGATGCCTCGTTCACGGTCGAGGGGATGCACTGCGAAAGCTGCTCTTCGGCGATCACCGAGGCCCTCATCAAGGTCGATGGTGTCGAGAGCGCCTCGGCCGACCACGTGTCGGGATCCGCCAGCGCCCGTTTCCAATCGCCGGGCGTATCGCCCGATGAGCTCGTGGCCGAGATCGAAGGCCTCGGCTATACCGTGACCGCCGTCAAGACCACGCCCACCGAGAATTGACGCCGGAGGAGGATATACTCCGCCCGTGGCCGATCCGCTCTCTCCCCGGGCAGTCTATCTTCTGACCAAAATCGCGGTCTTTGGGGTTGCTGCGGCCCTGACCTGGCCGCTGTCTCGGGTCATCGGACCCAGGGCCTGGTGGGGTCTCGGTGTTTTCGGACTGGTCCTCGCGTCGCTGACGGTGGTTGTATTTCTCGCGTTCGGAAGAAACACGACCAACTCCGGTGACGAGGAAGATCCGGGAGAAAGAGCGCTGGACCCCGATCCGGAAATCCCCGTCGAATTCCCGGTTGAAGACTTCATCGATCTCCACCCATTCCCCCCCCGGGACATTCCCGATGTGGTGACCGACTACCTCGAGGCCGCTCACGCCAAGGGTTTCCGCGAGGTCCGCTTGATCCACGGCCGCGGTATCGGAGTCCAGCGCGAACGCGTGCGGAGCACCCTCGAGAAGCACCCACTCGTCGTCTCGTTCAGCGACGCCACCGCCGACCGCGGCGGCTGGGGAGCAACGATCGCCTCTCTGTCGTCGGACGACGGAAAGGCGAATTATGAATTATGAATGACATCGCAAGCGCCTCTGAGGACCCTGCGATGGCAATTCATAATTCATAACTCATAATTAATAATTAACTTAGGGGTAGAGCCGATTGATCATCCGTGGGTAGGGAATTGCCTCGCGGAGGTGCGGCACCCCACAGATCCAGGTCACGCAGCGTTCGATCCCCATGCCATAGCCAGAGTGGGGGAATGAACCGTAGCGACGAACATCGAGATACCACTCGAAGGCTTCTTTCGGCAGGTCATGGGCGGCGATCTGCCGCTCGAGGTGTTCGAGGGAGTCGGATCGCTCCGAGCCGCCGATAATCTCGCCATAGCCCTCGGGAGCGAGGACATCGACGGCCAGGGCGCGGGTCGGGTCCGCCGGGTCGGGCTGCATATAGAAGGCCTTGATGGCCGCCGGGTAGCGGGTGACCATCAGCGGCTGATCGTACTGCTGGGTCAGGATCGTTTCGTCGTCGGCGCCGAAATCGTCGCCGTGCTCGACATCGGAACCGAGTTCCCTGAGCTTGGTGATCGCATCGCCGTAGTCGAGACGGGGGTACGGCCGGCGGGTTGATGGTTCGAGTTTCGAGACATCACGTTCGAGACGCTTGAGATCTTCTTCGCAGCGGTCGAGAACCCGCGAGACGATTTCGGAGAGGAACTCCTCGGCGAGATCGAGGAGCCCGTCAAAGCGGAGCCACGCGACCTCGGGCTCGACCATCCAGAACTCGGTCAGGTGGCGGCGCGTCTTGGACTTCTCGGCCCGGAAGGTCGGGCCAAAACAGTAGACCTTGCCCAGGGCGGCGCAGGCGGGTTCGAGATAGAGCTGCCCGGACTGCGACAAAAAGGCGGGTTCGCCGAAGTAGTCGGTCTCGAAGAGGGTCGAAGTTCCCTCGCACGCGGCGGGCGTCAAGATCGGCGAGTCGATGTTGGTGTAGCCGCGGGTGTAGAAGAAATCGCGGATCGATTGGCTGACCTCGCTGCGGACCCGCATCATGGCGTGCTGGCGTTTGGACCGGAGCCAGAGGTGGCGGTGGTTGAGCAGGAAATCGGGGCCGTGGTCCTTCTTGCCGATGGGAAACTCGGGGGAGAGGTGGACCGTCTCCAACGCCGTGACCTTGAGCTCGAAGCCGCCCGGGGCGCGGTCGTCGGCGACGAGCCGGCCAGTGACGCGCACCGATGACTCCTGGGTCAGTTCCACCGCGGTCTCCCAGACCGCCTCGTCGACCTCGGGGCGATAGACGATGCACTGCAGATAGCCGAAGCCGTCGCGCAGGATGATGAAGCGCAGCTTGCCCTTCTTGCGCCAGTTGTAGACCCAGCCCTGGATGGTGACTTCCTGGTCAACGTACTCGGCGAGGTCGGCGATGGTGATGACGGGCGTGGACATCGTTTCCTCCTGTCAGGGGCGGAATTGTACACGAGGGACGCCGCGTCCCGTGTCCGGAGCTCCGGCCTTCTGGGACGCCCATGGCGTCCCAGCGTCGCGCGAGCAGCGCGGTCGATAGAGCAACGGGGGGGATTGCGACCGCCCTGCTCGCGCGCCGGCGGCCTCATGGCGAGCCGGAAGAGATGCACCGGATCGCTGTCTCCGTGGAGTGCCCGGTATGACATTGTGCGGAAGGCACTGCGTTGCCGGATGGGTCTAGGGAGCACAATGTCAAACCCGGCACGTCCCGGTGGGCGTTGTTGTTGCGTGTGTTTGGGGCGTTGTCGCGGGCACTGTCCCGGACGCGGCCGCTGCCCCTGTCGCTGCCCCTGTCGCTGCCCCGGACGTCGAATTGAACTCGCGGTAGAATGGCCTCTTCAGTTTTCGCTGGAGGAACGATGGAGGTCCGCCCGACACACGAAGAGTTTCTGGAATTGGCCCGCGACCACGACGTGGTCCCGGTGGTGCGTGAGCTGACCTCCGACACGGTGACCCCGTTCACCGTTTACTCTCGGCTCGCCCGCGGCGGCCGCAACCCGTTCCTCCTCGAGAGCGTCGAGGGCGGTGAGCGCGTCGCCCGGTACTCCTTCGCCGGGGTCGATCCCTTCAGGATCATCGAGATTCGAGACGCTCGAGTGCTGGTCGACGGCGTGCCTCAGGACGGCGAGCCCATCGACGTGCTCCGGCGGGTCACCGATCTCGGTCGGGTCGCCCCGGTTGATGATCTGCCGCCGTTTTGCGGCGGCGCCATGGGCTATCTCGGCTACGACGCGGTGCGATTGGTGGAGGCCATCCCCGCGAGCGGCCGCGACGAGGGCGGGCTGCCCGACGCCTGGTTCGGACTCTACGACTCGGTGGTCGCCCTCGACCGCGCCCGGCAACGGCTGCAGCTGGTTGTGCTCGCGCGCATCGAAGGCGATCCGGAGGCCGCGTGGGAGACCGCTCTGAACCGGATCGGCAAACTCCACACCGCGCTCCTCGAGGGTGGCGACGGACCGTTGCCCCACACTCTGCCGGTCCCCAAGGGCGACACCTGGTCGGGCTGGCATTCGACCCCTTCGGCCGATGACTATCTCGCGGCGGTGGCGACGGCGCGCGAGTACATCCTCGCGGGCGATATCTTCCAGGTTGTCCTGTCGCGACGGTGGCGTCGCGTACCGCGATGCACGGCGGCCGAGATCTACCGCATGTTGCGGGTGACCAACCCGTCGCCCTACATGTTCCTCTTCGACACCGGGAACGCGCGGATCCTCGGCTCGAGCCCCGAGATGCTGGTTCAGGTCGCGGGCCGGAGGGTGAGCACCTGTCCCATCGCCGGCACCCGGCCGCGCGGCGCCGATCGCGATCACGATCTTGCCCTCGAAGCCGAGCTTCTCGCGGACCCCAAGGAACTCGCCGAGCACACCATGCTGGTGGATCTCGGTCGAAACGACATCGGCCGGGTGGCGGTTCCGGGCACGGTGACGGTGGCCCGCGAGACCGAGGTCGAGCGCTACAGCCACGTCATGCATTTGGTGAGTGAGGTCCAGGGCGAACTCCGCCCGGATTGCGACGGTTGGGATGCGCTCTTTGCCTGTTTCCCGGCAGGAACCCTGAGCGGAGCGCCCAAGGTGCGGGCGATGGAGATCATCGACGAACTCGAAGAGGTTCGCCGCGGGGTCTACGGCGGAGCGGTGGGGTATCGCAACGTCACCGGTGATTTCGACTCGTGCATCGCCATCCGGACCATGGTCGAGCGGGGCGGAGTGGCCCATATCCAGGCCGGCGCCGGCATCGTCTACGACTCGGTGCCGTCGAACGAACTCGAAGAGTGCCGCAACAAAGCCAACGCCCTCGTCGAAGCCGTCGCCATGGCGGAGGCCGCGGCGTCGGCGCCTCGGAGCTGACGCATGATCCTGATGATCGACAACTACGACAGCTTCACCTACAACCTCGTCCAGGAACTGGCCGAGATTTCGGGCGCCGAGATCGAGGTCGTGCGCAACGACGCCTGCACCGCCGATGAGCTGCTCGGGCGGCGGCCGAAGGCCATCGTGATCTCTCCGGGACCCGGCACGCCCGACGACGCCGGCGTCAGCATGGATCTCATCCGAGCCGCCTCAGCGACGCCGATGCTCGGGATCTGCCTCGGTCTCCAGTCGCTGGCCGCGGTCCACGGCGGTTCCATCGTTCGCGCCCCGGCGCCGGTCCACGGCAAGACATCTCAGATCCACCACAACGACACCGGGGTGATGACGGGTCTGCCCAATCCCTTCATCGCCACCCGGTACCACTCGCTTCTCGTCGATCGCGGCGACGGTGCCCGAAGAGCTCGAGATCACCGCCTGGACCGATGACGATCTCGTGATGGGCGTCGCCCACCGCGACCGGCCGCACCACGCGGTGCAGTTCCACCCCGAGTCCTATCTCAGCGTCGATGGAATGCAGCTGCTCGCGAACTTCTTGTCCATTGCGGGAATCGAAGTCGGGGCGAAGTGGAAACGGTAAGTCCTTTTAGAATTATGAATTATGAATTGTGAATTTGAATTGTGAGACGTGAGACGTGAGACGTGAGACGTGAGACGTGAGTCGGCCGGACGGGAATCAATGATCGAAACCAAAGGATTTTTGAATCAGCTCCTCAGCGGGACCGATCTCGCGGCCGGCGAGATGGAGACCCTCATCGGCGCCATCATGGATGGCGAGCTCGATCACGCCCAGGTCGCCGGTCTGCTTGTGGCTCTTCGCGCCAAGGGCGAATCGGCGCCCGAGGTGGCCGCCGCCGCGCGTGCCATGCGCTCCCGGGCCCTCGCTGTGGCGGCGCCGGCCGGCGCCATCGACACCTGCGGCACCGGAGGTGACGGCGCCGAGACCATCAACATCTCCACCGCCTCGGCCCTGGTGGCTGCCGCTGGTGGGGTGCCGGTGGCCAAACACGGAAACCGCTCGGTCTCGTCGAAATGCGGATCGGCCGACGTTCTCGAGGCCCTCGGCGTCCGCCTCGATCTTGATCGTCAAGCGCTGGCGGTCCTGCTCGAGGAAATCGGGATCGCGTTTTTGTTCGCCCAGCAGCTCCACCCGGCCATGGCCGCGGTGGTGCCCGTGCGCCGCGCGCTCGGTGTGCGGACGGTGTTCAATCTCTTGGGACCCCTCACCAACCCGTCCGGCGTCCGGCGCCAGGTGCTCGGCGTCTGGGGGAGTGAGGTCCAGGCACTGGTGGCCGAGGCGCTCGCCGAACTCGGGGCCGAGTACGCCCTCGTACTCCATTCGGACGATGGTCTCGACGAACTCTCGGTGACGGCGCCGACCACGGTGATCGAAGTTCGCGATGGAGCCGTCTTCGGAACCTGGAGGGTGGACCCGGCAAATCTGGGAATTCGCGCCGATGATCCGGACAGCCTCCGTGGCGGCGACGTCGAAGAAAATGCGCGACGGCTGTGTGCGATCCTCGACGGAGAGGAACGATCGGCGGCCTCCGAGGCGGTGGCGCTCAACGCGGCGGCGGCGCTCATGGTCGGCGCCAAGGTCGATGATCTGGCAACCGGGTTGCGGCTCGCTCGGGAGGTGATCGCCAGCGGCGCCGCGGGAAGAAAACTCGAGGCCCTGGTTCGCCGTTCACAGGAGCTTGGAAATGGCTGAAGCCTCGGTCCTCGACCGGATCGTCGCCGCCGTCCGCGCCCGGATGGCGGCCGAACCCGAACCCGGGGATCTCGCCGATCGTGCGGCGGCGGTTCGTGAGTCGTCGCCGCGGCGGTCGCTCCGCGAGGCATTGTCGGCGGAGGGTCCGTCGATCATCGCCGAGTGCAAAAAGGCGTCGCCGTCGGCCGGGTTGCTCCGGGCCGATTTCGAACCCGCGACGCTGGCTGCCCGCTACCAGGCCGCCGGGGCGTCGGCGATCTCAGTGGTCACCGAAGTCGATTTCTTCCAGGGCAACATCGAGTGGTTGGCCGAGGTGCGGAAGGTGGTCGACCTGCCGGTGCTGCGAAAGGACTTCGTGGTCGATGAACGGCAGCTGCGCGAGGCCGCGGCCCTCGGCGCCGATGCCGTGCTGTTGATCCAGCGGATCCTCTCTCCCGACCGCCTCGCCGAGCTCGTCGGCGCCGCTCGTGAGCTCGGGCTGGAGACCCTCGTCGAGATCTTCGCCGATGAGGACCCGGGGCCGACCATCGCGTCCGGGACAGCGATCATCGGAGTCAACGCCCGCGATCTCGCCACCTTCGTCACCAGCCTCGATGCGGTCGAGGCTTTGGCCGAGCGGCTGCCCGCCGATCGGGTGCGGGTTGCCGAGAGCGGCATCAAGGGACACGGGGACATCGTGAGGCTCGGCGCCGCTGGTTATGACGCCTTTCTCATCGGAGAACACCTCGTTCGCGCCGAAGACCCGGGGCGCGCGTTACGGAATCTTCTTGGAGGTAGAAGTTGATTGGATTGAACACTTCTGATTCTCCGAGATTTTGGGTGAAGCCACGCGGTGCCCACAATCAGGCACGGACGCTCATGGCTTCACCCGGAAGCTCGGAGCCGAGCGGGGACCGCGGATGCTTGTCAAGATCTGTGGGCTGACCCGACCGGGGGATGCGGAGGCCGCCATCGAGGCGGGCGCCGATATGCTGGGTTTTGTTTTCGCCCCGGGGAGCAAGCGATTCGTGGATCCGACGACGGCAGCCTGGATTCATGATCTGACGGGCGCCGAGAAGATCGGCGTCTTCCGCGACTCCGAGCTCGAAAGCGTCATCGCGATCCGTGACCTCCTCGGTCTCGACCGGGTTCAACTCCACGGCGAGGAGCCCGATTCATGGCTCGACATCCTCGGGCCCGAAACCCTGCGCCGGGTCGAGCCCCGCGGCGCGGATCCCTGGCAACGGGCGGCCATGCTCTCCGGGCGGTGCCTGCCGCTCTTTGACCCCGGGGCCGGCGACGGCGTCGCGTACGACTGGAAGAGACTGCGTCAACGTCCGACGGGTCTGTGGGTCGGAATCGCCGGTGGATTGACACCCGAAACCGTGGCCGAGGCGGTGACCCTGGTGCGACCGGCAATGGTGGATGTCTCCAGCGGCGTCGAGGCTGTCACCGGGGGTCAAAGATCCGGAACGGGTCGCGGCATTCGTGACCGCCGCCCAATCCGCGGTAGAATCTGCGGCGTTGGTACAAAATGAAAGACCTTCCTGACAAGCGCGGATACTTCGGCGAGTGGGGTGGCACCTTTGTGCCCGAAACCCTCATGGCGCCGCTCGACCAGCTCGATCGCGCCTACCGCAAGGCCCAACACGATCGGTCCTTCGAGGCGCGGCTCAACGAACTCCTCGATCTCTATGTCGGACGACCGACTCCCCTGTACCCGGCGCGGCGTTTGTCGGCCCGTCTCGGTGGGGCGATGGTCTGGCTCAAGCGGGAAGATCTCTGCCACACCGGCGCCCACAAGATCAACAACGCTCTCGGACAGGCACTCCTCGCCTGCGAGATGGGCAAACGGCGGGTCATCGCCGAGACCGGCGCCGGCCAACACGGAGTGGCGACGGCGACGGCTGCGGCCCTGCTCGGCCTCGAGTGCCGGGTCTACATGGGCGCCGAAGACATGCGCCGTCAGGCGCTCAACGTCTATCGGATGCAGCTCATGGGCGCCGAGGTGATGTCCGTCGCCGGCGGCGCTCAGACCTTGAAGGACGCCATCAACGAGGCGCTTCGGGACTGGGTCACCAACGTCCGTTCGACCCACTACATTCTCGGTTCGGTCCTCGGTCCGCACCCCTATCCGATGATGGTCCGCGACTTCCAATCGGTCATCGGCCGCGAGACCATGGCCCAGTACCGCCGGATCGTCCGCGGGTTGCCGGATCTCATCATCGCGTGTGTCGGCGGCGGGTCCAACGCGGCGGGGATCTTCTCGGCCTTCATCCCCCACACCCGGGTGAAGCTGGTGGGTGTCGAGGCTGGGGGACGAGGCCCGGGCGCCGGCGATCACGCGGCGCGGTTCGCCGGGGGCGGGGCGCCGGGGGTCCTCCACGGCACCCGGACCCAGGTCATCCAGGATGAGAACGGCCAGATCGAGGCCACCCATTCGGTGTCGGCGGGCCTCGACTACCCGGCGGTCGGTCCGGAGCACGCGAACTGGCGCGACACCGGCAGGGTGACCTACACAACGGTGGGTGATGATGAAGCCCTCGCCGCATTTCATCTCCTCGCCGAGACCGAAGGCATCGTGCCGGCCCTCGAGTCGGCCCACGCCATCGCCCAGGCCGCCAAGGTCGCACCCGGGATGGCGCTGGATGCCAACATCATCGTCAACCTCTCCGGCCGGGGCGACAAGGATCTCGAAGAAGTGGCGAGGGTCGAGAGGGAGCAGCCGTGAGCCGGATCGTCGAAGCCTTCAAGACCGCCAAGCGTCAAGGGCGGGCCGCGTTCATCCCCTACGTCACCTGCGGTGACCCGTCGCTCGAGCAGAGTGTGGCCATCGCCGCCGCCCTCGAACGGGCGGGGGCCGATGTTCTCGAATTCGGAGTGCCCTTTTCGGACCCCATCGCGGATGGGCCGACCAACCAACGCGCCGCCGAGCGTGCCCTCGCCAGGGGAACCTCGCTCAAGCAGGTTCTGGAGGTCGTGCGCGAGATTCGACTGCGGTCGCAGCTCGCCATCGTCCTCTTCACCTACGCCAATCCGGTTGTCCGATTCGGCATCGAACGCTTTGCCGAGCACGCCGCGGCCTCGGGGGTTGACGGCGTCCTCTTCACCGATGTCCCCGCCGAGGAAATGGCGGGTTTCCGCCGGCCGCTCAGAGCCGCCCGCCTCGACGCCATCATGCTGGTGACGCCGACCTCGAACCGGGCGCGGATGAAGGCGACCGCGAAGTTCGGCGGCGGGTTCCTCTATCTCGTCTCGCGAACCGGGGTGACCGGTGCGCAGAAGGACCTCGACCACGAGCTTGCGGCCAATGTCGAGACCGCGCGAAAAGCCTCGCGGTTGCCGGTCGCCGTCGGATTCGGGATTTCCACCCCCGATCAGGTCGCCAAGGTCGCCGCCATCGCCGACGGCGTCGTCGTCGGATCGGCGATCGTGAACCAGATCGCCGAGGAGGGCGATACCGACCGATTGGCCGCGCGAGTCGAGTCGTTTGCAGCCCCTCTGGCCCAGGCGTGCAAGAAACCCTCGTGAAAAGCAATCCTCATTTTCAATTCTCGACGGGGGAGTCCGCAGACTCCCCCGTCGAGAATTGAACCGAGCGAAACCATGGGTCGTTCGAAACGCCACCGCATGGGTCAGAATTTTCTCGTCGACGAGGATGTCGCCCAGCGCATTGTTGACCTGCTCGGTGATGACCCCCCGAGAGTGATCGAAATCGGCCCCGGGCGGGGCGCGCTGACTGCGCCGCTCCTCGAGCGGTTCGACCGGGTCCGCGCCATCGAGCTCGACCAGGCGCTGGTGGCGCCGCTCGAGGAGCGCTTCGGCGGCAGCGGGCTCGAGGTCGTTCACGCAGATGCCCTGACGGCGTCCTTGAGCGAGGCGGTCGGCGATGGAGGATCGTGGCAACTCGCAGCCAACCTTCCCTACTCGGTGGGGACGGCCATCCTCCGGCGGCTCATGCCTCACCACGATCTCTTCACCCGGCTGGTGGTCATGCTCCAGCGCGAGGTGGCGGTGCGGGTGGTGGCCGAGCCCGGAGACGGAAACCACGGTCTCATGGCCCTGGAGAGATCCGCCTGGGCCGATGGTTGGATCGCCTTCGATGTCCACCCGAGAGCCTTCCGCCCGGTTCCCAAAGTGACCTCGGCCGTTGTGGTGCTCGACCTTCGGCCCGCGGTGGCGGATGCGAACGACATCGAGAGGGCTCTCAAGATCGCCGGCCAAGCGCTCACACTCCCGAGAAAGAAGCTGTCCAACGCGCTCGGCGGCGGTTTTGACCGCGATGCCATCGAGGCGGCCGGGCTCGATCCCAACGCCCGCCCGGGCACGATCCCCCTCGACGGCTGGCTCGGGCTGGCTGCGATCCAGGCGAAGGACACGGTCTAGCCAGCCCGCACGGCTCATCGAGCATCAACACGAGCCCGGCGGCCGAAGCCGCCGGGCGTTCGGGGCTCTGATCCGGATCACCCAGTCAGGGTTGCGGCATCCGCTCGAAGGTCCCGGTGACCTCGGGGAACGGGATGTCGAAGGGGTCGATGAAGGGTACCTTGCCGGAACCCCAGAAGTAGGCGCCGACGAACGGGATGGTGGCCTCGAGACGGTTGCACTCGGTCAGGGTGAACTCACCTTCCCCGGCCCACAACAGGAGCCCCGGAATCGGTCCGAAGAAAGCGGGGTCCGGGTCGCAGAGCTCGATCTGCCGGAACAGGAACGTGTTCGGGCCGGTCTTGGTGAGCTCGCCGTGCCAGGCGGTGAACTCGAGGCAGTAGGTGACGATGTCCGGGTCCGAGAAGCCGTCAGCGACGACGGTGTGGCCGCCGGCCGCGTTCTTTTCGATCCGGAAGATGAAGTTCAACCCCGCCGAGTTGGCGCCGTACCAGGTGCCCTCGATACTGCACCCGCCTCCGCCCTTGTCGGACGTGCCCTGGGCGATGGACGGCAACGCGACGAGCATCGCGATCGCCATCACAGATCCGGTGATGAGTTGTTTCTTCATGGTCTTTCTCCTTTCGCGCAGCGTGTCGGTTGATCGATCTTCGGCGTCGCTCTGTCGAGCGGCGGGGTCGCGCGCACAACACGGATCGGCGCCGGTTCCTCCGGAATCGGAAGAGTCTGTCTTCATCGCGCGCCTCGCACCGGAGTCTCGACATGATCTACGGGACCACCGTGCTCCAGAGACTGGTGTCGGCGCTCTCGAAGTCGTCGGCGAAGAGCACCATCGGCGCCGTGACGTACCAGATGTCGTTGCAGTGGGAGACCCAGCCGTGAGCCGTGTCCCCCTCGAGGACCACCGAGATCGAATGGGCGCGATTGCAGGCAGGGAGGCCTGGACTCAGCACCGGGTTGTCCGGCCACTTCTCCCAGTCGAGGCCGTCTTGGGACTCGGCGTAGCCAATCTGCGCACTTGCGCTTGACGCCCCGGTGTACCACATGGCGAAGCGATCGCCGTATGGCACGACCTCCGGGAAGTAGAGCTTCACGCCCTCCCATGGCTCCTCACTCTGGAGCACCGGATCCTGGTGGCAGGTCCAGGCTGAGGCCGTCGTCGGTCGAGGCGGCGTAGCCGATTCGCCACGTGCCCCACGCGCTTCCCTCGGCAGAGGTGAACCACATGCCGTGGGTCGACCCCGTCGAAGAGGACTGTGGAAGCCGACGGTCCCCGTTCGTTCCATGCGGCGGGGATTCCAGGCCCCAACCCGGGCAGAGGACCCGCGATCTTGTCCCAGGCCACCGAACCCGGTTTGATTGGTTGCGTACCCGGCATTGACCCCAGTCCTGGGAGACAGCCGTCGCGCCGTACCACATGTGGAACATCGCCCCGTCGAAGAGCACGGCGGCGTGGATGATGCTGAACTCGTCCCAAGCGCCCGGCGTGGGCGTCGAGCACCGGGTTTTCGTCATCGGGCGTCCAATTCACCTTGTCGGGCGAGGTCCAGTGCCCGACCGACCAGGAATAGTCGAGCGGGTCCGGGCCCTCCCCGCCGAGAAGGTACATGTGGTAGAGCGCCCCGTCGAACACCACGTCCCCCAGCACGTGGCCGCCGGGATCCCAAGACCCTGGGGGCCCAGGAGGCACAACGAGCGAACCCCAGGTCCAGTCCACCTGAGCGAAGGCAACATGGGCGGCGAACAGCAACATGATCGAGGCGATCGCGATCGGACCGAGCTTGGATTTCGAGTTCATGACGGGTTCCTTTCCTGGAGAGTTGATGGATGCCGGTCGGCATCGTCGATGGCGACCGCCTCGCAGTCCTGGACGATCTCCACGCCGTCGGGAGTCTGGTCGACGGAGAACAGGCCGCCGCACTTTTCCGTGGCGGGCACGCGGATCGGCGGAAGGTGGGAACCCACCTCGGCGGGTGATTCCGGTGTGCCGGCGTCGATCACACGGAGGCCGGCGCTGCCGTCCGCGACGTAGGTGGACTCGCCGCATCCGACGACCATCCCGGCAAAACCGGGCGTATCGAGAAAGCCCACCTCAAAAGGCGCGGCTGGATCGCGCACATCGATGACGCGAAGACCGGCTTCGTCATCCGCGACGCAGGCATACCCCCTGGAGATCGAAACCCCCATGGCCCTGCCGGGTGTGGCGATGAAACTCAGCCTGCCAGGGGAGGAAGGTGTCCTGACGTCGAAAATGACCAGGCCTTCCTGGGAGTCCGCCACGTAAGCGAGACCATCGGCGACGGCGACGTCGAAGGGAATTCCCCCCGTGTCGACCGACCCGACCGCGACCGGCCGGGCCGGGATCCTCACATCGATGATGTGCAGGCATCCCGCCAGGTCGGCGACGTAGGCATACCCATCGGACACCGCGACGCGGTACGGGCTCGAAGGCGTGTCGACGGCCGCGATCTCAACCGGTCCGGCTGGGATGCTGATGTCGATGATTCGCAGTTCTCCCCGAACATCAGCCACGAAGGCGTGGTTCCCGGAAACCGCGACGTCCCGGGCATCGAACGGCGTCTCCGCGACCCCCAGCTCAACGGGGTCGGAAGGCGCACTCAGATCGACGATGCGGAGGCCCGAACGTCCGTCGGCGACGTACGCGTACCCGTCGAACACTTCGACACCCCGCACGATGTCCGGAAGCGCCACTTCGGCGACCACCTGCAGTGTTTCGACACCGGAGACGTCGGCGATGGTCAGGACGCAGCCGCTGCCGAAGACCAGCTGCCGTCCCGCTTCGGCGACCGCATCGACCGGCCCATACGGCCACCGGATCACCGGATCCGAGCTGTTTCCTGGGAATGCCGCTGAGGCCGGGCCCTGACCCGCCCAGGAGACGATGACCACCACGACCACAGCGCGGGCCCATCCGGATCTCCCGTTCATGACGACCTCCTTTCGGTTGGTGTTCCCGAACACGGTCGGTCCTGGAGAAAGGAAAGTCCTGACGAAGTTGTGCAGAAAATGTGGTGATTGCGCGCCGACGACGAGCGCGGGTCGGCGCCGCATTGGCCACCGGTAGCGCAGTCAGACGCCGGCGAAGATTGTCTTCAATGTTCGGTGATTGACCGAGCGCTGCGCGGGTGTTGCGCAATCCACCTCGATTGGGCATACTCGTCTCAGGAACACAGCAGCGAAAAGAAATTGCGTCTTAGGTTCTCAAGTCGTACGGCGACGGAGGTGAGATGCAGGGTCGGTTCACTCGCACCCGTCGGCTGGTCGGGCCGGCTGCCGCCGGCGCGGCCCTGTTCGTTTCTGCCATGGCGGCCGCCCAGGTCGACACCGCCACCCTGACGGTCCGCACCACCGTGGGGAACGATCTCCCGCTGTCCGGCGTCGCGGTGGTCGCGGTCAATGTCGAGACCGGTCTGCAACGCATGGCGACCACCGACGCCCGCGGCACCGCGCGGCTTCTCGCCCTGCCGCCGGGCAGCTACCGGGTCGAGGCCCGACTCGACGGTTTCGAGACGAGGGTCGAGCCCGCCTGCGTGCTGCGGCTCGGCGACACCACCGTCATCGGATTCACGCTTCGTCCGCTGCTGGCGGAGACGCTCAAGGTCAGCGGCGAAGCGGTGCTGGTGGAGGTCGAGCGCAGGGACGCGGCGGCCAACGTTGTTCCCGAGCAGATCAGGCAACTGCCGGTGATCGACCGCAAGTTCGAGCGGCTGGCCTTCATCACCCCGGGGGTACAGGCGGACCGGGTCGAGTATTTCGATCGCGAGGGCGGACCGGTCATCGGCGGCGCGGCGACCGGGGCCGAGGCGACGGTCCTGATCGACGGCGTCGAGCTCACCGACCCGATCACCGGTCTCGCCCGGCAGCGGCTCAGCCAGGATGCCGTACGCGAGTTCCGGGTCTCGCGCCAGGGCTTCGACGCCGAGTTCGGCGGCTCGGCGAGCGGGGTGATGTCCATCGTCACCCACCGCGGCGGTAACGACCCGGGAGGGTCGGTGTACGGCTTCTACCGGGCCGACGCACTGCGCGCGCAGGGCGAGCTCGAGCTCGAGGACGCGGACTTCACGCGCCTCCAGCTCGGCGTGACCCTGGGCGGTCCACTGGTCCGCGACCGGACCCACTACTTTCTCTCCCTCGAACACCTGGACGAGAACAAGATCGCCTACGTCAGGCCCGGCGGCAGCCTGGGCTACCTCGCCGCCGATGTGCCGGCGCCGGTCGAGCAGACCAGCGTCCTGCTCGGCCTCGACCACCGTTTCAGCCGTTCGAGCACCGGCTCCGCCAGGTTGTTCTGGGAGCGCTACCGCCAGGACAACTACGATGTCGGCGGGGTGCGGGACGAGTCCAACGGCTGGAGCTTCGACCGTGACGCCTGGACGCTGCTGGTCGGCCACACCTGGGTGATCGGCGACAATCGTCTCAACGAGCTCGGCGCCCAGCTCGCACGGCGCGAGATCCCGATCCCCGCCAACTCGGAGATCCTCGGCGAGTGGTACTCCCTCGGCGCCAGCCTCCAGACCGGAGGCACCATCTTCGGACCCGACCCGAGGCTGGAGGGCGACTTCGCCGAGCTCCGGGAGGCCTACTCCTGGCAGCCGGGTGGTGACCGCCACCAGCTCGCGACCGGGCTGTCGTGGATGCACCTCGAGCAGGCCTACCGCGAGGACCGCTTCGCCTTCGGTCTCCTGCTGTACCTCGACGACGGCGGACTGCTGCCGATCCAGTACTTCTACGGTGCCGGCTCGAGCCGGGTCGAGCAGACCAGCGACCTGCTCGGCGTGTATCTCCAGGACGACTGGCGCGTGACCGAGACCGTGACCGTCGGGCTCGGGCTGCGCTACGACATCGACGTCGGCGGCAATAACCCCGACTTCGAGCACCCGCTGGTCTCCGACGAGCGCGGCGTCGACACCGACAACCTCCAGCCTCGGCTGAGCGTCGCCTGGGACGTCTCCGGCGAGGGACGGACCGTGCTCCGCGGCGGCGTCGGGCGGTTCGTCGGCCGGGCGCGCGGCCTCACCGCCCTGTATGAGCTCATGTTCAACGGGATCAGCGCTCGCACGCTGCTGCGCAACGTCAGCGTGCCCGAGCTCGACGTTTGGCTCGACCCGTCCGCTCCGGCGCGCACGGGCGTCCCGCTCGCTCCCGACATCTGGTTGCTCGACGACGAGGCGCCGTCGCCCGAGTCGATCCAGGCCGGCCTCGGTCTGAGCCAGCGGCTGGGCGCCACCGGGCTCCGCCTCGAGATGGACGCGGTCTGGGTCGAGGGCCGAAACGAGATCGCGGTCCAGGACACGAACTGGAAGGGCAACGACGACCCGTGTCAGAGCGATCCCTTTCCGGGCTCCGCCTGCCGCATCGACCCCGACTACAGCCGGGTCGAGCGTTACACCAACCGCGGTCGCTCGCGTTACCGGGCGGTCACCGTGGGAGTCAACGGCGTCCTCTAGGGAGGCCACCTGTTGACCGCAGCGCTCACCGTCGCCGACAAGAAGAACATCGCCGACGACTCGGGCGACATCCTCGCCGAGCCCAGCGACCCGGCCGATCTCGAGGCCGAGTGGGGCCGCGCCAAGACCGACGAGCGGGTCCGTCTCGTAGTCACCGGTATCTTCAACCTACCCTGGCGGCTGACCGTGGCGCCGATCTACGAGTACGGCTCGGGCCAGCCCTGGAATCGGCGCCTAGGCTTCGACGCCAACGCCGACAGCTACGTCACCGATCGGGGGCTGGGGGTCGACCGCAACGACCAGGGAGGCCCCTCGTTCAGCCAGCTCAGCCTGCGGGTGTCAAAGGCCTTTCGCCTCGGCCCGGGCGATCTCGAGCTCATCGTCGAGGTCTTCAACCTCTTGAACACGACCAACTACGACGTCGCCTCGGTGCTCGACACCGAGTACATCTGGGACTCGAACGTGCTCGGCTATGTCCCGAACGCGGGCTTCGGCACCTACACCGCCACCCTGTCGCCGAGAGAGGTTCAGCTCGGGCTGCGCTACTCGTTCTGAGCGGCGAGACCGAGCTCGTCGAGCAGTTCCCTCGCCTCGATCAGCAACGGCGTGTCGAGCCCCTCGGTGAACCATCCGACCACGGGCGCGAGCGCGTTCCGGGCCTCGTCCGTGCGGTCCTGGTCCCGAAGCAGACGCGCGAGGCTCGTCGCCGCCTGCAGCTCGAAGGTCCTGGCCCCCTGGTCGCGGGCGATCTCGACCGCTTTGAGGTAGCTGGTCTCAGCCCCTGAGGGGTCGCCGGCCGCGCGGAGGGCCTGCCCCCGCAGGCGGTGCACCTCGGGCTCCCAGAACCGCTCACCGTGATCCTCGATCTCCTGAGCCGCCTCGTCGAGAGTCGCGAGAGCCTCCTCGGCCCGGCCGCAGCCGAGCCGACCCTCGGCAAGCGAGCACAGGTGGATGATCCGGCCGAACTCGAGACCGATGTGCCGCAGACCTGGAAGCTCCCCCTCGATCCGGGCGATGCCGTCGGCGAACTCAGCGCGCGCGACGCATGCCATACCGAGCCAGGTGCGGGCCCACATGGCCCAGGGCAGGTAGCCGTGCTCGGTGGCGATGGTGAGTGCGCCCTCGGCGCAGCGGGTCGCCGGCTCGAGCTCCTGGCGGTGGAAGTGGCAGTAGAACGCCATGCATAGCGCCAGGCACGAGCTCGGGGGATGGCCCAGCTGTTCCGAGATGTCCAGCCCGCTCTCGGCCATGTCCAGACCCTGGTCGAGACGGCCCATCCTCGCCAGTGCCCACGAGAGATGACCGGCAGCGGCAACCTCGGGGTCAAGGCTGATCGCGTGCGCGATCCAGTGGTGCCTGCCGCGGTCGAAAAGGCCGAGGGCCTGCTCGAAATCGGCGCGGCCGTCCTCGAGCCTGCCGGTGTACGACCGGCTGTAGCCGCCCAGCAAATGGGCGAGGAGCTGGAGGACCTCGTCGTCCATGGTGCTGGCGAGCTCACCCAGTCGATGGGCGACCCCCTCGATCTCCGGGGTCTTGCCGCTGGAGCTGAACAGGCTCCCGGACAGGTAAAGCACCCACGCCTTCTTGGTGTCGTCGCCGACCCGGTCGGCGAGCTCCTGGGCGCGCTCCAGCGATCGTGCGACCTCGGCGCCGCCCCAGCCGATGGTGGCCATCAGCGGAACCTGGATCGCGAGCTGCAGCGCGAGCTCGGTGCGGTCACGCTCATCGGACCCGGGCAGGGTCGCGAGCAGCTCGAGGGCCTTCGTGAGGTGGCCCAGCGCTTCCTGAGTCGCGGTCATCCGAGTTGCGCGGGTCCCTGCCTGCAGCAGGAAGTGAAGCGCACGTTCGATCAGCCCCGCCTCCTCGAAGTGGCGCGCGAGCCGGACCGCGACCTCCTCGGTGTCGTCGGCGTGCAGCGCCTCGAGCGCGGCGGCCACGTCCTCGTGCAGCCGGACCCGCTCGACCTCGTCGAGCAAGGTGTAGAGGTAGCGCTGGAAGAGCACGTGCGAGAAACCGAACACCGACCGCCGGCCGGCGCCCGCGGTGCGGACCCCGCGGGCGCGCACCAAACGGTGGCGGGTCGCGAGCTCGCGGCTGAGCAGGCGGGTGGTCTCCCGGATGTCGGCGCCCAGCACCCGGGCGACCACCTCGGCGCTGAACTCCTCGCCCTCGACGCTGGCGACGGACGCGAGCTCCCGCAGCTCGCTGCTCAGCCGGTCGACTCGGCCGCCGAGCACCCCTTCGACCCGCGCCGGCAGGGCGGTCCAGTCGACACCCACGGCCTCGAACCACCGACCTTCGGGATCGCGGGCCAGCGTCCCCCGGTCCTGCAGTGTACGCAACACTTCGACGGTGAACAGGGCGTGGCCGGCGGTCTGGCGGAACAGGTTCTCCCGAAAGCCCTCCCCGAGGCGGTTCGGTTCGCTGTCGACGAGGGCGTCGACAAAGGCGCGGTTACCGACCCGGTCGAGCTCGACCGCGAGCTGTGAGTGGCGGCCCCTGAGCTCGGCCACCACCGGCTCGAGCGGGTGGCGCTCGCTGCCGCGGCCGAGGGCGACGTCGGTCGGTCGGTAGCTCCCGAGGACCAGAATCCGGTGGCCCGCGAGCTCGCGGCTGACGGAAAAGAGCAGCGCGATGGAGCCGGCATCGGCCCAGTGCAGATCCTCGAGCACCAGCAGCAGCGGCCGCCGGCGTGCCACCGCCGCCAGCACCCGGGCGACCTGCATGAAGACCGCGGCCTGCTGCAGGGCGGCGTCCGGGGGCAGCGAGGCCTTGCGCCGGACCAGCTCGCGGAGGGAGCCGACCCAGCTCGCGCGGGTCGCCACCGCGGCCTCGGTCCGGGCGAGCAGCGCCGCACCGGGGATCAGAGTGCCGACGAGGTCACGTCCGACCTCGGCCACCGCCTCGGCAGTGAGCAGGGCCGTCGTCCGCAGACGCCTGACCGTTGCCGCGGTCGCGAACCCGGGTGCGGCCGCCGATTCGAAATCGCCCGTCAGCAGCGCGAGGAGCTGCCGCCACGGCCCGTAGGCGTCGCCGATCCCGGTCTGGGCGCTGCACACGCCCACCGCCGCGACGAGCTCGCCATGCGCGTCCAGGGCGCGGTCGACGAATTCCTGAATGAGCGCGGTCTTGCCGGTTCCGGCCTCGCCGATGACGAAGGCAGCCTGGCCTTCGCCGGCGAGCGTCTGCTGGACGAAGTCGTTCAGGCTCGCGAGCTCGGTCTCCCGTGCCACGAAGACCGGCCGCTCGGGCTCGGCGCGAAGACCCGGAAACGGAGTGACCGTCGCGCTCGGTTGGGCGGCGCCGACCGCGGCCGCCAGCCGGTAGCCGAGATCGGGTACATTCTCGATGTAGTCGGTGCCCGTGGCGCTGTCGCCGAGCGCCTGCTGGAGCTCGGCGATACGGCGGTCGATGGGAGTGTCGGGGAGAGCGTCGTCGCGGTTCACCAGGTCGATGAGTTCACGACTCGGCACCGGTTCACCGGCGCGCTCGGCCAGGCAGAGCAGCACATCCATGGTGCCGTGCTCGAGCTCGACAGTGAAATTGCCTTTCGACATCCGGTTGCGGCTCGGCTCGACCAGCCAGTCGCCGATGCGAAAGGCGCCGCCGGGGCCCGCGACCACTTCGAGCATATCCAATGGTCGGGGAAGCAGGCGATAGCCGCGCTTCGACAGGGTCTCGATGTAACGCGGGTTGCGAGCGTCGTCGCCGAGTGCGCGGCGCAGCTTCTTGACGGTGCCCGACACCGTGGCGTCGCTGACGAACTCGGTCTGCCACACCGCGTCGAGGATCTGCCGGCGCGACACGACGCTGCCGGCGTGCTCCGCGAGAAAGACCAACAGCTCCATGGCCCGCGGTTCGAGCTGGACCTCGCCCGCCGGGTTCGAAACCCGGCCGAGCGACGGCTGCACGAGCCAATCCTCGAGCCTGAAGTCTCGGTCTTCGCGCTCTGTGGGATGCACGAAGTCATTGTATCGCAAACCGGTTGGCTTGGACACTTCGCTTTCTCGGGAAGGCGAGGGTTGTCGTTGCCGACCCCTTTCGGTCGCTCACACCTCGGTTCCGATCCGCTGGCGCCAGCTCGGCAGGGGCGATCGCTGCGGGCCTCGAACCGACCCGAGAGCGGCTCCGGTCCGCGGGTTCGTGTCGTGGCGCACACCGTGCCTCCCGAGTGTCGACGTGGTCGGAACGCGATGACGGCATGGGAACCGCCACGCATCCAGATGCTGGAGTCAACGTTTTTCGAGCTCGTCGAGGAGGGTTCGGGCCTCGATCAACGGTCCTGTGTCGAGCCCCTCGGTGAACCAGTCGTAGATCGGCGCGCAGCAGCTCGCGGGCCTCGCTGGACTTGCCCTGGCTTTGCCAGAGGCGGGCGAGTGCGGTGCCAGCGTAGAGCTCGGGCAGCCGGGCCCCTTGGTGGCGGGCGACTTCGAGAGCCTCGAGCATCCAGCGCTCTGCCGCTGCGTCATCCTCGATCTCGATCAAGGTTGCGGCGCGGCAAAGGTAGCAGCTGAGGCTCGAGGTACCGCTCGCCGTAGTCGCGCATCAGCTCATCGGCCTCGTCGAGCACGGCGAGGGCCCGGTCGTACTCGCCGGCTGCCTGGTGCGCCAAGGCGAGGTGCCAGAGGACGATGGAGGTTGACATCTTCATGCCGGTCGCCCGGTGGAGAGAGAGGCCGCGCGCGCAGTGTCTGAACTGCCTCGTCGAGGCGTCCGTCGTTGATCCGGGAAAGGCCGGTGCAGGACTCCAGGATCCCCTTGAAGGAAGCGAAACCATGGGTCTCGAAGGTGACGCCAGCAGCCTCGACGAGCCTCTGCACCTGCGCGAATTCCCGACGGTGGTCGATGCGGCCAGACGGCCAACAGTTGCGCGAGAAAGAGGCTGTGGGGGTGGCCGAGCTGCTCGCCCAGCTTCAGCGCCTCGGCGGCGTAGCGCGCACCATGGTCGAGAAACCCCATGAAGCTCGTCAACGCTGCGAGGTGCACCTGCGAGGCGACGGCCGGGTCGACGCCGATGAGGAGCGCCAGGGCGTGATGTTGCGGGGCGTCGTAGAGCGAGAGTACGTCGTCGAGGTGAGCCCGACCCCGTACCAGGTCACCGGCGAACGCGCAGGCGACGCCGAGGAGCCAGTGGGCGAGGATCATCTCGGCAGCGTTCTGGTGCTCTTGGGCGATCCTCAGCACCCGCTCCAGAAGGGAAATCCCGTTGGATAGGCTCCTGGAACACATCTCGAAGTCACCGAGCTGAAAGAGCACCGGCACCAGCTGGCTTTCGTCTCCGATCCGTTCCACCAGCAAATAGGCCCGCTCCACAGCCTCTTCAGCCCGTGGGCTTCCATAGCCGTACATTTGCATCAGCGGGGCGTGGATGGCCATCTGGAGGGCGAGCTCGGTACGGTCCCGATCGTCGGACTCGGGGAAGGTCTCGAGCAGTGCGATCGCCCTTGGAAGTGACCGATCGCCTCCTGGTTGGCGGTCATCGGTGGCGCGCCTGCCGGCCTGGTGCAGGGCATCGAACCGCGCGTTCGACGAGACCGGCCTGCTCGAAGTGGCGCGCCAGCTCGACCGCGATTTCCTCGGAATCGTCGCCGTAGAGGGCCTCGAGCGCGGTCGCCCACATCCTCGTGGAGGTGGACCCGCTCGACCTCGTTGAGGGTGCGTAGAGGTAGCGCTGGAAGAGCACGTGGCTGAAGGCGAACAGCGACAGCCTGCCGGCAGCCACGGTGCGCGACCCCGCGGGCGCGCACCAGCCGGTGGCGCGTCTCGAGCTCGCGGCTGAGCAGTCGGATCGTCCTCCTCGGGTGTCGAGGCCCACGCACCCGCGCGACCACCTCGGCGGTGAACTCCTCCCCCTCGACGCTGGCGACGGACAGCAGCTCCCGGAGCTCGTCGCTCAGCCGGTCGACGCGGGCGCCGAGGACCCCTTCGACCCGCTCCGGCAGAGCGGCCCAGTCGAGGTCCTGCGCCCTCGACCCAGCGGCCCTCGGCGTCGCGGACCAGCATCCCCCGGTCCTGCAGGGTGCGCAGCACCTCCACCGTGAACAGGGCGTGGCCCGCGGTCTGGCGGAACAGGTTCTCCCGGAAGCCCTCCCCGAGACGGTTCGGCTCGCTGTCGACGAGGGCGTCGACGAAGGCGCGGTCCCCGACCTGGCCGAGGTCGACCTCGAGCCGGCCGTGGCGGCCCCGGAGCTCGGCCACCACCGGCTTCGAGCGGGTGGCGCTCGCCGCCGCGGCCGAGGGCGACGTCGGTCGGCCGGTAGGTGCCGAGGACCAGGATCCGATGGCTCGCGAGCTCGCGGCTCGAGGTGGAACAGCAGCGCGATGGAGCCGGCGTCGGCCCAGTGCAGGTCCTCGAGCACCAGCAGCAGCGGTCGCCGGCGGCCACCGCCCCCAGCACCCGGGCCACCTGCATGAACACCGCGGCCTGCTGCAGCGCCGCGTCCGGCGGCAGCGACGCCTTGCGCTGGACCAGCTCGCGCAGGGAGCCGAGCCAGCTCGCGCCGGGCGGCGCCGCGGCCTCGGCCCGGGCGAGGAGCGCCGCCCCGGGGATCAGGGTGCCGACCAGGTCCCGTCCGGACTCGGCCACCGCCTCGGCCGCGAGCGGCGCCGCCCGCCACAGCCGCCGGGCCAGCTCCGCGGTCGTGGACCCGCCCGCGATCCCCGACTCGACGTCGCCGGTCAGCAGCGCCAGCAGCTGCCGCCACGGCGCGTAGGCGTCGCCGATCCCGGTCTGGGCGCTGCAGACGCCCACCGCCGCCACCAGGTCGCCGTGCGCGTCCTGGGCCCGGCGCACGCAGCTCCTGAACCAGCGCGGTCTTGCCGGTCCCGGCCTCGCCGGTGACGAAGGCGAGCCCGGCCCTCGCCGGCCAGGGCCTGCGCCAGGAAGCCGTCCAGGCGCTCGAGCTCGGCCTCCCGCCCCACGAACACCGGCCGCTCGGGCTCGCGCGCGCACGCCCGGGAACGGGGTCACCGTCGCGCCGGGCTGGGCGAGGCCGACCGCGGCCGCCAGCCGGAAGCCGCGCTCGGGCACCGCCTCGATGTAGCGGGAGCCCGTGGCGCCGCCGCCGAGCGCCTCCTCGAGCTCGGCGATGCGGCGGTCGATGGCGAGCGTCGGAGACGGACTCGTCGCGCCAGACACCGGTCGACGAGCTCCTGCCTCGGCACCGGCTCGCCGGCGCGCTCGGCCAGGCACAGCAGCACGTCCATCGTGCTCTGGTCGAGCTCGACCGTGGCGTCGCCCTTCGACATCCGGTTGCAGGCTCGGCTCCACCAGCCAGTCGCCGACCCGGAAGGCGCCGCCCGGCCCCGCGACCACCTCCAGCACGTCCAAGGGTCGCGGCAGCAGGCGGTAGCCGCGCTTGGACGATGGTCTCGATGTAACGCGGGCTCCCGGGCGTCGTCGCCGAGGGCCTTGCGCAGCTTGACGACGATGCCCGACACCGTGGCGTCGCTGACGAACTCCTGCTGCCACACCGCGTCGAGGATCTGCCGCCGCGACACCACGCTCGCCGGCGTGGTCGGCGAGAAAGACCAACAGCTCCATCGCCCGGGGCTCGAGCTGGACCTCGCCCGGACGAGCTCGAGATCCGGCCGAGGGACGGCTGCACGAGCCACTCCCCGAGCCGGAAGTCTGGGTCTTCGCGCTCCGTGGGGTGCACGAAGTCATTGTACCGCAACCCGGTTGGCCTGGACACTTCGTCTTCTCGGGAAGGCGAGGGTTGCCGGTGCTCACGCCTTTCGGTCGCCCACACCTCGGTTCCGATCCGCTGGCGCGAGCTCGGCAGGGCGATCGACCCGATCCGAGAGCGGCCCCGGTCTGCCGGTTCCTGTTGGGGCGCGAGCCGTGCCCCCGACGGTCGACGTGGTCCGAACGCGGTTACGGAATGGGAACCACCAGGCTCCAGATGCTGGTGTCACCGGTCTCGAAACCGTCGGCCAGGAGGAACGACGAGCTGGCTTTCTTGATGTAGGCGCCGTCGGAAACCCAGCCGTGGATCGTGGTGCCCTCGACGAGCACGGAGATCGAGTGCGCGCTCGAACTGGGGCTCCAGCACCGGGTTGCCGGGCCACTTGGTCCAGCTGAGCCCGTCGGGCGACTCGGCATAGCCCACACTCGCCAGGTTGGTTGACAGGTCGAGACCGCTGTACCACATGTGCAGGCTGCCGCCGTAGAGCACAACTTCGGGAAAGTAGACCTTGCTCTCCTCCCAGGGCTCGCTCGCCACGAGGACCGGGTTCGGGTCCCGGGTCCAGACGAGCCCGTCGGCCGACGTGGAGTGACCGATGCCCCACGCGCCGGCCCAGGTGTCGCCAGAACCGCCGGTGTACCACATGTGATAGAGCGCGCCGTCAAAGAGCACCGTGGACGGGTAGGGTCCGTTCTCGTCCCACGTGCCCGTCAAGCCTGGGTCCAGGCCTGCCAGCGGGTTGCCGGCGTGCTTGTCCCAGTCGCACCAGCCGTCGGCGTTGGTCGCGTACCCGCCGTTGGCGAGGGCGTGATAGCCGGGCGTTGCGGCGTACCACATCTTGAACATCGCCCCGTCGTACAGCACGTCGATGCTGCCGATGGTGAAGCCGTCCCACTGACCCGGCTCCGGCTCCAGCACCGGGTTGCAGGGATCCGGTGTCCAGGGGCCCGCCAGCTCGGTCGCCGTCCAGTGCCCGACCGACCACGAGTTGTCGAGCGGGTTTGCACCTGCGCCACCGATGAGGTAGAGGTGGTAGGTGGTGCCGTCAAAGATCACGTCTCCGAGCATGTGCCGGTTCTCGCTTCCGGGCGGGACCGCCACCCCCTGGATCTCCCAGTCCACCTGGGCGACGGCGACCTGGCCGGTGCACAGCACCATCACCGCGACGACCACGACGGTTCCAAGCTTTGCGTTCCGGTTCATGACGAGCTCCTTTCGGTTCGGGTTCATGAACACGCTCGGTCCTGGGGAGCACAAAGTCATGCCGAAAACGTGCGAAAAATGTTGCAATCGGATGGGGGCCGGGTTGTGGCGGCGTTCGCTCTCACCACTCGGGGATGGTGTGCCAGCCCGGGAAGGGCTCGGCCCTGACCAGGTAGTTTTCGGGATCGTCGGGGTTGCGTACGACCCGCAGGTTGGTCAGGGACTTCAAGCGCGCGAGGAGCTCGGCGCGAGGTAGTGCGTGGAGTGGGGGCTTGCTGAGATCGGGCATGGGCCACAACCGGATCGTGCCGTCGCTGCCGCCGGAAGCGATGAGGCGCCCGTCCGGCGACACCGCGACCGTCTTGACCGAGCCTTCGTGGCCGACCAGCCAGTGGGGCTCCTCGCCGGTGACCGGGCCGACCCGGACGACGCCGTCCCAGCTCCCGGTGACCGCAACCGTGCCGCCGGGGTCGAGGGCGACGCGGTTCACGCCGCGGCCGTGACGGGGCAGCGGGGTGTCGGTGCCCGCGACCAGGTCGTGGACCGTGGCCGGCCGGCTCTCGTCGGGGCGACACGACAGGACCACCGTGTCCTGGCGGCCGCTGGCGAATAACCGGCCGACATCTTCGGCCAGCGTCGCTCGCCCACCGGTCGCGGGGTCCACCCGCATCAGCCGGCCCTGGTGCGCGACCAGCAGCCGGCCGTCGCCATCGAACCCGACGGCGATGCGGAACGCGAGCCAGTCGCGCGGGTCCCCGAGGTCGAGGTCGCTGACGGCGCCGGTCTCGAGGTCCCACACCCGGACCACCATCCTGCCGGCGATGCGCCCCGGGACCGCGACCAGTCGCCCGCCGGGACCCACCGCCGCGCTCAACACGCGCTGGTCGAAGCCCCCCAGGGTCTGCGGGGGGGAGCCGTCCACCGGCACGACCCGCGCGCTGCTCTCGCTGCCGGTGGCCACCACGTAGCGGCCGTCGGGAGAAATGGCGATCGACGCCGTCGCAGTCTCGAAGGTGTGACCCCAGTCGTCGAGGACGCTCGGGAGCGCGCCGCGGGTGAAGCCTAGCGGCCACCGGCGGACCGTGCCGTCGACCCCGATCGACGCCAGCCAGCTGCCGTCGGGGGCGAAGGCGAGCTGGTCGACCGGCCCGGAGTGGCCGCGCAGCACGGTCGGGTGGCGGGCGCTGTCCAGAGGCCACAGGCAGGCCCCACCCAGGCTCGCCGTCGCGAGCCACCGTCCGCCGGGGTGAAACGCCAGCTGGTTCATCCGTCGTCTGAGCGGCGGCGACAGCAGCAGCGGGTCGGCGCCGGGAGGCTCGGCCACCGCCCGCACCACCGCCCGGCCGTCGTCGAAGGCGGCCACGAGGAGAGCGCCCGAGAGGTCGAAGCCGAGGTCGTAGCAGAAGCCGTCGAGGTCGCGGGGCCAGTCCCGTAGCGGCTCGGCGATCCCGTGGTGGAACGACCACAGCCGCAGCGTGCCGTCGGCGTGAGCGGTCGCCAGCCGGTCGCCGTCGGCGTGGAACTCCACGATCTCGACCGCGGACGGAGCGCGGCCGAGCAGGGTCGGGGTCGAAGGCTCGGCAACGGGCGCCAGGTACAGCGCCTCGCCGACGGCGAACACAACCTGCGACCCGTCGGGGCTGAGCGCGCCGGCCCGAAGCCGGCCTCCGGCGAGCCGCTCGCACAGCCTCATCGCGCTGTCGTCGATGACCCACCCGCCCGGCGCGGCCGGGTTCGGGATCCACCGCCGGAGACGCTGCCAGAGGTTGAGGAGCCGGGGGTCGATGTCGGTGCGGCTGGTCCAGTTCGACACGGCCTGCGTGCCCAGCAGCCGGGCCTCCGGGACCGACCACACAGAGAGCTCCGGGTCGACGCCCGAGCCCGAGATCAACGCCCCCGGGTCGGGTGTGAAAAAGGCGCGCGTCCTGTCCTGGTGAGCGCGCCAGAGGACGGGCGGGTCGCCCGACTCGCGCCACAGGCCGAGGTGCCCGTCGAAGTGACTCGTCACGAGCCAGCGGCCGTCCGGGCTGAAGTCGACCCCGATGGCGAGCTGGGGGGGTTGGGCCGGGATCACCAGCGGCATCGGCGAGCTCCAGAGAGCCTCCAGGGCGAGCCGGCGCACGTCGGGGCTGTCCACGATCTCGAGGCTGGCAACGGCGCAGGCGAGCGCTCTCGGCGGGGACCCTTCCATGGTCTGGCGAGCGATCTCGGCGAGCCGCCGCGCCTCCAGTCGTCGCGATTGCAGCTCGCTGCGCCGCCACAGCGCGGTGGTGACCGCGGCGACCGCCACCGCGGCCAGCAGCACGGCCGCCGTCACCAGCCGCCGCCGTTGCGTGCGCCGTCTGGCGTGCCCGGCCATGGCGTCGGCAAAGGCCTGCTCGGTGGCGGTCAGTCCCCCCGGGTAGCTCTCTCGCCAGACCTTGAACTCCAGGTACGGCGTGCCCGCCCACAGCAGCTCGTCCGGCCGGCCGCGGGCGTGCCACAGCTGCGCCGCCTGCCGGAGCTGGTCGCGCAGCCTCGCCGAGTCGGCGTCCTGGGTCTGCCAACGCACCAGCCGCGGCCACTCGCGGAGCAGCGACTCGTGGACGACTTCCACACGGCGTGGGCCCTCGGCCTCGCTCTCTTCGGTCGACTCCTCCTCGAACGAAGTCAGCAGCCGTGCGCCGATCAGCGTCTGCAACACCTGGTCGGCCGCGTCGCGTTGATTCTCGTCGAACACCGACAGCAGGTCGTCCACCGAACGCGCCGATCTGGTCTGCTGAGCGGTCACCAGATTGCGGAAGAGCTCGCGCACCAGCGGCATCCGCTCACTGCCGATGGCCTCCAGGGTCGCCTCGGCGTGCTGGGCGAGGGCGCCGGCGACGCCGCCGATCTTCTCGTACGACTCGCGCGTGATGAGCCGACGTTCGCGGTCGCGCAGCTCCCACAAGCGGCGAGCTGCGAAGGCGAGCAGCGGCAGCGCACCGCGCTCCTTGGCGACGCTCGCCACCATCTCTTCCGGCAGCTCGTCGTCGTCGAAGCGGAAACCGCGGCGCCGGGCGGGCTCGACCAGGGCGCGCCGCAGGTCCCCGGCCGCCGGCGGGCCGAGCAGAGTGAGGTCGCGGAGGATGGGCTCGAGCGGCGGGTGGGCGTGGCACTCGTGGAGGAAGTCGTCGCGCAGGACGAGCACCACGTGGATGCCGGCCACGGCTGCGAGACGGACGAGGAGGTCGACGAAGCGCTTCCGGATCTCGGGAGGATTGAGGGTGAAGAGCTCCTCGAGCTGGTCGACGACGAGCAGCGCCTCGTCCGAGCGCTGCCGCCAGCGCGTCATCACCTCGAGCGCCACCTCCGGGTCGTCGAAGGCGAGCAGCAGTTCGACCTGCTCGGCGTCGCCGGCGAGCTCAGGCACCAGCGCCCGAGCCAGACCCATGAACGGCGCCTCGCCGGGGGTGCAGATCAGCGTCCGCCAGCCCGGCGGCGCGGCGGCGATCACCCCGGCGCGCAGGAACGAGCTCTTGCCGACCCCGGACGGTCCGATCACCGCGAGCAGCCGGCGGCTCGAGATCCTGCGCCACATGGCGCCGGTCTCGGCCTCGCGGCCGAAGAAGACCTCGGCGTCGGCCGCGGTGAACGCGGCGAGGCCGGGGTAGGGGTCGCGATCCGGCATGGCCGAGAGTGCCGGGAAACGGGGTGACGGTCGCGGGCAGCCCGGTGAACCCGACCGCCGCCGCCAGCCGGTAGCCGCGCATCGGGCACTGTTTCGATGTAGCCGGGATTGCCGCCGCCGTCGCCGAGAGCGTCTCTGAGCTCGGCGATGCGGTGGCCGACGGTGCGATCGGGCACGGACTCGGTGCGCCAGACCCGGTCGACGAGCTCGCGCGGCGACACCGGCTCGCCGGCGCGCTCGGCCAGGACCAGCAGCAGGTCCATGATGCTGCGTTCGAGCTCGACCGTGGTGTCGCCCCGCGACAATCGGTTGCGGCTCGGCTCCACCAGCCAGTCGCCGATCCGGAAGGCCCCGCCGGGCTGCGCGGCGACCTCGAGCACATCCAGCGGCCGCGACAGCAGCCGATAGCCGCGCTTGGACAGGGTCTCGATGTAGCGTGGGCTCCGGGCGTCGTCGCCGAAGGCCTTGCGCAGCTTGGCGATGATGCCGGAGACGGTCGCGTCGCTGACGAACTCCTTCTGCCACACCGCGTCGAGGAGCTGCTGGCGGGACACGACCTCGCCGGCGTTCTCAGCCAGGAAGACCAGCAGCTCCATGGCCCGCGGCTCGAGCTGGACCTCGCCGGTCGAGTTCGAGATCCGGCCGACGGAGGGCTGCACGCGCCATTCCCCCAGTTGGAAGACCCGGTCGTCGAGTTTTTTGGAGGGCACGAAAACAGTATACCGAACCGGGAATTGATGCTCAATTGAGAGATCACCCTATCGGCCCCGCAGCTGATCGATCCTGCTCATCACCACGGACCGGGAATCGGTCCCGCCGGAGTGATAGAATTTACTGGAAATGCACGTGTTTTTCGCGACTCCGCGCGGTTCCTCGGTGTTCTCGTTCGGTGTGATGCATGAGTCTTGCTGTCGCCGTGCTGCTGGGGGTCCTCCAGGGACTCACCGAATTTCTCCCCGTGTCCTCGTCCGGGCATCTCGCCCTGGCGCAGATGCTCATCCCGGGTTTTTCGCAGCCCGGGGTCTTCTTTGACGCCATGCTCCACGTCGGAACCGCCGGTGCGGTGATCTGCTATGAGCGACGGGAGATCCGGCGCTGGCTGACCACTCCGAGCGGGCGGCGACTCCTCGGTCTGCTGATTCTGGGGACCCTCGCCACGGCGGTCGTGGCCTTTCCCGTCAAGGGCATTGCCGAATCGGCGTTCCAACGGCCGCTTTGGGTGGGCGTCGCGCTGGTGATCACCGGGTTGGTCGTCGGGCTCACCAGGTGGATGCCGGGTGGATCTCGGGATGAGGCCGGTACGACCTGGCGCCAGGCCGTGCTCGTCGGGTTGGTCCAGGGGATGGCGGTCTTTCCGGGGCTGTCGCGGTCGGGTCTGACGATCTCGACGGCGCTCGGCGCCGGGCTCGATCGCAACTGGGCGGCGCGTTTCTCGTTCATTCTCGGTGTTCCCGCCATCGCCGGGGTCGCGGTTCTCGAGGTTTTTGACGAACGTCACGCGCTGGCGGCCGCGGGCACCTGGTATTGGATGACCTGTCTCGTCGGCGCCCTTGCCGCGGGTCTCGCCGGTTACCTGGCGCTGACCATCGTCGTCAAGACTCTTTCGAGTCGCGTATTCCACCGTTTCGCGTGGTACTGCCTCCCGGTCGGAATCCTGGTGGTCGCGCTGACCTGGGGGAACTCATGAGTCGCGAACGGCTCATCTCCGAGATGATCGCCGTGGGCCTCGTCTTCGGCTCGATCCTGGTTGCGGCGGCCCTGCTTTCGCACTCACCCCTCGACCCGAGTCCGTTGCACGCCTCGACGCTTCGCGACGGACCGGTCAATCTCGCCGGACCGCTGGGGGCGGCGCTGTCGGCGGTGCTCTACGGCCTCTTCGGGATCGTGGTCCTTGCGCTCCCGCCCCTCGGGATCGTTCTCGGATGGCGGATGCTCCGCGGGCGTGATCTCGAGCATCCGAGGATCACCCTCGCTGGTTGGGGGCTCATCGTCTTTGCCCTGCCCGGGATCGCCGCGCTGCTGTGCTCGGATCTGCCGTTTCGCGACGGCAGGATCTCGTGCGGAGGTCTCATTGGTGGCGCCCAGACCGACCTTCTCGGTGGATTTGTCGGTCCGGTGGGCCGGTTGGTGGTGCTCGGGTTTCTCATCATCCTCGGCGTGGTGCTGGTGTCGGGGCTGTCGGTGGGTTCCGCGGCGGAAAGCTTGACCGGCGGGCTCGAACGGCGATGGCTGCGGCGACAGGATGAGCGCGCGCGCCGTCGGCAGGAGGCCGAAGAGACCCGAAATCGGCGGCGGGTGCTCGAGCGTCAGGTCAAGCGGCTCGACAAGGAAGAGGGCTACCGGGGGTCGCTCACCGTCAAGGAAGTCGAAGGCAAAGGGCGCTTCCGGATTCAGCGGCGGGTCGCCGGATCCGGCGATGAGGTCGATCAACCCCTCGACGATCTCGACGACTCACCCGAGTCCGATCGAGGAACGAAACGAGGCAAGTCGGCGCGAAAGAAACCGGCGTCGAAGAAGAAGCCCGTCGTCCAGGAAGAGTTCGAGTTCATCGAGGACCTCGAGCACTACGATCTTCCCAAAATCAGTTTTCTCGACGTCGCCGAAGGAGCGCCCGAACGCGATTCCGCGGCGCTCATCGAGATCTCGAAGCTGGTGACCAGCAAGTGCCAGGAGTTCCGGGTCCGGGGCGAGGTGACGAGCATTCGAACCGGGCCGGTGATCACCACCTACGAGTTCCGACTCGACTCGGGGGTCAAGATCTCGGCGGTCCAGAATCTGGCCGAAGACCTCGCCCTCGCGCTGCGAACCGAGTCGGTCCGGATCGCGCGGGTTCCGGGAAGGGCCACCGTCGGAATCGAAGTGCCGAGCCCTGATCCCGAGACCATCCGTCTGCGCCAGCTTTTCGAAGCGCCCGAGTTCCAGCGCGCGAAATCGCTGCTGACCCTGGCCCTCGGGGTGGATATCCGCGGCAAACCCTTTATCGCCGATCTCGCGCGGATGCCGCATCTGCTCATCGGCGGGTTCACCGGAGCAGGGAAATCCGTCGGCATCAACGCCATGATCATGTCCATCCTCTACAAGGCGAAACCGGATGAGGTGAAGTTCATCCTGGTGGATCCCAAGATGGTCGAGCTCGGGGTCTACGCGGATATCCCTCATCTGCTGACGCCGATCATCTCCGACCCCAAGAAGGCCGCCAGCGCTCTTGCCTGGGCGGTCGCCGAGATGGACAATCGATACCACCGGCTCGCCGCTCTCGGCGTCCGCAATCTCGAGCAGTACAACCAGATTGTCTCGGACCCGGTCCAGCTCAAGCGGGCCCAGCAGCAACTCGCCGGAGACGACGACGAAAGGCCGGTCGAACTCGAGCCCCTCCCCTATATCGTCATTATCATCGACGAGCTTGCCGATCTCATGATGACCTCTTCGCGGGCGGTGGAGGAGTCCATCACCCGGTTGGCGCAGAAGGCGCGGGCAGTCGGCGTCCACCTGATCTGTGCAACTCAACGGCCGTCGGTGGATGTCCTCACCGGCATCATCAAGGCCAACTTCCCCTGCCGGATCGCTTACAAGGTCCGTTCCGGATTCGACTCGAGGACCATTCTCGACGCGATGGGGGCCGAACACCTCATCGGCCGCGGCGACATGCTCTTTCTGCCACCGGGAACGTCCAACCTCGTGCGACTCCACGGGCCCCTGGTCACCGAAAAGGAAATCGCCACCGCGGCGCGCTATATCAAACGATTCGGCAAGCCCGAATACAAACGTCATGTTCTGACCCACCAGCCGCTCGGTGGGAACGGCAAAGGCAAAGCCGCGACGACCCTCGACGAGATCGAGGATCTCAGCGATCCGATGTACGACGAAGCGGTGAGAATGGTCGTCCAAACCCGCAAAGCCTCGGCCTCATATATCCAACGACGGCTTCGCCTCGGGTACACTCGATCTGCACGGCTCTTGGATATGATGGAGAGAGAAGGTATCGTAGGACCACTGGCGGGTTCCAAAGGTCGCGAAGTTCTGGTCGCCAAGGACCACTTTGCTGAGGTCGACGCGACCCACGCGCTCAACGGCGACTCGCCAGAGGAAGAGTGAGGGGGGAAAATGGGCTCGTTCGACATCAGTGCTGACGCCAACTACACCCTCATCGCCGTTGCCGGAATGGCGCTGCTCGGGATGATCCTCATCGCGAGCTTTGTTTCCCGGTCGCGGGTCTTCTGTCAGTACCTCAAGCACATGACCGGGATCGAGCTCAAACCGGCCGCGGTGCGCCGGGTTTTCCGATCCAACGGCAAGGGCGGGGTTCGTGATCTTCTGATGGATCTGCTGATCCAGGAGGATCTCGCCGACGACTCCCGCAAGGTCACGCCGAACTCCAAACCAGACACTTCGGTCTTCGATATCAGCCAGATGGCGAAAAAATAGCGACTGCAATTCAGTGCCTGTCACGCACTGAATTGCCCCGGTATAGTGTCTCGGTGACACGCATCCGCATTCTCCCCGACAACCTCGTCAACCGCATCGCCGCGGGTGAAGTGGTCGAACGACCATCATCGGTGGTCAAGGAGTTGGTGGAGAACAGCCTCGACGCCGGCGCCCGGCGGATCGAGGTCGAGCTCGTCAACGGCGGGAGGAGCCTGGTCCGGGTCACCGACGACGGCTGCGGGATGGATGCGGACGACGCGTTGGTCGCGTTGGAGAGACACGCAACCTCGAAGATCGCCTCGGCCGATGATCTCGATCGGATCGCGACCCTGGGTTTCCGCGGTGAGGCCTTGCCATCCATCGCAGCGGTGTCGCGCTTTGAATTGCTCACCGCCGCCGATCCGGCCGAGGGCGGAGTCCGGGTCAGCGTCGAAGGCGGGCGGGTCCTCGCCACCGAAGCGGCCGCCCGGGCCCGCGGCACCACCATCGAGATCCGCGATCTCTTCTTCAATGTTCCGGCGCGGCGAAAGTTCCTCCACGCCCCGGAGACCGAACTGCGGCACGCATCGGAAGTCGTCTCGGGGGCGGCCCTCGCGCGCCCCGATGTGGCCTTCATCCTGCGCCACGGGGCGCGCACCCTGCTCGATGTTCCACCGTCGACGGATATCAGCGACCGGTTGCTGGCCCTCTGGCCCAAGGCGACCAAGGTCACGCGTTTCTCGGCGGTGGCTGGGGAGGCCGCGGTCGAGGGCCTCATCGCTCCCGGTAGCGGTCACGGGCGACCTTCGATGATCTTCCTGGTCAACGGCAGGGTGGTCAAAGATCGTCTCCTGGTCGGTGCGGTGCTCAGGGTCCTGCGATCCACCGGGTCCGGATTCGGCGGCGCCCGGGTCGTCGCATCGCTGCAGCTGCCTCCCGATGAGGTCGATGTCAACGTTCACCCGGCCAAGACCGAGGTCAGGTTCGCCCGCGGTGGATCCGTCTTCGCGCTTGTCGAGCGCGCTCTCCGCGACGGCGTTTCGGCGGCCCAGGGACGGGTTCCCGTCCGACGCCTCGATGACGGCGATGCAATGGTGACGGAACCGCCGGGCGGTGGTTATGGCGAACTCCTCCGGTCACGACGAGAGGCCGGAGCTCCGCCTTTGTTTGCCCATCCCGCCTATGGCGGGAAACCCGTCGAATCCACCGAGCCGGTCTTCCTCGATGGTGGGTCGGCGCCACGGTCGGGCGCCAGGGCCGGGCCGTCGGACACGCCCTTCGGCCGGCTCCTCGGCCAGTACCGCGACTCGTTCATCCTGCTCGAGGACGACTACGGGCTGGTCATCGTCGATCAGCACGTGGCCCACGAACGGGTGCTTTACGACCAGATCCTCGCCCGACTCGCGGGCGAAGTTGCACCGTCACAACGGCTGCTCGTACCGATTTTGGTGGAGGTGGGTGACGCGTCGGCGGCCGCCCTTGAAAGGGTGGCCGAAATTCTGCTCAAGGTGGGGATCGAGGCCGATGTCTTTGGTCCCGACACGATCAGGATCAGCGCGCTGCCACCGGAGATCGAGGCCGATGAAGCGAGGGAGCTCGTCGTCGAGCTGCTCGATCGAGCCACCGCATTCGACGGGGTTCCCGAACGGGTGGCGGCGGAGGTGGAAGAGGAACTGGCGGCGGGATTGTCGTGCCGCGGCGCTATCAAGGTGAACCACCGTCTGACCGATGTCGCGCAGCGCGCGCTGCTCAACGACCTGGCGGAAACCAGCAACCCGTATCGTTGCCCGCATGGGCGGCCCATCATTCTCCGGCTCAGCCAGGAGGAGATGGAGCGCCGTCTGGGGAGGCGTTGAATGCGCAGTGACTCGTGGCGTCTGACCGAGGGACTCATCTTTGTTCACTTTGCCGTTTTCATTTTGAGTTGGGCAAACCGCGAGGGGCTCATCAACCTGGCAATGGTTCCGGGTCAGGTGGCGTCACGACCTTGGACGCTGGTGACCTATCAGTTTGTTCACGGGCCGTCCATGTTCTGGTTCTTCATCTCCATGCTCGTGCTGTGGATCATGGCCAAACCCCTCGAAGAGAGTTGGGGATCGCCTCGATTCCTGGTCTTCTGGTTGGTGGCGACCTTTGGCGCCTCGCTGACAGCGGCGGGCCTCAAACTCCCGCTCTTTGGTGACACGGGAGTCGGGACCTCGATCCTGCTCACCTTCGCGACCCTGTTCCCTGAGGTTGAATTCCGGCTCTTCTTCATCATTCCGGTCAAGGTCAAGTATCTCGCCGTGGTCGCGTTGGCCTGGCTCGCCTTTTCGAGCCTGCAGTTGGGGATCCTTCCCGGGGTCGCGAACGTCGCGGGCATGTGCTCGGGGTATCTCTTCTTTCTCGCCACCCGCCGTATGCCGACCCGGCGGAAGCTGGTCTTCGAGCACAAAAAGCGCAAGGCATCGGTCGAGGTCAAGACCGAGAGCATGATCGCCGAGAAGCGCGCAATCAGGTCTGGGACCCGAAGGTCCGCGAGGCCGTCGCGCGGGTCAGCGCCAGGATGGCGACCATGGCCGCCGAGGACTGAGGCGCTGCTCGCCGAGTTCGACGCGCGGCCGCGATCCGTCGATCACCGTCTGCGCGCCGTCGGAGTTCGGCTACATCGAGGACGACACCTGCCGGACCTGCCCCGGCTTTGCCGAGTGCGGAGCGAGGGCAATCCGGATGGCGGCTGAGGGCAGGGAGAACTAGGGTCAGATCGACTCGACCGGGACTCGTGCGGATTACAGCGCCATCGTCGATCCGGAGTCCTGCGGCACAAGCCACTCGACGCGTTCCTGTTGCTGCAGTTTCGCGAGCGCCTCCACCATGGTGTCGCGCAAGTAGCGGCCCCAGACCTTGATCGGGAGCCCCTCGACCCGAACGGTGGGCGAAATGGCGAGCTGGAGCATGTACTCGATGATGGATGACGCGTTCTGAGCGATCCGACCCGAGTAGATCACCCGGTCGCGCTGCTCGAGGATTCTCACCTCATGGATGCAGCGGCCGAACTCGGACTCGACCAGATCGTCGAGGGTTGTCAGAATCAGCTCGATCCGGAAGGTCGGACTCGCCGAGTCGAGATAGTCGATGAGATTCTCTTCGAGGTGATAGGCCGACAGGCCACGACCTTCGGCGAATGACCAGTCGACACCCTGGAAGCGTGAGATGGTCTCATCGAGCGGCGGGAGCTCGAGATCGACGAGATAGTGGGTGCCAGTGTAGCTGCCCTCGTGGACCTCGCTCTCACAGGCAAAGGTCCCGTCGCGGGAGTCGAGGGCGGCCTCGATCCGGGCGAGTTCGGTCGGGGTGCCGATGATCTTGACCCCGATGACGTCATCGACCCGAACCTGTCTCAGGATCGAAGGTCAGGTGCCCGGTTCTGATCCGATCGGCCACAATGCGCTCGGCGGCGGCGAACTCGTCGACCATCTGCTGCCGGGAGGAGACCATCTTGTCGAGGGGAATCCCGACACTCCCGGCACGGGCCGCGGCGAGAGATTTCGCCGCCGTCTCGATCTCCCCGGCGAGTTGATCTGCGACGCGCCTCGAGACCTTTTCGGCGATCCGCCGGATCCGCTTGCGCCGCACCATCCCGACGAGCGAACCATCTCCACCGGTGACGAGGCTCATGTGAACCGGTGTCCTCGGGAAGAACTCTTCGGGAAATTCGCGGAAGTGGGCGAGGAGCTGCTCGACCCTGGGTGCGGGATCCTGAACGGCATCCATGATGGCCTTCCGAACGGCGTCTTTGCTCGTGACTCGGGTCAGCCGCAGGTCGCCGGGCCGGATGGCGCGGGCCAGATCGGCCACCAGTGCGCGAACCAGAGGTGAGGTGATGGCTCGCTCGAAGGCAAAGATCTCGGTGACGATTCGTCCGTCGTCGTTGCTGACGCGGTCCGCCAACCAGCGGCTGGCGACATCAAACAGGCGGTCGCGGTGGATGAGACCGGAGAGATACATGAATCAGAGATCATCATAGCGGTTTCTGGAGATTATTCCTCTTTTGGGCGGTCGTTCCGGACGGTGCGTTTGAGGCAGCCGCTCGGCTCGTGCGTTGCCAGGCGGTGGGGACGCGTGAACACCTGCAAACGTGTCTCACTCTTTGACTTGTCGAAGTGAAAAGTTTCACATACCTTGTGGACAGATCCGGTCCGGAGTATCCTGTGTCCCCGGATTCGATGATGCTCGATGACCGTAGGGGGGCCGAACTTGTTCGACAAGAGGGTGACAGTTCTGGTCGGCCACTTCGGCAGTGGCAAGACCGAGATCGCGCTCAATCTCGCCATGGATATGGCATCCCGGGGTGAGCCCGTGACCATGGCGGATCTCGATGTCGTCAAGCCGTATTTCAGGACCCGGTCAGCGAGGGGTTTGCTCGCCGAGTCAGGGATCGAACTCCTCGCCCCCGATGGACCGAATATCCACGCCGATCTGCCCATCATCGTCCCTCAGATCCGGTCGCACCTTCGCCGCTCGGATTGCAGGCTCATCATCGATGTCGGGGGAGACGATGTCGGAGCGCGGGTGCTCGGGTCGCTGGCCGATGTCGTTCCCGGGGGCGAAACCGAGTGTTTGCTGGTGCTCAATTTTCGCCGTCCATCGACACCGAATCCGGCTGCCGCGGTGGAGATGGCGCGACAGATCGAAGCGGTTGGCCGTCTCCCGGTCGCCGGCTTGATCTCCAACACGCACCTGATGGATGAAACCACCCTCGAGATCATCCTCGAGGGTCTGCAGAGTGCACGTTCGACAGCTGAAATCCTGGGCATCCCGGTTTGTGCAGCTGCCGCATCCGAGGTTCTTGCTATCGAGCTTCGTGCCGTGATCGACGAACCCGTGGTGGCGTTGCGCCGGATTGTCCTGCCGCCTTTTGAAATGCCGAGACAACGGACCACCGGGCCCCTCTTCGTCGTCAACTGAAAGGAGGCTTTCGTGCCGCAGATCAACATCAGCCCGGATCGCTGCAAGGGTTGCGAACTCTGCGTCCAAGCCTGTCCGCAGCAGATCTTGGGCATGAGCCGAAGGATCAACAACAAGGGCTATTTCTACGCTGAGGTGGTGGAGCAGGCGCGGTGCATCGGTTGCCGCCTGTGTTGCATCACGTGTCCTGATGTGGCCATCGACATGAAGGTCCACGGGACCATGTACCACTATTTCGCGTACTGAGAAAATTCCCGCGTCTGACGACGCAGGAATTTTGGTCGAACGGAGTTCGAAATGACCAAGAAACTCATGAAGGGGTCGGAAGCCATCGGCGAGGCGGCGGTGCAGGCCGGCTGCCATCTCTTCTTCGGCTACCCGATCACGCCGCAAAACGAGATACCCGAGTACATGTCCATGCGCCTGCCACAGGTGGGCGGGACCTTTGTCCAGGCGGAGTCCGAGGTGGCGGCATCCAACATGCTCTATGGCGCGGCCGGCAGCGGCGAGCGGGTCATGACCTCGTCGTCGTCGCCCGGGGTTTCGCTCATGGCCGAGGCGATCTCCTATCTCGCCGGCGCCGAGCTGCCGGTGGTGATCGTCAACATCATGCGCGGTGGGCCCGGGCTCGGCGGTATCCTTCCGTCACAAAGCGACTATCTCCAAGCCACCAAGGGCATGGCGCACGGCGATTTTCGGTTGCTGGTGCTTGCGCCCTGGTCGGTCCAGGAGGCCGCCGATCTGGTTCAGGACGCCTTCGACCTCGCCGATTACTACCGCAACCCGGTCTTGATTCTCGGGGATGGTCTCATCGGCCAGATGATGGAGCCGGTGGAGTTCGCCGAAAACCGCGAGCCGATCAAGGAGTTGCCGCCCAAGGACTGGGCCGCGACCGGTTACAACGGCGGCAAACCTCGGGCGGTGATCAATTCGCTCTTCCTCGATCCGGCGGAGCTCGAGCGGCACAACTTCCGGCTCCAGGAGAAGTACGACCGCATGCAGCGCGACGAGATCCGCTTCGAAAGCCACGGACTCGACACCGACTACGATGTCCTCATCGTCGCCTACGGAACCGTGGCACGGGTGTGCTTGTCGGCGCTCGAAGAGCTCGCTGAAGAGGGCATCAGGGTCGGCATGGTGCGACCGGTGTCGCTCTTCCCATACCCTTCCGCTGCGGTTCGCGAAGCGGCCGCCAGGGCCAAGGTCGTTTTGGTGGTCGAGCTCTCGATGGGCCAGATGATCGAGGATGTTCGGCTTGCCGTCGGAAGGTCCAAACCAATTCACTTCCTCAATCGGGTGGGTGGGATGTTGATCTCACCGGATGCGGTGGTCGACAAGATCCGGGCCATTCGTGACGGATCCTCCGTGGAGGTGCCCAATGCTTGAGACTGTGTTCTCCAAACCCGATGCTCTGAGGGACGTCACCACCCACTATTGTCCCGGCTGCACCCACGGTACGATCCACCGCCTCATCGCCGAAGTGCTCGATGAGCTCGGGGTCCGCGAACGGACCGTCGGTGTGGCGCCGGTGGGGTGCGCCGTGCTGGCCTACCAGTACTTCGAGACGGATTTTCAAGAGGCATCGCATGGCCGGGCGCCGGCGGTGGCCACGGGGATCAAGCGGGCGCGGCCCGATCTGGTGGTCTTTGCCTACCAGGGTGACGGCGATCTCGCCTCCATCGGGATGGCCGAGATCGTCCACTGCGCCAACCGCGGCGAGAAGGTGACGGTGATCTTCGTCAACAACGCCATCTACGGCATGACGGGCGGCCAGATGGCGCCGACGACCATGCCCGGCCAGGTGGCTACCACCTGCCCCCTCGGGCGCGATGTCGATATGGCCGGCCACCCGATCCGGGTCTCCGAAATGCTGTCGACGCTACGGACACCGGCCTTTGTGGCCCGGTCATCGGTCCACACCCCGCTGATGTCGGTCAACACCAAGGAGATGCTGCGCAGGGCCTTCAGCTATCAGGTTGCGGGAACGTGTTTTTCGCTTGTGGAGATCCTCTCCACCTGCCCGACCAACTGGGGCATTCCGCCGGCCGAGGCCACCAAGTGGTTGGAAAAGAACATGCTTCCCTATTACCCACTCGGGATCTTCAAGACACCCGAGAGCGGCAGCCGCGAACCGCTGCCGCTCGAAGGGTAGGTGGATCATGCAGAACGATGTCATCATGGCCGGTTTCGGCGGCCAGGGGATCCTGCTCATCGGCAAGATGCTCGCCTATGCCGGGATGCGCGAGGGCAAAGAGGTCTCCTGGTTGCCCTCCTATGGTCCTGAGATGCGGGGAGGAACCGCCAACTGTACGGTGGTGATCTCCGATCGTCCGGTCGGTTCGCCGGTGATCCAATCACCACGTGCGGTCGTCGCCATGAATCTTCCTTCGTTGGTCAAGTTCGAGCCCGACGTCCGACCTGGTGGTCTTCTCCTCATCAACACCTCCCTCATCGAGCGCAAGTCGACGAGGGACGACGTGACGATCATCGAGGTGCCGGCCAACCAAATCGCCAATGAACTCGGCAACCGGCGGGGCGCCAACATGGTCGCCCTCGGGGCCTATCTCGGCGCCACCGACGCGGTGTCCGTCGACGAGATCGTCGAGGTGATCCGCGAGACCTTTGCGACAAAGCCGGGGGTCGTCGAAATCAACATCAGAGCGCTGCACCGCGGCCACGAAATCGGCGCGGCCTGCACGGTCGCGGTTTGAAGGGGGACGCATGGCCGAACAACCGTGTGTCGATCTTTCCAAGACCGAGGAGATCCTCGGCAGTTATCCACACGAGGAGCCCTCGTTGATCCAGGTGCTCCAGGACGTCCACCGGGTCTACAACTATCTTCCCTGTGATGTGCTGGTGCGGGTCGCAGAGGTCCTCGAGGTTCCGCTGGCCAAGGTCTTCTCGGTGTCGACCTTCTACAAGGCCTTCTCCCTCGAACCGCAGGGCGACACCATCATCAAGGTCTGCACCGGCACGGCCTGCCACATCCGCGGGGCGGGTCAACTCGTCGAAGAACTCGAACGCAAGCTCGGCATCGGCGCCGGCGAAACCACCGAGGATCTCAAATTCACCATCAAGACCGTCAATTGCGTCGGCGCGTGCGCCATGGCGCCGGTGATGATCGTCGATGAGAAGTACTGGGGAAGCGCCAAGCCGGCGCGAATGTCCGCGTATCTGGCCGAGGGGGGCAACGATGAGAATTGAGTCCAAGGACCAGTTCGACGCCTTCCAGGCGAAAGCCAAGGAGCGTGAGGCCGGCCAACCCAAAAAGGTGCTCGTGTGCTGCGGCACCGGCTGTCTCGCCACCGGCGCCAAAGAGGTTGCGGAGGCCTTTGCCAACGAGATCGCCGAGCGCGGACTCGATGTCGAGATCGGGCTCGGTGTGAAATCGACCGGATGCCATGGTTTCTGCGAGCGCGGCCCGTTGGTGGTCTTTCTGCCCGAAGGACTGCTCTACACCAAGGTCTCCGCCAAGAGGGTCCCCGAGATCGTCGAGAAAACGATCTTGGGTGACGAGATCATACCCGGTCTGCTCTACAAGAACCCGGCCGATAACGAGCGGATCCCCGCCTATGAGGAGATTCCGTTCTACAAGAACCAGGTGCGGGTGGCCATGCGCAACATCGGCCGCATCGACCCCACCGATTTGGTGGACGCCGCGGCTCACGACGCCTACGCGGGTCTCGCCAAGGCGCTCTTCGAAATGACCCCGGACGAGGTTCTCGACGAGGTCGAGATCTCGGGTCAGCGGGGTCGCGGCGGCGCCGGGTTTTTCACCGCGCGCAAGTGGCGGTCGTGCAAATCAGCGCCCGGAGATCGCCGGTTCGTGCTCTGCAACGGCGACGAGGGCGATCCGGGTGCGTTCAAAGACCGGTCGATCATGGAGGGCGACCCACACTCGGTCCTCGAGGGGATGATCATCGGCGCCTACGCTCTCGGCGCGCACGAGGGCTATATCTATGTCCGCGACGAGTACCCGCTGGCGGTGGTCAATCTCCAGGTCGCCATCGTCGAGGCGCGCAAGGCCGGTTTTCTCGGCGAGAACATCCTGGGTTCGGGTTTCGACTTCGACATCCAGATCTCTCGCGGCGGCGGCGCCTTTGTCTGCGGCGAGTCGTCGGCGTTGATGCGCTCCCTTGCCGGCAAGACGGGCGAGCCGCGAGCCAAGTATGTCCACTCCACCGAGAAGGGGCTCTTCGATCTGCCGACGGTGCTTAACAACGTCGAGACCTGGGCGGGGATCGGCGCCATCATCCATCGCGGCGGCGCCTGGTTCGCTGCCATGGGCACCAAGAAGTCCAAGGGAACCAAGGCCTTTTCGCTTGTGGGCAAAGTCAAGAACACGGGTCTCATCGAGCTCCCCATGGGAACCACCCTGCGGCACATCATCTATGACATCGGCGGCGGCGTCCTCAAGGACCGCCCCTTCAAGGCGGTCCAGACCGGCGGCCCCTCGGGCGGGTGTATCCCAGAGACTCTGCTTGATCTGCCGGTGGACTACGAGCAACTCACCGAGGCGGGCTCCATGATGGGCTCCGGCGGGATGATCGTCATGGACGACCGCACCTGCATGGTCGACGTCGCGCGCTATTTCATCGGCTTCTTGACCGAAGAGTCCTGCGGCAAGTGCACACCGTGCCGCGAAGGGCTCAAACAGATGCTCGCCATCTACAACGCTCTGATCGAGGGCCGAGGTCGTGAAGGCGACATCGAGAGGATCGAGGCCCTGGCCGGCGGAATGCAGCTCGGCAGTCTCTGCGAACTCGGCAAGTCGGCGCCAAACCCGGTGCTCTCGACGCTCAAGTACTTCCGCTCCGAGTACGAGGCCCACATCCGCGATCATGCCTGTCCCGCCGGGATCTGCCGCGAGCTCACCGCCTTCGAGATCATGGATGACTGCGACGGTTGCCACGCCTGTTTCAAGGCCTGTCCGACCGAGGCCATCGAAGGCGTGATCAAAGAGCTGCATGTGATTCACCACGATCTCTGCATCTCCTGTGGTGCCTGCCTCGATGTCTGCCCCACCGACTCGATCCGAACGTTTCCCAAGATCGAGCTCGCCGGCAAGGAGGTGGTGTGATGCCGACGCTCAAGATCAACGGCCGCAAGGTCACCGTCGCGGAGGATGTCCACCTCCTCGAGGCCTGCCGCGCCGCGGGTGTCGAAGTCCCGACCCTGTGCAACTTCGACGGACTCGAGCCGTGGGGCGGGTGTCGGCTCTGTGTCGTCGATATGTCGCTCGCCAAGTGGGACGACGACTGGTTCAAGATGGTCACCGCCTGCAATCACCCGGTCGAGGAAGGGATGACCGTCGTCACCGACTCCGAGCGCGTGATGGCGACCCGGCGGGTGGTTCTGGACCTCCTGCTGGCCCGCTGCCCGGAGACTCCGCTGATCCAGCAACTCGCCCGCGAACACGGTATCGAAGAGACCAGCTACGAGCCCAATCCCGACCCCACCGACTGCATCCTCTGCGGACTCTGCACCCGGGTCTGCGATCACATCGGGGTGTCGGCCATCGCCAGCACGGATCGTGGCTGGGGGCGGGAGATCGCGCCGCCTTTCAACCAACCTCCGCCGGATTGCATCGGCTGTCTCGCATGCGCCGAGATCTGCCCCACCGACCACATCAAGTTCACCACCTCCAACGCGAGCCGCACCATCTGGGGCCGCGAGTTCGAGATGCTCCGCGATCCCGGCACCGGCGAGGCGGTGATCACCAAGGCCCAAGCCGAGCACTTCGCGGCGCGGAGCGGGGTGCCGCACTCGTACTTCGAGACATCCGATCGAAGCAAGCGGCTCGTGGTGGCGAAGACGTTTGAGAAATTGCAGGTCGTGAAATGACCAACGCGAGTGACGGGTGCCAGGCTTTAGGATCTTGGGAAGTTGACATACGAAACGAATGTCAGGTTTTGCGGGAGGCTGTGTCAACTTCCCAAGATCCTAAAGCCTGGCACCCGCTTCGTTCCCGGAGGAATTGATGAAGATGATCTACAAAGTCTCGGTGGAGCGCTGCATCGCCTGCGGTAAGTGCGAGCTTGCCTGCGCCTTCGCCCACGGGAGCGAAGGCAGGCCGTCCAAGACCCGGATCAACATCCACCGCCGGGGTCCCGAACTCGGTACCCCGATCGTGTGCTTCCAATGCGATGAAGCGGCCTGCGTCACGGTGTGTCCGACACAGGCGTTGGTGCGCAACGAGGAAACCGGCGCCATCGACATGATCAGATCGCGATGTATCTCCTGCCGCATGTGCGTCGCGGGCTGTCCCTTCGGCAACATGTTGTGGGACGAGACCTACAACTGTGTCCAGAAGTGCGATCTCTGCGGCGGCGAGCCGCGCTGCGTCCCGTTCTGTCCCACCGGCGCCATCGCCTGGGTCCCGGCGGCCGAGGCCGTCCTCCCGCCGGAGCCACTTGATCGCGAGAGCCTTGAGGTGAGGCCATAGTGGGTGCCAGGTCAAACAAAGTTAACAATCTTGCCGAAGGCAGAATTGTTAACTTTGTTTGACCTGGCACCCTCGAGGAGGATTCAATGCACGAAGATATCCGCGAAGTTCTGAAAAAGGCCTACCAAATCGAGGTCGACGGTTACACGTTCTACTCCATGGCGGCCGATCGGGCGGAGAAGCCCGCGGTCCAAGAGCTCTTCGACAAGCTCGCCCGCGACGAGGTCCAGCACAAAGCCTACCTGCAGAGCGTCATGGGCTCGTTCGAGGACAAGGGTGTCGAGGCTTTCAACATCCACCGCCGGGACCCCGACCTCAAAGCGTTCACGAGCACGATCTACACGGATGGATTCAAGGAGCAGGCCCGTGGGGCCGACTTCGAGATGGGAGTGCTGTCCATCGGGATGACGCTGGAGACTCGGGCCATCCAGTACTTCACGGGCGCCGCGAAGAGCGCCTCGGAAGATGAGGTCAGGGATTTCTACCAGTTCCTCGCCGACTGGGAGAAGGGCCACCTCGAGGCGCTGCAGATGCTCTACGGAGGCGTTCGCGAAGACCACTGGGCCGACGGGGGATTTTCACCGTTCTAGGGTGGTTGAGAGGTGAGACGTCAGGAGTTAGGAGTTAGAAGAGTAAGAGAGGTTAGGCGCGGCCAATTCTGATGCGATAGACCTTCTCACAGCGACCGAAGGGAGCGCTCACCTTCTCACCTCCTCACAGCGAGCGAAGCGAGCGCTGACCTCCTCACCTCCTCACGCCTCACCCCACATCCATCGGCCCGAGCTTGATGAGCTCGAGGATCTCATCGGGCGGCAACGGTTTGGCGAAGAGGAACCCCTGGGCGAAACCGCAACCCATGTCACGGATGACGGTCAACTGCTCGGGGCTTTCGATGCCCTCGGCAAGCGCGTCCATCCCGAGATTCCGGGCCAGCGAGATGATGGTCTGGACAATCTCCGCCCCACCGCCGTCGCTCCCGATCCGTTGGATGAAACCCCGGTCGATCTTGAGAGTGTCGATGGCGAATTGCTGGAGATAGCCGAGGGAAGAGTAGCCGGTTCCGAAGTCGTCGAGGTAAACCTTGATTCCCAGATCCCGCAACCGGCGCATGACATCGATCGCGAGTTCAGGGACATCGATGATGGCGCTCTCGGTGATCTCGAGCTGGAGGCGATTCGACGGCAGCTCGAACTCATCCAGGACCTCGCGGATATAGACGACGAGCTCGGCGCGGGAAAACTGACGGCTGAAGAGATTGACGCTGACCGCCGGCGAGGGACCGCCGCCGCACTCGTGCATCCAGCGCGCCGCCTGCCGGCAGCCCGATCGCACAACCCACTCGCCGATGGGGTTGATGAGACCGGTCTCCTCGGCCATCGAGAGGAACTCGCTCGGTGGCAGGAGTCCGCGTTCCGGATGCTGCCAACGCACGAGGGCTTCGCAGGCGACGATGCTGCCGGACAGAGCATCGACGATGGGCTGATAGTGGAGCACGAACTCCTCGCGCTCGAGGGCTCGACGGAGGTCGTTTTCCAGGTGGAGCTGGCTCAGCACCAGAGGGTGCATGGACTCGTCGTACATGAAATGCCGTGCCCGGCCGTTGGCCTTGGCCTGGTACATGGCGATGTCGGCGTCACGGAGGATCTCATCAGGGTTGTCGTACTGTGGTGACGAGATGGCGATGCCCGTGCTCGCTGAGGTGAAGACCTCCTGGTCGCCGACCTGGAAGGGTTTCGACAGCGCGGTGTGGATCCTCTGCGCCACCGAGACCGCCTCCTCCGAGCCTTTGATGTCCGGGATGAGCACGGTGAACTCGTCACCTCCGAGACGGGCGACGGTGTCTCCGGGCCGAACGGCTCGGCGAAGACGGTGGGCGATCTCGACCAGCAGCCGATCGCCGGACTGGTGACCGTAACCGTCGTTGATGAGCTTGAAGCGATCGAGATCGAGGAAAAGCACGGCAAAGGGTGACTGGCTCCGGCCCCGCGTCCTCTCCAGCGCGAGATCGACCCGATCGTAAAACGAGGCTCGGTTGGGCAGACCGGTGAGCGAGTCGTGGAGGGCGGATTGGAGGAGTTGTTCCTCGGCGTGTTTTCGTTTTGTGATGTCGACGAGTACACCCTCGACACCGAGATCACCATCGAATTGCACGGTCCGGGTCTGCTGCAGCACCCACTTCACCACGCCGGTTTTCGTGATGAGCCGATACTCGGATTGCGGGCTGACCTTGCCATCTCCGATCTCGAATCCGTTGGCGGCGGCAACGACAAAGGGTCGATCCGCGGGGTGGATGATCCTCTCCAGAGCCCTCTGGTCGAAACCGAGGAAATCACCGAGATCGTAGCCCGTAATTTCGGCCATCATCTGGTTCGCGTAGGCGACTCTTCCGTGTTTGAGGACAAAGATCCCCTGCAGCGACTGCTCGGCGAGCGAGCGGAATTTTTCCTCGCTCTCACGAAGCGCGGCTTCGGCCCGAAGCCGCTCGGTCTGGTCGACATAGATGCCGTAGACCAACACCGCCTTCCCATCCTGGACCACCGGCACACCGAAGATCTCGACCGGGATCTGGGTTCCGTCCTTGCGCAGGCGCACCGTTCTCTGGTTCACGGTCTCACCGTCAAAGGTCCTTCGCGACAACCAGCTCGCTTCATCGGTCCGATCGGCCGGGGTGATGAGATCGTTGATCTTCCGGTCGATGACCTCGGCGCGGGCAAAGCCGAAGAGCGACTCGAAGGCGGAGTTGACGTTGACGACCTTCTCGTCGGCTCCGGCAACGAGAATCGCCAGCGGGGTGTTCTCATACAGTTGCTCGAAGCGGTGCTTTTCGAGGCGAAGCTCACCCTCGACCCGGTGTCGTTGAATGGCGGCGCCGATGATGCCTGCGGCCGAGCGGAGGGCCTCGATTTCTGCGACCAGCCACTGTCGTTCGATGGCGCAGTCGTCAAACTCGACAAAGCCCCAGAGTTTGTTGTCGACGATGACCGGTGCGGTCACCACCGAAAGCACATTCTGGTTCTCGAGGACCCGCCGTTCGCTTCCCGTGAGCTCCCGCACTCGAACGTGAACGCATCGCTGTTCCTCGAGTTCGCGGTAGAGTCGCCCCAACCCGATTTTTCGCATGGGAGCGTTCTGCAATTCGGGACGATCGGCTCGTGGTTCGTGCCCTTCGGACACCCACTCGAATCGATGGCGAAGGAGATGGTCGTCGTCTGAGGCGTGAATCGAGAAAAGGGTCACTCGGCTGACCTCGACGGCCTGACCGAGCGTTCTGAGGACCTCCTCGATATTGATGGTCCAATCGCTGTGCTCCACCATGGCTCGGGCTGAGAAGCTCATCGCTCTGAAGATCTCGGTTCCCTGAGACAGGAGCTTGGCTGACTCGACCCGGGTGGTGATATCGGTATACATCCCGAGAAGACCGGCAACCCGCTCTTGATCGTCGTGGTACGGCACCTTCGAGGTGTCGATCCAAAGGCGTCGGCCGGTGGATTGGAGCTGCGACTCGATGATGTGGTACTCGGCGAGATCGTTGGCCATGACTCGACGATCGACCTCTCGGTAGAAATCGGCTTCGCCCTCGGTCCAGGGCAGGTCGTAGTCGGTCTTGCCGACGATCTCGTCCGGAGACGTGAATCCGGCCGCTTCGGCAAACCTCTGATTGCAGCCGAGATACACCGAGTCGAGATTTTTCCAGAAGATAAACTCGGGTTCTTCGTCGAGTACCCGACGCGCCTTGGCGAGGGCGGCGGCGACTCCCGCGCCGACCGTCGATCCGCCGCCGTTGGCCGCACCCCTACCCTCAGCATGCAACAACGACTTCGTCTTGCAGGGCGGTTCAGGCGTAGGTGGGTGTTCTTCTTGTAATCTCAAACGCAGCACCCCAGTTCGTCAACTGAGCACTCCAAGCATAGCACCGAGGGCGGCAAACCGGGGTCGTCAGCGAGGAAGATACAATGAGGACTTACCAAGAAGGGTGGACCAAGAGATGGATCAGAAACAGGCATTTGAAGCTGCGACCGGACGTGCCAAAGAACTGCCGCACCAACCCAACGATGTACTCCTCGAACTCTATGGTCTGTTCAAGCAGTCCACCGAAGGAGATGTCTCCGTTGAGAAACCGGGGATCTTCGATCTCGTAGGGGCCGCCAAGTATGACGCGTGGGAAAAGCGGAGGGGGATGACCAAGGAGCGAGGCGATGCAGGCGTATGTCGATCTCGTCGACAAGCTGGATGCGGGATAACTGCGGCGCCTTCAGGGATCGCGGTCTACGCCTCGAACGGGGTGCCACTCTTTGCATTGTTCGGGGGGAATGGCCTTCAATCTACGACAGTCTTGAGTCCGAACAATGCTAAGGGTGGCTCCCTCGGCTACCAGCGCTGGGAGCACCGGGTTCGGTGTCGCGCCGCTGAGCATGATTCCACCTACGCCATACCCGAGCGGATGCCAGGCAGCCTCTCGCTAGAAACGAATGAGAGCCAGGCACGCGCCGCTGAGCGCGCCGATTCGAACCCGGCTACAATGCCTCCTTCTGGAGGATCTTCCATGAGCGAGCAAACAGTCCTGGTCGACGGACAATCCCTGACCATCGAAGCGGTGGAAGCCGTTGCGCGTGGCGGCGCGGCGACCGTATTCGACGATCGCGCCCGCGAGCGAGTGGTCGCATCCCGCCAGGTCGTCGATGACATCCTCTCCTCGGGCCAGGTCGCCTATGGCATCAACACCGGCTTCGGCCGGCTCGCCGAGGTGCGCATCCCACCCGACCAACTCGAGAGGCTCCAGCTCAACCTGCTGCGGTCCCACGCCTGCGGAGTCGGTGAACCATTCAGCGAAGAGGTCGTCCGGGCCATGCTCCTGCTCCGAGCCAACGTGCTGGCGACCGGCCACGCCGGCTGCCGTCCGGTGATCGTGGAGAGGGTGCTCGATCTGCTCAATACCCGGGTCCATCCGGTGGTGCCGAGCCTGGGGTCGGTGGGCGCTTCGGGGGATCTCGCGCCGCTGGCCCATCTCGCCCTTCCCCTCGTCGGTGAAGGGTCCGCGGTTGTCGGCGGCGAAAGCCTCGCCGGTGCGGACGCGTTGCGACGGGCGGGTTTGGAGCCGGTGGCGCTTGCTGCCAAAGAAGGTCTCGCCCTGATCAACGGCACCCAGGCCTCCGCCGCCGTCGGCGCCCTGGCGGTGGCCGATGCGGGCAGGCTGCTCGGCGCCGCCGATGTGGTCTGCGCCCTCACCCTCGATGCCCTCGCCGGGACGGACGCGGCTTTTGACAAGTCGGTTCACGAGGCCCGGCCCCATCCCGGTCAGGGCGAAAGCGCGCGTCGACTGCGGCGTTTGCTCGAAGGCTCCGCCATCCGCGAGTCCCACCGTGACTGCGGGCGGGTCCAGGATGCGTACTCCTTGCGTTGCTCGCCCCAGGTCCACGGCGCGGGTCGGGACGCCTTCGAACACACCCGCCGGGTGCTCACCATCGAACTCAACTCGGCCACCGACAACCCCATGGTTTTTCCCGATGGACGGGTGATCTCGGGCGGGAACTTCCACGGCGCGCCCATCGCCGCGGTCTTCGACTACCTGACCATGACCATTACCGATCTCGCCTCGATCTCCGAACGCCGGCTGGCACGGATGGTCGACACCTCGCTCTCCGGTCTGCCACGCTTCCTCGTCGAGGATGCCGGCCTCAACTCCGGTTTCATGATGGTCCAGGTCTCGGCCGCGGCCTTGGTCAGCGAGTGCAAGACTCTGTCGCACCCGGCATCGGTGGACTCGATCCCGACATCGGCGAGCCAGGAGGACCACGTTTCCATGTCGACCTGGGCGGCGCGCAAGCTCGCCCGTGTGGTCGAGCTCGGTCGGCAGGTTCTCGGGATGGAGTACCTCGCGGCGGCGCAGGCCCTCGAGTTCCACCGTCCGCTCAGGACCTCGGAACCCCTCGAGGGCGTCATCGCGCGGTTACGCGAGCGCGTGCCACGGCTCGAGGACGACCGGCACATGGCCGATGATATGAACGCCGCGGCTGAACTGATCATCGAAATGCGGTAACACCCGCGTCCGCTTCTTGGGGCGGCACTGTCAACTGTGAACTGTCGGCTGTCGACTTCCTACGAGCATCCCGTCGTCGCGCCGCAGGACTCGCACTTGAGGCAGGTTCCGTTTCTCACCAGGGTCAGCGAACCGCACTCGGGGCAGGGGTCGCCCTCGTATCCCATCCATCGGGCCTGTTGAACGGCGGTGGTGGTGTGGGACGACGAACGACTCGCGGTGGTGGCGGCTGACCCGCCCGCACTGAGGGTGGCCTGGGTTCGGTTCTCGCCGACGGCGATGGGCCGGACGTTGGCATCATTTTGAGATTCCTCGCCGGCCGGTTTCTTGTGTTGGTCCTTGCCGCCGCCAACGGCGTCGTGCCGGATGTCCTCGATGGAGACCTGGGCGAGATCGTCGCGGCCGAGATAGGTGATGGCGAGCTCGCGGAAGACGTAGTCGATGACCGAGGTCGCCATCTTGATCCGATCGTGACCGCCGACGATGCCGGAGGGCTCGAAACGGGTGAAGACAAAAGCGTCGACGAACTCTTCGAGGGGCACCCCGTACTGAAGGCCGAGGGAGACGGCGATGGCGAAGCAGTTCATGAGCGAACGGAAGGCCGCGCCCTCGCGGTGCATGTCGAGGAAGATCTCACCGACGGAGCCGTCATCGTACTCACCGGTACGGATGTAGACCTTGTGGCCGCCCACCCCCGCCTTCTGGGTGAAACCGGTGCGGCGTTGCGGCAGCCGGCGTCGGCGCGCCTGGTAGCGGATGACCACCCGCTCGGCGATGGCCTCGGCGACGTGTTGGACATCCTTGCTGGCGACGGCCTCCGCCAGGTCGTCCTCTTCCTCGTTGGAAATGGCGATGGACAGCGGTTGGCTGAGCTTGGAGCCGTCGCGGTAGAGGGCGACGGCCTTGAGCATCTTCTGCCAGGCAAGCGAGTAGGCCCGTTTGATGTCCTCGAGGGAGGCCTCGGCCGGCATGTTGATGGTCTTGGAAATTGCACCCGAGATAAAGGGCTGGGCGGCGGCCATCATCAGGATGTGGCCGTCGTAGGTGATGGACCTGGTGCCCATTCGGCCGCAACGGTTGGCGCAGTCGAAGACCGCCAGATGCTCGGACTTGAGGTACGGCGCGCCCTCCACCGTCATGGTGCCGCAGGCCCAGGTGTTGGCGGTGTCGATGTCGTCGCCGGAGAAACCGATCCGATCGAGGATATTGAGCCTCCAGTCGGCGAGCTCTTCGTCCGAGAGCCCGAGCCTTCTGAGGAAGTCCTCACCGAGCACATGGGGGGCGCAGGCGCTCTGGATGTCAAAGGAGGTCGGGAGCGCCTTTTCCACTCGGTCGATGGCATCGTCGTCAAAACCGCGGGCCCTGAGCGCCTGATGGTCGATGGTCGGGCAACCGGCGAGGGTGCCGTGGCCGACGGCGAAGTGAACGATCTCGTCGATCTCATTCTTGCCATAGCCGAGGGTCTTGAGGGCTGCGGGGATGCTCTGGTTGATGATCTTGAAGAACCCGCCGCCGGCGAGCTTCTTGAACTTGACCAGCGCGAAGTCCGGTTCGATCCCGGTGGTGTCGCAGTCCATCACGAGACCGATGGTCCCGGTTGGGGCGACCACGCTCGCCTGGGCGTTGCGGTAGCCGTGCTTGTTGCCGAGTTTCAGGGCGCGATCCCACGTCTCCTGAGCGGCGGCGAGGAGATCCGGCGGGGTGAGCGCGGCGTCGAGACCGACGGGTTTGATGGTCAGCCCATCATACATTTCCGCCGGTGCGCCATAGGCCGCGCGGCGGTGGTTGGCGATGACTCGCAACATGGCGTCACGGTTGTCGGCGAAACCCTCGAATGGGCCGAGCTCGGAGGCCATTTCGGCCGAGGTGGTGTAGGCCTCGCCGGTCATGATGGCCGTGATGGCGCCGCAGATGGCGCGGCCTTTGTCGGAGTTGTAGGGGATGCCGAGACGCATGAGCAGCGAGCCGATATTGGCGAAACCGAGACCGAGGGTGCGGTAGCGGTAGCTGAGTTCGGCGATGCGGCTCGATGGGAACGAGGCCATGAGCACCGAGATCTCGAGCACCATGGTCCACAGCCGAACGGTGTGGCGGAAACCCTCGATATCGAAGGTGCCGTCCTCGCCGAGAAACTTGACCAGATTGATGGAGGCCAGGTTGCATGCGGTGTCGTCGAGGAACATGTATTCGGAGCAGGGATTCGACGCGTTGATCCGGCCCGAGTTCGGGCAGGTGTGCCACTCGTTGATGGTGTCGTCGTACTGAAGACCCGGATCGGCGCACTCCCAGGCGGCCATGGTCACGTCTTCCCAAAGCTTGGACGACGAGACGGTCTTCGCGGTCTTGCCGTCGGTGCGCTGGATGAGCGGCCAATCGCCACCGGATTCCAAGGTCTCGAAGAACGCGTTCGGTACCCGGACGCTGTTGTTGGCGTTCTGACCCGAGACCGTGAAGTAGGCGGCCGAGTCCCAGTCGGTGTCGTACTCCTCGACGGGATACTCGCGGATGCCCTGAGCGGCGAGCTGGAGCACGCGTTGGATCGAGCCGTCGGGCACCCCGCGCCGGCGTGCCGTGCGGATCTCGCGGGCCAAGCGGTGGTTTTCCTTCGGGTTGATGTCGGCCTTGCCGTCTTCACCGAAGCAGGCGTTGAGGATCGTCGTCAGGCGACGCTGGTTGGTGCGTGAGCCGGCCACCAGCGCGGCGACTTTGCGCTCCTCGACCGCCTTCCACGAGATGAACTCCTCGATGTCGGGGTGGTCGAGATCGAGGCAGACCATCTTGGCCGCGCGGCGGGTGGTGCCGCCCGATTTGATGGCGCCGGCGGCACGATCGCCGATCTTGAGAAACGACATGAGGCCGGAGGATTTGCCGCCACCCGAGAGCGGCTCGCCAGCGCCCCTGAGCTGGGAGAAGTTACTGCCGGTACCGGATCCATACTTGAAGAGGCGAGCCTCGCGAACCCAGAGATCCATGATCCCGCCCTCGTTGACGAGGTCGTCGGAGACCGACTGAATAAAGCAGGCGTGGGGCTGTGGGTGCTCGTAGGCGTTGGCCGATTCCTTGAGTTCACCGGTTCTGGGATCGCAGAACCGGTGCCCCTGGGGCGGGCCGGTGATGCCGTAGGCCCAGTGCAGACCGGTGTTGAACCACTGCGGCGAGTTGGGCGCCGTCATCTGGTTGGCGAGCATGAAGCTCAGTTCATCCTCGAAGGCCTGCGCGTCTTCTTCGCTGTCGAAATAGCCGTGCTCGCGACCCCAGTGAGTCCAGCAGCCAGCGAGTCGACGAAAGACCTGCCGGGCGTCGCGCTCGGGTCCCGTGAGCGGGTTGCCCTTCCCATCGAGGATCGGGTTGCCGTCCCCGTCGAGCTCGGGGACGCCGGCTTTGCGGAAGTACTTTTGGACCAGGACATCGACCGCGACCTGAGACCAATGCTCGGGTACTTGAACGTCATCCATCTCAAAGACGAGACTGCCGTCGGTGTTGCGTATTTCAGTCGACCGCGTGACAAACTGAATTTCGGCGTATGGATCGGCTCCCGCGTTGGTGAATCGACGCTCTACCTTCATCTGGCCCCCTCGACCTCCCGTGCTTTTTGCGACTCCGAGCGAACAAACTCCCCCCGACGTACACCATCAACGTCCCACTTGCCGGGGTGAATTTTGCGGACTTGCACCACTATATATTGGGCTTTTGTTGATTGTCAACAACAAGATGTAGCGGTTTTTGACTTTTTCTAAGTGATTGATAGAGACCGGGTTCCGAGCCGGTTTGGGGACCCTGATCGAGGCGCTCATGCCTTTCTCATAAACCGCTGGTTATCGGAGACGCGCCATACAAAGGTGTCAATTTATTGAACGGCGATTGGGACCACATCTCGGGTGATGTCTTTTGCATCGCTCGGGCGCTGTCGGCCTCAATAACGGTTGCTGATATGAGGAATCAGGTAGTCCGAAAAAGCGGTTTCGAGGTCGTACCGAGGGTCGAGACCCCAGTCTCTCCGCGCCGCGCTGTCGTCGACACCAGCCGGCCAGCTGTCGACGATGGCCTGGCGTTTGAGGTCCGGTTCGAAACTGATCTCGGCATCCGGGAAACCCCGCTGGACAAGATCGGCGATCTCACCGGCCGAAGGATTGAAAGCCGAGATGTTGTAAACCGATCTGGTGAGACCGGATCGGTCGGCGTGGGCGAGACGGAGGAGGGCGTCCACCGCATCGGGCATCGCCATGAACGGGATGCGGGTGTCGGGCCGGACAAAACAGGCATAGTGTTGGCCCTGAGCGGCGGCGTGAATCATCTCGGGTGCGTAGTCGGAGGTCCCGCCCGATGGAACGGTGAAGGCGGATATGAGACCCGGAAAGCGGATCGAACGGAAGTCGATCTTTCCCGACAGGGTTTCCGCAGCCAGTTGTTTGTAGTGTGCGGCGTAGTAGTGGCCGAGGTGTTCGCAGTAGAGCTTGTTGCAGCCGTACATGGTTGTCGGCTGGTTCCACTCGTACTCCTGCAGGTTGTTTGCGGCATTCTTCGTCTCGAGATCCGGAAGACCGTAGGCGGCTATGGAGCTCGGATAGAGAAAGACGACCGGGCGGCCGTGACTTTCTCCCTGAGACTGGGCGAAATCGAGGAGTTTGAGGGTGCCCTCGACGTTGACCTGGTGCCCCGCCAGTGGGGTGAATTCGGCGCGGGTCGAGAGCAGCGCAGCCAGGTGATAGATCGTCCTGACTTCAAACTCGGCGAGGATCCGCTCGAGGAGGTGGATCTCGAGGATCGAGCCGAGATACTCCCGGTCGACCATGTTGCGATGCTCCTCCGGCAGCGGCTGCAGATCGATGGTGATGATCGATGTGTCCTCGCTGGCGGCGAGTTTTTCAATGAGGCCGTGGCCGATTTCGCCGCTCGCACCGGTGATGAGGATGACTGGTTTGCGCATGGAGCCTCCGGTTCCGTCGAGTGCCATGGAGATTCTACGCGGGCCGGGCCGGATGTCCATCGTTCGTGAGAACGAAATGAAGCAGGGATGCAAAGGCGAAGAACCATCGCATGGGATGCCCTCAGATCACACGGAGGGGGACAGATGACGTCGCAGCCATCGCAGGGTTGAATCGCAAAGGCCGCCAAGGGCATCCATCGCAAAGATGCGCAAAGACATCGCATGGTTGACCCATCGCACCGTCGCAAATCAACGCGGAGGCGCAGAGCCATCGTAGTTGAGGCCTGCCGCTGTCCCTGTCCCGGTCGCTGTGGCTGCCTCTGATTCCTGACGCTGCCCTGACCTGCCCTCATCGCCGGCCTTCTGGACCGCTGTGACGTTTTGGCGTCCCAGCGACCCAGCGTCGCACCATCGGCGTGGTCGCGCGGGGGAAGCGGGGAGGGCTGCGACCACGCCGATGGCGCGCCGGCGGCCTGCCTCGTGGCCGGGAGAGCAGACCGCATCGCGCTTCCCGAGGGAGCCCGGTATGACATTGTGCGGGGAGCGCCGCGATGCCGGGATGTCGATCCGGCACAATGTCAAACCCGGCACCCCGATGGGGCGGGGTATTCCGCTCGCATTGGTCGGCTTCGAGCGCTGCCCCGGACGCTGCTCCCGATTCCAACCCCCAGCGGCGCGGCGGCGTCTTACATGGGAGCGCGAACCGATTCGCACCCGTTTTCGTAGTTACAGGCGTGGGAGGAAGTCGCCATGGGCAAGCTGCTGAAGTTGCTGTTTGTTTTGATCATTGTGGGGGCCGCAGGCGGCGCCATCTACGCCTTTGTCGGGAAGGGCGGCGGTGAGGAAAATGGCCTGACCCTGATTGAGGCCGAACTCGGTGACATCACCGAGAAGGCGCTCGCGGTCGGTCAGATCGAGCCGCGCGAGAGATTCCAGGTCAAGTCCAAGATCTCGGGCATCGTGGCCCGATGCTATGTCGAGGTCGGCGATGTGGTGCGCGCCGGGGATCCGCTCTTCGAGATTGCACCGGATCCGACACCTCAGGAATTGCTCAATGTGGATCATCGGGTTCGATCGGCCGACGCCAGCTTCGGTAAAGCGCGGGCGGACTATGAACGCGGGCTCGAACTCCACGAAGAGGGGCTTCTTTCCAAGGGTGACCTCGATGCCATCAAGGAAGCCTACGAGCTCGCCCAGGTCTCGGTGGACCAGGCCCGCGACAACCGCGAGTTGACCCGTCAGGGGATCGTCTCCGGGAGTGTGACCGATGTCGAGCGGATCATCCGTTCGACGGCGAGCGGGACCGTGCTCAGCCGAGCCGTGGATGTCGGCGATCCGGTGGTTCCCCTGACTTCGTATCAACCGGGGACCGAGCTCGCGAGCATCGCCGACATGAGTGATCTCATTTTCGAGGGAACGGTGGACGAGATCGATGTCGGCAAGATCGCGGCCGGTCTGAGCTGCCGCATCAAGGTCGGCGCTCTGCCCGACCAGGTGGTGACGGGTCGGCTGGCGCGGATCGCGCCCCAGGCCCAACGGAGCGAGGGCGCGACCCTTTTCGATGTCGAGGTCGAACTCGATCCTGATCAGGATGTGACGCTGCGCGCCGGGTACTCGGCCAATGCCGATGTGGTGATCCGGGAAAAGACCGAAATCGTGCTCATTCCGGAACGGTTGGTGGTGTTCTCCGACGACGGCGCCGAGACCTTTGTCGAGATCCCCGGCATCGGTCCGGAAGCTGAACCGGAAAAACTGACTGTCAAACTCGGGCTCTCGGATGGGCTCAACGTCGAGGTGGTCGAAGGGCTTTCGGTGGGAGACGAGATCGTCCAGCGGCCGCCGAAAGAAATCTCCTAGAGGTATGACGTCTTTCGGCTCATTCATCCGCCAACTGGTGCGTGATATCTGGTCGCAGAAGCTGCGCACCTTCCTGACCGTCTTCGGGATCATCTGGGGGACCGTGGCGGTGGCGCTGCTGCTCGCCGTCGGTGAAGGCGTTCATCAACGGCAGACCAGGAGCTTTGCCGGTCTCGGCGACCGCATCGTCATCGCCTGGCCATCTCGCACATCGTTGCCTTTCGAGGGCCTCGGCAAGGGCCGGCGGATTCAAGTCGACGAGTCGGACATCGAGTTTTTAAAAAAGCGGGTCGAGGGTCTCGCCGGGATCTCGAGCGAGTACAACCAGGGTCTCCGAGCGCGGTTCGGCGATCGCACCCGGTTGGTGGATGTCTCCGGGGTTTCACCGATCTTCGGCGAGATGCGCAACATGATTCCGGCGGAGGGCGGTCGGTTCATCAACCTCACCGACATGGAGCAGCGGCGCCGGGTGGTCTTTGTCGGCAACGAGCTCGCCGATGACCTCTTCGGCGAGCTCGATCCGGTGGGGCGGGAGGTCATGATCCACGGCTCGCCGTTCCAGGTCGTCGGCGTTCTGCTGGAAAAGGAACAGGACTCCTCGTACTCGGGACGGGACCACTCGAAGATGATCATCCCGTCGACCACCTTCATGGCCCTGACCGGTCAGCGCTACGTCAACCTGTTCATCTACAAAGCGGCAACTCCCGATCAGAACAAGGGGCTCACCAAGAGGGTCCTCGCGGCGCTCGGCGAACGCAAGCGCTTCGATCCCGAAGACAGCCAAGCCCTGGGAATCTGGGACACCACCGACATGTTCGTCTGGTTCGACACCTTCATGCTCGCTTTCAAGCTCTTCATGGGTTTCATGGGCGTGCTCACCCTCACGGTGGGTGGGATCGGGGTGTCGAACATCATGAACGTGGTCGTCGAGGAGAGGACGCGCGAGATCGGGATCAAGATGGCGCTCGGCGCCAAGAGCCGCACCGTCCTGAGTCAATTCCTCTTCGAAACCCTGGTCCTCACGGCCATCGGCGGGTTGATCGGCCTCGCGTTGACCTGGGGCTTCTGCGCCGCCGTGGCGGGAACCCCCGCCGAGGACGCCATCGGCAGACCTGTGCTGTCGCCGCAGATCGCGCTGCTCACCGCGGCCGTGCTCGGGTTGGTCGGTTTCCTCGCCGGCTATTTCCCCGCGCGCGAAGCATCCAGGCTCGACCCGGTCGTCGCGATGAAACTGTAGGGACGACAATATGGCCAGAGACCTTTCCGTCATCGCCACGCTCTTTTTCAAGGCGTCCTCGCTGCAGCGCAAGCGCGCGATTCTGACTGTGGCGGCCATCGCCTGGGGCACCGTCGCGATCCTCATGCTGCTCGCCTTCGGCGAGGGTCTGCGCAACCAGATGGTCAAGGCCCGCCGCGGGATGGGTGAGAACATTGCGGTCTGGTGGTCGGGTGAGACATCCAAAGTGTGGCAAGGTCTTCCCGAGGGGCGAGCGATTCGGGCGCGGCTCGACGATCTCGACTATCTCAGGGCCAAGATGCCGTCGGCCACCGGGGTCCTCGGCGAGATGACCGGGTGGCAGACAACCCTGACCTGGGGCGCCACCACCATCACGGGAAGAGTGACCGGCGCCAATTGGCAGTACGGCGAGATGCGTCACCACTACCCCCAGGCCGGTGGTCGCTTCTTCAACGCCAACGACGAACGCGACAAGAAACGGGTTATCTTCCTCGGCAACCAACTCGCCGAAGACATCTTCGGCGACGCCGACCCGGTGGGCGAGATCCTCCAGGTCGCGAGCGTGCCGTACCTGGTCATCGGAGTGCTCCAGCCCAAACTCCAGATGGGAACCTACAAGGGTCCGGATGAGGGCGGGGCGGTGGTTCCCATCACCACCTTCTCGGCCCAATGGGGCCGCCAGAGATTGGACAACGTGGTCTTCAAGGTGAGCGACGCCGAGGACATGCCCCAGGCGCGGTACGAGTTCGCCCAAGGGTTGTCGGCCAAGTACCGATTCGACCCAAGCGACGAGCAGGTCACCGGGTTGTGGGACACGGCGGAGGGCGGCAAGACCTTGGCCGACGAAATGCGCCGGTTCCAGATCTTCCTCGGGTTCATCGGCGCTCTGACACTGCTCGTCGGTGGCATCGGGGTGGCCAACATCATGTACGCCGTGGTCAAGGAGAAGACCCGCGAGATCGGGGTCCAGATGGCCATCGGCGCGCACCGGAGTTGGATCACCGGTCCTTTCGTTCTCCAGGGGATGACCTACACCCTGCTCGGCGGCGCTCTCGGGCTGGTGGTCGCCATCATCCTGGTCGTGTTGTTTCAGATGGTGCCGGTGGAAGGCAATGACGCAATCGCCTTTCTCGGCAAGCCGACGCTGAGCGTTGAGATCGCCGCTGCGACAGCGGCGCTTCTGGGATTCATCGGGATTATGGCGGGCTACTTCCCAGCGCGGCGCGCGGCAAGCGTCGATCCGGCTGAGACATTGAGATACGAGTAGCATGTGGGTGCCAGGAGAAACTTTCTTAACTTTCTTGCATTCGGTAACGGCAGTCGATACCGCCACTTCTTTCTCTGAGCAAGAAAGTTAAGGAAGTTTCTCCTGGCACCCTCGGGGAGGCGACATGAACTGGCCATTAAAGAAGAAGCAACGGCGACGGCCCAACGGCCAGATCATCGAGATGGTGGGCATCACCAAGGTCTACGACACCGGCAAGATCAAGGTCGAGGCGCTGCGCGGCATCGACCTCGTAGATCCGCCGAGGGCGAGTTCGTCGCCATCGTCGGGCCGTCGGGTTCGGGCAAGTCGACGCTGATGAACACTCATCGGCTGCCTCGACATGCCGACCGACGGGCCGTTACTGACTTCGACGGCGAGTCGGTGTCAGGGCCTTCGACCGCGACGCGTCTCGCCGAGGTGCGCAACCGCGGATCGGCTTCGTCTTCCAGAACTTCAATCTCCTGCCCCAGTATGCGCGGCGCTGCGAGAACGTCGAGCTGCCGCTGCTCTTCGGGGCGTCGGCGCGCGAACGAACGGCGCCGGCGCGCGACCGAGGCTCCTCGAGCGGGTCGGTCTCGGCGACCGGATCGAGCACAACCGACCGAACTGTCGGGCGGCCAGATGCAGCGGGTGCGCCATCGCGCGCGCGCTCGCGATGCGAGCCCGACATCGTCCTCGCCGACGAGCCGACCGGCAACCTCGACACCGGCTCGGGGTCTGATGTCATGAGCCTCTTGCGGAGCTCTGGGGGCAGGGCAGGACGCTCGTCGTCGTCACCCATGATCAGACCCTCGCCAAGAGGGCGGGCCGCGTCGTCGAGATCCGCGACGGGCTCGTCGTCACCGACCAGCTCGCGGTGGCCTGAGGCGCCCACGTTCTCAGGAACCGCAGGTGGCGCAGATGGACCCAGATCCCATCGCAGCGTCGCAGGGTTGAAACGCAAAGACCGCCAAGAGCGTCCAGCGCAAAGACGCGCAAAGCCATCGCAATGGAGAGCTGGTCATGCCCTGCGTGAGGGTTGCCTGACTCCGTGGTGGCGTCTTCTCTAACGAGGGGCGCCTGAAGGGCCGGCTGGCAGCCCGCCCGACAATGCTGCCGATGAAAGAAACTGGCTTGTGATGGTTGTAGGGGCGGGCATCTTGCCTGCCCTTCAGAGGCCTTGAATGGGCTCGAACTCACTACGAGGTCAGAGATCTCACCAGGTCAGTGTCGTCCATCCCGAACTGCGATGGCTTGCGAATACGATGCCTTGGCGTTCGTTGCGCCTTGGCGGTTCAGCTCCCGAACTTGGCGAAGAGCTCCGCGAGCTCGGCCGCATCGAGTCCCTCCCAGGGCTCGCCGCTGGCGAGACACAGGAGCACCATTTTCGCCGCCTTGTCGAGAACGTTGATCCGGTCCAGTGCGGTCGACGGATCTGGAGCGTGGGCGATGCAACCGTGATAGCGCCACAAGATGGTGTCGGCGCCGTTTCGCACCGCCATCGCCGTGGCGGCGCCGAGTTCGCTGGAACCCGGAAGGAGGTAGGGCACGAGGGTCGCGCCCCGGGGCGCGAAGATCTTCGCTTCGGGGTGAGTCATCCACAGCAGGCGATTGAGTTCGTCGGGATCCGCACAGCGCTTGAGGTGGCTGATCGTCGCCAGGTGGGTCGGGTGGGTGTGGAGGATGGCGCTGCAGTCCGATCCCATCTGACGGAGGATCGCGTGGATCTCGAGGTGGCTCGGGAGTTCCGATGTCGGATTGAGGCCACGGGCGTTGAAGACCAGCGAGTTCCAGCTGATTCGATCACCACCATTCGAAACCTCGACAAGACAGACTTTGTCCTCCGGGGAATTCCGAAAGTCGCGGAACCGCGAACCCGTACCGCGGTGGCGAGGAACCGGCGGCCGGCAATGGCCGGCAGCGGCATCGGGAGAACCTGTCCGGTTCGACCTCTCGACAGAGGAACCCTCATCAGCGAGGTGACGTCGGCGGAGATGTTGCCGGCGCTGGCCTCCGCCCAGCCGAGGTCCCAGAGGTGCCCGGCGACATCGGCGAACTCGCGAAGGATCGGTTCGAGTGGTTTGGGAATCGTCCCCGGCATCGGACGATCATCGCACGAGCCCGGAGTGGAGTCACCACTGTGATCTTTGATCGGCCCATCGCACCATCGCAGGGTTGAAACGCAAAGACCGCCAAGAACATCCATCGCAAAGACGCGCAAAGCCATCGCAATTGAGAGTGGGTAACGCATAGGTTAAGATTTTTCGGACTTCGTAGTGACGACTTTTCGACCGGAGCGTGTCTGAAGGGTAAGCTGGAAGCTCGCCCCCACAAACGTCGCATCGCAATGGGTCGATTGTGGGGCAGGCATCCTGCCTGCCCTTCAGTGATCTTGAAGAGGCATGGACCGATCTACGAAGTCAGTAATTCCATCGGGCCCGAAACCCAACTCCCAATGCGATGGACCTCTCTGCAGTTTCTCCGTGCGATGTCTTCGTGACCGCTTCGTGTCTTCGCGCCTTCGTGTTTGCGACGACGCGATGGTGCGATGTCATCTGTGTCTATCTGTGTGATCTGTGGGCTGCAGCGATCGCGCGATGCTCCTGTCCGGCATCCAGCATCCGGCATCGAGTCACGCGCTACAATCAACCCATGACACAAGAAGAAACCTACACGGGTGGCTGTCTTTGCGGCGCGGTTCGTTTCGAAGTCACGGCGCCGACCAAGTGGTGTGCGCACTGCCACTGCAGCTTGTGCCGTCGGGCGCACGGCGCGGCCTTCGTGACCTGGTTCGGGGTGGCGAACGAGCAGTTTCGATTCACCAGCGGTGAGGGCGAGGTAGGTTGGTACTCATCGACCCCCGAGGCGCGGCGTGGTTTCTGCCGCACCTGCGGCAGCACGCTCTTCTTCACCAGCGAGCGCTGGCCCGGCGAGATCCACATCGCGCTCGCCCACATGGACGGCCCCATCGATCGCGACCCCAAGGTGCACGTCTTCTACGACACCCACGTCGAGTGGGTCACTCTCGGCGACAACCTCAAGAAGCTCGGCGGCGCGTCGGGTACCGAGCCCATCGACTCAGCCTGAGAGCCGCGCCTCATCCTCGTCGAGCGGTTCGATGAGCCCGTCTTCATAGAACCAGGGATCGTCGCTGGGGGCGAATCCGCATTGCGGGCATGGATCCGGCTCAATTTCCTCGAGATCGATTCCGGTCCAGGTGGTGTATTCCTCACCGCACTTCAGGCATGTCACGACGAAGCTATCGATCGTTGTCGCCATGGTGACCTCCAAGTCGTGGGGGTTCGCTCCTGTCGATAATGTGGGTTCGGTGGGCGCAAGATGCAACGGCAGCGGGGTCCGCGTTTGGGCCGGCGTCCGGGGGTAGGGACCTGGGCAGTGGGAAAGGCGGCAATCAGGGGCAGGGTCAACAATCAGTGGGCCGCGGGGATCAACACTGCCCGAACGGGTCGGTTGCACGGCCTGAAGACCGCGGCTGCGAGAGAAATAGATCTGCGTTGATCTGCTCTGCCTTCGGTTCTTCCGTGCGCTGTTCCCATCCAGCATCCGGCTTCGCCTTGGCTGCGCCGTGACAGATCCAGCATCGAGTATCGTTCGATCGCGATGTCGAGGAGTCTGCCCGTTACTCCAATACCTCCTCGATGAGTTCTTCCACGGTCTCATCGGCGAT
>CAVQJV010000042.1:0-96781 GCA_963712805.1 uncultured Acidobacteriota bacterium | reverse complement strand
GAAAACGAACGCCGGTTGAGGAATACCCAGCCGCCGTCGACAACCTCGACGGTCTCACTCTCGGCGAGCACGGTGTTCCCGTTCCGGTCGAGGAATTCGACGCGCACCTCGTGACGGCCGGGGGAAAGACGGAGCCGGGCGACCGCCAACTGGTTGGGCAGGGTCAGCCAGCAACGGGTGTCGGCGCGCTCGGTGAGCACGCCGAAGAGATTGACGATGGCGCCGGCGGTGGAGTCTTGCTGCCCCGCCGCCTCGGTCGCCGCGTATTTCAACAGGGCGCGCAGAAAGGTCTTGAACAGGATCTGTCCGAACTCGGCGTCGAGGGTGGCGGCGGCCCGCCGCGACAGGTTCTCGGCCGGCTGCGAAGCGGCGCTGCGACTCGGGGCTGAGAGTCGGACCGCGGTCACCTGCCCGGTGACCGGTTGGCCCATGGTCGGTACGGCCACCGTCAGCCAATAGTCGATCGTGACACCGTACGACGAGCGGTTGCGGTCCCACGATGCTCGATTGACAAGCTCGCTCGCCCAGTCCTCGTTCGACCCGTAGCTCCGGTCGGTACCGAGAATGGGGACGTTGAGCATGACCTGATCGCGGGGTGCGATCCAGCCCGACTCGAGGACAAACACCACTTCGCCGCCGGCGCCGGCGGCGGCGGCCGTCGAATCGGCGAAGAGTTCCGGCGACGCGTCTCGAAGAGCATCGACCTCAGCGCGGAAGCCGTAGGCGAGGCCGACCCGCTCGAGATCTCGGCCGAGGGCCGGCGGCGGGCTCACGCCGGTGAATTCGGCGCCGGCAAGGTAGGCACGGGCGGCGTTGCGGTAGGCGACGAAGGCGTCGTTGAACTCGCCCTCGGATTCGAAGAGCATGCCGGCGAACCAGTGCAGGAAACCGCTGTCCTGGAGCCTGCGCGCCGCCTCCCGGTCCTCGGCGCGTCGGATCTCCGCGGATCGTCGCCTCGACGGCGTCGGCCAGAGCCAGCGTCGCCTTGCGCGCCTCGACCAGGGCGGCGTCGGGGTCGCCGAGGGAGATGTAGTTGAAGGCCCGGTAGTACGGGACCATCGCCAGCTCGAAGGGCTTTCCCCGGTAGTCAATGGTCTTGTCATTGACGATGAGCGACGCAGCCTGCTGCGAAATGCTGCGGGTGTACAGACTCGCGGCCAGGTCCTCGGCCTGTTGGAAGATCGCGTTCGAGTCCTCGAAGCGGCCGGCGTAGTGCAGCACGTGCGCTTGCTGCAGCAGGTCGAGCAACCGGTCCGTACCGCCCTTTCGTGCGTCGATCCGCTCGAGGGCGTCTTGCCAGTGCGCGTCCTCGAGCATGGTTCGCAGCTCGAGGTTCGACGCGACATAGGTGGCGCAACCGGCGGCCAGCACGCAGGCCGCGGCCGTGGCGGTCACCCCGATCGCGCGTCCCAGTCGCCGCATTTCAGGGCTTGTATTTGCTGCGGCCGACGAACTTCTTGATCTTGGTGAAACCGGTCCAAACCTTGACGTTCGTCTCGAGGTCGACCAGGTAGCAGTCCACCTGGTAGTACTTGACCTCCTTGCCTTTTTCGGAGTCGAACTGGGCGTTGATCTCGCCGATCAGCATGTAGTCCGCGCCATGCTCCATGCCCCAGGCCTTCATGGTCTCCTCGGATGAGAACCGCGCCTGGTCCTCGCGCTCGCCGCGGAGCTCGTCGCGTTCCTCGGCCGATGCCACCACGGAGACCCGCCCCGAGTTGATGAACGAGCGCTCGAGGTCGGCGACCAGGGTCTTGACTGCGATGTGCTCCGGGGTCTTGTTGCGGAGGGTGCCGACGATCACCGTTGGCTTGGCGCCGCGCCGGATCATGAAGTCGTCGACCCACGGTGTCGCCGTTGACTGGTTCACCAGCGCCTCGGCGGCCTGCCGGCTGTCCGAGTCGTTCCAGCGACCCGAAAGGTCAATGGTCTCCTCGGCCGGCACGCGGGTGACTGTGGTGCTGGTGCAGCCGACGGCGGCGGCAAGGACCACAGAAACGGCAACTCGGCAAACGATCGAACGGTACATGATGTCCTCCTCGCCGGGTCGTGTCGCGGGGGTCGGCCCGAGCGCAATGGAGTATATCCGGAGCCGGCCTGCGCCGTCGATCGAGGCCAAGCCCGTGCTTCTCACCAGCTGGTCGGCTGCGGCCACGGATGCGACACCTCGATGACGGCGTCGCTTCGACCTACTCGATATATCCCAGGGCCCGCAACTGTTCGATGGTCTCCTCGTCGAGCTTTTTCGAGGTGAGCCGGTCCATGGCGCCGAGCCCCTCGGAGATCGTCCCCAGACACTCGAGAAGCGAATCGCTCGGTGGCCCGTTCTCGACCACGAGGCTCGTGAGTTCCCCGGGATCGGCGGCGACATCGAAGAGCATGTGGCTGTTGTTCTGGACCCGGAGGATCTCTTTGCGGTCTTTGTTGACCACTCCCACGGACAACAGGCCCTTCGAACGCTTGCGATCATCGTCGTGCTCACCGTGGACCGCCCCTTTGTGCGCCTGGTAGCAGATTGATCGTTCGGGAAGCGGTTTCCCGCCCTCGAGCGCCGGTGCCCAGCTGAGGCCGACGAAGGTCTCCGGAATCTCGAGACCGAGAAGCTCGAGGATGGTCGGAGCGATGTCGAGGATCGTCGCCTGCTCTTCGATCACCCGCTGTTCGATCGTGCCTTTCCACCTCATCCCCAGCGGGATTCGGAGCGACGGTTCGTAAAGATACCGGCCGTGGCCCCAGTAGTCGTGTTCGCCGAGGCTCTCACCATGGTCGGCGGTAAAGACGACGATCATCTCGTCGGGTGCGAAGTGGTCTTCAAGGGTCTTGACGAGACGCCCGATGGCGGCGTCGACGGCAGCAACCTCGGTGTCATAGCGATCGTTCCGCTTTGGGTCCTGATCGGTGATTCCGATTCGTGCCGCGTATTCGTCGTGAAACCGGTACGGAGCGTGCGGCTCGACATAGTGCGCCCATAGCATCAACGGCGCCGAGGAGCCGGACCGGGCTTTGGTGCCAACCCAGTCGAGGACCTCATCCGTGACATCCTCCGCCGGTTGCCTCGTCGTTGAGCAGACCGAACCACCTTCGCCGCGTAAAGACCTCGCCGTAATCGTCGAAGTGCTCGCCGAGGTGGCTCGAGTTGTCCTTCAAGGTCCAGTTGCTGACAAAGGCGGCGGTACGCCAACCGTGATCGGCGAGGATCTTCGGCAGGCTATTAAGACCGTCCCGCATGCGCAGGCCGTTGCGGGTGGCGGCGTGTTCCTGGGGCTCGATGCCGGTGATCATTGAGCACATGGAGGGGGCGGTCAGAGGTTCGATGGTCCGCGCGGCTTCGAATCGGGATCCGTCGGCGAAAATGGCGTCGATGGCGGGAGAAGTCGGGCGCGGATAACCGTAGACCGAAAGTCGGTCAGCCCGGAGCGCATCCACCGTGATGATGACAACCGCCCTGGGTTTTTCCGCAAAGACACCGCCGGCGATTCCCATCACCAGAAGCCCAGGAACATCGCTCGACAGATCTTCTTCCGAGACTCATCTCCCTTGAGCACCGAGGTGTCCTCCTTCCTGACGCGACATTCTACTCGAAATCGGACGATCGATTGGGACGGTCACGTGTTCCGGCGAGGGACGAGGGTTTTCGAAGTGGGACAGAATGGGACACCCGGATCACCAACAATTCGATCTCAAACTTGGCACCCGGCTTGCGTACGAATGGCGCGGAGGCGGAGATGTCGAACTGCGCAGAAGAGGCGAAACAAAGGCGTCAACGGGTGCTGATGGTCGACGACGATCTCGCCCTCCTCGATGCCATGAGAGATTGGCTCCACGCTTGCTGCGGCGCCGAGGTCACGACCTTCGCCTCCGCGGAAGAGGCTATGGTCGCGGCTCAACCGGACAGTTTTGACGTCTGTGTGCTTGACTATCGACTTGCCGGCGCCGACGGCCTGACCCTCGGCGTCATGCTCCGTGAGATCAACCCCGGGGTTCGTCTGATTCTCCTCTCCGGTGAACTCTCGGCGACCATCGAATGCCTCGCCCTCGAACATGGCTTTGGCCGGGTCTTCGAAAAACCCATCACTCCCGAAACCTTGGTCCAGGCGATCGCGCGCTGACGCCGAAAATTTCACCGGCGCTCCGAGAACGCAGCGCCCGGCCGGCCCAGTTACACTGGGGGTGAATGAGCACCTTCGACCGCAACTGGCGCGAACTCCAGCTCGAAACCCTGGTCGATCTGTCGCTCACCATCGGCCGCGTCAGACCCGAAGAGGCCCTCGTCGAAGAGCTCCTGCAACGCGCCGTCGGCAACCTCGATGCGGCGTCGGGGCTGGTGGCGACCCTCCATCCTGGGGGGCAGGAAGCCATCGTTCGGGCCTTGGGTCTGCCGCCGAGCTTCGAGGCGGTCCGCAATCTCTTTCCGCCAAACCTCCTGGAGGAGCTCGCATCCGGCCGTTTTGTCCGCGCTCAGCAGCGATCAGGGTGACCCCGCATTCGAGCTTCTCGCAGCTCCTCTCAGGGCGGGCCAGGAGTTCCTCGGCCTGGTCGTTCTCGGCGACAAGGAAACCCGGGTCGGCCGGATTCCCTTCACCGACAGTGACGCTCGTTTTCTGCTCTCCCTGAGCAGCATGGTCGCCACGGCGGTCGCCACCTCGCGCAGCGTCGCCGCCATCGAACGCGACCGCCAACGACTCGCCGACGAAAACCGGGAGCTCCGCGATGTCGCGACGGCGAGAAGGCTTCATCGGCGAATCGCCACCGGTCAAGGAAATGCTCGACACCGTTCGCCGGGTCGCCCCGACCGGCGTCAACGTCATGCTCCGCGGCGAATCCGGAGTCGGCAAGGAGCGCGTCGCGCGCCTCCTTCATTCGTTCTCGGAGCGATCCAGCGGACCCTTTGTCCCCCTCAACTGTGCCGCTCTGCCGGAGAGCCTGCTCGAGGCCGAGCTCTTCGGTATCGAGGAGGGCGTGGCAACCGGGGTCCAACGCCGGCTCGGAAAGATCGAACTCGCCGACGGCGGAATACTCTTTCTCGACGAGGTCGGGGATCTGACCCTGTCGCTCCAGGCCAAGCTGCTCCGGGTCGTCCAGGAGCGCGAATTCGAACGACTCGGCGGCCGCGAACGAATCCCCGTGGATCTCCACCTGGTCACCGCAACCAACCGCGATCTCGAGGCCATGGTCAGCGATGGCGACTTTCGCCAGGACCTCTACTATCGACTCCGGGTCGTGGTGGTCAACATCGCTCCGTTGCGCGATCGTCGAACCGACATCCCGCTGTTGGTGCGTCACTTCCTTGAACTCTACGGCGAACGGTTCGGGCGGCCCGGGCTCAAGCTCTCGAACGACGCGCTGGCGACGCTGATGTCGTTTCCATTCCCGGGCAACGTCCGCGAGCTCGAAAACGTGCTTCAGGCGGCCATTGCTCTGGCTCCCGGTGAGTTCATCACCAAGGATGATCTCCGGCTTCACACCATAGGCGTCGATGTACCGACCACCGATGTGACCATGTCTCTCGAGGAACTGGAACGTCTTCATATCGAACGCGTCCTGAGTGCGGTCAACGGCAATCGAACGGCCGCCGCTCGGGTCCTCGGTATCGACCGGTCCACCCTGTATCGAAAAACGCAGAATTTTGCACCAGTTGATGCAAAACGCGACTAACGATATAGCTTAATTAAAAATCAACACTTTAGTGACGAAAATCTGTTCGAAATCGGCTCTGCGTTGCAGAACGCATCGTTTTCAGCAACGTCAAATGCGAGCGTAATCTGGCACGGAACTTGCCACTACAAGAGCCGGAGGTTGCTCGATGAGATCCCTGGTTCTTGTCAAAATCCCTGGTTCAGCCCTGGCCGTAATCACGGCGGTCGCTGCCGCTCAGGTCGCGAACCTCAGCATCGGAATTCCACTCCACCAGCTCCAACTTGCGTGGACCCTGACCCGCGTTCTGATACAGTTATAGGCTCATCATGGAGGTCGTGCTGCACCTACCGGTGGTGCCGAACGTCGAGTTGGTCGCTGCAAAAGCCGTGGAAACCGTTGGTGGGGCCCTCGGCATGCAGCAAACCGGCGTCGAGGCAGCCAGTGTCGCCATCGTCGAGGCGTGTCTGAACGCCATGGAACACGGTGGCGGCCAGATGGTTGTTCGGATGTCCACCGACGACTCGGATGGGAGGACCTGCCTGGTCATCGAAGTCGAAGACCACGGCAATGGTTTTGATCCCACCGAAGCGCCCCGCAACAGCGCAACCCGTATCCACGGCTGCACCTCGAAGCGGGGGTGGGGCCTGACGCTCATTCGTGAGCTCATGGACGAGGTGCAGATTCACTCCAATCCCGGCCAAACTCTGGTCCGAATGCGCAAGTACGTGGAGAATGCACCATGAACGAAGAACAGATGAGACTCTCGAAAAACGTAATCACCGAGGGTTTCGGACTCATCTCTGCCGCCGGCTACATCAACAACGAGGGCGGTCAGGCCATCGCGGACGCCGCCACCGAACTCATCGCAAGGCGGATGCGGAACCCTCCTCATCGATCTCGAAGGGACCCGGATCATCAACTCCATCGGGGTGTCCATCCTTCTGGAAATCATGGAGAAGCTCCTCGAGGACAAGGGTCAACTCGCCTTCTGCAACCTCACTCCGACCATCTCCAAGACCTTCGAAATCATGGGCCTCGTCCAGTACGCCACCGTCTTCCCTGATCGCGACACGGCTCAATCCGAGCTCATGGGGAAAACCTCTGTCTGAGCTCCTCCGCCTCGCCGACGCCGCCCTCAGCAGCCACCAAGGCCCCCAATTCGCCGAGGATCTGCTGCGAGCGGTGGTCGAAGAAACCGGTTCTCGCGCGGGAGTGCTGCGCCGGGGCGGCGCCGATCTCGCACGCTGGCCGCGCTCGGTCTCGCGCCAGGTCGAACAGGCCACCAATGGCTGGACGGAGGTCCCGTTTTCCGGCAACATAGCCGGCTTCAGCCTCCACCTTCTCCACCTCGAGCGGCTCGACGAGACTGCGCTGGGCGCCGCCCGGCTTGCCCTCCGCGCCTGGCAACTCCACGATGAACTCAAGCGGACGCGCTTTGACGAGCGCTTCCATCTTTGGGAGCTCGAGGCGATTCGCGCCATCGCCGGCAGCATCGGCGGCATCCTCGAACCGGAGCGGGTCGCCGAGGAGCTCATCAGCCATCTTGTCGCTCTGCTCGGGGTCCGCAGCGCCCACATCTATCTCGGAGACGACGCAGCCACCGCCACGAGCATCGGCGGGTTCGGCAGCCCCGCCATCGACGATGCCGGCCTCGCCGAAGCCTGGAACCACGGCGTCTACTCCGAAGAAGTCGCGGCCATCCCGCTCGTGGCCGAGAATGGAACCCTCGGGGTCCTGGTGGCGGCGCACAAGGAGGCTCGTGCCGGCACCGAACCATTCGCCGCCAACGACATCCGCCTCCTCGAGCTCTTTGCAGTTCAGGTGACGGTAGCGATGGAGTCGGTCCGACTCACCCTCGAGTCCCTCGAACGTGAACGGCTCCGAAACGAACTCGAGATGGCGGCGGTGATCCAGAGCCACCTCTACCCACAGGTCTTCCCCCAATTCGACGGCTATCGTCTGGTGGCCAAGGCCACCCCGAGCCGCCACGTCGCCGGCGACACCTACGATGCATTCACCGATGATGGGTCCCTGATCGTCACCATCACCGATGTCTCCGGCAAGGGCGTCGGCGCCGGGATGATCGCATCGGGGGTGCATGCGGCGATCCGGCTGATGGCCGTCAACAACGTCGGGCTCGCTTCTCTCGCCGAGCGCGTCAACGTCTACCTATCCGGCGCCACCGAGGACAATCGATTCGCCACCTTTGCCATGGTCCGACTCGAACCCGATGGCCGGCTGATCGCGGTCAATGCCGGCCACTGTCCGATCCTGATCCGGCGGACCGACGGGTCCATTGATGAGATTTCATCCAGCGGCTTTCCCCTCGGGATGATGCCCGTCGCCGAATACAGCGAACACGAGGACCGACTCGAGCCCGGTGATCTGCTGCTGCTCTACACCGACGGCCTGACCGAGGCCGAGGACCCCGCCGAGGAAGAATTCGGCGTCGAACGGGTGTCCCGGGTCGTGTCGAAGCTCGAGTGCCCATCGGCCGCCGCCGCGTGCAGAGAGCTTCTCGGTGCGGTCGAGGCCTTCACTTGCGGCAAGCCCTTGAACGACGACGCGACGCTGATGGTGGTCGAGAGGTTGGCGGAGTAGCGCCTCCCCGCTGTCGCCATCGCCATCTCCATCGATGCTGGATGCTGGATGCTGGATAGGCGCATGGCACAGGATGATCGTCGCTGACCCCTAACCCCTGAACGAGATGCGGGATGCGGGATAAGATCCGTTTCGTAGGGGCGGGTTTTACACCCGCCCCTCAGTGCTGTTGAGGGTCAGAGCAAACCGCGGCACATTCCGGGCAACGAGACCGATACGTGGGCCCTAAGATCTGCGGTTCCCACGGTGGTCCCGACGGCTCTGAGGGGCGGGAGTCAATCCCGCCCCTACGTACCCAACGCAAACACCCATGCTCGAGCGACGGGTGACAACATCACTTGAGGACTTGACCACACTACAGCCCACAGATAATGCAGATTGACGCAGATCCCATCGCACCATCGCAGTATCTGAAGGTGGGCCCGGGGCCACTCTCCGGGCAGAGGAAACCCTCGCGCATCCAATGCCCGAGTTTCCTGAATTTCACTGCGTCATCACTAGGGTCATCGCAGAGGAACCAAGCATCCGTTGCGGATGGCTTCCCCGGTCTTGTGATGAGTCAGGTGTTAGTTGGCAACGCGCCTCGACGGCTGGCGAGTCCTCCGCCGTCAAAATGAGTCCTTTTCCTCAGGAATCCCCGGGGAAGTAGCGAAGCGACCTTCCCCGGGGATTCCTGAGGCCGCGCGGGACCTCGACGCAGGCGGAACTCAGTCGGCGTAGAGGCTCTCGACGAGCTCTGAGTAGTCCTTTTCGACGACCCGCCGCTTGACCTTGAGGGTCGGCGTCAAATGCCCACCCTCGATGGAGAGCATCAACGGCAGGACGACGTGCTTCTTGATCTGCTCGTAGCGCGCGAGATTGGCGTTGGTGTCCGCGATCATCTTGGCGTACGCCGCGACGAGTTCCGGGTGATTGGTGAGTTCCTCGATGGTCTTGTACTCGACCCCCTTGGCGGCGGCCCAGCTCTCGAGCGCCTCCTGGTTGGGTGAGATCAGCGCGATGATGTAGGGCCGACGATCACCGATGAGAACCGACGTTGTCGACGAGCGGCGAGCGCTTGAGCTCGTTCTCGATGGGCTGCGGCGCGACGTTCTTGCCGCCGGCGGTGACGATGAGGTCCTTCTTGCGATCGGTGATCTTGATGAAACCATCGGCGTCGATCTCGGCGATATCGCCGGTGAGAAAGAACCCGTCGTCGTCAAAGACCTCGGCGGTCTTCTCGGGCAGGTTCCAGTAACCGGTCATGACGTTGGGTCCCCTGACGCAGAGTTCGCCGTCGGCGGCAATCTTGACCTCGACATCGCGAATCGCCTTGCCGACGGTGCCGATCCGGGTCATTCGGGTTCGGTGCCGTTGACCGCGATCACCGGCGAGGTCTCCGTGAGTCCATAGCCTTCGAGAATCCTCACACCGATGGAGTGGAAGAACTCGTTGACAAAGGAGGGCAGCGGCGCGCCGCCGGAGATGCAGAACCGCACTCGCCCACCGAGGCCTTCGCGGACCTTGGAGAGTACCAGCTTGTCGGCGAGGCCATATCCGAGGCCACCGGGGGTGTCACCCGCGAGGACCTTGGGGTAGGCGCTCTCGTCCCTTGCCGAGCGCCCAATTGAAGAGCGCCTGTCGCACCGGCGGGGCGTGATTCACCTTGTCCATGATCTTGTCGTAGACCTTTTCATAAAACCGCGGAACACCCGCAAAAACCGTCGGTTTGATCAGCGAGACAAGATCACCGATGTGGTAGACCGAACAGTAGGCCTTGTTGACCGAACGGTACATATAGAGGTAGCCCAACATGCGCTCGAAGACGTGGCACAGGGGCAGGAACTCGAGGCACAGGTCCGAGGAATCGACGGGGGCTCGATGGGAAGAGGCAAGCACGTTGCGGACCAGATTGTCGTGGGTGAGGGTGACGCCCTTGGGGTTGCCGGTGGTTCCCGAGGTGTAGATGAGCGTGAGGACGTCCTCGGCCTTGACCTTGTCGGCGCGCTGCCAGAAGAGATCGCCGGCGTCGCCACCGGCGGCGGAGTCCACCACCTCATCCATGGCGAGGACACCGGCGGCGGTGGGACCATCGATCTGGATCAGGTGTTTGAGATCGGGGCATTGATCCTTGATCTCGAGGAACTTCGCCATCTGATCGGCGTTCTCGACGATGGCCGCCTTGGCGCCGGAGTCCTTGGCCTGATAGGCGACCTGCGCGGGGTTGAGGGTGCCGTACACCGGGGTGTCCACCGCCCCGAGGTCGACGACCGCGAGATCGGCCATATGCCACTCGGGCCGGTTGTCCGAGAGCAGCATCACCCGATCGCCGCGCCCGATTCCGAGCTTCTCCAGACCGCTCGCGAGGTGGGCCGTCCGCTCGAAGAAGGTGCCCGTGCTCAGGACGCGCTGCCCTCCAGGCGAGAAATGAAAATAGTGCTCGTCTCGGGGTGCGTCGAATTCCTTGCGGTACAGGTGGAGAATATTGCTCTCGGTCACGGTGAGACCCCCCTCTTGGTCGGCTACGCCAGCATCCCTCGAGTGAGGATTCCGAGAATCGGGTCGACCTGACGGGTCAGATCTCCGGTCTGATCGGTGAGGACCCAACTCATGACGAGTTCGTCCACCGCACCAAAGACCACGTTGGTGGCCAAACCGGGATTGATGTCACGGCGGAACGCCCCCGACTCCTGTCCCTCTTCGATGATCCTGCGCAGCAAGTTCAAATACTCACCGAGCTTACCACGCGTAAAGACGCTCATGAAGCGGCGGGAGTGGCGGGTCTCGATCTGGAGGACCTGGGCCAGCGCCGGGTCGCGGCCGAGGGTCTCGAGATGGAGGCGGATCATGACCTTGAGCTTGGCGACCGGATCGTCGAGGTGCGCCATTTCCTCCTCGAGTCGGTCGATGAATCGAGCGAGAACATCATCGAAAATGCTCAGGAGCAGATGCTCTTTGCCTTCGAAATAGAGATACAGGGTGCCGTCGGCAACCTCCGCCTGTTTGGCGACATCCGTCATCCGCGCCGCGAAGTAGCCCTTGCTGGCAAAGACCTCGGTGGCGGCGCGGAGGATTCTTTCGTGTTTGATCTCGCGTGATGTGAGACGACGCGACGACCGACTGTCCGGCATGTGGCCTCCCGTGCCCGAATGCTCAACCGGGCCCGCTGAATGAACCTTCATTCATATTTCCACCGAGGTCGTCCGCCTGTCAAGGGTTGACGACCCTTTGCGCTGAGTTGTACTACCATGTTGAGTTCAAGGAGGCCAACCATGAAGGACTACGGAGGCGGCAGCGAGAAGGATGTCCGCATCAAGGTCTTCGAGTCGTTCAAGGAGGCTTTTTCCAGCGCTCCGATCCGGCTCATGAGCCGGACCGTCAGCACCATGCGGTCCATGGGCTATGGCGATCTGGCATCGGCCATCGGCGATCTCGACTGGCGGACCGTCCCCGCGGATGACCAGGAAGACCCCTTCCTCCGCGACGACTGGGAGGCCCTCCTGGTCCCGGCGTTCAACAACATGTCCGGCTGGCTCCACCAGCTCGCCTCACGACCCCTGGCCTACAACCTCGACTCGTTGGGTTACCCGGCGGTGATCGAGGCGTGGTCCGGCATGTGGCAGATTCAGCTCGGCCTCAAGTTCAAGAACCGACCCGCGGCGCCACCCGAGGTTTTTATCTTCCACGGCGGAAACCAGGCGATCCAGGCCGCGCTCATCGGTGTGGCCGAAGCCCGTCGCGACCGCGCCGGCGCCGACAAACCCGCCACCGTCCTCGTCCCGATTCCGACCTTCTCGTGCCCCATGGACCAGATGGCGCTCCAGGGCATGCAGGCGTACCTCTTGCCGCCCGCCGATCCCGGAATGGACCCGGGCCCGGATGACATCGCGAGAATCCCGGACGGGGTCGATATCGACGCGGTCTACGTCATGCCGGTCAACAACCCGACCGGTCGGACCCTCGAACCCGGTCGCCTGCGGGCCTTGATCGAAACGGTCCTCGACCGTTGGCCCCACGCCGGGATCATCCTCGATTCGGTCTATGTCCGGATGCACCCTCGGTATCACCAGCTTCTCGCCTGGTTCGAGGACGATGCGCGCTTCGCCGACTCCATCATCTTCATCGATTCATTGTCGAAGAGCCACGGCGTGACCGGTCTGCGCTCCGGTGCGCTGCTCACCCGCTCGAGTCGGCTGCGAGGCGGGATCGTCCGCTACGCCCAGAACGTCATGGCGGGTCCCTCCAACGCCATGCAGGCGGTGGTCCTCGGTCTCATCGGACCCCACGCCAGCGGCGAAGTGGAGTTCTCGGACTATCTGATCCGGCTCCAGGTCCGCATCGGGAAACACCTCCAACGACGACGGCAGCTTCTCCTCGAGGAGGCATTCGACCGTTGGCGGGAGTATTTCCACGACAAACAGCCGCTGCTGCCCGACCCGAAGACCTTCGACTGGGAGGGCTCCATGTACGCGGTCCCGCAACTCTCGGATCTCTGTCGCACCAGGGCCGCCGAGCACGGGTTCTCTCCGACGGTCGGGTTCTATCTCAATTCGGGGATCGGCGGGGTCCCCCTCGATGGGTTCTGCCGCAACCCGAACCTCGAGAAACACGGCCTCCTGGTCAATCGAGACAGCGATGAGCTCAAAGCCTTCCAGGACCACGCCTCGCGTTTTGTGCGTCTGAGCTTCGGGATGACGCCACCACCGAAGCGCCGCCGCGCGTCGGACTAGTAGACGGTGCCGCAGTTGCTTCGGGGAGCGCCAAGGGAGAGGAGCCAGTCACCCGTCCCGCGCTCTCTGGAGGTCTCGCGGTAGCGGCCTCGAGCGGGGTGCCATCTTTTGCATTGTTCGGCCGATGGGCGCTCACGAGCCGTTCGCCGCACAAGCCGAACAATGCTAAAGGTGGCTCCCTCGGCCACCCGCGATCACAGAATCTCGTCGGTGAAGCGCTGTTCTCCGCTACGCCTCCTCCTCCACCTGGAAAAGCGCACTGACGCCGAAGGCTGCTGCGGTGGCGAAGGCGAAGGCGGGAACGAGTTCGTAGAGATTGAAGAAACCCCACCGTTGGACCAAGAACCACCCAGCGAGGGTCAGCGCCGTCGCCGCGAGGACTGCTGCGCTGTGGCCGACCTCGAAGGCCTCGGTCGCGCGCCCGATCATCAAGATCACGGCCGCCGCGACGATGACCATCCACCACAACCGGTCAAACACGAGCGGACTCACCGTCGTCGGATCGGTCATGACCTTGATCCCGAGCTTCCACACCACCGTGACCCCGGAACCGGTGAGCATGCACGCGAGGGCGCCGTAGCGATTGACCCAGGTGTCCGCGAGCGCAAACAGGGTCAGGGGCGCAAAACTCGCTCCGAGTCCAGACCACGCGAAGAGCACGAACCAGAAGACCATGCTCTCGCCTCGCAACGCGATGAGTACCCCGAGCACCCCGACCACCGCTACGGTGACCCGTCCGAGGACCAGGCTGCGTTTGTCGTCGCGGGCCTTGCCGAAGGCCTGCTCGACGACATCGTAGGAGACCGCCGACGCCGCCACGAGGAGCTGCGAAGACACCGTCGAAAGGACGGCGGAGATCACCGCCGCCAACAGGAGTCCTGCGATCACCGGGTGAGTGAACTCGAGCGCTAAGGCCATGAGCGCACGCTCGCCGTCGGCGAGTTCGGGCAACGACACCCGACCGACCAGACCGACCAGACCGGCGCCGTAGAACACGACCACGCCCCACATCATGGCGATGATCTGGAGCCGCTGGACATCGCGATCGGAGCTGGTCGCCATGTAGCGAGTCACGACGTGAGGCATTCCGGGATAGCCGAGGCCGATCCCGAGATTGCCGACGACAAACCCCCACATGGCCGGCCCGACACGCCCGCCGGTGGCGGTGAGAAAACTGGGTTCGACGGCGCCGAGACCGCTGAACAACGCACCGAATCCGCCGATCCTGGCGATGGCCCAAAGCGGCAGCGCGATGAGGGCAACGGCCACCAGCAGACCCTGGAAGAGATCCGTCCAGGCCACCGCACGAAACCCGCCGAGCACCGTCACGAGGGTGATGACCGCGGCGCCGATGAGCACGCCGTAGAGATATCCGGGACCGTCGGCATCGAGCCCGAGCGAGCTCGAAAACGCTTTGCCCGCAGCGGTCATCTGCGATGCCACGTAAATCATCATGCAGAGCAGGATGATGGCCGTCGCCGTCAGCCGGAGTACGTGACGGGGATCGCCCCAACGACGGCAGATGACATCGGTGAGGGTGACTGATCCGTTGCTCGCCGAGAGCGCACGGAGCCGCGGCGCGACAAAGTAGATATTGACCAGATAGCCCAGGAGGCACCCGGGAGCGAACCACAGACCGGAGATACCGTAGGTGTAGGTCATCCCCACTGCGCCGAGGGTGACCCAGCCGCTCTCTGAGCTCGCGGTGGAGGAGATCCCCGCAGCCCATGGCCCCAACGAGCGCCCGGCCAGGTGGAAGTCCTCGCCGCCGTGGGTCCGACGGGACGCCCGCCAGCCGATGAATATCAGCACACACAGGTAGAGCACCATGACGGTGCCGACGGTGGTGACGGTGGAGGCTTCGAGGGTGCTCACAACCGCCCCCGGCGCCAGTCGCGAACGGTGTCGCCCACGACGAAGATCGTCAACACGAGGGGAAAGACCCAAAGAAGAAGGTGGCCGCCGAGCGAGAGATGGTGTTGATCCATGCGGATAGCTTACCCTCTCCCGCTCCCACTCCCGACCTGGCCACGCGGAAACCCCGCCACCTCGGGGTGCCGGGTTTGACATTGTGCCCGATCGACCAACCGGCTTCGCGGCGCTCCCCGCACAATGTCATACCGGGCTCCCTCGGAGAGCGCCTCGAGGTCAGCTCTCCCGGCTTCGAGGCAGGCCGCCGGCGCACCATCGGCATGGTCGCAGCCCTCCCCGCTTCCCACGAGCGACCACGCCGATGGTGCGACGCTGGGCCGCTGGGACGCCAAAGCGTCACAGCGGCCCAGAAGGCCGGGGCTGAGGGCAGGATCCGGGGCAGCGTCAGGAATCAGGGGCAGGGACAGCGACAGCGGCAGGGACAGGGGCCGTATCCGTGGACGATTGAACCAACCCGCATCGACACGCCACCATCGCCGGCGGGACGCCGGCGCTACAAGCATCGCAGCGCCCTTTGTAGCGCCCATGGCCGCAACCACACCCCCTCGGTGCTACACTCTCGCAACCACGCCCGCGGGAGGTCGTTTCATGTGGCGAACCGCAACGATGCTGATCGGAATGGTGCTCCTCACAGGCTGCGCCGCGGCCACCGAGGCCGAGGTTCCCTTCCACGTCATGCTGGTCAACGACGACGGCATCGATTCACCGGGACTCGCCGCGGTGGCCTCCATTCTGACTGCCGATCCCGGCTACCGGGTCACCGTCGTGGGGCCCGCCGAGCAACAGAGCGGCGTCGGTCACGCCATCGTGATTCGGCGAGAAATCGCCATCCGATCTCATGGCGAAATCGGCGGCGCTCCCGCTTGGTCGGTCGACGCCACTCCGGCGTCGGTCACGGCCATCGGTCTCACGGTGGTCCTCGAAAACGATCCTCCGGATCTCGTGATCTCGGGCATCAACAAGGGTGAAAACATCGGCCGGGCGGCCTGGTATTCGGGCACCCTCGCCGCCGCCCGCGAGGCGGTCCTGCGGGGAGTCCCCGCCATCGCCCTTTCCCTCGAGCTTGACTGGAAAGACCCCCAACCCGACTGGAAGGCGGCCGCGACGCACACCAAGCCGCTCGTTGACACGGTGCGCTCGAACCCGCTTCCCGCCGGTATCCTGCTCAACGTCAACTTCCCTCGCGACACGCAGGCTGCGCGCGGTTATCGCCTCGCGAGCATGGGACTCGCGCCCGACGCGGTGAGCCGCTACGAAGTGGATCGCGAGGAGGATGGGGTCCGTTTTGTCACCAGCCGCTGGGCGCCGCCTGCGAGCGACGACCCCGGCACCGACATCACCGCCATGGCCGCCGGTTTCATTCCGGTGACCCCGCTGGGTCTTGACCAGACCTCCTACACCGAGCTCCCCGAACTCATCGAGCTCGGCATCGGCGTGGCCTCTCCCTAGCCGCGATCACCCGTGTTGGGCCGGGCTCGCGACACAACCCGGTGAGTCACGGCAGCCTGAGGTCTGACCTCTCCATCAAATTGCGGTGGGCGGGCGGTTGGCCGCCCACCGCAATTTGATTGGACATCAGAAAACGAACGGGCTAGAGTAATGGCCCCACGCGTGGGGCGGGTAGGGTGCGTCCATCGCACCCATCGACACCACTGGGTTCCTGGAGGAGAAATGGCACGCCGAATCACTCGGAAACAGCTCAAGCAGAGTGACGAATTCGTCTCGACCATGGACATTGTGTTGCATTGGTTGTCAGAAAACTGGCGACCCATCGCCGCTGGAGTGGTCGGCATCTGCCTCGCCGCCGCCATCTGGTGGATGATCGGTCTGTGGAACGATTCGCGCAGCGAAGACGCATCCTACGCCCTCAACCACGCCGTGACCGTCTACGAAGGCGAAGACAACCTCGGCCAGCTCATCCCCACCGGAGATCCCGATGCCGCCGAGGTCGAGTTCCTCCAGGTCATCGAGCACTACGGCAGGACAGACCAGGCTGATATGGCTCGTGTCTATCTCGCGCGGATCTACTTCGACCGCAACGAAACGGATGCCGCCCGTGATCTGCTCGTCGGCCTCGCCGAACGCCATCGCGGCGACACCATCGGCAGAATCGCCACCCTCGATCTGATCCACCTCCGCATCGCGGCCGGTCAGGCCCCCGAGGTCGCCGCCGAGCTCGAAACCATGGTGGTGGGGGCGAATCCGAGCTTGCCCCGGGACGTCGCGCTTTATGAGCTCGGTCAGCTCTACATGGCGGAACAGGACCAGACTCGGGCCGGCGAGTACTTTCAGAAGCTGGTGGATGAGTTCCCCGAGTCGCCGTACGGCAACCTCGCCCGGATGCGTTTGATGGAGATCGGCTGAGGCCGAATCACGACCCGATCGTGGAGATGACGCTGTGAGCTTTGTCGAAGCCATCGCTCGCAAACGCAACGGCGGCAGTCTCGAACGGGACGATGTCCGGCGTTTCGTTGAGGGCGCCACCCGCCGCAGCCTCCCCGTCGAGCAACTCGCGGCCATGCTCATGGCGATCTGCTGCCGCGGGATGTCCGCGGACGAGACCACCTGGTTGACGAGCGACATGCTGCACTCCGGTGAGGCTTGGGAGCTCGGCGCAGCCCGGCCCGAAGTCATCGACAAACACTCGACCGGTGGAGTCGGCGACACGGTCTCCCTGGTTCTCGCACCGCTGCTCGCATCGGTGGGCGTACCCGTGGCCATGATGGCCGGGCGCGGGCTCGGCCATTCCCAGGGCACCCTCGACAAGCTCGAGGCGATTCCCGGTTTCTCGTGTGATCACGATCGAGCCGGGCTCGACCGAATTCTCGATTCCGCCGGCGCCGCCATCATCGCCCAGACCGAAGAGATCGCCCCGGCCGACCGTACGCTTTATGCGCTGCGCGATATCACCGCCACGGTGCCTTCGCTGCCCCTCATCGTGGCCTCGATCATGTCGAAGAAGCTCGCCCTCGGGGCGGCGACCCTCATCCTCGATGTGAAGTGGGGCAGGGGCGCCTTCCGCGAGACCGTCGCCGACGCGCACGAGCTCGCAACGGCCCTCCGCCAGGTGGCCCGCGACTCCGGGGTCGCCTGTGAAGCACTCATCACCGACATGAACCAGCCTCTCGGGAAGGCTCTCGGAACCGCTTCAGAGGTTCGGGCAGCCATCGACGTGCTTGCCGGCGGGGGCGACCCGCGTCTCCGCGAGGTCAGCGTCAGACTCTCCGAACAGGCCATGGTCCTTCGGGGCATCGATGCCACCGCCGCGCGCGTTCGACTCGAGGCGAGCCTCGCCTCCGGAAAGGCGCTCTCGAGCTGGAACACGATGGTCGCCGCCCACGGCGGCGACCCCGACCCCGAGCGCCTGCCCCGTCCCGAGGGGAGCCACGAGATCACCGCGACAAACTCGGGCTTTGTCTCCGGGATCGCAGCCGACGCCCTCGGCAGAGTCACGGCGGCGGTTGGAGCCGGCCGGAGCCGGCTTGACGAACCCCTCGCCTTCGGCGCCGGCATCACGGTCCATGCTCGCCTCGGCGACCGCGTCGAACCGGGCCAACCGCTGGCCACCCTCGAGATCGGCTCGCGCCGGGTGGATGCCGAGAGCCTCGCCCGGCGCATCGCGGCGGCCTTCGAAATTTCCGACGCTGAGATCGAGGTCCCGACTCTGGTCCTGGGCCCGGTGGATGAGGTCGATCCGACGACTTCATCTCGCGGCTGATCACCGACCGCCATCGTGGTAACCTTCAGCCGATGATCGACTCGACTCTTCCCCCAGGACACGTCTCACCGGTGGTGACCGGCCGCAGAAAATCGGCCGCAACAAAAGGTCGGTGAGAGGTGCTGGTCAAGTTCGGAACTTCCGGATGGCGCGGCATCATCGGCACCGAGGTGACATTTCGCAAGGTCAGGATCGTCACCAGCGCTTTGATCGACACGTTGCGTGAGGACCGGGCCGAACTGGGCCTCATCGTCATCGGCTACGACACCCGGATGTTGTCCGAAAAATTCGCCCGGGCGGCGGCCGAGCTCATCGCCTCAGAGGATGTGCGGGTCAGTCTGGTGAGCCGGGACGCACCATCGCCGGTGCTGGCCGCCTCGGTGGTCGAACTCGGGGCCGCCGCCGGGATGGTCTTCACCGGCAGCCACAACCCACCCGAGTACAACGGGCTCAAGATCTACACCGCCGACGGGATCCTCGCCGCGACCGAGTTCACCGACCGGGTCGAGGCCCGGGTGGAAAAGATCGCAGAGAACTACGACGACACCTTCCTCCCGCAAATCGATCTCATCGGGAGCTTCGATCCGAAACCGAGCTATCTCGCCCGGCTTCAGCCACTCATCGACTGGGACGCCATTCGTTCGAGCGGCATCAAGATCGTGGTCGACACTCTCTTCGGCACCACCCGTGAGTATCTCGATCACATTCTCCTCGAAAACGAGATCCCGATCACGGTCATCCACAACACCCGCGATCCCTACTTCGGCGGCTACGCCCCCGATTGCACCTCGGTCAATCTCTCGCGGCAGCGCGATGTCATGCGGTCCACCGGCGCCGATCTCGGTCTTGCCACCGATGGCGACGGCGACCGTTTCGGCCTGCTCGACCGCGGCGCCAGGATGTGCGACTCATCCACCGGCATCGCACTCATCCTCGATTATCTGGCGCGCCGTCGCGGTCTCACCGGCGCCGTCGGCCGGACTCTGGCCACCCCCACCCTCATCGACGCCGTCGCCAACGAGCACGGCCTCGAGATCATCGAGACCCCGGTCGGCTTCAAGCACTTCGGCCCGCTTTTCGTCAGCGGTGAGTTGGAGTTCGCCGGCGAAGAGTCGGCGGGGCTCACCTGGGCGAAGCATCTGCCCGAGCGGGACGGCGTCCTCGCCTGCCTGCTGGCGGCCGAGATGGTGGCCACGGAGGGCAAGGGGCTCGCCGAGCTCGTCGCCGATCTGGAGCGCCGGGTCGGGCCCCACTGGTTCCGCCGCACCCAGATTCCCCTGACCCGTCATTCGCGGCAGGTTTTCGACCGTCGATTGAAACAGAAATGGAACAAGATCAAGGGGCGTGAGGTGATCAAGGTCGATCGTCGAGACGGCCTCAAGCTCGTCTTCGAAGGCGGCAGCTGGCTCGCCGTTCGCCTGGCGGGCACCGAGCCCAAGGTGCGGCTCTATGCCGAAGGCCGATCGTCCGAAGAAATGCGCCACCTCATGTACCTGGCTCGACAACTCTTTTCAGACCGGAGGCTTTAGATGTTTGATATCGAATTCGTCAGCGGCAGAGAGGTCCTCGACTCTCGCGGCAACCCGACCGTCGAGGCGGAAGTCCTGCTCTCGAGCGGTTCCATGGGGCACGCCATCGTTCCCTCGGGCGCCTCGACCGGCTCCCGCGAGGCCCTCGAGCTTCGTGACGGTGATGCCGATCGTTATCACGGCAAGGGCGTCCTGCGCGCCGTCGAGAACATCAACGGTCCCATTGCCGAAGCCATCGAAGGCCTCGACGCCCGCGATCAGATCGGGGTCGACCAGACCATGCGCGACGCGGACGACACCGACAACAAGGGCGCCCTCGGCGCCAACGCCATCCTTGCGGTTTCGCTGGCGGTGGCCGACGCCGCTGCGGACACCGCGGGGCTGCCCCTGTACCAGTATCTCGGCGGCTGCGGCGCGCGCGAGCTGCCGGTGCCGATGATGAACATCCTCAACGGCGGCGCCCACGCCGATAACTCGGTGGACTTCCAGGAGTTCATGGTGATGCCGGTGGGATTCACCAACTTCTCCGACGCGCTGCGCGCCGGGGTCGAGATTTTTCACACCCTGAAGAAGGTGCTGACAAAGCGAAACCTCGCCACCGCAGTGGGCGACGAGGGAGGATTCGCTCCGAATCTGACGTCAAACCGCGCTGCCCTCGAGCTCATCGTGGAGGCCATCGAGAGGGCTGGCTACGCCCCCGGAGAACAGATCGCTCTTGCCATGGACCCGGCGGCATCTGAGTTCTTCGCCGACGGGAAGTACAACCTCACCGGCGAAGGCCGGGTCGGCCTCAGCTCCGAGGAAATGGTCGAAATCTACGCCGGGCTGGTCGACGACTTCCCCATTGTCTCCATCGAGGACGGCCTCGCGGAGAGCGACTGGAACGGTTGGAAACGGTTGATGAACGCCATCGGCGACCGCATCCAAGTGGTCGGGGACGACCTTTTCGTGACCAACACGGAAATCATCTCCGAGGGTATCGATCGAGGGGTCGCCAATTCCGTGCTCATCAAGCTCAACCAGATCGGCACCCTGTCGGAGACCATCTCCGCTATCGAGATGGCCCACAAGGCGGGCTGGACCGCGGTGATCTCGCACCGTTCGGGCGAGACCGAGGACACGACGATCGCCGATCTCGCGGTGGCGTTCAACACCGGGCAGATCAAAACCGGATCGGCCTGCCGCACCGATCGCATCGCAAAGTACAACCGGCTCCTGAGGATCGAAGAGGAACTCGAGGACGCCGCCCGCTTCCGCGGACGCGCCGCCATCAAGAGGTAGGATCCAAGGAGATCATGAAGCGCCTGCCGCTCATCCTCGTCGCCGTCGTCGGCCCTCGTTGCCCTGGGGGTGCTCTCGAGCATTGTCACCCAGGGTTTCGAGGACATGGCCCAAGCCGAGGATGAACGGCACCGACTCGAGGCCGAAAAGGCGCGGTTGGAGGCCGAGATCGAAACCCTCGAAGACACCCTCGAAGCCCTCGACACCAACCCCGAGGCCGTCGAGTCCATGGCCCGCAAGGAACTTCGTTATGTCCGGCCGGGTGAGATCGTGGTCATCATTGAAACCCCGACACCGGTGCCCATCCCGGTCTCTGAGAACGAACCGACGCCAACGCCGATTCTCACGCTACCGGATTGACCAGCTGGGCCATCCCGGACGACTTCGCCTCTCCTTGACACTCCGGGACCTCGGACCTATACTCTCCCTCCTGATTGACGCGGGGTGGAGCAGTCCGGTAGCTCGTTGGGCTCATAACCCAAAGGTCGCAGGTTCAAATCCTGCCCCCGCAACCAAATCACATCAGCCGCCCTCTCGGGCGGCTTTTTTGTGATTTGTTGCTTGGGGCAGGATTCGTGTTGCCTTCGGCAACATCAAACCCTGCCCTCTGAATACTTGAAGGTCACCAAAAAGGGCGGCTGATGTGATTTGGTGCTCCTTGCCAGGAAGAAGTCAGTGACGGCGTCATCGTCGCAACGAGGATGACTGCCGGAGCGCTTCTGAGCGGCAAGGCTTCGAGGAGCGGCTACAGGAGCGACTCGAAGAACCCGACCACAGCAGCGGTACGGCCACACCGTTTGAGCAGAGCGAAAACGGTAGTGGGCGTTCGCTGATGGGGTCGACAGCGCGCCCACGTCGAGAAGCCCTGCCCTCTGGGCGGTAGCTCTTCGATCGATCTTGTCCGCCTTGTCGGTGATGGCGCGACGATGTTCAGTTCGGCCATCTGTGATTCTGCCGCTTTCGATTGCGCTGGCTGCCTCCGTCACAGTAGGCGGCAGTTACGATCGGTAGCTGGAGGCAGAGTGAGGCCGTGCGCAGCCGAACTCGACTACGTCGACATGACCGCCGTCACGGGCGGTGTATTCTGTGGCGTTCCTTGTTTACAGGATCAATCGGAGCCAATAGCCTGTTCTCGATCGAACCATCGAAATCGGCGGCAGCGGGTTTCCCGTGAAGCAGGGTCATTGAGCAAAACTAAGAAAACAGTCTTCATTACCGGGGTTTCCGGCTCCATGGGGGGCGCGGGCTTGAGGGAACTGCTGGGGCGGCGGGATCGCTTCGACATCGTTGCCCTGGTCATGCCCTTGGCCGCAGACAAAGAAAAAATGCGCGCGTTTGCAAAAGAACCGGGCCTTCGCATCGTATGGGGCGACCTGACCTGCTACGAAGACGTGCTGCAGTGCGTCAACGGCGCAGACATCGTGCTGCACCCGGCGGCACTCATTTCGCCCGCAGCCGATCACAATCCCGCGGCGGCACGGGCTGTCAATGTCGGCTCGATCGAGAATATCGTACGGGCAATCAAGGCACAGCCCGACCCCGATGCCGTCAGGCTGGTGAGTATCGGGTCGGTCGCGATGACCGGCGACCGCCTCTACCCCATTCACGTGGGACGCACAGGCGACCCGTTGAAACCGAGTATTTTCGATGCCTATGCCTGCAGCAAGATCGACGCCGAGCTTGTCGTCGCAGAGTCCGGTCTACGCCACTGGGTCAGCTGCCGCCAGACATTCATTGCCGTGCCGGACACCATGGCCCTGATGGATCCGATCATGTTTCACCAACCTCTCGATACCTGCATCGAATTCTGTACTGCGGCCGATTCGGGCCGCCTTTTGGCCAATGCCTGCGAGGACAACATCCCGGACGAGTTCTGGCGCCGCTTCTACAACATCGGTGGTGGCGCAGGCACGCGGGTGACGTACTTAGAACTGATGACACGGGTCTACGGCGCTCTGGGCATGGACCGACCGCAGGACTTTATGGAACGCAACTGGTTTGCCCTGAGGAATTTCCACTGCCACTGGTTTGAGGATTCGGGAGTGCTCAACGACTACCTGGATTTCCAGAGTATGGATTTGGACGCGTGGATCCAATCGATCATCGACGGTTCCCCCTGGTACGTCACCGCGCCGCGCAAGACTCCAATGCGGCAATTGATGTCGACAAGAGTCGCAAAGGCGGCGATCCGCCGCTGGATGATGGCGCCCCTGGCGTGCAACACCCCCGACAGCACACAATACTGGCTGAAGCACCAACTGCCCGGGCGCATCTCGGCATTTTTCAAGGACCTTGAGAGCTGGGAGGCCATCCCTCGGCATTGGGACAACATCAGACAATCCGATATCAACGAATACCAACGGCTCGACCACGGCTATGACGAGTCACAACCATCAGGCCAACTCAGTGTGGAGAGTATGCAAAAAGCTGCCCGGTTTCGCGGGGGCGAATGCCTGTCGCGGTCACTGGACAAAGGAGACCTGGGGCACAAACTGCACTGGCGCTGCTGGCGTGGCCACGAGTTCGAGATGACAGCCAATACGGTGCTCAAGGGTGGCCACTGGTGCCCCGAATGTTCACCGCACAAAATCGGCTGGGACTACGACGAGGAGGCAAGCCACAACCCCTTCTTCGCCCAGGTCTGGTACCCCAATCACGACCCATCAGAGGCCAACCACTACGCACCCGACTGCTACAAGGATGTCGCCCATGTGAAGGAGTGCAACTGACTACAAACCAACAACAGGCTCAGAAGAGTTAAGTTGTGAGGTTGTGATCGGTGGCATCCATCAGCACGACGACTCCGGCAGCGGATGCCGACCCGGGCACGGACGCGCCGCCGCAAACGCCCGATCAGCGCCAATCCGGCGGAGCGAACTGGGGCAATGCGAAGGGAGTGCCTGACGGCGCTTCAACCAAATACGTCCCTCCTGCATCTCATCTGACAGGCTCGGCGCGACTGCGGATGTCGAGGATCGCTCGTGAGATGGAGGCGGAATGGCAAACTCACCCTGGGCGAAGAAACTCGAACAATTCATCGACACGACACGTCAGGATGTCCGTTTTTCGCTGCGACAGATGGCCCGAAGACCCGGGTTTTCGGCCCTCGTCGCGCTGACGCTGGCCATCGGAATCGGCGGCAGCACGGCGATCTTCTCGGTCCTCAAGGGCGTTGTCCTGCGCGAGCTGCCCTACCCGGAACCGGAGCGCCTCGTCGCAGTGTGGGAAATGCAGAGCGAGTCGCTATTGTACCAGCCGTTCACCGGCCCCGACTATGTTGACGTTCGAGAGCAAAACTCGACCCTGCAGGAGTTCGGCGTGCTGACCAACCGCTGGTTCAACCTTACCGGTGACGGGAACCCGGTCCGGCTGTCCGGTGCGGCCTGCACGGCAAGCCTGTTGCGGCTGCTCGGTGTTCCGCCGCTGCATGGGCGTCTCTTCGTGGAGGAAGAGGAGACCGAAGGCAACAACCGCACGGTCATCCTCAGTTACCGATTGTGGCAGGGTCGGTTCGGCGGTGACCTCGATGTCGTCGGGAGGAAGATCCCGATCGAGGGTGTGCCGCACGAGATCGTCGGCGTCATGCCCGCCGAGTTCGAGTTTCCGACACCGTGGGGAGGCCGCGACACCAGCCAGCTCTGGGTCCCGCTGGCGCTCGAGGATTCCAACCGCTCATGGCATGCGTTCGGCGGGGTGGGACGACTGGCTGATGGGGTGACAGTGGCCGAGGCCGACGTCGAGCTCAAGGCGATCGCGGCTCAGCTGGCCGCCGCCTACCCGGAGACCAACGCCCACACCGGGATGTGGACCGAACCGATGATGAAGCGAACTCTCGGCAAGGTCCAAAAGACGATGAGCTTCCTGCTGATCGTGGTCGGTCTGGTGCTCCTCATCGCCTGCGCCAACATCGCCAGCATGCTCCTTGCCCGCGGGGCGCAACGGACTCCGGAAATCGCGATCCGCAGCTCGGTCGGCGCCGACCGGGCCCGGCTCCTGCGTCAGCTGCTGACCGAGAGCCTGATCCAATCTCTCTTCGGTGGCGTGGCCGGCCTGGCTCTCGCCTATTGGGGTGTCGGCGCTCTCGTGGCGGTCCTGCCAGACAACGTACCTCGGGTCGCCGGAATCGAAATCGACACCGCCGTACTGATCTTTGCCGCCATGACGACCATCGCCGCCGGTCTACTGTCCGGTCTGGCGCCGGCGTTGTTTGCGGCGCGAACCGAGATCGCCACGGTCCTGAGGGACGGTCTGCTTGCGCGCGGCGGCAGTCGTGGGCTCAACAGGTTGCTGGGCGTACTCGTCGCCACACAGATCGCCATCGGTCTCATGCTGGTGAACGCCGCAGTGGTCTTGATGATCAGCTATTCCAAGGTCGTCTCGCAGGAGATGAACTTCGACACCGACGAGGTGGTGATCGCCGGAATCTCGCTGAGCGGGCCGGCCTATGAACAACCCCAACAGCGACGTGCGTTCTACGACGAGCTCGTGACGCGGGTTCGGAGCGCGCCCGGGGTCGCCCATGCCGGGCTGACGAACAAGCTGCCTCTGAGAGGCGGATGGAACGCGAGCGTCCTGGTCAACGACGATGTCTTCGACCCTTCGGCCGAAGCAGGAAACTTGGTCGAGTACTCGTTTGTCGACGCCGGCTATCACGCGGCGATGGGGATCCCGTTGCTGGCCGGAAGGACCTTCACCGAGCTCGATCTCGAGGAATCCAGCGTCGCGGCCGATCTCGAGATCTCACCGGTCGAGTTGCCGGTGGTCATCAACCGGACCATGGCGGAGCAGATGTGGCCCGGTGAGGAACCGCTCGGTCAGCTCATCCGTCCGCGCAGCGCCGTCGAGTCTTACCGGGCGCGGGTTGTCGGTGTCGTCGAGGATGTCATGCAGTGGGGCGCCGAACGGCCCCCGCTTCCCGAGATCTACTTTCCCTACACCTCCGAGGTCTGGGGGCCGCAGTGGACGAATCTGGTTGTACGAGCCCAGGGCGATCCGAGCCCGTTGTCGGCGGCCATCCGCGAGGCGGTCCGCGAGATCGACTCCCAGGTTCCCTTGGCCGAACCGTCAACCATGGCGGAGATCCTGCGGCAGGCCACCGGTCGGCGCCGCTTTGCGATGCTGCTGATGACGCTCTTCGCCGCGACCGCGCTGACCCTGATCATCGCCGGCACCTACGGCGTGATGTCGTACGCCGTCTCGCAACGCACCCATGAAATCGGCGTCCGGATGGCCCTTGGCGCCGACAAGGTGCTGGTGTTGCGCCACTTCCTCGCCCGAGCGGCGCGCCTCTTCGGTCCAGGTCTGATTCTCGGCTTGCTCGGGAGCGTAGCCGCATCGACCCTGACGCGGAGCATGGTCTTCGGTGTCAGCGCTCTGAATCCGATCTACGTCTTCGCCGCAGTCGGAGCCATGATTGTCGTGACCTCTGCCGCGGTCGGCGTTCCGGTTCTCCGGGCGACTCGGGTGGATCCGGTCGAGGCGCTGAAGGCGGAATAGACTCCTCTCCCGGATTGGCTCGGCGGAAGGATTCGCGTCGCTTTCGGCACCGCAGACCCTGCCCTCTGGATTCATGAAGACTGCTGGACGAGCCGCCTACCCGGCACTGAGCGACGCCATGTCGATGGAGAAGCGGTACTTCACATCCGACTTGAGCATGCGCTCGTAGGCTTCGTTGACCTGCTGGATCGGGATGACCTCGACATCGGCCGTGATGTTGTTCTCACCGCAGAAGTCGAGCATCTCCTGGGTCTCGGCGATACCGCCGATGAGCGAGCCGGAGACGCTTTTTCGACCGAAGAGCAGGGCGAACGCAGAGACGGGCAGCGGTTTTTCGGGTGCACCGACCAGAGTGATGTTGCCGTCCAGGCCGAGCATGTGAATGTAGGCGTTGAGGTCGTGATCGGCCGAGACGGTGTCGAGGATGAAGTCGAAGGTGCCGGCGTGCGCCTGCATCTGCTCGGCATCGGTCGAGACGATGACCTCGTGGGCGCCGACCCGAAGTGCGTCATCCGTCTTGTTCTGCGAGGTCGTGAAGACGACGACGTGCGCACCGAAGGCGCGGGCGAACTTCACGCCCATGTGACCGAGGCCGCCGAGGCCGACCACACCGACCTTCTTGCCCTTGATCTCGCCCCAGCGCCGAATCGGCGAGTAGGTGGTGATCCCGGCACAGAGCAACGGCGCGGCGCCGGCCGGATCGAGGTTGGAGGGAACGCGGAGCACGAAGCTCTCATCGACCACGATGCTCTCGGAGTAGCCGCCGTAGGTGACGCCCCCGAGGTGCTTGTCCGGCGAGTTGTAGGTGAAGGTCGCGCCCGGGCAGAACTGCTCGACGTCAGCCCGGCAACTGGGGCAGCTGTGGTCCGAGTCGACCAGGCAGCCGACCCCGACCAGGTCGCCGGGCTTGAACCCGGTCACGCCGGAGCCGACCTTGACGACCCGGCCGACGATCTCGTGTCCCGGCACGCACGGGAAGGTGGTCGGCATGACGCTCGCTCCACTCGTCGCGCACCGTGTGCAGATCGGAGTGACAGATGCCGCAGAAGAGAATGTCGATCTGGACGTCACGATCGGTCGCGTTCGCGGCGCTGGATCGTGTCAGGCAGCCAGGGGCGAGGTCGCGCTGGCGGCAGAATAGGCTTTCGTGTTGGACATGGATGTCTCCCGATTGGCGTTGTTCTGGGACCCCGCCCGAGACTTATCTGCAGGTCGTCGGACGGAGATTCGGGTCGCTGCGCTCTCGTCCAAAGAAAACGCCCTCCTGCCGGTTCGAATTCCCTTTGGGCCTCGACCGGCACGATCTTCGACGTCGCTCGTGACCGACTCGAATTGTCGACGAGCCCGGGCGTCTCGGGGCGGACAGCCCACACCCCCGGAACAAACGAAGACCCCGGCGGGTCACCGCCGGGGTCTCAGCGAAAATCGGCTCGTCGCGATCAGTCGAGGTCGAAACGGTCGAGGTTCATGACCTTGTCCCACGCCGCCACGAAATCACTGACGAACTTCTTCTTCGAGTCGTCCGAGGCGTAGACCTCGGCGAGCGCGCGAAGCTCAGAGTTCGAGCCGAAGACGAGGTCGGCGCGGGTGCCGGTCCACTTGACCTTGCCGCTGGCCCGGTCGCGACCGTCGTACACGCCCTTAGCTCTCGACTCCTTCCACTCCGTACCCACGTCAAGCAGGTTGACGAAGAAGTCGTTGGTCAGCGTCCCGGGCCGGTCGGTGAAGACGCCGTGCTTGGACTGACCGTGGTTGGCGTCGAGCACGCGCAGGCCGCCGACGAGCACCGTCATCTCGGGCGCGGTCAGGCTCAGCAGCTGCGCCCGATCCACCAGCAGGTGCTCTGCAGGGCGGCTGAAGCCCTTGGCGAGGTAGTTGCGGAAGCCGTCGGCCTTGAGCTCGAGCGGGGCGAAGGAGGCGGCGTCGGTCTGCTTCTCGGACGCATCGGTTCGCCCCGGGGCGAAGGGAACCTCGACAGCGAACCCGGCCTGCTTCGCGGATTTCTCGACCGCGGCGCAGCCGCCGAGGACGATGAAGTCGGCGAGCGAGACCTTCTTTCCGCCCGACTGCTCCGCGTTGAAGCCCCGCCGGATCTTGTCGAGGACCTTGACCACCTTCGCCACCCGGGCCGGCTGGTTCACCGCCCAGTCCTTCTGCGGCGCAAGACGGATGCGGGCCCCGTTGGCGCCACCGCGCTTGTCGGAGTTGCGGAAGCTCGAGGCCGCGGCCCAGGCGGTGAAGACGAGATCGGAGACGGACAACCCCGACGCGAGGATCTTCTTCTTGAGCGCGGCGATATCCCGCTTCCCGATCAGCTTGTGGTTGACCTTCGGGACAGGGTCCTGCCACAGCAGATCCGCCTTGGGAACCTCCGGGCCGAGGTAGCGCGACTTCGGCCCCATGTCGCGGTGAGTCAGCTTGAACCATGCCCTTGCGAAGGCGTCGGCGAACTCCTTCGGGTTCTTGTGGAAGCGCCTGGAGATCTTCTTGTAGATCGGGTCCATCCGCATCGACATGTCCGCGGTGGTCATCATCGGCGGGCTCTTCTTCGACGGGTCGTGCGCGCTGGGCACCATGTCCTTGTCGGCGACGTCCTTCGCGTGCCACTGCCAGGCGCCGGCGGGGCTCTTCACGAGCTCCCACTCGTAGCCGAAGAGCATGTCGAAGTAGCCGCTGTCCCACACGGTCGGGTTCGGCGTCCACGCACCTTCGATGCCGCTGGTGATCGAGTCATCTCCCATACCGCTGCCGAACTTGCCCTTCCAGCCGAGACCCTGCTCCTCGAGCGGAGCGCCCTCGGGCTCACGGCCGAGGTACTCCGCGTCTGAGGCGGCGCCGTGGCACTTGCCGAAGGTGTGGCCGCCGGCGGTGAGCGCGACGGTCTCCTCGTCGTTCATGGCCATCCGCGCGAAGGTCTCGCGCACGTCGCGGCCCGACGCGACCGGGTCCGGCTCGCCGTTCGGTCCCTGCGGGTTGACGTAGATGAGACCCATCTGCACCGCGCCGTACGGGTTCTCGAGCTGCCGGTCGCCGCGGTAGCGCTCGTCGCCGAGCCACGTGCTCTCGGTGCCCCAGTCGATGTCCTGCTCGGGCTCCCAGACGTCCTCGCGGCCGCCGGCGAAACCGAAGGTCTTGAACCCCATGGACTCCAGGGCGCAGTTGCCGGCGAGGATCATCAGGTCGGCCCACGAGATCTTGCGGCCGTACTTCTGCTTGATCGGCCACAGCAGCCGCCGCGCCTTGTCGAGGTTGGCGTTGTCGGGCCAGCTGTTGAGCGGCGCGAAGCGCTGGGTGCCGGAGGCGGCGCCGCCGCGGCCGTCCTGGATGCGGTAGGTGCCGGCGCTGTGCCACGCCATCCGGATGAACAGCCCGCCGTAGTGACCCCAGTCCGCCGGCCACCAGTCCTTGCGAGTCGGTCATCAGCGCGTAGAGGTCCTTCTTGACCGCCTTCAGGTCGAGCTTGCTGAACTCCTCGGCGTAGTCGAAGTCGGAGCCCATGGGGTTCCCGGCGGGCGGGTTCTGGTGCAGGACCTTCAGGTCGAGCAGGTCCGGCCACCAGTCGCGGTTGGTCATCGGTCTCTTCTGTCCTCCGCCCGTCACCGGGCACTTGCTGGCATCGTCTGACATGTCGGTTCTCCTTGTGCTTAGTCGGTCTGGTCGTGAGCTGTCGCTCAGTCGCTGTCGTTCGTCGTCGCGTCGGGTTGCAGTGGACTGCGCGGTCTCGCACTCGGTCGCCGACCGGATCGGAGCCGGGCGCGACACTCGGGGCAGCGACCCCAGTAGATCACCTCGGCCTCGTCGATCTCGTAACCCGAATAGTCGGCGGGGGTCAGGCACGGCGCGGCGCCGACTGCGCAGTCGACATCGACCATCCGGCCGCAACCGCGGCAGATCAGGTGGTGGTGGTTGTCGCCGGTCCGGTCCTCGTAGCGCGCCGGCGACCCGGCGGGCTGGATGCGCCGGATGAGGCCCTTGTCGGCCAGGACTGCGAGGGCGTCGTACACCGCCTGGCGGGAGATGACACCGATCTCGTGCTCGCACGGCCTTGGCGACGTCGTCCGCCGTGCCGTGCGGTCCGCTCGACACCGCCGCCAGGACGGCCAGACGCTGGGCCGTGACCTGAAGACCGTGCCGGCGGAGAAGACCCGCGAGGTCGTTATTCATGACTCTAGTATGAGTCTAATTTTGGTGTTTGTCAAGAATCTGGAATCGTACTCGACTCGTTCACCGGTCGGCGTCGTCTTTGCGAAGAGAAGCGGCCCGCCGAAGAAGCTGCTTGACAATCCGATACCGAGATTATACTTTGTTTATGCCTGTCGCTCAGGCAACCCGTCCACGCTCAAACCCGCTGCGCCTGCCGACCTGAAAGGTCCGGGAGGCGACGAGGAAAGGAGCGTGATATGGAACTCAACGAATCCCGCAACATCGTCAAGACTCTCGCGCAGGGAGTCCACCCCTCAACCGGCGAGGTCTTCCCCCCGGAGAGCCCGTACAACGACCCGGAGGTGATCCGCGCCCTGTTTTCGATCCTTGAAGTCGGCAAGAGTCGCCAGGCGACCGAAAAAGAGCATCGAGGAGAGACGCCGAGAGAACCTCGAGACTCGGCAGGCCGGAAACGCCGGTCTGCCGTGGACCGAGGAAGACCGCGCGCTGGTCAGAGTCACGTTTCCTGGAAGGGATGACCGTCGAGAAACTGGCCACGACTCGGGCGCAGCTCGGCTGCGATCGTCGCCGAGATCATCAGGCAGGATCTGGTGCCGCCGAATCTCAGGTAGGCGCGCTTCAGAACCGGAGCAACGGGGGCAGATACCGGGCGATCAGGTCTTCATAGTACGGACGCAGCGCGACCTCATCCGGTGGGACCGGGCTCTTTGAATAGAGGTCGTACTGGTTGAACTTCCGGACCCACTCGAACATCTCCCGGTCGCGGTCGTCCATGAGCTGAGCGTAGGCGCCTTCCCGATGCGCGGCGCAGAACGAGTGGTACCTGAGCATGTGGAGCGCTTCTTCGGGCAGGGAGTCCATCACGACGTTGTAGATGTACTCGTCGTGTCCCCACGACAGGTGAACGTTGTCGAGACCGGCGCCCGCTTCATAGACACCGGTCGCAGTTTGATACCGCGGGTCGCGCGAGTCCGGATTGTGCTCGAAGAACTCGGGATAGACAACTTTGTCGGAGAACCTGCAGCCGACCGGGAAGGTGTCGCCAACGACCGCCCACTGTGGTTCGCCGAACAGACAGAGGACCTTTCCACGGTCATGGAGGATCCCGGCGAGCCCTTACCGCGGCTTCAACTCACGACCCGGTGGTGGAATTTCCAAACCCGATGAAGAGTCCGGGCTAGTCCATTTTGGCATTGGTGGCACCGAGTTCGTTCCGAACGGCAACGGCGAGCTGTTCAAGGGTGTAGGGCTTATGGAGGAACGCCCCTGCCCCTGCAGCCTGCGCTGCCCGTACGTCGTCAGTTTCGGCGTAACCGCTGGCGATGATCGCTCTTTGACCGGGATGCTCCGCCAGAATACGTCGATAGGCTTCAGCGCCACCCCATCTGCCGGGCATGATCATGTCGAGGATCAGCAGATCCGCGGGTTCTTCCGCGAGGGCGGTCAAGGCGTCTTCCCCGCTCGAAACCGCCCGCACGACATACTCGAGTTCGCCGAGCATACTGCTGACGATGACGCGTTGCTGTTCTTCGTCATCGATGACGAGCACGGATTCGCCATTGCCCTTGAGTTCGTCGAGGGAGAAGTGGGCCGCGGTCTTCGGGACCGACTCGGTCGAGGCGGGAAGATACAGGTGGAAGACCGTTCCGGTTGGGTCGCTCTCGATGTCGATGTATCCCTGATGATCCCGCACGGTGTTCCACACGACGGTCAGACCGAGACCGGTGCCGCTGCGACCGAGCACCTTACGCGAGTAGAAAGGCTCGAAGATCCGATCGAGGTCCTCCTTGGCGATCCCCGCTCCGTCGTCCTTGACGGTCAGAACCACATAATCCCCGGGCTCGATTCGCTCGAAACCCGTTTGCGGTCGATCCAAGAACCGGCGCCTCGTTCGAACCGCGATCTTTCCCTTTCCTTCGCAGGCTTCAGCTGCGTTGAAAACCAGATTCGTCACCGCCTTGCGCAGGTGACTGTCCGACCCGACGACCAGAAGAGGCTCCCCTGCGAGGTCCTTTTCAACGGTGACGCCTGCATGGTCTTCGCCGAGCAGTCGGAACTCGGGCGACTGCAGATGATCCTCCACGAGATCGTTGAGGTTGAGGGTGGTCTTTGAGGTTGCACTGGCGCGGGTAATGGTCAGCAGATCCTTGACAACCGCAGCCGCCCGGTTACCGGACTCGGCGATGATCTGCAGGGGATTGAACAGACGATCCGAGGGCGTCAGACCCGAAAGGAGGAGATCGGGATAGGTGACCAATCCCGAAAGGATGTTGTTGAGGTCGTGGGCGACTCCTCCCGCCAACAACCCGAGGGATTCCATCTGACGAGAACGGTGCAGGCTGACCTGGAGTTCTTCACGTTGCTTTTGCGCCTCGATCCGGTCGGTCACATCGAGGAAGTTCACCGCGACCGTGTTCGGATTCGTCTGGAACACCAACACGTCGTAGACACCCCGGATGGCCTGGCTCTCGTAACCCAGGTCCTGGATGGACCAGGTTCCGCCATAGCGGGCGACGTGACGGTATCGAGCCGGGATTTCCGTGTCCGCCAGTGGAGGAAAAGCCTCCTCGATGGTCTTGCCGAGGAACTCCGAACTGTTGACGCCGAGAATTCTCTCGGCGGCGGGATTCACCGCCGTGAGGACGAGCCGGTCGCCTTCGCGGATCTCATAGAGGAGCATGCCCATCGGGGACTGTTCAACGATACTGCGAAAGCCCTCCTCACTCTTGCGCAAACGGCTCAGCATCGAATCGTGCAAAGCGGCGATCTCGGTTTCGAGGGAACGATCGGACGGCGAGACCACAAAGACATCGGCGGCGTCGCCCTGGTGAATCGCCTCGGATTGCTCGGCCCAACAGTTGGCGCCGAACAATCTGGAGCAGTAACCGGCGAGTTTCCCGGCGAGCATGCCACTGCCCCAGTGCACCCCTAGGGTGCGCTGATACAGGCCTTCCCAGCTGTCGGTGACCCGAAAAACGGCACGAGACTCGACCTCGTCCAACTCGACGAGTTCCCACCTGCCCCAGCCCGCGACAGCGGCGACATTGGCGATCGCCTGAAACCCGTCCTCGAACCGGTCGAAACCGGAGATCACGGTCCAGTCCGCATCGACGCTCTTCCGGCCTTCACTCTGCAACGCGAGCAGGAAGCGTTCGGTGCCGACCATCGCCTCGACACCGGACATGAGTCCCGCGAGCGTGGAATCGACCCACATCATGGCGACTGGAAGCTCGGCAAACGTACAGACACCGTCTTCGGGGTTCCACTCGATGTCGATCCCGGAGACATGCACCGAGGGTGATGTCGTGCAACCGAGCTCTGCGCGGAGTTCTTGCAGCTCCGCCTCGAGACGGCTCACTCGCTCCCTGAGAACGGGTGTCGTCCTGGTGCTCAGTCATGGTGTACTTCATTCCGGCCGGTCAACCGCACCGACCGACTACCAGAATAGCCTTTCCCGCTTCCCACGCAGGAATCGGTCTTGTCGGATCCCGCTCTGATTGCTGCACGCTCGTCGAGGCCCGAGTGCGGCCCCACTCTGCGACAATGAGTAAGCGCGCCCATAGCTCACGGCCGGGAGGAACCCCGATGAAGAAGATCGGCCTTGTTGGCGGGATGACGTGCTGAAACCCGACGATTTCCCGGTCCCGCTGATCGACACCGCTCGATGTCATGCCGAAGCTCTCTTCTCCCACGCCGTCGCGGTCGACTGATGACACGTGGGCCGGCGAGCGTTGTCAGAAGGGCTGCGTGACGGCAAGCCAGACGGCGAAACCGCCGATGATCGGCATCAGCAGCCACAGGGCGGGCGCCCACTCGGGCTTGCGTTTGAGCGGCACCACCGCCAGGGCCAACACAGCCCACAGCGCCATCTTGAGATAGGCCCACGTCGGGATCGCGCCGAAGTGTCCGAGCCGGGCGAGCAGACCGAAACCGGCGACGAAGATCAGCGCCAGAGCGACACCGTGGGCAATCGACGCCAGTTTTCTCAGCGGCGCGCTGGTCGATCCAGCCGTGGCCGCCAGGGCGCCCAAGGACGAGAAGAGAAAGAGCACCCCGATGACATGCGCGACATTGTAGAACTCGTAGGTCATGACGCCTCCAGGTTTGACAACCCGGAATGACCTATGGTGATTCCACCACCGAGGCGAACAGTGCCCGACCACCCGGCGGTGCTGCCGCTCTCGAAGCCGTCGGCAAAGAGCGATCCCTCGGCATCGAGTTGATAGACGTGGATGATCCCCTCGCCGAAGGGGCCGGCCAACCGTTCGGCGACGTAGAGTCGGCCGGAACTCTCGTCGAAGGCGAGGCCGCCAACACTCGGGACATTCCTGCGACCAAAAGTCTCCAGGCACCCATTCGGCGTAGGGCAGGACCTCGTAGGGCTGCACCGTTCCAAGCAGCCGCGCCTCGAGGTCGGCGGGGTCGAAGAAGAGTATCTGCGGGGTGTAGGGATAGCCGTGATAACCCTGGGAATCCCGGCAAGGGTCTCCGCAGGCGCTCCCGAGACCGTAACAGGTTGACCCGGCCTTGACACCGGAAACGAGGATCGCGTCACTCGAGGCGGACCGCACCCAATCCGCACCCATCCACGAGTCGGCCGATTCGTAACCGGGGAAGTCGCAACTGCCGGGGCACCCGGGGTAGATCTCGCGGTACCAGAGCAGGTCGACGGCGTCGACGGGGTTGTCCGGATCGAAGGCGAAGAGCGACGGGCCCTGCGAGCCGCCAAAGGCGCCCGCCTCGCGGGAGAACCCCGTGACCATCGTCCGACTCCCCAGACCCTGAGCGGTCACCCAGTCTGGCGGAAGCCTGAAAAGATAGGCCCCGTACTTGTTCGGGTGGAAGGGATCCGTCCGCGGTCCGATCTCCTCGACGGCCGCCGTCGGTCGACGTCGGTAGACCGCCTGATAGACCGGACCGACGTTGTAGTAGTCGCGGCAGGTGGTCGCCGCCTCGATCCCGATGGCCGAGACTCCTGTGAGTTCGGTGGCGGTCCCGGGACACCCTGCGGTCACAATGGGGCCCTCGAGGGTCACCGCTTCGGGAAGATCCGCAAACACCTGCGACCCCGACTGAACTGTCGGGATCTCGACTCGACGAACAGCATCGTCATAGACGTGGTCGGTGACCCAGAGCGATCCGTCCGCAGCCAGCCCGACGCCATCGAGGTTGTACGAGCACCAGTCGCCGGTGCACTCGAGTCGGAAAGCGCCGAGATAGCTGAAGTCGGAGCCGGAAAGGACGCCCTGGGCCCGCGCATCGACCGCGAAACCGGCCGCGATCACCAGCCCGAGTGCCGCCGCGCCCATTCCCCCGGTTCCACCATCGTTCCGCTTCAGATCCCACCATGGTCGAAACATCGTCCCGCTCCCTCTCGTTTGTTTGCCTGCATCTCCAAGATGGAGCGAGCCACCTCACGCAGTCCATGACAATCGTCACACCGGCCTTCGATAGTCGCTCGAGCGCCAGGTCATCGCGGTCCACGAAACGATGGGATCGGCTAAGCTGACGTCGTGCCCGTCGAACGGACTCCAATCGGCAGAACAACCAGCCAGAAGGTCGGCCTCCTGCTGGGCCCGCTCCTGTTCGCGATCACCCTCTTCTTCGAACTCGAGCCCCTCAACCCAACGGTGACCCGCATGGCGGCGGTCGCGGTGCTGATGGCGACCCTGTGGATCACCGATGCGATCCCACTATCGGCGACAGCGCTGCTTCCCCTTGTGCTGTATCCCGTGCTCGGAATCATGAAGACCCGGGACTGCGCACCGATCTACGTCAACAGCACGATCTTCCTCTTTATCGGCGGCTTCATGATCGCCGTGACCATGGAGAAGTGGCGGCTGCACAAGCGCATCGCGTTGTGGGTCATCCGGCGGATCGGCGGCGGACCGACCCGCCTCGTTCTCGGTTTCATGATCGCCGCGGCCTTCCTTTCCATGTGGATCTCCAACACCGCCACCGCGATCATGATGGTGCCCATCGCCATGGCGATCATCCTTCAACTCGAAGAGCGACACGGGATCGAGGCCTGCCATTCCTTCACCGTCGCATTGATGCTCGGGATTGCCTATGCATGCTCGCTGGGCGGCATGGCGACCCTTGTCGGCACACCGCCGAATCTGTCGTTCGCGAGGATCTTCGAGATCACCTTTCCCGATGCCGAGCCCATCGCGTTCGGTCAGTGGCTGGTGATGGCGTTCCCGATCACCCTGGTCATGCTCACCTCTGTGTGGCTCCTGCTGACCCGCGTCTTCTTCCGATTCTCGAAGTCGTTCGATATCGACCACCACATGGTGAGTCGCGAGTACACGGCGCTCGGCGAGATGTCGTTCGAAGAGCGGGCGGTGCTCGCGGTCTTCACAGCAACCGCCATCGGCTGGATCTTTCAGCGAGGACCTGGTGCTGGGAATGCTGACCATCCCGGGATGGTCGCGACTGGTGCCGCGGGCGGATCTGATCGACGACGCGACGGTCGCGGTCGCGATGGCGATGATCCTCTTCTTCATCCCGACCCGAAGCCCGAAGGCCGCCAGCCCCACGGTCATGGGTGTCGATGTCTTTGCCAAGATTCCGTGGCACATCGTGCTGCTCTTCGGTGGCGGGTTCGCCCTCGCCCAGGGTTTTAGGCAAACCGGTCTTTCGGATTTCATCGGAACCCGGTTCGCAGGCCTCGAGGGAGTACCGCCCTTTGTCATGATCGTTCTGACCTGCAGCGGCCTCACGTTCCTGACCGAGTTGACCTCCAACACCGCGACCACCGAGATGATCCTTCCGATTCTGGCTTCGGTCGCGGTGGCCATCAAAGCCAACCCGCTGCTGCTGATGATCCCGGCTACCCTGTCAGCTTCCTGCGCCTTCATGATGCCCGTGGCCACTCCGCCGAACGCCATCATCTTCGGCAGCGGCCGAATCACGATCGCCGAAATGGCCAGAGCGGGCATCGTCATCAACCTCATCGGCGTTGTCGTCATTTCGGTGGTGTTCTATTTTCTCGGCACCGCGGTTCTCGGCATCGATCTGGCCGGTCCTCCTGCGTGGGCGGTGCCCGGCGATTGAACCGGTGCCGGGTCGGGCGCCTCGCCTGCCGACCGACCGACGGGACCTACCGGGCTGAGGGATCCTCCGACTCGTCCTCGGCCAGGACCTCGGTGATGAGGCGGACACGTACCGGGACGTTGAAGTACTTGCGGGTCAGCGTTCGGATCTCTTGTGCGACACTTTTAGAAGCCAGGGTCTTCCCCAGCACCCGAACGTTGAGCTGAACGCCGAGCTCGTCGTAGGCCACGGCGACGCTGGCGAGGCGGAAGTCGTCACCGAGATGCTCCTGCATCGAGGTCATCAATTCCACCGGGACATGTCTGGTATGCGGACGGTCGTCGGGTCGGACGCTCAGGTACACCCCGAGAGCCACGATTGCAAGCATGAGAACTCCCACCGCCGTCAGTGACCACCGCGACGCCCTGCCGACCTTGCGCAGACCGACCACCCACAAGCTCACCATCGAGGCGAGGACGATGGTCACCATGTTGATGACAAAGAGCAGCAGCGCACCGGCGGCGAGGTGAAAATCTCCGAGCGAGAGCGCCAGCCCCGAGGTCGCGATGGGCGGCACCAGGGCGGCCGCGATGGCGACACCCGGCAGGGCCGCGAGCAGACCAGGTCGCGACGACGCATAGGCGGCGGCCAATCCCGAGGCAAAGGCGACAAAGATGTCGAGCAGGCCCGGGCCTCCGCGACCGAGCATCTCCCGCGTCGGCTCGTCAAAGCCCGGGTTGAGCAGACCGGTGAGGAATCCGACCAGGAGTGAGACTCCCAACCCCAGCAGCACTGCCCGCACCGAGATTCTGGCGAGCACCGGGTTGCCCTGGACCAGGGCGAGCCCGAGACCGAGCAGCGGCGTCATCAACGGCGCCACCAGCATTGCGCCGATGACCACCGCCGCCGAGTTCTGCTCGAGACCGATGGACGCAATGACGGTGGAGAGCACCATGAGGGCGAAGAAGTCGAAATCCCAGTTGGAGCTCGACTGGACGCGATCGACGAGGGAGATCCTGGCGTCACGGTCGATCTGCGGCACGAACCGCTCGACAGCGCCCTCGACAAGGGCTCGGAACCGGTTTCTGATCGGCGCCCCCGCGCTGACGATGACGACGACCGGCCCGGTGTCGCCCTTGGCGAGCTTGGCCGACGCCCCGCGGCCGGGCTGATTGCCGAGGACCCCTTGGCGCGAGGCGCCGAGAATGACGAGCCCGTTTCCGCCCTTCTCCTCCCAGGCCTGCCGGAGCCCGCGGTTGGCCTGATCATCGACCACGATCTGCCGCGTGAGCTCGGGAAGGACCTCTCCCAGGGCCTTTCGGAGTTCGCCATCGAGGCGCCGGGCGCCGACCTGCTCGGCGTCGGGTCCGATGCTCGGGTTGACCCGGACCGCGGTAAATGGTTCACCGGCGGTCGCCGCCAGGTCTCGGCCGAGACGGAGGGCCGCGGCGGCATGGCGCCCGTCCGCGGCGCCGACCATCACCCGGGACAGATCGGTCGTCGGCTCGAGGCCATAGCAGAGGATGACCTCGCACGGCGCAAACCGAAGAAAGAGCTGGCGCTCCCGATTGACGTCGACATCGGTGGTGACGAGGTCCCGCCTCGCCGTGGTGACCAGCTTGAGTTTGTTCTTGCGGATTTGACCCAGAACCTGGTCGCGGAGGACCCGCGTCCCCTCACAACGGATCTCCTTCATACGCACCTCGAGCGTGTCGGTCTCCGCCACCGTCGCCCCGTCCGCACCGGCGTCCTCGGTCGCGGCCGCCCGCAGCCGCGGCGAGGCCGCGATGAGCTCTATGACCTGTCGCGCCACCGGTGAGGCCTTCTCCGTCGTCGGGTCGTGGAGCGGGGGTTCAACCGTGGTCGCATCCTTGCTTTCGACGTGCTGGAGGATCAACAAATCCAACGAGCGCGCCTCGGCCAACCGCACCGCCCACCGCAGCTGCGTCTCCACATCCAGGTCGTTACCGAGCACGACGCCCATGGTTCCTTCAGCCATTCGGTCCCCCTGTTTGAGCCAATATAGCTGCTTTCAAGAGTCGGCGCTGCAGATGCAAATCACGAAAGAACTGTATGGTGTTGCGATGAAATCAATCATCCTCACCGCTGGTCTTTTCGCGGTCCTCGCCACTCCCCTCGCCGCCCAACAGACCCCGCCGACACCCGAGGAACTCGCGCTCTTCGAGGCGGCGTATTCCGGCAACCTCGCCGATGTCAAACGCCTGGTGGCCGCCGGGACCTCCATCGATGCGGTGGACAGCGAGAGCCGGACACCGATGATGTTCGCCGCTTTCAACGGCCACCGCCAGGTTGTGAGCTTTCTCCTGACCCAGGGCGCCAGGGTCGACTCCAAGGACGCCAGCGGTCGGACCGGCCTCATGTATGCCTCGAGCGGCCCCTATGTCGAGACCGTCGAGGTGCTTCTCGACGCCGGCGCCGAGGTCAACACCCAGGGGTCGCTGGAAGGATTCACCGCGCTCATGACCGCTGCCGCCGAGGGCCAGATCGAGGTCGTGCGGCTGCTGCTCGAGCGCGGCGCGGATCCGACCCTCAAGGATGTCGACGGCGACACGGCGCTGAGCTTCGCGCGACAGGCGGGCCACACCGCGGTGGTCGAGCTGCTCGAGAAACCCGCTGCCGCATCTGAGAACACTCAGTAGCGCGGGGTTCACCCCTCGGTCTGCGGTTGAAACACCCTCCTAACCACCCATGGGATGGGGCCGAAGCCCGCGATGGCGGCTCCCGCCACAGGCAGGACCAGCGGGATCCAGCGCAGCCCGAGCCAGCCGTCGCCGCCGATCCCGCCCAAAGCCAAGGTTGCGAGCCCGGCACAGGCGACGATGCAGCCGACGAGCTGCCGCCACGCCGGAGCCGGACGGCCGCCCTCTTCGGGTCGCTCGAAGCGCGAGAAGACGAGCAGGAAGGGCAGGCACGCCAGGGCGTAGGCCGCGAGCCAAAGGGGCCGGGTCCACCACCAGGCCGCGGTGGCCGGATAGGGTGCGAGGACCGCCGGCAGCTGCCAGAAGGCGAGCCCGACCAAGAGCATCATCACCGTCGAGTGCCAGAGATAGATGGTCATGATCATGCCGTTGACGAGGATGGTCGCGGCCCACGGAATTCGGTGGGCGAGCCAACGCCGGGCCGGCGCCTCGAAACACAGCAGCAGCCCGATTTGGGCCGCGGCCAGGGCGAGGAGCGGCAGTTTTGGCGGCAGGGTGTTACTGATCTCATCGCTCGGCACCCCGACCAGGCTCAGCGGGTAGGGGCCGAGGTGGGTGAGGGCGAGCAGGCTGAGAATCCCGACGACAAGGAGCGGCGCTCCAACCTTGGCGCCGGCCAACCGCCGGTCGTGCCAGGCATAGCCGAGCTGGTGGACGGTGAGCCAGACAAAGACATAGTTGACCCAGCCGATCCAGCCGATTCCGGCGGCGAAGGTGCCGAGATCGACCAGGATGGCGCCGATGACCGGCGCCGCCACCGAGGCGAATCCCCACCGCCGCCACGCGGCGTGGGTGAGCGGTACCAGGGCCACCACCAGAATGTAGACGGCGAGGAACCACACCGGTACCAGGGCCACCTGCGAGCCGATCCGGATCATCGTGGGACCCACCCCGTTGGCGTGCGCGACCGCCACCATGATCCCCCAGGCGAGTACGAGGGGCAGCACCGGGCCGATGAGGCGTCGGATCCGGGCGTCGAACCAGGCGTTGTAGTCGAGCCCCCTGCGCTTCGCCGACTCCCACGACACGCTGTTGGAGAAGCCGCCGACAAAGAAGAAGACCGGCATCACCTGGAAAAGCCAGGTCAGCCACCGGGTCCACGGCTCGAGATCGAGGAGGTGGGCGTAGGCCGGCTCGTGCCCCAGGAAGTGGGGCGCCGAGATCAGCCAGTGGCCGACGACGACGGCCAGAATCGACAACGCCCGGAGAAAATCGACATAGCGGTTGCGCGACTCCGGGGTCCGATCGGCGAGATAGAGTGCCCGCTGCCACATCCCGCGGGGTGGTCGGTCGGCCTGGTTGTCGGTGCTCATGGAGACCTCCCGTCGCTCACTCACTCTTCAAGTATCGCCTCTTCAGCCGGAAAGTGAGGAATCCCACCCCCATCAACATCATCCCGGAGATCACCAGCGCCAGCGGCCAACCGAGGCTGTCTTTGAAGTACTCGCTGCCCGAAAGGTAACCGGGAATGAAGATCGCGGCTGCAATGATCGCGATCATCACCACCGGGATTCCCAGCCCGATGAGGAGTGCCGGATCGATCTTCCATTTGGCTTTCATGAACCTCTCCTTTCGCCACCGGGAGTCATCGAGAGTCCGGATGGGAAGTGGACGATCATCTCTTCCGGCACCTCGACCCGGTCGCTGCCCTTGATCAGAAGCCAGGTCTCGAATCGAAGCCCATCCGAGCCTGCGGACGTGAAGAGCACCGCGGCCGGCGCCGACGCCTCCTCGGCGGTGAGGACGAATGATCCGCCCACGGGTCCGGGCGGGGGCCGCCCCACGTCCACCCGCCAGATCTCGTGACCGATCTGGAGCCGGTCGCCGGGCCGGATGTCCCGCGGCTCGAGCGCCCTTCTCGGCAACCGGATCCGATCCTGCTCGAGGAACCGCAGCAGCCGACGCAGCAGCCGCCTCACCCCTCGACCCGCTCCTCGGTCTTCGACGGCCAGCTCGACGCTGGTCTTCAGCCGCCACCGGCTCGGGTCTCGTCTCCCCTGAGCTTGGCCAGCCGCTCCTCGACGGCGTCGGCGAGATCGAGGTCCTCGAATCGGCGACGGACATCGTCGCCGTTGAGCTCGTCATCGAGCCGTTGGTAGGCGCGCTCTTCGGCCGCCATGTGGGCCGCGCGACCGCTGATCCGGTCGAACTCGGCGTGGAGCCCGCTGTGCTCGACCCTGCGCATGGTTTTGCCAATCGCTTGGCGAGCCTGAGCTTGACGGATTTGGGCGTGGACGACCTGGAGCCGCGATTTCGCCTGTTCGAGCCGATCCTGCATCTGGCCCACCGAGACCCGAACCTCCTCGGTCTCTCGGGACTGGATATCGAGCCGTTCCCGCAGCCGATCGCGTTGACGCTCCGCGAGCTCGGCTCGACGCAGGGCCTCGCGGGCATCGCCTTCGTTGGCGCGCTTGAGCGCGCGTTCCGCGGATTGCTGCCAGCCGTGGGCCTCCTTGTCGTGGACCGCGATCTGGGATCGTAATCGGTCCTCGTTGGCCATGGCGGAGGCGACCGCACGCTTGGCGGCCTCGAGCTCAAGTTCCATGTCGACGATGAGCTGGTTGAGGCTGCGCTCGGGGTCCTCCAAGGCATCGAGCACGGCGTTGACGCGTCCCTTGACGAGCAGGCTGAATCGCTGTGTGATCTGCATTTCAAACTCCTTTGGCTGAGCTCCCCGCAGGGAGCGTGGGTCTATCGATTGCCGGTCGATCCGTCGCCGGTGGGGTCGACGCGGCGATGGAACGGCGGCGCGGATCGTCAACACCAGGACTTGAGCTCGCGACCGAAGACGCGGATCTGTTGCAGGAAACCTTCGCGTTGGTACTCGAGATAGGCCGCCCAGCCCATGAGGCCGAGACCGAACGCGAGTCCGAAGACCCACAGCAGCAGCGGCTCGGTGGTGCCGATCTTGAAGACGAAGAAACCCAGATCGGTGAGCATGGCGGCCGTCGACACCACCAGCAGCGAACGGCTGCGCAGGGCGATGCAGGCACTACCGATGGCCACCGTCATCACGAGCAGCACCGCCAGCCACATCCAGGAGACCTGCTCCGAAAGCGCGACGATGGGGGTGGCGTAGAGGAATGCCGCTCCGGCGGTGGCGAGGTAGGAACTCCACATCCGACCGATGCGGGGACCAAGCAGTGAGGCGAGGGCCATGAGCGACAGCCCCGGCGCCAGGAAAGTGAAACTCGAAACCGAGCTCGCCGCGGACAAAGACCGCGAGAAGCGTCCAGCCGAAGGTGATCGCGGCCGCCAGAGACCCACCTGTGGAGCGGTGCTCGCGCATCGCGACAACCGCATAGAAGAGACTCGCCGCGAAGGCCGGCAGCGCCGCCAGCCAGACCGCGGATCCGCCAAAGCCCACTGTCCGGACCATCGCCACGCTCCACGCGACGAACGGCAGACCGAGGCCGATGAGTCGGCATGTCGGACCGAAAACCGGTCCGAGCCTGGTACCGGCAAGCCAGATCGCCAGTCCGTACTCGGCGATGGCCAACCCCAACAGAACCCACGGGGCGGCCGCACCACCGAGGTGAAGCCAGCCGGCGGTGAAACCGTGCAGGATGGCGAGGCCGATCCAGATCTGCGCCATCCACGAATGGAGCGCCCGGGGTTCGGACGCACCCGAGACGACCCGGAGCGTTGCAAGGGCCATCGCGACGGCCACGATGGCCGCGTGAGCTGCGATCGAGAGCTCTGGGGACGCGAGGGCGGCAGCCACGATCACGAAGCCCAGACCCGATTCCACCGCCAGGGACCAAGCGGTCAGCCTTGATTGCCGGCCCAGGAGGTGAACCAAAACCCGCCAACCGAGTACCGCGACCGCCACCATCGGCAGCAGAGCAAAGCCGTGGGTGGCCAGAGCCAACGCCATCACGGTGGAACCACCGGCGGCCAGGATGACGACGAGCTGGATGAGGACAACAAGCATGAGCCTCAGGGACAACGCATCTCGACCGTCTCGTTGCTCGTCCGGCCCGATTCGGACCAGAGCCACCACCACGACCATCGAGGCAGCCAGGATGAGGGCCGCCGGGCCACAGAAGAACAGACAGGCGACGACCGAGAGGGCGGTCCAGACATCCGTCAAGTGGTGGACGGAATCCACTACCAGGGGTTTGAATTCACCGTCGTCGAGATCGTAGCGCCGCAGCAGCTTTGCCCGCCAATCGCCGCGACCGAGAAGAATCATGGGCACGAGCGCCAGTGCGGCTGCCGACAGCGATGCCGGGACGGCGACTGCAAAGTCGTCGATTCCGGCAACGGCGAGAAATTGCAGCGATGCGAACAACCCAAGAAGGAGACCACCGGCGATGACCTTGCCGCGGGACCGCGTCGTCAGACCGACATCCGCGGCGAGGACACCGAGGACGACGAGGATCAGAGGCTCCACCGTCAGACTCCAGCCGGCGATCCCGAGGAGCAGCCACCACAGACCGAGCAGACAGTGGAGCAGAGCCATGATGAACGCGGTCGGCCGGAGCAGGGACGCGATCGGTCCGGTGCCGCACGCCACCGCGACCACTCCCCACAACGACCCGACGGCAATCACCTGGGTCGTCAGAACGACTGCGGGTGCCAAAGTCTGGGTCAGCTCGAAGACAAGAACGTGGAGACCGATGGTCGCCGCCAATCCTCCCAACGCCGGCAGAAAGCGGCTGCGTAACCCGATTCCTGCGACAAAGAACACCGCTCCGGCGAGCACGAGCTCGAGGCTTCCGATGTCGTTGCGCAGGAGATCGAACACCAGCGAGTTCAGCGAAATCAAGACCGCGACGACGGCGGCAGGGAGCAGGAGGAGGCGCCGGGTGGTTGCGGTGTCGATCCCGAGACGACGCGTCGGCAACGACTTGAGGCTCAGAGCGGCGAGGCTCGTCATCAGGGTCGCCGCGCCGAGCACCGTCAGCGTGGCGCCGGTGAGCAGCACCGGCTCACCGAGCACCTGCTGGGCGAGAACGAGGATCAAGGCGGCCGAGGTCCCGTAGAGCCCGATGACGAATTCCCGGCATCTCGAGACGACGAGTCCGACCACACCGACGACCGCCAGGAGGACCACGAAGAGCGTCGGATCGGCGGGGTCGAGGATTGCGAGGACGCTCAGCCACCACAGATAAATCACCGCGATTCCCGCGTGGACGCTGCGCAGGCGGTCGGAAACCGCTGTCCTGCCAAGCAACCCGGACCAGGCAATGAGGATGAGGAGGAAACCGAGATCAGCGATGCTGAGCGCGAGTGGACTTCCCTGCGACAGATCGAGGGCCGCGAGCAACCGAGCCCAGAGCTCTTTCGCCAGATCGGGCACCAACCGCGGGATGAAATGGTAGGCCGCCCAGACCGATCCGAGGGCCGCGAGGTGGGATGGGATCCCCGGCGACCGCAGGCTCCAACGGCCGAAGAAGAACGCGGCGCAGATCGAGACCAGAGCGGTGCACCGAAGAGAAGGATCGACGAAGGACAAGGGCAGCGCGACCACGATGGCCGCGATACCGATGGCCATCAGCGCGAGCGATCTCTTCGGCCATTTCCCGGGGGTCTCGCCGCGAGCACGGATCAACGCGCGGTGGTACTCCTCGCCGGTGTCGGCGAGCACCATTCCGATCACCGCCAGGGGCAGCGCCATGAGTTCGGATCGCGGATCGAGGAGGACCATGGCGCCGAGATAGAGGACGCCGAGGACGACAAAAGGCATCCAGCGGATCGGTCGTTCCGCTCCGTCCAGGCGGTCCCGGTGGAAGAAGAACCGGTTGATGTGTCGGCTGCCGGTCCGAAGGAGCAGGCCGAGGAAAAAAGCCGAAGCGAGGTAGATCGGCGTGGCGTGGTCTGGATTGCGAGCCATCATCAACGGCAGGATCGGTTGCGCCAGCATGAACAGGGCGAAGACGGCCGGGTAGAGCGCGCCGCGATAGCCGAGGATGATCCGGAGGGGGCGAGACGCGACGCCGAGCAGCGCTGCGGCGCCGAGCGCGAAGGCCGCCCAGCCGAACGGTTTCGCGAGCAGATCCAGGTAGACCGCGCCCCACGAGAGCACCGGGACGACAGCGGTGAAGAGCAGCATCAAGGCCGAACCCGCCAGCGGCAGACCGAGCCGGCGGTAGGCGAGTTCCCCGGTGCCGTAGAGACCGAGCGCCCCGAGCACCACCACCAGATACTGCATCGCCACCGGGATGAGGTCCCACTGTGATTCGACCAGGCGAAAGAGCGAGACCGCCGTCACCAGGGCGCCGGCGAGGAGCAACCAGCGAATGCCCCGTACCGATCGCAGACCGGCACCATCGTCCGTGCCGTGTTGTTCCGGGTTAGGCCACGATGAGGATTCGAAGGATTTGGCGACGTCAGGCCGGGGTGCGTGATCAATCATGGTGCGTCTCCCTTCAACGGACTGCCACCCTCTATTTCAAGCACCGTGCCAATTCTCAGAAGGAAACGAAATGGTTCAAAAAATGAGAGTTAACCGGCATCTGCTTTTTCGACTTTGCTGGTGTGCAACATTCTCACTGCATCCCCAAAAGCCCCAACTGCAGTATTGACGCTGCACCCGTTACAATGGAATTGATGGGCCAAACCCTGCTGCTCTACGCACATCTGCTGGTTTTTCTGATCGGCACCCTGCTTTACGGATTTCTCGTCCGCGAGCTCGTGCGTAACCCATCGGTCCTGCCGGGTCCTCCCATCCGTCTGCTGGTCGCCTGCCTCACCGTCTGGTATGGCGGTTGCCTCATCGATGAGTTGGCGACCATCCTCAGGACGCCCGGCGGCGGACCGGCGCCCATCGGGGCGATCTTCGACATCATCCGCGCCATGGCCTGGCTGGCCAGCTTTCCGCTCCTCGCCAGCACAATCTGGGGCCTGCTGCCAAAAAATGAACCGGGTCGCGGCGACCCTTGCCCGGACGCGCCGCGGCGCCGAAGACCTCCATGGGTCGTTCTCCTCCCCGGCTATCTGACCCTGCTGATTTTCGTACCGGCGGCGTGGCGGATCTGGCATCTTCGGTCACCCTGGTTGGAGGCGGCTGCGCAGGAAGTCTTGCCGCAGGTTCTCGTCCACGCCGGATGGTCGCTCGCGGTGGCGGGTTGGCTCCTCGTCCTGGTCATCCGAAGCACCGAAGACGCCCGTTTGAGACAATTCCTGAGTTGGCTCCTGCCGGCTCTTGTGGTCATGTTTGGCCTGCTCTGCATCGGTCCCGCCATCGGGATCAAGGCCGATGCCCCGAGGATCGCCCTCGGCGTCTGGCGCCTCACTTCCGAGGCGTCCGGGCTGGTCCTCGGTCTGACCTTTCTCTATTTTGTCCAACGCTACAATCTGCTCCGCCTGTCGCTGTCGCACCGGAGCCTGCGGCACTTCGTGGCGGCCATGGCGGTGGTGCTGCTGGTGATGCTCTACGGACCTGCCGTGGGCATCCACGACACCGAGATCTTCCGCCGGCTGGTCGCCGTTGGTCTCGTCGCGGCCGTGCTCGCTGCGATGCTCTTGACACCCCTGCGACGAGCGGCCGCGGCACGGTCACGAAGACTGCGGCGGCTCCTCGGCGACAGCCCGACGCCACAGGAACTCGACGCGTTCACCAGCCGGCTCGAATCCCTAGGCCTGCCGGAGAACGAGCTGCTCGATGAGGTCGCCGACCAGATCGGTGCGTGGTTTGTGACGCATGCCCGGTTTTTCGGCCCGTCAACCGAAGGCGATCGCGGCGAGGCCCTGTTGTGGCGCCACTTTCAGAATCCGGCCACGACCGCCTTCAACCGGCTCACGCCGCCGTCGAGCCGGCTTGCCGCCGTCCTCGGTCGGACCCATCTCCACGCCGTGTTTCCGCTGCGGGTGGGGGGAGCTCTCGAACGAATCCTCGGCCTCGAAGTCAGCGCCACCGGCGGCGGCTATCAGGATGGCGAGATGGAGTCGGTGCGGCTCGTGCTGCGGCAGCTCGGCGGGGCGCTCCAACTCCGGCGTCTGATGGAGACCAGGGTCGCTCAGGAGCGCACCATGGCCGAGCGGGAGCGCCTCAGCATGCTCGGGATGGTCTCGGCATCGCTGGTGCACGAGGTCAAGAATCCGCTGTCCTCCATCAAGGTCCTGGCCGAGACGGTGGGCGAAGAACTGGAGGCCGCCGACCCCGGCAGCGAGCAGGCCGAGGATCTCGGGCTCATCGTGGCTCAGATCGACCGCCTCAACTCGGTGGCGGCCGAGATCCTCGGCTTTGCCAGAGCGCCTCAGCAGCGATCCTATGACGATGCGGTCGATCTCAGTCAACTCACGACGGACACGCTCGCGGTGTGTCGCTACCACGCAAAGACCCGCGCTGTGGTCCTGGATCAGAGCGGGATCCAACCGGGCCTGCGCGTCCCGGGTACCGCAGCCGGTTGGCAGACCATCGCGCTCAACCTCATCAACAACGCCATCGAACACGCACCCGACGGATCATCGGCAAAGGTGCGGCTGCTCAGCGAAGGCGGGTCGGTTGTCTTTGAAACCGAAAACCCCGGCCCCGCGATGGCTCCCGAGATCGAAGCCCGGCTCTTCGAGGATTTCGTCAGCGTCGGTGGCACCGGGCTCGGCCTCGGGCTCGTCGCCCGGCGGGTCGCTGAGATCGGCGGCGAGATCACCGTCGACAATGTCGAGGACCGGATCGTATTCAGAGTGAGCTGCCCGGCGGTGGCGACCCACGAGACGTCCGAGCAATCGACAGCCAATGAAAAGGAGGAGTCATGAGCGCCCGTGACGACCACGGCCGGCGACCGCGGATCCTCGTCTGCGACGACGAGCCGGTGGCGCGCCGCGCCACCGTTCGCGCCCTCGGCAAAGTCATGTACGACTTCACGGAGTGTGACAGCGGTCTCGGCGCTCTCGAGGCTCTGAGTCCGCGTCATCACGGCATCGACCTCGTGCTCCTCGATCTCCACATGCCCGGTCTTGACGGCATGGGCTTTCTCTCCCGACTCGATGAGCTGCAGACCGCGCCACCCGTGGTGGTCGTCACCGCCGACACCTCGATCAAGACCGCCATCGAAGCCGTCCGCGCCGGGGCGTCGGATTATCTGTGCAAGCCTTTTGCCGTCGACGAACTCAGAATCGTCGTCGAGAAATCCCTCGAAACAGCTCGGCTGCAGGCGGAGAATCGGCGTTTGGCGGCGGAGGTCCAACGACTCGGCGGTCCTGGCGATCTCCTCGGCGAGTCACCGGCGATGCGGCAGGTGAAGGCCACCATCGAGAAGGTGGCGCCGACATCCGCCAGCGTCCTTGTCCTCGGTGAATCCGGCACCGGCAAGGAACTGGTGGCGCGCGCGATCCACCATCGAAGCGACCGGGAGCGCGGGCCCTTCGTCACCGTCAACTGCGCCGCAATCCCCGACACCCTGGTCGAGAGTGAACTCTTCGGTCACCGGCGGGGCGCCTTCACCGGCGCCGATAGGGATCGTCCGGGGAAGTTCCAGGAGGCCCATCTCGGCACCCTCTTTCTCGACGAGATCGGCGACATGGCCCTGCCCGCCCAGGCCACGCTTCTCCGGGTCCTCCAGGAGGGTCAGGTGGAACCCCTCGGCGGCGGTCCCGCGGTCGCGGTCGATGTCCGTGTCGTGACCGCCACCCACCGCGACCTCAGAAAAATGGTGGCCGACGGTAGCTTTCGCGAGGATCTTCTCTTCAGGCTGCGGGTCGTCGATATCGAGTTGCCGCCGCTCAGGGATCGGAACGGCGATGTGCTTCTGCTGGCCCAGCACTTTCTCGATGCCCTCGGCGGCAGTGGTCTCCGGCTCGGTCCCGAGGTCGAGGCGGTCCTCGTCTCATATCCGTGGCCGGGCAACGTCCGCGAACTCGCCAACGCCATGGAACGGGCGGCGATCTTCTGCACCGGAAGTGTTCTCCAGGCGGCCGATCTCCCGGCCGATGTCCGGCGCGAAACCGGAGCCTCGACGGTGAGCATCGAACCCTCACCGGGGCTCGGGGACGAAATGGACTTCCGCACCGCGAAGGCGAGGGCCATCGACAGCTTCGAACGGTCGATCCTCACCGCGGCGTTGCGCCGGCACAACGGCAATGTGTCGCAAGCCGCTCGCGCCCTCGGCCTGCACCGTCAGAACATGCAGCAGAAGTTGCGCCGGCTGGGAATCTCCGGAGCCTCGTTCAGGGAGGACTGACCGAGCCGCGTTCGACACAAGTCGCCCGGGTGTCACGACGAATCCCGTAGAATCCTCGGGACGACCCGCCCGCGACAGGAGGCCGATCGATGACCAAGAAGCAACGTCAGACCGATACTCCCCCCCAGTCCCTGGTCGGGCGTTTCCTCTCGGTCATCGAGCACATCGGCAATGCGCTTCCCAACCCGGCAACGCTCTTCGCGATCTTTGCTCTGAGTCTGATCGCCCTGTCATGGCTATTCAGCAAGCTCGAGCTGGCTGCCGTCAATCCCAGGGACGGTTCGGTGGTCGAGACCATCAACCTGTTTTCGCGTGACGGTCTGCACTGGATCCTCGAGCACACCATCACCAACTTCACCGGGTTCGCGCCTTTGGGGACCGTCCTCGTCGCCATGCTCGGAATCGGCGTCGCCGAGAAGAGCGGGCTCATCGGCACCGCCCTCAGGCAATTGGTCCACGCGGCACCGAGACGCCTGCTGACCTTTGTCATCGTCTTCGCCGGGGTCATGTCCAACATGGCTTCCGATGTGGGCTACGTGCTTCTGGTGCCCATGGGAGCTCTCATCTTCTTGTCGGTCGGCCGTCACCCCATCGCCGGACTCGCCGCCGCCTTCGCCGGGGTCTCCGGCGGTTTCAGTGCCAACCTCCTGCTCGGCACCATCGACCCGTTGCTGTCGGGTATCTCCGAGGAGGCGGCGAGAATCATCGACCCGTCCTACGCGGTCTCACCGGCGTGCAACTACTACTTCATGGCGGTCTCGACCTTCCTCGTCGCGGGTGTCGGGACCTGGGTCACCGAGAGGATCATCGTTCCCCGCCTCGGTGATTACGAGGGGGCGGTGAATGGCGACAATGAAGAGCTCGAGGCGCTGACGGTCGCCGAAAAACGTGGCCTCTGGTGGGCCGCCGGGGTCAGCTTCGTTCTTCTGGCGTTGGTGCTCCTGGGCCTGGTTCCGGAGAACGGGGTCCTCCGCGAACCCGAAACCGGCAGCGTTCTCCACTCACCCTTCATGCACGGGATCGTGACGTTCATCTTCCTCGGTGGATTCCTCGCCGGGCTCGCCTACGGCATCGCCGCCGGCACCTTCAAAAGCGATGGCGACGTGGTCAAAGGGATGAAGGAGGCCATGGAGTCGCTCGGTCTATTCATGGTCTTGGTCTTTTTCGCCGCCCAGTTCGTCGCCTACTTCAAATACACCAATCTGGGCATGATCTTCGCCATCAAGGGCGCCGATTTGCTCAAGGCCTCCGGGCTCGGACCCATCCCGCTGATGCTCTCATTCATCCTGCTCGCCGCACTGATCAACCTCTGCATGGGCAGCGCGTCGGCAAAGTGGGCCTTCATGGCCCCGGTCTTCGTCCCCATGTTCATGCTGCTCGGCTACTCCCCCGAACTCGTCCAGGGGGTCTATCGCATCGGTGACAGTTCGACCAATCTGATCTCGCCCATGATGTCGTTCTTCGCCCTCATCGTCGCGTTTGTCCAGCGCTATGACTCCAAGGCGGGGATCGGAACGGTGATCGCCACCATGCTGCCCTATTCGATGGCGTTTCTCGCAATGTGGATGGTGATGCTCGTCGTCTGGCTGTTGCTGGGGCTTCCCATGGGACCGGGTGCAGGGCTCTACCTGGCGAGTTGATCCGATCTCACGAAACCGGTGGCAGGATAACTCACGCCCGTCAGTTCCTCCGAGATTCGCCAGAGACGCTCTGCATCCGGCACGTTTCGGGCAGCCGAGGAGGTGCAAACTTTCTTGGGGTATCCCATCAATTCGAAGATCCCGCGCGGACCGTAGTAGTCGCCGCCCCGCGCCTCGGGATCGACGGCGGCGCGCAGGGTCGTCAGGGCGCCACGGTCCGGCCCCGGGGCCAGCGGGGTGAACAACTCGATCAGGGGTGAGTGGCGCTGAATCTCGGTCACGGTCCACCCGGGGTGGGAGGCGACGGCCAGCACCTTTGAACCGGTCCGTTCCAGCCTGCGTTGGAGCTCGAAGGTGAAGAGGAGATTGGCGAGTTTGCTCCGGCCGTAGGCGGCCATCTTGCGGTAGCCCTTCTCGGCGTTGAGATTGTCGAAGTCGAGGGCCGCCATCCGGTGGGTGAGGCTGCTGACCGTGACCACGCGCGCGCCCGGCGTCGCGTCGAGGAGAGCCATGAGCCTGCCGGTGAGGGCGAAGTGACCGAGGTGGTTGCAGCCGAAGTGGAGCTCGAAGCCATCCTCGGTGTGACCGAAGGGCGGCGCCATCACCCCGGCGTTGTTGATGAGCAGGTCGAGCCGGTCATGGGCCGAATCGAACGCACCCGCGAAACGTTCGACGGAATCCAGGCTCGCGAGATCGAGTTCGAGGAATTCGAGACCGGCATCGGGCGTCCGCGCCCGGATTCTCTCGATGGCGTTCCCGGCCTTCCGCGCGTTGCGGCACGCAAGCACAACTCTGGCGTGCCCGGCGGCGAGTGCCGCGGCGGTTTCAAAACCGATGCCCGTGTTGGCGCCGGTGACGATCGCGACGCGGCCTGTCTGATCGGGGATCGCATCCAGGTCCACTGCTTCACATCGGTCTCCAATACGTGTTCGTCCTTGAATTCACACAGCCGACGACCTCGCCGCGGCCGGCCGGCTCAACTCACCGGCTTCAGCCGTCCACCTCGACCCGGTTCCGCCCGCCGTCTTTGGCTCGATAGAGGGCATCATCGGCGCGGCTGACGAGGCCGTCGGGATCCGCGTCCCGCTCCGGTGTCGCGGTGGCGACCCCGGCGCTGAGGGTGATGCGTCCGATGGCGCTTCCATCGTGGGGGATCTCAGCTTCAAAGAGATCGTTTCGGACGGATTCGGCGAGGCTGGCGGCGCCCTCTTGATCGGTATCGGTCAGGACCAGGATGAACTCTTCCCCACCATAGCGGGCCGCGAGGTCGCCCGGCCGACGGGTTGCATGTTGGATGATGTCGGCGACGTTGCGCAGAGCATCGTCACCCTGCTGTCATCTTGATCTCCCGCTTCCCATTTCTATCGTCCGAGCATCACTCGGAAATTCACCCAACCCGGGGTGTCGGGAGGCCCCCCCATCGTCCGCCAGCCGCCACAATCCGCGGTTCGTCGCGGCCCAGACGTCTCCACCTGAAACCGCAGCGAGCCCGGCGACATCAAGATCGTCCAAGTCCGCAAACCAGATTTCGGCCCATCCCGACTCGTCTCGACTCAGCCGAGCCAACCCCTTGGTCCCGCCGACCCAGATCCCGCCGCGATCGTCGTCGAGGACGGATACGATGGTGTTGATCCTCGAATCGACCGGCTCGAGCACACAGGAGAACGTGCCATCGACAAAACGGTAGACGCCGCCCCCGGTGCCGCCGAGCCACAGCCCCGCTTCGGCGCCCGGGCTCGCGGCTGTGAAACCATTTGTGATGGTGCCGAAGTCCTCGGGTGGGTTGAAGGCCTCAAAGCGTTGCCCGTCGAAGCGGATGAGACCCCCGTACGACGGCGACCAGATATAGCCGTCGTTGCCGTAGACCACCGCCCGGACGCTCCGAGCCGGAAGATCATCGCCGCTCCAACGGTCCCAACGATAGAGCGAGAGCGAGGTGTCCGGATCGAGGGAAAAGGCGAACGCCGCCCCCGCGCACTGGACGAGCGCACAGCCGAGCACGGCCCGGAGCCAAAAGGGAAGAAACCGCATCATCAATTCTCGGCCGCCATTCTCTCAGGTACCGGCACCTCAAAGCCAGCCGAATCCGGAGTACCTCTTCGGCGGAGAGGTCGGCGAACCCGAGCTTTGTGCGGATCTTCACAAGGAAACGGCTGTCTTGGGTAAAATGGCTGACAATCCGCGCCGGGAAGCGCTAGACTGCCTTGCCGAATCGCGGCGAAACCACCTGCAAGAGGTAACAACATGAACACATCCAAGATCATCTGGACCAAAATCGATGAGGCGCCGGCGCTGGCAACCTACGCCCTTCTCCCCGTCGTTCAGGCCTACACCAAAGGGACCGGCGTCGAGGTGGAAACCCGCGACATCTCCCTGGCCGGAAGGGTCATCGCCAATTTCCCGGACCGCCTGACCGACGACCAGAAGATCCCGGATTTTCTCGCTCAACTGGGCGCCCTCACCAAGACCCCCGATGCCAACATCATCAAACTGCCGAATATCTCGGCCTCGATTCCGCAGCTCCAGGAGACCATCACCGAACTCCAGTCCAAGGGGTACGACATCCCGGATTTCCCGGAAGAGCCCAAGACCGACGAAGAGCGGGCGCTGCGCGATCGTTTCGCCGCCTGCCTCGGATCTGCCGTCAACCCGGTGCTGCGCGAAGGCAACTCCGATCGCCGGCCGGCGGCTTCGGTGAAGAAATTCGCCCAGAGGTTTCCGCACAAGATGATGAAACCCTGGCCCGAGTCGGGCTCGAAATCCCGCGTCGCCCACATGCGCGGCGGGGACTTCTTCGGATCCGAGACTTCGACCACCTTGGACGCGGCCACCGACGTGAAGATCGAGTTCGTCGCCGATGACGGCACGACGACGACGCTCAAGAACGGGCTCGCCCTCGAGGTGGGTGAGGTCATCGACGCGTCGGTGATGAATGTTGCCGCCCTGCGGGCTTTCTACGCCGAACAGATCGAGGAGGCCAGGAAGGACGGCGTCCTGCTCTCGCTCCACCTCAAGGCGACCATGATGAAGATCTCCGATCCCATCATGTTCGGCCACTGCGTCTCGGTCTACTACGCGGCCGCCCTCGACAAGCACGCCGACGCCCTCAATGAGATCGGCGCCAATATCAACAACGGTCTCGCCGATGTCCTCGCCAAGCTCGACCGGCTTCCGGCCGACAAGGCCGCCGAGATCGAGGCCGACATCAACGCGGTGTACGAAACCCAGCCCGCCCTCGCCATGGTCGACTCGCGCAAGGGCATCACCAATCTGCACGTCCCCAACAACATCATCGTCGACGCCTCCATGCCCAACGTCGTTCGCGATGGCGGCAGGATGTGGAACAACGACGACCAGCTCCAGGACTGCATCGCCATGGTCCCCGACCGCTGCTACGCGACGATGTACGCGGAGATCCTCGAGGACGCCAAAAGGAACGGCCAGTTCGACCCCTCCACCATGGGCAGCGTCGCCAACGTCGGTCTCATGGCCCAGAAGGCCGAGGAGTACGGTTCGCACGACAAGACCTTCATGGCGCCGGCCGACGGCACCTTCCGGGTGATCGACGCATCGGGCGCCGTCCTCCTCGAGCAGACGGCCCAACCGGGCGACATCTTCCGCATGTGCCAGACCAAGGACGCGCCGATCCGCAACTGGGTCAAGCTCGCGGTCAGCCGCGCCCGCGCCGCCGGAACGCCGGCCATCTTCTGGCTCAACCCCGAGCGCGGGCACGACGCGCAGATCATCGCCAAAGTCGAGAAATATCTCCCCGATCACGACACCACCGGCCTCGACATCCGCATCATGAAGCCCGTTGACGCCATGCGATTCTCCCTCGAACGGATTCGCCGCGGTGAGGACACCATCTCGGTCACCGGCAACGTCCTCCGTGACTATCTCACCGACCTCTTCCCCATCCTCGAGCTCGGCACCAGCGCCCGGATGCTCTCCATCGTGCCCCTCATGGAAGGCGGCGGCCTCTTCGAGACCGGCGCCGGCGGTTCGGCGCCCAAGCACGTCCAGCAGTTCATGAAGGAAGGCCACCTGCGCTGGGATTCACTCGGCGAGTACTGCGCCCTGGTTCCCTCCCTCGAGCTCGCGGCCGAAAAGAACGGCGACAAAAAGGTGACGGTCCTCGCCGAAACCCTCGATGCGGCCATCGCCGCCTATCTCGAAAACGGCCGGCTGCCGTCGCGCAAGGTCAATGAGATCGACAATCGCGGCAGTTCCTTCTATCTCGCCATGTACTGGGCCGAGGCCTTGGCCGAGCAGACCAAGGACGCCGAGCTCCAGGCCCGTTTCGCGCCGGTTGCCAAGGCTCTCAAGGACAACGAAGAGAAGATCGCCGCCGAGCTCCTGGCTGCCCAGGGCGAACCTCAGGATGTAGGCGGGTACTACCTGCCCGATGATGCCATGGTGAAGAAGGCCATGCGGCCGAGCCCGACCTTCAACGCCATCATCGACGGGATGGAGTGAAGAAACGGTTTCACCGGCGAACGACGCCCCGGAACCGAAGGAAACAGCTATGAACGATGAGCCCCTTACCTCGACCAGTGGGCCAGGAGCCTGCTGCCCGGAGATCGAGAACTTCGTCGAGATCGTTCAGCGGATCCGCCCGCCGGCCCAGCCCGCGCCACACGGCTCCATCGACGTCTACGGGAATTCGACCTTCCTCAACGGCGCCGCCGGCGGCGACCACATCATCTACCTCGACTTCGATGAGCGTTACGACATCGACCGCAGGATTCGCCAGGCCAAGGAGATTGGCAGCGGCTCAGTCGCCGCCAAGCTCGCCGAAATCCGCGGCCGTCTCGGGATTCTGGTCGCGGATGTCTCCGGCCACAAGCTCACCGACGCGCTGGCGGCGGCCATGCTGCACCAGGCATTCCTCACCGGAGTCCTCTACGAACTCGACCGGTTCGGCGAGGTCACAACCAAGCTCTTCGAAATCCTCAACACCCGGTTTCACCGCTCGCTCAGCGTTGCAAAGTACGTCACCCTGATCTACGGCGAGATCTCTCCCGACGGAGAGTACAAATTCGTCTCGGCCGGCGCTCCGGCGCCGCTGGTCTTTTCCGCCGAGTACGACCGTTTCGTCACGATCGGCCCCGATCGTCTGGTGTCGTTTTTTCCTCTGGGGATGTTCCCTTCAGAAGACGACATCGACAGCTCGAAGCACTTCGGCCCGCTTCGCACCAAACCTCGCTACACGGTGAACAAGGTCAACCTCATGGGCAGTGGCGACATCCTCCTGCTCCACACGGATGGCTTGAGCGAACACGAGCGTGACAACGAGGAGACTTTCTTCGCCACCCTGCTCGAGGACACGGTGCGCAGCCACAAGCACCGATCGGCAAAGGAGATCCACGACGCAATCCTCGACCGCGCCCTTGCCTTTGCGCCGCTCAAGGATGATCTCACGCTGGTCGTCATCAAGAAGACCGGAAGAGGATTCTGATGGAGTGGATTGCCTCGATCCCGGTGTGGTTGCTCTGCCTGCTCATCTTCATCCTCAGGATCTGTGATGTCACTCTCGGTACGGTGCGGACCGTCGCCATCGTCAAGGGCTATCTCGGCATCGCGGTCGCCCTCGGATTTTTCGAGGTGATGATCTGGATCCTCGCGGTCAGCCAGGTGATCACACGGATTCATGAGAGCTTCTTTCTCGCGCTCGCGTTCGCCGGCGGTTTCGCCGCCGGCAACGCCGTCGGGATCCTCGTCGAACGGCGGCTCGCCATGGGAACCTCGGTGGTTCGGATCCTCTCCACCACTCACGGCGACGCCATCGCCGCCGCCCTTCGAGAGGACGGCCACGACGTCACGGTTTTCGGCGGCGACAACGCCGACGGACCGATCACCCTGGTCTACGCAGTGGCGCCGCGACGCCGGACGCAACGCATGCTGCGTCGGGCGCAATCCATCGACCCCGATCTGCTCTATGTCAGCGAGCCAGCGCATGAGAGCTTCCGCGGTGCCGGAACCCGACTGCGTCCGGTTCCCCACGCCACCGGTTGGCGGGCGGTGTTCAAGAAGAAGTGACCCGCCGGCAAAGGGCGACGCCTAGTTGGATCCGATGAACCTCGCCAGTTCCTCACAGAGATCCGTCGTGGCGAGCACGGCCCAACTCGCGGCGTTTGGCCAGGGCCCCTCGACCGGTGAAGCAGCGCCCTTGGCGGCCCGGCACTTTCTTCGTTCACCGAAGCGAGCCTGGATGACCCCGGTCTCGCCATCGATGAGATCGAAGACGATGGTGCCCTGAGACACCTCCAGCGCCGGTTTGCCGTCCTCCGTCTTGATCTTGGATGATTCGTCGCAGACGACATCGGTGACGGCGGCCCTCAGTACGAGGGTTCCGGGTCCGGCATCGTTAACGAGCTCGAGATCGGTGCTGCGACCCAACTCGGCAACGATGGCATCATTGATGATCTGCTTGAGTTCGGCGAGCTCCTCCCACTCGGGCATCACCCCGCCGCCGCTCTTGCCGACCAGCGATCCCGTCATCGGTTGCTCGTTCTGGGGACCCGGATCACGCACCACGAGCATGACCTTTCTCGGGTAGATCTTGTTATATCGGTTGAAATCCGAATCGGGGTCGACCAGGGTCGTCTTGAAGAGGCCCTTGTGCTTTTCGAGTTCCTCGAGACCTTCCGGCTCGTATCCGGTGTCGAAACTTCTCGCCAGTCCCACGCTCGACGTCAACACCACCACCAGAACCAACATCCAACCGAATTTCATGGACAAACTCCCCCCAGAAGCAATTAACGAATCCGTCGTCTCAAAAAATTAACGTTAGAAGAGCTCAAAGGTTTCACCCTGCGGTCAGCCCAGATGTAAAACCCACCGGCGGGTTCGCGGCCACTCCACCCGAGACAATCAGTCTTTGCGTGCAATCGCGATTGACCTCAAAGGCACAGAGTCAGCCATCGCATAGCTGCATCGCAAAGATCGCCAAGTACATCCATCTCAAAGTGGCGCCAAGCCATCCCAGTAGAGAGTGAGCCACGCACGTCCGACTTCGTGGCGGCGTGTTCTCGACCAGCGCATGTGTGTAGGGCAGGCAGGATGCCTGCCCTACAACAGAAAGAGGGCGGGCTTTCACCCGCCCTCTTTCTGTGATTCAGAGAGCGTCAGTTCCCTCTCGGCCAGGTCGGAACACGGCCCGGGGTCCACGGCGCTCCGGCGGCTTCGAGCACGTCCTCGAGGGCGCCGAGCCTCGCATCCAGAGCACGAAGGTCGACGAGGGTTTCGGCGAAGGCCTCCGAGACCCAGGCGTAGCCGGCGCGGCTGGTGTTGGTGGGTGGCTGGGTGGTGCCGAGCTGCCCCTCCACGACCCGGTTGATCCGATCCGCGAGGGAGGGATCGACGGGTTCGTTGCGCCGCGCTTTTGATCGATCGCCGCTCAGCACCACCAACAGATCGTTGAGTTCAGCCTCGATGGCGGCGAGCTCGGCGAGAGCTTCCGGGCTTGCTTCGGGGGTGTCGAGGATCGCCTGTCGCAGATGCTTGACCCGAACCTTGACCTCGGAGGTAACCTCGACGGCGCCGAGGACCGCGCGTTGGAGCTCGGCCGCCTGGCGCTGGAACTCAAGGGCGTCCGCGGGGTGATCCACGGGCAGAGTGCCGCCACCGAGATCGACAACGGCAAACTCCTGCGGGCCGGCGAGCTCGGTGACCACTCCGTCAACCTCCTGGGACAGGCTCACCGAGTAGACGCCCGGAAGCGCCAACGGACCGATGGCCGGCGAGTCCCACGGCGCCTGCGGCCCGGGGTTGGGATCGGTGGGCCGCGACGACGGGTATCGCAGATCCCAGGCGACGCGGTGGAGGCCCTTGGCGCGGGGGCCCGTCACCCGCTGAACCACGTCGCCGTCCCCATCACGCACCGTGAGGACGATGCTCGGATCGTTCTCCTCGTCCTCGGCACGAAGGTCATCGGTACTCGGGTATGGAAGGCGCTTTTTGTCTTCATCGGCCTTTTCTTCGGCCTCGTGGCGCCGTTCCTGCCGGGTTTTGAGCCCGTCCTTGAGGTGATAGGTGAAGACGGCGCCGAATGCCGGGTTCGGGGCGGTGTAGTACTTATCGCCCTGGAAGGCCTTGTCCAAAGGCACGAGTCCGAGCCGGCTGGTTTCGATATAGCGCAGGGCGTCCTTGACCGGGAAGAGCGCGGCGTCTTCGTCCAGGCTCTCTTCGCTGATTTCGCGCAGCGGCGTGTAGTCGTCGAGGATGTAGAAACCGCGTCCGAAGGTGGCCAGGGCGAGATCGCTTTCGCGCCGCTGGATCTCGAGCTCCCGCACCGCGATGGTGGGCAGACCCGACTTCATCCGCACCCACTTCTCACCCCCGTCCACCGTGACATAGAGCCCGAACTCGGTGCCGAGGAAGAGGAGGTGCTCTTTGACGTGGTCCTGGGCGATGCTCCAGGCGATCTCGCGATCGGGCAGGTCACCGGCGATGCTCTTCCAGCTTCGACCACGATCGGTGCTTTGAAGCACGTAGGGTTTGAAATCACCCTGCTTGTGATTGTCGAAGGTCGCGAAAACCGTGTCGGCGTCGTGTCGAGAGGCCTCGAGTTCGGCGACATAGGTCTTGGCCGGGACACCCGGGAACGATCCCTCGGTGCGCCAGGTGGCGCCGCCGTCCGAGGTGATATGAACCTGACCGTCATCGGTGCCGACATAAAGCAACCCTTCGACCAGCGGCGACTCGGTCAGGGCCACCGCGTTGCCGTAGATCGAGGTCGAACCGCTCTTGTGGAGGGCGTCGGGGCCCCAGACCTTGCCCATCACCTCGAGCGTGTTCCGGTCGATGCCGCGGGAAAGATCTCCCGAAACCACCGCCCATGTGTTGCCGCGGTCGTCTGATCGGAAGAGCTTCTGGGCGGCGAAATACAACCGGGTGTGTGAGTGCGGGCTGACCATGATGGGCGCGTCCCAGTTCCAGCGGTAGGGGTCTTCGCCGGGCGCCGGCTGGGGCTGGATGTCCACCGTCTCACCGGTGGCGCGGTCAAAGCGCACGAGCCCGCCGTACTGCCACTGGCTGTAGACAATATCGGGTTCTTCGGGGTCGACCACGGTCTTGAAACCGTCGCCGAAGACGGTGACGAACCAGTCCTCATTGCCGATCCCCGCCTTGCGCCGGGTCCGCGACGGGCCGCCGAGGGTGGCGTTGTCCTGGGTGCCGCCATAGACATAGTAGAAGGGTTTCGTGTTGTCGACGGTGACCCGGTAGAACTGCATGATGGGCAGATTCTCGAAGTAGACCCAGGTGGCGCCGCGGTCGAAGGTCTCGTAGACCCCGCCGTCGCAGCCGGCGCGGAGGTGGCGCGGATCATCCGGGTTGATCCACAGCGCGTGGTTGTCGACGTGCTTGAAGTTCTCCCCAACGGGCACGAAGGTCTTGCCGCCGTCGTGGGTGACCTGCATCCAGGTATCCATGGAGTAGACCCGATCGACGTTCTCCGGATCGCAGATGAATTCGTTGTAGTAGTCGCCGCCGGGGGCGTGATCGGAGCGCTTTTCCCAGCTCTCGCCACGGTCGGTGGAGCGGAAGGTCCCACCCTTGTCCATGGCGGCATCGAGGACGCCGTAGACCACGTCGGTGTCCACCGGCGAGAAGCACAGCCCCATCCGTCCCTTGTCCTCGGTGGGCAGGCCGGCGGTGATCTCGCGCCAGGTCTTGCCGCCGTCGGTCGACTTGTGGAGCCCCGACTCGGGCCCGCCGTTGATCAGGGTCCAGGTGTGGCGCCGGCGCTGGTAGGCGGTGGCGAGGATGGTGTCGGGGTCGTCGGGGTGGAGCTTGACCTCGGCGATGCCGGTGTCGTCCGAGATGTGGAGCACCCGCTCCCAGGTCTCACCGCCGTCGGTGGTGCGATAGAGACCGCGGTCGCCGCCGGAGCGCCAGAGCGGACCCTGAGCCGCGACCCAGACCACGTTGGAATCGCGGGGATCGACGACGATATTGCCGATGTGCTCGGATTCGCCGAGACCCATGTTCTTCCATGTCGATCCGCCGTCGAGGCTCTTGTAGACACCGTCGCCAAAGGAGATCGAGCGCTGCGAGTTGTTCTCGCCGGTGCCGACCCAGACCACGTTGGGGTCGTTGGGATCGATGGTGATGCAGCCGATGGAGTAGGAGCCCTCGCCATCGAAGACCGGCTCCCAGGTGGTTCCGGCAGTTGGTCGTACGCCAGACCCCGCCTGAAGCCACCGCGACGAAATAGCGCGAGTGGTCTTCCGGGTCGACGGCGATGTCGGAGATCCGGCCCGATGAAACCGCGGGGCCGATGCCGCGCAGCTCGAGACCCGCCAGGGTTTCGGTGGTCAGCCATTGGGAATCCTCGGCGGCGGTGGCGGCGGTCGGCACCGCCGGAATGAGAAGCACTGCGAGCACGGCAAAGCGGGTGAGTTTCATCGTCATCCTCCTGTCGCCGGCCATGCTACCGCGTCCGGTGTGGAAATCCGCCCTCGACGCAGCGCCCCATCCGGTCGAGAATAGAAACCGTGGTTGCGAAACGCCCACACCTCGTTCTGCTGATTCTGACAGCGGTGGTCATCTTGCCCTGCCGGGCCGGCGCCGAACGGCTCCGGTTTCGCCACCCCACGATCCGAACCGACACGGGGCGGGAAGCCCGATGAAATCTCCTTCTCCCCGGCCCGCCGCAACCAACGAAGCTCGGCGCGGATACCATCGGTAGTGGTAGCGTAGAAGGGTTACCATCAGTCTTGGAGATGGAGGGATTGCCGGCGTGAATGAGAATTCGACCGCTGCTGAACCGGCCCGCAAGTTCGGCACCTTCCTCGGGGTCTATACACCGAGCGTGCTGACCATTCTCGGTCTGATCATGTACCTCCGCTTCGGCTGGGTGGTGGGCAATGTTGGATTGCCCCTCACGCTCTTCATCGTCCTGCTGGCCACCTCCATCACCGCCATCACCGCACTCAGCGCGTCGGCGGTGGCGACCAACATGAGGGTCGGTGTCGGCGGCGAGTACTTCATGATCTCCCGCAGCCTGGGCCTCGAACTCGGCGGCGCCATCGGGATTCCGCTCTTTCTGTGCCGGACCCTGAGCATCACCTTTTACTGTTTTGGCCTGGCGGAGTCGATCCTGGCGTTCTGGCCCGCGTCGTGGGGCCCGATCCCGGCGGTGACCTCGCAGCTCCTCACCGCTGGTCTCATTGTGGTCATCATCGGCATCTCCGGCCGCAGCGCCGAACTCGCCCTCAAGGTCCAGATCCCCATCATGATCGCCGTCGGCCTGTCCATCATCGCTCTCGCCGCGGGTGTCTTCACCGGAGAGTTCGCCACCCCCGAAATGGCGCCGACCTATCGCACCGCGCCGGCCGGTTTCTGGTATGTCTTCGCGGTCTTCTTCCCCGCCGTCACCGGTTTCACCGCCGGCATCGGGATGTCCGGCGATCTCCACGATCCCCGCAAGTCGATCCCCAGGGGCACCCTGCTCGCGGTCATGACCGGCGCCTTGATCTACCTCACCATCCCGGTGCTGCTCGCCTTCACAGCCAAGGTGAGTCCGGAAGAGCTCGCCGAACCCGGGATCATCTGGGTCAAGATCGCCGTCCTCGGTGCGTGGCTGGTTTTTCCGGGGGTCTGGGGCGCCATCCTCTCGTCGGCGTTCGGCAGCGCCCTCGGCGGACCGCGAGTGCTCCAGTCGCTCTCGCGCGACGGGCTCACGCCCGCCTTCCTGGCGCGGACCTCCGCCACCGGCCAGCCGACCATCGCCACGCTGGGTCGCCGGCGCCATCGCCCTCGGCGCCGTTGCCCTGGGCGGGCTCAATGCCGTCGCCCAGTTCGTCACCATCCTTTTTCTGACCCTCTATGTGACGATCAATCTCGCCGCCGGACTCGAGAACCTCGTCGGGGACCCATCGTTCCGGCCGACCATCAAGGTGCCGTGGTGGGTCTCGCTGATCGGTTCCATCGGCGCCATCGCGGTGATGTTCCTCATCAGTCCTCTGGCCTGTGTCGCGGCCGTCGTGCTCGAGTTCTGTCTCTATATCTACCTCCAACGCCGGGTCATGCGCCGTGAGTGGGGCGATGTCCGCGCCGGGATGTGGATCGCTGTCGCCCGGTTTGCGTTGCTCAAGCTGCGCGAAAACCGCACCGACCCGCGCAACTGGCGGCCGCACATCCTGCTCTTCGTCGGCGACACCGGCAAGAGGATCAACCTCGTGCGCCTGGCGAGCTGGTTCAATCAGGATCGCGGCATCATCACCGCCTGCCGGCTCATGACCGGCGATCTTCAAGACGGAAGTATCGATATCGAGAGGATCCAGGCCGAGATGGAGGCCGAGGTCGATGAGGTCGGGGTGACCGCCTTCTGCGAGGCCCACGTGGTGCCGGATTTCGAGTCCGGAGTGCTCGGCATCGCCCAGGCGACCGGCGTCGGCGAGCTGAGCGCCAACACGGTCATCTTCGGTTGGTCCAAAGATCGCGACCGGCTCGCCTCCCAGCTGCGGCTCATGCGCGCGCTCGCCAACGCCGGCAAGAGCACCATCATCTGCCGTCTCAACTGGGCGCACGAGCCGGGCCAGGAGAAGCGCATCGACCTGTGGTGGGGCGGACTGCAGAACAACGGCGATCTCATGCTGCTCCTCGCCCACCTGTTGCGGCTCAACCCCGAGTGGGCCGATGCGCGGCTGACCGTTCGGTCCATCGCCCGCAGCAAAGCCGAACGCGACAGCCAGCATTCCGGCCTCGCAGAACTCCTCGCGGAACACCGGATCGAAGCCGACACCGAGGTCCTCTTCGAACCCGACTCGGATCGCGATGTCGCGGAGATCCTCCACGAACACAGCGCCATGGCCGATGTCGTTTTTCTCGGTCTCATGATGCCATCGTTCGGTGACGAGGTCCGTTACGCCGAACGCCTCGAGCAACTCGCCGGGGGTTTCAAGACCACCATCTTCGTCCGTAACGCCGGCCGCTTCGCCGGGGATCTGCTGTAGCTTCAATCCAACCCGGGCGCAGAAAGATCGCGATCACACGACGACATTTGGTTTCACCTGCTACTGAGACCGGAGGCACAATAAAACTCGTAAAGACGCGAAGATCGCCAAGATGCCCCGAAGCGTCGCACGACTGACCCGACCCCTCGGTTCTTGAGGATCCGAAGTGCCTTGCGATGACCCTGAGAAAAACCTAGCGACTCCTTCGCGTTCTTGGCGTCTTGGCGGTTTCATGTGCGTTGCTGTACAGAACGGTCTTCCTACGACAACCCGTTTACCCCCGACCATTGTCCGCTGCGTTAAGAACGCTCTACGATCCGGAGATCGAAATCCGAGGGAGCGGAGCTTGAGATCGGCGATGTCGAACCGGGGGTCGTCGAAGTCCGCGGCCGCCGGGACCGCGATCACACGGCAGCCCGCGGCGTGGGCAGCCCGGACCCCCGCCGCGGAGTCCTCGAAGGCAAGGCACTCCATGGCCGGCAGGCCGAGACGGCGAACGGTCGTCAGATAGACCGCCGGGTCCGGTTTGCCCCTCAGCTCGTCGGCGCCGCTGCTGAGAACCTCGAAAGTGTCTTCCATCCCCAGAGCGGCCAGGACGACACGAATCAACTCATGCGACGAGGACGATGCGAGGGCGAGCCGCAAGCCGGATTCGCGCAGTCGCTTCGACGGCATCGTGGACTCCAGGCAGGGCGCGCCGCGCGCCGAGATGAGATCGGCGACCCGGATCTCCAGGTCCAGGACCACCTCTTCCTGACTGGATCCGGTCCACGGATGACGGGCGAACCAGTAACCGACGACTTCATCCGAGCGCAGACCCGTGGTCCGCCGGCAATCATCATCACTGAGCTCGAGACCCACCCGGGCGAAGGCCGCACGCTCGGCCAGCCTCCACAACGGCTCCGAGTCGATGATGAGTCCGTCCATATCGAAGATCGCCGCCTTCATGGTGGTCAGAGTAACGCGGCCTGCCTCCCACGTCTGTTTCCGTTTCCGTGCCCGTGGCCCCGGCCTTCTGGGCCGATGTGACGCTTTGGCGTCCCATCGACCCAGCGTCGCACCATCGGCGTGGTCGCGCGTGGGTTGATTGCAAGGGCTGCGACCGCGCCGATGGCACGCCGGCGGCCTGCCTCGTAGCCGTAGCAGCAGACCGCATCGCGCTTCCCGAGGGAGCCCGGTCGGCACTTTTGCTGGGTGGGCCGCACCGCTGAGAGGTCGTTCCGGCACAAATGCGGATCCGGCACCCCGTTGTGGCGTGTTCTCCCGCAGGTACTCATAGGCTTCTTGCTCTGTCCCTGGAACACCGCAGGGCCTCCACAGAACGCGGGATGGGTGCCTGGCACCAACTTTGTTCGCCGCGACCAAAGTTGCGTGCCTGGCTCCCCTCCCATCGCGTCCCAACAGACGCGGACTCCGCCTCAGTCGGTCTCGATGTTCGACAAAGCGTAGGCGTGGTTGGGATCGTTGAGGGCTGCGAAATCCGTCGCGGCTTCTTCGATCTGCCGGAGCGTCTCGTCGAGGGGCGAGGCGGCCGGCGCACCCTGGCCGGTCGCGTCCAAAGCCTGGGCCATCATCTGGCGGATCACCTTGTCCTTGAACTCTTCTTCCTTCTCGATATAGGTGACGGCGTAGTCGTCACCGAGCTCGGCGAGTTCTGCGGCGGCCGCGACGGCGTCATCGAGATCACCCAGGTGATCCACAAGGCCAAGCTCATAGGCATCGGTTCCGCTCCACACCCGGCCCTGTGCGATTTTGTCCACCTCCTCGGTCGTCATGCCGCGCGAATCCGCCACTCGTTGGAGGAACTCGCTGTAGCCGTGTTCGATGATCTGCTGAATGACGTCACCGACCTCGGGAGGGAGCTCCCGATCGAGTCTGACACCGGCCAACGGCGCGGTGCTGATTCCGTCGACGTGGATACCGAGGTACTCGGCCAGCGGCCGCTGATAGGTGGGGATCATCCCGAAGATCCCGATGGATCCGGTGATGGTGCTCGGATACGCCCAGATCTGGTCGGCGGAGGTGCTGATCCAGAAACCTCCCGAAGCGGCGACGCTGCCCATGGAGGCGATGACCGGTTTGCCGTCGGCCATGGCGGCCTCGCACTCGCGCCGGATGATCTCGGAGGCGAAGGCGCTGCCGCCGCCCGAGTCGACGCGGAGGACGATGGCCTTGACGTCCTCGTCATTGCGCGCCTGACGGATGAGGGCGGCCGTCGAGTCACCGCCGATCTTCCCGGCCGGCTGGGTCCCGTCGAGGATCGTGCCGCGGGCGACAACGATCCCGACCCGGTCACCCTTGGCCTTGCGGCCGAACCGGTCGTCGTCCACCGTCTTGAGGTATTCCGAGAATGCGATCTTGTTGTAGGAGTGGGTCTCTTCGTCTTCACCGACGAGCTCGATGAGGTGGGCCCGCAGCTCGACCCGGGTCAAAGCGAGGTCGGCGAGACCAAAATCGAGAGCGGCCTTGGCGGTGTCGCCTTTCGCCTCGTCCATCAGGCGAGGAAATTCGTGCGCGTACTCGTCGAGACGCTCGGGCGTGGTCCCCCGCGCGACGGCGACATCCTCGAGGTAGATCCGCCAGAGATCGCCGAGCCACTCGCTGTTGGCCTCTTTCGCGAACTCCGACATGTCGTCGCGGAGATAGGGCTCCACCGCCGACTTGTAGGTTCCGACCTTGAAGATGTGGACATCGAGACCGAGCTTGTCGATGCCTTCCTTGTAGTACATCCGGTAGCGGCCGAAACCCTCGAGGACGATGGCGCCCATGGAGTGGGTGATGATCTCATCGGCGTGGGCCGCGAGGTAGTACGCATCCTGGCCGTATTGATCGGCGGTCGCGACGATCTTCTTGCCGCTGGTTTTGAAATCGATGAGAGCCTGACCGACATCCTGGAGCTTGGTCAGCCGTGCTCCTCCAAAAGCGGAAAGGTCGAGGACCAGGACCTTGACCCGATCGTCCTCTTTGGCCGCTCCGATGGCGTCGATGACATCCTTGAGCAGGGTTTCGGGTGTCGCCGTTCCCCTGGCCTCGTCGATGAGCTGCTCGATCGACTTGGCGGTGAGCTGTTCGACGAGCTGCCCCTTTGGCGCAACGACCAGGGCGGTGGTATCAGCGATTTCGGGTTTGTCGCTGCTGAATACGACCATCAGGAGAACGACGACGATCACCAGAAAGAGGAGGTTCACCGCGACCTTACGCGTGGCGTCGATGGCGCCCCAGATTCCCTTGAGAGCTCTCGCCAATGGGTTTGTCCGTTCGTACATGTTCAGAGACTCCTTGTTTCCATGGATCGTTGGCCGGAGCGCTTCGGTTATCACCGACGGCGTTGCGAGAGGGTATCACTTACAGTCGAGCATGGTCACGGCGTCCATTGCCCGCCTCTCCCTACTTCAACGGAAAAACCGAGGTTTGGTTATTCGCCCATTTGGTGCTTGACCTTTGTTGAGAACCCATTATCGTTTGACAATGCGTCGACTCGCCACCCTCCTTCTCGCGTTCATCGGACTCGGCTGCGGCGCGGCCGACCCTGGCGAGGCTCCGGCCAAGATCATCGTCGCCACCAGCATTCCGCCGCACGCCTGGTTGATCGAACAAATCGGCGGCGACGCCGTCGAGGTCCACACCGTGCTGCGACCGGGTGAAAGCCCCACGACCCACCAACCGAGCGATCTTCAGGTCAGCCGGGTGCTCTCGGGACGGGTATTCTTCCGCTCCGGGGTGCCCTTCGAGTCGGGCGCCTGGTTCCGCGCCCTCGAGGGCCACCTCGAGATCGTCGATCTGCGCGACGGCGTGGCCACCCGGACCATGGACACCCACACTCATGGCGGAGAAGCCGGCGAGGATGCCGATCACCACCTCCAGGACGCCGTCGATCCGCACATTTGGCTGAGTCCGAAACGGCTCGTCTTCCAGGCCGGCAATGTCGCCGACACCCTGAAACGACTGGACCCTGCCCGCACCGCCGATTACGACGCCCGCCTCGCCGAACTCACCACCGAACTCGAGGAACTCGACGCCTGGATCGAGCACGCCCTGGCTCCCTACCGAGGCCGGGCCTTTGTCGTCTTCCACCCATCGTGGGGCTATTTCGCCGACGACTATGGTCTGCGTCAGATCGCCATCGAGACCGAGGGCAAGGAACCGTCCGATTCCGAACTCACCGGGCTTCAGGAGGAGACCCGATCGCTCGGCGTCTCGGTGATCTTCGTCCAGCCGCAAATCGCCGGCAAGTCGGCACAGGCCATCGCCGGCGTCATGGGGGCGCGACTCGAAACCCTCGATCCCCTGGCTCCCGATGTCATCGGCAATCTTCACCGTGTCACCGACGCCATCGTGGACAGTTTCGATGACTGAACGGCCTTCTTCACCGGTCGTCAGGGTCGCGGACCTCAGCTTCCGCTACCCGCGGCGTCGGGACGAAGTTCTGAGAAACGTCGGGTTCTCGATCGGCGAGACCGAGTGGCTCGGTCTTCTGGGTCCCAACGGCGGCGGCAAGACAACCCTGCTGAGGCTGCTTCTCGGCCAACTCACACCGCGCACGGGATCCATCGAGGTCCTCGGCGGCCCGCCGACGAAGACACGGCGCAGGGTGGGCTATGTCCCGCAACACGCGAGCATCGATTCCAGCGTTCCCGCATCGGTGGAGGATGTCGTCCTGCTCGGCCGGCTGACCAAGTCGAGCTGGGGCCCCCGCTACCCGCAGCGCGATCGCGATCTCGCCCTGGCGGCGCTCGAAGAGACCCACACCGCCGATCTCGCCGGCCGCGCCTGGCGGACGCTCTCGGGCGGCCAGCGTCAACGGGTCCTCATCGCCCGGGCTCTCGCCTCACGGGCCGACCTCCTCATCCTCGACGAACCCACAACCGGGATCGACATCCACCGCGAGAAGGAGCTGCTGCGGCTCCTGGAACGCCTCAACGACCGGCTCCCGATCCTCATGGTGAGCCACGACATCGCGCTGGTGAGTCACCACATGGATCGCGCCCTCTGGGTTGACCGCACGGTTCGCGAGATCGACATCCGCAATCTCGATTCGGACTCCCTCGAACACTTCTTTCACGGGGAGCACAGTTGAGTCAGTTTTTCACCGACGCCGTGGTCAACCCCTTTCTCTGGTCAGGGCTGGCAGCCGGTCTGCTCGCGAGCATCAGCTGCGGCATCGTCGGCCCTTACGTGGTCACCCGGCGCCTGCTCTTCCTCGCCGGCGCCCTGGCCCACATCGCCATCGGCGGCGTCGGCGCCGCCATCTATCTCTCGACGGTCCATCCTTCTCTCTTCGGCTGGCTCGAACCCATTCACGGCGGTCTCGCCGCCGCCCTGATCTCGGCGCCGCTGCTGGCGGTTCTGAAGCACCGGGTCAAGGAACGGCTCGACACCGTCGTCGGCGCCCTCTGGGCCGTGGGGATGTCGGTGGGCATCCTTCTCATCAAGATCACCCCCGGTTATCACACCGAGCTCATGAGTTATCTCTTCGGCAACATCAGTTTCGTGACCCGGCGCGACCTCGTCTTCCTGGCCGCGCTGAGCGGGGTCGTCATCCTCACCTCCACCGCTCTTCCACCGCCGCTTTCTCGCCCTCTGTCTCGACTCCGAACAGGCCGAGCTTCGCGGGATCCCGGTCCTCGCCACCGACATCGTCCTCTTCCTCCTCATCGCGGCGACGGTCATCGTGCTCACCCAGATCGTCGGTCTCATCCTCGTCATCGCCCTGCTCAGCCTGCCGGCCGCCATCGGCACCCGGCTGAGCACCCGGCTCGGCCCGTCCATGGCGGTCACCTTCGGCGCCTCTGCCCTGGTGACGACCCTTCCCCGCATCGCGGTCTACGGCACCCCGATCAGCCCCGAGGCGGCCATCGTCCTCGCCACCGCCGGCCTCTACCTGCTTGTCGTTCTCCGACGGCGACCGGATGAACGCTGATGGCGCGCATGACCCGACAGCGCATGGCGATCCGCCGGGCATTCGAGGACGCAAGGCGTCCTCTGGGCCCGCAAGAGTGCCTCGATATCGCGAGCCGATCGGTCCCCGATCTCGGGATCGCCACCGTCTACCGCAACATCAACACGCTGGTGGAAACCAATTGGCTGCGGGTCGTCGAACTACCCGGGCTACCCGACCGGTACGAGACCGCCGGCCGCCGCCACCACCACCACTTTCACTGCCGGCGGTGCGACGGCGTCTTCGAGGTCGAGAGCTGCCCCGGTGGCTTTTCCGCCCTGGCGCCGACCGGCTACCGGGTCGAGGATCACGATCTCATCCTCTACGGCGTTTGCCGGTCCTGCGTCAGCTGACGCTGCCGAAGAACAGACCGGATCCGTTCACAGCGGCAGCGACAGGGACAGCAGCAGCGACCGGGACAGCAACAGCGGCCGGGGCAGCGTTCCGAGCACGCGCAAAACCAACGCTCCCCGGGACGTGCGGGGTTTGACATTGTGCTCCCTAGGCCCATTCGGCAACGCATGACCTCCCGCACAATGTCATACCGGGCACTCCACGGCGACGGCGCTCCGGTGCATCTCTCCCGGCCCGCCATGAGGCCGCCGGCGCCCGAGCAGCGCGGTCACAGCTCTTCCGTCGGCCCCTCATGACCGCGCTGCCCGGGCGACGCTGGGACGCCAAGGGCGGCCCAGAAGGCCGGAGCTGAAGGAAGCGCCTTCTGCGACAGTGCCCGATGGTGCGTCGCCACGAAGTCGAACATCCTCCAAGCCCCGCCTTGCTCACTCTCGATCGCGATGGCTTTGCGCGTCTTTGCGATGGGCGCTCTTGGCGATCTTTGCGGTTCAAGTGCGACGCTTGCGATGCCTCGCGTCCGATCGAGGCCGGATTCGGCCGAACTTCTAGACCGTGACTGATGCGCGTCGTCAGGCAATCCGAAATGAATAAAATTCCACAACGGCAACACGTTGAGGCTGAGAACGACAAAAATGTACCCAAAATCACGGGATATGAGGTTGACAATCGGCTGAAACTGAATAAAAATCCATTCTTCGCCCACAGATTACGGGCGAAGGAGGATTCATGCGGATTGTGCTCGCCTATTCCGGAGGACTCGACACCACCTACTGCGTCGCCTGGTTGAGCCGCGAAAAGGGCGCCGAGGTCACGACCGTGACGGTCGACACGGGGGGAATGGACGCCGCGGAGATCGACCGCATCCACGCCCGCGCGCTCTCAGCCGGCGCCGTCGAGCACCACCGTATCAACGCCAGACAGAAGGTCTGGGACAACTTCATCGCCACCCTGGTGCGCGGCAACGTGCTCCGTGGGGCGGTCTACCCGGTTTCGGTCGCCGCCGAACGGACCCAACAGGCCGTCGAGGTCGCCCGCGTGGCGACCGAGTCCGGCGCCGACGCCCTCGCCCACGGCGCCACCGGCGCCGGCAACGATCAGGTGCGTTTCGACATCGCCTGGAAGGTCATGGCGCCGTCGATCCCGATTCTCGCCCCGGTGCGTGAGTACGGTGTCGAGCGCGAGACCTCCATCGCCTATCTCGAACAACACGGTTTCGAAGTGCCGCCCGGGTCGGGTCGTTACTCGGTCAACCGCGGTCTCTGGGGCACGACCCTCGGCGGCGGCTGGACCCACGACCCGTGGCAGGGTCCGCCCGAGGATGCCTGGTCGACGGCCGATGTCGAAGCGCCCGCCCCGGCCGACCTCATCATCGGCTGGGAGGCCGGTCTCCCCGTCAGCCTCGACGGTTCGCTCATGGCCGGCCCTGAGCTCGTCGAGCAGCTCGATTCGCGGCTCGCGGCATATGGGATCGGCCGCGGCATCCACCTCGGTGAGACCGTCCTCGGCATCAAGGGCCGGATCGGTTTCGAAGCCGGCGCCGCCCAGGTCCTCGTCGCCGCCCACCGCGAGCTCGAGAAACTCGTGCTGACCCGGTCGCAGAGTTTCTGGAAGGACCACGTCGCCCAGTTCTGGGGCGATCGACTCCACGAGGGACAGGCCTTCGACCCGGTGATGCGCGATATCGAGGCGATGATCCTCAGCTCACAGCAACGGGTGGTCGGCGAGACCCGGGTGCACCTTGCCGAGGGCCGATTCCGCATCGACGGTGTTCGCAGTCCGCACAGCCTCATGGATCCATCGGTGGCGTCGTATGGCGAGAGCCACCGGTTGTGGACCGGGGCCGAGGCCCAGGGCTTCGCCGCCATCGCGAGCATCCCGTCGCGGCTCGCCGCCGCCGCCGGCGAGGTGCCGAAATGGTGACTTCCAAGGTCCGACTCGACCGGATCGCCTCATCGACCCGCAACGCCCGCCTCGGGTCGGAAGTTCTCATCGGCCCCGAGATCGTCAGCGAGGAGGGCCGGATTCTCGCGGTGCGGATCGACAGTGACAAGGCCGTCTACAACCAGGTCGAGGATCCCACGGGCCGGCTCATCCGGTTGCGCTCGGGCGATGTCCTGGCCGGAGTTCTCGGCGCCCGGCGGGCGCTTCGCGGCTATGAGGGCGAGGTCCCTCAGTCCCTCACCGCCGGCGACACCATCGAGGTCCTCAACCTCGGCGGCGTCCTCGGCCGCTGTACCGCCGGCAACCCCGATCTCGGACCGCCCTTCACCGCCGAGGTCCTCGGTGCGGTCCTGAGCTTTCCCAAGACCGGCGATCGCGTCGGCATGCCGGCGACGATCCGGGACGGCGCCATCCCGATGGCCGAGCACCTCCTCGACGGCCCGCCCATCGTCGCGGTGGTCGGGACCTGCATGGACGCCGGCAAGACCGTCGCCGCCGGTGCGGTCATCCGCGGTCTCTTCCGCTCGGGCCTCAGGGTCGCCGGGGTCAAACTCACGGGTGTGTCGCTGCGGCGGGACGCCCTCGCCATGCTCGATGCCGGCGCCGTCGAGGCCCTCACCTTCACCGACGCCGGTATCGTCTCCACCGATGACGCCGCCGCCCTGGCCACCGCCTTCGGTCTGCTCAACGAACTCGCACGGAGCACGAAGCCCGATGTCATCGTCGCCGAGTTCGGCGACGGGATCCTCGGTGAATACGGCGTCGCGCGACTGCTCGAGAACCCCGACCTGATCGAACGCATCGCCGCCATCGTCTGCTGCGCCCCCGATCAGGTCGGCGCCTGGGGAGCGGTGGAAATCCTCCGCGCCACCTTCGGGCTCCAACCGACGGCGATCTCCGGCCCCGCCACCGACAACGAGGTCGGTTGCCGCTTTATCCGCAACCGCCTCGGTCTTCCGGCGGCCAACGCCCGCCGCGGCGACGGGGCACTCGCGGCCATCGTCCAGGAGTCGCTATGACCTCGGGCGAACACGGACTCAAGGCCGCCGTCGCCGGCGCGACGGGTTATGTCGGCGGCGAACTCCTTCGCCTGCTCTCCGGCCACCCGGAGATCGCCGAGGTCCGCGGCTATTCGACGAGCGCCGCCGGCCGGCCGTGGGCGGAGATCCACCCCAATTTCGTCAACCGCGCCGACACGCCGCGTTTTGATCCGTTTCATGCCGTCGACGTTGGTCATTGGGCCGATGTCGTCTTTCTCGCACTGCCCCACGGCGAGTCGCAACATCTGCTCGAGGACATCGAAAAGGGCTCCCCCGAACTCGTCGTCGACACCGCCGCCGACTTTCGCCTGGGAAGGCTCGATCTTTGCGAACGCGCCTACGGCCCGCACGCCAGACCCGATCTTCTCGGCGCCTTCGCCCATGGTCTCGCCGATGTCGAGGGCTCGGCCCTCGCCGGGTCGAGCAGGGTGGCCGTGCCCGGGTGCTTCGCCACCGCGACCATGCTCGCGCTGTGGCCGTTGGCTCCGGTCCTGGGCGCCGAATCGCATCCCGTCTGCTGGGCGGCGACGGGTTCGTCGGGTTCGGGCGCGACCGCCAAAGCCACGACTCACCACCCGTTCCGCGCCCATAACTTCTACGGCTACAGCCTGGAGGGGCACCGCCACGAGGTCGAGCTCGAAGAACGGCTCCGCAACTGGTGTGGCGCCTCCGCACCGAGGTGCTCGCTGCTGACCCACTCGGCGCCGATCATCCGTGGGATCCATGCCACCCTCCGGGTGAGGCTCGATGAACCGCTGCAAGATCCCATGGGACTTCTCCACGCCGCGTACGACCATCGTCCTTTTGTCCACGTCCTCGACCACCCGCCCCGGCTGGCCTCGGTGGTGGGCACGAATCACGCGCATCTCCACGCCGTGGCCCGCGACGGCGGCCGCGAGGTGGTGGTGCTGAGCGTCATCGACAATTTGATCAAGGGCGCCGCCGGTCAGGCGGTCCAGGCCATGAATCTCGCCCGCGGTTATCTTGAAACCGCCGGTCTCGAGGACACGGGAATCTCGCCATGCTGAACACCACCCATCCCGCCGAGGTTCCGGTCTACGGCCGACTTCAGCTCCAGCCCGAGAACGGTTCGGGCTGCACCATCGTCGCCGCCGACGGCCGGCGTTTTCTCGACCTTTATGGCGGCCACGCGGTGGCGATCAGCGGCCACTGCCACCCCAAGGTGGTCGCCGCCGTGCGCGAGCAGGCCGAGCGGCTGCTCTTCTACTCCAACGCGGTGCCCCTGGAGAGCCGAGACCGGCTCTTCACCCTGCTCGCCGAAATGGCCCCGGCCAACCTCGACCAGGCGTTTCTGGTCAACTCGGGCGCCGAGACCAACGATGTCGCGCTCCAACTCGCCCGCCGGGTCACCGGTCGGAGACGCGTCGTCACCTTCGAGGGCGGCTTCCACGGCCGCACCCTGGCGACTCTCGCAGCGTCGGGCATTCCTCACTATCGGGATCTCGCCGAGAGAAGCGGTGGTCAATCGCTGCTCGACCTCACGGTGGTCGCGCCCTGGGGACGACCGGAGGTGCTTCCCGCGCTCATTGATGAAACCATCGCCGCGGTCATCGTCGAACCGGTACAGGGGCTCGCCGGCGCCCGGGACATCGGCGCCGGGGTTCTCAAGACCATCCGCCGGGCCTGTGACGACGCCGGCGCGGTCTTGATTTTTGACGAGGTTCAGTGCGGCTGTGGTCGCACCGGTGCCTTTACGGCGGCCGAGAGCTATGGCGTCACCCCCGACATCCTCACCCTGGCCAAGGGCATCGCCGCCGGTCTGCCCATGGGCGCGGTGCTGCTCTCGCCGCGAATCGCCAAACACGTGGCGCAGGGCGATCTCGGCACGACCTTCGGCGGCGGACCGATCCCCTGTGCGTCGGCCGTCGCCAACCTCGAGGTCATCCGCGACGAGGACCTCCCCACCCGGGCGCTTCGCCTCGAGCGGCGGCTGCGGCAGGGACTCGCCGACGTGCCGCCGGTCATCGAGATCACCGGCCTCGGGCTGCTCCTCGGACTCGTCCTCGACCGCCCCGCCCGTCCGGTCCAGCTCGCCCTCTTCGAACGAGGCATCCTGGTCGGCTCCGCCAACAACCCTTCAGTCATCCGTCTTCTTCCGCCGTTGGTTCTCACCGACGACGAGGTCGACAGGTTTGTTCACGCCCTGCACGAGGTGCTCTCATGACGCCACGAAACCTCATCGGAACCGACGACTGGCCCGATGATCGGATCCGCGCCATCCTCGCCCGCGCCGCCGAGCTCAAGGCCGGCGCCGCCGGTGAGTCCTTCACCGGCAAGGCCCTGATCATGGTTTTTTTCAACCCGTCGCTGCGGACGCGCACCTCCTTCGAGGTCGCCATGGCCCGCCACGGCGGTCACGCGGTGGTGCTCGAACCCGGCAAGGGCGCCTGGGCCATCGAAACCCGCTCCGGAGTCGTCATGGACGGCGACGCGGTGGAGCATATCGTCGAAGCCGCCCGGGTCCTCGGCCGGTATGGCGAGGCGGTGGCCGTCCGCGCCTTTCCCAGCGCCGACACCTGGGCCGAGGCGAGGAGGGACGAGGTCGTTCGCGCCTTCGCCGAACACGCCGGGGTTCCGACCATCAACATGGAATCGGCCCGCCGCCACCCGTGTCAGGGACTCGCCGATGCCCAAACCCTCCAGGAACACCTCGGTTCGCAACCGCGGGGACGCCGTTTCGTCCTCTCCTGGTGCTGGCACCCGAGGCCGCTCCCAACCGCCGTGCCCGCATCCGCCGCCCTCGCTGCGGCGCGGCTCGGGATGGAGGTCGTGGTGGCGCGGCCGCCGGGTTACGACCTCGACCCCGACGACATGACGTCCATCGCAGCCGTCGCCGGTCGCAACGGTGGGACGGTCGAGATCACCGATGATCTCGATTCCGCCGTCGCCGGCGCCGATGCCGTCTACGCCAAGAGCTGGGGTTGTCTCGACGACTTCGGCCGACCGGAAGCGGAGGTCCTCAGACGGGCGCCGCACCGCAACTGGATCATCAACGAAGACCGGATGTCCTCGACCCGTGACGGCGCCGGGATCTTCCTCCACTGCCTGCCAGTCCGGCGCAACGTCGTGGTCACCGACGGCGTCCTCGACGGCCCGTGGTCACGAGTGACCGACCAGGCCGAGAATCGTCTGCACGCTCAGCGCGCGGTGCTCGAAACCATGCTCTCGAACAGGGGTGAGAAATGACCGAACTCGTCAACGGACTCAAGGACGCACTCGAGTACACCCGGCTCTATCGGGAACAGATCTTCGTGCTCAAGCTCGGCGGCGAGGTTCTGTCGTCTCCCGAGGCGCTGGACAACGTCGCGGTGCAGGTGGCGCTGCTGGAATCCCTCTCGATTAGGGTGCTCGTGGTCCACGGCGGCGGCCCCCAGGCCAGCGCCCTGTCGCGGCGGATGGGTCTCGAACCGGAGATGGTCGCGGGTCGCCGGGTGACCTCGCCCGAGGTCCTCGAGGTGGCGAAGATGGTCTACGCCGGCCAGATCAACGTCGATGTGGTCGCCGCGCTGCGCGGCCACGGGGTCTCGTCGGTGGGCCTGACCGGAATCGACGCCGGGCTCGTCACCGTTCACCGCCGGCCCCCGGTCGAAGTCACCGACGACGACGGCGCGACGCGGACCGTCGACTACGGCGAGGTCGGCGATGTCGACTCGGTGGACACGAGGCTGCTCGATGTGCTGCTGCCGCGCGGCAACGTGCCGGTCGTGGCGTCCCTGGCCGCCGATGCCCAGGGCCGCATCATGAACGTCAACGCCGACACCCTCGCGGCGGTCCTCGCCTCGGCCCTCGGCGCCCAGAAACTCATCTACATGACCGGGGCGCCCGGACTCCTGCGCGACCCGGACGATCCCTCCTCGCTGGTCGCCTTCGCCGCACCGGAGGATCTCCAGGCGCTGCTTCTCAACAAGAGCGTCAAGGGCGGCATGCGGCCCAAAGTGGAGGCCTGTCTCAAGGCCGTCAAGGGCGGCGTTCGCCGCACCCACATCATCGATGGGCGAATCCCCGACGCCCTCCTGCTCGAGCTCTTCACCGGAGGAGGCAGCGGCACGATGATCGTCGGCGAGCGGGAGAAACGGACCTACGAGACCGCGGGCCGATGATGGACGCCGCCGATCTCCTCGTCCGGCTGGTTCAAACGCCGAGCCCGTCCGGCGACGAGCAACGGGCCGCCGAGGTCCTCGCCCGATGGGCGATGGCCCATGGTCTCGAACCCGAGATCGACGACGCGGCGGTGCGCATCGTCGTCGAGGGTCGCGAGCCCGGACCAACCCTGCTCATGGCCTCGCACCTCGACACGGTGCCACCGGGCGACGGCTGGTCCGTTCCACCCTTCGACGGCGTCGTCACCGACGGTCGTCTCACGGGCCGCGGCGCGGTCGACGCCAAGGCGTCGGTGAGCGCCATGACCGCCGCCGCCGCCGAAATCAAGGCCCGCGGCGGACTCTCCGCCGGACGATTGGTGGTGCTCGCCACCTACTCGGAGGAGACCCGCGACACCTCGATGCCGGAAGCGCTCGCCCGGCTCGGCGCTGCACCCGACGCGGCGGTGGTCGGAGAACCGACCTCGCTGCAGCCGTGCATCGCCCAGCGCGGTCAGCTCCTGCTCGAACTCCACTGGCGGGGCGACCAGGTTCACGCCGGCTGGGCGGCGGGTCGCCAGCCACCGCCGGTCAACGCCATCTCCCTGGCGGCTCGCGACCTCACGACCGTGGGCGCACTCGTCTTCGACCGCACCCATCCGCTGCTCGGAGCGGTGGCGGTGACGCCGACGCAATTCGAGGCCGGGGTCGCCCGCAACGTCACCCCGCCTGAAGCCTGGGCCATGCTCGACATCCGAACCACCCCGGCCTACGAGCACGCCGAGGTCGTGGCCATGATCCGCGATCGGGTCGAAGCCCGGGTCGAGATCTACTCTGACCGGCTGGTGCCGGCGGAGACTCCTTTCGATTCTCGTCTCCTTCCGGCCGTGATGGCGGCGCACCCCGGGGCCCGGCCGTTTGCCTCGCCGACCTGTTCCGATTGGGTCTTTCTCCGCCATCTCGACACGGTCAAACTGGGTCCTGGAGACTCCCGACGGTCCCACACCGTCGATGAGTCCATCGAGCTTGCCGAGGTCCGCGCGGCCGCCGAGCTCTACACCGCCCTCGCAAGGGAGTATCTGAAATGAAACACAGCCTCTGGGGTGACGGCAGCGGCCTCGACTCCGCAATGGCCGCCTACACCGCCGGTGACGACCGGCGCTGGGACCAGCGGCTGCTGCGCTGGGACATCATCGGCACAATGGGCCACATCGGAGGTCTTGCCGGGGCCGGACTTCTGACCTTGGAGGAGCACGCGACCCTCGCGGCGGAACTCGACCAGACGCTGACCGCCGCCGATGCCGGTCTCTTTCGAGTGACCGAAGATGACGAGGATGCCCACACCGCCCTCGAACAGCGGCTGGTGGGTCGCCTCGGCGAACTCGGAGAAAAGGTCCACACCGGTCGCTCGCGGAACGACCAGGTCATGGCCGCCCTGCGGCTCTACCTCAAATCGGCGATCCTCGAGATCGAAACGGCCCTCATCGCCACCGCGCGGTCGTTGCTCTCCTTCGGCGGCCGCCACGCCGGCGTCGTCATGCCCGGCTTCACCCACATCCGCCGCGCCATGCCGTCCTCGGTGGGGCTCTGGGCGGCGGGATACGCCGAGGTGCTGCTCGACAATCTCGGTCTCCTCGACGCGGCCTACAACCTCGCTGACCGGGGACCTCTCGGAAGCGCAGCGGGGTACGGCACGCCGCTGCCCCTGGACCGCCTCGCGGTCTCCGACTCCCTTGGTTTCGCTTCACCTCAGCTCGCCGTGACATCGGTCCAGCTTTCCCGCGGCAAGCTCGAGGCGACGGTGCTCTCGGCCCTGTGGGCGGTGGCCCGTGATCTCGCCGCCCTGTCCTGGGACGTGGTGCTCTTTTCGGCCGACGAGTACGGCTACTTCGTGCTGCCCGCCGAACTCGCCACCGGGTCGAGCATCATGCCGCAGAAGAGAAACCCCGATGTTTTCGAGCTCACCCGCGGCCGGGCGGGCATCATCGCCGGTCTCTCGGCACAGGCGATGGCGGTGGCCGGGTCGCTGCCCGGTGGGTATCATCGGGACATGCAGCTGACCAAGGGCCCGCTGATGGAAGGCCTCGACACCGTACACGCCATGCTGGTCATGATGGCCGACGCGGTGCCGCGGCTCGGTGTCGACGCCGAGGTTTGCGCCGCGGCGGTCGGCGGCGATCTCCTCGCCACCGATGAGGTCTATCGCCGGGTCCGCGACGGAGTGCCCTTCCGCACGGCCTATCGCCAGGTGGCTTCCGAGATCAAGGAGGGCGGGGAGGTGCCACCATTGGCCGCCGACGCCATTCTCGAAGCGAGAACCCATCTCGGCGGCGCCGGCGCGCCGGCCCTCGACGAGCTCGAAGCCGTCGCGATGGAGGCGAGCCGATCCGTCGACCGACGCCATTTGGCGTTCAGCAACGCCATCGCCCGAACCAACGTCAACAGGAGGGACGAGCCATGAGCAGCACCCTCACCCACCGCCGTCGCATGATTCTCGATGCCATCGCCGAGACCCGGATCGAAACCCAGGAACAGATGGTGGCCGCCCTGGCAAAACGCGGCATCGAGGCCAGCCAGGCCTCGGTTTCGCGCGACATCACCGCGCTGCGGCTTGTCAAGGCCGATGGTCGGTGGATCGCCCCGCCCAGGGAACTCTCCGCAACCAACCCCCTCGAGGAGCGGATCGCCGGCCGGCTGCGGTCGGTGGCCCCGGCCGGAGATCACCTGCTGGTTCTGAAAACCCCTCCCGGCGAGGCGCAGGGGGTGGCTTTGTCCCTCGATGGTCTCGAACGCGAAGGCGTGGTGGGCACCCTCGCCGGCGACGACACGATCTTTGTCGCCGTCATCGGCGCCGCCGCGGGTCTCGAAGTGGCCGATTGGCTCGAGTCTCTGATCTCGGGGTAGCGGTCTCGGGCGGATCTGATCAGGAAGCGTCGTAGAGCCGTTTGACGCAATAGCCCCACCACCGCGGCGCGGCCCCGTCATCGGGCCAGTAGCCCGACGCGAGCTCGTCCCCGGCGGCGAGTTCCTGCAGCGATACACCCTCGGTCTTGAGCTTCTTCACCGCGGCGATCGCCCCTTCGAACCAGAGGCGCATTTCGCGGAGTTCCGCCGTATCGATGACCGGTCCGTGACCGGGGCAGATGGCCTTCACTCCGGGCTCTTCCCAGTTGCGCAGAGCGCCGATCCAGGCCGGGAAATCCGTGTCGGGCTCGCCGAAGTAGGGTCGGCGTCGGGCTTGGACGAGGTCGCCCGCGATGACGACGCCATCGGCGCCGACCACCACCGAGGAGGAGTCGACGGTGTGACCACCGGTTCGGCGGATGACGAGTTGATCCTCTCCAGATCCGAGGACCAGCTCATCTGAAAACCAGTCGGTGGGCAGTCGAAGTTCGGCATCGGCGATCTCGTCCGGGAGGGTCGGGAAGATTGCCGCGAAGCCGGCGATGGCACGCTCGTCCCACTCGATGGCGACGAAATGTTCCCATCGCGGGCGACCGGCCTCGGCGGCAAAGACCGGGACATCGTCAAAGGCCGCCATCCCGAGAAGGTGATCCAGATGGGCGTGGGTCAGGACCAGGGCCATGGTCTGTCGTTGGAAGGCCTCCTCCATTTCCCGACGAAAGGCGGCTGCGGTGCGGGTACTGAGGCCGGTGTCGAAAAAGACCAGCCCGTCGTCGAGGGCGACGCACGAGATGTTCGACCCGTTGTCGTGGAGGGCCATGACCACCGAGGGCGACACCTCGACGAGATCGTAGGACGGGGTACCACCGGAGTCCTCCGCCTGGGCGGGAATCACCACACTCAGGAGAATCAATAAACAGAACACGCCGATTCGCCCTCGTGATTGCATCTCCCAACGCCCCCGTTTCCCTTCGATCTTCCGCTCCGAGGTACGGCGGCGCAGCGCTCGGGTTTCGCGGGCGAATCAGAGCCCGGCCGAGCTCAGAACGAGCTCGCCGTGTTTGACCCCCCGCAGACCGATGAGTTGGTCGGCGTAGCGCCGGAGTTCGGCGGGTTTGCCTTGAAGGACCTGGACCTCGAGACAGAGCCGGTGGTCAAGGTGGACATGGAGGGTCGAAAGGACCCGGGCGTGTTTGGCGTGGCCGGCGCCGACGAGGCGCTCGGCGAGTTCGCGCTGCTCGTGGTCATAGAGCAGGGTCAGGCTTGCCACGGCCTCGCTCCCGTCGTTCTCGATCTCGTCCTCGACCAGCCGGCGGCGGATGAGATCGCGGATGGCTTCCGATCGGTTACCGAGATTCCGGCGGTCGAGCAGCTCCTCGAAACCGGCGAGCAACTCGCTCTCGATGGCGATGGTGATTCTTTCCAGTGTCACACGACCCCCTCCACGAATAGTATCAATCCGTGGCTCGATCGATCCAACCGGACCCCGAGGGAAGGGCTCAGAAGGTCAGGACCTCGGTGTCCGGGTCCTTGAGCGCCTCGCTGAGCGGCACGCCCATACCCTTGACATCGATATCCAGGGCCTCGAGCTCTTCAACGAGCTTCGAGCTTGCGGGCGCAGGCGACACAGGCCTCGACCACCACGCCGTCTTCCTGCATGGCCTTGACCTTCGCCTGGATCGTCGGGTCGCCGGCGAGCAGCCGCTGCGACGGCCCCCACACCACAAGGGTGACATCGGCAAACCAGCCGTAGGCCTTGGCGGCGTGGGTGTACATGAGACAGACCTTATCGGCGACATCGGGGTCGGCGCTGGTCCACACCACCATGAGCTTGCCGGATGGATCCTCGGCTTCCCCTTCCGCCCCCGTGGCCGCGGGCGCCAGGCACGCGAACACCATGGTCATCGCGATCGCGATCATTCTCCGTCGATTCATCTCGGTTCCCTCCCGCTTGGTTCTCGCTGCCGGTTACACTTGAGCGTGATGGCCGTTGCCCCTCTCGAACTCGCCTGCGAATCCTGCGGCGCCAAACTGGTGGTCCAGGCCACCCAGCGCACCGCACGCTGCCCCTATTGCGATTCACCGTCGGTGATTGATCGCCCGGTCACGCCCGATCGACCCGATCCGGTCTTCGCCATCGGCTTTGCCATCGATGGTAACCGGGCTCGGCAGAACCTGCGCAGTCATCTGAGTGGTCATCGGTGGGCGCCAGTCGCGCTTCGGCAAGCGACGGCCGAACGGGTCGAAGGCATCTACCTCCCGGCGTATCTCTACAGCGCCGTCGCCGACAGCCAGTACCACGCCCAGATCGGCGAGAACTACACCGAGATGGAGTTCGACGGCAAAGAGAAGACCATGCGGCGGGTGACCAAGACCGAGTACCGAACCCTCGAGGGTCGTCATCGGTGCTATGTCGAGGATCGCCTCGTCACCGCGTCGGAAGGCATCCCCAATACCGAGCTCGAGGCGCATCGAACCCTTCGATCTCGGGGGTCTGCGCCGCTACACCCCGGCCGTGATCTCCGGTTGGATCTCCGAAGAGCCGTCGCTGAGCCGCGACGCCTCCCTCGATCTCGCCCGCAACGAGTCGCGAGAGGACGTGCTCCGGCGACTCCGCATTTTCATGCCCGGGGACTCGCACCGCCAGCTCCAAACCGCGACCCATCTCACCGACGAGGCCATGGATCTCGTGCTTCTCCCGGTCTGGGTCTGCGCCCTCCGCTGGCGCCCGGACAGACCACCCATCCGCCTTCTCGTCAACGGCCAGACCGGTGAGGTCGCGGGCAATGTCCCGGTCTCGTGGGCGAAGATCGCGGCGGTTGTCGGAGCGGCGCTCGGTGTCCTGCGGTCTCGGGGCCCTCGTCGGCGCCCTCCTCGGTTGGTTCTGTATGAGCGGGAGGGATCTTCGCTGTGGCCGCTGCCGGAGCGTCATCACCGGCGACGACCTCCGCTGTCCGATCTGCAACCTCACGACCCCCGAACCGGGGGCCTCCGACCACGCCGACCTGGTGGTGGACATTCTCCGTTGTTCCGGCTGCGGCGCCGCCATGACTTACGACGTCGGCAAACGGGCCGCGGCCTGCGCGTTCTGCGGTTCGGTCCTCGAGGTCGAGCACCCTGCAGATCCCATCGAGCAGGCCGAGGATCGGCTTCCCTTCACCGTCGACGGCGCCACCGCCCATCAGGCCTTCGCGGTGTGGCTCGGGTCGCTCGGGTGGTTCCGCCCCGGCGATCTGCGGACCGATGCCCGTCTCGAGACCATCCAGCCGTTGCGCTGGGTGGGCTGGGTCTTCGATGCGCGCGCCGAGGTGAGCTGGGCCGCCGACACCGACGCCGACACCCGCCGGTCGGACTGGGCGCCGCATTCCGGCACGACCGAACTCGTCTACGACGATGTCGTCGTTCCCGCGACCCGCGGGCTGACCCGGGAGGAGGTCGTGCTTCTTCTCCCGAGCTACGACCTCGCCTCCATGCGCGGCAACCGACGATCTCGTCGACGACGCCACCGTGGAGCAGTTCGATGTTCCGAGATCGACGGCGCGGGCGCGACTCGTCGAGGCCGTGGAACGACTCGCTCGAAAACGCCTCAAGGAGCGCCACCTGCCGGGCCGACGGTTTCGGCAACCTGCACATCGCAACGGTCCTCAAGGGCCTCGAAGCCCGCAGGGTCAGCTTTCCCGCCTGGGTGCTCGCCTACCGCTACAGGGACCGGCTCTTTCGCACCGTGCTCTCGGGCCAGGATGCGGCCTGCCTCAGGGGCGAAGCGCCGTACTCCGCCGCCCGCATCGCCGCCGTCGTTGCGGGAGCGGTGGCGGCGGCTCTCGTGCTGTTGGCGGTGATCGCGATCTGAGCCACGGGGCAGCGTCCGGGGCAGCGTCCGGGGCAGCAGCCGGGGCAGCATCCGGGGCAGCACCGGGGCAGCAGCCGGGGCAGCAGCCGGGGCAGCAGCCGGGGCAGCAGCCGGGGCAGCAGCCGGGGCAGCAGCCGGGGCAGCAGCCGGGGCAGCATGATCACCTCCTGGTTGTTCTTAATCACGGGTAGCCGCTGTGGAATCCGATGTCAAGGGCAAGACAAGTCGCCTCGGAGGCGACCCTTGACATCGGATTCCACAGCGGCTGGAGGGGGTGCATGAACAACCAGGAGGTCATCATGTGCAACACCCGAACTGAAACCGGACTCGTCGCCCACCGCAAAGCCCTCGAAGCCGCCGGCATCGCAATCCGGCTCGTTCTGCGAGTACCGGCGCCCCTCAAGTGTCTCGCCGACCAGGTGATTCGCTCCGCATCCTCGGTCCCCGCAAACCTCTCTGAAGGCCACGGCCGATCAGGCCGCGATCGCAACCACCACTGGCGCATCGCCTACGCTTCAGCGAAAGAGGTCGACACCCATCTTCGTCTCCTCACCGGAGCAAGTGCCATCGACCGAACACACGCCACCACCGCCATCCAACTCTTCGACGAAGTCAGAGCCCTCACCTGGAGGTTGCTCAACCCAAAACCGTGAACCACCGACCCGATTCCCTTCCTGGCGAGCGGAAAACCCCGCCCCATCGGGGTGCCGGGTCTGACATTGTGCCGGAACGACCACCCGGCGCCGCGTGGCGACACGCAGAATGTCATACCGGGCTCCCCCGGGAGGCGCGACGCGGTCTGCCGTTCCGGCTACGAGGCAGGCCGCCGGCGTGCCATCGGCGTGGTCGCAGACCTTCCAATCAACCCACGAGCGACCACGCCGATGGTGCGACGCTGGGCCGCCGGGACGCCAGAGCGTCACGGCGGCCCAGAAGGCCGGAGCTGAAGGACGATTCGCCGGTACAACGAAGAGGGCACCGATAACGGAAGACATCCTGCGGGCGGGACGCCCGCACTACAATCGCCGCCGGCGCGCCGAGCAGCGCGGTCACAATCCTCCCCGTCATGCTCCATCGACCGCGCTGCTCGGGCGACGCTGGGACGCCAAAGGCGGCCCAGAAGGCCGGGGCTCCGGGAAGCCCTGACCGCGGCCGTGTCCATCCTCCATGATGCCAAGACCCAACGGCTTTCTGCGGGCGAGACGCCCGCACCACAATGCGCGACGCTGGGGCGCCGAAGGCGGCACCAGAAGGCCGGGGCTCCGGGAAGCCCTGACCGGGGCCGCGGCAGGTACCCCCCGCAGCCTACCGCTTCACCGCGATCGCCTGCATCTCGAAACGGGCATCGAAGAGCAGGGTCCCCGCCCCGACAAACGCCCGCGCCGGAAACTCCTTGCTGAAATAGCCCCGGTAGACCTCGTTGAAATCGGCATAGTGCTTGACGTCGGAGCAGTAGATCGTGACGGTGACGAGATCATCCATGGTGTAGCCCGCCGCCTCGAGGGTGGCCTTGATGCCGTCGAGAAGGAGCGTGGCCTCGGCCTTGGCCGTCGACGGGACCTTTTGATTTTCATCGAGACCGATGTCGCCCGAGAGATAGAGGGTGTCACCGACCCGCACCGCGCCCGAGAACGGCGGCCCGTCGCCACCGGGCAGGCTCGGGCGGACATGGCTGCGCTCGCCACCGGCGGTTGCCAGGGTTGCAGCGAGGGAGATGGCGATGACGGCAATGATCTGTTTCATGGAAGATCCTCCAACTGTGATTCGATTTCGGCTCTTGTTCATTGTCGCGCGGGCATCCCGCCGGCGTCGAGGCCCTGACCGTCGCGAGTGGTCCCGGACGGTGCATCTGGGCGGAGCTCGGCACACCGCGGAAGTCTCAATAACGATCGCTATGGTTGCGAAAATTGCTCAAACGAGTTAGCGTCGAACCGGTGGATCGGCGCTGCCGATCGGGCGGTTGTCGGTCCATTTGACGGGGGAGAATCTGATCTGAGGAGGAGTTCACGATGAAAGCTTCGGTTTTTCGCATGCTCGTGGTCCTGGCAGCCGTTTCGATGGCGGCAAGCAGTGTCATCGGCGGCAGAGCGGATGATGCTCGCACGAGCTCTTCACCGCCACCTGGTGACGAGCCTGCAACGACCGCGGGGCCCGCGGTGCACGTACCTGATCGACAACTATCCCGACACCTTCGCCGCTGATCTCCATTCACCTCGTTCCAGCGACGCCTACACGTCCGCATGGGGCAATGTGCGCGCCACACCTTTTACCGGCGGCGACTGGACCCCGTGGTCGCGTACTAGACGGTCTCGACGATGCTGACCCATCCAGACCTACGAGTCCGAATTTCATAGCCCGCCAGGCGGTGCCGACCGATGTCACCATCGACATGGAGGTCTTCGGTCCCGGTGCCATGTGGGACGTGCGCGCGACGGTGTGCATCGAGCCCGGCGGCACCGGCAAGACCATGAAAGTCTTTATGGCCCAGGTCCTCGATCACTACGGCCCGACCAACTTCACCCGCAACATGGTGCAGGACGGCAGCTCGGGGTCGAGATCACGGTGGCGCCGGGCGAGTGCATGCTCGTCACCGAGAGCCTTTGTCCTCAACTCTTTGAGCCAGGCATCGCCCGGCAACGTCAAGTTCTTCGCCTGGGCCCAGGATCCGGTCCTCGTCTACATGAGCTCCAAACTCGACCTCTCAGCCGGCACCACGGAGCGTATTCCTGGGCCGAGGTGTATCAGACCGACAAGGCGCTGGCGCCGTTCGAAGGCGTCTTTGTCGACGGCTTCGAAGACGGGTGATACGTCGGGTGGACCGAATTCCCACCCTGACGGATAGATCGTGAAATCGATCAAACGGCGGTCCCTGAAGTCGGGGCCGCCGTCGTGTGATTCCTGACGCAGGAGACCGATTGTATACAATCGCATGGACTGTATACAATCCATCGATGAGACGTGAAACGGCCTCGGATCGGCGGCGACACCGGAGCCCGACAACCGGGGGGCTCATGGCCGGAACAATCCGAATCCAGACACCGGCCTCGCGTTTGATCATCCTGCTCGTCGCACTGATTCTCGTCCTGTCGTCCATCAACGTCTCGGCGGGAGCGCCGCCGGACTTCCGGCTCCAGGACGTCGACGGCAACTGGTTCGCCCTGTCGGAGAATCTCGGGGGACGACGTCGTCTACGTGAGCTTCTGGGCGACCTGGTGCGTGCCCTGCCGGCGCGAGATGCCGCATCTGGAGAAGCTCCACCAGGAGTTCGGCGACCAGGGGCTGACCATCATCGGCGTCAACACCGACCCGCCGGGGACGACGAGCAAGATCAAGCCCTACATCAAGCGCTACCAGATCAGCTACACGACCCTGCTCGACCCCGACAACAACGTCCTCGACAAGTACAACCCGACCCGCGAGCTGCCGTACGCGGTCCTCATCGACCGCACGGGCAACGTGGTTCAGGTCTTCCCGGGCTACCGCACCGGGGATGAAGAGGTCCTGCGGGAGAAGATCGTCGATTGCTCGGACAGGGCAGCGACACCGGCGGGGCCGGTGCGACCGAGTAGGCGCGGCCTCGTCGTCGCGGCGATCCTGGTCCTCGCCGGGTCGGCCTCGGCTCAGGACAACGACCCGGCGCCGGCCAAGACCTACCGGATCTTCGGCCAGCTCACGACCCTGTTCGAGCGAAACCTGACGGGGCCCGAGCCGACCCAGCCCGATCGCCTCCAATACACGAAGTTCAAACAGCTCGCGAGCTTCAACATCGAGTGGAAGAAGATCTCCATCGGCGTCCAGGCCGAATATCTCGAATGGTCGGTCCTCGAGGAGAATCGGGATCGGTTCGATTTCGACCGGCTCCGCGAGGGCCTCGAGCTCCGTCGCTACTTCATCGACTATCAGATCGGATCTGTTCTCCGGCCGGCTCGGCACCACCTTCGCCTCTTTCGGCCGCGGCCTGACACTCTATGTTCAGAAGAACGAGGCCCTCCAGTTCGACGAGCCCATCCACGGCGCCTCCGCCAGACTCAACCTCAAACACTTCGACATCTCGGCTCTCTGGGGCAAGGTCTCCGAGCCGGTCCAACAGGCGCAATTCGGACGAGAGTTCGAGGACGAGGTCATGGGCGGCCGGATCCGCGCCAAGCTTCCGTTGGATCTCTACCTCGGCGGCTCCGCGGTGCGGGCCGAGCTCGAACGGCCCTTTCCAGTCATGGTCGGAGATCGCCTGGTCACCAACGACACCGTCGAGGTCTGGTCCGTCGAGGCCGGCGGCAGCGGGATCGGCGGCGTTTCTCGATCTCGCCGCCGAGATCTCCGAGATCGACAAGACCGAAGGCAAGTCGCGTCAAAGAAGGCTACGGCCGGTATTTCTCGGCCGCGGCCTACATCGGTCCGGTCTCGATCCTCGGTGAGTACAAGGACTACTACAACTTCGCCTACCGCTACAACCTGCCGCCCAACGCCGGCCGAGCCGACGAGGCCTACGAGCACAACGACGTCAAGGGCCCGCGGCTGCTGGTGTCGGCCGATCTCTTCTCCACCGGGACGCTTCTCCACGCCAGCTACGCGAGCTTCAACACCCACAAGGAGCCGACCTCGCCCGGCGGCACCGCGGGCGACGGTCAGAACGAGTGGTACGCCGGGATCGAGCAGACCATCGGCCGGGTCTATTTCACGGGCAGCTACTTCGATCGCGACTGGGTCGATCGGGAGATCGACGAGAAACACACCCTGGCGGATCTCCACGTCACCGGTCGGACGATCGCGGCGAGGTCATCCTCGGGTTGGACCAACGCCTCGAAGAGTCCAAGTACTTCAGCCTGGACACCACCCGCAGCTTTCTCGCCTACTCCCTCTCCCCCTGGGGCACCGTTTCCCTGCGCTACTCCTGGGAAGAGCGCAGCGGATTCGACCGGGAAGATTTCTGGGGCGTCGAGATCCAGTACCTCCCGAAACCGAGCCTCATCGTCACCGTTTTCGGCGGCGGCGACCCGGGCGGGCTCGTCTGCGCCGGCGGCCAGTGCCGCGCAGGAGCCTCGGTTCGAGGGTTTCAAAGCCAACTTCACGTGGCGGTTCTGATGCCGAGCCGGGCCACGCTCTCACATCGACTCGAAAACCCGCCTCGGCAGCCGAGGATAGGAGACGTCATGGTCGAGAGACATCGATTCACCGAGATCCGACGATGGGCCGCACCCGCGGTCTTCGCGGCGGTCGTCGTCATGTTGATCGTGTCCGCCGCGGGCGCAGCCGACCGGGTGGTGCTGGGCGAGTACTTCACGAATCATCTATTGAAGCGTCATGTACGACCACGGGTCCCGTGGTCGAGCAGATCGCCGAAGACTACCCGGATCGCTTCGCGCCCCTGACCATGCACGTCAACGCGGATGGTTATGACATCCCCTGGGGTCAGGATCGGCTCGATGTCTTCTACGGCATCGCCGGCGCGACGCCGACCTTCATGGTCGACGCCCTGTGGAACTGCCAGTCGTCGGACTACCGCTACTATGTCGAGCAAGCAGCTCGTCGTACCGACCGATGTCACCCTCGAGCTCTCCGGCAGCCAGGTCGGGGGCGACACCTGGGATGTGACGGCGAGGGTCTGTCTCGAAGGCTCGCGGGTCGCGACCGGTTCGGGTCTTCATCGCCCCCACCCTGGACGAGCACCCGGCTCTCCAGAGGTACTCGACCAACTGCTCATGCAGGAGCCCTCCGAGACCGACATCACCCTCTCGGGCGCCGGCTGCGAGAACGTGACCTCCCGGATCAAGTTCGATCCGGTGAGCATGGCCAACACCTCGAACATCGTCATCATCGCCTGGGCCCAGATGCCGGCCGCGAGCGCGCCCACCACGGTCTTTCAGGCGGGGATCATGCGCTGGCCCTTCCCGGCGGGATCCCTGTTGACCACCATCGAGGTCACACCGATGGAGTCACCATGGCGGTCGGCGATCAGATCGAGTTCACCGCCGTCGGCAAGGACCAGACCGGCGCCGTCGTTCCGCTTCGAGAACCCCACGTGGAGCCTCGGGGGTGCGGGAACCGGCGGCGGGACCTTCGATCCCGGCAGCGGCAGCGACACGACGGTCTTCACCGCCACCACGCCCGGCAGCCGTCAGGTCTTCTGCGCCGACGGCGGGGTCAGCGGCGCGGCCCTCGTGACCATCACCGAAGCGCCGCAGCTCGCCGCCATCGAGATCGACCCGGCCTCGGTCAGCGTCGATGTCAACGGCTCCGTCGTCTTTTCCGCCACCGGCAAGGACCAGTACGGGGACGACTTTCCCCTCGACGATCCGGTGTGGAGCGTCAGCGGCGACGGCGACGGCGTCTTCGATCCCGGAACCGGCGCGAGCACCACCTTCACCGCCACCTATCCCGGCGCCTGCACCGTCCGCTGCGCCCAGGGCGGCGTCACGGGCGCCGCCGAGGTCGAGGTCGTGGGCGACGATCCCGGGCTCGCGACCATCGAGCTGAGCCCGGCCTCGGCGCAGATCCGCGTCGGGGGGAGCATCGACTTCACCGCCACCGGCAGCGATCAGTACGGACGGGCCTGGACGCTGACCGACCCGGTCTGGCGCGTCGAGGGCGACGGCGACGGCGTCTTCGATCCCGCGAGCGGCAGCGCCACCACCTTCACCGCAACCGCCGCCGGGACGAGCCGGATCGTGTGCGCCGAGGACGGGGTCGAGGGAACCGCCGCGGTGGCGATCTCGGCCGCCGGCCTGCCGGCGCCGAGAAGGGTCGGACGACGGGTGGAACCTTGATGCCTGTCGCAAAGGCGCCGACGCCGGAGTCGACGGGGGGAAAGAATGGGAGAGTGTGGATTCGAGTCTTTCGAGGCTTTTGAAAACGTGCGACGACATATGACAAGGAGGAGGTCATGAGATCGTTCTTTATCGCACTCTGTGGGCTGCTGGTGCTCGGACTGGCGGCAGCGCCCGCCGAGGCCGCCTACCAGGTTGGGGACACCGTTGGCGACTTCACGCTGATGGACTCCAACGGCACACCGGTCTCGTTGTTCGACTACCAGGGGAAGGTGGTCTGGATCACGTTCTGGAGGTTTGGTTGAAGCGGCTGCGATGCGGAGGCTCCGCATCTGCAGACATTCTGGGTTTCTTACGAGACCGAGGGGTTCGTGGTGCTCGCCATCGGCAACGGAGTGGATCAAGCAGGGTGCCAAACGTGGATCAACACACACGGCCTGACCCATCCCGTGCTGGCCGATCCGACCAGGATCGTCTACCCGTTCTACGGCGACGGCTTCGTACCGTACAACGCCATCATCGACGGTAACGGCATTCTGCGATACACCGATTCAGGCTTCGATCCTTCCAACTTGGCCCAGTACACCGACATGATCGAACACCTGCTGCTCAACATCGACCACGACCCGATGCCGGATTCGGAAGACGATGTGAACCCCTACCCGGTGAACAGCGTGATCAACTCGGTCAACCCCCTGGTTCCGGCCGATCTCGTGCTGCACTGGAATACCAACGGTGGCGCGAGCTTCACCGACGTGTTGATGACACCCGTCGTCGGAGAGGCATACTCGAACCAGTGCACCGCTGAGATCCCCGCCCAACCTTACGGCACAACGGTGTACTACTACCTTTCCGCCGCCAACATCGATGGCAGGACGATCACTGAACCCGCCGATGCCCCGACCGGGCTGCACAGCTTCTACGTCGGGGTGGACTCGACGCCGCCCGTGATCGACCACCAGCCGATGGGCGACCAGGTCGCTGGTCACAGTGGCCGTCCACGGTGAGCGCCACGGTGACCGACAACCAGGGCCTCGACACCGTCACCCTCGAGTTCAGATCAATGGCGGGCCCCCGGAATCGACGCCGATGGCGCTTCAGCCAGACAGCGTGTACTCGGCCGATCTCTTCGGTGCCGTATCGGTCGGCGACATGATCGAGTACCGGATCACCGCCGTGGATGTCGCCGTGACACCCAACTCGACCGTCGACCCCGACTCGGGGTACCACACGTTCTTCATCGCCGAGCAGATCCCGGTTTACATCTTCGAGCCGGACGGGACGCCGCTGAGCGGCGCCGCCATCGCGCAGGAACTCGTCATCGATGGGGATCGACTATGACATGGGAACCACGCTGCCGGTCAATCCCAGCCTGTACCGCTCCATCTTCGCCTGCCTGGGCGTCTATTCGACCAACCATACTCTGACCTCGGCTGAGGGGCAGGCGTTGGCTGAATTCTTGGACTACGGCGGTCGAGTGTACATGGAGGGCGGTGACACGTGGGCCTTCGACAGCGAAACAGCCGTCCACTCGTACTTCAACATCGAAGGGCTCGAGGACGGCGGCAGCGACGCCGGGCCCATTGAGGGGGGCGGTCGGTACGTTTACCGACGGCATGCTCTTCCAGTACACGGGTGGCAACAGCTGGATGGATCGCATCGCGCCGATCGGCACCGCAATGACGGTCTTCGTCAACGTCACCCCGGTCTACATGAACGGCGTCGCGTATGACGGCGGCTCTTACCGCACCATCGGAACCAGTTTCGAGTTCGGCGGTCTGGTTGACGGAGTCGCGCCGAGCACGAAGGGTGATCTCATGGAGAAGATCCTCGAGTTCTTCGAGATGGACCACCTCATCATCCTACCGGCGCATGGTCGAGCTCCTCGCCCTGAGCCCGATCTCCATCAACCGAACTCTACGCCCCCGCTCCGGCGGGGGCGCTTTTTTTGCTCTGCTGTCGCCCGGCCTTCAACTCAGATCTATCTCGGTCCCGAGGCTGAGCTCCGCGGCCCGGTCAAACGCGAGAGCCGCCGCCGCCATGTCCTGGACCGCGAGACCGACCGACTTGAAGAAGGTCAGCTGGGAGTCCGACTCCCGACCCGGCCGCGCGCCGCTGACGATCTCGCCGAGCTCGGCCCAGTCTTCGGCTCTCGTGAGCCCGTCGGCCACGGCGCGGATAGGCTCTCCGGCCTCTTTCGTCGCCGCCTCGCGCGAATCGACGACGATCTGGGCGCGGGCGATGGCGGCGCCGTCGACCTCGCGCATGGCGGGGGTGAAGCTGCCGACGCCGTTGAGGTCAGCGCCGTCCGACAGGTCCCGACCCAGGATCACCGGCTCGGTGGCGGTGGTCGCGGTGCAGATGACATCGGCTCCCGCGACGGCCTGATGAACACTCACGACCGGACAGCCTGCCGAGACTGCGGCGTCATCTCTTCGACAAAGGCGTCGAGCCGCGCCGAGCTGGATCGAAGAGCCGGATCTCCTCGAGCGGTCGGACGGCGTCGATGGCGAGAGCCTGGGTCCGGCCCTGGACTCCGCAGCCGATGACGGCCCCCACGGTTGCGTCGGCACGGGCGAGCAGTCCGTGGCCGCGCCGCTGGCCGCCCCGGTCCGCCAGGCGGTGAGAAAACCGCCGTCGCGCAGACCCATCGGCTCGCCTGTCTTCTCGTTAAACAGGATGACCAGACCCGAGATCACCGGCCGGCCCTTGGCGGTGTTTCCCGGGAAGGTCGATATCAGCTTGGCGCCGACGGCCTCGTTCGGCAGCAGGGCCGGCTTGATCAGGAGAACACCGTCATCGGGGGGATCGCCAGGGCGATTCTTCTGCGGCACGGTGGCGACGCCCGATGAGTAGGCGGCAAAGGCTCGCTTCATGGCCTCGATGGTGTCCGCTGCATGGGCGTGGATCGACAGGAGGGCCTTCGGCCCCGAGCCAGAACTCTGAGTTTCATCGCGCTGCTGCCTCAGACCTACGGTCGAGCGGTTCTTCACTGGCGATCTGCGCCAAGCTCTTGCGCCCTGGACGGTTGCGAAAGTGCTCGACATACCAACGGGTATGCCTCCGTTTTTCGCAACCGCCAGAACGTCAAGATCTTCGAACGTCTCGCCCAGCAGAATCGCTCATCTTGCAGGTTCGGATCGAGGACGCCGTCGGCGGAGGGCGTCGGCGGGATCGAGGACGAAGTCGTGGCAGGACCGGTGAGATGCGTCACGAACCCCGACACCTCCGGAATGACCCGTACCCCGATCGGCCCCGAAATCGGTGTCCCTCGACGACCCCGGCCCGGAAAACCAGGCTTGCCGATGCGACTCGAGATGACGATCTCCTCCCCGACGCCGATCTTCGCCACGGGCGCGGTCGATCGCGAGCCGGGCGCTGACGCTGGTGCCGGTGGGCGAGCGGATCGATCTCGCCGTCGGCGAAGACGCAGCAGTTGCGGGCTCTGGACCCCTTTCTCGGACGATTCCGTCGATGAAGACCACGCCATAGAGGAAGCCGAGGAGTTCCTCCTCGATGGGTGGACGACGTCGCGGGAGGTCATCACCGCGAGTTTGATCGCGATGCCTTTCTCGATCGGCGCTGTCGGTAGTGGGAAGGGCTCCGCGGCTCAGGCCGACATCGGCGGCTAGTTCACATAGGCGTCGAAGGCGCCGGCCGTTAGGCGAGGATCGTCGCGCCGCCCGGCCAAGGCCCGCACCTCCACCTCTTGGTGGAGGGCCGCGACGACGACGGTACGTTGTGAAACTGATCCTCGCCGATACCGTTGTCCTTGATCAGTTTGCTCGTCAGCTCGGTGGGTGTCGATTTCGATGGCATCGTCTGCTCGGCGGCCTTGTTGTTCCCGGTCTGCAGCGCCATCGTGTCCCTGGCGATGATGCTTTGTTGCGCATGGCGGAGTTGCCCTCGTTGTTGTCGGTGAAGATGGACCGACGTCGGCGCTGTCGGTCGCCGCGGCGTGACGCTGCAGCCGTTCATCTCGGCATCGCCGGCGGGCCACATGGAGCGCCGGTGCGAGGTGATGAGAAGTGCTCGCGGCGTTCCGCCGCCGCTCGAGAATCGTCCCCCGGCGGCTCGGGATGACCATCGACGGAGCCCGGAACGGCTCGCCCGCCGTGTGCGCGTGATCGGTGCGGATCCGCACCCAATCCTCGGTCGCCGCCAGTCCTGCAACTGGTGTCCATGACCGCCGGCGTAACCGACTTCACCGAGGGTAGGCGGCTGGAGGAGCCTCGAGAGGTCTGAATGCTCCCCTTCGATTCGTCGATCATCGAGAGCTTCCGCGATATCGTGAACCGCATCGCCAAGCGCTGACGCCGCAAGAACGCCGACGTGGCGC
>CAVQJV010000041.1:0-112467 GCA_963712805.1 uncultured Acidobacteriota bacterium | reverse complement strand
GATCAAGCTCTCATGCCATTGAGACAGCTCCTGACGAACCCGCCTACGGTGAACTCGGCACTCCTCGCACTCGACCCGCGATGCGATGGTGCGATGGATCAAGACAGTGATGGGCTTGGCGTCCTTTGCGATGGATGGCCTTCGCGCTCTTGGCGGTTCAAACAAACCGCCCGAGCTCCTGTGATCAAGCACGCAGTCGGAGATCGCCCGAGAACCGAAAACTCACCCTCAAATGCGATGGCTTGGCGACCGCTTCGTGTCTTTGCGTCTTCGTGTTTGCGACGTTGCGATGTTGCGATGTCCTCGCGTTCCTTGCGTCCTTGCGGTTCACTTTCCCCTGTAGGGCACGCCGTCGGTCATCCACTCCGGCGCGGGTTCGCCCTTGAGATAGTGGTCGAAGAACTCCTTCATCTTGATCGAGTAGTCGAGCTTGTTGGCGTAGTCCTTGAGGTGGTGGGGCTCGCCGCGGTACTGCAGCATGATGCAGTTCTTGTCGAGCCGCCGGCAGGCGAGGTAGAGCTCGATCCCCTGATACCAGGGCACCGCCTCGTCCTCGTCGCCGAATTGGATGAGCAACGGGGTCGAGATCTTGTCGGCAAAGAAGACCGGCGAGTTCTCGATGTAGAGCTCGGGCGTCTCCCACAGGCTGCCGCCGATCCGGCTCTGCGACTTCTCATACTGGAATTGCCGGGCGAGCCCGGTGCCCCAGCGGATCCCCGAGTAGGCCGAAGTCATATTCGACACCGGCGCTCCGGCCACCGCCGCGGCGAAGATATCGGTCTGAGTCACGACAAAGGCGGTCTGGTACCCGCTCCAGCTGTGACCGTGGAGCCCGACGGCATCGGGGTCGGCAACACCGATCTCCACCAGGTGTTCGATCCCGGATGTCAGACACTCGAGGGCCGACGGCCCCGGCCGCCCGATCTCGAACCTGATGTCGGGGAGAAACACCGCGTACCCGTGTGAAGCGTAGACCGGGAAGCTCGGCCGGTGGTTGATCACCGGCTCGTTGAATTCGTGGAGCCGCTGAGAGAAGAAACGGTAGTAGTAGACGAGCACCGGGACCCGCTTCCCCGGCGCCCAGCCGTCGGGCTTGATGAGCACACCCTGCAACCGGGTGCCGTCGTCGGTCGCCCACTCCACCAACTCGGCGGAACCCCACGCGAAATCGGCGATCTGCGGGTTGACGTCGCTGAGCTTGGTCGGTTCCTCGAACTCGAGGTTGGTGATCCAGAGATCGGGGAACTCGTCATAGCGCTCGCGGGTGAAGACGACGTCCTCGGTGTCCTCGGCCTTGGCGACGACATGGAGACGATGGCCACCGTCTCCGTAGAGCTTTTTCGGCTCACCGCCGTCGGAACCCAGGACAAAGAACGCATCGTGTTTCTTCAGATCGTCGTAGCCGGAAACCAACAGCGCGGCGGCGGGATCGATGGTGTCTTCCTCGTCGTCGAGATCGACGATCCGGAACACGATTCCCTCGCTTCGGCCGCGACCGGCGGTGAGACAGATCGGCGCGCCGGCGGCGGCCGGGACCCGCCAGATGTCGTACTTGTCGTAGATCATCACCGCGCTGCCGTCGGCCAGCCACTCCGAGTGGCCGTAGCCCGGCGGGTCGGCGGGGTAGTCCCAATCCTCGTCGGCGAAGGGCACCGCGAGACCCGCGGTGAGGTTGCGGGTCGTGCCCCTCGCGGTGTCGAAGAGACGCCAGTCGCCGGCGTCGTAGAAGAGGATGAAGGCGCCGTCGGGGGAGAGTGAACCGGTCGGCGCGTCCCATCCGCCGGCGAGACGTCGGGCCGCCAAACGCGTTCGCCGGTTTCGAGATCGACGGCGTAGAGATCCGCGAACCGCCCCTCCCAGGTGAGCTCTCTGAGATATGGAACATCCGATCGGCCGAGCGCGATCCGCGGATTGTCGGTGGTCTCGACCTCGGGCATCGCGAGATCGGCGAGCGCCACCACCCGGCCGTCGTCGAGATGCACCACCGCGTGATAGACCCGGTCCTTCTCGAACTCCTCCCAGCGCTCCTTCTGGTTGGTGATGATCCGGGGATCCTTCCAGTGCCAGACATCGACGCCCCGATCCTCGAGGATCGCCTCGACGTCGTAGGGATCGAAGGGCGGTTCCTCCTCCTCTCTCCCCTCTCCGTCTCCCTTGTCCTTCCTCCGCGTCCGCGTCCGAAACCGGCTTGAACCCGAAGAAGAGCCGCTGTCCATCCCGGCTCCACGCAAGCTCATTGGTCGACGGCACGGTGAAGCCCTCGGGCGCATCGGCCGCGACGCCGACCCGGCGCGCCTCACCCTCGCCCGTCCAGACAAAGACCTCGGCATCGCCCGGCTCGCCATCCTCGTCATCGATCGCGGCGACAAAGGCGAGACGATCGTCGCTCCTTGGCCCAGGTCAGCTCGGTGTAGACGGCCGCGCCGGTGGCGGTGTGAAGATCGATCGGGCCGGGGGTCTTTCCTCGCCGGATCATAGAGGCGAACCCGTTGCCCTCGCCATCCGGCGCCGCAGATGCTCACCGCGAGAATCGAGGCGTTCTCGGCGAAGACGAACTCCTGACGTACTCGATGACGATTTCATCATCCGTCGCCAGCTCCCTCAGCGTTCCGACGGTGCCGAGCTTCTCGTCCTCCTCATCGTCATCCGCATCGCCCTGCTCTTGCCGCATTCCCCTCTTCCCCTCGGCTTCGGCTCGTCCCATCGTCCGCCTCGTCGCCCTCGGCCTCATACATCCGTAGGCGAGCCAGCGACCATCGTCGGAGAGCGCGAACGACTCGACCTCATCGATCCGGGTCTCCTCGCCATCGGCGAGGTTGACGATGGCAAGCCCCTTCTTCGGCCCGTCGTCGTCCTTGTTCTCCTTGCCCTGTCTTCTTCCCCTTGTCGCGTTCGGCCTTTTCACGCTCTTGAAGGGTCGGTGTGATCGCCGCCACCGCCCACCGGCCGTCACGCGAGATCTCGACCGCGGAACCGCGCTCGATCCGAACCTCGGTCTCCGAGACCGTCGATCTGAGGACCGCCTCGCCATCGCCGCGATCGGGCTCGATGGTATAGCCGACCCACGATCCATCCGCCGAGATCACCGCGTCGTCGATCTGGCCAAACCGCATCAGATCGAGAAACGTCAACGGTTTGTCGCCCGCACTCACGAGCGTCGCCGCGGCCGACAGCGCGGCAGCGGTCAACCAGATCCAACGATTTCGAAGACATGGGTTGATCATCAGGCTCCTCCATCCGAGATCACCGGAGCATAACCCGCTCCAAACCAATGGCAACCCGACGCCATCAAATAGCGTAGACATTCTCAGCCCGGTACACTCGCCGGGCTCCAACCGTCGTCCGGGAACAGATCACCCGGACCGGGGTTTGCATCATCGATGAAGGAGAGGGGTTCATGACACGAAAAGCCTGGGTGACGTTTGCGGTTCTATCAATTATTTCTCTCGCGGCGATGGCGGCGGACGACGGGACGCGCCTGCTGCGCTTCCCCGATATCCACGGCGACACCGTGGTCTTCTGCTATGGCGGCGACCTGTGGTCCGCGTCCACCACCGGCGGCGCGGCGACCAGACTCACCGCCCACCCCGGCCAGGAGGTCTTTCCGCGCTTCTCCCCCGACGGCCGCTGGATCGCCTTCACCGGTCAGTACGACGGCGACGAGCAGGTCTATGTCATTCCGGCGACCGGCGGTGAGCCGACGCGGCTCACCTGGTACCCCGCCGAGGGTCCCCTGCCGCCGCGCTGGGGCTACGACCACCAGGTCTACGGTTGGACGCCGGACGGCGCCGCCGTGCTCTTCCGCTCGCTGCGCGACGCCGGCGGCGGCTCCGACGGCAAGCTCTACACCGTTCCCCGTGACCGGCGGCCTGCCCGCGGCCCTGCCCATGCCGACCTCGGGCGCCGGCGACTTCTCGCCCGACGGCGCCCGGATGGTGTACTCGCCCATGTTCCGCGATTTCCGGCACTGGAAGCGCTACCAGGGCGGCTGGGCGCAGGATCTCTTCATCTTCGACCTCAAGACATCGGAGATCACCCCCATCGCCCACTCCGAGCGCACCGAGCGCGACCCCATGTGGATCGGCGACACGATCTACTTCGTCTCCGACCGTGACGACCGGCTCAACCTCTACAAGGCCGACCCGACGACCGGCGCGGTCGAGCAGCTGACCGCGCACGATCCGTGGGATCTCCGCTGGCCCGCCACCGACAACACGAGCCGCATCGTCTACGAGCTCGACGGTCAGCTTCGGATCTTCGATATCGCCACCGGCGCCGACACCGCCATCACCATCCAGGTCCCCGATGACGGGCTCTGGAAACGCCCGCGCAGAATTTCGGTCGCAGGCGATATCGGCGACTTCGGTCTCTCACCCAAGGGTGAGACGGGCGCTCTTCGTCGCCCGGGGTGATGTCTTCTCGGCGCCGGTCGAGAAGGGACGCACCCGCAATTTGACCCGCTCCTCGGGCGCCAACGACCGGGTCGCGGCGTGGTCGCCGGATGGCGCCCGGATTGCGTATATCTCCGACGCCGACGGCGAAGACGAGATCTGGCTCGTTGACCAGAACGGCGGCGAGCCCGCAAAGCAGCTCACCGACGGCCACTCCGCGCGGTTCTTCGGTCTCGCATGGTCGCCCGACGGCGACCGCATCGCCTTCACCGACTATCTCGGCCGGTTGTCGGTGGTGACCGTGGCGGACGGTGCCGAGACCCTTGTCGCGGACGACATCCTCGGCGCCATCGGCGATTTCGCCTGGTCGCCCGACAGCGGCCACCTCGGCTTCAGCTTGAACAACGCGGCGGGGATCTCTCGGATCCACATCTGGAGCGTGGCGAGCGGCGCGCTCCACCAGGTGACCTCCGACCACTTCAATGCCGGAAACCCGGCCTGGGACCCCAACGGGGACTATCTCTTCTACATCTCAGAACGGTCCTACGCACCGCAGATCTCCAACCTCGAGTGGAACTACGCCGGCAACCGGCGGGGCGGCATCTTCGCCGTCGCACTCAGGAAGGACGTCAAACCGCTCTTCCCGCCCGAGGACGACGAGGTCACGACCTCTGAGGACGACACCGACGCGGACGCCGATGACGACTCGGACAAGGGCAAGAAGGACGACAAGAAAAAGGGCGCCAAGGATGACGCCGATGACGACAAGGAAGCAAAGGCCAAGGCCAAGCCCATCGTCATCGACTTCGACGGCCTCGCCCAGCGCGCCATGCGGGTCCCGGTCGAAGCCGACAACTACGGCGGTCTGGCGGCGGTCGAGGGCCACCTCCTCTATGCCAGCGCCGACCCCTTCTTCTACGGCGGTGGTTTCGACCGCCAGCGGGCCATCCACCTCTACTCCCTCGAGGATCGCGAGAGCTCGGAACTGGTCAGCGATGTCGGCGGCGCGGCGCTGTCCACCGACGGCAAGAAACTCCTGGTCCGCTCCGGCGGCGGCTTCAAGCTCTACGACGTCAAGAAGGGCGCCACCGGAGAGCCGGTGCCGACCTCCGGTCTCGAAATGGATCTCGACCCGGTCGCCGAGTGGCGGGAGGTCTTCGACGAGACCTGGCGGCTCTTCCGCGACTACTTCTACGTCCCCAACATGCACGGTTATGACTGGCCGGCGCTCAAGGCGCAGTACGGCGCACTCCTGCCCCACGTCGCGCACCGGTCCGACCTCAACTACGTCCTCTCCGAGATGGTCTCCGAGCTCAACGCCGGCCACACCTATATTTCGGGAGGCGACTTCGAGATCCCCGACCGCCCGAAGGTGGCGCTGCCGGGCGCCCGCTTCGAGCTCGACGAGGCCGCCGGGCGGTACCGCATCGCGGCCATCTTCCGCGGCCAGAACGAGGAGTCGAAGTACCGCTCGCCCCTCACCGAGGTCGGGGTCGATGTCAGGGTCGGCGACTATGTTCTCGCCATCGACGGCCGCGAGCTCTCAGGCGCCGACAACCCGTACCGGCTGCTCCAGCACCTCGAAGACTCGGTCATGCTCACCGTCAACTCGGAGCCCGTCTTCGAGGGCGCCCGCGAGGTCAGCTTCGTCCCCGTCGGTTCGGAGAGCCCGCTCCTCTATCTCGACTGGGTGCTCGGCAACATGGACCGGGTCGACGACATGACCGGCGGCAAGGTGGGCTATCTCCACATCCCCGACATGGGGCCCGACGGCATCGCCGAGTTCATCAAGTGGTTCTACCCGCAGATCCGCAAGGAAGGTCTCATCGTCGATGTCCGCGGCAACGGCGGCGGCAACGTCTCGGCGATGATCATCGAGCGCCTCGGCCGCGAGCTCTTGGGCACCCGCTTCGGCCGGACCTCGGATGTGCCGGGAACCTACCCGCAGCAGGCCTTCAACGCGCACATGGCGTGCCTCATCTCGGAGACCTCGGCCTCAGACGGCGATATCTTTCCCCACTACTTCCGTGAAGCGGGTCTCGGACCCCTGATCGGCAAACGGACCTGGGGTGGAGTCGTCGGCAGCAATTACATGCAGCTCATCGACGGAGGGTCGGTCTTCGTGCCACGATCGGCAACCAACGACCGGGATGGCGAGTACATCATCGAGGGCATCGGCGTCCCGCCCGACATCGAGATCACCAACGACCCGGCCTCGGTGCTCGCGGGACAGGACACACAGCTCGAACGCGGCGTCGCCGAGGTGCTCAAGGCCATGGCGGCGGAGCCGAGGGGCCTGCCCAGCGACCCGCGGATCCGGTGAAGACCCCGGGCGCAAACTGACGTACCGCACCCCCCCTGACTCACACACCCGGGCCCCGCGTCTCCGCCCGCGCTACCGGGGCCTTTCCGTTTCCGTTTCCCGTTTCCGCTCTCCCGTCTCCGCTCTCCCGACGAGACGTTCAGCGGCAGCGTCCGGGGCCGGGGCCGCGACAGCGGCAGCGGCAACGGCAGCAACAGCGCTCCGAGCACCCGGGAAGACCAACGTCCTCCCGGCCTCCGCAGTTCAATCGGCGCGAGCGGGAAGCTCGAGCGGGTCCTTCCCCGCGAGCTCACGGATCCGGTTGAGGGCCCTGCCGACCGAGGGTCGTTGCACCAATCGCCGTTCCAGGGTGAACTTGCCGGGAAAGTTGGCCAGCGCGACGCCGACCAGGATGGTGAGGATGCCCTGGCCGGGGAGCACCAGCATCGCCACCCCCGCGAGGATGAGCACGAATCCCAAGATGTTCTTCGCGACCGTCAGCACCACCCACACCGCCGGGTGCCGTCGCTGCTGGTGGGCGGGGTCCCGCTTGTCGCGGACGAAGTAGTCACCGGGGAGATTGACGACGACGAGCGGAAAGACCACGAGCGAAGTCACGAAAAGGGCGAGCGAGGTCAGCCCGAGGGTCTCGAAGAGGACCTGGTGTTCTCGAATCCACGCCACGAGTTCCGCCATCACACCTCCCGATGTGGCACAACTCTACCCTTTTTCCGTCCCGCCGGTACAATGGCCCGGCTTTGGGCCAACTCGAAAAACCAGCCACCGCGGCGTGGGCGAGGACTCGACCGCGCGGCATACGGACGAGGGCGGCCAGGGCGTAGACGGTCACCGGCACCGCTACCAAGCCCATGGCCCAGCGGCAGAGGCTGGCCGCGGCGGCGGACACCGCCACCAACACGAGCGCGAAGAGCAACCACGGAAACCGATGACTCGGAGGGTTCACGACGCTCATTATCTTAGTAGAATCGCCGAATGACGATGCCCGCAGCAACGAACACCGGAGGCGAACCGTGACCGGGTCGATCTCCCCCGTCTCCCCGCGCCGGGCCGGGATCCTCGCAGCCGAGGGCTGGGGCCTCGACGGCGAGGTCGAGCCCTTGGCCGGAGAGTTCGACTTCAACTTCCTCATCCGGGCTCGGGACGGTGAGCGGTTCGTCCTCAAAGTCTCGCCCGTGGACGCCGACCGGGAGTCCCTCGAGGGTCAAATCGCGGTGCTGAGACACCTGCAGGCCAGTCCGGTGGCAACGCTGGTCCAACGGCCGGTTTCGACCACCGACGGACTCGATCTCCTCGCAGCGGTGGACGACGTCGGAAACTCCCGCTGGGTCAGGTTGCTCTCCTATCTCGAAGGCGTTCCCCTCGTCACCCACGACCGACGCCCGCCGCAACTCCTCGAAGAGATCGGCGCGACCCTCGCCCGCCTCGACCTCGCGCTCAGGGATTTCGATCACCCCGGCGCTCGGCGACAACTGAAATGGGATCTGACGGCGATGCCGGCGTTGGGGTGTTATGCCGAACTCATCCCCGATCAAGTGAGGAGGGAGTTCGTCGAAGACCGGATCGCGCGCTTCAACCGGGTCATCACACCGCGACTCGCCGAACTCGAATTCGGGGTGATCTACAACGACGCCAACGACCGCAACCTGCTGGTGAGGCCCGATGACGACGGCACGCCGAGACTCGGCGGCATCATCGATTTTGGCGACATGCTCCACACGGCGGTGGTGGCCGAGCTCGCCATCGCCTGCACCTACCTCATGCTCGACCGTCCAGATCCGCTGGCTGATGCCGCGCACGTCGTCAGGGGATACCACTCGGTACGCCCCCTGACCGAGGTCGAACGCGGGCTGTTGCCTGATTTCGTCATCGCCCGCCTGGTCGCGAGCGTGCTGATGTCGGCCAGGGGCCGGCACAGCGACCCCGGCAACCGCTATCTCCAGATCTCCGAGGCGCCGGTGTGGCGGCTGCTCGAAAGGATGACCATGAGCGATCGAGACCAGATCCACGAAGCGGTGGAGACCGGGTGCCGCGGCCCGGCGACCCGGTCGCGGAGTATCGACGAGATCCTCGCCATCCGCCGGCGCCACGTCGGCCGCAACCTCAGCGTCTCCTACTCGGAGCCGCTCAAGATCGTCCGCGGCCGCGGCCAGTACCTCTATGACGATCGCGGCCGGCGATTCCTCGATCTCGTCAACAATGTCTGCCACGTCGGCCACTGCCACCCTCACGTGGTCGCCGCCGGTCAGCGGCAGATGGCCGAGCTCAACACCAACACCCGTTATCTCCACGACAGCCTGGCCGAGTACGCGCTCCGACTCACCGCCACGTTTCCCGACCCGCTGAGCGTGTGCTTCTTCGTCTGCACCGGGACCGAGGCCAACGATCTCGCCCTGCGCCTCGCGCGCACCCACACCGGGACGAAGGAGATCATCGTCCTCGAGCACGCCTATCACGGCCACTCACCATCGCTCATCGAAATCGGCACCTACAAGTGCGAGGGACCGGGCGGCGAGGGGCTCGCCGCGCACGCCCACAAAGCGCCCATCCCGGACGACTATCGCGGGCTCCACCGTGGCCCCGACGCCGGCTGGCGCTACGGCGACGAGGTCGCCAGGATCATCGCCGGCCTCGAGCGAGCGGGTCGGCCGCCGGGCGCCTTCATGGCCGAGTCGCTCATCGGCTGCGGCGGTCAGGTGATCCCGCCCCCCGGGTTCATGCCCGAGGCGTACGCCGCGGTTCGCGCCGCCGGCGGGGTGTGCATCGCCGACGAGGTCCAGGTCGGCTTCGGCCGCGCCGGCAGCCGCTTCTGGGCCTTCGAGGCGCTCAATGCCGTACCCGACATCGTCACCCTCGGCAAACCCATCGGCAACGGCCACCCCATGGCCGCGGTGGTGACCACTCCCGAGATCGCCGAGTCCTTTGTCACCGGGATGGAGTACTTCAACACCTTCGGCGGCAACCCGGTGTCCTGCGCCATCGGCCTCGCGGTCCTCGAGGTCATCGAGAACGAAGGACTGCAACAGCACGCTCACGAACTCGGGGAGCAGTTTCTCGCGGGCTTCCGGGAGATGGCGCCCCGCCACCCGCTCGTGGGTGATGTCCGCGGGCTCGGGCTCTTCATCGGTGTCGAGCTCGTCCGCGACGATTCGACCCTCGAGCCCGCCGATACCGAAGCGTCCGCCGTCATCGACGCAATGCGAAACCGCGGTTTCCTCTTGTCCACCGACGGCCCGTTTCACAACGTCATCAAGATCAAACCGCCCATGGTGCTCACCGCCGAGGACGTCGCGGCGGTGCTCGAAAATATCGACGAGGTCCTCACCGAGATCGAGGCTCGCCGATGAGAGACGGCGTCCATGCGGCGCAAGCTCGTATCGCTCCCCACATCCGGCTCACCGAGTGCCGACGCTCGCCGGCCCTGAGTCGGGCCGCCGACGCCGAGGTCTTCCTCAAGCTCGAGAACCGGCAACTCAGCGGTTCCTTCAAGCTCCGCGGCGTGATGAACCGGCTGCTCATGCTCGCGCCGGAAGAAAAGGGCAAACGCCTGATTGCGGCTTCCACCGGGAACCATGGTGCGGCCTTCGCCCACGGCGTCACTCAACTCGGTCTCGAGGGTCTGCTCTTTCTTCCGAAAACCGTCACCGCAAAGAAACTCGAGGCCATCGAGGCGTCGGGCATCCCCTACGAACTCGTCGGTGACGACTGCGTCGAGACCGAGAATCACGCCCACGCCTTTGCCGTGGCCAACGGCGATGTCTGGGTTTCGCCCTACAACGATCCCGCCATCGTTGCCGGTCAGGGCACCATCGGTCCCGAACTCTGCGAGCAGGTCGACGGGATCGACGCCGTTCTCATCCCCGTCGGCGGCGGCGGCCTGGCCGCCGGGATCGCCGGTTTTCTCAAAGAAACCGACCCGGAGATCGCCACCATCGGCTGCGAGCCGAAGGCCTCGGCGGTCATGTTCGAGTCGGTCAAGGCCGGGCGCATCGTCGAGGTCCCCAATCTGCCGACCCTGTCCGACGCCACCGCGGGCGGGATCGAAGAGGGCTCCATCACTTTCGATCTCTGCCGGCGGTATGTCGACCGATACGAGCTTGTCGATGAGGACGAGATCGCCGCCGCCATCCGCTTCCTCTATGAGAACGAGGGCATGGTCGCCGAGGGCGGCGCGGCGCTGCCGGTGGCGGTCGCGCTGCGTCGGTCCGAGGGGCTGCGGGGGTCGACCATGGCGCTCGTCATCACCGGGTCGAAGATCGACGAGTCGGTGCTCAATCGGATCCTCGCACGATAAACGCGAACCCGTCACAACCACGAAGACGCAAAGAGGAAGCGGTCACGAAGCCATCGCAGCAGACGCCCACAGATCACCCGGATGGACACAGACAGCCAGCGCACCATCGCAGGGTTGAAACGGAAAGACCGGCGATGGTTTGCGTGTTATAGCCTCCGAGAATCGATCTCAGATGGAACGAACCCACGGCGACGGCCGGAAACGAGGAAGACGATGACCAATCAATCTGTGCGAACCCTTCTGACCATGCTCGCGGTGGTGGCCGCGATGACGCTCACTCCCATCAACTCGGAGACCGCCGAAGCAGCCGACCACGGAGACGAATCAAGGACTGTGGTCATCACCGGGATGAGAAAAGTCATCGACGGACTCACACCCGACAGCACCGGGACGTTCCAGAGCTGGGACGGGACCATCAGGGCGTGGTAATCCCTCGCCATGAGTGAACCGAAGTCCGGTCGTTGCCGGATTTCGACCGAACACAGGGTTGCAAAGGCCCCTAATCGCGCCGATGTCGATGACGGAGACGAGCCGATGCGCGGTCTTGTGGGATGAGCTGACGGCACCGCAATCAACATCATATTTTCGATGGCCTCTCCCAGCCGGCCAAAAAAACTTGGGATCGCCGCCCTTTTCTCGGCCAAAACCCTTGATTCTTCACCCCGGTATGTGGCAAAAGCGAAATGAGTGAATTCGGGGAGGATCACCATGGCCACGAAAAGGAAGAAGGTATGGTTCGGGTATCTCGAGGCTGGTGGTAAGGCGAGCCCGGTGGTTCGGGATGCCGAACTCTTAACCGGCGACCCCAAGACCCTGTATCTTTTCAACTTCATGAAAGGCAAGATCCTTGAATACCGGCGTGACATCGTCGAGGTCAAACTCCGCGAACTCGCCGCCGAAGAACTTGCCATGATCCCCGAGATCCGCAAGGCCTACAAGATTGTCAGGGAGAGCTTCTCGCCGCGGCAGACACGATCTCATCGGCCGGTGTTTCGGGCCAAACCGGCGCCGATCGACGACGAGATTCCCGACTTCGATGACGTCGACGACGACGGCTTCGACATGGACCTGACCCTCCCGCTCGACGCCGGAGACGACGGGCTGTCGGCCGACCAGATCGACTGAACGGTCGGGATCGTGCCGGCGACCCGAAATCGGATCGGCCGGGCGGTGCCGATCATCGAGGGCATCACGGATCCACCCGCGGGCCCGCCCCTTCCGGGGAACACTCCCATCGAGTATCCTCTCTTCTCGTGCCCGGCGATGTCACTTGGATCTCCGCCGCTCAGCCAAAGGGCTGGACGAACCGACACGTTGCTTAAGGATTCTTTGGACTTCGCTTGGAACCGTCGTCGAATCACGGTCTATGCTGGTCGGGACCGTCGACGGGAAGATGCAACCCACGGTCGACGTTGAATACGGAGCGAAGGGGCGGTTCCGATTGAGGTTCGCCCGCGAACCCCGCCAACCCGGATCTGAAAGCGAACACAGCATGAGCCTATTCTTCAATTCTTCATGGCGCCGCCAAACCGCGTCGATCGCGGCCGTCGCGCTCCTCTTACTGACCGCCTGTGGTGGTGACGATCCGGATCATCCCGGCGCCGGACGACCGGGTGGGGATCAAGGGCCGGGCGACGGCCCTCCGGGTGGACGACCCCAACTGCCGACCATGTCGGTCGCCGTCGAACCGGCCGCCCGCGGCGACATCGCCACCTACTACCGCGCCACCGCCTCCCTCGATCCCGACAAGCGGGCCGATGTTCTCGCCCGGGTCGCGGGGGTGATCGAGAGCATCGTCGCGGAAGAGGGCGACCGGGTGGCCAAGGGCCAGATCCTGCTCCACATCCAGGATGACGAATACCGCCACCGGACGACCATGGCCCGGGTCGATCTCGAGAAACAGCAGGCGCGCCTCAACCGGGCCCAGAAGATCTTCTCCCAGGGGCTGAGCTCGGCGGAGGACTTCGACACCATCCGAACCGACACCGCTTCGGCGGAAGCCGGTCTCGAGCTCGCCGAACTCGAGCTCTCCTATACCGAGGTACGGGCTCCCTTCGCCGGCCACGTGGTCCGTCGTCTCGTCGATCAGGGCCAGACCGTGGCCAACGGCACCGCGCTCTTCTCCCTCGCCGACATGGATCGCCTGCTCGCCCGGGTCTTCATCCCGGCCAAGGAATTCCGCAGCATCCGACCCGACCAGCCGGTCCAGCTCGTGGTCAGCTCGAGCGGGGATCGACTCACAGGCCGCATCGACCTGGTCAATCCCCTTGTCGATCCCGAGAGCGGCACCATCAAGATCACCGTCGAGGTCACCGACTACCCGCCGACAACCCGCCCCGGTGATTTTGTCGAGGTCTCCATCGTCACCGACAGCCACTCGGGCAGCCTGCTCGTACCCCGGGTGGCGGTGGTGACCGAACGCGGCCAACACACGGTCTATGTCGTCGACGGTGAGACGGCCTATCAGAGAAAGGTCGAGGTCGGCTTCGAGGATGACATCCACACCGAGATCGTCTCCGGTCTCGAACCCGGCGAGATGGTGGTCATCCAGGGTCAACGCACACTCCGGGACGGCCAACCGGTTTCGATCCTCGACGCCCTCGAACTCGACGCCGCAACCACCGAGGAACCGCCGGCCGAGCGAGCCGGCTGATGCGATCCCTGGTCGCCCTCGCCGTCCGGCGCCGGGTCACGGTGCTCATGTGCGCTCTGGCCCTCGCCGCCTTCGGCGTGGTCGGCTATCAACGTCTGCCGCTGGACCTGCTGCCCGATATCTCGTATCCGTCGCTCACCGTCCAGACCGACTTCCCCGACACCGCACCCGCCGAGGTCGAGAACCTCGTCACGCGACCCGTCGAGGAGGCTGTGGGGGTGCTGCGCGGGCTGCGCACGGTCCACTCGGTTTCCCGCCCCGGCATCTCCGAGGTCACCCTCGAGTTCGACTGGGGCGCCGATATGGATCTGCTGCTCCTCGATGTCCGGGAAAAGCTCGACCGGCTCATCCTCCCGGTCGAGGCCGAAGATCCCGTCGTCCTGCGCTTCGATCCGTCCCTCGATCCGATTCTCCGCATCGCCCTCGGCGGAACCGGCGATCTCACCGAGAGCCGCCGGCTCGCCGATCGCCGCCTCAAGCAGGCCTTCGAGAGCATCAAGGGGGTCGCCTCGGCGCGGATCAAGGGCGGGCTCGAAGAGGAAATCCACGTCGAGGTCGACCAGGAGCGTCTCGCGGCGCTCGGCATTCCCCTCGAGCGGGTACGCCAGCTGGTGGCGGTCTCCAACATCAACCTCCCCGGCGGATCGCTGCGCGGCACCGACACCCAGTTCCTCATCCGGACGGTCAACGAGTACACCTCGGTCGAGGAGATCGGCGGGCTGGTCTTGTCCGCCGCCGGTCCCTCGCAGATCCGGGTGCGCGACATCGCCGAGGTGAGCTGGGGCGCCCGCGAACGTGAAGAGATCATCCGCGTCGGCGGGATCGAGGCGGTGGAGATCGCCATCTACAAGGAGGGCGACGCCAACATCGTCACCACCGCGCGTTCGGTCCGCGATGCGCTGCCGGAGATGGCCAAGCTCGTGCCCGAGGGCTACGAACTCACGGTGCTCTTCGACCAGTCCAGATTCATCGAGCAGGCGCTGGTCGAAGTCCGCTTCACCGCGGTGGTCGGCGGCGCCCTGGCGATTCTGGTGCTCTTTGTCTTTCTCCGCGACACCCTTTCGACGGTGATCATCGCCACCGCGATCCCGCTCTCGGTGCTCTTCGCCTTCATGGCTATGTACCGGCTCGATGTCTCGCTCAACATCATGAGCCTTGGGGGCCTGACCCTCGGTATCGGGATGCTGGTGGACAACGCCATCGTCGTCCTCGAGTCCATCCACCGCAAACGCCAGGAAGGTCTCGGCCGGACGGCGGCGGCCATCGAGGGCACCACCGAGGTCGGCGGCGCAGTGGTCGCCTCGACCCTGACCACCGTCGCGGTCTTCCTCCCCATCATCTTTGTCGAGGGGATCGCCGGCGCCCTCTTCGGCGACATGGCCATCACCGTCACCCTGAGCCTCTTGGCTTCGCTCGTGGTGGCCGTCACCCTCATCCCCATGCTGAGCGCCATGGGTGGACCGGAGACCACGACCGCGGAACCCACTCGGGCCGTGACCTCCGAACCCGGTCTCGGCGCGGTGACCCGGTTCTACGACGTGGTGCTGCGCACCGCCCTCCGCCGCCGGTGGTTCACCATCGCTGCCGCGGCGGTGGCCTTCGCCCTCGCGGTCGCCGCCATCGGGCAACTCCAGACCGCCCTCATTCCCGAGATCTCGCAGGGTGAGTTCTACTTCGAGGCGACCCTGCCCGAAGGCACCCCGGTGGAGGCCACCGACCGCGCGCTGCAGCAGATGACCGCACCCATCGAGGGCGATCCCGAGGTCGCGGTGGCCTACGCCACGGCGGGCAGCCGGCTCGTCTCCGGCGGCCTGAGCCTGAGCACCACGGCGGAACACTACGGCCAGCTCAACGTCGTGCTCGCCGATCGCAACGACGAGACCGCCGAACAACGGGTGGCCAACCGCCTGCGGGCGGGTTTCGCGACCATCCCCGAGCTCGACACCACCTTCGGCAAACCGACCTATTTCAGCCTCAAGACCCCCGTCGAGGTCATCCTCTTCTCCGACGATCTTCGAGCGCTTTCCGCATGGGCGCCGGTGCTGGCGGACCAGCTCGCGAGGGTGCCGGGTCTGGTGGATGTCCGTTCCTCCCTCGAGGAGGGCAACCCCGAGCTCCAGATCATCTTCGACCGCGACCGGTTGGCCTCACTCGGGCTCGACATGCGGGTTGTCGCCGAGACCCTGCGCGACCGGGTCCTGGGATCGGTCCCCACCCGCTTTCGCGAGGCCGACCGGCAAATCGACATCCGGGTGCGGAATCTCGAGCAACAGCGGCGAACGGCGGACGATGTCCGCAACCTCATGATTCCGGGCCCCGACGGCCGTCAACTGCGGCTGCTCACCGTCGCCGAGATCCGGGAGGATCGCGGTCCCGCCGAGATCCACCGTGTCCAACAGCAGCGGGCCGCGGTCTTGAGCGCCAATCTCGAGGGCCGCGGCCTCGGCGCGGCGGTTCGCGATATCGAGGCGCTGCTCGCGGCCAACCCGCCGCCCCCTGGGGTCTTGGCCGAGCTCGGCGGCCAGGTCGACGAGATGCAGACCTCCTTTGCGAGCCTCCGCTTCGCCCTGGCGCTGGCGGTCTTCCTGGTCTATCTGGTCATGGCCGCCACCTTCGAGTCGCTGATCCACCCCTTGGTCGTCCTCTTCACCATCCCCCTCGCCCTCGTCGGTGTGGTTGTCGGGATCCTCGTCACCGGCATCGATGTCAGCGTCATCGCACTCATCGGCGTCGTCATGCTGGTCGGCATCGTCGTCAACAACGCCATCGTCCTCATCGACACCGTCAACCAGCTCCGGCGGAGCGGAATGGCCAAGCTCGAGGCGGTCATGCGCGGCGGTCATCTCCGGCTGCGGCCCATTCTCATGACCACGCTGACCACCGTCCTCGGGCTGCTGCCCATGGCGCTTTCCCTCGGCGAGGGCGCCGAACTCCGCGCACCCCTGGCCATCACCGTCTCATTCGGGCTCCTGCTCAGCACGGTGCTGACCCTGGTGGTGATCCCGGCGGTCTATCTGGTTGTCCCATCGGCGGTGGGCGTCGATGACGAGGAGACCGGCTCATGACGCTTCCCGAGCTCGCCATCCGCCGCCCCGTCACCACCCTGACCATCCTCGCCTGCGCCGTCGTCCTCGGCCTGGTGGCGCTCAACCGGCTTCCCCTGGGTTTCATGCCGGAGGTCGACGAGCCGGAGCTCATCGTTCAGGTGCCCTTCCCCAACGCGACCCCTGAGCAGACCGAGAGACTGGTCATCAGACCTCTCGAGGAGGTCCTGGGCTCGGTCAAGGGCGTCATCAACATGTGGTCCATGTGCGACGCCGACGGCGGCCGGGTCAGACTCAATTTCGCCTGGGGCCACGAGATGAGTCTCGCCCGGGCCGAGGTCATCGAACGCATCGACCGGGTGCGCCGGGAGCTCCCGGACACCATCGGCGACATCCGCGTCGGCGGCAGCTGGAACAGCAACGAAGAAGACTCACCCGTCCTCGAAGGACGGCTGTCATCGAAACGCAATCTCTCCGAGAGTTACGATCTGCTCGAACGCAAGATCGTCCGCCCCCTCGAGCGGATCGCCGGTGTCGCCTCGGTGAGCCTCGACGGCGTCAATCCCAAAGAGGTCCGGATCAACCTCCGCCTCGACGATCTCGAGTCGCACGGGCTCGATGTCCGGGAGGTGGTGACGGTCATCTCGGGCTCCAATTTCGATCTCTCGACGGGCGTTCTCAGATCCCATGAGAGACGCCTCACGCGTCCGCACCGTCGGCGCCTTCGAAACCGTCGAGCAGATCCGCGCGCTGCCGATCCGCGGCGACGGGCTCCGACTCTCCGATGTCGCCGATGTCCGCTACGAGGAGCCGCCGCTCGAGTACGGCCGCCACCTCGACGGCGATTTCGCCATCGGCGTCACGGTGACCGCCGAGGCCGGCGGCAATGCAGTCGTGATCTGCGACGAAGTCCGGCAACGGGTCGAGGACATGAACACCGACCCCGAACTCGAGGGCGTCAAATTCCTGATCTGGTTCGACCAGGGTGCGGAGATCCGCAAGACCCTCAGAGACCTGACCTTCACCGGTTTCTTCGGCGGACTGCTGGCGGCGGCCGTGCTCTTCGCCTTCCTTCGCCGAGTCTCGATGACCCTGGTCTCCGTGCTCTGCATCCCGTTCTCGGTCATCGTCGCCTGCGGCGCCATCTGGGCCATGGGCAAGACCATGAACACCCTGACCCTGCTCGGACTCATCGTCGGCATCGGCATGCTCGTTGACAACGCGGTCGTTGTCATGGAGAACATCTACCGCCACCAGCAGCGGGGGCTGAGCCGGCGCGACGCCGCGCTCGTTGGGTCGCGCGAGGTCTCCTTGGCGGTGATTGCCGCCACTTTGACCTCGGTCATCGTCTTCCTGCCCATGATCTTCAACAAACCGTCGGAGATGAACATCTATCTCCGCGAGCTCGCAATCACGGTCTGTCTCACCCTGCTCGCCTCGCTCTTTGTCTCCCAGACCCTGATCCCGCTCGCCACCTCGAGCTTCATTCGCTCGAAGTCGCGCGGCCGCGCGCCTCTCATGCTCTGGCTCGAAGACCGTTACGAGCGCCTGCTTGCCTTCTTCCTCCGGCACCGCTGGCTGACCCCGATCATCGGGCTCGCGGTCATCGCCTCGACCTGGTTCCCCTTCAGCCACATCGACAAGAACTTCGATGCCAACGAGACCGAGCTCTTTGTCCAGCTCCGCTACGAGTTCTCCGAGCCCTTGAGCCTCGAGCGGATGGAGCGCGCCGTGTCCATCGTCGAGGAGCGGCTGGTTCCCTATCGCGATGAACTCAATGCCGAGCACATCTACAGCTTCTGGTCCGACCGCTTCTCGCTCACCCGGCTCTACATGAAAGAGGGCTTTGCCAACGACACCGACATGGCTGTGACCCGGACCCGGCTCCGCGAGCTCCTGCCCGAGCTTCCCGGCATCAAGCTCGAGGTCCAGGACCAGGCGGGCCACGGTTTTCGCCGCGGCGGCGGCAAACGCATCGCCTTCCAGCTGGTTGGCGAGGACACCGGCGTTCTCGCCGAGCTCGCCGCCGAGGCCAAGCTGCGGCTCGCCGAGATCCCCGGCCTCGATGACCCCTGGACCAGCACCCAGACCGGCGGGATGGAGCTCTTCATCGATCTCGATCGCGAGCTCGCAGCCCGCTACGGCGTCCCTCTCAACCAGCCCGCCGAGGTCGTCTCTCTGACCTTCCGCGGCCGGCGTCTGCCCCGCTTCCGGACGCCTGTCGGGTGAACGCGAGATGCGGCTCACCCTCGACGAGCAGGAGACCGAGAGCATCTCACAGCTCCACACCCTGCCGGTATGGACCACCGATGGCGACAAGATCCCGCTCGCATCCATGGCCGAGTTCCGGATGGAGCCCGGCCCCAACCGGATCCAGCGCGACAACCGCCGCACCAGTGTCTGGGTCGGCGCCCGCTACGGCGAGGGCACCATGGAGGACTACCTGCCCCTGGTGCGGACGGCCATGGATTCCATGGATCTTCCCTTCGGCTACACCTGGACCATGTCGGAGTGGGCCGAGCGCCAACGCGAGCAGTCGCGCGACTTCCTGATCAACCTCCTGCTCGCCCTCGGTCTGGTCTTCGCCGTCATGGCCGGACTCTTCGAGTCGGTGCGCCAGGCAATCGGTCTCATGGTGGCCCTGCCCTTCGCCCTCGCCGGCGCCTTCTGGGCCCTGTGGCTGCACGGAACCGATTTCGATCAGCCGGCGGCCATCGGTCTGCTGCTGCTCATCGGCGTGGTGGTCAACAACGGCATCGTCATGATCGAGCACATCAATCTCTACCGACGAAACGGCATGGACCGCACAGCGGCCATGTTGTTGGGGGGCCGCGAGCGGCTGCGCCCCATCCTCATGACCGCCATCACCACCCTGGTGGGGCTCGTGCCCATCGTGGTTCAGGAACCGTCGCTGGGCGGGGTCTACTATTACTCCATGGCCATCGTCATCATGGGCGGGCTGGTGGTCTCGACCTTCCTCACCACCCTGCTGCTGCCCACCACCGCAGCGCTGTCGGAGGACGGCTTCGCGGCCATCGGCCGCGGACTCACGTGGTGCTGGCGCCGGCTCCAGCCGTGGAAGTGACGCGCTCGTCGAGGGGTGAGGCGGAGCAGCCCCTCAGACTGACCGAACCCGATTCTCACGTCGCGCTCCCCGTGGGAGCCACCTTTAGCATTGTTCGGGATCAGCGTGTTGCGGAATCTCTGCGGCTCGCCACCCGAACAATGACAAAGATGGCACCCCGTTCGAGGCCAGTCCCACAGCCCTCAACAGAACGCGGATCGGTGCCTGGCTCTCTTTTCGTTCGACGAAAAGGTGCCTGGCATCCGCTCCCATCGCGCTGCCGAGCATCATTCACTCGCTTCGACATGATCTTCTCGTCAATCCACTTGGCGTCGAGCCATTCGAGTGGATCGACCGACTGGCCGTGGACAAAGATCTCGAGGTGGAGGTGGTCGCCGCCGGCGAGTCCCGTGGAACCGCTCCTGGCGATGATCTGACCCTTTTCAACCGCATCGCCCTCGGCCGCCTCGATGGATGACAGATGGCTGCACAGCGACAAGAGGCCGTAGCCGTGATCGATGATCACCGTGTTGCCATAAAGACTCATCCAACCGGCGAACACCACCCGTCCGGCGTTGGGGGCCGGAACCGGCGCCCTCGAGGTGGAGGCGAGATCGAGCCCGAGGTGGGTCTGCCGATCCACCTTGCGGCCATCGTAGGTATAGTCCCGGGTCTGAGCGAAATTCGCTTTGAGAGCGGAGTTGGCCATCTGGAGAAACGGACCCGACCAGAGGATGGCCGACTCGCTGGCGCGTGAGATCTCGGCCACTTTTTCGAGCTCCGCCTGCCGGAGCTCGCCGTTGATGATGAGGTACTGCTCGAGCAGTGTCCCGGAATCGTCGAAACCCGCTGTCCGGCTCGCGATGGCGGGGACGACACGTTCGAGGAAAGCGTCATCCAACCGGATCGTGTCCAGCCGTTGAGGGCGCGGTTTGAAGAGATCGAGAAAAGCCGTTTCAACCCGGTTGCCGGCATCGTCCTCGGCAAAGAGCCGGATCTCGGTCTCGTCGTCGAGATCCCACGGCAGGGCATAGATGACAAAGCGGTCGTTCGGGTCTCGCCCCTCGCGGACGGATCCGTCAGACTCGTGAATCCCGGCGCGAACCCCCGACCGAATGGCCGTTTCACCGACGCGGTAGACCACCGCGCCCGAACCACCCTGTTGACCGTAATGCTGCGACGAAAGGAGTTCGAGGCGCGGAGGCCGGAGCCGCACCGGGAGTTGGAGTTCACGAACCACGGACTCGGCGCGGCGCAGATAGCCCATGGATCGCTCGGCCGTTGCCCGCAGGACGACATCGCTGTCATCGAGCCACTCGAAGACGTTGGTGCCGACAACGGCGGTCAAGACCACCTCCGCGGTCCCGTGGTCCCTCGACCAGGGCAACAGCGACCCGCCGGTGAGGGCCTCTTCATCGAGGACTTCGACACGATCACCCTGCACGAGCTCGAGGCGGATCCTGCCCAGTCCATGGATCGGCTCGGTGAAGTGAGCCATCACCGTCGTGGCCTTACCGACGGCGGCTCGATCGGTCTCGAGCTCGACCACCGGCACCGGCCCCCTCCGCAGGGCAAGCCAGAGTCCGCCGCCGATCACGGCGGCCATAAGCATCACAAGAAAGAACCGAGCCTTCTTCCGTGGTTTTCGGGCGCCAAGCTGCATGGAGTCTCCTTCATCGACCCGCGGTGCGGATCGAAGAGAGAGAATATCTCAATTGCACACGATGCGGTGGAATCCGGATCACACCAACTCTCGAGTGGGGTTCACGAGGGTCGAACCTCCTCGACTACGGCGAGGTGACACTCCATTCGGTGGTGTCTCCCGACTCGAAACCATCGGCGAAGAGCGGCGGTTCGGCGTTGGAAAGCTCCTTGACAGCCGCTCCCGACGGCGCGACGCCCGCAACTGAGATGACGAGGAACAGCCCGCAAACGATGATGGGAACGTCTTTCTTGTCGCCGTTGAATGGCCGCATTGAAGGAACCTCCCTGGGTGAGTCGCCGTCCCAGTATATCCCGTGGGCTTGCAACCACGACGAAAGCGGGTAGGCTCGGGGGCGATCCCGGCGAAACCCACACTGTCGACCGGGTCCGGAGACCAGTCATGCGCACCATCATCGAACCGTTCCGGATCAAGATGACCGAGCCGCTCAAGATCACCACACCCGCCCACCGCGAGGCGGCTCTGGAGGCGGCCCACCACAACGTCTTTCTCCTCGACGCCGAGGACTGCTGTATCGACCTCCTCACCGACTCGGGCACCGGCGCCATGTCCACCGAGCAGTGGGCGGCGATGATGCTCGGCGACGAAAGCTACGCCGGCAGCCGGTCGTGGAAGCGCTTCGAAGCGAGCGTCTCCGAGATCACCGGGATGGAGCACATCTTTCCAACCCACCAGGGTCGTGCAGCCGAGGGGATTCTCGCGGCGTGCGTGCTCAAACCGGGCGACATCATTCCCAACAACAGCCATTTCGACACGACCCGGGCCAATATCGAGTACTGCGGCGCCGTCGCCCTCAACCTGCCCTGTCGCGAAGCATTCGACACCCAGGTCGAGGCCCCGTTCAAGGGCAACATGGATGTCGAGGCGCTGCGCTCATGTATCGCCGAACACGGGACCGAGAAGATCCCCTTCGCCATGATGACCGTGACGAACAACACCGGTGGTGGGCAACCGGTTTCCATGGCCAATATTCGCGAGGTCAAGGCGGTTCTCTCGGAGCACGGCATCCCCTTCATCATCGACGCCTGCCGGTTTGCCGAGAACGCCTACTTCGTTCGCGAGCGCGAAGCGGGTTACCACGATCGCGGACCTCATGGATATCGCCCAGGAGATGTTCTCCCTCGCCGATGGCGCCACCATGAGCTGCAAAAAGGACGGCCTGGCCAATATCGGTGGCTTCCTGGTCTGCCGCGACGACGAATGGGCCGAACGCTTCCGCGCTCTCTTGATACTCCGTGAGGGCTTTCCCACCTACGGCGGTCTCGCCGGTCGTGACCTCGAGGCCATCGCCGTCGGTCTGAAAGAAGCCCTCGACTATGACTATCAGGTCTACCGCCACGCCACGGTCGAGTACATGGTCGAGCGTCTGACCTCCATGGGCGTGCCCATGGTGCGGCCGGCCGGCGGTCATGCGGTCTTCCTCGATGTCCGACAGATGCTGCCCGAGATGAATCCCCTCCACTATCCCGGAATCGGGGTCGTCAACGCGCTCTATCTCGCCGGTGGTGTTCGCGCGGTGGAGCTCGGCAGCGTCATGTTCGGTCACTTCGACACCGATGGCGTCGAACAGCCGTCACCGCTGGAATTGGTGCGGCTCGCCTTCCCACGGAGGGTCTACACTCAGAGCCACTTCGACTATCTCGTCGAGGTCATCGAGCAGGTCTGGCGGGAGCGTGGACAGATTCCGGGCCACCGGATCACCAAACAGCCCAAGATGCTGAGGCACTTCACCTGCCACTTCGAACCGATTTGATCAGAGTCCAGAACATCGCATTTTTACCGCAAAGACCGCCAAGCACGCGAAGAGGCATCGCAAAGCCATCGCAATGACTGACCGTGCGCCGCTCGCTTGAATGGCGGTGGATGGACAGAGAGGTATCCCGACGTTGAGATGCGAGCCATCGCACTCGGGATTGCGGTGTTCTGACGAGACGACCATCGAGCGTTGTCGCTTCCAAGGCGGTCGCGTGACAAAATCGCGCCGCGGAGCGAACGCACTACTGAGCTGAATGGCGATGGATCTTGCGTTTGATCCCTAATGAGATGCTGCGATGGCTCAACAATGCGATGACCTTTGCGATGTTCTTGGCGATCTTTGCGGCCTTTGCGGTAAAAACACACCGCCCACGGCCCACGAAACCATGAGCCGCAGGCCACGAGAAACTTCACGCACCGCCGCCACCAGTTTCTTGGTCAGACTGCGGCTTCGAGGCGCTTCGCCTGTTCCCAGCCGATGAGGGCTTGTTTGCGGGCGGCGCCCCACCGGTACTGGCCGAAGGCGCCCATGGACCGGATCACCCGGTGACAGGGGATGAGATAAGCAATGTGGTTGGCCGCCACCGCCGAGGCCACCGCACGAGTCGCGGTGGGCCGGCCCATCATGGCGGCGAGATCGGAATAGGAACACAGACCACCCGACGGAACCCTGAGCAGCGCTTCCCAGACCTTGAGCTGGAAATTCGTCCCGGCGAGGAGCACCGGCAACGGTTGCGCGCCGGGCGCTTCGAGAACTGTGAAGATGCGGTCTCGCCACACCGCCATCGCGACGGGGTCCTCGCGAAACGCCGCGTTGCAGAAACTCCCGTGGAGCTCTCCGACCGCACCTGGCCGTTCGCTCTCATCGGGGAAGGACAGCCAGCACACCCCTCGGTCGGTGGCCCCGATGAGCGCGTCGCCGAAGGGCGTGGGCTGGATTCCCCAGCTGATGACGAGGCCAAGGCCGCACCTTCTGTACTCGCCCGGGGTCACCGCGTCGACGGCCACCATGAGATCGTGCAGACGTCCGGGCGAGGAGAGTCCCGCTTCAAATGTCGCCTCGAGGACCGACCGGGTTTCAGCGAGACACCGACGGGCGTGTTCGACGGTGAGGAACTGGAGAAACCGCTTGGGACTGATCCCGGCCCAATCGCTGAAAATTCGTTGCAGGTGAAACGGGCTCAGCCCGACATGGCCCGCCACATCGTCGAGACTCGGCTGAACCTCCCGATTGGCTTCGAGATACGCGAGCGCCTGCTCGATCCGTTGGTAATCGTGGTGTTGCTCGTGTGTTTCCATGCCGCCAATGTACGGCAAGTCAAAGACCCCATCCACCCGATTCTTGCGGTGAGACCAACCCTCAGGCCGAGATGAGGAGCAGAGCGACGAGATAGTAGATCGCGATGGCGACGATGTCGTCGATGGTGGTCACCGCGGGACCGGCGGCAATGGCGGGATCGATCTTGATCAAACGGAAGAAATACGGCACCAGCACCCCGAGGATGGCCGACGCGATGATGGCGACGAACATCGAGATCGCCACCGTCGCCGAGAGCCTGAAATCGCCGTGCCAGAGCTGGCTCACGATCCCCGACAGGGCGCCGCATGCGAGAGCCATGAGCGAACTCACCACCAGTTCCTTGTAGAGGAAGTGACCGAGATTCTGGAAGTCCACACGACCGGTGGCAAAGCCGCGCACCACGATGGTCGCCGACTGCGAGCCGACGTTGCCGCCCATGGCGCCGATGACCAGGACAAACGGCACCAGGGCGTCCATGTGCGGAAAAGAAACCTGAAAGCCCCGGATCAGAACCGCCGGCACCGCCAGTCCGGCGAGGGTGGCGAGCAGCCACGGCAGCCGGACCCCGGCGATTCGGAAGAGCTGGTCGGTGTAGACCAGCTCGGGCTCACCGGCGGTGGCGCCGGCCATGTGCATGATGTCCTCGTCCGCCTCCTCCTGGAGGACGTCGACGACATCGTCATGGAGAATCCGGCCGAGCAGCCGCCCCTGGTCATCGACCACCGGCAGCGCCACCAGATCGTAGCGTTTGAAGATCTGCGCCACGCTCTCCTGATCCTCGTCCGGAGTGACGGAGTGGATCCTCGTCTTCATGAGGTCGTGGATCGGCCGATCTTTGGGCGCGAGCAGGAGGGCGCCGAGGTTGAGCACCCCGACGAGTCGGTCATCGGCATCGACGACATAGACAAAAAAGACCTCACCGACGTCTTCCCAACCGGATCGGATCGCATCGATGACCTGGCCCACGGATGCGGTCTCGCTGATCGAGACGAGCTCCATCTGCATGAGGCCGCCGGCGGTGTCCTCGGGGTAGGCGAGGAGGGCTTCGAGTTCGTGTCGATCCTGCCTCGGCAGGGCCTGGATGACGCTGCGGGCGACGCTCTCCGGAAGATCGGCGATGACATCGGCGGCGTCGTCGGACGCCATCTCCTCGAGGGCGTCGGTGAGCTCGTCGGTTTGCAGGTGCTCGGCGAGATCGTCCCGGAGATGGTCCGGGAGCTCCTCCATGAGATCGGAAAGGCGATCGATGGCGAGCCGCCGGATGAGGGGCGGCCAGAGATCGTGGGGAAGAACGCCGAGCAGCGCCGCGATATCCGCCGGGTGGGTCTCCCGCATCATCTCGTCGAGGGCGGAATCGTTGCCGGCCTCGATGAGGTCTTCGACCCTGGCCGCGGCTGAGCGCAGACCATCCGGCGCGAATTCGACGGACAGGTGTTCTTCCGCCGAACCGGACTCTCCTTCGCGCTGCTTGTGATCGGTCAGTTGATCGGACAACGGCTCCCCCCCAGCGGACGAATCTACTCGAGCGGGGGCGAGCATGCAATCGTGCCGCCGGTCGGGAAACGGAAGCGGCCGGGAGGCCGGTACCACAATGATCGGCCGTTCGTCGTCGGACGCCCAGCCTTCCCTTCACACACGTCCCGGTCGAAAAACCGCCACCACGAAGCCTGACAAAGCTCAATCCACGCTTTGCCCACTTTCAAATGCGATGGCTTTGCATATCTTTGCGATGGATGACCTTGGCGGCCTTTGCGGTTCAACCGTACGATGGTCCGATCCGCCTACGCCTTCCCCATCGCCAAAGGGTTCGACGACCCGCGAGCGTAGCCCGAGAGATCGACGGTCACAAAGCGAAAGCCCGCACCACGCACACCATCGAGAAGCCGCTCCCGCAAGGCATTGTCGGCGAGCCGGCCGATCTCCGCTGCGGGCACCTCGATGCGCGCGAGATCGCCGTGGAAGCGCACCCGATACTGGCTGAAACCGAGCTCGGCTACGACCTCCTCGGCGGCCGCGACCCGCTCGAGCCCGGTGATGGTGATGGGCGTCCCGGTTGGGAAACGCGAGGCGAGGCACGCGAGCTCGGGCTTGGACGCCGTCGGCAGACCGAGCCTCTGTGAGTGCTCGCGGATCGCCGCCTTGTCGAACCCGAGCTCGACAAAGGGTGAGCGGACGCCGGCCTCGTCGGCGGCGCGGTTCCCCGGCCGGTGGTCCGAGAGGTCGTCGGTGTTGAGCCCGTTGACGATGACCTCGAGCTCGCGCTCCGCCGCAATCCGTCCGCAGATCGAGTAGAGCTCGGTCTTGCAGTGATAGCAACGGTCGCCGTCGTTGGCGAGATACTGCGGTTTCGAGGTCTCGCTCGATCGCTCGAGCAGGTGAGTGATCCCGATTCTCTCGGCGAGCTCCTTGGCCTCGTCGAGTTCGGTGGGGGCGAGGGAGGCCGAAACCGCGGTCACCGCCACGGCATGCTCGCCCAGGGCGTCGCGCGCCGCCTTGGCGAGCAAGGTGCTGTCGACTCCACCGGAGTACGCCACCAGCGCCGAACCCCGGGCGCGAAACCACTCGATGAGGGCGTCATAGCTCGCCATCAGGATCCTCCACGACGCCGCCGGCGGCGGCGAGAATATCGCGCACCGGCACCCCGGTCTTGGTCGCCAGCTCGGCGCAGTCTTCAAACTCGGGCACCTGCCGGAGGATCCTGCCGTCGGCGACGGCAAATTTGACCGCCACCGTGCCCCAGGGGGTCTCCACCGTGCCCATCCGCCGGCCCAGGTGGTGCTTGGTGACCGGGGTGCTGCGGCACCCCAGCGAGGTTGTTTCGCGCAGCAACACCGAGACGACCGCGTCGAGGGCTGCGGTCGGCGCGAGCGCGGTGATGAGATGACCGGGACGGCCCTTCTTCATGACGATGGGGGTCACCGCGGCGTCGAGGGCGCCCGAATCGAGCAGGTGGTCAATCACCACCGGCAGGACCCGGGGGTCGAGGTCGTCGACGTTGCACTCGACCACGACGTGTTCGGTCTCGCCGATTTCGGCGGCCCCGGTGGCTTCCCCGACGAAGGCGCGCAGCACATTGGGCAGTCCCGGCCGCTCCACGGTGCCGCCACCGATGCCCACGGCCTCGACGGTCATGGCCGGCATGGCTCCGAACCCGTGCGAAAAGGTCGTCACCAACGCCGCACCCGTCGGGGTCACGGTCTCCCCTTCCACCCCGGCCGGGTGGACCGGCACTCCCGGCAACATGGCTGCCACCGCCGGCGCGGGCAGCGGCATGGTCCCATGGGCGCAATTGACGGTCCCGCTTCCCATGGGCAGGCTCGAGCAGATGATCTCGTCCACCGCCAGTTGATCGAGGGCGAGGCAGGCGCCGACCACATCGACAATGGCATCCACCGCACCCACTTCGTGGAAGTGAACCGTCTCGGCGGACATCCCGTGGACCTCGCCTTCGGCTTCGGCCAGGGTCTGAAAGACCATCTTGGCCGTCAACGCCACCGCAGGCCCGAGCTCGGCGCCATCGATGACGGCTTGTACATCGGCCAGATTTCGGTGGTGGGGGTGGGCGTGGGGATCGAAACCCACCTTCAGTCGCCGGGCGGCAAAACCACCGGCACGGCCGGCGGGCCAGTCGATGGTGACATCGGAAAAACCGAGCATCGCCGGGATCTCCTCGATCAAGGCCGCGCAATCAGCAGCCTCGGTGAGCGCGCAGAGCACCATGTCGCCCGCGGCGCCGCCGGCGCAATCGAGATAGAGCACACGACGACTCATGACGAATCTCCATCGGCCAGGGCGATCCGGTGCACGAGCGTCGCCGCACCGAATCCGTTGTCGATGTTGACAACCCCGATCCCGGCGGCGCAGGAGTTGAGCATTCCGAGCAAGGCGGCGACGCCGCCGAAGCTCGCGCCATAGCCGATGGATGTCGGCACCGCCACGACGGGGCGATCGATGAGCCCGGCCACCACCGACGGCAGCGCGCCCTCCATCCCGGCCGCGACCACGACCGCGCGGGCGGAACGAAGTCGTTCGAGTTGGGAGAAGAGACGGTGGATCCCGGCGACCCCGACATCGACAACCCGGTCCACCGGGTGTCCGAGGTGTTCGAGGACCACCGCCGCTTCTTCGGCCACGGGAAGATCCGAAGTCCCGGCCGAAACCACCGCCACCGGCAGGTGGCGAGGACCATCTTCGCGCCTCGCCTCGAGTACCCGCGCGGCCTCGTGGTACTTCAGATCCGGGAACCTCTCGACCAGCGGTGCAGCACGATGGGGCTCGAGGCGGGTGACCAGCACCTTGCCGTGGAGCTCGAGGCAACGCGCCACGAGTCCCTCGAGCTGCTCATCGGTCTTGCCCGGTGAAAAGATGACCTCGGCGAGACCGGTGCGGCGCTCGCGGTCGGTGTCGAGCCGGGCAAAACCGAGATCATCGATCCCGCACGACGCCAGCCGCCGGAGAGCGGCGTCGACATCGGCCGAACCGGACGCCACGTCGTTCAAGATCTTCACTAACTCGTCACGATCCATCAAACCTCCGCCTGCCGCACATCCGAGGACGAACCCGACAAGGATAACCGAGCTTGGTCGGCTCGCCGTCGGATCGACCGGCCTCGGTCTCCGGTAACGCACAATGAAACCGCCAAGACGCGAAGCTCGCCAAGTCACCGCGAAGACATCTATTGACCGATCGCAGGGTTCCGCCAACAGTCTCGCGTGGGACCCCTGGTGGCGCAGGCGCCTCGCCTGCGATGGTGCGATCAGTCAAAAACGCGATGTCCTTTGCGATGTTCTCTGCGTCTTCGCGTCTTCGCGGTTTCATTGTGCGCCGCCGGTCCCGATGCATCGATGCGCACAGACTCCTGGCGTTCACATTCTGCGGGAGACCTCCCGGAAGACAAAGAGCATCTCGCGGGCGATCTGGCGGCACCTTTCATCGTAGATTTCGCTCTCGCGTTCGGTGCCGTCGGCTATTTTGGGATCATCGTAGGGGATGGCGATGCGCTCGTCGGCGCCAACCACGATCGGGCACGCGGCATCGGCGGATGAACACGTCATGATGGCGGCAAAGCCGTCGTTTGGGTTGGGCGGCTCGTCGTAGATCTTGGAGAACGCCTGGATCGGCCCTGTTCCGGGCCCGAATCGGACCTCGTAGACGGGGTTCTTGCCATCGCTGAAGAAATCGATCTCGAAACCGGCGCGCCTGAGGGCGGCCACCGCCCTCGCGTTGAACGCCGTCGTCTCGGTCCCGCCTGAAAATGTCTCGACCGGCGAAATCGCAAAGTGGTGGGCCGCAGCCCCCGCCCAACACTGACAGAGCTGGCTGCGCCGCGAGTTGTGGGTGCAGATGAAGACCAGGCGCGCAGGCTGGCCATCGGCCAGTCTCGACACCACGAAATCCGAAATTCTCTTGAGGCGCATCCGCCGATCCTCGTCGATCACGCCCTCGCCGAGGCTTCGAGCGATGTAGTTGTCGAGCTCTTGAACGAGTTCCGCTTCACCCTTCGACACCATCACCTCCTGCGCACTCAACCGATCCAGCCCCGAGGATGCCACAACCCCGCTCGGTGGCAACCCCATCGATCACGACAACACCCCTGTATCATGGCCCGTACAACAATCAGAGACCCTACCCGAGGAGTGATCGGTCGTGTGAGGGGAGGACGCCAGATGAAGGTTCTGCTGGTCAACCCGGACTACGAAATCGAGCGCTATATGGGCCGCCACTTCGGCCGGATGGGCTGGGTCATGCCGCCCATGGGCCTGCTCTATCTCGCCGCGCAGCTCGAGGCCGAGGGAATCGAGGTCGGGGTCTATGACGCCCAGATCGAAGACCGACCGCTGACCACGGCCCTGATCGAGGCAAAACCCACGATCGTCGGTATCACCTGTGCGACGGCTCTGGTGGGCAGCACCCTCGCCGCTTCGAGGATGATCAAAGAGGCCCTTCCGGAATCCACGGTCGTGGTCGGCGGGGTCCATCCGACGGTGCGGCCGGACGATCTCGTGGGCAGCCCGGATGTCGACATCGCCGTCCGCGGCGAGGGACTTCGGACCATCGTCGAGATCTGCCGCGCGGTGGAGTCCGGTTCCGATACCGACCTCCGCACCATCGCCGGCACCTCCCACCGCCTCGGCGACGAACTCGTCAACAACCCTTCACGGCCCCTCGAACCCGATGTCGACTCCTTCCCCTTCCCGGCGCGTCATTTGGTGCCGATGGAGATCTACCGGATGAGCCCGGATCTCAGCATTCGACCGCCGATGGATATCGTCTTCGGCGCCTACGGCTGTCCCTGGGACTGCGTCTTCTGCGCCGCCCAGACGGTGATGGGTGGCAGTTTCCGAGCCCGCAGTCTCGACAACATCATGTCCGAAATCGACCAGGTGGTCCGCGAACAACGCCCGCGAACCCTGCTCATGGGCGACGACAATTTTGTGCTGACCAAGGACCGCACCCTCGACTTCTGCGAAAGATACAAAGCTCGCGGCTACCACAAGACCCTCCCCTGGCAGATCGCCACCCGGGTCGACTCGGTGGACGAAGAAATCCTCCACGCCATGGCCGGGGCCGGATGCTATCTGGTCTCCTTCGGGATCGAGAGCGGGGTCGGGAAACTCCTCGACACCGTCGAGAAGGGCACCGAAGTGGAGCAGGCCGAAACCGCCGTCCGCCTCGCCAAGGAAGCCGGGCTCATCGTCCGTTCGACCTTTATTCTCGGTCTGCCCGGTGAGACCGTCGAGGACAGCGAGGCGACCATCCGATTTTCCCGCAAACTGCCCCTCGACCAGGTGCGCTTCGCCCTGGCCACCCCGTTTCCCGGCACCCGGCTGTGGGAGATCGCCAAGGCCGAGGGGTCGGTGGACATCGAAGATTGGATGCAGCTGAGCTCCATGGGCGGCTACCGCGAGGATGAGCTCTTTTATGTTCCCAAGGGTCGCGACTCCGACGAGCTCAAGCGGCTCCAGCGCCGCGCCAACTTCGGGTTCTACTTCCGGCCGCGGATCATCCTCGGCTTCATCGGCAGGATTCGCTCGTTCGGAGAGCTCGGTGAATACGCCCGCGGCGCGTGGGGGCTGCTCAAGGCCACCGTCTCGCCGTATTGAGGACAGCGACAGAAACCGACCAGGCCAAGCGGAAAACCCCACCCCAACGGGGTGCCGGGTTTGACATTGTGCCAGAACGACCCACCGGCATCGCGGCGCCCCCCGCACAATGTCATACCGGGCTCCCCCGGGGAGCGCGATGCGGTCTTCTGCTCCGGCTACGAGGCAGGCCGCCGGCGCGCCATCGGCGTGGTCGCAGCCCTTCAAATCAACCCACAAGCGACCACGCCGATGGTGCGACGCTGGGTCGCTGGGACGCCAAGGCGTCACAGCGGACCAGAAGGCCGGTGACGAAGGCAGCGTCCGGGACAGCGGCAAGATTCAGCGTCAGGGGCAGCGACCGCGACAGAAGCCACCAGGACACGCAGAAAATCCGCCCCACCGGGGTGCCGGGCATGGCTTTGTGCCAGAAGGACCTCGCGGCGACGCGTCCCGCTCCGCACAAGGTCCATGCCGGGCTCCCGCGGAGAGCGCGACGCGATCTGCTCTCCCGGCTACGAGGCAGGCCGCCGGCGCGCCATCGGCGTGGTCGCAGCCCTTCAAATCAACCCACAGCGACCACGCCGATGGTGCGACGCTGGCCGCTGGGACGCCACAGCGTCACAGCGGCCCAGAAGGCCGGTGCCAATCCAGGCGCTCATCCTGCGGGCGAGACGCCCGCACCACAATCGCTGCCGTTCGTTGTGGGGCAGGCAACCCTGCGATGTCTCGATGCTGTTACGGCAACGGCGGCTCGTTCCACCACCCCTCGCTCGGATCATCCGGTTCGAACTCGACTCCGAGCAACACAACCCCGAGCTCGCGGGGGTCTGCGCCGCCGTCCGACGCCGGTCGGTAGGCGTCACTGGTGAGATCGAATTCGATGAACCCCGCACCGACCGCAACCTCATCGACCCGGATCTCGGCCGTCGCCTCTCGCTGATCGATGGCGATGGGACCGGCGACCACCACACCATCGCGAACAACCCGCGGGTTGGCCGGGGTCGGCCGGGGCGGCGGCGAGGCGGAGCGTCAGCCTCCCCTCGTCATCGACCGCGATCCTGAACCGGGCCGCCGGGCCGAGCCAGACGCCACGTCCGAGCTCGCCAAAGCGTTCACCGCCATAGCCGCCTTCGAGCTCGAGCCGGAGGCCGCCGCGCTCGCTCTCGGTCGCGGCCGACCCACCCCAGGCTGAGCCCGGCGGCCGCACCACCACATCGAGCAACTGGGCCGATAACGGCCGGCCATCCTCTTCTCCCGGCGGATACCCTTCCGCCCGGTCGAGACGGATGATGAGCGGATCCGTGATCGCGGCATCGCCGGTCCGGGTCCAGATCCGCGTTTCCCCCGCCCGACCGTTGATGTCGAAGACACCACCGTGATGACCGATGTCCACCGTCAGCGACGACTCCCCGGGAGCGGGTCTCAACTCGAGACCGATGAGGGTGCCTTCGGGAACCGGGGGCAGCCAGAGCTCGGCCCGGGATCCCGCCCACATGAAGGGCCGGCCATCGTCGTGGTGCTCGAGAGCCCACCACATGCCCACGGGCAGCGGCGGGTTGTCGATGAGCGCGGCGCTGAGGAATCGATCCTGAGTCAGCGGCCGGAGTTCTTCAGAGACCCCCTCATAGACCGTCTGAGATCGTGTCAGCGACGGCCAGTAGAGGTTTGGGTGAACCGTCGCCACCAGCCACGGCCGGTCAACGCCGGTCCAGGCCTCGGGCGCCCGCGGCGAAAGCACCATGGGCGGCGTCGGTTCTCCGGCGGCCTCGAGAACCGTCCACTGGTATGACGAGAAGACGTGGACCTCGGGCTCGACCACCACCGCCCAGCCGCGGTCGGCAGCCCGGCGAGAGGCGTCGAGAGTGGCCTCCCAGGCGCCGAAGGTCTCGCCGTGCTGCTCTCGGAGCAGCGGCAGCGACGACCAGGCTGCGTACGCGGTCGTCCCCAGCAAGCCGATCACCGCCACCGGTGCTGCAACGAGGGTCCCGGCCGCGGCGAGGAGTGGGGCGGTCGCCATCTGGACGCCGACGGCATACCGGGCGTACGAGCGGTTCTGGAGCATGATGAGCTGCGTTGCGGTGAGACCGAGGATCACGATCCATGCAAGCGCGACCTTGGCCCCGACCCGCCGCCACCAGACGGCGAGACCGATCATCGACAGGCCGGTCAAAACGGCCGCCGAGGCCAACCCGCCGACTCCCTTGATGAGTCCGATTTCGGCCAGGATCCGGGTGTTGCGATGGAGCCGGGCGACATGGAAGTCGCCATGTCGGACAAAGGGCTCGACAAAGGCCGCGAAACCGCCTTCGAGGCGGACCATGACCAGCACCGCAACAACAATGGCAGCGAGACCCAGGGCGACGCCGGGCAGCATCCTTCGCCGCGGCCTGATCGACTCGACGCCGATGAGCCACACCAGCGCAACCGTCGGCAACAGAATCGGACGGACGAGAAACGCGGCCGTCAACACGAGGGTGAACGCCGTCGCGCGTCGGCCGTCGAGTCCGCCGACGAGCAGCGCCGCGGCCCAGAGCGCCAGCACCACCGCCGCCGTCGAGGAAAAGCCCCGCACCGAGTAAAGCCACGGCCCGGGGAGAAACAGCACCAGCAACGCCGCCGAGGTCGCCACCGCCGGTGAAGCCACCTTGCGACCGAGCATGGCGAGAGGCCACAGCGCGAGGACCGACGCGAAGGCGGAGATCAACTGGAGGGCGCGGTAAGGGGTCCCGGCCAGCGGCAGCAACAGGTGGCCGAGGGCCAGCAGACCGGGAAAGCCCGGCGGCTGCGGGAAGTGTGCGGCAAGCTCGAAGTGGAGCATGCCCCGGGCGAAAATGGTCTCGTCCCACTCCCAGGGTCCCGAGGCGAGGAGCGCGAACCGCGATGCGGCGAGGAGGACCAGGGTCGATAGACTCAGCGCGAAATCGAGCCGCGGGTTGGCCAGACCCCAGAGTAAATACCGGTTCGGTCCCCCGTCCGATTGCCCCGAGTCACCATCGCCGTGTCTTGCCATCACCGCGATCATACTCGGGAGGCCCCGGTGAGGTCGCCGCCATGCCAGAATCACCTCATGTCGAGATCAATTTTGACGATCACCGTCGCCGCCGTGGCCATCCTGAGCATTCTCGGTTGTGCCGCCCCGATTTCCCACGAGGCTTCACCACCCCACCTCCTGCTCATCTCCCTCGACGCGCTGCGCGGCGACCACCTGAGCTGCGATGGCTATGATCGCCACACGACCCCCTTCCTCGACGAACTCGCCGCCCAGGGGGTGCGCTTCTCCCACGCCTCGGTCAACACCCACGGCACCCCGTCGTCGCACACCACCATGCTGTCCTCGCTCTATCAGGAAACCCACCGCGTCTGGGCCGATCCGGCGTCGGGCTCGAGGGGAGCGCCGTCGATCCCGGCCGAGGTCGAGCTGCTTCAGGAGATCCTCGGCCGGGAGGGTTGGACCACGGCGGCGGTGACCGGCGGCGGCTGGATGTCGGCGAGTTACGGCTTCTCCCGCGGTTTCGACTACTTCTCCGATGAGGGCAGGACGGCCGACCAGGGGGCCGATCTCTTCATCGAAACCCTCGCTGAGGCGCTCGCAACCGGCGACCCGGTCTTCGCCTTCTTCCATACCTACCAGGTCCACTCACCGTATCTTCCGCCGGCTGGCTACCGCGCGCTCTTCGGCGAGTACTCGGGCTCCATCGAACCCACCAGCGAGGCGCTCCGGCCGTTCACGACCAGCGCCGGAAACCACCTCGAGCGCGACGACTTCGACTTCCTCGTGTCGCAGTACGACGGTGAGATCCGCTTTCTCGACGACAGCCTCCGCGAGCTCTTCGACCGCCTCGAGGACATCGGATTCCTCGACGACGCCGTCGTGCTCATCACCGCCGATCACGGCGAGGAGTTCGGCGACCACGGCGGTCTCCTCCACCGCGGCAGCCTCTTCGAGGAGCTGGTCCGGGTTCCCTTCATCATCTGGGGCCGCGGGGTTCCGGCCGGGGTCGTCGACCCGACCCTGGTGAGCGCCGTCGACATCGCCCCGACCCTGCTCGCCGCCACCGGAAGAGTCCCGCCACCGATCATGGAAGGCCGAAACGTCCTCGAGAAACAGACCGTGCCGTGGGCCGATCAGAGGATCTTCGCCCAGTATCGCGACGCGATCTACAGCGTCCGCACCCCGCGATTCAAGCTCATCGAGGGCGCCGATGGCCAGCGGATGCTCTTCGATCTCGAGCGCGATCCCCGGGAGCGCCGCAACATCGCCGACGAAGAACCCGATCTCACCGCCTCTCTGGCGGCCGAGCTCGATGCCTGGCGGCTGGCACGCCCGAGATCTCGCCGAATCGGCCTCGTCGCGCACCGAACTCGACCCCGCCACCGAAGAGCAGCTCAAGGCGCTTGGTTACCTCGACTAGCCCGGACTATTCATGAGGTTTCGACGCAAGGGAGACGAGGGACTCAGTCGGCGAGAGCGAAGAGGCAGTTTCGGCAGATGAAGTTCTCCGGGGCGTCCTCGACACCATAGGTCCAGCGTCTGAGCTCGGCGATCTCGTCGCCGCCGAGAACCTCATCCACGCTCTGGGTGGCGAGGTCGCCGACGGTGTGGACCTCGTCGTAGTCCTCACAGCAAAAGACGACACGGCCGGCGGCGGTGATGTGGATGTGCTCGAAGGGCCGCGAACCGAGATTGTCGCAGCCGCGCAGCCGGCGGTGGGGTTGCGGCGGTCCCACCCCGATCTCGAGCCAGCCCGCCCGATCCATGATGTCAAAGGGCCGGACCACGAAGTTGGAGCCGGCAAAGCGGCGACTGAGCTCCTCGGTCTCCCGGTGGTGGGCGTCGTCGTTGTGGCCGAGCACCACCAGGGCCATGGTCTCGGCGACCGGTTTGTCCTTCATGTACTCGAGATGCTCGAGAACCCTGGGCAGGTGGTCCTTGCCGCGATCGGCTTTGTAGCGCTCGCGATCGGTGGTGGAGATGTTGATCCCGAGGTAGAACAACCCCCCGAGCTCGATCACCGCATCCACCTTGGCCGGGGTGAACCCGGAAGCGTTGGAGAGCACCGCAGGCGGCAGACGGTGCTCGCGGATCAGCGCCACCTGATCGACAAAACGACGATCGGCGGTGGGCTCGTTGTAGTTCGACAGGCTCACCGCCTCGATGGTGTCCCGGTGCGCGGTGAGCTCGCCGACGATGCGCTCGAAGAGCTCGGTGGGCATGAACTCGGTGGGCCGCGGCGCCGCGCCCACCGGACAGAAGTAACAGCCCTGGGTGCAGTTCGAGCAGGTTTCGAGGGAGACAAAGCGCAGCCGGAAGTCGTGCGACCGGTCGGCGGCGACCGGCTCGAGCCAGCCATGGCTCAACCACTCCCGTTCGGCCTCACCCAGGGTGATCAGTTCGCGACCATCCTCGGCAAGTCGCCGAAGCTCGTCGTAGCCGGGCTGACCTCGGAGCAGTTCTCGGTGCGTCAACGGATGCGAACAGCCGGTCCGTCCTCGCGGTGCATCCAGGGACTCGCTCGCCAGGGTCCGGCGGCGGATCGATCCGACGGGTGTGCGCTTTCGGCCATGGCGGACATTATACGTATGAGGGAGGAGGAGACGTTTGAGCGGCCGCTCAAATGCTTGACAAGAATGGTTCCGAAGTCGAGACTGTCCGGTACAGCAAAAGAGAATAGTGGTGAGCAGATGTCTTTTTTCGACGCCGCCCGCAGGCTTTGGATCGACTCCGGTCGAAATGCGGCGTCACTCAACGAGGGAGGCTGCAAGATGAACCGTGGTCAACGTCAAAGAACTCGACACACAACACGATTAGTGGTCGCAATGATCGTCCTTTCGGTCGCGGCGCCCGCTATCGCCTGGGGGACCACCGCCGCCGCTGGTCTGTCGATCGAACGTCGTTCGTCGCCAACCCGTGGGTCGTGCCGCTGCAAGCCCGAGCTACGCCTGGCCCATCACCCTCACCATGACCGTGCGCGAGCGCGACATTCTGCGCATCGGGTATACCGATCGGACCTCCGGTTGCTCCGCCCGGGCCGGCCCCGGGATATCCTGGTCTTCGAGGACCCGCGACTGCGTGCCCGTCGTTCATCCCGTTCGCAGTTCTACTCGACAGGAACTCGCCTATCTGACCTACTACTGTCCCGGACAGGGTTCGTATGACACTCGAGTATCCCGGTTGCATACCTCCTGACTGGCGGCCCTACCTCGACTATGACTGCCCGAGCGATGTCCCGTCCGGGCTGGATTGGTTCACCGAAACCGAGGCCGTCGAAGCCGACCATCCCGGTCTCCTCAAGTGGCTCAAGGACGAGACCTGGCTCGAGTTCGACCCTGGCATCTCGGTGGCGCTCGTGGGTCGCATCAGCGACGACCCGATCGCAGAGAACGGTCACCCAGGAGGTGTGGGTCAGCGGGATGGTCGACTGCCAACTCGAAGACTCCAGCCTACGTCGGCCACCACATCTCGGGAGCACATCGTACGTCGGACCGAACCTCGGCTTCTGGACCGGATCCGAGTTCGGTCGCTCGCCACGGATCCCTGGTCGTCGTCCTCGCCGACCATGGTCCCGGTCTGCTGACCACGCCGCTGGGCGATCTACCACCGACCCCGATCCGACGACACCCGCGCCGCCAGCGGTGGAGAGTGCGTTCGACCCACCGACCCGGCCGAGGAAGCGTTGGAACCTGGCGGGTTTCTTCAACTCGGTCGGCTTCACCCTGCCTGACCAACGCCAGTGCCCCGGTGGGTTGGGGCAGGACTCAGACTCCAGGCCCACCTCAACGTGCCGCAACGACCCTCTTCACTCCAGTGGTCCTGGTCGACAGGGACATCGACAACCCGATCACCATCGACGGCGTGCTTCTGCGGTGAGGAACCCTGCGGAAATGCGCTCTACCGCATGGACGGCGGCCCGCTCTCCTGCGTCGGACGAGCTTCGGACGCTTCTACAGCCGTCGATCCGGTGGTCAATCCGAAGTGGTCGTCACCGTGCGGGTCTTTGTCGTCGATGGCGCCGCCCCCGACAGTCGTCACCGACATCGATGGCAACGGTGTCCTCGACATCAACGATGTCGATCGACATCGGATACGAGCCTTTGAGCGCGCAGCAGACCTTCAGTTCGCTTCAAACAGCTTCATGAAGCGGAGTGGGGCCATCCGGGTTACGATTTCGACGGCAACGGTCGAGACCGGCGGCCCGCGTCCTTGGCGCCCAGCGCTGGCGGCATCACCGGCGTTCCGCGTTAACCCGTACTTCTCACCAGGTTTCGCGCGAGGGCGACGAGGTGGGCGCGCGCTCTCAGTTCGGCGCGGAGGGACTTCGTTACGTTGAGCACCTCGAACCGAACATCTGGGGCAGTGCATCGTTTGCCGCAGCCGAACCGCTGGTGACAAGTACGAGCTTCATCGGTCCAACCACGCGGCGCCACCGCGCCCGCGATCTTGTTTGCGCTCTCGACCTCGGGCAGCCCTGAATCAGCGCCCTGCCACGCCAACAGGAACTGCTCGGCGTGGGAGGCCGCCTTGGGTCCGCGGCCCATGGCCTGCTCGACCTCGGCGAGGACGAGCTCGGCTCGCACCCGGTCGAGCTCGAGATCGAGGCGCGGGTCGGCGGGATCGCCCGGCGCCGCGGCCTGCCGCGCCGAAGCCATGGCCTCGGGGAGGCGGCCGGCCGCGAGGTAGGCGCGGGAAAGTGCGAGGCGGTAGACGGCGTAGTCGTAGCCCGACAGCGCCACCGCCCGCGAAAGCTCGGCGAGCGCCGCGACCGCATCGCCCTCGGCCAGCAAGGCCGATCCCCGGAGGAAGGCCGCCGCCTTGTCCTCGGTACGGTCAGGGTCACCCGCCGGCAGGGCGTGGCTCTCGATTTCGGAGGCGGTGGTTTCGACGTCGTCCAGACGACCCTGCTTCAACTCGAGCAGACCGCGGGCGAAGAGATAGCGGGTCGGCACCCCCGGCGATCGTGCGATGGCGCGGTCGATGAGGCGCCTGGCCGCCTTCGTCTCGCCGAGTTCGAGCAGACTGGTCCCCCGGATCGACAGGGCCATGGCGTCGCGGACTCCCTCGGCTTCAAGGAGTGACTTCACGCTTTCGAGAATCTGATCCGCCTCCCGGAAACGACCACGCGAACGCAGGATCGCGACGAGCTCGAAGGCGGCGTCGAGACGGGTGCGCGGCGGTGCCGCGTCATCCACGACCACCGCGCGGAAGCGATTCTCGGCCCGCGACCACTGGCCCTGCAGCGCCTCGACAACGGGCAAGCTGATCAGAGCCAACCCGAAGGCCTCGTCGATGGCCAGCGCCGCTTCGAACTCACCGGCGGCGAGCTCGAGCTCGCCCTGGGCCTGGTAGACCTCGCCGAGCGAGTGGTGGTCGTTGGCGCTGCCGGGTTCGAGCTCGACGCAGCGCTGGAGCTCGAGGATGGCGTTGGTGGTGTCGCCGAGCCCGAGATAGGCATAACCCATCATGCTGTGAACGACGCTGTGATCCGGGTTGAGCCGCGCCAGCGTCCGAAGTTCGGCCAGCTCATCTTCGAACCGACCCATCTCGTAGAGCAGACCGGCGAGAAGATGGCGGGCGTCGGTGTCGTAGGGGTAGGCGTCGACGAGCCCGCGGTAGGCAACGAGGGCGTCGTCGAATCGACGTTCGAAATAGGCCTCGTTGGCAACGATGTACCGCGCCTCGCGATCGGTGAGCCGATCCGCCTCCGACGCCGCGCGCCGGATCTCGCTGAGAGCTTCGTCGGTGCGCCCGGTGACGGCGTAGACCGTCGCCAAGCGGTAGCGCGCCATTGTGTAACCCGGCGCGAGCGCCAGCGCTTCGCGGAAGGCCTCCTCGGAGTCGTCATAGCGCCAATCGACGAAGGAGCGCAGGCCGCGAAGGTAGGCCTCATAGGCCTCGGGGTTGTCGGCGACGAAATCCGCCGTGTGGACATCGACCTGTTCGGTGGGGGGCAGACCGAGGCCGCGGCGCGCCTCGGCGACGAGACCGTCGGCGCAGCGCAGCAGGTTCCCGCCATCGAGACCATCGAATCGGCGGGCGGTGAGACTCCTGCCGGTGGCGGGCTCGACCACCCGAGCCGAGATCGTGAATCCCTCCAGCCCTGGCAACATCTCGCCGCTGACGACGGCCGTGAGACCGAAATCGGCGGTCGCTGCGGCCAACCCCTCGGCTTCCACCGCCGCCATGCGGTCGGCCCCCACCACCTGCAGCAACCGCGACCCGGCTAGCCCGTCGGTCACGAGCTGGGCAAGACCGGCGCCGACCCAGTCGAGATCCGTTTCCCCGGTGCGGTTGGCAAAAGGCAGCACGCCGACGACGTGGAGCGGTTGCTCCTCGACGGCGGTCGCAACTCCCGAGGGGCCCTCTCGTGAGTCGTTCCGATGCAGACCCCACCCGCCGATGATCGCCGCCGCGAGCACGAGACCGACGGCCCCGGCGATCCACAGACCCCGGCGCCGCAGGGTCCGCCGCGCCGGCCGGATGGTGAGGCTGGATTGGTCGGCGATGGCGGTTCGGTCGGCGTCGAAGCTCACCGACGCGGTCTGACCGAAGCGTGAGAGCTCGACGCCGAGATCGGTGAGCAGCTCGCGGGCGCTGCCGTAGCGCTCGGTCTGGTCGCGCCTCAGGCCACGTCGAATCACCCGCATCAGATCGTCGGGCACCTCGGGGCGGAGTTCGACCACCGGCTGAGGGTCGTTGGTGAGGATGGCGTACATGATGGCGGTGGCGTTGTCGCCGTTGAAGGGACGGGTCCCGGTCACCATTTCGTAGAGTATCGCCGCCAGCGACCACAAATCGGTGCGGCGGTCGACCTCGCCGCCGGTGGCCTGTTCCGGCGACATATAGGCCGGGGTGCCCATGGCCGCGCCGGTCCGGGTCAGATGGGTGCTGTCCGTGAGCTTGGCAAGACCGAAATCGAGGATCCGGACCCCGCCCGATGTGAGCATGATATTGGCCGGTTTGATGTCGCGATGGACGATCCCGGCATCGTGCGCCGCCGCCAGTCCTTCGGCGATCTGGATCGTGATGGCGCGGGCCTCATCGACCGGCAGCGGGCCGTCCGCGATGCGATCCTTGAGGGTCTCGCCGTCGCAGTGCGCCATGCTGATGAAGGGCCGGCCGTCATCGGCCTCGCCGATTTCGTAAATCGTGCAGATCCGGGGGTTGTCGAGTGCGGAGGCCGCCTGGGCCTCGCGCAGGAAGCGTTTCCTGGCCTCCTCGTTCTCACCGAGATCGGCGGGCAGGAACTTGAGCGCGACGCTCCGCCCGAGCTTGAGATCCTTGGCGAGATAGACGACGCCCATCCCGCCCCGGCCGAGCGGTTCGAGAATCTCGTAGTGAGAGATGGTTCCGTCGTTCACTCAATATCCCGGGATCCGCCAACTCCGTCCGGCCTGGAACCGTTCCCCTGATCCGGGTTGCGGTGTTTCAGCTCGATCGGAGATCGGAACTTGAACCCCGCTCAGTATATCCCGCGCGCGGGCGCGGCCAGGAGCAACGTTCAGAAGGTGAAGGTCGCACCGAGGGAGATGAGATAGACGCTGTCGGCATCGGCGATGTCGAAGTACTCGACCTCGGCGCGCACCGCGAGGCCCTTGAAACGAACCTGGGCGCCGATGCCGTAGACCATGTCGGTGCCGCTCTTGCTGTCGAGCTCGATGAGTTCGCCGAAGGCCGCTCGAATATCGGAATCCCAACTGACGAACCCGACTTTGGCGAAGATATCGGCGATCCCCAGGGGCAGCATCCCGATGGCGAAGGCGTCGAAACCCTTGAGATCGTTTTCGAAACTGACGGTGCCCTCGATGGTGTCGATCGAGTCGGACAGCTTGCCGAAGTCGATGTAGCTCCCCTCGACAGCGAGGAAACCCATGAATCGATATCCGAGGATGATCTTGTACGACGTGCTGTCGGCCTTGTAGTCGAACTCCTCCAGATCGAGGCTGAGATCGTCGATCTTGAGCGATGTCTGGCCGAAGCTGCCGCCGACATAGAAACCGTTCTTCGCCGAAGCCGGCCCCGCCGCCAGGATCATTACCGCCACAGCACCCACGACCAACCCTCTTGCGAAAACACGATTCATGACACGATCTCCCTTCGCCCACATTCTAGGGCACAGTCTAGTGCACCTCGACGCAAACAGGATGGTCCTCGGTCACACGAGAATCGGACCCCGCCGTGCGGAGGATGATGTTTGATTCCCCCGTCTGCGCTACGATCACACGCAGTGAATATGTCCGACCCACCAGCCGCCGACGATCGCCAACCGGCGAGGCTGCGGGGCGAGGACATCCTGCTCTTCAAGATCTGCGTTGCGGCGATCTGGTCGGATGGTTCCATGGCCGCCGCCGAGCGCGACCACCTGAGTCACCTCATGGACCGGGTTTCATCGACCGAGGACGAGCGCCACGAGCTTCGACGGATCGCGCTGCACGATGTCAGCCGCAGCTCGGTGCTGGGCGAGGTTGACTCCCTCGAGCCCGACGGCAAGCGGCGACTCTACGAACGCTGTTTGTCGGTGCTGACCGCGGATCGTCGCCTTCGTCGGGGCGAGCTTCGGTTCATCTCCCAACTCCGGCGACGCTGTGGCATCTCGTTTTTCGACCACCGGGCCGCTCTGTGGCGAGCCACACCGATCCGGCAGGGTCTCGGTTATGCCGCGCAGGGGGCGGTGTTGCTCGTCCTTGCCGTGACGATCACCACCCGGTTTTCGGGCAACCCCGATGTCTACCCGCCGACCGAGTTGGGTATGCACCCCGAGATCCTGCTCCGCCAGACGCCGGCGGACACAGCGACCATGGATGGCGAGACCCTGTATGAGGCCGTCCGGCACTCGGTGGTCAAGATCAACGTCCTGGTCGATCAGGCGCTCATCGGCCACGGCTCCGGCGCGGTGCTCGGTGTCGATCGCAACGGCCAGCTCTACGTTCTCACCAATCGCCACGTGGTCTACCACGAGATGCCCAACCCCCACCTCGTGAGCTATGAGATCCAGCTCGAGAACGGGATCCAGCTTCCCGCCGTCCTCGATTTCTACTCGCGGACCCACGATCTCGCGGTCGTCGTGGCGCCCGGCCTCAGCGGATGGGGCCTGCCGGTGCCACTTCGGATGTGCAGCGATCTCTCGGTGGGTGAGGAGGTCTTCGCCCTCGGGAGTCCCATCGGTCTCGATCACAGCTTCACAAAAGGGGTGATCTCGGCGCTGCGCTGGCCGATGATCCAGACCGACGCCACGGTCCACTCGGGATCGTCGGGCGGCCCGCTCTTCGATCACCGCGGCCGGGTCTGCGGCGTCGTCACCACCTCACACATGGAGAAGGACTTCTCCTTCGCTCTCTGCGGGGAGACCATCCTCGAGATGCTCGATGAGCGCGCGGCCGTGGAGTAGGTCCTACTTTCCTCCGAAGAGCCCTCCGAGGAGGCTGCCGCCGAGCTTGGCAAGATCGTCGGTGACCTCACCGTCGCCATCGGAGTCGAGGAGGCTGCCGATGAGGTCGACCGCCTCCGGCGCCTTTCTCTGAGCCGCCTTGCGCTCGCCACCGAGGAGATCGGTGAGACCGCCGATATCGAGGCCCTGCTGGCGCTGGTTCTTGCCGAGCATTCCCATCACCAGCGGCGCGAGCATGGCCAGGAGCTGTCTTGCACTCCCGGCATCGATCCCGCTCAATCCGGCCAGCGACTTCTCCACCGAGGACTCGCGACCGCCGAAGACATGTTTGAGGATGCCCATCCCGGCGTCGGCGGCGCCCGAGCCCTGGCCCAAAAAGCCGCCGAGATCATCGAGGATCGAACCATCGTGGTCCTTCTGCAGAGCGCCGAGCAGCGAGGCCGCACCGCCGGAGGCCTCCGAGTTGCGCATGAGCCCGCCGAGGAGCATGGGCAGCGCTCCCGCAACCGCTTTCTCGGTCTGGTCGCGTCCGAGGCCGAGTTGGCCGGCGATCTGATCGATCCCTCCGGCGCCGAGTTGGCGGCCGAGCATTTCGAGCATGGAGTCATTGTCGGTCATGTACGCTCCTTTTCGGTGGTGTTTCGGTTCGCTCACCATAACTGATCCTCGGGCCGGCTAATTTCATCGACGGCATTCACTCCGCCCCGATGGCAACAGAGTCAACTGGGACTTTCTTGACACATGCAGACCGGGGCCATACCATGAAATTGAGCAAGATTACCGCTTGGGAGGGCGCAATCATGAAATTGAACCGTCATCGCTGGACCGTCGTTGTGGTCACGGTGTGGGTATTGGCGCTGGTTTTCACATCAGCTCTGGTTCCAACACCCGCCGAAGCCAAAACGCCGACCTATGGCGCGGGATGGATGACTTTCTCCCCGCAATCATCCAAACGGGTGTGTGCCACTCCAATACGATTGCTACGTCCTCATGGTCTACCCCGACGACTGAGATTTCGGTCGTGGGACGCCTCTTCACGATCGTTGCCGGGCTGACCGGCGCGATCTGTCTCGCCGGTTTCGCCACCGGACTCGAGCCCCCGGATCTCGGCTCGTCCATCCGCTGCCAGGTCCAGAGGATCTCCATCACGAAGCCCGCGTACATGGTCGTGGATGCGGTCGTTCGCGGCGACCGGCTGCTCCTCCCGGACTACACCAACGGCCTGCGTGAAATCGATCTCGGTACCGGGGCGGATCTGCGCTCGGTGCTGCCCATGGGGTCCAAGAGGGGCCAGGTCACCGGTCCGCAGCATCTCGGCTGCGGCGGCGGTCGTTGTGTGGTCTTTGGCGACCGCTACTTCTGGATCTACTATGACGAGGGTTTCGATTTCATCGATGAAGTCCCAGGCATGACCACGGGCGCCGGCGCCCAGCCGCTGGTTTTTGCCGACCGGATGGTGGTGGCGGGCACGGCCAGCCCCGAGATCAGCGGCGGTGGGATTCCCTTTCTCTTTGTCCAGTATGACGACGGTTCGGTGGTGCCGTTGCAGGAGTACCCGAGTGGGATGGCCGTCCCCGAAATCGCGAAACGGATCCACTTCTGCGGTCCCACCGCGGGCGGGGTCGACCGGCTGGCCGATGGCGGCTGGCTCTATGTCGACCCACGGAGCTACGGGGTCTTTGTCTTTGACGCCCGCGACCGGTTGGTGCGCGCTTGGAGGGGAACCAACCCTCGTTTCCGGCCGCCAAATTTCGCGGTCTACGAACCCGTGCACGATGCCTCGGGGCGGGAGTCCTTCTCGCGCTGGAGCCTGGCCCAGACCCAGGTCAAACGACCCGTGAGCCTGGGAGACGACCTCGTCGGTATCGTGGTGGGAATTCCCGATGGCGAGTTGAATCAACGCCACGAGCTCGATCTCTACCGGTTGGACGGAACACCGGTGGCGACCGGCCTCGATCTGCCGGGAGTGAAGGGTGGACGCGTCGTTGTCGCCGATGCCGGAGCGGGCCGCCTCGTCGTCGTCGGTCAATCGAGCTGGGAGCCGGGGTCCGAGACCACGGCGTGGATGGTGAAGGTCTCCGGTCTTGAAAACTGAGTTGTCGCGCCGAAGGCGCGTCGCGCACCGCATCTTTCTGGAGGGCACGATGCAGCGTGGGGTTGTCGGAGCACTTGTTCTGATATTGGCCGCGGCGGTCGTCGGCGCGGCGCCCCAGGTGATCGGTCCCGACGACCGCATCCTCGAACGAGCATCCGTGGTCCAAGAGGCGGAGTCGTTCTGGGTCCGCGATGGCGTCAACCTGCCGGTGCTCCTGACACCCGACGGAGATGACCACCTTCGGCTGCCGAACCTCGCCGTCGCCCGCCTCCTGGTTCTCGACGCCTCGACCGGTGCGCCCGTTTCGTCCGGGCGTCTCCGTTGGGCCGACCCTGTGATCCCCGACGCCATCGCGGTCGTGACCTGGTCGGACCTGCGGGGACGGCTCGATCTCGGGTGCCGCGGCGGGGAGCCGGTGGAGTTTTCGGTCGTCGGCTACCGGACGCGGAGTGTGAAGCTGCAACCCCAGAACCGCCGACAGGTGGTGCTACTGGAACCGAACGGCGATCTCGAAGTCGTGGTCCGGCCGCCGGCCGCCGGGCGGCTGTGGCTCGCCTCGCGGGATGAGATCACGACGATCGAGCCCTTCCACTCAGCGGCGGTCGAGCATGAAATCGACGACGGTGGTTCCGCGGTGGTGCATGACCTCGACGCCAGGGCCGAATACGAGGGCGTCGTGGTGGTGCCTGGACACGCACCGGTCGTGGGTCATATCCAAGGTCTGCCGAGACGCCTCGACCTGAGGCTGACCAAGGGCCTTGCCGTTTCCGGTCGGGTGACCGATGACAGAGGCGCGGCCCTGGTCGGGGCCCGGGTGGAGGCCACCGGTACCATCGAATCCCTGGGTGGATTCCGATATCGCCAGCATGATCGGACCGACCCCGAAGGCGGTTTCTCCGTCACCGGTCTGCTTGCCGGTGAGGTCACCATCAAGGCCTGCGCCCGCGACCACGCCTGTTCCGAGGTGGACATCAGCCTTGCCGACGGTTTCGCGGTCGAACCCACCGTGTTCAAGCTGGCACCGGGCCACGATCTGCGTCTGATCATCCAGGACGAGTATGGCCGGCCCGCCGCAGGCGCCACCATCATCGATACCGCGGCCTACCGCAAACACCGCACCGATGACGGCGGCGTCATCGTCTTCGAGGGCGTCGAGCCCGGCGCGTATCTTGACCTCAAGATCTTCGGCGCCGGTCTGCGGCCATGGCGGGGCCGGGTGGAGGTCGATCGTGCCGAGGTGGTGCTGCGCATCCCCGCCGGAGGCGTCCTCGAGTGGCCGATTCTCACCGACCGCGAGATCGACGACGCCGAAGTGGTGGCCGGCTGGTCCAGGCTCAACGGTCGGGGCCGCGAGATCGCCGATGGTATTGCCCACTGGGACGCCGATCAGAGACTCGTCCGGGCCGATGGGCTCGAGCCGGGTCGCCACCGTCTCGAGGTCCGTCTGCCCGGCGCAGCGACGCTGCGCAGCGAGGTCGTCGAAATCGGTCCCGGTGAGGAAGTCCAACTCGCCGCGGTGGTGCCCGACCGGGGCCTCGCCATCGCCGGGCGGGTCCTCGACGCCACGACCTCCGAGCCGGTTCCCGGTGCCCGTGTAAGCTGCGAAGAAGGATCGCCGAACCAGTTCAGAAAGCCGCAGCAGCTCGATCACCCGCAGACCACGCTCAGCGACGCCGATGGTCTCTTCCTCCTCGAAGGACTCGATCCCGGGCACTGCCGAGCGTTGATCCGCGCACCGGGCTTTGCCGGCTGGCGCCGTGACGGCGTCGAGCCCGATGAACTCGGCGCCGATCTCGGTGAGATCGAGCTCGACCAGGGTATGACCATCACCGGACGGGTGTTCGATCGCTCCAACCGCCCCCAGGCGGGGGTCGCGGTGGAGATCACCGAGGACGCCGCCTATGCCTATTTCGCCGAAGCCACCACCAGGACCGATCACGACGGCTGGTTTCGCGCTGCAACCCTGCCGGTGGGCAGCTGGGTGGTCCGCGCCAGCCGCGGCGATCAAACCGCCCGGACCACGGTCGCCGGTCGGCGCGACGAAACCGCATCGGTCGAGCTCCGGCTCGGCGGTCTTCGACTCGAGGGCGAGATCCGGATCGGCGATCGGCCCGCGTCCGGCGGCAACCTCGTGCTCACCACCGAGGGCGCCCGCGGCGATGGTGTTGTCGTCATGGTGCAGACCGACGCCGATCAACGTCGATTCTTCGGAGTCGAACAGCCACCGGTCGCCATCGCCGTCGACGGGGCCGGCAGATTCTCAGCCGACGGGATCTCCTCCGGCGTCTACACCGCCTCCTACACCGCTCCCGGGGGAGGCGGTTCTCCCGTCGGCCGGGAGTTGGTGATTCCCCGGACCGATCACCACCGCTGTCTGATCCAGTTCTCCGATGCGGGGCTCGATGGATTCGTCGTCGATCCGGATGGGCTGCCCGTCGCGGGTGCAGCGGTTTTTGTACGCTCGCCGGATGGTCGCTATCTGGCCAACGGCTACAGCGACGGTAACGGCGAGTTTTCCTTTACCGGGTTGGATCCGGGCAAGGTCCGCATCGGCGCGATCCACGGCGAGTTCGGCGATGTCGAACCCTTGGACATCGATCTGAGAGACGGTGACCACGTCGGACCGATCACCCTCGAACTGAAGAGGCCCGACGGCGCCGAGATCACCCTCAGAGTTCGATCGGCTGCGGGATCCTTGTCCGGCGCGCCGGTCTATCTCGTCGGCGCCGAGACCCTGACCGGCTTCACCGACGCCGAGGGGACCGCCGGCTTCGTCGGGATCGAGCCCGGCCGTTACCGGCCGTGCGCCGCGGCCTACGGCGGCGGCGCCGGATGCGGGGCCGAGGTCGAACTCGACGATGGCGACCACCGCGATGCACTCCTTGATCTCGGTGCCGGCGGCGTCGTGAATGTACTCCTCGGACCCAAGGAACGGCTGCCGGCGCTCCGGGTCATGACCTCGGACGGCATCGATCTGACAAGCATGCTGATGATGGTCAGCCCACCGATGCCGGGACCCGACGGAGTGCGGATCGGCCCGCTCAAGGTCGATGACTACCGCATCACCGTCGCCATGCCCGAAGGCAACCGGCACGGCGCCATCGGCGTCACCGAAGGGGAAACCGCGGTCCTCGATCTGCGCTGAGCTTCCCGCGGTTCCCCGCAAGCGAAGCGCATGGGTTAGAATGAGTCGATTCCGAGATCTGGAGGATCCAACGATGAAAAGGGTCGTTCTCATTTCTGTTGTGGCCGTCCTGGCGGTCGCCTTTTCCAACCCGGTGGCGGCACAGCAGGTGCGCGACCAGACCGTCCTGACCTACGAAGTCCTGACTTCCGAGTGGCCCAATCTCATCGGCGGGGCGCTCGATCTCACCGAGGCCGAGGCGAAGGCCTTCTGGCCGCTCTACCAAGAGTACGGTGAGAAGAAGAAGGAGATCTGGAACCGGCGTATCGATGTCATCAAGATCTTCCTCGGCAGCTACTCCGACATGACGCCGGAGATGTCGCGAATTCTCCTCGATCAGAGCTTCAACCTCAAAAAACAGATGCTCGAGCTCGAGATGACCTACGCGGACAAGTTCGACGACGTCCTGCCGCCCAACAAGGTCACCCGTCTCTTCCAGGCTGAAAACAAGCTCGAGACCACCATGATGATGGAGATCGCCAAGGACGTGCCTCTCGCCAAGTAGAACTCGGCTCGGATCGTGACGGAGGTCCGAGCGAAACAACCGAGACAACAAGGGCAGGGCCTGGGCCCTGCCCTTGTTCTTGTTCCGGCGTCTCCCGGTACTGTCGTCGGCCCGGTCCCTATGAGAACGAAGCGATGGCCATCTTCTCGTCGTCAAACATCTCGAAGACGCCCACCAGCTGCGCCATGGTGAGGAGCTTGCGCGCCTTCAGGTTGACGTGCAGCAGCTTGACCTGGGCATCCTTCTCGGACGCCGTCACCTTGCAACGGATGAGCTCGCCGAGGCCCGACGAGTCGATGACCTTGACCTTGTCGAGGTTGACGACGATCTTGCGCCGACCCGCCTCGAGCTCGTCGACGAATGCGCCACGAAGAACAACATCCCCTCTGCCGATGGTCAGTTTGCCATCGAGATTAAGAATCACCACATCGCCCACTTCTCGCCTGGTAACGTCCATTTTTCACTCCCGAGGCTCGATGAGCGGGTTGGCCCGCATCGAACGTAGATTCCGCTGCATTATCGCACATACCGGATGTCATCGGATTCTCAGGTCGCTCGCCCGCCTGGCTCCTCGCCCTCGACCGTGTCGACCATCATCGACGATGATCCCTCGACCTCGTCTTCGGCGAGACCCCCGGCAAGCCGCGCCGCCGCTCGTTGATCCACCGCCCGCAGGTGGAGATCGCGTTGCGGAAAGGGGATCTCGATCCCGTTGGAGGCCAGGGCCTGATCGATCCCGACGCGAAGATCGCTCGCAATGGCGACAAAATCACCATGCGTCCACGCTCGAAGCTCGAAATCGAGCGAGCTGTCACCGAACCCGGTGAAGATGGTTTGGGGCCCCGGGTCGTCGAGAACCTCGTCGTGCGCCTCCGCCACCTCGGTCAGGAGTTCGATGACTCGCTCGGCGGGCGTCCCGTAGGCCACCCCTACCTGGATCTCCATCCGCCGCCGATCATCGCTCAAGGTCCAGTTGACGAGGTTCTCCGAAATCAGGGTCGCATTGGGCACGATGACCTCGGCGCCCTGCCAGGTCTGCACCACCGTCGCCCGGATCCCGATGTCCTTGACGAGCCCGGAAACCTCTCCGATCTGAATCTTGTCACCGACATTGATGGGTCTTCCAAAAAGCAGGATCAGACCGGAGACGAAATTGTTGACGGCATTCTGGAGCCCGAAACCGATACCGACGCCGAGGGCGCCGACCAAGAGGGTGGCTTGCGAGAGATCGATACCGGCGGCGGCGATGGCGACGATGCAACCCAGGGTCACCACGAGATAGGTGGAGGTTTTGGAGATTGTCGCCGGGACGCCCTTGGGCAGATCGAGCCGCGGCAGCACATCTTCATCGAGGACAAAGCTGATGAACTGCGAGAGCTTGATCGACAACCAGATCACCACACCGAAAATCACCCCGCTCGAGACCGTGAGCGAGAAATCACCGATCTGGTACTCGGCAAAAAAGATCCCCTTGATGAGGTCCTTTGTCCTCGAAAAGAGATCGAAATGATTCAGTGCGAGACCGGCCCAGGTGACAACCGCGACGACCTTGATGATCGTGACGAGCACCAGCCGGATCCGGTCCGAGTGGTAACGGACGATGAGGAGGCGGCGGGCTGTGGTGGTCCGCAGGGCGATGATCAGGGCGCTGAACAGAACGACGGCAAGAATCCACATCGTGACGGCGTTGTAGATCGAGGCGAGGGTCGCGGTGGCGAGCAACGATGCGAAGGCGACGGCGCCGATGATGTTGGCGAGAGCCGAGACCGCAAAAAGGAAAGCGGCGGTCCCGCCGATCCAGAACGCACCCCAATACCAGACGTCCTTCTCGACATCAGGCAATTGTGATTCCTTGAACACCGCCCAGGCGCAGGCCGCCGCACCGAGCAGGGCCAGGGTCAGTTGCCCGACCCGGTTGAGGAGAAAGGTGCTCGGAACGAGATCGACCAGCAGAAAAACGACCGTCAGCGCGATCAACATCCCGATGACCGGTCGCATCTGAGGCCGCACGAGACATGGCAGCAGGCGGATCATCGCCAGCAGGAGGATCACGCCCGAAAGATTCTGGGCGGCCTCGGGCGCCGTCGAGTGCAGCGCGCTGCCGAGGACAGTCACCGTGACGAGAACGGCCGCGGCCAGCGGCCGTTCGAGGAGCGCGGCGGTGGTCCGAAGACTCTCGGTCCGTCTTGGCCCACAACTGCGCCTTGCGACCCAACCGGACAAAGAGAATCAGCACAAAGACAAAGATCACCGCATCGCGGGCGAGGTCCCGCGCCGTGTCCGCAAGAAACTTCTTCAGCGCCCTGGAGTTCCGCTCCATCGCCTCGAGAACCTGACCCCCGAGATCGCCTTCCCGGGTGGCGCGGAAGGCCTTCCACAACGGCGGACTGTCGAGCCGAAGGAGGTGTTCCTGACGGTCCTCGATCTCGGCCTTGATCTCTTCTCTCAGTGCCCTCAGCCGACTCCGCTGCTCGGCAACCTGGGCCTGGAGGGTGAGCAGCTCGGCGCGACGGTCCACAACGGTCTTCTCCGTGTCTTTGATTTTCGTCACGGTCTCGCGCAGCTGGTTCACGAGGGTCACGGGCAATTCCTCGGCGTTCGCGTTCTCAAGCGTCAATTCCCACAGGTTCTTGAGGCTCCTGAGTTTCGTCAGGTCTTTGTCGAGATTGACGGAACGGGTGTTGAGCAGGTCGAGCCAAACGGTGAGAGTGCGCTCGACCCGGACAAGATCAGAGTCGGTGTCCTTGAGCGCCTGGGCGGGACCATCCGTTTCCAACATGGGCCGGATCTCGGTGTCGAGCGAGGTGATCGCTTCCTCGATCCGCGGCAGCTCCTCAACGACCTGGCTGATCTCGTTTCGAGGTTGAACGTGGGTCTCGAACCCTCGCAGCAGCCCTGCGACCTCGCCGATCGCTGCCGGGATCCGGCTCGCCGGGATCGGTGTCGGGGCCGGAGTCGGTGTCGGCGGGAGCTGTTGATCTCCCTGAGCCAGCACCGGCGCTCGTCGGAATGATGAGTAATCCGAAGATCATCAGCCCGAGAACCAGCGTCTTGAGAAATTTCGGCGGCCGCAAGCTCATCAAATCCATGGTCTTCCCTTCGATCCTTTTGGATAGATTAACTCACAAGGTTTCCCGCGGGCGTCAATTGTTCCGCATTGCTGCCATCAGCCAATGGCAGTGAAGAAACTTTCCCTCTCCGCGCAGATCCTCATCGGCCTCGGGCTCGGGGTGGGCTGCGGTCTGTTCTTCGGCGAATACTGCGCCCCGCTCGCCATCGCCGGCGATGCGTTCATCGAGATGACCAAACGCGACGGCACCATCGACCGGCTCTACGACCATTGGATTCTCGGCGAGGGCGCCCAGCCGACCGATCCGCGGTGGTCGGTGATTCGGGACGTGCTCCACTGGGTGGAGTGAGTTCACCCCTTCGGGAGCACCCGGCTGAGAATCACGAATCCCAGGATCCCCGAGGTCAGCGAGGCTGCGAGGATGCCGACCTTGGCGGTGGTGATGAGCGCCTCGTTGTTGAAGGCGAGATCGCTGACGAACAGCGACATGGTGAAGCCGATCCCGGCGAGACAACCGGCGCCTGCGACCTGGGTCCAGGTGACACCCGCCGGCAGCCGCCCTTTGCCGCTTCGCACCACCAACCAGCTCATGAGAGTGATTCCCAGCGGCTTGCCCACCACCAGTCCGGCGATGATGCCGAGTGCCAAGGGGCTCGCGAGAATCTGCCGAGGTGGCCGCCGAGCGCGACCCCGGCATTGGCGAGGGCGAAGAGCGGCAGGATGAGCCAGACCTGAACCGGATGCAGGGCGTGCTCGAGCATGAGACCGGCGGGGAGCGCGTCCCCGGCCCGGATGTGGATGGACTCGATCGCGTCGAGCTGCTCCCGGTCGGTGACGATACAGCTGCCCGACTGGATCTTGTTCTTCGCCTTGTCGAGGTAGGCCTCGGCTTCGATGATGAACTCCTTCGGTCTGACCGCCGGTCGCACCGGAATCACCATCGCGAGCAGGATGCCGGCGATGGTCGCGTGCACACCCGAGGCGAAGACAGCGAGCCACACCACGACCATGAACGCCAGCACGAAGCCCCTGCGTTTTACCCTCAAGCGGACGACAGGAACGAGGATCGCCAGAGAAGACCGCTGCAACAGCAAGAGCCCACACGTTGATCTGCTCGGTGTAAAACAGGGCGATCACCGCCACCGCGCCGAGATCGTCGGCGATGGCGAGCGCCGTGAGAAAGACCTTGAGGCCCAAAGGCACTCTCTTGCCGAAGATGGCCAGCACGCCGAGGGCGAAGGCGATGTCGGTGGCCATCGGGATGCCCCAGCCCGCGCGCCGCATCGCCACCGAAGTTGAAGAAGACAAAGAACAGGGCCGGCACGACCATCCCGCCGACGGCCGCCGCCACCGGCAGGCTCGCCTTCTCGAACGAAGAAAGCTCGCCCACCACCAGCTCGCGCTTGATCTCGAGACCGACGACGAAGAAGAAGATCACCATCAGCCCGTCGTTGATCCAGTGGTGGAGCGAGAGCTTGAAGACCGAATCGCCCCAGCCGACACCGATGTAGGTGTGGAGCAGATCGTCGTAGACCCCCGCCCACGGCGAGTTGGCCCATACCAATGCGAAAACGGTGCAGGCGAGCAGCAGGATGCTGCCGGTGACCTCGGAGTGGACAAACCACTCGAAGTAGCCGATGAACGAATTCTTGTCCGTTTTCTCTGACGAAATGGCCATGTGTCCTCCGCTCGAGATGCTCGGAGAGATGATACGTCATCAAGGGTGGCCCGTCCCGCACACCCGGTCGTCACAACCACCAAGATATCGCGTGTTGAACCTGGGATGAGACGGTGCGATGGGTCAACAATGCCATGGCCCTTTGCGATGTCTTTGCGTCCTTTGCATCTTTGCGGTGAAACTGTGATGACTCCTTTGTGCCTCGGTGGTGCAAATGGACATCCATGGGGGTCATGGTTTTGTTAGGCTGAATCTCCGCGGAGCCGGAATTCCGCCACGGAGGAACCCACATGAGAAGAGCCGCCATTGCGTTGACCATCATCGCGCTCACCCTGCCCGTGGCCGCGTTCGCCACCGAAGAAGGCGAAAACAAGGGAATGACCGCCACGTCCTTCAAGGGCCTCGAGCTTCGCAATATCGGCCCGGCCCTCATGTCGGGTCGGATCGCCGACATCGCGATCCACCCTGACGATCCCAGTGTCTGGTATGTCGCGGTGGGCTCGGGCGGAGTGTGGAAGACCGCCAACGCCGGCACGACCTGGCAGCCGATCTTCGACGGCGAGAGCGTCTACTCCACCGGCTGCATCGCCATCGACCCCGCCAACCCCGAGGTCATCTGGGTCGGCAGCGGCGAAAATGTCGGCGGTCGTCACGTCGGCTTCGGCAGATGGCATCTATCGCAGCGCCGATGGCGGTGAGAATTGGGAACACCTCGGCCTCGACGACTCCCAGCACCTGTCCAAGATCATGATCCATCCCGAGGATTCCAAGACCCTCTTCGTCGCGGCCCAGGGTCCCCTTTGGTCGCCCGGTGGCGAACGGGGCCTGTACAAAACCACCGACGGCGGCGCCAACTGGAAAAACGTGCTCTCGGCCGGCGACTGGACCGGCGTCACCGATGTCGTGATGGATCCTCGCGACCCTGACCGGCTCTACGCCGCAACCTGGCAGCACCAACGCACGGTGGCGGCCCTCATCGACGGCGGACCCGAGAGTGGAATTCACAAAAGCGTCGACGGCGGCGAGACGTGGACGCGACTCACCGAGGGACTGCCCAAGGGCAACATGGGCAAAATCGGTCTCGCCATCTCACCGCAGCAGCCGGATGTGCTCTACGCCGCCATCGAGCTTGACAATTCCGAGGGCGGTGTCTGGCGATCGACCAACCGCGGCGCAACCTGGGAGAAACGCTCCGATGCCGTCGCCGGCGCCACGGGACCGCACTACTACCAGGAGTTGGTGGCGAGCCCGCACGCCTTCGACCGGATCTATCTCATGGACTTCCGGGTCCAGGTCTCCGATGACGGCGGCAAGACCTTCCGCCGGCTCAAGGAGGAGTCCAAGCACTCGGACAACCACGCCCTGGTCTTCAGACCCGACGACCCCGACTGGATGCTCGTGGGCACCGACGGCGGGCTCTACGAGAGTTTTGATCTGGCCGAGAGTTGGCGCTATATCGCCAACCTCCCCGTGACCCAGTTCTACAAGCTCGCCCTCGACGACTCCGAACCCTTCTACAACGTCTACGGCGGCACCCAGGACAACAACACCCAGGGTGGGCCGGTGCGCACCGACAACGTCAACGGGATCACCAACGCCGACTGGTTCATCACCCTTTTCGCCGACGGTCACCAACCGGCGGTGGAGCCCGGCAACCCGAACATCGTCTATTCCGAGTGGCAGGAGGGCAATCTCGTTCGCACCGATCGCGCCACCGGCGGGATCGTCTACATCCAGCCGCAACCCGAGCCCGGCGATCCGCCCGAGCGCTTCAACTGGGATGCACCCATCCTCATCAGCCCGCACTCGCCGACCCGGATCTACTACGGTTCGCATCGGGTCTGGCGGTCGGACGACCGCGGCGACAGTTGGACCCCGGTGAGCCCGGATCTGACCAGGGACGAGGACCGGATGCTGCTGCCGCTCATGGGCCGTCGGTGGAGCTCCACCGCGCCTTGGGACTTCAAGGCCATGTCGGCCTACAACACCGTCACCTCGCTGGCAGAGTCGCCGGTCGAGGAAGGTGTGCTCTGGGCGGGAACCGATGACGGCCTGATCCAGGTGAGCTCCGACGGCGGCGGGAATTGGAAGGCGATTCCTGTCGGTGATCTGCCGGGAGTCCCCGACACCGCCTTCGTCAACAACATCGTCGCCGATCTCTTCGACGCAGACACCGCCTATGTCGCCCTCGACAACCACAAGTACGGCGACTTCAGACCCTTCCTTGTCAAAACCACCAATCGCGGCAGGACCTGGAGCTCCATGGCCGGCGATCTGCCCGAGCGCCATCTCGTCTGGCGCCTCGTCCAGGACCACGTCAAGCCGGACCTCTTCTTCACCGCAACCGAATTCGGACTCTTTTTCACGGTTGACGGAGGCTCGCACTGGGTCAGGCTCGAAGGTGGGGTTCCCACCATCTCCTTCCGCGATCTCGCCATCCAGCGACGGGAGAACGACCTCGTCGGGGCGTCATTCGGTCGCGGCTTCTTCGTCTTCGACGACTACACCCCGCTGCGCCACGTCAGCGCCGAAACCCTCGAAAAGGAAGCCGCCCTCTTCCCGGTCCGCTCCGCGCTGTGGTACATCCAGCGCCGACCCCTGGGCGAGGACCGCCAGGCCTCCCAGGGCGGCGCCTACTACGTCGCCGACAACCCGCCCTTCGGCGCGGTCTTCACGTACCATCTCGCGGAGGAGTTCAAGACCCTCAAGGCGCAGCGCCGAGAGGCCGAGACCGACCTCGAGAAGGAGTGGAAAGACACTCCATACGTCGGCTACGACGCCCTCGAAGCCGAACGCCGACAACCCGAGCCCGAGATTCTGCTCACCGTTCGCGACGCCGACGGCGACCTCGTCCGGGTCCTCACCGGACCCGCCAAGAAGGGCTTCCACCGGGTCGCCTGGGATCTGCGCACCCCCAGCACCAAGGCCATCGAGCTGGTCAAGACCCCATCAGAGCCGTGGGAGCGGGGCGGGAACGGTCACATGGCGCCTCCCGGCAGCTATACCGTCAGCCTCTCGAAACGGGTGGACGGCAAGGTCACCGAGCTTGCCGGTCCGTCGCCGTTCGAGGTGGTCCGCGTCTTTCCCGGCTCTCTCGAGGGAACTCCACCCGCCGAAACCGCGGTCTATATGGCCGAGGTGTCCGAGCTGCGGCGCGCCGTGTCCGCCGCCGATGAGGCGCTCAAGAACGCCTTTGCTCGCGTCGAGAAACTCCAAGAGGCGCTCGCAAACTCGACCACCGACCCCGGCACCCTCGACGCCGAGCTCGAGTCGCTCAAACAGAAGCTCTACGAGGTCGACTTCAAGCTCGCGGGCAACCGCTCCATCGCTGATTTCGGTCATCCGCAAACACCGAACGTCGCTCGGAGATTGCGGGTCGCGTCGATCTCCGACGGTCAGTCGGATTATGGGCCGACGGCCACCCACCGGCGATCGTTCGAGATCGCCCAGGCCGAGTTTGCGGAGATCCTCCCCGAGCTGAAGCAGCTCATCGAGGTCGATCTCCCCGCCCTCGAAGCCGAGGCCGAGGCGGAGAAGGTGCCGTGGAGTCCCGGGAGGCCGTTGCCGGCAACACCGTAGGAAAACAATCCTCGTGCCGTGGTGCCCCGGCGGGCCGTGATCCGCCGTTGCGGCTTCACGCGGTGAAGGCCCCAAGTTTCCCCGAGAGCACCGGTCCTTTCCTCCGGAAAGCCCCGGCGCTCTCGGGGCCTGACGAGCGCTCCACGCTCGCCAGAAATGGAAACGAGTAGGCTGAAAGCCTGCCGCAAACTCAACCCCAGCCTCGGAAATCGTCATGGGCCGAGTGAAACGACGGCCAATGGCGATTTACGAGAGAGCCTTACAGCAGATCGGCAACCCTCGCCTTGCAACGCCTTCACCTTCCCGGCGAGGCCCTCGAGTTCGCGCTTCTCGGCCTCGAGGCGATCGCTCTCGGTGCGGACGAAGCGGGTGTAGGGCGCGATGGTGTTCGTGATCCGCGTCCGGCTGCGGGTCGCTTCGACGTCGAACTGTGCCTTGAGCGCCGACATGATTTCGGTCCTCAGCGCGGCGATCTTGCCTTTGAGTTCGGTCTTCGCCTTGCGGCGCCGGTGGGGAAGGATGAAGAGCCCGAAAGAAAACAGGAGTCCGGCGGCAAGCAGCCCGGTGATATCCACCGCGGTGCTCGAGGCGACCATGGCCACGGTGGCGCCGAGGCCGACGGCTCCAACACCCGCGAGGGCCGTGCCGGTCACCGCCTTCGAGACGTCATCGGCCATTCGTCGCGCTTCGTCCGAGCGATCGTAACTCGCAAGGCCGTCGGCGGCGGCGCGACCGACCGTGGCGAGGAGGTGCCCACGATCGGCTTCGAATCGACCGCCGACTTCACCCACCATCCGGTCGGCGTGGGCGGCGGCGCGGCGGTTGACGTGGTTGACCACCGACTGCCACTGCTGGAGGTCCGACTCCACCAGCCAGTCGATGAGGGACTCCACCTTGGCCTCCACCTGCTGCGGCGCCTCGGCCACGACTTCGCGTTCGAAACGCTCCCGCAGGGCGTCTTTGTCGAAGAGCTTGGGAAGTTTGCTCAGACGGACGGTCGCGTCAAAGAACTCCAGGCCCCGTTTCTCCATCTTGTGGAGGCTGTTGTCGATATCGGCCAACCGCAGGCCGAACTCGCGCTCGACGTCCTTGGTCCAGGTTGCGGATTGACTTTCGATATCGGCGATGGCGGCGAGATCGTCGCGGAGAAGGGCGATGCCGCCATCGACAGCGCCGATCCCGATCTCGAGCAACCTGCCCGCGACTCCGAGGGGGTTGCCGAGCTTGAGCCGAAGCCGTTCGGAATCATCGAGGGTGGATTGAAGCCAGGCCTCGATCTCGGGCAGACCGCTGGCCGCCAGGGCCTCGGCATTGCCGGATTCCTGCGCTTGGCGGGCTTTGAGCGCCGAGACCGCGAAGACCTCGGGTGTCGAACCGAGCAGCCGCATCCCGTTTGATCGGACCCAGTCGAGGACCTCCGAGATCTCACCGGGCGATTTGAGAATGTCGATCTTGTTGACCGCCACCACCACCTTCTTGCCCCATTCACGGATGCGTTCGAGGAAGAGGCGTTCGGACTCGGAGAACGGGCGGTCGGCCGAGGTCACGAAGAAGACGAGATCGGCGCGGGGGACATAGTGGGTGGTGAGCGCCTCGTGGCTCCGGTCGAGGGCGTTGGTCCCCGGAGTGTCAACCATGCTGAGCTGTCGCAGGAGCTCTGCCGGCGCCGACACCCTTTCGGTCACCGAGTCGACTCCTTCACGGCTTTCGATCTCACCCCAGGTCAAAATGTGGATCTTGGCGGTCGTCGGCGTCACGCCTTCGGCGAGGAGTTCGCGGCCCAGGAGCGCGTTGATGAAGGCCGATTTCCCGGCGTTGAACTCGCCGACGATGACGAGCAGAAAGAGCTCATCGAGTTGGCGGAGCGAATCGGCCAGCGCGCCGCGTTCGTCCGGAGCGATATCGCGCCGGTCAAGGGCCGAGGCCACCTCGCCGAGGAGGGCCCTTTCCTCGCGGACGATCTCCTGGTGTTCCGGGGTGAGGATGGTGTCAAGCATGGTGACGAGTTTAGCGCGCTTGCGCGCGTAAACTCCGAATTTTGAATTATGAGTTTTGAATTATGAATTCCATCGCACGGTTGGCGGGCGGCACCCGAATGCGATTGAAAATCGGGAGCCGGGCCCCATCAAACGTACTCGAGAGACGAAGGGTCTGTTGCGATGCAATTCAAATTAAGAATTCAAAATTAAGAATTATTTAGTAGCCTGCGGCCATCCCGTCCTTCCGCGACTCGCTGGCGCCGGCGTAGACGCCGGTCGCCGGATCGCGGCGGATCGCCTGGTAGCCGCCGAAGACCCCGGTGTGATCTCCTCGATCCGGTGGCCGCGGCGCATGAGCTCGCGCTTGATCTCGGTCGACACTCCCGACTCGAGGTGGACCACCCCGCCGTCGGTCATGATCGTGCCCGTGGGTTCGGATGAGTCGGTGTGATGGAAACGGGCGGCGTCGCCGGCCTCCTGGAGATCCATCCCGAAGTCGACCACGTTGATCATGATCTGGATGTGGCCCTGGGGCTGCATGTCGCCGCCCATGACCCCGAAGGCCATGTCGGGCACTCCGTTTTCACCCATGAACGCCGGGATGATGGTGTGGAAGGGGCGTTTGCCCGGCGCGAGAACATTGGGGTGGCCCTCTTCGAGGGTGAAGAGCGCGCCGCGATCCTGGATCCCGAAACCGAGCTCGGGCACGACATAGCCCGATCCGAAGCCGGTGTAGTTGGACTGGATGAGCGAGACCATCTGCCCGGATGAATCGGCGGCCACGAGGAACGTGGTGTCGCCGTGGTTGAGGTGGGGATTGCCGGGCTCGATGGTCATGGCCGCGCGTTTCATGTCGATGAGCGCCGCCCGTTCGGCCGCGTACTCCTTGCTGATGAGTTCGGCCACCGGGACCTCGTTGAAGCCCATGTCGGCGTAGAAACGGGCCCGATCCTCGTAGGCGATCTTCTTGGCCTCGATGAGCAGGTGCCAGAAATCCGGGTTGTCCCGGCCCATCGCCGCGAGGTCGTAACCCTCTAATAGATTGAGGATCTGCAGCGCGGCGATGCCCTGACCGTTGGGCGGCAGCTCCCACATGGTCCAACCGCGATAGGTCGTGGACACCGGTTCAACCCATTCGCTCGTGTGATCAGCGAGGTCGGCCAACGAGAAAAAGCCGCCGACCTTGTCGGAATAGGCCACGATCGCGTCGGCGGTTTCGACCGCCGTAGAACGCATCGCGGCCGCCATCGGCGATCCGCTGGAGGGTGGCGGCGAGCGCCGGATTGGCGAAGAGCTCACCCTCGGCAGGGATCTTCCCACCGGGCATGAAGACCTCGGCAAACCCGGGCATGTCCTTGAACTTCGCCGCACCACGCGCCCAGGCGCCGGCGATGACCCGGGGCACCGGGGCACCCTCCAGCGCGGCGTCGATGGTGGGTTGGAGGAGCCTCGCCATGGGAAGACGACCGAACTTCCGGTGGAGCTCGAACCAACCGTCGACACACCCCGGCACCGTCCACGAGTAGGGCGAGTAGACCGGGATGGTGCCGTCCTCCTCGGCCGGCACCTGTTCCGGGGCCAGCGCCACCGGAGCGCGCCCGGAACCGTTGAGGCCGTGAAGGGTCTCGGTTTCCGGATCCCAGACCATGGCGAAGAGGTCGCCGCCGAGACCGCAGGAGACCGGTTCCATGAAGGCGAGCGCCGCGTTGACCGCGATGGCGGCATCGACGGCGCTGCCACCGTCCTTGAGCACCGCGAGACCGATCTCCACGGCGAGTGGATGGGCCGCCGCCACCATGCCGTGCTTGGCATGAACCACGGACCGGGTGGCGAAGGAGTGGCCTTCGGGGCGGTCAGCGGCGGCAATCGGAGCGGTCGTCAAAAGGGCAGCCATCATCACCAGAGTAACGCGTCGCATTCAAACCTCCATCGGACGATCGACCTCACGATGTGCAACGCACATCAATTGCAGCGAGTGCCGCCCGGTCGCCGCAGGCGGCCCGGCGGCGCTCGCTGCAGTCAGACGCCTTCGAGCACCTGATCGTCGTACTCGATCTCGAAGCGGAGCTTGTGCTTGGCTTCCTCCTGAGCGAGACCACGGAACACCCGCTGAAGCCCGGCATCCGAAGTCGCCTCGGCGAGCTTGGTGTAAAGCACAAAGGCGGCTTTTTCGGCCTTCATGGCAAAAAGCAGCGCCTCTTGGTAGGTCATATTCGATGCGACCCTGGGCTCATCCATGGTCTCGGTGATCCCGAGATTCGCGACCTTTTCCTCGATCACCGCGGGGATCTCGCCTTCTTTGATCTTGAGCAGCCGGGCCTTGTGTCCCTCTTCCTCCTTGGCGAAATGGAGAAAGGCCTCCCGCATCCCGGGACGTTCCACGTTCTCGGCGAGGTCGTAATACAGCTTCGCGGCTTTCTCTTCATTGGAGATGGCGTAGTCGAGAATCTCTTCGATGGTCGTGAGTTCCACAAGGTCCTCCTTCTGAATGAGCGCAAATCAGCGCCAACCCTCACTCTATACCGCCCGGTTCGATGAGAGCAAGCTCATCGACGCCTCGGATCACCCATCAACAGCCCGCGTGAGAACGAGCTCGGGTTACTATCTCAGGGATGGCCGCCACCGATCTCGAGATGATTGCCGCTGAGTTGAGCGCGAGGGTTTCGAAGCTCGAGTTCGGGCCGCCTGTGAGTCATGTCTACAACCCGCTCGACTACGCCTGGGAGATGCACGCTGAGTATCTCCGCCGGTTTGGCGGCGGCCCCAAGGAGGTGCTCCTGGTCGGGATGAACCCCGGTCCGTGGGGCATGGCCCAGACCGGCGTCCCGTTTGGCGAGGTGGCGGCGGTTCGCGACTGGTTGGACCTCGACCGGCCGGTCCGGCGGCCCGTTGATGAACACCCGAAACGACCCGTCCTCGGTCTCGACTGCCAGCGAAGCGAGGTCTCCGGTCGCCGGCTCTGGGGCTGGGCGCGAGGCACCTTTGTCACCCCTGCGCGGTTCTTTGAGAGGTTCTTTGTCGGAAACTACTGTCCGCTCCAGTTCCTCGAGGCAAGTGGCCGAAATCTCACCCCCGACAAGCTCGTTCCCGACGAGCGCCAGCCCCTGTATCAGGCGTGCGACGAGGCGCTACGGTCGAGCGTGGCCGTGCTTCGACCCCGCCTCGTCATCGGCGTCGGCGCCTTCGCCGAAAACCGGGCGCGAACCGTCCTCGGTGAGGATGGACCCCACATCGGCCGCATCCTCCACCCGAGTCCCGCCTCCCCCGTCGCCAACCGCGGCTGGGCCGAGGCGGCCACCCGCCAACTCGCCGAGCTCGGGGTCGATCTACCCTGAGAAGGAGACCGTTTCGCCGCATTGACCCGGAACTTGCGATATGCTCAACTCGTCCGCCCTTCTCGAAGGGTCGCGTTGCGAGGGCGTGGAGGAACGCATGAACTGGACCTATTCCTGTCCCCATTGCGAAGCCGCGTTGAACCCCGAGGCCTCGATCGTGCTCCGTGCGGAGTACGAAGACACCAAAATGCTCATCGGGTTAAACCCGCAACCGGGTAACTACGATGTCGATTTGCCCCCCGGTCAGACCATGCCGCCCGGGACGAAGTGGGAGATCAGTTGCCCGGTCTGCGATCACAGTCTCACCTCCGAGCTTTCCGACGAACTCTGCGCCATCGACATGTGTTCGCGGGAAGAACGCCATCGGGTCTATTTCTCCCGGATCGCGGGTGAACGAGCCACCTTTGTGGTCAGTGCCGAGGGCTTGCTGACCGACCACGGCGTCCACACCGATCGGCACCTCGAGCACCTGGTGCACAAGAAGTACTTGAGGTGAGGGGCTGAGGTCCTGAGGGCCGGAGGGATTGGGGGGTCGGGTTTAAGGCGCGATCGCCTATGCTCGACTCATGAAGATTGCCGTTCTCACATCCGGTGGAGTGGATTCCTCGGTGGCCCTCTCTCGGCTTGCCGAAGAAGGTGGACACGAACTCACCGCGTACTATCTGAAGATCTGGCTCGAGGACGACATGGCCTTCCTCGGCAGCTGCCCGTGGGAGGAAGATCTTCGCTATGTCCGCGAGGTGTGTCAGCGATTCGACATATCCCTCGAGGTGGTTCCGCTCCAACGTGAGTACTACCAAACCGTTGTCGCCACCGCGGTGGTCGAACTCGAGGCCGGACGCACCCCGAGCCCCGATATCTTGTGCAACCGGCTGATCAAATTCGGCGCCTTCGTCGACCGTGTGGAGGACACCTTCGAGTATGTCGCGAGCGGCCACCACGCCCGGGTGGACCACTCCGGTGCGCTTTCGCGGTTGCTCAAGGGGGTCGATCCCGTCAAGGACCAGACCTATTTTCTCAGCCAAATGGATCAGGATCAGATCGCCAGATCGCTTTTTCCAATTGGCGGGATGACCAAGGCGGAGGTCCGCGCCGAGGCCCGCCGGCTCAACCTGCCCAACAGCGACCGGCCCGACTCCCAGGGCATCTGCTTCCTCGGCCGCGTCCCGTATGACGCTTTTGTCGAGCACCATCTCGGCGAGAATCCCGGGGTCATCCGAGACCTCAGCACCGGGGACGAGTTGGGTCGCCACCGCGGATTCTGGTACCACACCATCGGCCAGCGACGCGGGCTCGGGCTCTCGGGCGGCCCCTGGTATGTGGTGAGCAAGGACTGCGAGACCAACGAACTGCTCGTGGTCCACGCGGACGCGCTGGGAACCCACCACGTCGATCGGTTCCAGATTCCCGCGCCCCACTGGATCGCATCCGCCCCAACAAAGGACCGACTCGAGTTGCGGATTCGCCACGCGCCGAACCTGGTCGGCTGCACGGTTACCGTGAGTGATGGCGGTGGTCTCGATGTGCGGATGGACGAGGCCGAACCCGGAATCGCACCCGGCCAGTATGCCGTGCTCTACGATGGAGACGAGTGCCTCGGGGGTGGGGCGATCGGGTAGGAGCGGATCCAGGACCTCCAACCCGCGTAATGTTCAGGTCACAAGGAAAACGCGCCCCACCGGGGTGCCGGGCATGGCTTTGTGCCGGAGGAACGCCGCGGCGGCGTGTCGCGCCCCGCACAAGGTCCATGCCGGGCTCCCACGGGGAGGGCGATGCGGTCTGCTGCTCCGGCAACCAGGCAGGCCGCCGGCGCGCCATCGGCGTGGTCGCAGCCCTCCCAATCAACCCACACGCGACCACGCCGATGGTGCGACGCTGGGTCGCTGGGACGCCAAAGCGTCACAGCGGACCAGAAGGCCGGTGTTGAGGGCAGGGTCCGGGGCAGCGTCACGGGACAGCGTCCGAGGCAGTGTCACCGCAGCTGCCGCTGTCCCCTGCCGCTGCGGTCTGGCCACCCACCTCGAGGCCCAATCACGTTGACGGCCCCACGAGGTTGCGGGGCCGCCAACTGGAGGAGGTTGCGATGCACAAGAGAATACGTCGCAACCGAGGAAATGGTTAGATCTCGAGACCGATCATTTCTTGTTGTTGGACATTCCCTCGGCGAGCTCGAATCGGTGAACCATTTCATTCAACGTCGTCGGGCTGAGCTGGAGCAGACGAGCCGCTTTTCGTTGGACGCCGCCGGTCTGCTTGAGCGCCTGGCGAATCAACTGGGCTTGGAATGCGGCGACGGCGTAACGGAAGTCCAGGCCCTCGGACGGAATTTCGCTGATGATCAGTTCGTCCCGTTTTTCGGTGCGAAGCGCCTGGGGTAGTTCATCGAGCTCGACGGTGTCGCCGCGACTCAGCACTACCGCACGTTCGACCGCGTTCTCGAGTTCGCGCACGTTTCCCGGCCACGAATACTCGGTCAACGCATCGATGGCCTCGGGGGAGAAACCGACCACCTCGCGGTTGTTCTCCTTTGTGTAGGCGCTCAAAAAGTGCGAGACGAGCAACGGAATGTCGTCGCGCCGGTCGCGCAACGGCGGGAGTTCGATGGTGATGACGTTGAGGCGGTAGTAAAGATCCTCCCGAAACCTGCCGGCCTGGACCTCGCCCCAGAGATCGACATTGGTCGCCGCCACCAACCGAACATCCACCGACCGGGCCTCGACCCCGCCGACTCTGCGGATCTCCCGTTCCTGGATCACCCGCAGCAGCTTGGTCTGGGTCTCGCTGCTGATGGTTCCGACCTCATCGAGGAAAAGCGTGCCTTTGTGGGCGGCCTCGAAGAGCCCCTTCCGGCTCGATACCGCTCCCGTAAACGAGCCCTTGACATGGCCGAAGAGGGACGACTCGAGGAGCTCCGATGGAATTGCGCTGGTGTGGACCGGCACATAAGACTCGCTGTTGCGCGGACTCAGACGATGGATCGCCTTCGCGACCAACTCCTTGCCGGTGCCGCTCTCGCCGGTGATGAGGATGTTCGATCGGGCCGGTGCGGCCCGCCGGATGAGCTCGAAAACCTCCTGCATCCGGCGGCTGGTGCCGACGATCTCACCCATGCCTTCGAGTCGGCTCCTGAGCAGCAGGTTTTCCACCAGCAACCCGCGCCTCTCCGAAGCCCGCCGCACCAGATGCAGCACTTCTTCGTTCTTGAAGGGCTTGGGCACGTAGTGGAATGCCCCGAGGCGCATGGCTTCGATGGCGGATTCCACCGATGAGTAGGCGGTGATGACCACCACCGGCAGGTGCGGGTCATAGTTCTTGATCTCGGGGATGAGCTCGATCCCGGGACGGTCGGGAAGCATGAGGTCGAGGAGGACGACATCGATCTCCTCGTCCCGCAACTGCCGCAGTCCATCCTCCGCCGTGGTCGCGCCGTGGTATTCAAAACCGGCGCCACGCAGGAGGGTACCGAGCACGTCCTGTAGGACGGGCTCGTCGTCGATCACGAGGACGCTTCCGATTCCTTCCATCGTTTCAGTCTCACGGTAGCACGCGCGCCCCCGGTCGCGAGGTTCTCGAGGCTGACCTCGCCTTCCAAGTTGGTGATCATATCCCGAGTGATGGCCAACCCCATCCCGGTTCCTCCGCGGTCGGTCTTGGTGGAGAAGAAGGGCTCGAATACCCGCACGAGGTCATCTTCGGCCACACCCTGACCGCAGTCGTCGACACGGATCTCGGCCCACTCACCATCAAGATGCCAGGTCACGACGATCTTGGAGTCGGGCTCCGAGGCCTCGATGGCGTTGCGAACCATGTTGCTCACCGCCAATTCGACCGGCCCAGGAGAGCCCAAGGCCATCACCGGAGCGCGTTCCTCGATTTCGAGCTGATCCACCGCACCCAGAGATCGGGCCGCTTCGAGGGCCGCTTGCCGACCCACCATGCTCAGGTCGATGAGGGTGAGTTCCTCTCGCCCGCCACGAATGGCCTCTTTCAGGTTCGCCACGATCCGCGAAACCCGAAAGCTCTGATCCACGAGCTTCGAGACGAGAACCGCACGGGGATCCTCATCAGGGGTCATCTCACCGAGCATCTGGGCGAAAGACGAGATCCCGGTGAGCGGAGTATTGATCTCATGGGCGAGTCCCGACGCAAGACGCCCGAGGGCGGCCATCCGCTCCTGATCCCTGATCCGGTCCTGAAGATCGCGGAGTTCGGTGACATCCTGGAGGACCACGACCCGCCCGTTGAAGCTGCCGCTGTCGAGCTCGAGCACGGAAACCGCCATGATCACCCGTCGATGGGGCTGTTCTTTTGTCCGCCCTTCGGCGTTAGCCGCTTGAAGCGGCAGGTTGTCCCGCCATCCTTCAGGGAGTTCCACCAGGGTTTCCAACGCCACGGACACCAGCTCCCGGGCGTTGACCTCGAAAATCCCGGCCGCCTCGCTGTTGGCCGAAAGGATACGTCCCCCGGCGTCGCAGACCAGAATCGCTGCCGCCGACGACTCGATGATCCGCTGGGTGTTGGCGTGCAGGATCCGGTACTCCTCCGCCTGCTGACGAAGATCGTCGAGATAGCGTGCGCTCTCGAGCGCGACCGCGGCCTGAGTCGTGAAGGCTCCGACGACTTCAGCAGCCTCGCTTCCCAGGGGAAAAAGGCCGCGGCGCAAACCGAGATAGAGCAATCCATGAACCGTGTCGACGCGATCAAGGGTCAGCCGCAGGGTGATTCCGGCAGCGGCGAGCGGCTCCTCCTCCGAACTCGGGAAATGACGGGTCAAGACGGCGTCGGTGAGGTGTTCAGGGAGGTAATCGCCGGTCGACTTGACCCTCGAGAAGGTGCCGCCATCGACCCGGAGATAGGTCGCGACCACGTCGAAATCGAGGCCGTCGCGAAGGGTATCGGCAAGCCGGCTGAGCAACTCGCGCGGATCGGTGACCTCGGCGAGTTCGCGGGTTGCGTGGGTCAAGAGCCACTGCGGCGGACGTCGGCCGTGGTAGAGCCAGTGCTCGAGAAAATGGCCGACTCTGGTCCGGATCGGTTGCAGCAGAACCACCAGAAGTACGCCGGTGGCGAATGCGAAGAGATTTCGCAGCGAGCCATACCCCCCGGCATAGTTGACCAGCAGGTGATTGGTCATCGCGAAGGCAAATCCGCCGATGACGAGCACCAACGTCGCCGAAAGCGCGTCTCGTGCAATGGGTTCGAGATCCCACAATCGGTATTCCATCAGGGCGGCCACGATGGCGAAGGGAAGCGCGGCCATGGGCAGAACCATCATCCACGAGAACGGATCGACCTCGATTCCGAGCTGGCGGGGAAGCCACACCAGGGAGGTCCAGGGCACCAACCCGACAAAGAGTCCGAGAGCCGCCCACTCGATCTGCCGACGAACCCTGGCATCCCGGGACGCCTGCCACCAGCGCACGACGTGGAGGGTGATGCCACCTACGAGGGCGATGGAGAAGGCCACTCGCAGCAGGTTCGTCACAACCGGCCACCAACCCCCGGCATTGGGAGCCAGAGTGGTGGCCGTGGCGCCCACGGCGGCCACGACAGTGACCAGGTCGAGGATCCAAACCGAGGTCCGGTGCTCGGGGAAGATGATGAAGAAGCGGGCGATGAGAAACGGCAGGACCGCACTGGCAATCCGGTGCAGAATCTGAAGATTGTCGTGGGTCGCGGCGATCCGATTCGGCACCGCTCCCAGAACCAGTGAGGCTGCGGCGATCAGGAGCAGAACCGCGGCCTCGCGCCGAGAGGTCTTCCACACCACAAAAAGGGCGCACAACAGTCCCAAGAGACCGACCGAAGTGCGTGCGAGGTACACCGGTTCGATGAAGGGGGGGTGCGGGCGGAAGATGACCTCCCGGGGCTCACCCTCGGGGTTCTTCACTGCCAACTGGTGTTGCTCTCCACCCGCGAGAAGGAATTTCGGGTCTTCGAGCTTTCCGATCTCCATGCCGTCGACGGCGATGATCGTGTCGTTGATCTCGAGACCGGCGGTCGCGGCGGACGAGCCGGGCGGCACCCCGTCAACGACAATCCCACTTTCAACCCACCGGACCGGAAAATCCAGACGGTAGAAGCTGTGGACCGTCCTGATCAACGACCACCCGGCGACCACAACCGTGGCTGAAGCTACGAGCGTGAGGAGGAGACGACGGACGTGCACGACCTCAGTATAGGCAAAGAGCCTTCAGAACTCCCGTTCATCGCGACCGCGGATCTTGTAGTTGACCTCGGTTTCGAGAATCTCGGCGAGGAGCAGCTCTCGGACCATGAGCGCAACCCGGCCCTTGCTGTAGGGGAGTCTCTCGGCAACGGCGCCCCACCCCGATGGTCGTGTGTTGACCAGTTTCAGGATCTGGTCGATGAGCCGGGTGCTGTTTTCGGCCTGTCGCCCGGTGTGATGCAGGATCGCCCCCGGGGGAACCTCGCCTGAAAACCGCTTGAACTCGTCCTGGATCCGGACCGCTTCGAAGAGGAGCGGCTGCAGATGATACGATTCCTCGGTTTCCTGCCTCACTCCGCTGGTTGAGAATCGGAAGGTCCCCCCCATCGGAGGTGAAACCATGATCTCGACAAATGCCTCTTCGCCCGACAGGGTCCCGCAGAGGATCGGGCCCACCCGACGGTCCCTCGTGTAGATGGCGCCGAAGGTGTCACCCTCTTTGTCGCGGATCTCCACCACACCGTTCGACGCCGATTCCACCACCGTCTGGAGGATGGTCGGCAGATCGAAGTGATCGAGCATCCCGCCGAGGTTGCTGCCGCCGCGCGAATCGAGACTCGCAAAGGTCCCTTCGAGCCGGCGTGCGATGTTTTGCAGGTAGTGGAGAGAGAAATCCCGTGACTCGTACACCATGCGGAGCACCATGGGACGAGACCACTGAACCGTGCAGCCCCCTTCGGGAAATCGCGCTTGGCTCTTGAGGGCGGTGCCGGTGATGACCTTGCTTTCGCCGAGCACGGTTCCCGGACCGATATAGGCCACCGGTTTGAGCCCTTCACCCTCGTCGACCTCCCGACACACCTCGACGACCCCCTCGAGGATCAGATAAAGCGCCGTCGCGGGTTGTTTTGGGCGAAAGAGCATCTCGCCGTGGCTGTGATCCACGACCCTTCCTTGAGCGGCCAGGGCGGCGCGGACATCGGGAACCATCCCCTTGAAAAATGGGCTGTCCGCTATCGCCTGGACAAGATCTTTCTGACGCATATCCGTCATTATCCCACTGCTTGGGGACAATACAATCATCCGCCGAGTAAATCTTCGGGCGACGGTGATGACCCCGAATCCGGGTATTCCAGCCTGGACGGGCTAGAATTGAACCGTGGAAACGACATCGGAAGCCAGGGTCTTCCAGTTGGTCTTGACGGACGAACTGCGCCGCCCCGTCATGCTCACCCCGGACGAGGTTGGCGGCGGCTGGAGGGAGCTCTTCCCGACCCTGGCTGCGTGTCTGCCGATCTCCCTATCCCGTTTTCGGCCAGGACGAGGAAAAGGTCGTCACCTACGGCTACCCGGTGCTGCGCTCCGACGGCATCCGCCAGCTCCAGCGCAACCTCGACAGCCTGGTCAAGGCCGAGGTCGCGTACCGCCTCGCTTCGGAATTCGATCAAACGGCCGGCAAGCGCGGGGTCATGGCCGAACGGGATCGACTCCATCGCTCCATGATGTTGATCTTGGAAAACGTCTTCATGAACGACTACGGACAGGGCATGGCCGAGGTCTTTCTGCTGTTCCTCTCCTCGGAGGTCGTTCAATCAGTCTCCCAGGTTCCCCGGTTGGTTCGCATGAACGACCGGCTCTCGAAGGACGAGACCGGCGCCGAACACCGGCAGGCCGTAGCCGGGATCCTGGGTGGTCTCATCCAACGCGCCGCCCATGGTGCGTCGGACCGCCTGCGCAAAGCTCGCCCAGGTCCGTCTTGCCCCCAGGATCTCGCCCCTGCTCGGAATGATCTGTTCCGACCAGCTGCTGTTGACCGAGTCACGGCTGACGATGGAGATGCCCTCCCTCGACTGCTACCTCAAGACCCAGTTCAGAATCGACCTCGAAACCCTCAACTCGACCCTGGAAAACGCCATCCGCCGGCTTTCTCAGGTCATGGCGCGGCAATCCGCCCTCGGTGAGCTTCTGACATCGGCCTCGGGATTCAGCATCGATCTCACAAGACCATGGACGCTCCTCGAGCCGCGCCTGCTCAAGGCGCTGGTCAGCGCCGACCTGCTCGATTCCATCGGGATCACCAAGTCCCAGGCGTCCATGTGCGCCGAACTCGGGCTCGGTCTCAAGCGATTCGAGTTGCTCTCCGCCCTGCGTCGCCGGGTCGTCATGATGGCGCAGCGGGGGAATCAGCTCGTCTTGTCGGAGCCGTCGGTTCGGGGACCCATCGCACCGACGACCCGGCCGTTCGACTTCACCGCCCCCGGAGTGGTGGACACATCGGTTCGGCGATTCGGGCTCGTCTACGACCTCACCAACTTCACCGCGATTCTGGAAGAGGTGCGGAAGAAGGGACGCCTGGCCGAGGAGAAGGCGCTCCAGTTCATGTACGTGTTTCAGAACCGCCTCGAGGAGATCCGCCACGATCACCGGCTCATCTTCGAGAAGTTCCTCGGAGACGGCGCCTTCTACTCCTCACGCCGAGCGTTGCGGATCCTGTCGTCCGCGTGCGAGATCCAATATGGGTATGATCGGTTGCGTCGCAGCGGTTTTCCCTTCGACCAGGGCATTCGCATCGCTCTCAACCACGGATCCTATCGCCTGCTGCCCATGCTCGACACCGATCGAGAAATCCGCCGCTACGAGTTCTTCGGCCACGGCATCGTCGAGCTCTCGCGGCTGACCACGGGCAAGAGCACAAGGGAAGTGGCGGATATCGCGGAGTTCTTGATCCACGCGGGTTACGACGCACTCGAGGTCGAGAACTTCCTCGCCCCCATCGCGACGGCTCGCAGCGCCAGCAAATCTGCCGACAATCGCGCCTACAAGGTCGAACTCGACAGCCACGGCGAACTCGTCAATGAGGGGATTGTCTTGACCCTCGATTTCGTCGAACACCTCGAGCGGGAACTCGAGCTCCCGTCGTTCACCGAGGTGATGGAGCACGATGTCCGCTGGTTGCTCTTCCCCCTCGATCCCGATCGACCCGGACCGTTCCAGGTGGGCCTCCGCTATCTCGGGGTGGCGCGTCTCAAGGGCCTCGATCCCATCGAGCTCTTCGAAGCGGCGGTATGGACTGAGATCCCGGCCGAGGCGCAGGTCATCTCCAAGGGCGTCGTCGCTCGTCGCGCTGCTCCGCCGACTCGGACAGGGCGCCGTCGAAGAGCGGGATCTCGACGAACGGCACTCAACCGACGATCGACGAAGATCTCGCCGTGCTTTCCTATCTCGAGCCGGACGGATCCAGGTCGTGGATCTTCGGTCGCCATCGCGCCAGCGATGACGTGCTCCTCCAGGCCGTCCAGATGCCCATGCAGATCCCGACCATGTTCGACGACGAACCTCTGGAAACCTGGCTCTTTCGCAACCGGTTCGAGCTCGAACGGCTCTACCGGGGCGTGCGGCGCACCGATGTCGGAATCACCATCCCGGTGAGCCCGCTCCGCCAAGCGACGACAGCTATGTCGGGTGCTTTTTCGCGGCGCCGCACAAAGCCCCATAGCAGTTCTCAGATTTATCAATTTTTGGTTACATCGCAATCCATCCCAGAGTCCGCGAAGGGTCAGGTACGAGTGCAACTCAAAACTTAAAACTCTTCTTCCCTGATCTTGAGGTAGCTCTCGAACCGGCCGGCGTCGATCTCTCCCCGTTCAACGGCGTCCTTGACCGCGCAATCCGGTTCCTGGACATGCCTGCAATCGGCGAATCGGCAACCCGACATGACCGCGGCGATCTCGGGAAAGGCCAGGGCGAGGTCCTCGGCGGAGGCGTCGAGAACGCCAAACTCCTTGAGCCCCGGCGTGTCGACCACGAACCCCCCGTACGGGAGCGGCATGAGCTCCGCACGGGTGGTGGTGTGGCGGCCCTTTCCGGTGCTGTCGGAGATCGACCCCACTTTGAGCCGGAAGCCCGGGTAGACCGAGTTGAGCAGCGAAGACTTACCGGCGCCGGAGGGGCCGCAAAACAGGGTCGTGCGGCCCACCAGGCGTCGCTTGACACGGCCCAATCCCCAACCGGAACGGGCCGACACCCGAAAAACCTCGTAGCCGAGATTGTCATAAATCGGCAACCACTCCTCGATTGCATCCCGACCGAGGTCGATCTTGTTGATGGTGATGACCGCCTCGATCCCGGAGGCGTGGCAGGCAGCGAGGAAACGATCCAGAAGACCGCGTTTGGGTTCGGGTCGGCTCGCCGCAAAAACGAGCAGCGCCTGATCGACATTCGCCGCGATGAGCTGGGGTTGGCCGCTGTGGGGAGCCGCCCGCCGCAACGAATTCTTGCGCGGATTCACGGCCACCACGACCCCGTCCTTCGACGCCATCTCGGCGATGACGCGATCACCGACGACCAACCGCGGCGACCGCGGTGTGCCGCCCTCCCATTTGAGCCGACGACGCGACGACATCACCAGAGTGCGGTCACCGATCTGGACCCGCACCAGCGGGCCATGGACGGCGATGACGGTTCCCTCTACGGCCTTCACGAGCATGGAGTATACGCCGACAAGATCGGACTCACTCGTGGTTGAGCACCGGCGGGCGCGAATTGAGCTCATCCACCGCATGACAGAAGCGGGCGAACTCGGGGTAGTCTTCCGGCGCCACGGTCTGGGCCGGCAGCTCGAGCCGGAGCACCGACCGATGGCGTCGCCCATCGCGCTCGATGGTCTCCACCACCGATCCCCACCGCGCCTCGATCCTCCTCGGGGCGCCGGCGACGGTCCAACCGTCTGGCGCCTCGATGACGAGCTCGTTCCGCTGCAGCACCGGCACCGGCATGATCAGGGGATACCTTCTCGTCGGCAACGCCGCCAGTACCGGAACCAGTGGCTTGGAGAAGACCAGTCGCCGGCAGACCATGGAATCACCATCGGGTCGGCAGATTCCGGTTGATCGCATCCCGAGCTCGAGTTCGATGCCGTCACCCACGCGATCGATTCTCCCAGTCACATCCGCGGCCGACGGAACGAAATTCGCCGCCATCTGCTGGTACACCATGTGGACCCGTTCCGTGGGGACGCTCCGGATCTGCTCGACAACCCGTTCGGCCTGGGGGCCGCGGATGATGATGGTCACGGTAAGCCGGGCGTCGCCTGAGGGCTCGACTATCGCAACCACCCGCATCTCCTCTTCAAGATCCGGATTTGCGAAAACCGGGAGTTTTTCGAGGATGGCCACCGGCCGATCCGGACGACTCAAGGGAATGAGGAGACCGTCACTGCCCTGGAGGATGGGATCGATCCGACCGATTCCCTGGCGTTCCTGCTCGAGATCGAGCCAGATTTCGGTGCCGTCTCGTTTGACCCGCAACAGGGGCACCATGAACGAGTCGAAGGTCGGGACGATGAGGTGGGTACCGGCAAATGGCCGGGTACGGGCCATCACGAGATCGACCTCCCAGTCGGCTTCGAGGAGGGCCGCGGCGACAATGCCCATACGGTTTCCCCGCGCGCGGGAAAAACTCCCACCGGCGCTGCCCGAGAAATCGAGCACCCCTCTGCCCGGCTCGATCTCGTCGATGACCCCGTTCACGAGATTCTCGACCGCGACCTCGGGGGCGCCCTCGGCAAGCAGGGCCGCGCTCCACGACCGGAGCTCGGGGGTGGTCACGAGGATGGGCAGGAGCCGATCGCGAACCGCATCACCGACGTCCGCCCAGGACACTCCAAAGGCATAGCTCACCCAGGGAAGAAGCTCGCTCGCCGGTGGTGCGAATCGCTCCTCCGGGATCGGCGGCACGCTCTCGGCCCGCCATCTGATCACACGGAGCCCGTCGACGTCCCACTCGGAGCGCTCCACACCCTCGAAGTTCCCCTCCACCATGAGTTCAAGCCCCGGCGGGACAAGGAGGAGGTACTCGGAAAGACCGAAGGCCCGCTCGGGATCAGCAAAGCGATAGACATAGGGAGGAAGGTGTCCTCGCCGCGAGGCTCCGGTCGCCCCGACCCGCGCGACGTACTCCTCTTCCACCAGATCGCCGGGTTCGACGTCTTCGAGCTCGATGGCGCCGCCGCCCTCGCCGAGGTCGGCGGGCACGACCACCGATCCATCTTCCTTGTGGATCCTGACCTTGAGGCGGTAGGAGTCGGGAAGCTGCTGGAGACGAGAGGCCTGTCGGGCGCCGACCGGGGTCAGGGCCCGGGTCACCCCGTGGTAGTAGTAGAGGCTTGAACCATCGTCAAAGACCCGCTCAACCGCCTGGTCCAGGAGGAGCACCGCATCGACCCCGTCGATCTCGGCATCAACCCGCGTCACGACTTCGTTGAGCGACAAACGATACGGCTGAAAAAAGGGCGTCTCCCCGTTCCGCCATGCGAGAGTGAGAAGATCGAGCGACGACGGCGACCGCTCGATGGCCGCTGCCAGCGCTCTGGTCATGGCCTCGCGGGTCATCGGCCGTGACTGCCAATGTCATCTCGTCGACCACCATGAGTGATCCCCACCGCCGACGCACCGCCTCGAGCTCGAGCGCAGCCTCTTCCAGCTCTCCCGCCGAATACAGCAGCCGGATGAGTTCGATATCGAGATCAGGGTCCTCCGTCCGCGAACGGATGCGCCGGATCACCTCGATCGCGTCGGAAACCAGGCATCCTTCGGCGAGCTCGTCAACAAAACGAAGATCGAGCGGTTCGGTGACGGCCAATGCTCGGAGGAGCCGCTGCCGTTCCTGCCACCGTTCAAGGGCCTCGAGAACCTCGAGCTCGACCTCCGCCGCTTCTCGGGAGCCCGGCAGCGCGGCGTGGAGTCGGCGGAGCCCGTCCTCAGCCTCGCGGACCCATCCCCGTCCGAGGGCCTCGTGGATCCACAAGCGAAGCACCCGGACGTCGTCGCGGTGCTCGTCCACCATGGTGTTCAGAATTCGTTCGTGGTCCTCTTCCCGCCTCTCCCTGATCGCGAGACCTCTCTCGAGCAGCAGCGACGTCGGGCACCTCGGTGGTCGAACGGAGGTGCTCCCGCGCCCGCAAACGGGTCGCCTCGGGATCGCTCACCGGTCGGCGCCGTCACCCAGTACCAGGCAAACGCCAATCGGGGCCACGGACTCTCGGGCTCGATCTCCATCGCCCGCTCGATGTACTCACGCCAGCGCTCGGGATCGCGCCGGTACTCACTGAGGGTCGCCGCCAGCAGGTAATCGGCCATGGTGGCGGAGGCGCCGAGTCGCTCCACGAGCCCACGCACCGCCGGCGGTTCCTCCACCTTGATCTCGGAGTCCGCCCATCTCCCTGCGGCCGCATCCTCGGCGACCGGCAGCGTCAACGCATGTCCGGCTGGGTCGTAGAAACTGACTCTGATTTCGGGTCGTCCCCGCGCCGCCATGTCGGCGCGCAACCGGTGACGCCCGGCATCGAGACGTACTCGATACCAGAGCACCTCGGCCTCACGCTGACCGCAGTATCGTCGAGAGTCCGCCCATCGGCCATCGAGGTGCAGATCGACGCTTCCATTCGCCTCGACCGCCATCCAACCATCGAAAGCGGTCTCGAGTCCGAGGGTCCACAGCACTGTGTAGACTCCGCGCGCGGCGACGACCTCGGGCGGGCCGATGATCCCGTCAAGGGTGGTCACCCTGAGGCGAACCGGTTCCCACGGATCCGTGAACACCGTGTTGGGCGGGGGCAGCTCGGTATCGGACGGGGCGGCCCCGCGTTCGAGATCGAGGATGTCGAAGACGCCAAAAGGCCCGGCGAGCTCGGCCGTAGCCAGCGACCCGGAGGGTGGTCGGCCGTTGAGACCGCTTTCGATCCGGGCCAGTAGAAAGCCGAGTTCGGGGTCGCGCGGATCGCCGGCAACGGTCAGAATCTCCTCGGGATCCGGGAGATTCCCGATCTGGTTCAACCACCACCCGGCGGCCGCCACCGCATCGGCGCTGGTGGGATCTTCCGCGATCGTCGCCAACGCCTCCCGGCGGGCGGTGGGAAGATCGAAATCGGCGTCGGCTCGCTGCACCGCCCACCAGTCGGCGGTTGCGGTGGTCGCGGAGAGAACCGCCCCGAGGCAGATCGCAACGGCGAGATGACGGGGCTTCATGGTGTCTCCAGCGGCTGGCTCAAGATGCGTTCGATCTCGAGCAGGAACTCGCGCAGTTCGGGGGCTCGCGCGGCTTCGACGACCCCCGGGTTGAGATGGATATATCCGTTGACCCGGTAGCCCAGTTCCTCGATCCCGATGGTCAGTTTCAGGGATCCGAAGTCGCTCGTCAGGGACACGGAGTCGGCTTGGATCGACGGGATCCGGCCGAGGGTGACCTCGAGGGCCCACTCGAGATCGGGGCGAACCGCCACCAGCAGCGGCCCGGATCGTTCTCCGGTGGGAACCACCCTCGCGGCGAGATCCATGGCGCCCGGATAGGTGGCGATACCGCCGCGAATCTCGAGCGCCGTCCGCGGCACCACCGCTTCGAGTTCGACGACGGCGGGATCGCGAGAGGGCACCAGGCGGTATTGCGGGTCCGCGGTGAGCTCGGCGCCCGGGAACGATCGCTGCAACCAGGCCGCGAACGGCCGGGGGTCCTTGCTCCCGGCGAACTGGTGACGAAGCCGGTCCGCCGCCTCGCCCCTGGCCTCGATCCGGACCTCCAGCGGCACGCGCCCATCCAGATTCTCACCCAGGCGATAGGTGGTCTGGGACAATCCACCGCCGACGATGGGGGTGATTCGTGGCCGGCTTTCAGGGCCATCCACCACCAACACGGTTGCCCCCTGATCCATCCCCGGCGGTGGCAACATGGAGTGTCCCGAAGCCGTTCCGTCGAGCCAGAGATCATCATCCGGGAGATAGGCGATGGCGTGATTGAAGACCTCGAGTAACGCCATTTCTGAGACGATGGGGCCCAAATCGGCGGTCCGCACCATGACCATCCGCGCGGGGATGTCGATGGCCTCGAAGAGCGCCACCAACAACGCCGCCGTGTCCTTGCAGTCGCCGATGCCCTGGTTGAGGACCCAGTCCGCCGAGAACGGCCGAAACCGGTGCTCTCCGAACTCGAGTCCGACATACTTGATCTCGTTGGTCACATAGGTGTAGATCCGTCGGATCCTCTCGATGCGGTCGTCAACACCTTCGGTCAGACTCAAGGCGAGCTCTTCGATCTGCCGAGACCCGCGGACCCGGGGCGCCACATGCCGCGAATACCAGGTCGCGGCCTCCCCCCAGTCCGGATGGCTCGAGTAGGCGACAAACCGACCGCGGGCAAAGGGTGGTGACGGCGGGATGTCGGGCAAGAGAGGACCAAGATCGCGCCAGGTCCAGGCGAGCCGGACGGCGCCATCGGGGTCCACCCTCCGCTCCGGCAGGCCCTCGAGATTGATGAGCTCCCACGACGGAAGCATGTCTTCGGGGCCGACCAGTTCGACCTCGGCTAAAACCGTCGGCACCGACCGGCCCAGAATGACGAGTCCGCCTTCATAGGGTCCGGTCTCGTTGCTTTCGATGGTCTCGGTGCTGACATAGGAAATCTCGAGAAGGTCGCCATCCTCGAGCTCGGGAAAATCGAGCACCCGCAACCGGGTGTCGTAATAGAGGTTGAACTCGGGTTCGGCGAGCCGGGGTGTATCTCCCTGTTGCGCGCTCAACTCGGATCCGTCGCGTCTGAGAACCCGCGCCCTGAGGATGCGCAGCCGCTGGCTTTCGGAGACATAGGGCAGGGTTCGGCGGCGGTAGATGTCGGCTCGTTCGGCCGAGGTGATGAGAGTCACCTGCTGAACACGCTCTTCGGTGAGCTGCGACGGCAGAAAGTGGACTTCGACATGATCGAGGAGGGTCACGGCTGGATCACCCGGGGGTGCGGCATCGGCCATCAGCCAGAGCTCCTCCGCCGGCCGGAGCCAGCTCAGGTCTTCAGCCTCTCCGCTCAACAACTCGACGAGACGCCGAGCCCGCCTGTCCTGGGGGCGCAGAACCAGAACTTCGCGGCTCAGCTCGAGGGCGCGGTCATCGTCCCCCGCCGCGTGCTCGACACGGGCCAACTCCATGATGAGCTCGAAATCGCCAGGAGACCGCCTCAGCCCTTCTTCGAGCCGGGCCCGCGCCCCCTCGATATCGCCGACGCCGCTGAGAAGGCGGACGAGGCGAAGCCTCAGCCCTTCATCGTTGGGGTCGATCTCGAGGCCCTCGCTGAAGAGCTCGAGCAGGGCGTCACCATCGTTGCAGGTCTCGGCCAGGCGCTCGCGGAGTTCGACCACCGCCGGCGAGGCCGGCGTCGCACGTTCCAAAGGAGCGAGGACCTCGCGGGCAAGATCGGTGCGCCTCGCGTCGACGGCACGATGCGCGGCGGCAAGACCGACCGACTCACAGGCCGGGTAGCGACGGGCGAGTTCCACCATCTCCCCGAGCAGCGCGATGCCCCACATCTCCGAGTCGATATCGAGGGCGGCGGCCTTGGCGGCCGGCTCGTCGATCACCGGCTCGAGGATGGTCGCGGCCTCGTCGAAGAGCCCTCGATCCGCGTACCAGGCGGCAAGTTCGATCCGCGCGAGCGCGAGCGAAGGATCGGCCCCGATGGCGTCGCGAAGAAGCTCGAAGCCTTCGGTCTGATCACTGGTGATGAACCACTCGAGCAGGCGCGCTTCGGCCGGAGCCTCGCTCCGCGCCGCCCGGCAAACCGTTCGCGCCTCCCCGGCGCCCACCGCCTGTGGACGGCGCAGGACCAGATATGCCGCCAGAGCCATCCGGGCTTCATCGTCGCCGTCCTCCACGGCGGCTCGAATCTCGCTTTCCAGGTCGCGAATGTCGGGCGGCTTGCGATCGTCGCCGCTGATGGGCACCGGTGCCGACACGGTCTCCCGGACGCCCTCGAGGGCTCGCCCGTCGGGTTGCGTCAACCGGACTCTGAGCCACCAATCTTCGTTCTCACTCGCCACCGCCACCACGATGGTGTTGGCGCCGCGGCGCAGCCAGCCACCGGCCGATGCCTGATCATCCGCGCGTTCAAGGGGCCGCGGCGTCGTCAAGACCTCGCGTCCGTTGAGCCAAACCCGAGCAACCTGGGCCGCGCCGAGCCGCACCGCCACCGGCTGGGCGCGGTGGGCATCCACGGTCGTCGCCAAATAGACCAACTGCCGTTGCGCCGGCCAGGCAAGACCCGAGAGCCGAACCCATCCCGATGGATCGCTCCCGGGGGCCGAGCGCCACCCACCGCTTGTCGGAAGGACCGCGAGTTCGTCGAAATCGGCCAACTCGCCGATCGGGCTCGGACCCTGGACCCACCACTCGGTGAGACCGCCCACGGTCCGGAAAAGCTCCCGTGCCGCCGCCGGACGCCCCGCCTCCGCCGCCATGCGGGCGCGCATCATTCGGAGTTCATCCGCCATGAGGGGATCGACCCGGCTCAACCCGGCGAGACGGTCGAGTCCTCCCTCGACCACGCCGGGATCGGGAACCGTGTCCCGCCGGAAGAACGCAAAGACGAGGTGGTGGAAGTCGTCGGGCTGGAGACCGCCAACGGCCGCGCGGTCGATATGATCGAGGATTCGCTGCTCGATCTCGCTCGCGGCGCCGGCGATGTTCGCGACGAGCACGATCATGAACACAGCAGTCAAACGTCCTACCATGACCGGCAGGGTGCAGCCTTGGCTTCGGCGGGGACAGCAGGGGTTCGTCAGTATACGCACCGCGACAGTATCGCAGAGGCACGATGTTCTGGGAAAGGCTAAGATAATCACAATGCTGCATGCCGTCATCATGGCCGGTGGATCCGGCACGCGTTTCTGGCCGGCCTCTCGCAACCGCCGTCCAAAACAACTCCTGGCGCTGTCGTCCGACAGCCCCATGCTCCGAGTCACCGCTGACCGCATTTTGCCGTTGGTCGGCGCGGAGCGACTCTGGATCGTGACCACGGACTCGACCGCCGTGGCCACCCGCGAACTCCTCGACGAGGTTCCCCCCGACCACATCTTGGCCGAACCTGCCGGTCGCGACACCGCGGCCTGCGCGGCCTATGCCGCGAGGGTCGTGCTCCAACAAGATCCCGACGCCGTATGCCTGGTGCTCCCCGCCGATCACGTGATTCTCGATGAAGATCGTTTTCGATCGGCCATGGCCGCCGGCGCCGGCGCCGTCGAAGAACACGGCGGCCTGCTCACCTTCGGCATCCAACCGACCCATGCGGAGACCGGCTATGGTTATCTCAGGCTCGGTGGGAAGAGTTTCGAGAAGGGCGGCTGGTCCGTCCACCACCTCGAGCAGTTTGTCGAAAAACCCGATTTCGAGACGGCTTCCGAGTACCTCGAGAATGGTGGTTTTCTCTGGAACTCGGGAATGTTCGCCTGGCGCGCGACCGATCTCCTGGCCGAAGTTCAACGGCAACTGCCTCTCCTCTTCGAGGGTATCGGCGTCATCGGCGACGCCATCGGCACGCGTGCCGAACGAGTGGTCCTCGAGGAGGTCTACCCCTCTCTGCCCCGGACCTCGGTGGACTTCGGGATCATGGAGTCGGCGCGCCAGTGCTGGACCATGCCGGTTGATTTCGACTGGTCCGATGTCGGCTCGTGGCCGGCCCTGGCCGAGGTCCTGGCGGCCGACGCCAACGGCAACACCTCGCGCGGCCGCACGGTCGATCTGGAATCGCGGAACAACATTCTGGTGGGTGACGGTGTTCTCATCGCCGCCATCGGCGTCAACGATCTCGTGGTCGTGGCGACCCCCGATGCGGTGCTGGTCGTTCCCAGATCCGAAGCGCAGAAGGTCAAGGGGGTCGTCGAAGCGCTGCGGGAACGCGGCTGGGATGACGTTTTGTAGCGGAGTCGACAGTCGACTTGTCTAATCGTCGTCCTTCTTGTCCCTGAAACCGTACTGCTCGAGCTTGCGGTAGAGGGTCGAGCGACCGATCCCGAGCTGACGGGCGACATCCGAGAGATTGCCGCCGTGGCGTTTGAGGGCCTTCTCGATGGCCGCTTTTTCGAGTTCGTCGAGGCTCATGGCGACGGAGATCGGCGCCGATGACTCGGAACCCGGACCATCGCCGCCGGCCCCGAGTCCCGTCGGGAGATCTTCAATCCCGATGGCCGGCCCATCGGCGAGGAGCAGGGAGCGATGGATGACGTTCTCGAGTTCGCGGACGTTGCCCGGCCAGGTGTGGTCTCTGAGCGCCTCCATGGCGCCCGGTTGGATTCCGGTCACGCCGGTGAGGGCATCGCGGGCATATTTCTCGATGAAGTGCTCGACCAGCAGCGGGATGTCTTCCGAGCGTTGACGAAGCGGCGGCAGCTCGATGGGAAACACCACCAACCGGTAGAAGAGGTCCTGCCGGAAACTGGAATTCGCGACCATGGACTCGAGATCGCGATTCGAGGCCGAGATGACTCTGACATCGAGGTTGATGGTTTTGGTGCCGCCGACCCGTTGGAGACAGCGCTCCTGGAGCACCCGAAGCAGTCGGGCCTGCGCCGACGGCGACATCTCGCCGACCTCGTCGAGAAAGATGGTGCCGCCGGCCGCCTGCTCGAACTTCCCGGGGTGAGTCGCCAGCGCGCCCGTGAAGGCGCCCTTCTCGTGCCCGAAGAGCTCGGATTCCTGCAGCCCTTCGGGAATGGCGGCGCAGTTGACATCGATAAAGGGCCCGTCCGAGCGCAGTGACCCATAGTGGATCGCCTTGGCGACGAGTTCTTTCCCGGTCCCACTTTCACCAGACACAAAAACCGTGATATCCGAGTTCGAGACTTTCTCGATCTGCTCGTAGACCCGGCGCATGGCGGCGGACGAACCGATGATGTTCTTCAGGTGGAACTGGTCGCCGAGCTCCGACTTGAGCCGCACCACTTCTTCGGTGAGGGTGGCGTGAGACAGGGCCCGCTGCAGCGTGGTCTTGAGGCGCTCCTGATCGATGGGCTTGACGAGATAGTCATACGCCCCGAGCTTGGTCACCTCCACCGCCCGGCTGATATCGGTCACCGCAGTGAGAATGATGACCGGAAGCGTTGGATGGCGGCGCTTGAATTCCTTGAGAACCGCAACCCCATCGACCTCGGGCATCATCAAATCGAGGAGCACGGCACCCGGCGCCGGATCGGCGCACGCAAGGACCTCAGCGCCGCCCGAAAACGTCTCGACATCGTATCCGGCCGTCGAGACGATGACATTGAGCAGCTCTCGGATCGCCGGCTCGTCATCGACCACCCACACCACCGAAGTTCTTACCATCGTTCTACCAGTCTAGCGCGGACGGCTGCCGATGAAACCGGAAAGCCAGACGGTCAACGACTCGAGGGGAAACGGCTCCTGGCGGATCCCCGTTTCCACCTTCGAGGCTTCGGTGAGGGCGGCCGTGAGCTCGGCGTCGGTATATCGCCCGGCGCCGGCGAACAGGGCGCCGAGGGAGAAGGGCGTTGGCGGTTTGCCCCCCGGTTTGATCATCGGCGAGGGCGCATCGCTTTTGAATCGGGCAAGGAGATCGGGGCCGATGTCGTTCTTGAACCGTTGCGAATACCAACCCCTGCGGCCGGTCTGCTTGGGGTCCATTTCGTTCTCGAGACCGGCGGCGGCGGCGGCCCGGCGAAGGTAGAGCAATTGGAGCTGGAGATTGGTCACCTGGCCGAAGAGGATCGGCCCGAAGCGACCGGCATCGAGGCGCTGGCCCTGCCAGTCGTTGACCGGCGACCCCGAATCGGCCGCGGCCACCAGATCCAGCAAGGGCTCGAGTTCTCGGTCGAGGACCGCATCACGCACCACTTCGAGCGATCGTTCTCGGGGAAAGGTGAGTCGCCGAACGAGGTCTTCGTCGACCTCACCGTCGCCGGCGGCGCCGGCGAGCTTTCCGACCTCTGCCACGAGCAGGCGCGGGGCGAAGCCGAGGCGTTCGAGCAGCAGCCGGGTCGCTCCCCGGTTGAAAACCACTCCGCCGGCGGCCCCGAGTAGAACCGCCTCCAGGACCTCCCACTGCTCGTTCGAGAGGACGGCATCCTCCCACGGTTTCGGCGGCGGTGGTACCGGGATCCACTCGAAACTCCCGGTCTTCTGCACCGCGTCCACCAGCTCTCCGGTGGGTTTTCGGCCGCACCACGCGCCCATCACCAGAGCCATGCCGTCCGGCAGACCCTCAACGAGGACGTGGACGAGCGGCTTGAGATCGGGTGGAGCGGCCTTGGTCGCATTGACTCCAGGGGGTGCGGCGGCCCCCAGCCACTCACGTGCGTCGGGGACAACCAGAACCCGCTGGGCGGCAAAGAGCGATGGTGAGACCAGCTCCATGGCCACCGACTCCGGGTTGGCCTCGTCGGACAGGACCTCTGGTTCGACCCCGCCGAGTTCCGTGCAGACTCGCCGCACCTCGGCGGACAACCGTTGTTCGAGGAGAAAGTCGTCGCTGGCTGCGATCAGGCGGATGAGCGACATGGTTTTTCTGTGCGAATCAGATTCTGCCGGAATCTTGGAGCTCCTGGCAATCAATACAGTGTCGAGCCCACGGAACGGCGTCCAGTCTTCCCGGCTGGACCTTCTCACTGCAATTCACACACTCGCCGTAGGTTCCGTTTCCGATTCGATCGAGGGCGGCATCGATGCGTCGTAGAGTGTCGCGCTCACCGGTTGTCAGTTGATAACTCAGATCGCGACTCATCGTTGAAATCGCTCGATCGCCGAGATCGGGAGCAAGTTCCGATTCGCCCTCTTTTTCGCTCGTACGCGCCGCCTCGACACGGGTCAAAAGCGCGGCCCGTTTTTCCTCCAGCAGCTTGCGGTATTTCTCAACCTGTTTGCGGTTCATTCGGTCTGCCTCCATGGATCTCTCGGGAGCATCTTGCCATATTGTACTCAAAGACGCGCGGCTCGCACCGACGACCGTCACTCACCGGCCGCGAAATCCGTCCTTCCCGTCGACTCCGGATCGGTGGTAGGCCCCGCCGCCGAGAATGTGCGTCGATCGAAAAAGCTGCTCCCAAAGCACCAACCGAGCGATCCTGTGCGGCAGGGTCATGGGACTCAAGGACAATTTCACCGCTGCCCGCGCCGCGAATTCACCGTCGATCCCAAGATCGCTGCCGATGACGAAATCGAGACCCGGCGTCGATCGTTCCTCATGGTCGCGCAAGAATCGGGCAAGGTCCTCACTCGTCATTCGCTGACCGGCTTCGTCGAGAACGACCAGCGTCCATCCCGGTTCGAGCGTACTCTCGAGCGCCCTCGCTTCTTCTCGGAGGACCCTACGTGGGTCTCCTGAGCGGCCACCGGAAACGGGTTTCAGGACCCGGTCCTCAGCCGGCCAACGCTGCTCGACCCGCCGACGATAGATCTCCACCTGTTCATCAAAACCACCGACGCCACGCCGGCCGAACCAGACAACCCGGGTCTTCACCTACCGGTGGGCGGAATCCGCCGGCTCGTCGATCCCGAGGGCGCCATCGTCGAGCCTCGGGGCATCTCCCCAGAGGCTGTCGAGGCCATAGTAGGCTCGACGGTCTTCGGTGAAGACGTGGACGACCATGTCGCCAAAATCGAGGAGCACCCAATCACTCCGACCGGCGCCCTCCTTGTGGAGGGGCCTCGACCCGGCATCTCTGAGCCGCCGCACGATCGCGTCGGCAATCGCCCCGACCTGACGTTCGCTCGCCGCCGAACACAGCAGAAAACTGTCGGTATAGGACGTGAGATCGCCCACCTCGAGACCGACGAGATCGAAGGCCTTCTTGTCCGTGGCCGCCCGTGCGGCTATCCCGATCTTCGACAGGGTGTCAGCGTCCAGCATGGTGCTCCTTCGGGTTCTGCGACGAGCTCTCGTCATCCTTTTTATAGAGTCCGTATTTTTCGATGTAGGAGTTGACTTCGTGCGGCACCAACTCCCTGATGGGCAATCCCAGGCGTTGGCGCTTGCGAACATCGGTCGCCGAGACCGGGAAGGGATCGTGGTTGAGAAGATAGACCGTCTGTTCGGTGGGGTCCGGGACATTGGCGAAGGGTTCCACCTCGACCAACCGGGACTGCAACTCCTCGGGAACCCGATCTCTGAGCTCCGGACCCCAGATGTGAGCGCGATGGAGCACCACCAAATGAGCCAGATTCACCAGCTCTTTCCAGCTCTCCCAGGTTGCGATCTGGGAAAAGGAGTCTGAACCGAGGAGGAAGTAGAGCAGGGCGCGAGGATAGCGTTCTCGATACCGCCTGACCGTCGGGACGGTGTAGCTCGGTCCATCGATGAAGACCTCGTCGTCGGAGGCAAAGAAACGTTCGTAGGGCAGGGTTGCGAGGGCCACCATGGAGAGCCGATGGGTGATGGGGGTCAGCGGCTCACCCTGCTTGTGCGGTGGATTCCCCGCCGGTACGAAATGGACCGCGTCGAACTTGAAGGTCTCCTGGGCGCGGACCGTCGGGACCAGGTGGCCGGTGTGGAAAGGGTCGAAGCTGCCCCCGTACACCGCGATTCGTTGAGTCATGTCGTCTCCTGGTTTTCCGACACCAGTTTGAAGAGCAGTCCGAGGAGCCGGCGCACCCCCTCACCGGTCACCGCCGAAATGGTCCAGGTCAGAGCCCCGTGTTCGGCCGCCACCCGGTTGAGTTCGGCCTCGCTCGAGGACCGGTCGGCCACCGCATCGATCTTGGTCCCGACGAGGATCCACGGCCGGCCGTCCAGCGGCGTTGCATAGGCCGCGAGTTCGCCCCTGATGGTGGCCACCCGGTCGGCGATGGACTCCTCGGAAGAGAGATCCACCAGGTGGGCCAGTGCTCGGCAGCGCTCGATATGGCGCAGAAACTGGACGCCGAGCCCGGCGCCCTGGTGGGCGCCCTCGATGAGCCCGGGAATATCGGCCATGACCAAGGTCTGAAAGTCGTCGTCGGGAGCTTGGACCACCCCGAGGTGTGGTTCGAGGGTCGTAAAAGGATAGTCCGCCACCTTGGGTCGCGCTGCCGAGAGTCGCGCGAGCAGGGTCGACTTTCCGGCATTGGGCAACCCGACCAATCCGACATCGGCGAGCAGCTTGAGCTCGAGCTCGAGCTCTCGTTTCTCACCCGTGACGCCCTCTTCGGCGGTGCGGGGCGTCCGGTTGGTGGCGCTCGAGAACCGGGCGTTGCCGCGACCACCACGGCCGCCGTTGGCCACCGTCAGTTCGTCGCCGTCTGAGAGCAGATCGCCGAGGACCTCACCGGTTTCAAAATCCCGCACGATGGTCCCGGGAGCCACCATGATCACCGTATCGCTGCCGCCAGCGCCGGTTTTGTTCGGATCCTTTTCCGTCATTGCCGTTCTCGGCACGGATCAGCCGCTGGTTGTGGATGTGGAGCAGCGTACTGAGGTTTCGCTGCACCCGAAGCACCACGTTGCCGCCACGACCGCCGTCACCACCGTTGGGCCCGCCTCTGGGGACGAACTTCTCTCGCCGGAAGGAAACACAGCCGTTGCCGCCGTTTCCCGCCCAAACCGTGATTCTTGCCTGGTCAACAAGCATGCTTCATCTACACAAAAGCGCGGCGCTCGTGCTGAGCTGCCGCGCTCCGTTCTGTTCGCCCCTGCCCACAGCAAGGTTGTTCAGTTGATCACCACGTTGATAAAGCGGCCGAGACGACCACGATTCTGGAACTTGACGACACCTTCTGCGGTGGCGAAAAGGGTGTCGTCATTGCCGCGCTTGACGTTGACACCCGGTTTGAAGCGGGTCCCACGCTGGCGCACGAGAATCGATCCGGAAGTCACGGTCTGGCCGTCACCGACCTTGGTGCCGAGACGTTGAGCGTTGGAATCCCGCCCGTTGCGGCTCGATCCCTGTCCCTTTTTATGAGCCATGACTCCTCCTAGGCCTGGATGGCTTCGACCCGGACACGGTAGTAGTCCTGGCGATGACCGTTTGTCCGCTTGTAACCTTTGCGGCGCTTCTTTTTGAAGATGATGATCTTTTTGCCGCGCTCGGGCCGCACCACCTGGCTGAGGACCGAAACGCCATCGACCGTCGGCTTGCCGAGGGTGACCGCGTCGCTCTGGCTGACCATCATCACGCGATCGAAACGAAGCTCGTCACCGGCTTTGAGGTCGGGCACCGTCCGCTCGACGAGAAGCTCATCACCGGGGCTGACCCGGTACTGCTTCCCGCCGTGCTCTACAACTGCATAGTCCGTCATAACACACCTCTCCCACACAAGGGCGCTTGTTATAGCCCATTCCAGCTCGTGTGTCAATTGCCGCGGCCGGTTTCCATCTACGTTTCCTGCCCGTGGCCGATGCGCAGCGGAGCCAGCGGCAGCGGCAGCAAACAGTATCGCTCCTCCACAGGCAAGGGACGTGCGGCGGGGTGCCGGGCACGCTATTGTGCCCCATCTACCAACCGGCAATGCGACCCGCTGCGCACAATGGCGCTGCCGGGCTCCCTCGGAGAGCGCCTCGAGGTCAATTCTCCCGGCTCAGAAGGAGGCCGCCGCTCGCGCAATCAGCGTGGTCGACACCCTCCACGTCACCACCCAACGACCACGCTGATTGGGCGACGCTGGGACGTCCGACGTCCCAGAAGGCCGGTGCTGATTCGTCGGGTTCTTACGACTGACGTGAATCGCCGCGAGCCGTTCTTGGCCACTGAAGGTGGGCCCAGGCCCACCCTACCCCTGCCCTCGAGCGGTCGAAGTCGCCCTCCCCGTTACCCCCGCTCAACCACGCGCCCGTGCGGCGCTCGGATGCCTCAGGCGGCACCAGAAGGCCGGGATGATCCGGACGTGTCACCTCTGCGATCGCGAACGATTCCCGATACAGGATCGCACCCTTCGGGCGTGACGCCGTCACCACATTAGCCGCCGCTTGGTCGCCAAGCCTCGCCCAACGGGCCGGAGTTGATGGACCTCCGTAATCGCCAAAGCAATCGCTGCTCCTGCATCCGTCTCCACAAGGCTATTCCGACGAGGTTCTCTCTTCGTTGTTGCCCGCGAGTGCCCCCTCAAACGATGTTTGGGCCCGAAACGCGTGGTCTGCCGGGTGGAAAGTGGTTCCCATAATCGTTTGAGACGGCACGTCCGTTGAAGGCTGTTGATTCGTTCTCTCCAGACCCTCGATTTCGTTCCGATTCGGTAAGAGACCGGAACGAAGCCGTTGAAAAAACCGCGGGCCGGTAGGCCCGCGGTGTTCTCATCCCGATCGTCGGCGTGCCCTACCCGAATTCCCCGCCCGGGGGCTGCCGGCGCTCACCGTCCTGGGGTGGCCGCGGTTTGCCCGGCGGCCCTGTCCCGGGCCGCCGATTCTCCCTCATCTGCTCCAGGTAACGCCGGATCTCGAGCAGGCTCCGCCACTGCTCGGCGGTGAGCTCTCCCCGAACCGCAAGGAGCATCTCGAAGCGTTCATTCTCGAGTTTCTGTTTTGCCGCCTGGAACAAACCGAACGACTTGCGAATCGCTGCGGGGTCCAACTCGTCCCGGTCCACCAGATCTCCGAGTTCGAACTCGGCCTTTTTGAGCCCCGCGTTGAGATCGATCATCCTCAGCGCGTGCTGATAGACCAGATCGCTGATCGCCGCTTGTTGTTTTTCGGTGAGCCCGATCCGCTGGACCACCCGTTCGTTCTCCCACCATTTGCCGTGCGGCAGATTGAAGTCCGCCGCCCCGGCGGCGGTGGCTGCCGCCAGCAGCACCACGATCATCATCATCCGTTTCATGCGTTCCTCCCGAATGCCCCCGCTCAGGATGCTCCGTTTGTGTTGAACCGACCCCGAGCAAATCTCGCCGGCGATCTGCGCCGATTCCTCGCGCCCTGACGCCGGCCAAAAGCCTCGACAGACCTCAGGGTATGCCTGCGTTTTTGGCCGACGCCAGAACATCAAGGACTCGGCACATCTCATCCGACGGATTCACTTGGTGTCGGTTCGATGTTCCCGAAGTCCATCGCACGATCATCGATCCATGGATCGATGATCTCGAACCCGGGAATGCTGTCATCCGACAGCAACTCGTCCATCTCGGCGAGGATCTCCTCCACCGTCGGCTCAACGACAGGTCTATCGACCGGCCCGTTCGACCTCAGAATGGCGAGCCCTACCGCGACCACCAGGACCGCCGCAAGCGCCAACACCGGCCGCATCCACGGCGAGGGTCGGCGACTGTTCCCCGCCGCGGTTGCGGGCAACCGATCCATGATCTGCTGCGCCTGGACGCCCCAATCGGGCTCGGCGGCGTGCAACTCTGCACGGCGGGCGTCGATCAACTGCTCGAGATCCGCCGCCGCCGCACGGCAGGCGACGCAGCTTTCGAAGTGCTCCCTCGCAGCAGGCTCGAGGTCGAGACCCGCCACGGCCGCCGAGATCTCCTCAGATGTCATGTGGCTTTTCATCGTACGTCTCCAAGTTCTCGCCGCAGCCGGTGCACCGCGCGGTGAAGCTGCGTCTTGACCGTCCCGACGTGGACCGACAGGGCGGCCGCAATCTCGTCGAGATCCATCTCGGCGTAGAACCGCAGCCGAAAGATCTCGCGTTGCCGCTCGGGCAGCTCCGCCTCACACTCCCGGAGCCGATCCAGGGCCTGACGCTGCATGGACCGACCCTCGGGATCGACCTCGTCATCGGCCACCTGCGCCACCATGTCGAGCTCACCATCGTCGTCGGCCGTCTCCAGCCGCAGACCTTCGCGTTTGCGCCGCCGTAGAAAATCGAGGCAGGTGTTGATGGCGATTCGAGTGAGCCAGGTTGTGAAGGCGGCCCGAGAGTCGAAGGAGCCGAGATTGACATAGGCCTTGACCAGGCTGTCCTGGGCCAGCGCATCGGCCTCGTCGGCGCCGACGTACTGTCGGCAGACCATCCACACCCGCCTCTGGTGCCGGCCGACGAGTTCACCAAATGCGTCACGGTCCCCGTTGCGCGCCATCAGAACGAGGGCGCGGTCATCCTGGGAAAGATCGGATCGGGTCGGCGTCATCGAGGTTGCTCTCAACACAAGCATAGGACGTTCCGGAGCGACATGGGTTGACAACCTCTTCCGCGTCCGGGGCCGGGGCAGGGGCAGGGACCAGCGTCCGGGACCGGAACAGCGTCAGTGACAGAGACCGGGGCAGTGGCAGTATCCCGTCACGTCACCGTCGACAGCCAGGATGGCGGTCAATACACCACCCAGATCGTCCGCTGTGTAGCGATAGGCTTCCAGCCTGTCGACGGCAGCGACCGTGACAGGGGCTGACCAGGGCATGAGGCAATCGCGTTCATTGGGACGTGCCGGGTACGTAGTTGTGCCGGATCGACCAACCGGTACCGCGGAGCGCTCCGCACAACTACGCTACCGGGCACTCCACGGGGAGCGCGATGAAATCTGCTGTTCCGGCTTCGAGGCAGGCCGCCGGCGCGCCATCGGCGTGGTCGCCGCCTCCCAATCACCCACCCACGACCACGCCGATGGTGCGACGCTGGGTCGCCGGGACGTCAAAACGTCACGGCGACCCAGAAGGCCGGGGTTGGAGGAAACCCTCAAGCGCAAGACCGACATGGCTTTCCCATCGCGGTGTGCCGTGGGAGCCACCCGTAGCATTGCCGCGCTCCTGAATGGCCTGAGAGCTACCCCGGAACCACCACCTTCAAAGCCTTCGGAACCACTTCGAAGCGTGTCACCGGCCCCTCGAGGACACCGGCATTGCCGTCGAAGTGAACCGCCAGCGGTTCGTCGTGGTGGAGCTCGAGGACCCTCGCCTGGAGGGCGACGCTGCCATCCATGGTGTGGAGGGTCCCGCGAAGGGCGCCGATGAGGCGCTTGAGTCTTCCGGAGATCGGCACATCCGGCACCAGGGTCGCGTCGAGGAGCCCGTCGTCGGGCACCGCGTCCGGAGTCAGGGCGAACCCACCGCCGGTGGTCGGTCCGTTGTGGATCGCGAGGATGGTCATGGTGCTTTCGATGACCCGATCGTCGGCGACGATTCGGATCATCGGCGCGCGGAACTTGAACAGCGACACCGCCGCGGTCCCGAGATACACGGCGATACCGCGAACCCACTTGATCCGCGCGGCGCGAACGTTGATGTCGGCGGTCAACCCGATGCCGATGGCGTTGAGCACCAACCGATCGCCGGCTCGGATCAGATCCACGGATCTCGCGCGCCTTCGATCGCGACCCGCGCCGCCCCGTCGAGGTCGGTGGGGATGCCGAGGGTTCGGGCGCCGTCGTTGCCCGTACCCCGAGGCAAGATGGCAAGCTCACAACTCTCGTTTCCGGCCATGCCCTCGGCCGCTTCGCAGACCGTACCGTCGCCACCGACCACAAGCACCCGCTGACAGCCGCCCGCGGCCGCCCGCGCTCCGAGTTCGGTGGCGTGGCCCGGTGCTTCGGTGAAAACAACCTCGCTTTCGAGGCCCGCGGACGCCAACCGCCGCTGCAGTTTGGGCCATTCGCGGCCGAGACGACCACCGGCAGCAGCCGGATTGACGATAGTCAACACGTTTCAAGCCTACCAGTTTCTGCCATCGCCATCGAGACAGAGGATACATCCGCGTTTGTCCCTTGCGCCGATCAATTGTGTTCCTCCGGGGGCTGTACTACTGTGTTTCCGATTGCAGATCGGTTTCAAAGCTCGGCGGTTCTCCAATCGCCAAATATCGTGCAAGGGTGACAGATGGACTTTTTCCAGATCGCGATTCTGATTCTCTTCGGGCTCGCCCTCTCGGATCTCATCGTTGGCGTCTCCAACGACGCCGTGAACTTCCTCAATTCGGCCATCGGGTCGCGGGTTGCGCCGCGCCACGTGATCATGATCATCGCCAGTCTCGGCATGCTCGCCGGGGTGACCTTCTCGTCGGGGATGATGGAGGTCGCACGCAAGGGCATCTTCAACCCGCAGTTCTTCACCATGCCCGAGCTCATGACGATCTTCCTCGCGGTGATGCTCACCGACATCCTGCTGCTCGACCTCTACAACACCTTCGGGCTGCCGACCTCGACCACGGTGTCCATCGTGTTCGAGCTCCTCGGCGCCGCCGTCGCGGTGTCGTTGCTCAAACTTCACCAAACCGGCGAGAGCTTCGCACGCGTGGTGGAGTACATCAACACCGGCAAGGCGCTGGCGATCATCTTCGGGATCCTGCTGTCGGTGGTGGTCGCGTTCGTCGTCGGCGCCGTCATCCAGTTCATCAGCCGCATGGTCTTCACGTTCGACTATGCAAAACGGCTCCGGCGATACGGCGCCGCCTGGGGCGGCGTCGGGCTGTCAGCCATCACGTACTTCATCCTCATCAAGGGATCCAAAGGCGCATCCTTCATCACCCCCGAGACGCTGACCTTTATCAAGGGCCACACCTGGCTGATCCTCATCGGATCATTCCTGATCTCCGCCGTGTTCCTGCAGATTCTGCTGAGCTTCACCCGCGTCAACATTCTCAAGCTCATCGTCCTGGTCGGCACGTTTGCTCTGGCCATGGCCTTCGCAGCCAACGATCTGGTCAATTTCATCGGCGTCCCGCTGGCCGGATTGAGCGCCTACGTCGAGGCGAACGCGACCACCGACCCGCTGACCGCGACCATGGAAGCACTCCGACAGCCGGTCCAGGGCAACACTCTGATTCTGCTTTTCGCCGGTATCGTCATGGTCGTCACCCTGTGGTTCTCGCGCAAGGCGCGTTCGGTCACCGCCACCACGGTCCAACTCGGTCGTCAGGAGGAGGGGTTCGAGCGCTTCGAGGCGACCGTACTCTCACAGACCATCGTGCGTCTGGTGTCGACGCTGTTCGACACCATCGGCGGGCTCTTTCCGCGCAGTCTCCGACGAGCGGTCAATCGGCGCTTCGACCGTTCGACACACCGACCAACTCCGGCGGCCGATGGTGCGGTCCCGTCCTTCGACCTGATCCGTGCCGCGGTCAACCTCATAGTGGCGAGCGCGCTCATCTCACTCGCCACATCCTTCAAGCTGCCCCTCTCGACCACATACGTCACCTTCATGGTCGCGATGGGCGCCTCATTGTCAGACCAGGCGTGGGGACGGGACAGCGCGGTCTACCGGGTGAGCGGGGTTCTCACCGTCGTCGGAGGCTGGTTCTTCACGGCGATGATGGCCTTCACCGTGTCTTCGATCTTTGCGGTCGTCATCTTCTTCGGCGGTCCCTGGGCGGTTCTGGGCATCGTCTCCCTGGCCGGGTTCCTGATCTACCGCAACCACCGGATCCATCGCAAACGCGAAGAGGTGGCAGACTCGGCGGAGGTCTTCAACCTGCGGAAGATCAAAGACTCCAAGGCGGCCTCCGAAATCACCTCGAAGCACGCCGGCACCTTCCTCGCCGAGGTCGCCCGGGTCATCGACCTCAGTTTCAACGCCCTCTTTGAACAGGATCGGGCCAAACTCAAGGAAGCGCGGGAAAAACAACGGCGGGTGCAGCGCTGGTCGAACATCATTGCCGCCAACGTCTTCAAAGTCTTCCGGCTTCTCAAGTGGGAGGCGGTGCAGGACTCTCGCCGCTATTCCCACACCATCAGCACGCTGCAGGAGATCTCCGAGAGCCTCCGGGACATCGTGGTCCGCTCCCATCTCCATGTTGCCAACAACCACTCCGGCCTCCTCGTCGAGCAGATCGTCGAACTCGGCAAGGTGCGCGACATCGTCTGCGACATCCTCGACCGAACCTCGCGAAATTTGCGAAACGGACAATGTCCCGATTGCTCGGTGATCTCGACAAGGAATCGTGAGATCCGGGTGCTGGTGGACGAGTTCGATGAGAATCAGGTGATGCGGATCCAGAACAACTCGTCCAAGACCCGGCTCAGCATTCTTTTCTACTCGCTGGCCTGGGATGCCCTCAAGATCGCCGAAAGCTCAATTCACATGCTCGAGGTCTTCGAGGATTCCATCGCGGCGGCCGAGTCCATCGAAGAGGTCGGGACCAACGAGCCCGGCGTCGCACCGGATCCTTCAACGATCTGATCCGACCGGCGGTGCGGTGGGCAGGGTAATGGTGACGGTGGTTCCGACGCCCTCCCGCGACCGCAGATCGAGCGTGCCGCCCATGTACTGGACCATGTGTTTGACGATGGCGAGCCCGAGACCGAGGCCGCCCCGGCCCGGGGTCCGTGCCCGGTCGACCCGGTAGAAACGCTGCGACACGGCGCGGAGCTCGCCCGGAGGGATTCCCTCACCGCTGTCCGAGATTCGAATCGTGACTTCGTCGTTCTCGGTCCCGGCCCAGGCCTCCACCCAACCGCCGCGACGGTTGTATTTGACGCCGTTGTCGACGAGGTTGCTGAGAATCCGGTAGAGCCCGCGCCGGTCGCACCACACCACCGCATCCTCGGGGACCTGGTCACGAAACTCGACCCCGGCGGCGGCCGCCTCGGGTTCGAAATCACCCAAAACATCACGCACCAGCGATTGCAGTCTGACCTCTTCATACTCGAGCTCGAGCTGGCCCGACTCGATGGTGGCAAGGTCATAGAGCTCGCGGGTCAGGCGATCGAGGCGCTCGACTTGCCGAACCAGGACCCCGGCGAGCCTGGGGTCCACCTCGTCTTCGAGGGCCTCAACCGTGGTCCGCAGGACCGTCAACGGCGAGCGTAATTCGTGCGACAGATCCTGAACAAACCGCCGCCGGAACTCGGCCGATCGCCGGACCAGACTGACCTCGGAGAAGATCACGACGGCGCCGCCCTCGCGGATGGGAAAGGCCCGAATCTCCCACAGACCGTTGCGGTTTTCCACGACCTGAGGATCGGGCCGCCCGCCCAGTGCAGCCTCTTCGATGATCTCGATCACCGCCGGGTCGCGCAGGACCTCGAGCAGGTGGCTGCCGCGCGGGGCCGTCTTGTCGACGCCGCAGAAGTCGAGCGCCGGTTTGTTGATGAGCCGGACGCGGAGATCGGAGGTGACCACGAGCAGTCCGTCACCGAGGGACGAGGAGAGATCCTCGAGCCGGCCGGCAAGACGCTGGCTCTCGATCCGGCAGGACTCGGCCCTCTCGGAGAGTTCGCGCAGCGCGCTCGGAATGTCCCGTGGCGGCACACCGAGGGTCTTGGCGGCTGCATCGAGCTGTCGACCTGCGCTGAGCCACAGCACCACCTCCATCGCCGCCACCGCCGCCAGCCACAGCGCCGCCGCGATCAGGGACCCGGAGAGGCCACGACCGAATCCCACCACCAGCGCGACGATGAGGACCGGCAGAGCCGCCGCGAAGGCGGTGATGAGATGTCGTCCTCGACTCACTGAAAGCCCCGGAAACGGTAACCGGCGCCGATGACCGTCTCGACGATCTCCGATCCGAGCTTGGCCCGCAGCGAACGGATGTGAACATCGACGGTCCGGGTCTCGACATCACTCGAAAGACCCCAGACCCGCTCGAGAATGCTCTCTCTGGACGCCACCCTGGGACGGGTCGTGATGAGGTACCACAGGAGTTCGAACTCGCGGACCGTCAGACGGACGAATTCACCGTCGACTTCCACATCCATGGGCCCGCGCCGAACCGCGAGACGAGCGTCGCGGTACTCGTCTTTCGCAACGCCGCCGTCGAGGCTGCGTCGCCGCAGCAGTGCCCGGATCCGACTCTTGAGCTCGCGCAGCGAAAACGGCTTGGTGATGTAGTCGTCGGCGCCGAGGTCGAGACCCAGAACGCGGTCGCTCTCCTCGACCCTCGCGGTGAGCATGATGATCGGAAGATCGCGCACCGCGTCGGTGTCTCGGACTTCGCGGCAGACGCTCAAACCATCGAGATCCGGCAGGTTGAGATCGAGCAGCACCAGATCGGGCGGTCTTCCGAGGATCCCCTCGAGGCCTTCCCTACCGGTCGGGTAGCTGACAATCTCATAGCCCTCGCGTTCCAGCGCCAAGCCCAGGGTGGCCGACAGATCGGCGTCATCCTCGACGAGCACGATGCGCTCTCTGGTCATCGAGATCCTCTCAGTCGCTCCACTGGTCCTCGCGGACGTGCCGGATCGGACGAGCGTCGACCAAATAGACCACTTCCTCGGAGATGTTGGTCGCCTGATCGGCGATCCGTTCGATGAAACGCGCCACCAATACGATGTCGATGGCGCGGGCGATGACATCCGGGTCATCGACCATCCGCTGGATCATCGCGCGGAAGATCGACCAGTTGAGCGTGTCCACCTCGTCGTCGCGACGGATGATCTCGCGAGCCGCCGCCGCGTCGCGGGCGACATAGGCGGCGATGGCATCGTTGACCATGGCGCCTGCGAGTGCGAGCATCCGAAGCAGATCCTCCATCGGTTTGATTCGCGGCGCCGGATACATGTCGAGGACCCGTTCGGCGATATTGACCGCGTTGTCGGCAATCCGTTCGAGCTCGGGCCCGAGCTTGATGGCCACGATGACGAAACGGAGGTCGGTGGCGGTGGGTTGGTGCTTGGCGATGAACTCGGTGGCGAGTCGGTCGATCTTGACCTCGTATTGGTCGATCTCATCGTCCATGGCGATGACGCCCTGAGCGAGCTCGGAGTCGCCGGTCGACAGGGCCTTGGATACGTCGATCAGGCCCTTTTCCACCAACCCCGCCATGGTCAGGATGGTGCGTTTGATTTCGTCGAGCTCATGTTCGAACTGGCGTTGCATCTGCTTCTCCCTGACCCACGGGACGGCGTCGGCTCGCGCCGAACACTGATTTTCTCCAAGCTTCACAGTGAGCTTAGCCGAACCTCCCGGTGATGTACTCCTCGGTGATGGTCTCGTTCGGGTTGGTGAACATGGTGGTCGTATCCGAAAACTCAACAAGCTCGCCGAGCATGAAAAAGGCGGTGTGGTCGGCCACCCGGGCGGCCTGCTGAAGATTGTGGGTGACGATGAGAATGGTGTAGCTCTGCTTGAGCTGGAGCAGGGTCTCCTCGATCTTCGCCGTTGAAATCGGGTCGAGGGCCGACGCGGGTTCGTCGAGCAGCAGGATCTCGGGCTCGTTGGCCAGGGTTCGGGCGATGCACAACCGCTGCTGCTGGCCGCCCGAGAGATCGAGGGCCGAGTGATCGAGACGGTCCTTGACCTCGACCCAGAGATCGGCCTGTTTGAGGGAGCGCTCGACGATCTCGTCGAGTCGATCGCGGCCGCGCACGCCGCCCATCCGAGGGCCGTAGTTGACGTTCTCGCGGATGGACATGGGAAAGGGGTTCGATTTCTGGAAGACCATGCCGACTCGTTTCCGCAGCAGTTCGAGATTCACCCTGGGAGCGTAGATGTCCTCGCCCTCGACCAGGACCTTGCCCTCGACGCGGACGCCCTCGATCATGTCGTTCATGCGGTTGAAACAACGCAGAAAGGTCGATTTGCCACAGCCCGAAGGTCCGATGAGGGCGGTGACCTGGTGCTCGGGAATTTCGAGGTTGATCTTTTTAAGGGCCTGGACTTGACCGTAGTAGAAGTCGAGGTCGTGCGCGGCGAGGGCGAAGGTGTCGGTTTGATTCATTAAAACCCCTACACCGTCTGGCCGCGATACGCGCGACGCAGCCGGCGGCGGATGACGATGGCGGCGAGATTCATGAGCACCACCAGGAGCAGCAGGACCAGGGTGGTCGCGAAGGCCATGGGTTTGGCCGCCTCGACGTTGGGCGACTGCATGGAGACATCGTAAATGTGGAATCCGAGGTGCATGAACTTGCGCTGGAGGTGAAGAAACGGGGCCGTCGAATCCACCGGCAGGCTCGGCGCGAGTTTGACCGCTCCGGTAAGCATGAGCGGCGCCACCTCCCCGGCGGCGCGGCTGACCGCGAGGATGAGGCCGGTGAGGATGCCCGGCATGGCGGCGGGGAGGATGATCCGGCGCAGGGTCTGCCACTGGGTGGCGCCGAGGGCGAGCGATCCTTCGCGCCAGGAACGCGGCACGGCCAACAGTCCTTCGCGGGTGGCGACGACGACCACGGGCACCGTCAGAAGCGCGAGGGTGAGCGACGCCCACAGCAGCCCCCCGGTGCCGAAGGTCGGCGTCGGCAGCCGGTCGGCGAAAAATGTCCGGTCGATGGTCCCGCCGACCCCGTAAATAAAAAAGGCGAGCCCAAACATGCCGAAGACGATGGATGGCACCCCGGCGAGGTTGTTGACCGCCTGGTTGGCCAGACGCAGCAGGAAACCGTGCCGGGCGTACTCGGTCATGTAGACCGCGGTGATGACCCCCAGCGGCACAACCGCGATACTCATCAGAAGGACAAGGAGCACGGTGCCGAAGAGCGCCGGGGCGATCCCGCCCTCGGTGTTGGCCTCGCGGGGTTCGGTGACGAGGAAGAGCACTCCGTGCCGCAACGCCGCGACGACCTTGGAGAAAAAGCCCATCCGATTCGGCCAACTGACCTCGATGATGTTGCCCAGTGGAACCGCAAAGCGTGTGTCACCCGATTCGAGTTCGAGGTGGGCAGCCGCGAGATCGGCCGCGACGGCATCGAGCCCGTCCTGGATCTTGTCGAGGCTGGGTCGGAGCTCGTTCTGAAGGGCCTCGACTTCGGTCGCGAGGACCGCAATCCGCGCCTGACCCGACGCCGTCTTGGCGTTGGTCGAGCGCTCGAGCAGGTCGAGCTCTTCTTCGAGGGTGGTCAGCGGCCTGCGTAGATCGCTGAGTCGGGTTTCCAGACGGGTCATCTCGGCCCGGCCGGTTTCGCCGGCACCCAGGAGCTCGGCCAGGGCAGCGGGCTCACCGACATCCACCGTGTTGCCGTCGGGCGAAATTGCGCCGACGATCCGGCCGAAGGCGTCACCGTATTCGGATCGGACGATCCGGACGAGCTCTCCGGGAAGGCTTCGGGCGCGAATCCGTCCCTCGTCGATCCAGACAAAGTCACGACCATCGAGATCCCGGTTCCCGACCTTGAACTGAAGACGGTAGACGGGCTCGGCGCCGTCGGAGCCCGGAATGGCCTCACGGCCCACCTCGATCCCGATGTGGATCGACCCGTCGCGCCCCTCGACCTGCCATACCGAAGCCGGCCAGAACCAGCCGAAGGCGTTGACCGCGACGATCCAGAGCAGCAGCCCGAGCATGAGGAGGATCAGCAGCGTCGCCAGCGCTGTGCCCCATATCCCTGGCAGCCCGGGGACGAGGCCTTTCCGGTCGGTCACAAAACCGGGCTTGGGAGCATCAGAAACGGGCATATTTCTTCCGCAGATAGCTGCCCACCACATCGGCAGCGGTGGTGATCAAGAAGGTAAAGATGAAGAGGAGTGCCCCGGTCAGAAAGAGCAGCCGGAACAGCGTGCCGCCGACCGGCGCTTCGGGGATCTCCACCGCGATGGCGGCCGACATGGTCCGCATGCCGTTGAAAGGCGAAAGATCCAAAATCGGCGTGTTCCCCGCCGCCATGAGAACGATCATGGTTTCCCCCACCGCTCGCCCGAGCCCGAGCATGACTCCTGCGAAGAGCCCCGGACTCGCGGCCGGCACCACGAGCTTGACGGCGGTCTGCCAACGGGTGGCGCCGAGAGCGCGGCTCGCCGAGATCAGGCTCCCGGGCACTGCAGAGCAGGCGTCTTCGGCGAGGGTGAAAATCACCGGGATGACCGCGAAACCGAGGGCCAGACCGACGACAATGCTGTTGCGCTGGTCGAAGCGCAGACCCCATTCGGTGAAGAGAAAACGCTGGAAGTCGCCACCAAACAGCCGGCTCTCCACCGGACCGGCAAACACGGCGACCAGGACCACCACGCTGACCAGACCGACCAAGAGCGCGCCGAGTTCGACCCCCGGCGCCGCGGATCGGCGGTAGCTGACGGGCAGAAGCCGCCAGGCGAGCAGCGCCACCGCGATCGCCAGGGGGAGACAGAGTAACGTCACCAAAGCGGTGAAGAGCGCCGCCTCGAGGCGGGGCGCGAGCCACAACGCGGCGATGAAACCAACCACCACCGACGGCACCGCGGCCATGAGCTCGACGGTGGGTTTGACGATGGACTGAAGCCAGGCCGGGGCGAGCTGGGAAACATAGACCGCGGCCATCAAAGCCATGGGCACGGAGAACAAGAGGGCGTAGAGGGTCGCCTTGAGAGTCCCGAAGATGAGCGGCCAGAGGCTCATCTTGGGCTCGAAGGCATCGGAGCCGCCGGTGGTCTGCCACACCCATTTGGGGGCGGCGTATCCCTCGTACCACACCGGCAGGAAGAGCGTCCGGAAGCTCACCTCTGGGTGCGGGTTGTCGATGGACCGGCCCAAGAGCCGATCTCCAGCGTGGATGATGGCGCCATCACCTTTGGGCGCCAGGGCGGCGAAGTCGACGGGCTCGGCCGCCCAGTTGTCGAGGAGCAGCCGTCGTCCCGAGGTCGAGTAGTAGAGTCCCACCGAGCCGTCCTGGGATCCTACGAGGAGTCCCCGGCGTCGGTGCGCCGGCGCGATGACTCGGGCGGCTGCGGGCATGGGCGGCATCTCGCGGATCGTTCGCCACACCGACGCCGACGGGGTCAGGATGACCTCCGGTTTCGAAGCCACCGATTGGCCGATCTGGTCGTCGGGTAACACGAGAGCCGCGCCGGCCTCGATGCTGACGCCGGCGATCCGGAGCGACGATTCGCCGCGATTTTCGACCCGCACCCGCGGCACCTCGAGCATGACCCCCACCGAGCCGTCATCGCCGCCCACCACCAGGGTTCCGCCGCCGATGAGAAATCGCACCGCAGTGGCCCGGATCGGCGCGCCGTCGATTTCGGCCTCGCGCAGACCCGGCAGGTCGAAGATCTGAAGACCACCCGCTCCATCAATGAGGGCGAGCGATCCCAGGTCCTGAGCAATGGCGACGGATTCCACCCCGTTGACCGCAGCCGCATCGGAATGCTCCTCCCACTCCTCGTCGTCGGGATCCCAGCTCGCAACCGCCAACCGACCGGCGGCGGTCCAGGCCGCGGCCACCACCGTGCCTTCCGAATCCGCATTGGCGGTCACCCCTACCCAGGGCTCCTCGCCCGGGAGTTCGAGAGGATCGGCCGCGGATCGCCAACGCGCCGTGGTCGACCGCTCGTCGTCGGTCCAGAGATCCCGGAATCGCACCTGGCCCACCACCACCGTGCCGTCGGCGGTCAGGACCGAGACAAGGCCATCGATCTCGTGGTCGGCGTCGACGACGACGGCGCCGTCCTCGACGATGGCGAAGGGTTCGTCTCCCCGATCGAGGCGCACCAGCCCGTTGCGATCCAGAGTCCAGACAAGCTCGCGGCGGGGATCGGTCCCGACCGCGAGGGCCGATGACGCCGGGCCCAGGGTTTCGAGGTCACCGGCTCCGGCTCCGCGGAAGAGCGGCAACGCCTCGAAACCGATGTTGGCCACAATCGCGATGACGACAAGAATCACCAGGATCCCGCCGACCCGAATCACGAACGAGGCGACACGGTCCTTCTGGGGCTCGGTGAGGATGGGCTTCAAGGGCTACTTCCCGAGCTTCTCGAGTTGCTCGGCGGCGGTCTGAGCATCGAGTGGGTCGAAGCCGGCCTTGATCACCACCCGCTGGCCGTCGGCCGACAGGATGAAGCGCAGATATTCGGCGCTGAGCCGGTCGAGTTCCTTGTTCGGCGCCTTGTTGACATAGATGTGAAGGAAGCGGGCCAGCGGGTAGCTGCCGTTGGCGGCGTTCTCGGACGACGCCGCCACCGCCGGCTGACCGTCGGCGGGTGCGAGGGGCACGGTGCGGACCCCCGAGGTCATGTAGCCGATCCCCGAGTAACCGATGCCGTAGGGGTCCTTCTCGATGCCCTGAACCACCGAGGCCGATCCGGGCTGTTCCTTCACGGTGTCCTTGTAATCACCCTTGCACAGGGCGTGGTCCTTGAAGTAGCCGTAGGTCCCGGACGCGGCGTTGCGGCCGTAGAGCGAGATCGGTGCGGTTTCCCAGTTGCCGCCGAGCTCGAGCTTGCCCCACGTGCTGATGTCGCCCGCGAGGCCGCATTTCCGGGTCTTGGAGAAGATCGCGTCGACCTGGGCGATGGTCAGGCTCGCAACCGGGTTGTCCTTGTTGACGAAGACCGCCAGGGTGTCGAGGGCGACATCGAAGCGCGCGGGCTCGTAACCGAAGGCCTCTTCGAAGGCGTCGGTCTCCTTGCTCTTCATCTTGCGCGACATGTTGCCGAGCTGGACGGTTCCTTCGATGAGGGCCGGCGGCGCGGTTGACGAACCCTTGCCCTCGACCTGGATCTTGACCTGGGGGTAGAGCTTGCGGAACTCTTCGGCCATGAGGGTCTGGAGCTCGAGCATGGTGTCGGACCCGGCGGCCGAGAGGGTGCCCCGGAGACCGTCGACCTTGGAGTATTGCGGCAGGTTCGGGTCGAGGCTCGGACCGGCGGCGAGGGCTGCACCGGCGCCGAAGATCAGCATGATGACGAGAATTGACAAAGCGATGCGTTTCATGGGGACTCCCTTTTCGGTGCGCGCACTCGGCACAGATCCGGTGAAGCTATTCGGACGAGGTAAAGCTGTCGTGAAGTTCACGGTCAATGCCTAGAACTTAATGATGTAGTCGACCTGGAGCCGATCCATGGTGGGGATGTTCTCGAGGTCGGACGCGGGTTTGGTGTGGTACCAGGTGAAGTTGAAGTAACTCTTCATGACGAAGCCGAGACGGAGATCGAACCGGTAGCCGTCGACATCGGAGGACATGGTCGTATCCGACTGGGTGAAGACATAGAAGAGCGCGTCAGGCTGTGAGAAATAGCGGCTCGCGCGGAGGGCGATCTGACCCGGCTTCTTGTAGTCGCCGATCTGGAAACGGAGGAAGTAGCCGTCATCATACTTCTTGCCGTCGAACTCGTTGGCGCCGAAGTTGTGGTAGCCGAAAGCCGTGACCTTGATGGGCCAGCGGTCGCTGAGCTCGTATTTCCACTCGGCGAAGAGGCTGGCGATCTGAAAGTCGCTGATGAGCTGGTCGTCAGCGTCGAGAATATTCGTGACCCGGTTGCCGTGGAGCTTGCCCGACAGGGTGAGATCTGCGACATACTGCGGGTTGACCCAGTCGTCGTAGCCGGCCCCCACCGACAGGGAGTGTTTCGAGGAGAGGTCGAAGTCGCCCCGCACCTGGCCGCCGTAGAGGACCGAGTCGTCACCGCCGCTCCGTTCCTCGAGGAAGTACTGATAGAGACCGGCTTCGAAGGCGCCGAACTCGAGCTTCTCGAGTAGACCCTCGACGGTGACGTCGTCGTCCCACTGCATGTCCGACACCGTCCACAGGTCCTTGGGGTCGAATTTTCCAGCCCTCACATAGAGCCAGTCCGTCGCCTGGAAACCGGCGAAGGCCTCTGAGATGGCAATCTGCTTCATCGAGAAGCCGCCGTCCACCGATTGGTTGTCGGACACCGGGTCGTCGGGGTCGCCGCTTCTCAGCTGGAGGCCAACATCCATCCAGTCGGTGACATCGGTATACATCCCGGCCCTGGCCCTCAGGCGAAGACGGGAACGGTGGTTGTTGTCCGACAGGCCTTCGACCCAGAAGCCCTCATACCGCATCCGCAAATCGCCCTTGAAGTCGATCTTGTCGGACCATTTCGGCTTCGCCGGCGCAGCCTCGGGTGAGGGTTGAGCCTCCGCCACCTGTGGGCTCGTCGACTCCACCGGGGCGATCTCGGTGATCGCCGCCTGCGGCGCTTCGGCACTCGCCGCCTCCGGGAGCGACGCCTCGGCCACCTTGGCCGCCTCGCGCCGGTCGTATTCGGCCTGCACCGCGCGAGCCTGCTCGGCAGTGACGACGCCCTGCTCGACCAGGAGCTCGAGCAGGGGGTCCATTTCGGGGTCGTCCGACTGCGCGAATACAGGAAGGGCCAGACATACGATGAGTGCCGTTGAGAGCGCGGTCCACTTCTTGTTCATGGAATCTCCTCGAAATGGTTTTCCACCGGCCGGACCCGGCGGGGTCATGCGAATCATCCCCATGCGGCATGTGTGCCGGGTGAAGGCGGTGTGAAGCTGACGTTAAGTTTGAATCGTAGGTGTCCTGCATCGCGATGGGAGGGGTGCGCAGGCTCGCTACTTTGTTCGCGGCGTACATAGTCGGTGCCAGGCACCCGTCCCGCGTTCTCTGGAAGTTCAGCGAATCCGGCCTCGAACGGGGTGCCATTTGTTGCATTGTTCGGCGGCAGCGCGCCGAGTTTTTCAGGACCCTCGTTGCCGAACAATGCTACGGGTGGCTCCCTCGGCCACTCGCGATGAGGAAACCAAGCTCAGAGGCGCGCTTCTAGTTTTCCAGTGAAATCCCCAAGAGCTGGGCGACCAGGGGCGCCACCGCGGTTGCCGGGCATTTCGTCGGCGCGTTTCTTCTTGATCCCGGCGCCGCGGGCGAAGAGCATGCCGCACATGGCGTCGTGGTGGGCGAGAAAACCGTGCTGGCCGTAGTAGCGGGAGGGCGTGATGGCGTCTCCGGAGAGCCCGTTGGAGGCTGCGAAACCGGGCGCGAGAAAGACCACCAGATCACCGCTCGCCGGGTGATCGAGCCCGATCGCCGCGAGTTCGTCCCGGGCAAAGACCTTCTCCACCACCGGGCGGCCGTCGAGCTCGAGATCGGCGAGGACCTTGGCCGCACGCAGGAGCAACTCACCGGCGGTGGAGCGTTCGACCACCCCACCAATATCACGGCCCTTCAAATTGAGGTAGATGTGGGCTGCGGACCCACTCGACACCGAAACCATGGCTGACGACGGTGCGACCCAGGCGCGTCCCTGATCGCCCTCTTCCACCCGCACGAGCCCGGCGCTTGGCGAGGGCGATGTTGAGTCGCACCTCGTCATGGATCGGCAGTTGGCCGTGATCCGAGACCGCCACCAGGACATCGCGCTCGGGATCGAGCAGCGACCACAGCGCCGCCAGCGATCGATCCACCGAGCGGCCGACCCGTTTGAGTCCTTCGGCCGCCGCCAGCGCCCGCCCCGGGCTCCAGGCCCACTGCAGTTCGTCGACGATGAGACTCGTGTGCTGGTACTCGTCGGGACCGGGGTGGTAGGTCAGCAGAAGACGGAAGTCCTCGTTGGCCGCCGCCCACGCGGCCGCGGCGTCGATCCACCGGTCGAGGCGCTCGATCTGCTCGATGTAGACATCGAGGTCGATGCCCGCGGCATCGTCGAGCCACCAGTCCTCGAGGCGACGGTCATCGGGGGCGCCGGGCCAGGGGCCGATGGCCGCGGTCAGGCGGTTCTCGAAGTCCTCGGGCCAGCCGATGGTGCGCCAGACGGCGCCGCGGTAGAGCTTCACGGTGCCGCGCAGCGGGTCGATGTGGACGATCTTGGACCACGACCCCCAGCGGTTCTCGCCGAGGACATCGGGCAACCGCAGGTCGACGGCGACCTCGAACCAGTCGCGTTCGCCATAGAGAGCCCAGTCGTCCGTACCCGGAGCGCGGATCCCCACCGTGTCCCAGCGCGGTTTGCCATCGGGGTTGCCATCAACCAGCGCCACCAGGGCCTCGAGCGAGGCCGGCTCGGCGCCGTCGCCGAAGTCGAATTGCAGCGGCCAGGCGAGCACCGGCACGCCGTCGGCCGACGGCAGCTCACCGGTGGTGCCCGCGGTTTCGGGGTCGAGCTCGATGACGGCGCTCGGGGCCGCGGGTTGCAGCGGCCATCCGAGACCGAAGTCGGCCGCGTCGCGGCCCTTCGCGCCGGCGCCGGCGGGCCAGAGCAGCGAACCCACTCGCAGCCCCTGAGCCCGCGCCGCGCGCCACAGGGTCGGCACCTCGGGCACCGCGTCAAAGCCGTTGACCCTGGTCCCGAGAGCAGCGCCCGACGGCCGGTACGAATTGGAGACCACGCCGGTATCGGCCGGCATCCGGCCGGTGGCGAGGACGGCGTGATTGACCGCGGTCAGGGTCGGATCATTCATCCGCAGACGACGGGCGGAGAACCCCTCCCGCACCATGGTCGCGAGCCCATCGGGCTCGCTCGCCACCCCATCGACGATCCACCGCCACGCGAGATCCGCGCCGACCCCGTCGTAGGAGACAAGGATCACCCGCTCCGCCTGAACATCCTCCCCCGGAGCCCCGCTCTGACACGCCGAGGCAAGACAGAGCAGACCGGCAAGGGAGATCAGAGCGAGGCGCGAGGGAATGGTGAAGCGCATACCGAGATGGTATCGCATGCGACGGAGGATTCCTGCATCGCGATGGGAGGGGAGCCAGGCACGCAACTTTGTTCGCGGCGAACAAAGTTGGTGCCAGGCACCCGTCCCGCGTTCTATCGAGGGAGGGTGGGATTGGCCTCGAACGGACGTGCCGCTCCTTCAACGGGGTGCCATCTTTTGCATTGTTCGGATTCAGACCGACCTCGTCGTTGGTCCGATCTCGATGCCGAACAATGCTAAAGGTGGCTCCCTCGGCCACTCACGACGGGAGAATCGGGCTCAGAAGCGCGCAAGCCGGGTGTCCAACCTACCCGCAGGGGACGGCTTTGGCTTCTGGCCAGTCCCGGGCGATGCGCTCGAGGGCCTTGACGGCGTCCTTCTCGTTGTCGAAGGGCCCGAGCCGGACGCGGTGGAGACCGCCGGGGCCCTCGATGATGACCGCCGTCTCGCCGGCGTCCTCGAGCCGGCGCTCGGCGCCTGTTGCGTTGTCCATGCTGCCGAACGCGCCGACCTGGATCCACAGGCAGTCCTCGCCCTGGGGGTGCTCGGCCCCGCGGTCGCTGTCTCTGGCCTTGTTCTTCGGCGGCGCTTCCCACCCGATGACCGTCACCTTGACCGGAGCGACCCCGTCGATGTCGAGGTTGATCTTCTTGGCCGCGGCAAAACTGAGATCGATGATCCGGCCCTTGATGAACGGCCCGCGGTCGTTGACCCGGACCTTGACATCGGCGCCGGTGTCGCGCCGCTCGACCTTGACCATGGTGCCGAAGGGCAACGTTCGGTGGGCCGCCGTCATCTCGTGCATGTCGTAGATCTCGCCCGACGCCGTCCGCCGGCCGTGGTAGGGCTCGCCGTACCACGAGGCGAGACCCTTCTCGGTCTTGCCCTTCTTGGCCTCGTCCTTCGGGTTCTCGGAGGGCTTCGGAGTCGGGGTCGGTTCGGGCGCCGGTTTTGCGTCCTGGGTCGGCTGCGGCAGCGGCGCGGTCGCGCGCGGCGCTTTCTGGTGGGCACAGCCCGAGGCCAACGCCACGAGGATCAGGATTGCTGCGGCGAGAGTCCTTTGAATCACCTCCTTAGATTACCGCGCCCAGAAACCCTGTGGTGTCGCCGACCTGGATGTCATCGGCGAAATGGGGTGCGACGTTCATTGAAGGCGCCTGTAGCCGGACAAACTTGAAAACTCGGTGCTGCAAACCGAATTTTCAAGCTCATTGCGTCGAGATTAGAGAGCCGACAATCCCACGGCGTTGCGCTCGCCCACGCCGAGGTGTCGCCCGACTCGAAGCCGTTGGCGAAGAGCGGGCCCTGGCACAAGGAGAAGATCTCGAAGCCGCTCATGAACCGTGCTGTAAAGACATGCCCTTTGCCGAGCGCGAGATCGACCACATCTCCGGCACCAAGGTGTTCCCCCATGAGCACCGGGTTCGATGGATCGCCGACATCCCAAGCTTCGAGCTCACTGGCGCCCTGAAAGCTCAGGTACGAACCCACATAGAGGACCGATCCTCAAGCATCGAGGCTCGCAATTTCCCTGGGTTCGACGAACACGTTGGTCTCGACCGACAGCGCGGGATCACTGAGATCGAAGGTGTGGAGGGACACACCACCCGCGACAAAGAACCACGAACCATAAAGCGCCACATTGCGGCCGGTTGAACCCGGACTCATGCTCGACACCGAGGTCGGCGCCGCGGGGTTGCTGACATCGATGATCTCGATCCGCGGCCCTTGGAGCACAACGAGCGAACCGGCCACATCGAGGTAAGGCAGAACCCCGAGCTCCACCGGCACGGCCGGTGTGCTTACGTCAATGATGTGAAGAAATTGAAAAGTCCCTACGTAGACCCGGTCTCCGTCGACCGCGAGGCTTTGAATATCCCGACCTTCGAGCTTCAGACTGCCGACCTTGACGGGCGAGTTCGGAGACGACAGGTCGATCACCCGGAAAAGGGCCCCGTCGCCCATGAAAACGAGCGGACCCCGAGCATCCACCGCCCGGGCCTCGCCACTCAGCAGTCCACCTGCCGGTTCGAGGCAGTCCTGGGCCCATCCGACGCCCGTGCAGGCGAGGAGACATCCGGCGACCAGCACCGCGCGCCGAACTCTCATCCGGCTCTCATCTTCCGCAACCGAACAGTTCTGCTTATGATCATCTCGAGTGCATCACCCGAGTTGAGGAAAGGCTTTCTGTCCTTGTGTTCTCAGACCTCGAGGTCGCGCGCTTCCGGCAGCTCGCCGGCGGCTTCGAGGAGCGGCCGGACGTGATCCCGGAGGTATTCGGCGACCTGCTCGGGGGCGCGGCCGATGAAGCGCGTCGGGTCCATGAGCGCGTCGAGCTCGGCGCGGTCGAGGGGGACCTCGGGATCGGCGGCGACGAGGGAGAGGAAGGGGTTGGCCTCGCCGCTTTCGAGGACCGCGGTGGTGGCTTCGCGGGAGTGGAGCCGGAGCCGCTCGTGCAGCGCCTGGCGATCGCCGCCGCGTTTGACCGCTTCCATCAAGATCGCTTCGGACGCCATAAAGGGCAGCTCCTCGTTGAGGTTTCTGGCGACCATGGCCGGGAAGACCTGGAGGCCGTCGGCCACGTTGTGCAGCACGCGAAGAATGGCGTCGGTGGTGAGAAAGGCCTCGGGGATGGCCAGCCGCCGGTTGGCCGAGTCGTCGAGGGTGCGCTCGAGCCACTGGGTCGAGGCGGTCTGGGCCGGGTTGGCGGCGAGTTGACGAGCCAACGGGCGAGGGCAGTGACCCGCTCCGAGCGCATGGGGTTGGCCTTGTAGGGCTGGGCCGAGGAACCGACCTGACCCGAAGCCATGGGTTCGCGGAGCTCCTTGAGCCGGGCGAGCAGCCGAATGTCGGTGGCCATCTTGGCCGCCGACTGGCCGACGCCGGAGAGCGCATCGAGGACGAACGCGTCCACCTTCCGGGGGTAGGTCTGGCCGGTCACCGGGTAAGCCGCGGCGAAGCCGATCTTTTCCGACACCAGCCGCTCGAGCTCGAGGACCTTGGCGTGGTCGCCGTCGAAGAGATCGAGGAAGGTCGCCTGGGTGCCGGTCACGCCCTTGACGCCGCGCGCCTTGAGGCGGCCGCGCTCGAAGCGCAGCCGCTCCAGGTCGAGGACCAGATCCTGGAGCCAGAGACAGCGCGCGTTTGCCCACCGTGGTCGGCTGCGCCGGCTGGAAGTGGGTCATCCCGAGACAGGGCTCCGGCGCCCAGCGCTCGGCGAAATCGGCGAGCGCCGCGATGACCGCGAGGAGCCGGGTCTCGACCAGCGCCATGGCGTCGCGGGTGATGCACTGCTCGGAGTTGTCGCCGATATAGCAGCTCGTGGCGCCGAGGTGGAGGATGGGTTTCGCCGCCGGCGCATGTTCGGCAAAGACGTGGAGGTGGGCCATGACATCGTGCCGGGTCTCGCGCTCGACCTCGGCCACCCTGACGAGATCCTCGGCGGTGACCTCGATGTGGGCGCGCATCTGCTCGATAGCCTCGGCCGGGATCTCGAGCCCGAGCTCGAGCTCGGCCTCGGCGAGCGCCAGCCACATCCGCCGCCAGGTGGTGTAGCGGTGACCGGGAGAGAAGAGGTGAAGCATCTCGGGCGAGGAATAACGCCCCGCCAGCGGGTGGTCGAAGCCGTTGAGGTCTGCCATACCGCGAGTATAGCGGCAGCTCTTTTTCTTCCCCTCTCTTTTCTCGGATCGCCTGGCGATCCGAGAAAAGAGAGGGGAAGAAAAAGAAAGAGATATAGTTCAGGGTTGGAGGTTGTCGAGATGGTCCACGTCACGTCTGAAATCGGCCGGCTGCGAAGGGTGCTCGTCCACGAACCCGGAGTCGAGGTCGACCGCATGGTGCCGCCGATGATGGAGGAGCTGCTCTTCGACGACATCCTCTTCGGCGAGCGGGCGCGCGACGAGCACGGCCGCTTCCGCCGGTTGCTCCAGATCCTCGGCATCGAGGTCGTCGAAGCCGGCGATCTCCTTCTCGAGACCCTGGCCGACCCGGAAGCCCGCGAGTGGTTGTGGCGGATGATGCTGCCGCAGCTCCCTCCCGATCTGCGCGGCGCCATTCCCGCCGACGCCGACAAGATGGTGGCGACGGTGGTCGGCGGCCTTCTCACCGATGACAAGGACGGCGGCATCGAGGTCGGCGATCTCTTCCGGCTGACGCCACTGCCCAACTGGTGCTTCCAGCGCGATCCCCAGGTCATCCTCGGTTCCGGTATCGTCTTCTCGGCCATGGCGACGCCGGCGCGCTGGCGCGAAGGGCTGCTCGCCCGCGCCATCTTCCGCTACCACCCCGAACTCGGCTCGACCCCGGTGATCCACGACCCCATGCGGCCCGAACCGGGACACGAGGAATTCTTCGGCTACCACCGGCCCCGCCTCGAGGGCGGCGATATGCTCGTGCTCTCACCCGAGGTGGTCGCCATCGGTGTTTCCGAGCGCACCAACGCCCTGGCGGTCGACGCGCTGGCCCGCGGTCTGTCGCGGATGGAAGACGGCCCGCGTTGGCTCGAGGTGGTCCACCTGCCGCGACGGCGCGCCTATATGCACCTCGACACCGTTTTCACGCCCGCCGATCGCGACTCGGCGCTGGCCTTCCCGCCGGTGATCTGCGGTTCCGGGCCGCAGCTCGCAGAGACCTACGAAATCGACCTCATGGGCAAGGACCTGACTCCGAAGCACCGGGGGTGCATCCTCGATTCCATCCGTGAACACGGCCTCGATCTCGAACTCATCCCCTGCGGCGGCGCCGACGCCCTCGCCCAGCAACGCGAGCAGTGGACCGATGGCGCCAACACCCTCGCTCTGGCGCCGGGTGTGATCACCCTCTATGACCGCAACGTCGCCACCGCCGATGAACTCAGCCGCCGCGGTTGGCGGGTCGTCACCGCGGAAGACGTGCTTCTGGGCCGCGAGGAGGTCTCCCTCGACGGCGCCGGCAAGACCTGCCTGCTCCTCGCAAGCAACGAGATCTCCCGCGCCCGGGGCGGCCCGCACTGCCTGAGCCACCCGTTGGAGCGC
>CAVQJV010000040.1:0-73527 GCA_963712805.1 uncultured Acidobacteriota bacterium | reverse complement strand
TCGCAGTGGAACCCAAACGAGTAAGATCAGCACTCCAATAAAGGCAATTAGTCCAAGCCACGGCTGCGGCTGGAAGCCAATGGCTGATCGAGCCCTATCCAGAAAGGTCGGCACGTCATCAGGCTTCAGCCCCATCGAATCCGTCATGGCCGCATATGATGGATCAGCCGGCAAGGCGGTGCCCAATAGGCTGTATCCCAAAACAATGAACGCTATGATAACGGCCGTAAGCGCGCCTCCGGCAATCAGCCCGCTGGATATAAGCACACCGGTATTTTCAGCCTTAAGCTTCTTTTCTTTGCTAGCCTTCTGTTTCTCAAGGAAGGAATCCATAATCCACCGAAAGATCCCTCCAACGAAGATACCAGCCGTAGCATAAAAGGGCAGGTACATACCGACAGCGATGAGCATAGGAGACGGTGCCTTTATCAAAATCAGAGCCAGTGTGAAGAACATTCCGGCAATAACCAGAGGCCATGACATTTCGCCGCCAACGATGCCTTTTGTCATCATAGCCATCAGGCTGGCTTGCGGCGCAGACAGCTGAGGTGATCCAATTTCATAAGCTCTGTCGAGAGCCAGCAGCACAGCGGGCAGGATGAGGGCTGCAGGGATGACGCTGACGATTTCAGCCACTTCCATTTTCCAGGGTGTGCCCCCCAGCACATGGCCGACTTTGAGATCCTGCATCATGTCACCGGCAACGCCGCAGGCACAGCAGACAACCCCGGCAACAGCCAGGACTCCGGCGATGCCCGCGCCCCCAGTTACATTCAACATCAGCATCAGCAATGCGGCAATGATGAGAGTCGAGAGGGTTAAGCCCGAAATCGGGTTATTGGAACTCCCAATCAGGCCGACCAGGTAGCCGGCTACAGCCGCAAACAGGAAACCCAAAATTGCCATTAGGATCGTCAGCACGACCCGCCCGCCCCAGCTGCCGGTAAAATACCGATAGAGAAAAAAAAGTCCGATAGCGGAAACGATGATTCCCAGTCCAGTTTTCTTGAGGCTGATGTCAATCTGCAGGCGACTGGCGTCTGCCTGCGCATCCATGCCGCCGCGAATTTCAGAAAAGCCCTTGCCTATGCCGGAGATCAGCTTTTCTCGCAATGTATAAAGCGTAAAGAAAGCCGCCAGGATCATGGCCCCGACGGCAAGCGGTTTAATCTGGCCATTATAAACGGCGCCGGATACGTCGAGCCAGCCGGTATCCCCCGCTACCCTGGAAGCCAATTCAGGTTGTAGGAACAGTGCCAGCGGAACCATGAAGAGATGACCCAGAAGAGCACCACAAAAGAGAACTGCCGAGACCTTCGGTCCTACAATGAATCCAACCCCCATGAGTGCCGGCAGTGCACCGGGAGATTCAAGCCGGATGCCGCCGGTGTACTCGGTGCTTTCCCCGAGCATGGTAACTTGGATCTCCACGGAAACGAGAAGAAGCGCTCGGCGGAGTCCTTTACAAAATACAGCCCTCTTGTATTTACAAAGATTTCCCAAAGCGCAGCCAGTCCCATTGAACCAAAAACGTAAGCGGCTCCAGTCTGCCCCCGTTGCCCAGCTTTAACGATCTCAGCAGCCGCCATGCTTTCGGGAAAGGGAAGATCGGCTTCTTCCACTAGAGTTCGTCTGAGAATAATGACAAACAGTACACCGAGAACACCACCAACCAGCATGATAACTGCGCTCTCCACCAGGTGAATTTCATCCCAGACGCCGGAGATCACAAAGGCCGGAATAGTAAAGATTGCACCGGCAACGAGCGCTTCACCTACGCTGGCCGATGTGCGTGTTGCATTCTGTTCGAGGATTGTGCCCCGAAGGGCCGTAGGACCGCCATTGCTACTACGGCTGCCGGAAACGTGGCCGCTACGGTAAGCCCTACCTTCATTCCCAGGTAGGCATTGGCTGCTCCGAGTATCACCGCCATGATGATTCCCGCAAGCAACGCCTTGAAGGTTAATTCGGCCATATTGGTCGAGGCAGAAACAAATGGTTTAAATCCACTTTCAGCCATGAAACCTCCCGGACATATTAAAAGTAATTCAGCATGTTCCTCCAGAGGGAGAAACAGCCGATCGTTAGTGAATGCAGTAGAGGTGCTTCAGTGCTCGGATAAACATATTTCCATCAACTACCGCCGGTGAAGCCATCATAGACTCCCCGATTGAGTTTTTGGCAAGGAGCTCATACTTGGGCCCAGCATTTATTACGTATACATCCCCATCTTCGCTCAGACAGTAAAGCTTACCGTCTACTGCCACGGGGGAGGCCGAAAAGCTTGCCCCGACATCGATCCTGGTTTTCCCGTAAACTTCCTTTCCAGTTTTAGCTTCATAGCAGGAAATAAATCCCTGATCAAACAGAACATAAACATAGTCCCGATAGGCTATAGGAGATGGGATATAGGGTGCTGCCGCGGATTGCCGCCATGCAATGTAGTCGGACTCGTTTTCGCCTTCTTTGAGGCTGATATCGCCTGTAGCTCCCGGTCGGAATGCAGTTACGGGCCGAACAGGTTCTACGATGAATCCCGATGAAACAATAATTAATCCATTGGTGAATGTCGGGGTTGGAGAAGTAATTGAGGTGGCAGGATCGCTGCATCGCCATAGAAGCTTACCTGTTTCCGGATCATAGCTGCGAACGGCATTTGTGGCGTTTACTATTAGCTCCGGACGCGTACCTTCAAGGTACAGGTATGGCGTGCTCCAGGAGGAAGCTTCATCGCGATCCATTTTCCACACTGTTTTGCCGGTCTTTTTATTCAGAGCGACTAAAAAGGACCCGCCCTTTTCCTGATCACAGGTCTGGATCACCAGATCTTTATAAAGCACTGGAGAACTGCCCATTCCCCAATCGTTCCGCATCGTGAAACTGCCGAGATCTCTGCTCCAGACGAGCTTTCCTTGAAAATCGTAGCAATACATCCCATAGCTCCCGAAGAAGGCATAAACATGGATTCCATCTGTCACGGGTGTCTGGGAAGCAAAGCTGTTCTTTGTATGGCGGGCCGTGACGAGTTTTTCGAATCGCCGTCTGTTCCCAAATCAGCTTCCCCGTATCACGTTCAAAGCACAGGACCTTCCATGAAATTTCCGCTGCATCGGGTCCTCCTTGATTGCCTTGGGGAAAACCCTTCTCCCAGTAATCCTGCTCGGGATCGCTGCTGACAGCCGTAGTAACAAAAACACGATCTCCCCAGACAATAGGAGATGAATGTCCAAGGCCGGGCACTTCCACTTCCCATTTTACGTTTTTGGTCATATCCCAATTAACGGGAATGGCCTTCTGATCAGAAATCCCAAGACCTCCCGGACCGCGCCAACCCGGCCAATTTTCCGCATAGGCCATAGAAAAAAATGCAATTAGAATAACTACTGGGATTGATTTATGCATGCTAATAATCTCCTTTGCGAATTTCGGTCAGAGGCTCGAACCTTCCTATGCAAATGCCTTTGAGCATAGGATAAACTTTTATATCCCTTTTGAATAGCAATTCTGTGACATCCCCTGCTTCAATCCTACTCTTAGTTGTCTGAATCTCCAGCCTGTGCTAAGCTTTTGGACTTTGGACGTTTATATCGTTGGAGAACCATCGTTGGAGTTCCATAAATCTACCATCCGAGAATACTTCGAATCCCTTTTGGTGACCGCCGTTATAGCTCTTTTTGCCACGACCTTTGTGGTACAGGCATTTAAAATACCCACCGGATCGATGGAATCCAATCTCCTGATCGGGGATCATCTTCTTGTCAACAAGTTCGTATACGGCCTTCATTCGGGTTTACGCGTGAAGCCGGCTTCCCACACTGAGGGTTCTCGCTCCTCGGGCGGCGCCGTCGGCTCGGGATCGGGTTCCTCATCGGTCGGCGGCACTTCTTTCGATGCACGAGGCGGGGGGACCATCGGCCGTTTCCGGTCGGCCGGCCGACCCGGAGGCGCAGCCGGAATCTCACTGACCGCGATTGCCCGGGGATGAGGCGCACGGGGCATGGCCTCGGCGATGGGTGGCGCCGGAGCGCCGTCATCAACGGCAGGCTCATCCATCACCAGCGCCTCATCGACCTCATCGACCTCATCGACACGGTCGAAGGAACGGGCCGCCAGATCCAGCCCTCGCGCCAGAAGATCGTCGCGCCGATCGGGATCCCTGAGATCCGCAATGGCGCCGCGCACCGACAGACCTTTGTCGTCCCGCATCTTCCCGAGCGCCGCGAGGACGGCGGCCGGGGCAAAAGCTCCGCCGCCCTTGCGCGCCAGTCCCTCGATCAGATCCTCGACGCCGTCGAAGCCCGCCTCCCGCGCCAGCAATCGACGATCGGTCGGGTTGAGCCCGCGAACGGTCCGCCACGCCCTCGCCAACGCTCGAGCCTTTTCGGCCGGCGATCCCGCCCGCCGCAGCTCGAAGACCAGCGCCGTCAGATCATCCGAGACGTTCATCGATCACCTCACTCGCCGAAGACCTTGCCCGTACCCTTCACCGAATCCTCATCTTTGGCGCCGCCCACGCCCTTGGCCACCGCCGCCGGAAGGCTCGAGATATCGCGCAGCATCTGCTGCATATCAACCCCCGAGAGCTGCTTCATGATCGGACCGAGCTGACTCATCACCTGGATCACATCATCCGTGAGCCGGGCGGCGCCGGTCCCATCTCCGGGGCTTCCGCCAGTGGAGATGATGGTCGTCTCGCCGGCTCTGGCCAACGGCTCCGCCACCGCGGCGGCGATTTCCGGCAGCACCTTGAGGGCCTCGATGGAAAGACCGGCCTCGTTGTAGAGCTTGAGCGCCTCGGCCAGCTTCCGCCGCGCCTCGGCCTCCGCTTCCCCCTTCGCCAAAATGGCCTCGGCCTCGGCCAGCCCGATTTGGCGCCGTTGCACCGACTCGGCCTCGGCCTTGGCAATACCCTCGGCCTGGAGCGCCTTGGCCGCTTCCTCACGCCGCAGTCGCTCGGCCGCCGCCTCCTTCTCGACGGTGTACTTTTTGGCGTCGGCGAGTCGTTCGGCCTCGTACTTCTTCGCGTCGGCCTTCTCGCGGATCGAGGCGTTGAGCTTCGAGCTTCTGGCGCTGGACCTCCTGATCGGCGATCCGGATGTCCTGCACCTTGAGCTCCATCTCGCCGGCCTTGACCGCCTGGGCGTCTGCGACATCGACCTCTTTTTTGATCGAGGCGACCTTGAGGCTGAGCGTCTTGTCGGCCTCGGCGATCTCGGTGTCGACTCCGATCCGTTTCTGTTCCTTCTGCTGTCTCGCCTGCTCTTCTTCGATCGCTGCGTCCCGATCGGCGTTGGCCGTGGCGATGCGTGCGTTCTTGAGAGCCTCCTGGATCTTCGGGCTGACCGAGGGCATTGAGATATCCCTCGTCGTCCTGGATGGCCTGGAAGACGAACGAGCGGAACTCGAAACCCATGCCGTCGAGATCAATGTGGGCTTCCTCCCGCACCTTGTCCTGGAAGAGCTTCTGCTCGCGATAGAGTTCTTCCACGGTGAGGGTGCCGACGATGCCCCTCAGATGACCGGCGACGGTCTCCTTGATGGTCGCCTGAACGCCATCGACCGGCATCCCGAGGAAGCCCTCGGCGGCGCTCCGAATGTGGTTGACGTCGCCCTGGACCTTGACCTGCGCCACCGCCTTGACGTTGATCGGGATTCCCTGGACGGTGTAGACGTGACGGAGGTCGATCTCGAGGGTCATCATCCGCAACGAGAGCACCTCGTACTGTTCCCACGCCGGCCAGACAAACGTCCCGCCGCCCCGGATGATGCGGAATCCTTCGATCTCGCCTTTCTCGGTGCGAACCTTCTTCCCGAACAGCTTGCGTCGACCGAAAACGATGAGCGCCTCGTCAGGCCCCGCCTTCTTGTAGCGGACCCTGATCACAAGGTAGGCAAAGAACGCCAGTACCGGGAAAACGATGGCGGCGAACATCAGGATTGTCGTGGTCACGAGAGCACCTCCACAGAATTGCAGTAATACATAAAAGTCATTAACTCATGTAAAGAAGTACGAAAAAATCCGCGCCCTGGTTGCAATCGTCGCAATACTGACACCATCATATCCGGGCCGCGCGGTTGTTGAAAATCCCCGGTGCGACGATGTCGTCGCTCCGGGGATGAAAGTGGGATCGGTTTCACCGGCGGACAGCCGGCAGACCGGGTCCGCAAGACCTTCCCGTCAATGAAGGGTCACCGCATGAAAGCGGAGAGAGAAAACGGCTAGAAAATGTAGGTCAGACTCGCCGACAGGAGAAACACCTGACCGGCATCAGGGATCTGCAGCCAGTCGCCCTCAACACGGCCGCCGAACTTCTTGAATCTGATGGCAAACCCAATACCGAACGTCGGATCCCAACCGCTGGTCGAGAGATTCTCCGTCTCCCCCTCTGACGTGGTTCGGATGCTCAGATCCCACGACGCGTAGCCGAGCTTGCCGAAGAAATCAAACTTGTCGCCCAGCGGGAGGAGACCAACGGCTTCGGCGCTCAACATGGAAACACCGATGTCGGCTTCCTTGAAAAACTGCAAATTTCCGCCCTCCCACTGCCTGACGTCACCGAAGTTCGTGTATCCGGCCTCGACGGCAAAGAAATTGGAGACGCGCCAGCCGGCAAAGAGCTTGACCCCGAGGTCGGACTCTTCAAATCTCAGGTGCGCATACTCGGGTGCGAAGTCGCTAACATTCAGCGACGACACCCCGAACCCTGCGCCGAGATAGATACCTTTTTCAGCTGTCAACGCGGGCGTTGCGAATCCGATGACGACGACGACGATGAGTACGACCTTTCTCATGACTCTCAGATCCCCCTCTCCTCGCAGGTTGTTACCAGACAACTCCAGTGTTACGACACTCTTTGTCGAACGGTGTCAAGAGTTGAAAATTGACTGAAAAACCTGCAAAATTCAGAGATTTATCTGGAATATACAGCCGGATTCTTGCACGAAGGTGACCAGATCTGTCGCCTGGTGGACTTCATCAGCTCCGACCTCAAAGGCGATCTGAGTGTTTGGTTGCGCACTCGCAATCGAATGGAACCAGGCCGGACGTCGCCGCCGGCAGCCGCTTACGAACCGCTGGTGAGAGGGTCGGTTCAGTCGTTCGAGACTCGAACCGTTGTTCCAGTGACCGCGCATTCGAGTCGCCCCTCGCCGATGCCGAATGGCAACGCCACCAGGGAACGGCTCACCTCGACCACATCCACTATCACCGAGGTGACCATGTCCGAACGTCGGATCTCGTCGCCGATCAGAATGTGGCGGATCAGGACGAGCGCGTCTTCGAAGGCGAGTGTCCCACCGTGGATCGGCTCCCGGGGAACCTCGGCGGCGGTCTCCGAAACCTCGGCAAGGGCCCGCGACAATCGGGTGAGATCATCGAGCGGCAGATTGAATGCCGGGATGTAGAAAACGCGGCGTCCCTCCCAACCCGGCGTCTCGATCCCTCCGAAGCGGACCCGCTCGTGGATCCTCACATCCACCTCCGCCCGCCACGCAGGGCGCCACACCTCTGCCCGCCGCCCCGGAACCGGTAACAGACCCGTGCCGTCGACCGGTTCGAGACCATGACTCTCGAGCACAGCCGCGCCGCCGCAGTGGCTGCAGAAGAAGATCGTGTCGAGACCTTCTCCGCGCATGGCGGATCCGCACGACGGGCAGTCGAGATTGACCAGCCGCAGACTCATCGGATCCTTCCCATCAGATCCTTGACGGTGTCAGAGAGCCCGCCCTGCTCCTTGCCGGTGTCGAGACCTGTGCCCTCCTCCACCACTCCCCCATGACGGAACTGGCGGTATCCCCAATAGACCAACCCAGCGAGGGCAAGTCCGACGATCGCGAGCCCTTTGAGCCCATCATCCGACCGGAGAAAAACATCGGCATGCTGCAAGATGGTCGTGCCGAGAAACGCTGCGCCGGCGCACGAACCGACGACGCAGAAGGCCCGCCAGAGGTGGTTTCCCGGTGCCTTGCCGTAGGCGAGCCCGCCATCCTCTGCATCGACCAGAACCTGGTAGGTCTGACCCCGGAAACCGTAACGAATGACCCACAACGGGTAGTAGACGAGGGTGATTCGACGTCGCACCGAGGTCAGCCACGAGAAGGTCACCCGGTCGAGGCTGTTGCTGCGTTGGGCATCCGCCAAGGCCCGTTCCCGAAGACGATCGCCGATTTCTTCCAACGATCGGCTCGGTCGAAAGACCATCCCCCGCGATCGAAGGAGTTCGTCATCGAGAGGCAGAATCTCATCCCCCGAGAGGCTGACTCGGTGAACCCCGAATTCCGCCATATCGGCTGCCGGCATGGTGAAATCGGCCGATCGCTCGATGCAGTTCTCCACCGGTTCCTTGACGGTCTCCCAACGATTGCCTCGTTTGACTTTTCGCTCCCTGATTCCGAGGATCCACCCGATGGCGTCGAGGCGGGCACGGACAAAGGGGAACCAGGCGAGAAAGGCCTCCTGGACCGCGGCCTCCCTCTTCAACGCGGGATCCTTGCGAATGCCCGCTCTCAGCCAACGATGAACCACATCGCTCGCACGGCTTCTGTCGAGCTGATTGAGCACCATCACACGGGCAATGCCCCGATCACCGACCACCGCCTGCGGGGTCTCGCAATAGCGACACACGACGTTGGTTCGGCCCTCCTGGACATCGACCGTTCCGCCGCACGAGGCGCAGGTGAGGCCGGTCAGCACCTTGGGTTTCCTGCTCGATTTTTTCTCCCGGCGCGGAGCTTCGGCCATCGCTGTGGCGGCGGCACCGGGGGGCGGCGGTGGCGGCGGGATCTTCGGCTGCGACACAGCTACACCTTTCGACTCGTCAGCCACGCGAGACCGAGGATGGGCACCGCTGAAATGAGGTAGACCAGGATCTTGAACAGCAAATTGCTGATGACGAGGCCTTCGATGCCGAAAACGACGAGTGCGATGACGGCGACGAGGACAAAGGGTGATTCCGCTTTGGATGGGAAATCGGCCGGAAAGACCTTGCCGGAAATGGCATCCACCGCGGCCTGATAGGTCCGCCCCTGCCAAGAGTAAGGGGTGCGATAGAGCGGCAGGTGATAGAGCACCGTCTTTCTCACAGCCGTTCCCTCGCCAAAGCGTGCCTGCAACCACCCTCGCGCGGTCTCCGCCGGCACCTCGGGTTCGATCACGGGAATTCCCGAGGAGTCGTCATCAGTCATCGGCCTCGTCGTTCCCGCGGGCAGCTCGAGCCCCTGAAGACCCTGCAGTGAAGACGGCGCCGCCGGCTCGAGAACGACGCGTTCACGCCCGGCTTCGGAGAGAGTGAATGCCCAGAACGGAAAATATTCGAGTCGCGGATCCTCGAGACGAGCCTTGCGGTCGAGATCGGCCACCGTCGCGGTGCCGCCGAGAAAGCGCCGAAGGTGCGCGGAAACCTGATCGGCCGCGATGGTCGGCAACATCTTCTCGTGGAAGAGGGTTGCCGAACCATCGAGGACGAGCGCCGTCGAGCAGAACGGGCAAACGAGCAACCGTTCGTCCGCACGCGGCTCGATGGAGGCCCCGCACTGGGTGCACGACACGGACAACTAAGCGCTCCCTACCCGGTGCGGCGTGAATGCACCGGTCATGCGAAGGATGCCCGAAAACGATGGCAATTGGTGAAGAGTGAAGAGTGAAGGGTGAAGGGTGAGGAGCAATGCACGTCGACTGTGAGCGCGCACGCCTTACCCTTAACTCTTAACTCCTGACTCACGCTCGCCGTAGAGACCCTGAACATGATTCGGCAGTCCGGCTGCGCCGAGGTCAGCCTAGTCCCCTTGCTTGGTACCACAATTGGAACAGAACTTGGCGCCGTCGGGCACCGGTTGCCCACAGCCCGAACAGCCGGAATTCTCCTGGGCCTTGCCGCAGCCGGGACAGAATTTCGCGCCCTGGGGCATCCGAGTCCCACAGTCGGCGCAGAAACCGCCGCCCGCAACCGCCGCCGCGCCTCCGGCGGCCGGCGCGGCGCCGCCCTGTGCCTGGCCGCCTCCCTGCGCCGCCTGGTTCATGGCGTTGGCGATCATCCCCGGCATCATGGCGCCGAATCCGGCCCCGAGGCCGAGGCCCATGCCCGAACTGGCTGCACCGCCGCCTTCGCCGCCGCCTTCGGCGGCATCCTGGATCGCCTGGGCTGCCTTGAACTGCATATAGGTGTTCATGTCGCCCACCGCGCCCATGGCCGAGCGCTCGTCCATTTTCTCCTGCACCTCGTCGGGCGGGGTGATGGAGTTGATGTAGAAGTCGGTGAGGTCGACACCGTACTTGGCGAAGTCTTCCGACAGTCGCGCCTTGGCCGCCGTTCCGAGCTCGTCGTAATACCGGGCGAGATCGAAGATCGTCTTGAGCGTCTCACCGAGGAGATCGTTGAGACGGGAGACGATGACGTCGCGGTAGAAGTCCTTGAGGCGATCGGTGTCGAAAAGACCCTGGGACCCGACCACCGTGTTGACAAAGAGCTGGCTGTCGGCAATGCGGTAGCCGTAGTTTCCGAAGGCGCGGAGTCGGACCATCCCGAGCTCCGTGTCCCGGAAGACCACCGGTTCGCGGGTGCCCCACTTCTGATCGATGAAGGTCTTTTTGTTGACGAACACGACCGACACCCGAAATGGCGATTCGCCCCCGAACGGCGCTCCGATGACCTTGCCGAGCAGCGGGATGTTCTGGGTGCTGAGGGTGTGGCGGCCGGGCCCGAAGACATCAAGGGCCTTACCATCGCGATACAAAACCGCTTCCTGGGTTTCGTGCACCACAAGCTGGGCGCCGAGCTTGATGTCCGCGCTGCCCTGTGGTGGAAATCGGTAGACGATCTCCTCACCGGTGGGGTCGTGGTGTTCGATGATTTCAAGCAAAGCCATCACAGGCCTCCCTTCTGGGTCACGTCTTCAAAGACGGTGGACCGTTCGTCAAACTGCCGATCCGCAGCGTGAACCGCGTCGAGCAGCGTCCGCAGATCCGGCTCCGCTGCCGTCGAAGGCAGCATCTCGATGCGGTCCGCGAGACCCTCGACGGTGGCGATCAGAGCCAGATCGAAGGCGTAGAGCCGATCGAGTTCGGCTTCACGAATCTTGACGGGGTCGAAGAAACCGCTCGAACCATAGTCAGCGTGACGGATCCGATTGGCCAGACGATCGAGGCCCTTGTCGGCGCTCGAAGCCAAATCGAGATTGGCGAGATTGCCCGAACGACTCCAATCGCGCACCTGTTCCTGGAGGGCCCCGCGCCCCCGATCAACCTGCGCCGCAAGCCAATCACGTTGCATCTTGTCGACATCCCGGCGAAGTTCCGCTTCGAGGTAACCCCTGAATCCCGGAATCTTGGAACCGATCCGCTCAAGAAGATTGCGACCTTCGCGCGCACCTTCTACGCCAATGTTCATTTTCTGCCTCCTTGTGTACATCTGGAACGCCCGCACATCCTACTGTCCCATACGCGACGAATCGCTCATCTGTTTCATGAAGCGAAGCTGGCATGACATTTGCTTTACGATCAGTATCATGTGGTCTATGGTTTTCAAACCCTGCTCGTCGATTGTCGAGGGAGTCCGGAAGGCTTCAAGAACCGATCACATGCCCACCTTGCATCGGCGGATCATCTGCCGCTCACCATTTTTAGCCCGCCAATTTTAACCTATCTATTGGCCCACCGTATCACGGCAACCTCCGGAATCAGGGAATCCGGGGGCTGCCACCCACCGACTTCATTCTTCCGCCAACACCTCAGCCGCTCAATGACGTCTCAACAAGAGAAACTCTCTCTTCACCATAAGAGCGACACCGAAATCCTCGTTTCATTGTATACAAAACAGAAATTCTGAGCCCTTGCGCAGTTGCGCAGGTTTGCATCGTTTCTGAGTGGCGCCACTCCACCACCAAACCATCGGAACCAGCCGAAATTCTCTGATTCGCGCGGGAGATTCTCGACAAGGTGGTCGGCCGGTTGGGATAGAATCGAAACGTGACGAGAAGAAAATCACCCAACCGCGCGTCCAAGAAACGTAACATCTCGAGCAAACCCAGGTGGGGCCGCGGCGAGTACTATTCCGCGGGAGAACTCTTCATGGCCGGCTGCGGAGCACTCCTCATCATCCTCTTCATCGGGATCGTCATCACCTCGCTACTCGGTGACTGATCCCTGTCTTTTAGAATTGTAATTGCTTTGCAGCAAAGCAATTACAATTCTAAAAAGCGAATTACCTCTTTTTCCCACTCGCAAAACCGACACCTGAGAAGAGCGCCTTCCGATAGTCCTTGTTCATCCGTGCGATGCCCGCGATGGAGATCTCCTTGGGGCACACCGCCTCACAGGCCCTGAAGTTGGTGCAGGCGCCGAAAGCCTCTTCCTCCATGGCCTCGACCATGGCGAGGGCTCGCGTGTGCCTCTCGGGTTGACCTTGGGGCAGAATCCCCAGATGTGCAATTTTGGCACCCACAAAGAGCATCGCGGCACTATTCGGACACGAAGCCACACAGGCGCCGCAACCGATGCACTCGGCGAAATCCATGGCGTACTCGAGGGTTTCGGTCGGGATCGGAATGGAGTTCGCATCCGGGGCGCTCCCGGTCCGCGCAGTGATGAAACCGCCCGCCCGGAGAATCCGGTCGAAAGACGACCGATCGACAACGAGATCGCACAGCACCGGAAAAGCCTTGGCCCTCCACGGTTCGATCGTAATTTCGTCGCCATCTGCGAAATGCCTCATGTGAAGCTGGCAGACCGTGCTCCCCTTCTGGTGGCCGTGGGCGACGCCGTTGATGACAAAACCGCAGGCGCCGCAGATCCCCTCCCGACAGTCATGCTCGAAGGAAATCGGCTGCTCACCCTTGACGATGAGATCCTGGTTGAGGACGTCGAGCATTTCCAGGAAAGACATGTGGGTATTGACGTCTTCCAACTCATAGGTTGCGAATCCGCCCGGGTCCTTCGCGTTCTTCTGCCGCCAGACATGAAGCGTCAACTTCATTTGTAACTCCTCTGTGTCAGCTGCACGTTCTCGAACTCGAGCTCTTCCCGATGCGCAACCGGCTCCTTATCGGCGCCCTTGTGCTCCCAGACCGTGACATGACGGAAGTTCTCGTCATCGCGGAGGGCTTCGCCCTCCTCGGTCTGGTGCTCCTCGCGGAAGTGCCCACCGCAAGACTCCTCACGTTCGAGGGCGTCCCGGCACATGAGTTCGGCAAGTTCGAAATGGTCGGCGACCCTGCCCGCCTTTTCGAGTTCCTGGTTGAGATCGGATCCATCCCCGGGAACCTTGACATCGGCCCAGAATTCGGCGCGCAGGGCGCGGATCCTCTCGATGGCCTCGCTGAGACCTTTGGCCGTCCTGGACATGCCGCACTCATCGAGCATGAGCAACCCGAGTTCGCGGTGGAAACTGTCCACCGTGCGTGAGCCATTGACATCAAGGAGCTTCTGCGTCCGTTCTTCGACATCGTTCATGGTCTGCTTGCAGGCGTCGTCATCGACGGAGACCTGATCGAGCTTCGCCCCGGCGAGGTACTCGCCGAGGGTGTATGGAATCACGAAGTAGCCGTCAGCCAAGCCCTGCATCAACGCCGAAGCCCCGAGCCGGTTGGCGCCGTGATCGGAGAAGTTGGCTTCGCCGAGCACGAAAAGTCCCGGAACGGTGCTCATGAGGTAGTAATCGACCCACAACCCGCCCATGGAGTAGTGCGGCGCCGGGTAGATCCGCATGGGCACCTTGTACGGATTCTCACCCGTGATCATCTCGTACATGTCGAAGAGGTTGCCGTAGCGGGCGCGGATGACATCCTCGCCCAGACGACCGATGGCCTCCTCGAAGTCGAGATAGACCCCACGTTTGCCGGGGCCGATGCCGCGTCCCTCGTCGCAGACCTTCTTGGCGTTCCGCGACGCCACGTCCCGCGGCACCAGATTGCCGAACGACGGGTAGATCCGCTCGAGATAGTAGTCGCGTTCGTTCTCGGGGATGGCGTTGGGATCACGGTCGTCCCCTCGGCCTTCGGAACCCACACCCGACCGTCGTTTCGCAGCGACTCCGACATCAGGGTCAGCTTGGATTGATAGTCGCCCGACTGCGGGATGCAGGTCGGGTGAATCTGGGTGTAGCTCGGGTTGGCGAAACCGGCGCCGCGGCGATATGCGCGCCAGGCGGCGGTCACGTTGCAGCCCTTGGCGTTGGTCGAGAGGAAATAGACGTTCGAGTAGCCGCCGGTGCACATGAGCACCGCATCGGCCAGATGACACTCGAACTCGCCGCTGACCATGTCGCGGGTGATGATGCCGCGAGCCCGGCCGTCCACGACCACGAGATCGAGCATCTCGGTGCGGGCGTGGACCTCGACGGTTCCCGCCGCGACCTGGGCGTTGAGGGCGGAGTAGGCGCCGAGCAGCAATTGCTGCCCGGTCTGACCGCGGGCGTAAAAGGTGCGCGACACCTGGGCGCCGCCGAAGGAACGATTGGCGAGATAGCCGCCGTACTCGCGGGCGAAGGGAATCCCCTGGGCGACGCACTGGTCGATGATCTCGTTGGAGACCTCGGCGAGCCGGTAGACGTTGGCCTCTCTCGCCCGGTAGTCGCCGCCCTTGATGGTGTCGTAGAACAGCCTGAAGACCGAATCACCGTCGTTCTGGTAGTTCTTGGCCGCGTTGATCCCGCCCTGGGCCGCGATGGAGTGGGCGCGTCGCGCACTGTCCTGGTAGCAGAAGGCCTTGACCCGGTAGCCGAGTTCTCCGAGGCTTGCCGCCGCCGCGCCGCCGGCGAGCCCGGTGCCGACGACGATGACATTGTGTTTCCTCTTGTTCGCGGGACTCACCAGCTTGAGGTGGTCGCGCAGGGTCGTCCACTTGTCGGCGAGAGGACCTGATGGGATCCGTGCGTCGAGTTTCATCGTCCTACCCTCCTCACCGAACCACACCGGTCAGCACCGCCAACGGCATGGAGATGTTGCCGGCGCCGATCACGACCGCGAAGGCGATGGCGATCCACCGCCGTACCCCGCCGAACCGCGGATGGTCCCAGCCGAAGGTTTGAAAGAGACTCCAGAGTCCGTGGTACAGGTGAATCGCGAGAAGAAGATTCGCGAGCATGTAGATGCCCGCGATCCACCACACCCGAAAGGACGAAATCACATTGTTATAGACATCGCCCCGGATGAAATCAGGGTTCGCCCATCCGATGGTGAAGTCGGCCAGGTGGTACATGATGAACAGCAGAATGATGGGTCCGCTCCACACCATCGTCCGGGCGGCGTAGTCCACGGCCGGCGGGTTGAAGACCCGGTATTGGATCGGTCGGCTTCGGCGGTTTCTCAGCCAGAGCTGGGCCGCCGCCACAACGTGGACCGAAACGCAGAAGAGCAGCACCAACCTGAACGACCACAGAACCGCCTTGTTGCTCTGCAGCAACTCGGCATAGTGGTTGAGGGTCTCGGCGCCCAGGTAGAGCTGGAGGTTGCCGATCATGTGGCCCGTCACGAAACCAAAGAGAATGATGCCCGTGACGGCCATCAGGATCTTCTTGCCGAGCGTCGAACCGTACAAACCTTTGATCAGTTTCATTGTCCGCGTTCAGCCTCCCGTCAAAAGTCGATGCGAATCACCGACGCGCATGTTATCAGGAACGATGTGTCGAGAAGCACGATCCGAGTATTTACCCTCCTGTGACCAACTGAGAGGCCATCTCGGTTATGATCTCCCCCCGGGAGGGCGCAGGGTTTGGATCGTATAGGAGTCGTCGGTACCAGCTACCGAACAACCCACATCGACGAGCTTGCCGCGGCGGCACTGCCCGCGGATTTCGAGCACGAGCAGCTCGTTGAACTTGCCCGGCTCGCGGGTTTCTCGGAGCTCGTCTATCTCGGCACCTGCAACCGCGTCGAGTTCTATTTCCGAGGCGAGACCAGGATCCACACCAACCCGCTGCTCTTCCACCTTCGCCGTTCCCTCGCCGATCTCACCGACGGCAACACCCAACTCCCCGATGAAGACAAGCTCTATGTCCACTTCGGTCCGGCTGCGGTTCGCCACCTCTTCAGGGTGACCTCGGCGCTCGACTCGATGATGGTCGGGGAGGCTCAGATCGCGGGTCAGGCGAAGGAAGCGCACGAACGCGCCCACAATATCAACCTCCTCGGCGGCATTCTCGACCAGACCTTTCATGAAGCCTTCCACCTCGCCAAACGAATCCGGACGGAAACCGAGCTGACCCGGCGACCGGTCTCGCTCGTCACCCTGGTCGAGCGACGCCTCCACGACCACCTCGAGAAGAGCTCGGCGCCCGCACTCATCCTCGGCGCCGGAGAAATGGCCTCACAGGCCCTGAGATTGATCCGCAACACCGACTCGAACCGGCGGGTTCTCATCGCCAACCGGACACCCGAGCGAGCGCGCGAACTCGCCGACGGCGACCCCAACACCGAGGCACTTTTCATGGATGCGACCCTGGCCAATCCGCCGGGCGTCGGTCTGGTGGTCGCCGCGACATCGTCCGATGAGATCATGCTCACCGGGACGCAGGTGAAGTCCCTGCGATCGCAGCTCGACGACGGCGAGCCGCTGCTCCTCGTCGATCTCGCCATGCCACCCAATCTCGACCCCGTCTCGCGGACGATCGCCGGCGTCGAGCTCCACGGCATCGAGGAGATGCGCGAGGAGGCCGAGAATAACCGCCAGCTCAGGCTTGCCGAGATGGACCGCTGCGAGAAGATGGTCGATCACCAGATCGAGACGCTGCGACGCCACCTCCTCGATCGCGCCCTGTCACCCGCCGCCCAGAGCCTGCACCAGAGTTTTCAGGAGGTCGCCGACAGGGTTGTCAAGCACAGTCTCGGCAAGGATCTCTCCCACCTCGAAGCCAAGGACCGCAAGGCTGTGGAACGCCTGGCCAAAGGCATCGTCAGGCGACTCGTCCAGGTTCCGGTTCGGGGTCTCAAGGGCGCCGCTTGGCACCACTCGAGCGCGGTCATCGACGGCTTCATCAAAGGACTCGAAGGCGACAGTGATCACGGCCCGGGGGAGACTTCGTGAGCAAGACTCTGTGTTTGGGAACCCGTGGTTCGGACCTCGCGCTCTGGCAGGCGCATCACGTCGCCGCCATGATCGAGGCCCGACTCGGAACCGCCTCTTCGATCGAGATCATCAAAACCCGCGGCGACCGAATCCAGGATGTCGCGTTTTCGAAGATGGAGGGCAAGGGGTTCTTCACAAAGGAGCTCCAGGAAGCCCTGCTCGACGAACGGGTCGATCTCGTCGTCCACTCGCTCAAGGATCTCCCCACCGAGGAACCCGAGGGGCTCGAGGTCGTGGCCATCCCGGAACGGACCGACCCGGCCGATCTGCTCCTTGCGCGCAAAGGTCTGCTGAAGCCGGCTCCGGACAACCCCATGGGGCTCCCCGATGGAGCGGTCCTCGGCACTTCATCCCTGCGCCGGGCGGCCCAGACTCTCGCGCTGTGTCCGGGCATCGAGGTCAAGGCCCTGCGCGGCAACGTCCCGACCAGGATCGGCAAACTCCGCGACGGAGGCTATGACGCCATTCTTCTCGCGGCCGCCGGTGTCGGGCGGCTCGAACTCGACCTCACGGGGCTCGATGTCGTCGAACTCCGCCCCGAGGTCATGCTCCCCGCACCGGGCCAGGGCGCGCTGGCCATCGAGACCCGCGCCGACGACGAGCGGACCCGGCCCCTGAAGCAACTCCACGACGCCACGGTGGCGGACCACGTCAATGCCGAACGGCGGCTCCTCGAATTGCTCGGCGGTGGATGTCACCTCCCTCTGGGCTGCCTCGCCGAGTCCGCCGCCGGCGGGATCCGACTTCAGGCTGTCCTCGGCGAAATCGACGAGGATGTGACCCACGCCACCGTCACGCGGGTCGGCGCCGTTTCGCCCAAATCCACCCTCGCCGCCGACGCCTGTTTCGAGGCGTTCCGGCTCGCCGGCGCTGTGACCGACCCCGAATGAACCGCTTCGTTCTCATCACCCGCCACCCCGCCGACTGCACCGAACTCCAGGAAATGCTCAGTCCCTGCGGCATCACCCTCCGCCCTTACCCGGTCCTTCGGCTCGAGGATGTGAAGAACGACCGGTGCTGGGTCGCGGTGGACAGAATCGCCGGCGCCGACGGCCGACCGGTGTGGCTGTTCATGGCCTCGCCCCGGGCCCCCTCGCGGTTCGTCGCACAGTGTCGGGAACGCGGCACCGAGTGGCTGCTCGACATCCCCGTCGCGGTGATCGGGGACGGCACCGCCGCCGCATCTTCGGCCGCCGGTCTCGAACCGGATCTCATCGGGCCGGGAACCGGCATCGGGCTGGCCGAGGCCTTCAAGACGAAACTGACCGCACCTTCCACGGTGATCTACGCCTGCGGCCACCACCGCCGGCCCGAGCTGCCGGATGCGCTGGAAGCCGCCGGTCACACGGTGGTGCCACTGGTGGTCTACCGCATGCGGGCAACGCCGCAGCGTGAGCTGCCGCCTCTCGGGCCCAGCCTCGACGCGGTGGTGGTCACCTCGCCCCGCGCCACCCGGCTCTACCTTGACGGCGTCGGCGGCCATCCACTTCCATGCCCTCACTGGGCCTTGGGACCGACGACCCGCGACGCCGCCCGGTCCCTCGGCATCGAATGTTTGATCCCACCCGAACCCAGTCTTGATTCCCTTGCGGAGGAGCTATGTCGGATTTGATCGTCAGACCGCGCCGTTTGCGCACCACCGCCGCCCTGCGCGACCTCGTTGCCGAGGCCCGTCTCGACTCCAAGATGCTCGTACAGCCCCACTTTGTCGTCCCCGGGAAAGGGGTGTCCCAACCCATCGACGCCATGCCCGGGATTGCCCACCAGTCAGTCGACAAACTCGTCGAGACCGTGACCGCCGACTACGATCTCGGGATCCGAGCCGTGCTCATCTTCGGCGTCCCGGACGAGACCGAAAAAAGCCCCGACGGACACGCGGCGTCGGAAGACGGCAATGTCGTGGCCACTGCGGTCGCCGCCCTCAAAGACCGTTTCGGCGCCGACCTCACCGTGATGACCGATGTCTGTCTCTGCGCCTACACCGACCACGGTCACTGCGGGCTGATCATCAACGGCAGGATCGACAACGACTCCAGCCTCCCCCACCTCGCCGCCATGGCGCTGTCCCACGCCCGCGCCGGCGCGGATGTCGTCGCGCCGTCGGACATGATGGACGGCCGCATCGCCGCGATCCGCGACGTCCTCGACGACGACGGGCTGGTGGAAACCGCGATCATGTCCTACTCGGTCAAATACGCGTCGGCCTACTACGGACCCTTTCGTGAAGCCGCGCATTCGGCGCCCGCCATGGGCGACCGCCGGTCCTACCAGATGGACGCCCGCAACCGCCGCGAAGCCCTGATCGAGGCCCAGCTCGATGTCGAGGAGGGCGCCGACATCCTCATGGTCAAACCGGCACTGGCCTATCTCGATGTGGTCTCGGATCTCGCCGAGACCTTCCCTTTGCCGCTCGCGATCTACAACGTCTCGGGCGAGTACTCCATGGTCAAGGCCGCCGCCGAGCGGGGCTGGATCGACGAGCGCGCCATCGTCCTGGAAAACTGGCACGCCTTCCGCCGCGCCGGGGCCGACATCCTCATCACCTACCACGGGCGCCTGGCGCTTGCCGAGGGTTGGCTGTGACCGCCGGGCCGCGATCGTCGGAACTCTACGCCCGAGCCTGCAAGCTCATGCCGGCGGGGGTCAACTCGCCGGTGCGCGCCTTCGGCTCGGTGGGTGGCGAACCGATCTTCTACGCCGAGGCCGCCGGCTGCCGCTTTACCGACGCCGATGGCCGGAGCTTCATCGACTATGTCGGTTCCTGGGGTCCGCTGATCCTCGGTCACGCCCACCCCGCGGTCATCGAGGCGGTACAGGCCGCCGCCGCGAAGGGCACCTCATACGGCGCGCCCTGCGTCGAAGAGGTCACCCTCGCCGAGATGGTCGTCGACACCGTGCCGTTCCTCGAAATGGTGCGATTCGTGTCATCGGGCACCGAGGCGGTGATGTCGGCGGTCAGGCTTGCCCGCGGCGTCACCGGTCGCGACGCCATCGTCAAGTTCACCGGCTGTTATCACGGCCACGCGGATTATCTGCTGGTCGCGGCCGGTTCGGGCCTCGCCACCTTCGGCACACCATCGTCAGCCGGGGTACCCGCTTCGTCGGCGGCCCACACCCTGCTGCTGCCGCTCGACGACGAGGCCGCCTTTCGCCGGCTGATGACCGAGCACGGCGGCGAGATCGCCGCGGTCATCATCGAAGGCATTCCGGCCAACAACGGCCTGCTGCCTCAGACCTCGCGTTTTGTCGCGGCCCTCCGCGACGAGTGCACGAAGCACGGCGCAATGCTCATCTTCGACGAAGTCATCACCGGTTTCCGTCTCGGCCCCGACGGCGCCGCGGGTCACTACGGCATCGAGCCGGATCTCGTGACCTACGGCAAGATCATCGGCGGCGGGATGCCGGTCGGGGCCTACGGCGGAAAACGCGAGCACATGGAACAGCTCGCGCCGCTCGGTCCGATCTACCAGGCGGGAACGCTGTCGGGCAACCCCGTCGCCATGGCCGCCGGCGCAGCGACGCTGCGCGCCCTGCTGGCGGATGACGGCCGGGTGTGGACCGATCTCGAAGCACTGGGCGCCCGTCTCGAAACGCGGTATCCGCGGCGTCTTCGAGGCCCACGATCTCGGTTGGACGGTCGTCCGCCGAGGCTCGATCCTGTGGATGGCGTTGCAGGACGGCCCGACCCCGGTCACCGCCGAATGCATCCACCCCGATGCAGCCGGGCGCTACGCCAAGCTCCACTCGGCGTTGCTCGACCGCGGGGTTTATCTGGCGCCGTCGGCGTACGAGGTCATCTTCGTCTCGGCGGCGCACGACGAGGCGGTGATCGACGAGACGATCGAGGCCTTGACGAGCGAGGCGATGTTCGGAAGATTCTTAATTCTCGAATGACGATGGTATGAGTTAGAGAACTTATGAATGGCGGACTAAGGACTGGTACTGCGATGGGATTCATGCATTCATCATTCATCATTCATCATTCGTCACGCGCCATTGACACGAAGGCGACCACGCCATGAACCGCTTTCTACGGGCTTGTGCGTCCGAAGAGATCGACCGGCCGCCGGTGTGGGTGATGCGGCAGGCGGGGCGGTATCTCCCCGAGTACCGCGAGATCAGAAAGACGGCCGGCGACTTTCTGACCATGTGCCGCACTCCGAAGATCGCTGCCGAAGTCACCCTGCAGCCCATCCGACGTTTCGGTTTTGACGCCGCCATCGTTTTCTCCGATATCCTGACCCCGCTGGTGCCCGCCGGGATCGAACTCACCTTCAGTCCCGCGCCCCATATCGCGAACCCCATCCGCGAATCCGGACGATCTCGACCGGCTGCGGTTCCCCGATCCCTGGCGGGGGACCGAATTTCTCGGTGAAACCCTCGAACGGGTGCGGGCCGGCCTCGGACCCGAGACCGCGCTCATCGGTTTCTGCGGCGCGCCATGGACCCTCGCCACCTATCTCGTGGAGGGCGCGACCTCGAAGTCCTTCACCAGGGCCAAGGCCCTGGCTCACCACCACCCCGAGGTCTTCGACGTCTTTGTCGACCGGGTTGCCGACGCCATGGCGGTCTATCTGCGCGACCAGGTGGAGCACGGGGCCCAGGCGGTCCAGATCTTCGATTCCTGGATCGGGGCGCTCGGCGCCGAGGACGCCCGACGGTGGGCCCTGCGACCGGCCCGACGGCTGCTCGAAGCCACCGCCGATCTCGGAGTACCGAGGATCTACTTCGCCAACGGTGGATCACACCTGCTGCACGACATGCGCGACCTGCCGTGCGAGGTCATCGGCCTCGACTGGCGGGCCGACCTCGCCATGGCGGCTCGCGCGTTGCCCGACCACGTCCTCCAGGGCAACCTCGATCCCGGCGTGCTCATGGGTCCGGACGATGCGATCAGAGCCCGCACACTGGCGATGCTCAGCACCGCGCCTCGCCGCGGCTATATTGCCAACCTCGGCCACGGGATCACGCCGGACGTCCCCGTACGAGCAGTCTCGACGTTTGTCGAGACCATTCAGCGGTATCGCTATGACAACCATGACTTAATTCTCAATTGCGAGTATGAATTATGAATTTCGGACAGGAAGCGCGATGCGATCTCAACTTCAGAATTCAGAGCAACTTCAACAATTCATCAGAATTCAACAAACGTCCCTTCGGCTTCGGATATCACGATGAAGAACATCCTCGATCTCGACGGTCTGACGCCCGCGCTTCTGCAGCGCTACGACCGTCCCGGTCCGCGCTACACGTCGTATCCCACGGCGCCGCTCTTCAACGAGGCTTTCGATGAGGAGGCCTACCACGAGCGGCTGCGTCTGGCGTCGGAGCGGACGGACGAGCCGCTCTCGATGTATGTCCATCTGCCGTTCTGCCACGAGCGCTGCACTTTTTGCGGCTGCAACGTCGTGATCTCACCCCATCGCGGTCCCGAAGTTGACTACCTGGACACCCTGGAGCGCGAGCTCGATCTCCTCGCCCTCGCTCTCGGAACGCGGCGCAGCCTCAACCAGCTTCACTGGGGCGGCGGCACGCCGACCTTTCTCACGCCGGAGCAATGCGAACGCCTCTTCGACACCATCACCAGCCGTTTTCCTCTCACCGACGGCGCCGAGGTGGCCATCGAGGTCGATCCCGTGCGTGACCACCATGGAACACCTGAGCACCCTGGCCCGCCTCGGGTTCAACCGCATCTCCATGGGGCTCCAGGACACCAACCCCGAGGTCCAACGGGCGGTCAAGCGAATCCAACCGCTGGAACTCACCAAGGAGCACGTCGACGAAGCCCGCCGACTCGGCTTCACCTCGGTCAACATCGATCTCATCTATGGGCTGCCGCTCCAGACCGAGGCGAGCTTTCGCGACTGTGTCCGGTCGGTGATCACCGAGCTCGCGCCCGACCGCGTCGCCTGTTTCTCCTACGCCCACGTCCCGTGGATCAAACCCCACCAGAAGCAGCTCGACGAGACCAGCTTCCGGGCGGCTGGGAGAAGTTCTCGCCTCTTCACCGGCGCCGCCCGCGAGTTTGTCGAGGCCGGCTACGCCTTCGTCGGCTTCGATCACTTCGCCCGACCCGAGGACGAGCTCGCCCGCGCCCTCGCCGAGGACCGGATCCACCGCAACTTCATGGGCTACACGGTCATGCCCGCCGCCGACCAGATCGGGGTGGGAGTGACCTCCATCGGTGACGTCGCGGGCGCCTACGCCGCCAACATCAAGAAGCTCCCGGCCTACAAACGCAGCATCGAAGCCGGCCGGCTCCCGGTCGAGCGGGGCCTGCTGCGCACCGACGAAGACAAGCTCCGGTCAGCGGTCATCCACCGGATCATCTGCACCCTCCGCCTCGACTATGACTGGGTCGAGCGGGAATTCGGCATCGATCCCCGCGACCACTTCGCCGACGCCATCGAGGAACTCGTTCCCATGGCCGAGGATGGTCTCGTTGAGCTCGGCGCCGACGGTCTCACGGTCACGTCGCGCGGTCGTTTCTTCCTCAGAAACGCTGCTGCATGCCTTTTGACGCCTACCTCGGAGCGAAGGACGGCGACGAACCGAGGTTCTCGCGGACGGTGTAGGTCTCTTTGCTCGCTCTCCCGTCCCGATCCCGAAAAGCCGCGATTCCGACCGGAGGCAGAGACACAGAGACATCGCACCATCGCCACGTCGCAAGCGCGAAGACGCCAAGCCGCGAAGCGGTCGCGAAGGGGCTGCGGACAGCGGAGTCGGCGCCGATACCCTGTCATGCTGAGCGAGCGGAGCGAGTCGAAGCATCCCCTCCGGTTGAGAACAGCGCTCCGGTCGGTGACGAAAAACTCCGGTGAAGATCGACCCACCCACCATCGGGAGACCCTTCGACTCGGTCGTCGAACTCCCTCGCTCAGGGTGACACGTCGAGAGAGGACCATTGTGGTGCGGGCGTCCCGCCCGCAAGATGCCGTTGCGGTTTGCCGACCCTCGACGTTCTCCTTGCGCGCGAGACGCGCGCACCACAATCTGCCCGCTCCTCAAGGTTGCTTCTGGGTCTCCGAGTCTGTTCTTTGCGATGTCTTCGTGAACCCTTCGCGTTTTCGCGTCTTCGCGCTTGCGACGATGCGATGGAACTCCTCCGCGTCATCCGCGTCTCACTGTGCGGGCCCGAAAACGACGCACAAGGAGAAACCGATGAAAAAGCTCACCCGCACCCTCCTCCTGACCGCCATGACTCTCACCCTCTCGCTCTGGGGCCTCTCCCCCGCAGAAGCGGTCACCGAGAACGCACTCTCGCTCGAGATCCTCGTCAACGGCAGGCCGCTGAACGAGCTTGCAGCTCGCGGAGCGACCTACATCGAGGCCGTGAAACACGCCGAATACTCCATCCGCCTGCGCAACAACACCGGTTCCCGCATCGCGGTGGCGCTCGCGGTGGACGGACTCAACACCATCGACGCCAAAACCACCGATCCGAAGACTGCGAGCAAATGGGTCCTCGACCCGTGGCGGACCGTGACCATCGACGGCTGGCAGATCGGCCCCGACACCGCGCGCAAGTTCTTCTTCACCAGCGAGGACAAGAGCTACGGCGCGTGGCTCGGCAAGACCTCGAATCTCGGTGTCATCGAGGCGGTCGCCTACCGGGAGATCGTCCCTCTCCCACCACGACGCGAACCCTATCTCGAACAGGAGAAGAAGGAATCAGCCAGGATGCGCTCGGGTGAGTCATCGGCGCCGCATTCGGCCGGCAAGGCCGCACCAGCGCCTGCCGAATCTCTTGATGACGACCTCGCCGCCACCGGGATCGGCCGCAAGATCGACAACCGGGTCACCCGGGTCGAGATGCGGCTCGAGAGCTCCCCCGCCGCCCAACTCCGCCTCCGGTACGAATACCGGCAGCAGCTCGTCAGCCTCGGCGTCCTGCCGTCACCCGAAGAGGAGCAGGCGTTGGCGCGGCGCGAACGCGCTCGCGGTTTCGACGACTTCGAGTTCGCACCGGATCCCTGGGGTGGGAAATAAGAAACCCTCCCCCATTGTCACCCTGAGCGAGGGAGTTTGACGACCGAGTCGAAGGGTCTCCCGAGGGTGGGTGTGCCGCTCCTCACCCGAGCGGAACGCGATCGACCGGAGAGTCCTCCCGACCCGGAGGGGATGCTTCGACTCGCTCCGCTCGCTCAGCATGACAGGCTGTGTGCGGCCGTGTCCCCCACCACAATGGCGCCCGGTCTTTTGTAGTGCGGGCGTCCCGCCTGCACCGCGAGCTCTGATGCAGGCGTGTTGGATCCGGGTTCCATCGACGTTCCGACAAAAAGGCCCCCGGCAGTCTGTCTGCCGGGGGCTTGATGGTCCTGTTGTCTCTCTGTTGAGTGATCAGCCCTGGGCGTTCTTGAAGTTCTTCGACTGCCTGGTTCCAGTTGACGACGTTCCAGAAGGCGCCGACGTAGTCCGGCCGGCGGTTCTGATACTTGAAGGTAGTACGCGTGCTCCCACACATCGAGCCCGACGACCGGCTTGAGGCCGTCGGAGATCGGCGTGTCCTGGTTGGCGGTCGAGGAAACGACGAGCTTGCCGCCGCCATCCACCGAGAGCCAGGCCCAGCCCGAGCCGAACCGGGTCATTCCGGCCGCGGTGAAGAGCTCCTTGAACTTGTCGTAGGAGCCGAACTCACCGTTGATGGCGTCGCCGAGATCGCCAGCCGGATTTCCACCGCCGTTCGCGCTGAGAAGATCCCAGAAGAAGCTGTGGTTGGCGTGGCCGCCGCCGTTGTTGCGCACCGCCGTGCGGATGTCCTCGGGCACGGTCGAAAGATCGGCGAGCAGGCTTTCGAGCGAACGGTCCGAGAGTTCGGGATGCTTGTCGAGGGCGCCGTTGAGGTTGGCGACATAGGCCGCATGATGCTTGCCGTGGTGGATCTCCATGGTCATGGCATCGAAGTGCGGCTCGAGGGCATCGAAGGCGTACGGAAGCGCCGGAAGTTCGAATTTGGGCATCGTTGGTTCCTCCTGGTGATGAGCTTGGTTTTCCGCCGGACCTGAACGGCTTTCTCCGGCTTGTTGTAATCAAGTCTCATTTGCAGAAGAAAATTCCGCCAAACTCAAAGTGAACCGCAAGGACGCCAGGACATCGCAGGGGAAAACCACAGAAACATCGAGCCATCGCACCATCACGCCGCCGCAAGCGCCAAGACGCCAAGACCCAAAGCGGTCACGAAGGGGCTCCGGTGGGATCGCGAATCCGCGCCGAGGACCGTTGTGGTGCGGGCTTCCCGCCCGCGGGCGGCTCAGGTTGTTTGCCGACCCTCGATGTCAGCTCTGCGCGCGAGACGCGCGCACCACAATCGGCCCGCTCCTGCAGGGCGGTTCTGCATCTCTGAGTAGGTTCATTGCGATGGCTTCGTGTGCGATGTCTTCGCGTCTTGGCGTCTTCGTGGTTGCGACGCTTCGGCGAGGCGACGCTGCGATGTCCTGGCGTCCCTTGCGTCCTTGCGGTTTTCTTCCTACTTCTTCACGATCTCGCGCCGCACGAGCGAAGCGACCATGACCCGTTTGTCGAGGTCGGACCCCGGAAGCATCGAGAGGATATCGCCCAATTTGTAAACGCCGTTGATCCGGGACAGGAGAAAGCCCTCCTCCGGGGTGCACTGGACGGAGGTGAGCTGATTTGGGGGAATCGCCAGCTTGAGCACCACACTCGGGTCGAGATCAAGAGTTTCGACCGCCAAGCGGATGGTCCCCTCGAGGCCCGTCGCGAGCTCACCCACTTCGCGATGACCGCCGTACTTGTCGCGAATATCACCCAACCTCTGGTAGGCGCCGCCCAAATCGCCGCTCTCGAGGAGCAACTCGGCTTCGTGGATGAGGGTCCGCCACGCGCGTGACGAAAAACCGGGGATCTCGGACTCGCCTTCGTCGGGAGGACGGATTTCGAAGAGCTCGTGTTTGAGCCCCTGGAAGACGAAGAACATGACGTGAAACGTCGCGATCCGGCAGTTCAAGGCGATCTGCTCGATACTGTTCCTGCCGTCGATCTCGCGCAGAATCCCGAGTTCGGTCTGACCGATCTGCCGGACATCGACGGCGCGGACCAGCTTCGGGACCCAGGAAACATCGGCGATGTTCTCCGCGCACCTGATCCACTCGTCGCGGCGCCGCACCCCCTCGAGGATGATCATGTCCACCGGTAGGTTGAGGGGCTGGAACTTCTTGGCCGGCAGGATGTTCTCGAGAAAACGGAAATCGCCCTCGTCCCACATGAAGAGGTCGTAGATGGTCTCCTCGGTCTTGACCTGGAGGATGTGCATGAGGTCTTCTCGGGAAAGCCGCCCGATGATCACCAGAAGCTCGCCGAGCAGGGTGTTGTACTGCTCCTGCATGTCGAGGAGTTCCTGAAGTTCGTCTTCGCCGACGTGATTCCAGCCGACGAGGTAGTAGCCGAGGAACTCCTTCGGACTCTCGGACGAACCCGCGACGACCAACCCGTTGCGGAAGTAGATCTTCTTGTTGTAGGGATCGCCCTCGATGGCCAGGGTGCCGGTCTTACGGCTCTGGGAAACCCATTGCAGCAGATCGGCGAATGGCATCGTCCGGAGATTGCCGCTAATCGTCACTCAACGACACCCACGGGCGAGGTGGTTGTGATTCTCCTCGCCGGCTCCGGACCGTAATTCCTGTAATTACTATAACTTACTTCAAACACGGAACATACAGCTCCGTCCGGAAGTATAACACGGGCCGGGTATGGTTCCCCAGCCCGGCCCGTGAATCGGATTCGGTTTGTTGCTCAGGCGGTCTTGGCCGTGGCCTTGCCCCTCAAGTACGCGTCGATGCCCTCCGACGCCTTCTTGCCGGCGCCCATGGCGAGGATCACGGTCGCCGCCCCGGTGACGATGTCGCCACCGGCGAAGACGCCGTCGATGGACGTCATCATGGTCTCTTCGTTGACCACGATGTTGCCCCACCGGTTGAGCTCGAGACCCTCGGTGCTCTTGGTCACGAGGGGGTTCGGGCCCTGGCCGATGCCCATGATGATCTGGTCGAGCTCGATGTCGTACTGGTCGCCCTCGATGGGGACCGGACGGCGGCGGCCGGAGGCATCGGGCTCGCCGAGTTCCATCTTCTGAACGCGGGCGCCGGTGACGAGACCGTCATCGTTGCCGTAGATCTCCACCGGAGAGGCCAGCCAACGAAAATCGATGGCTTCTTCCTCGGCGTGCTCGAGTTCCTCGAGCCTCGCGGGCGATTCGTCCCGGGTGCGCCGATAGAGACAAATGACGTTCTTGGCGCCGAGCCGCTTGGCGGTTCGCAGACAGTCCATGGCCACGTTGCCCGAGCCGACCACCGCGACGTTGTCGCCGAGGCGAACCGGGGTGTCGAAATCGGGGAAGGCGAACGCCTTCATGAGGTTGACGCGGGTCAGAAACTCGTTGGCCGAGAGCACGCCGATGTAGTTCTCGCCGGGGATCCCCATGAAGTACGGCAGACCGGCGCCGGTGCCGAGGAAGACGGCGTCGAAACCATAATCCAAGAAGAGCTCTTCGACGCTCGCGGTTTTGCCGATGACGAAAGTTGCAGCGGATCTCGACGCCGAGCTTCTCGAGGTTGCCGATCTCCTCCTGGACGATCTTTTTCGGCAGACGGAACTCGGGGATGCCGTAGACCAGCACGCCGCCGGGCTTGTGCAGCGCCTCGTAGATCGTGACCTTGTGGCCGCGGAGCGCGAGATCGGCGGCGCACGCGAGACCGGCCGGTCCCGAGCCGACCACCGCAACCTTGAAACCGGAGGGAGGCGGCAGCTCGGGCATCTTGACTTCGCCGCCCTGGGCCATCTCCCAGTCGGCGACAAAGCGTTCGAGCCGGCCGATGGCGACTGGATCGCCCTTCTTGCCGGTGACGCAGACGACTTCACACTGGTCCTCCTGCGGGCAGACGCGGCCGCAGATGGCGGGCAGGGTGTTGTCCTTTTTGATGATCGCGAGCGCGCCTTCGAAGTCGGCTTCCTGGATCTTGGCGACAAAACCCGGGATGTCGATGCCCACCGGGCAGCCGTCGACGCACTTGGGTTTCTTGCACTCGAGGCAACGATCGGCTTCGAGCAGGGCGATGTCCTCCGAGAATCCCAGGGCCACCTCGCTGAAGTTCTTGATCCGGTCCATGGGTTTCTGCGCCGGCATCGGCTGCCGGGGGATTTTCATGCGCTCCTTCTTCTCGATCTTCTCTCTTGCCATCAGCTCACCTCCACGCCCGTTCGTGGCCCTGCAAGCGTGCTGCTCCAGGTACCTCTTGCGTGCGATCTCCTCCTCCTCGAGGTAGATGCGCTGGCGCTTCATCATGAGATCGAAGTCGACCTCGTGGGCGTCGAACTCGGGGCCGTCGACGCAGACGAACTTGCTGTCGCCGCCGACCGCGACCCGGCAGCCGCCGCACATCCCGGTGCCGTCGATCATGATGGTGTTGAGCGACACCACGGTGGGGATCTCGTATTCCTTGGTCATCAGCGCGACGAACTTCATCATGATGGCGGGGCCGATGGCGATGACGAGGTCCGGTTTCCCGTTCTCCTCGATGAAGGTCTTGAGCGCGTCGGTGACGACGCCCTTGCGCCCGAAGCTGCCGTCATCGGTGGTGTAGATCATCTCGTGCGACGCCTCGATCATTTCGGGGCGGAGGATGATCAGACCCTCGTTGCGGCCGCCGAGGATGGAGACGACTTTGTTGCCGGCCTCTTTGAGAGCGCGGGCGATGGGCAGCATGGGTGCGATGCCGGCGCCGCCGCCGATGCACACGCAGGTGCCGAAGTTCTCGATGTGCGTCGGCCTTGCCGAGTGGGCCGACCACCTGGATGGGGTCACCGGCTTTCATGGTGCCCATCTCCATGGTCGACTTGCCGACCTCCTGCACCACGAGAGTGATCGTCCCGGCCTCGGGGTCGTTGTCCGCGATGGTGAGCGGGATCCGCTCCGCGTGCTCACCCATGAGGACGATGACGAACTGCCCCGCCTGGTGCTTGCGCGCGATTTCGGGCGCTTCAACCACGTAGCGTTTGAAGGCCGGCGCGATCTCTTCGATGGATACGATCTTTGCCACTGGACTCTCCCCCCAAAGACGACGGTCCGGCCCGCCGATTTGATCCGAGCATTCTACATCCCCGTCGTCGTCTGTTCAACTCAAAATGAACTAGCATGTGTCTCAAAATCAGATAATTAACTCACTCTTTTTGACATGACTGAACGGTGGCTCAGAATTCTCCTATTGATTTATGCTTTATTTATACCTATACTGAAAGTGGCCCCCAAAAGTCCCTGACGGAGACATCATGAACGCCCCCGACACCAGCCCCGACACCCCCACCGAAAGCGACGCCGGCACGGTCCACGCGACGCTGCCGGACGAGGTTCGGCGGATCGTCTGCCGCGCGTCGGAGCTGGGCAGACGGCGGGCGGAGACACTCCACGAAGCACCCCTCGCCACCTCGGTCGCGACCTTTGATGCGATCCTCGGCGGCGGCATCCCCCGCGGCGCCATGGTCGAGCTCGTGGGACGCGGCTCCTGCGGCCGCTTCTCGATCCTCATCGCCGCCCTGCAGCAGATGACCAGCGCCGGTGAGGCCGCGGCCCTCGTCGATCAGGGTTCGCAGCTCGACCCGCAGGCCGCGGCGGCCGCCGGCATCGATCTCGACCGTCTGCTGTGGCTGCGGCCCCGGCGTCTCGATGACTCGCTCGCGGCCGCCGAGATGCTCGTCACCACCGGTTTCAAACTCGTCACCCTCGATCTCGGCCTGCCCCCCGTCCTCGGCCGCCCTCCCCTCGCCGCCTGGCTGCGGCTCGCCCGCTCGGCCGCCGCCCACCAGGCCGTGATTCTCGTCGGCTCGCCCTACCGCCTGAGCGGGTGCGCAGCCACTGCCGTGCTCTCGAGCGGCCAGGGACGGGGCCGGTGGTCGGGCAGCATCGGCGGTCTGCGGCTGCTCGACGGGCTCTCGGCCCAACTCGAACTCGACAAACACACCGGCGCCCGAAGCCGACAGACAGCCCATGCCGTCGCGGTCTTCACCACCGCCGAGGCGGCTTTCCGCGCGCCGCTTTCGACTTCCACGACAGCACCTTCAACAAGGAGAGCAACGTCATGTTCAAAACATCTGAAATCGCCATCAAGGATCTTCCCATCATCGTCGGCGAGGCCATCGGGCTGTCGGCTCTGGGGTTCTGCTTTTTGGTGTTCGCGTTCTGTGTGTGAAACCGTCGAATTTCACCACAGAGACGCAGAGGCGCAGAGACATCGCACCATCGCCGTCGCAAGACGCGAAGAGCGCAAAGACACGAAGAACTCACGAAGACATCGCACCATCGCAGATTTAACGCAGAGACGCAGAGGCGCAGAGGCGCAAAGCCATCGCAGCGGTGATTCGAGGTCAATCGGCCGGACAGCCCCGGCTTCGAACCGTGGCATCGAAGGTCGGAAGGCCGATCGCCAAACCCACGCGTTTGTCGAGTCGACCTTTCCAACTTCGGGTCGCACCTACGGCGCGCCCGCCCGGCCTCGGTGGATTGGACGGCATCGGCTCCTTGCGGGCGGGACGCCCGCACCACAATGGCGACCGATCCTTTGTAGTGCAGGCGTCCCGCCTGCACCGCACACTTTGATGCAGGCGTGTTGGATCCGGGTTCTATCGACGTCCCATCGCCGGCGAGACGCCGGCGCCACAAAAAACCTCGGCCCGTTTTGGGGCAGGCATCCTGCCTGCCTTTCAGAATCGAAACCGAAAACTCCGCGATCTTTCCTCCAAAAAAACCCTCTCCGGCGTCACCCAGGCGGAGCTGCTGTGCTCCGAGCACAGCGGCCGTGGGATTGGGCTGGCGGGACGAAAACGTGTTTTCGGAACGACAGCACGATTCCACGGTGGCGGCGGTCGAAGACCGTCGCCGACTCCGCCGTCCGGATCGAGTGCGATGCTTTGCGATGTCTTTGCGCCTTGGCGCCTTTGCGTTTCAACCCTGCGATGGTGCGATGCCTCTGTGTTTGCGATGTCCTCTGCGCCTCTGCGCCTCTGCGTTTTATATCTGCGACGTGCGATGTGCGCTGTCTTTGCGTCTTTGCGTTTTTTCCCCGCTCATGACCCGCATCGCGTGTCTGTATGTGCCCCTCTTCCCCCTCGCGGCGAGGCTCCGCGCCGAGCCCGAGCTCGCCGGCGAGATCGTCGCGATCTGCGAAGGCAACGGCGCCGCCGCCCGCGTCGTCGCCGCCTCGCGCCCGGCGCGCAAGGCCGGGCTCCGCCCCGGCATGAGCATGGCCCAGGCGCGCGGCATCCTGCCCGCGCTCATCGCCCGCGGCCGTGATCCGGGCTGCGAGAGTTCGGCCCACGAGGCCCTCCTCGAGACCGCCTGGAGCCTCTCGCCCCGGGTCGAGGACGCCGAGCTCGACCTCGTCTTCGCCGATGTCGACGGCATGCACCGGCTCTACGACGGCGAACGCGATCTCGGCCAGGCCGCCGAGGTCACCGCGACCTCCATGGATCTGCCGATCCGGGTCGGCATCGCCGCCAACAAGCTCGCGGCCCGGATCGCCGCCCGCCAGCCCGGCTCGCCGACCGTGGTCCCGCCCGGCGGCGAGGTCGGCTTCCTCGCCGCCCTGCCGCTGCGCCACCTGCGGCTCGAGCGCCGGCTCGCCGAGACCCTCGGCCGCTGGGGCGTCACCACCCTCGGCGGGCTCGCCCGTCTCCCCGCCGACCGGGTGGCGAGCCGTCTCGGTCCGGCCGGCGCCGCGGCCCACCAATCCGCACGCGGCATCGATCCCCAACCTCTGGTGCCGCACCAGCCGGCGCCGACCCTCACCGAGGGGATGGAGTTCGAGTGGCCGGTGGTGACCGTCGACCCGCTGCTCGCCGCCGTCCGCCAGCTGCTCGATCGGATCCGGCGACGGCTCGAGGCGCACGACCTCGCCTGCGCCCTGCTCGAGCTCGAGCTCGGTCTCGAACCCGAGGGCAGCGACCGCCGCACCATCCGGCTGCCCGCCCCGACCCGCGATGTCGACGCCCTCGTCGCCCTCATCCGGCTCGAGCTCGACGCCCGCCCGCCCGGCGCCGCGGTGGCGGCCTTCGCCTGCTTCGTCCATCCCAACCGGCCGCGCCGCGGCCAGCTCACCCTCTTCGGCGCGCCCGAGATCCACCCCGACAAGCTCGCCGCCGCCATGGCCCGGATCGCCGGCCGGATCGGTCCCGACCGGCGTCGGCGCGCCGACCATCGTCGACGGCCACCTCCCCGAGCGCTACGACACCGCCGTCTTCGATCCCCCACCGGCGCCCAAGCTCAAACGCGAACCCAAGAACGGACGAGGACTGCTTGCAATCCGAGTCCTCCGACCGCCGGTGCCGCTTGAGGTGATCATCGAGGAAGATCAGTGGCCCGCCAAATAGACCTGTCACCCTGAACGAGAATTCTCAATGTCCTGATGTCTGAAGGGTCCCCTCCGGGTAGAGATCGCTCCACATCTCAGCGCGACACCGAAACGGGGGACGATTCGCCAACCCGCGGGGGATCTTTCGACTCCGCAGCCTCGGAGGCTGCTCCGCTCAAGATGACAGAGGTTGGGGACCCCGAAACCCAATGTGATGAAACTCATCATTCAACATTCAACATTCATAATTGCGCCTGGTCTCGGTGACCTCCGAACCGGCGCCACCCCCCGCATTCAGGGTCTCGTCCGCGTCGCCGCCGGGCCGTGGTCCCTCGAGGACGGTTGGTGGAACGAGCAGCCCGTCGAACGCGACTACTGGGATGTCGAGCTCTCCGGCGGCAGGCTCTATCGGATCTACCGCGACCGAACCACCGGCGAGTGGTTCGCCGATGGGATGTATGACTGACTCCCACAACGACCCGAATCTCAGTGCCGTTGATCTTCGATCCCGATCCCGTTTCCAAATGGACCGCTGCCGGGTGCGACATACCGCCGTCACAAACGCGAAGACGCCAAGACGCGAAGGACTCACGAAGTTGTCCCACCATCGCAGATTCAACGCAGGGGGGCAGAGTCATCGCAGGAGAGAACCGCAAGGCGCCAGCCAATTGCTGTCATTCTGAGCGAGCGGAGCGAGTCGAAGAATCCCCCAAAGTTCGGAGCGCCGCTGCGGGAATCGCGATCATCGTACCCTCGGGGGACGCTGCCTACGTCGCTCTCCGAGCTAGTAGGAACAGCTCGACTCGGTCGTCGAACTCCCTCGCTCAGGGTGACAGTAGGGGCGCAAGTCTGCCCCTCACCACAATGGCGACCGGTCCTTTGTAGTGCGGGCGTCCCGCCTGCACCGTACGTATTGATGCAGGCGTGTTGGTTTCGGGCTCCATCGACGCCCCCATCGCCGGCGAGACGCCGGCGCTAACAAAAAACCTCGGCCCTTTGCGACCTTTGCGTTTCAAACCTGCAACGTTGCGATGGTGCGATCGTTCCGTGACCCCGGTCACGACCCACGCGCGCAACTCGTCTCGAAACCGAACCGACTCTGAGATTCGACGTATTCTCTTTCCATGAGATTCAAAACAACGACACCCGCTCACGGCCCCCGTGCGGGCCTCGCCGCAGCCCTCGTCCTCCTCCTCTCGCCTCTGGTCACATGGTCGGCGGGACCGGCAATCCCCCTCCTTACCCCCGTCCCGCCGGCCCTTCTCCACCTCGGCGGCTACCACGGCGATCCGGTCACCGACCCCTCCCTCAAATCCGCGCGCACCGTTCGCACCGGCTTCGGCTCGTCCAGCTCACGGGCCCGGTCCGAGACGGCTGGCGGGAACGGCTCGAAGAGCTGGGCCTCGAGGTCCTGGCGTACGTCCCGCACAACGCCTATCTGGTCTGGACGACGGCGCCGGCGAGCGCCGCCACCGACCGCCTCGATGGCACACCCTTCGTCCGCTGGCACGGCGCGGTGCCCGCCGCGGCGAAGCAGAGCGCGCGCAGCGCGCCGAAGCGCGGCGTCGCCGAGCTCATGGTGCTCCACGTTCCAAACGACGGCGAGCTGGCGGCGCAGGTCGCCTCCCTCGGCGGCACCGTCAAACGCGCCCACCCGGCGCAGCCGGACGGAAGGTTGCGGCTCGCCATCGTCCATCTCGACGCCGACCGGGTCCCGGACCTCATCGCCGACGACGCCGTCGTCTGGATCGAGCCGGCCCCCGGCCGGCCGGAGCTCGGCGGTGAGATGTCGAGCCTCGTCGTTTCCGGCAGCTTCGACACCGCCTCGCCGGCCCCCGGCTACCGCTCGTGGCTCGACAATCTCGGCTACGACGGCGCCGGCGTGACGTGGGCCGTCGTGGACTCCGGCGTCGATCCGCTCCACCCCGACCTCGCCGGGCTCGCGGGGATCTCCTACCCGGGCTGCGAGACCGATCTTCCGGGCGACGACCCGGGTTACGCCGGCCACGGCACCCCGGTCGCGAGCGTCATCCTCGGAACCGGCGCCGCCGGCTACACCGACCCCGACGGTTTCCTCTGGGGCCTCGGCGTCGCTCCCGGTGCCGGCTCTTCAGCCAGAACGCGATCTGCGACTGCCGACGTCCCCTGGCCCCCGGACGGCGGCTGGCAGATCCTCAGCCGGGACGGCCTCCTCGCCGGTGCGGTCGGCTCGAACAACAGCTGGAACAGCCAGGAGGGCGACGCCCACGGCTACCAGGCCAGCGAGCGGATCCACGACCTCATGGTGCGCGACGGCAACTTCGACACTCCGGACGTCGCCGAGCCCTACATCCTGGTCTTCAACGCCGGCAACCACGGTCCGGAACCGTCCACCATTCCGGCGCCGAAGGAAGCGAAGAACCTCATCACCGTCGGCGCCATCGACAACTGGCGCGAGGTCGGCAACCTCCACACGGTGACCGAGTTCTCGAGCCGCGGACCGACCGTCGACGGCAGGATGTTCCCGACCGTCGTCGCCCCCGGACGCGGCGTCGGCGCCGCGCTGCACCGTCTCAAAGGGTTTTACGGGCTGATCTATGAAATCCCGGATACCGACGGGCTCTACCTGAGCTTCGAGGGCACGAGCGCGGCGGCGCCCCACATCTCGGGAATGCTCGCCGTCGCCACCCAATGGTGGCGCGAGACCCGCTCGACCCGCGCGCCGAGCCCGGCCGCCGCCCGCGCCCTCGTGGTCAACGCCGCGGTCCCCCTCGACGAGGGACCGGCGCCACCCAACTTCGACGCCGGCTGGGGCCTCGCGAACCTCGAGCGGATGGTCGCGCCCGAGGACCCGGTGTGGATCCTCGACCAAACGGCGCTGTTGAGCGAGAGCGGCGGCTCCTGGCGGCAACCGGTGGAGGTGGCCGACCCGTCGCGGCCGCTCCGCATCACCCTCGCATGGACCGACGACGCCGCCGCCGCCGGCGCCGACCCGGCCCTCGTCAACGATCTCGATCTCACGGTCGAGACCGCGGGAGCGACCTACCTCGGCAACCACCTCGAGGACGGGTGGTCGGCGCCCGGCGGGTCCGCCGACCGGCTCAACAACCTCGAGGACGTCCACGTCGCGCGCCGGGCGGCATCGCAGTCGTCACGGTGACGGCGGCCAACCTCCCCGGCGACGGCGTGCCGTACAACGACGACCTCACCGACCAGGACTTCGCCCTCGTCTGCCGCAACTGCCGCACGCCGGCGCCGGCTCCGCGGTTGCCGAGCGGAAGGGTGACGCCCTGACCCGCGTCGATCCCACATCGCACGTCACAAGCGCAAAGACGCAAAGACGCCAAGGACTCACAAAGACATCGCAACAAACGCAATCATGCAGGACATCTCGAACACCGAACCGACCCAACGAAGAGGCATATTCCGGTTCCTGGAGATTCCCAATGCGATCACCGACAGCCTGGCTCCTCCTGACCCTCCTCTTCACCGCACCTGCCGCGGCCCAGCTCTCCGTCGAGCCCCCCGTTCAGGTCAACGTCGCCCCTGACGGCGGCAACATCGCCGGCGACGCGGCCAACGAGCCGACCCTCGCCGTCGATCCCGACGCCCCCGACCGGATGGTCGCCGCCTGGCGCCAGTTCGACGACCCCGAGCAGCCGCTGCGCACCGCCGGCTGGGCGACCAGCGTCGACGGCGGCCGGTCGTGGATCTTCCACGGCGACATCGACCCCGGCGTCTACGCGTCGGACCCCGGTGCTCGCGGCCGACGGCGGCGGCCGATTCTACCTCCTCGGGCCTCGACGACGGCGTACACCTCCTGCACCGCTCCACACCTCCGACGACGGCGGGCGGAGCTGGAGCCCGGGCATCCCCGCGCGCGGCGGCGACAAGCCCTGGCTCGCCGCCGACCCGGTACGCGGCCACGTCTATCATCGCCTGGGACGCCTCGTACTCGTGCTGCGGCGAGACCAACTTCGCGCGCTCCGTCGACGCCGGCGCGACCTTCGAGGACGCCGTCGAGATCGACCCGCCGCTCTCCCTCGGCACCATCGCTGTCGGATCCGACGGCGAGGTCTACATCGCCGGCATCCTCGACATCATCACCTTCGCAGTCGCGCGCTCCGACGACGCCGCCGACCCCGCGGCGACGCCCACCTTCACGGTCGCCCAGATCGACCTCGGCGGCTCCTTCGGCTTCCTCGATCAGCCGAACCCCGAGGGCCTCGCCGGGATGCCGTGGGTCGCCGTCGGTCCCCGGACCGGTCCTCACCCCGGCCCGGTCTACCTGCTCGCGTCGGTCGACCCGTCCGGCCCCGACCCCCTCGACGTCCACCTCGTCCGGTCCGACGACGGCGGCGCGACGTGGACGGCGCCGATCCCGGTCAACGCCGCGGCGACCGACGGCTGGCAGTGGTTCGGATCCCTCGACGTCGCGCCGGATGGCCGGCTCGACGCGGTCTGGTACGACTCGCCCGATCCCGACGATCCCGAGCGCACCCGGGTGGTGTACTCGCGCTCCGTCGACCACGGTCTCGACCTGGTCGGCGCCGGTCGTCGTCGCGCCGGAGTTCGACAGCCGCATCGGCTGGCCGGCCGAGCGCCGCCGCCTCGGCGACTACATCCACCTCCGCTCCGACACCCTCGGCGCCGACCTCGTCTTCGCGGCGACGACCAACGGCGAGCAGGACATCTTCTTCGTCCGCATCGGGCCGCGGGACTGCAACCGCAACGGCGTCCCCGATCCCGATGACATCGCCGCCGGCGAGCCCGACTGCGACCGCGACGGCGCCCCCGATGTCTGCGAGCTCGCCGCCGGCGCCGAATCAGACGACAACGGCGACGGGATTCCCGACCGCTGCCAACCCGCGCCGAGGCGGCCCTCCGGCCGCCGGGTTCCCTGATCGTCCCGCCTTACATCGCAACTTGATTTATACTTAGTTTACACCTATATTCACCGTGTGAATCCTCTCCCCCGTTCCCCTGTCCGCATCGCTCCCGCTCCCGAAACGCGCAGCTCCTATCCGGGAGCGGGAGCGATGCATCGCACCGTCGCAAGCGCGAAGACGCAAAGACGCCAAGGAGTCACGAGAACATCGCAAAGAACCGACCCGGAGATGCAGAACCCACCTGGAGGAGCGGGCAAATTGTGGTGCGCGCGTCCCGCGCGCAAGGGGGCCGTCGAGGGTTGGCGAACCGCAGCGGCCTCCTGCGGGCGGGACGCCCGCACCACAATGGTCCAGCCCCCAAATCGGCGATCCCGGAGCAACCGACCTGAAGCGCCCACCCCTCTTCATACCACCCTGAGCGAGGGAGCGGAGCAAGCGCGTCGAAGCGTGCTCCCTCCACATGTCACCCTGAGCGAGGGAGTCCGACGACCGAGTCGAAGGGTCCGAGGGTCGGTGGGTCGCTCCTCACCCGAGCGGAACGCGATCGACCGAAGCGCCCTCCCGACCCGGAGGGGATGCTTCGACTCGCTCCGCTCGCTCAGCATGACGTGGAAACGAGCAACGCCAAGGCGGAGCCGGCGTGCCGGAGGCACGACGGGCCGGGGAAGCGGGCGGGCTCGACGAACACTGGTGTTCGGGGAGGCCGACCGTTTCCCCGGTGGCTGTGGTCGGAGACTACAGCCGACTCCGCCGTCCGGGGCCCCATTCATGATCCCTTCGCGCCTTTGCGTCTTCGCGCTTGCGACGGTTGCGACGTTGCGATGTGCGATGGCTCAAATCAAATGCGATGGCTGCGATGACTTCGTGTGCGACGTCTTCGCGCCTTCGCGTCTTCGCGCTTGCGACGGTTGCGACGTTGTGACGGACCGCTGACCCATGAAGTACGCGGAACTCCACTGCGCCTCGGCCTTCTCCTTCCTCGAAGGCGCCTCGCAACCCGAAGACCTCGTCGACCGCGCGGTCGAGCTCAACCTCCCCGCCGTCGCCCTCGTCGACCGCAACACCCTCTCCGGCGCCCCGCGCTTCTGGAAAGCCGCCCGCGAAGCCGGGATCAAACCCCTCGTCGGCGCGGAGATCGTCCTCGACGACAATTCTCAGTTCTCAATTCTTAGTTCTCAGTTACCATCGCAAACCCACCCCAACGCAGTGTGCGATGCAATTAAAAACTCAAAACTAAAAACTAAAAACTATGCCCCCCGAGGTCCTCTCGGTCTGGTACCGCCTCCCACTCCCCCAGGCACGCCCCTGCCCCGCCTCACCCTCCTGGCGGCCGACCGCCAGGGCTACCAGAACCTCTGCCGCCTCCTCACCGAGGCCGCCCGCGGCCGGCCCAAGGGCAAGGCCCGCGCCACCATGACCCAGGTCGCGGTCTACGCCGAGGGCCTGCACTGCCTCACCGGCGGCGCCGAGGGCCTGCATCAACCAGCGCCTCCTCCACCGCGGTCTCGACGGCGCCCGCCGCGAGCTCGCCCGCCTCGCCGATCTCTTCCCCGGCCGCCTCCACGTCGAGCTCCAGCGCCACCACCTCCGCGACGAGGAGCACCGCAACCAGGCCATGCTCGAGCTCGCCCGCCGCCTCCGGCTGCCCGTCGTCGCCACCGGCGGCATCCGCTACGCCACGCGCGAGAACAAGGAGCTCGCCGATGTCCTCGCCTGCATCCGCGAGGGCGTCACCCTCGACACCGCGGGCGCCATCGTCGAGGCCCAGCGCGAGCGCCACCTGCGCTCCCCCGCCGAGGTCGCCGCCTTCTTCGCCGATCACCCGCGGGCGGTGCGCGCCGCGGCCGAGCTCGCCGACCAGCTCGAGTTCACCCTCTCCGATCTCGGCTACCGCTTCCCCGACTACCCCCTGCCGCACACCGAGACCCCCAACTCCTATCTCCGCCAGATCACCTGGAACGGCGCCCGCGCCCGCTACCGGCCGCTCACCGCCCGCGCCCAGGCCCAGATCGAGAAAGAGCTCAACCTCATCGAGAAGCTCGATCTCGCGGGCTACTTCCTCATCGTCTGGGATATCGTCCGCTTCTGCCAGCGCGAGCAGATCATGGCCCAGGGCCGCGGCTCGGCCGCCAACTCCGCGGTCTGCTACGCCCTGTCCATCACCGCCGTCGACCCGGTGAAGATGGAGCTGCTCTTCGAGCGCTTCCTCTCCGAAGAGCGCGGCGAGTGGCCCGACATCGATCTCGATCTGCCATCGGGCGACCAGCGCGAGAAGGTCATCCAGCACGTCTACCAGCGCTACGGCCCGCACGGCGCCGCCATGACCGCGGTGGTCTCCACCTACCGCGCCAAGTCATCGGCGCGCGAGGTCGGCAAGGCGCTCGGCTTCGACCTCGACCAGGTCGGCCGGCTCTCCAAGCGCCTCGGCTACCACGCCGCGGCGGAGTTTAAGGACGGCGCCCGTTCCTTCGACACCGAGCTCGCGGCCGTCGGGCTCGATCCCACCTCGACCCGGGTCGAGCACTTCAAACGGCTGTGGTGGGAGATCCACCACCTCCCCCGCCACCTCGGCCAGCACTCGGGCGGGATGGTCGTCGCCCAGGGCCGGCTCGACGAGGTCGTTCCCATCGAGCCCGCCGCCATGGAGAACCGCACCGTCATCCAGTGGGACAAGGACGACTGCGCCGATCTCGGGATCGTCAAGGTCGACCTCCTCGGCCTCGGGATGCTCGCCGCCCTCGAAGAGGCCATCCCCATGATCCGGATCAACGAGGGCATCGAGGTCGATCTCGCCCACCTGCCCCCCGACGATCCCAAAACCTACGAGATGATCCGGCGCGCCGACACCGCCGGGGTCTTCCAGATCGAGAGCCGGGCGCAGATGTCCGTCGCTGCCGCGCAACAAACCCGCACACTTCTACGATCTCGTCGTCCAGGTCGCCATCATCCGGCCCGGCCCCATCGCCGGCAACATGACGAACCCCTATCTCGAGCGCCGCCAGGGCCGCGAGGCCGTCACCTACCCCCACCCCAGCCTCGAACCGGTGCTCGAACGCACCCTCGGTGTCCCGCTCTTCCAGGAGCAGCTGCTGCGCATCGCCATGGTCGCGGCGGGCTTTTCCGGCGGCGAGGCCGAGGAACTGCGCCGCGCCATGGGTTTCAAACGCTCGCGCGAGCGGATGGTGTCGATCGAGAAGAAGCTCCGCGACGGCATGGCGCAGAAGGGCATCAAACCCCAGGCGCAGGAAGAGATCGTCAAGGCCATCACCTCCTTCGCGCTCTACGGCTTCCCCGAGTCGCACTCGGCCAGCTTCGCCCTCATCGTCTATGCCTCAGCCTTCCTCAAGTGCCACCACCCCACCGCGTTCTACGCCAGCCTCCTCAACGCCTGGCCCATGGGCTTCTACCACCCGGCGACCCTGGTCAAGGACGGCCAGCGCCACGGCGTCGATTTTCTCCCCGTCGATGTCAACCACTCCGGCTGGCGCTGCCGTTGGGAATCAGGCGCCGTGCGGATCGGTCTGCGCTATGTCCACGGCATCAAGAAGGCCGTCGGCGAGACCATCGAGAACGAATGCGCCCGCGCGGTCTTCACCGACACCTCCGATCTCACGGGGCGCTGCGGGCTTTCATCGGATCAGCTCGAACGTCTCGCCCACGTCGGCGCCCTCGGCTCCCTCGGCCTGACCCGCCGCGAGGCCCTCTGGCAGATCTCCGAGGTCGTCGGCCGCTCGGGCTCGCTCTTCGCCCAGCTCCCGCCCGAGCCGAGCTCACCCCTGACCGAGATGACCGATCTCGAGACCACTGTCGCCGACTACTCCGGCCTCCACCTCACCACCGGGCCGCATCTGATGGCGTACCTGCGGCCGGAGCTCGAGCGACGGGGGGCCGTGCCGGTGTCGGCTCTCGAGGCCATGAAGGACGACGATGTCGTTCGGGTCGCGGGGGCGGTCATCGTGAGGCAGCGGCCGGGGACCGCGAAGGGGTTCACGTTTCTGACAATGGAGGATGAGACCGGGATGGTCCAGGCGATCATCCGCCCGGATTTGTTCCGGGAGCATCGGGCGTTTCTCGTTTCAACGCCCGTGATTTTGGTTGAGGGGGCTTTGCAGAAGTCGGATGGGACGCTTTCGGTGAAGGCTCGGGGGTTTGAGGGGGTTGAGGGAGATTTGGGTGGGGTTGAGAGTCATGATTTCTACTGAATTGACGCACCTCTATTTAACACGTATATTATACGTATTAGGAGTCTCCCATGCAGAAAAAGCTCACCATCACCGTTGACGAGCAGGTCTACAGCGGTCTTCACCGAGTCATCGGACGACGTCGGATCAGCAAGTTCATCGAATCGCTGGTTCGACCCCACGTTCTGCAGGATGAGCTCTTGGCTGCATATGAGGAAATGGCTCACGACGAAGTGCGAGAGGCCGAGGCCCTGGACTGGGCGGAATCAACCGTAACGGATGTCGCCGATGAAACGCGGTGAGGTCTGGTGGGTCAACTTCGACCCTTCCGTCGGAGGAGAGATCCGCAAGCGTCGCCCGGCTGTCATCGTCAGTAACGATGCGGCAAACCGACACCTCAACCGCGTCCAGGTGGTGCCGATCACAAGCAACACCGCTCGCCTCTACCCCAGTGAGTCATACATCGACCTCAACGGCGAACAACGCAAGGCAATGGCGGATCAGCTGGCCACGGTCAGCAAGCGGCGCCTTTCGGAACGGTTGGCCATCCTGACCGACGCCGACATGACGGGAATCGGCCGGGCCATTCTCGTCCAACTCGCTCTCCAAGGTTGATTCGATGATCCCGAAAAACGGTATTCCAACGCATCCGGGTGAGATCCTTCTCGAGGAGTTCCTGATTCCCATGGGTCTCTCCCAGGTCAAGCTCGCCGCCCACATCGGTGTCCCGGTCCAGCGCATCAACGAGATCGTCCGCGGCAAGCGCGGCATCACGCCGGAGACCGCCTGGCTGCTCTCCCAGGCCTTCGGCACGACGCCGCAGCTCTGGATCAACCTCCAGACCAACTACGATCTCAAAAAGGTGCCACAAAAAGGTGCCAGGCACGTTATTAAGGTGTAACTCTTTCTCCAATTTGCTCCCCCCTTCCCCGGCAACAGGTGCGGTGCCAGCTAAACCGTAAAGCCGTGCCTGGCACCTTTTTGCGAACTCGATGAAAAAACGCGCAACGCGTGTCGCGAGAGGATGGCCGCAGCCATCCCAGCCCCACCCGAGAGCTGATGGGCGGCACCCATTCACACATTCCAAGGCTCTTTTGCAAAAACATGATTAGCGGTTAATTCTCATCTACTCCAGTCGTTTCGTGCTGAGACGGACAACGAACCGCGTCGACCCGGAATCCATGTCTTGCGGCCGGTGGCGACCATGGTCATCGCGGGTGCGGGTCGAGGGTCGATTGTCGAGCCTGAGTTTCTCCGAAAGGTCTTACGACATGGAACAGAACCGGCGGGCCATCAAACAGATCGTCACCTTTCTCGCGATCACGACTCTGCTCACCACTGGTGTCTTCGCGCTCATGTTCTCGGGTCCGGAATACAGCATGGGCATGGTCTTTCTGATGATGTGGACCCCTGCCATCGCCGCGTTTGTCACCTTGGCGATCTTCCGCGAGTCGCCGTCCTCGCTCGGCTGGCGGCTCGGCAATCTCCGCTTTCTCATCGAGAGCTATGCCCTCCCGGTGGCCGTCGCCCTCGTCGCCTACGGCGCCGTCTGGCTCACGCAAAAAGGTGCCAGGCACGTTATTAAGGTGTAACTCTTTCTCCGATTTGCTCCCCCCTTCCCCGGCAACAGGTGCGGTGCCAGCTAAACCGTAAAGCCGTGCCTGGCACCTTTTTGTAAAGCCGTGCCTGGCACCTTTTTGCGAACTCGATGAAAAAACGCGCAACGCGTGTCGCGAGAGGATGGCCGCAGCCATCCCAGCCCCACCCGAGAGCTGATGGGCGGCACCCATTCACACATTCCAAGGCTCTTTTGCAAAAACATGATTAGCGGTTAATTCTCATCTACTCCAGTCGTTTCGTGCTGAGACGGACAACGAACCGCGTCGACCCGGAATCCATGTCTTGCGGCCGGTGGCGACCATGGTCATCGCGGGTGCGGGTCGAGGGTCGATTGTCGAGCCTGAGTTTCTCCGAAAGGTCTTACGACATGGAACAGAACCGGCGGGCCATCAAACAGATCGTCACCTTTCTCGCGATCACGACTCTGCTCACCACTGGTGTCTTCGCGCTCATGTTCTCGGGTCCGGAATACAGCATGGGCATGGTCTTTCTGATGATGTGGACCCCTGCCATCGCCGCGTTTGTCACCTTGGCGATCTTCCGCGAGTCGCCGTCCTCGCTCGGCTGGCGGCTCGGCAATCTCCGCTTTCTCATCGAGAGCTATGCCCTCCCGGTGGCCGTCGCCCTCGTCGCCTACGGCGCCGTCTGGCTCACGGGCTTTGCTGAGATCACCTTCGAGGGAGCGGCGAATTACAGATGGGCGGCGATGCTCGGGCTCGACCTCCCGGTTCACCCCGTTGTCGGGATCGGATCGAAGATCCTCTGGGGATTCCTCCTTTTCACCGTCTTCATTGTCGGCGAAGAGATCGGTTGGAGCGGATTCCTGGTCCCGAAGCTCCTGAAAGTGACATCGGTGCCGGTGGCGTCGCTGATCGTCGGCCTCTATTGGACCGCATGGCACGGGCCCGCGATCGCGGGGGGCATGTACGGCCACGGTGCGCCGCTCTGGATCACCCTCATAGGGATCACGATCGTCTTCACTTCGGCCTCGCTGATGCGGACCGTTCTGGTCGCGAAGTCGGGCAGCCTTTGGAGCGGCACCCTGCTTCACCTCAGCCACAACACGATCCTCATGGGTATCTGCTTCGACATCACGGTGAAGACCGATCTCGCCAAGATCCTGGTTTCCGAGTCCGGATTGGTCACCGCCCTCGTCTATGCGGTCGTGGCGATCGTCTACTGGAAATCCTCGGAGATGGCAGTACAGCCATCGAGAAGAACGACCTCCACTGGTACCAAGTAGAAAAAGCCACCCTCGACCCGACCCCCCGCAGCAGAAACGCCAGCGACCGGGCTTCCGGTTTCCATCCTCCAAGCATGGGAGATTTCGGCTCATCCCTGAAGACGCGGCTGGGCGAAGAGGGACGTTGCCGGCGAATGACGAGATTCAAGACAGGTGGGCCGCCTGTAGAAATACGACGTTCGACACCTCTGAGGGTCACGCCCATTGGTGCGCCCATCTTCTCAGAACAACGCAACAATGCGGAACGTGGCACCTCGGCACCACCGCGGCGCCCATCGCACTGGTCACTCGCGAAGCCGGTGGATGACCTCGGTGCTGATCCACTGCACCGCCCGGTCGCCGCTGCACCGCGACGTGTAGAAGAGGGCTCTGCCGTCAGGCGTCACCACCGATCCCATAGACCCGGCTTCGCAGTTGACGGCGGGCCCCAGGCTGCGGCCGGTGGTCCAGGTGCCGTCGTCGCGCTTGAACGACACGTAGACCTGAGGTCGCGAGCCGTGCTCCGGGCGGATCGTGTTGTAGAGCAGGTAGCTCTCGTCCGGCGCAATGAAACAATCGGTCTCCATGTGCTCGGTATTGATCGCGGGACCGAGATTGCGCGCATTGACGAACTCGCCATCGACCCACTCTGCCTGCCAGATGTCGTCGTCACCGTAGCCGTCAGGCCGGCTCGATCGGTAGAAGAGGTTGCCGTGCGCCGACATCGATGCGTGGACTTCGCCGTGCTCGGTGTTGACCTCGGTGCCGGCGTGGATCGGGTCCGACCAGCCGTCCTCGGTCCACTCGAGGTAGTAGATGTCCATCTGCTCGCCGGTCACCGGGTGGGGCCGAAGCTCCGACGCGAAGAAGATGAGGTCGGCGGACGGCGAGAAGGTCAGATCGCAGTCCGAGTACTCGCCGGAGAACCATGCTGTTTCCGGCGCGGTCCACCGGTCGCCGACCCGGCGCATGTGCATGATCTCGTAATCCGGGCCGATCCGGCCGGGGGCAGTCCTGTTGACCGAGAAGAACAACTCGTCGCCGGCCGGAGAAAAGGCCATGTTGAAGACCCGTGCTTCTCCAATGAGTTCACCCGAATCAAAGACCTCTGCTTCGAGCCCGGGCGGCGTCCTCCCCAGATAGTCACCGGTGAACCCTGCGTCGCCCGTATTCACGTCCTGCTCGGATCCGTTCGAGACCCCCGCGATCGTCAGGACGGCCAACACCAACGGACCAATCAACCTCGACACTCGAGCCTCCGTTCGCGACCCCGTTCGGGTCACATCCGACATCCGCTTCCAGGCGAAGACCGAGGAATCAATCACGGTAGTCCTCGATGACGGCGGCGTCCATCCAGTAGACATCGCGACGACCTGCCCCGGGACGCGTGCTGGTGAAAAAGAAGTACCTGCCGTCCGGCGTGATCCACGGCCGGTTCTCCGATCCGGATGAGTTGATCGGCGCGCCCATGTTGACCGGTTCGGACCAGCCGCCCGCGTCGTTTCTGAAGCTGACATAGAGATCGTCTTCGCCGAGACCGCCGTCCTTTGTCGAGCAGAAGATCATGACGTCCTGCTCCGGCGAGACGAATGGATCCCACTCATGAGCCTCGGTGTTGAGAACCGGGCCGAGGTTCTCGGCATCGGCAAACCCGCCGTCGACCCGATGCGAGACATAGAGATCGGACATCCCGATTCCTCCCGGTCGCCGGCTGAAGAAGTAGAGCGTGCCGTCCGGCGCCGCGAGGGGATAGCTGTCGTGCCACTTTGAGTTGATTTCCGGGCCGAGGATCACGGGCTCGGTCCATCCGTCGTCGTTCCTCATTGCCATCCAGATGTTGCCGCCCTCGGCGTCGGGGCCGATGCTGGCGACCGGAATGTTCGACTGGAAGTACATCGTCCTCCCGTCCGCCGCGAGGGTGAAATCTCCCACCTGATGGGACTCCGAGAACGGCAGCTTCACCGGTCGCTCCCAGCGCTCGCCGCGCCTGACCATTTCAAAGATCGAGCTGACGCGGTTTTCATAGCGTTGATAGACGAAGAGGTTGCCGTCGAGGCCGAATCCGACACACCCATCCGAATGCTCGGTGGTCACCAGGCCCGGAGCGAAAGGCACCGGCGAGCTTCCGGGAACCGGCTGCCCGAGAAGGTCGCCCACGAGGTCTTCCGGGTCCACCGGGCGGAGGGCCTCGATGACGGTCGAGTCCACCCAGTGGATGTTGCGGTTGCCCGAGACGTCGCTGACGAAGAAGAGAAACCTGCCGTCGGCAGTCACGGTTGGCCTGGTGTCGTCGGCGGCGGTGTTGACGTCGCCGCCGAGATTCCGGGGAGCGGTCCAGCCGCCGTCGGGACGGCGGAAGGAGACAAAGAGGTCGTTCTCGCCATAGCCTCCCGGTCTGTCCGAGCACCACACGATGTAGCTTTCGTCGGGCGCGATGAACGGGTCGTGGTCGTGGTGCTCGGTGTTGATCACGTTGCCGAGGTTTTCAACCACGACCTCCGAGTCGTTTCCCGGCGCCGCGCGATAGAGATCCAAGCCACCGAGCCCGCCCTCCCGGTTGCTGAAGAAATAGAGCGCACCGTTGCCGGCCAACGACGGCCAGGAGTCGAATGCTTCGGTGTTGACCGGTTCGCCCAGCCGCTCCGGCACGGCCCAGCCTTCCGGACCCTTCACGGACCGCCAGATGTCGATATCCCGGCTCGGCCCGCTGCCGTCGAGGTTCTTCCGCCAGGGGAAGTGGACGACCATTCCTTCGGGCGCATCCGGGTACTCGTTGAACCAGGGCCGGCCGGTGACGACGGCGCGAACCGGTGTCGTCCAAATTCCGTCCTTGATCCGGGACTGATACACCGGAGCGTGGATCCAATCATCCTCAGAGTCGACGGGAGTACGCTCGAAGAAGAGCACCGCACCGTCGTCGAAAAACCCGAAGAGGATCTCGTTCGCTTCGGTGGAGACGAGCCCCGGGGCAAAGACCTCGGCCGCGGCACCCGGCGGCTCCTGTCCGAGATACGGCACAGCGGAGACGGGGATGTCGCCCCGGGGCTGGCAAGCCGTGAGCGCGCCGAGCAAGAGGATGGCTGTTCCTGAGCTGTGCAGTGCGAGACTCATGGTGGTCCCCCGTGTCAGAGACGAAGCTGCGGCCGACCGCATCGAATCGTCGACCACGTGCGACGTGAGATACGTGCTATCGAATCAACTGTTGCGATGAGAACAAACGATCACATCCGGCGGCACCCATCATGCGAACCGATACCTGATAAGTGTGGAAGTGTGTACGGGGCACCGTTCCGTTCCTTTCCCGTTCAACCTCCGACCCTGCGCGTCGCGCGCCGCGGCGCGGGCACGCCGTCCCACCAGTGAACGTCGATGCTGTCGAGATCGTTGGTGACGCGATAGCCCCGCACGAGAAGCGCGTCCATGGAGTTGTCGAGGTACCTTCGGAAGGTGCTGTTCGGGTCATCGGGATCAGCGCTCGGGTTGGGCCACGGTGGGGTGTAGCCGTTGGCGAGGAACTCGGGGACCAGGATGTTCTTGACAGCCCAGATGTCGAGAGCGATGGGATCCGTCGACGCCACGAGCTGGTCCAACCTCGATGCGTTGGTCAGCCCGACGCCCGGTCCAGCGGTGGGGTTTCCCTGGACCCAGATACAGTCGAGGATGTTGAGGTCGGGCGGTCCGAGCTCGGCCATCACTGCTCCCATCAAACCAATCGCCACTGCGCTGTGAGATTCCGTGTTGAGCTCGGTGGTGACCACGCCCATGTAATGCTTGACCGCCGCGGTGGCGCCGTAGACAAGTCCGTGGGGCTTCAGCACGGGGAGGTTGATGACCTTGAGACGATCCCGATCGTAGGATCCGGTCCCGGGCAGCCAGACCCCCTCCTTCATGCTGACACAGGTGCCGTAGGTCGTTCGAAACCGGGGGTACGAAACCGTACCGGCGGCTCCCGGCGGTTGGACGACGTAGCCTCTGCTGTCGTTGCACGGCAGCTGCTCGTCGGCTTCGAAACCGCGCATCTGGCGCCAGTCGCTGATGCTGACTTGCCAGCCCAGGGCTTGGAAGTGATCGACAACGTCACGTGGGGAGAGCGATCGATCCTGCGCATTGTTGCCCGTTCGATCGAAGTTGTCGGAAGGAGCGGACTGAGTGTTCTCGCCGACCACGACCTCGCCGGTGAAGCCGTCGGGGTGGTCAACGATGGACCGGATGAGCCCGCGCAGCAGATCGGTGTTGGTGCCGCCGATCCCGGCCCACTGGTAGTTGATCTTGATCACGACGAGGTCGTCGGAGCTGATCATACCGTCCGGGCCGGAAAGTAGATCCACGACGGGTGATCGGTAGAACTTGAGATTTTCCCGCCCCATCAGCTCGAGCAGGTTGTCGAGCCCGAGGAAACGATCTCCATGGGGATCCTGTGGGCAGTCGGTCACGTTGTACAAGGTCGCCCGGTAGTTGGCGGGTGGTTGCAGCGTCGACTGCCGCGTTGTGGTGGTGGCGTCGCTCGATGAGAGAAAGCTCCACAGACCGATGGTGACGAAGAGCCCGACGCCGGCGATGGCCAGGGCGCGGCGATTGCCGAGCAGGCGGAAGGCCAGGTTGCGCGCCGTGATCATTGCCGCGACCAGCGGAGCACCGAAGGCCAGGGATGCGGTTGCAAAGGCTGCTTGCTGGCACGGATAGGCCAGGCGGTTTGGCTTGGTGCCGGTGCGTAGCAGCAACCACAGAAGTGCAAAGACTCCGGTCAGGACTGTGTTGGTCAGGAACCACCTCAGCAGCCGGTTGGTTGTCGTGTTTCTACCGAGTTGCATCCCCGACCTCCCACCTTTTCAGCTGGTTCTTCGATCGATTACCCGGACCGCTGCGTGCCGGTCTGAATCAGTGGTTCTTTTCCAATCATACGCTCGCGGCGGTACTCGGTTGCACAGATGGCGGGGTGCGATGGCGGGGTGCAACGTACACACTTCCACACTTGTCGACCACTGGCTCGGGATGAAGAGGAGGATTGAGCCAGCCGATCACGGGGCCCTGACGAAGGAGAGGGCGAGGAATCAAACGCTGAGCAGCGTTAGCGACGCCGTTTTCTTTGATGACACAAGTGCTCGTTGATATCTCGGGAGTCTGGATCTCGCGACGCTCGTGCTCAATAAGTGTGGAAGTGTGTACGAGGCGCCCGTCCAGCCGCCGTGCCGCTGTCCAAAAAAGGGATCGCTCACCACGCCCTTGCGCTACCAGTCGCCATAGTCGTGTTCGTCGAACCGAGAGACAGACCGCCAGTGAAACAAGCGGCGGTGGGCCGCCGATGGAGCGCTACGACCCGTCGTCCACCGGCGCGGGCGCGCGGTAGATTTCGCAGCCGCCGCCGTCGGGGCCGCGCGAGCACACAGGAAAGAAGATGTCTGCGCCGTCTCTGCTCCATTGCGGAGCGGTGCCCCGATCGGGGGTGGCGGCGACCAAGCGCACGTTCTCTCCGTCAGGCGTCATTACATGGATTTGCTGATTGCCGCCGCGATCCGACGCGAACACGATCCAGCGCCCGTCGGGCGACCACGCGGGCCAGCCGTCAAAGGCGGCGTGATTGGTAAGGTTGCGCTCGTCCTCGCCGTCAGCCGTCGCCACCCAGACTTCCGAATTGGTCTCATCGACCATTTTGCGGAACGCGATGTAACGGCCATCAGGCGACATGTTCGGGTACGTGTTGACGCCCCCTGTTATCAAAGTGCGAACTTCGCGCGACGTAACGTCGACAGCGTAAATTTGTGCAGCGTTTTTCGCTGGCGGATCAACGTCGTCGTTGTTGCAATAGAGCAGTGTGCGGCTGTCGGGCGTCCAGGTCGGGTGAATGGCGCGCTGCGTCTCAGGCGTGACTGCGCGGACGTTCGAACCGTCGGCGTTCATGACGTGAATGACTTCGCCGCCATCGGCAAAAGAAACATAGGCGATTGAGCGCCCATCCGGCGACCACGACGGGTCTTCGTGATCAAACTCATCATTGGTCAAAACCGTGACGTCGGAGCCGTCCGTTCGCATGACCGCGAGCTGCTCACGGTCGCCAACGACGGCGACAACGACCATCCATTCACCGTCGGGCGAGAATGACGGATCGAGGTAGAAGCCCTGTGTGACTTGCACTGCCTGCGGCGCGGCGTCGAGCGGGGCAGAGCTGCACGCGGCAAGCGCTGCGCAGGCAAGGAGCGCTGCGGCGTGAAACAAATGTGTCGATTCGATTTGCATATCGGACACTGAACCTCCTCAACTACTGCGCGGTGTTGCAGCGCGCGCGAAACACACGATCTATACAGCGAACAACAATTCCCACGCAATCAACCCATGCCCGTCAAGACCGGGCAGAACGACAACGGATAGGAATTTCCTTTCGCCCACCTCAAAGGTACCACGCCCATTTTCCCTCGGAAAAGGTGCCAGGCACGTTATTAAGGTGTAACTCTTTCTCCAATTTGCTCCCCCCTTCCCCGGCGATAGGTGCGGTGCCAGCTAAACCGTAAAGCCGTGCCTGGTACCTTTTCCGCAACAACCGCCGACGATGGTGGCGCCCGCGTCCAACCACCGCTGGACCTCTTGGGCATAGGCATCGGGATTGAGATAGGTCGCCGCCAGCCGTGCTCGACGATTGGCAGGAGCCGTTCGTGATGGCCCTCATCTCGGTCCCCGCCGATCCGGCGGGTCCGGGTGATGATGTTGCGGAATGGAGTGCGGAATTGCAATACTTGAGCAGTGATACACATAACACGGAGACGACGTGACTCTGTCGTCCGGTGACCGGCTCGGTCACTATATGATCACCGCGCCGCTCGGCGCGGGCGGCATGGGTGAGGTTTACCGCGCCACGGACCCTCGACTCGATCGGGATGTCGCCATCAAGGTCATACCGGAGGCCCTCGCAACGGACTCCGAACGCCTCGCCCGCTTCGAGCGTGAGGCGAAGACGCTGGCAAGCCTGAACCACCCGAACATCGCGACTCTGTACGGGCTCGAATCGATCGAGGACGGTGAGCTGGGCTCTGGACCCGCCCGCTTTCTGGTCATGGAGCTCGTCGAGGGCGACGATCTCGAAGAGATACTCACCGATGGCCGCCTCCCGGTGAAGAGGACGGTAGAAATCGGCAAACAGATCGCCGATGGTCTGGAAGCGGCGCACAACAAAGGCATCGTCCACCGCGATCTCAAACCCGCCAACATCAGGATCTCCACCGACGGCACGGTCAAGATCCTCGACTTCGGACTCGCCAAGGCATGGGAGCAACCGACCGGCGACGTGGATCTCAACGAGTCCCCCACCCTCACCGCCGAAATGACCCGGGAAGGGACGATCCTCGGTACCGCGCCCTACCTGAGCCCCGAGCAGGCACGAGGACAACCGGTGGACCGTCAGGCCGACATCTGGGCCTTCGGCTGCGTTCTCTACGAGATGCTCACCGGACGGCGGGCCTTTGCCGGCACTACATCCACCGAGGTCCTGGCTCGGATATTGGAGCGCGAGCCCGATTGGAACGCGCTGGCGCCCACAGTGCCGCCAGTCCTCCGCCGCCTTCTCGGCCGGTGCCTCGAGAAAGAGCCGAAACGCCGTCTCAGGGACGCTGGAGATCTCGGTATTGCGCTCGAAGACCTGGATCTCGATCTGTCAGGCGAAGCCGCGGACGGCGGCCATCCCGCCTCCACCCCGGCCATGAAGATCCTGCCATGGTTGGTCGCCGCGGTGGCGGTGATCATCGGGATCGTCGGCTGGATTGCGAGATCGGCCGACGACCGACCGGAAGCGATGCCGACCCTCCGTTTCACCGAAACCTCTCCAACCGACATCGATATCCTGCGAAACCACCACTCGGGCTCGGCGGTGGCGATTTCATCGAATGGCCACGTTCTGGCCTGGGTCGGCGCCACCGAAACGAGTACCCAGCTCTGGTCCCGCCACCTCGATGAGGGCGAGGCCCATCCGGTCAACGGCACCGAAGGCGCTCAAGCGCCGTTTTTCTCCCCGGATGGCGAGTGGCTCGGCTTCTGGGCTGACGGAAAGTTGAAAAAGGTAGCGGTGCGGGGTGGTGCGCCGCAGACCATCTGCGAGACCGAGCATGTTCATGGCCCATCCTGGGGCGATGGAGTCATCGTCATGTCGGCGGTCGGCGACGGTTCGCTGTTCTCGGTCGACCCGGGTGGAGGGAAGCCCCAAGCCATCAGAATTCCAAACGGGACGGGATTCTACGCAGGAGACTTCCCGAGGCTTGTGCCCGGCTCCCGGTCCTTCTTGGCGTCGTCCCTCACGGACCACACCGTGGACATGGTTTCGCTCGATACCGAAGAGATCACCGTCCTGGTCAATGGGGGGTCAGACGCCAGTTATCTTCCATCGGGCCATCTGGTGTGGTCGCAGGACGCCAGCCTCCTGGCGGCACCATTCGATTTGGCGAGACGAACCATCACCGGAGAGGCTCAAACGGTCATCGATGGTGTTCTCAGTGAAAGCCACCTCGGGGACGTTTCCCACTACGCAGTCTCGGACGAGGGAACGCTCGTTTACCTCCCCGGTGAATCCCACAGGACCGGGAGCAGCCCGGTTTGGGTCCGGCTCGACGGCACGACCCAGCCCATGCCCATTCCAATCGATTCTTATTTTTCCCCTCGGATCTCACCCGACGGACGTCGGATCCTACTCTCCCGCCGGACGGGGACACCGACCCTCTGGCTCGCCGAACCAGACCGCGGATTGATCGGCCCGGTGACGGGCGATGAAGGGCACGACTGGTGGGCGGTCTGGACACCCGACGGGGCCCACGTCATCTACAACTCGCAAAGGGGAAACCTGCCCTCCAACCTTTGGATGCAACCGGTGGATCGCAACGCGCCGCCAACGCCACTCACCACCACCACGAATTCGCATCAACCAGCCGCAGACATCACCCAAGATGGCCGCACCGTGATCTTCGTCTCGGCCACGCTCGCCAATACCGATCTTGATATCTACCTGCTCCATATCGGCACCGAAGCTGCGCCCGTTCCACTTCTTGACTCCGGAGCCAATGAGGTCCACGCGGCGTTGTCTCCCGACGAAACATGGCTTGCGTACGCGTCCGATGTGACCGGCAGGTTCGAGGTCTATATCCAACGGTTCCCATCACTTGGCGGAACGATGCGAGTCTCGTCCAATGGCGGGCAAGAACCCAAATGGTCACCATCCGGCGATCGGATCTACTTCCGCTCGACCGATGGTCGGAGGGTCTTTGCGGTCGATGTCGTCGGCGATGATCCCCTGCAATTCAGTCAAGAACGACTGCTCTTTGAAGGCTCCTTCGATCCCGGCCCCAGGTGGGGATCCAAGTGGGACATCCATCCCGACGGCGATCGTTTCCTGATGCTGCAGATCGAGCTCTCGGAGAATCCGAGGGAAATCCAGGTCGTCACCAACTGGTTTGCCGAGCTCGAGCGGTTGGTCCCCTCCGGCGACTGAACCCCTGGTCTTCGAAGCTCAGCGCTTTTATCGGTGCCATTATCGGTATCGGTGCCAGGCTTTATATCGGTGCCAGATGGGATGAGTAGGCCGGTCTCCTAAAATGGCGTAGCACAATGCTCGCCAAATCTAATGCGGGCTCGAGGCCCAAGATTAAGGAGACCGGCATAGAGTATTGTGGCATCGACCTACACACTGAGCAAAGTCAAATCTGCATCCTGGACGAGGACGGCGAGGTGATGGAGACCTCGAGGGTCCGGACATCGCGCAAGGCACTCGAGCGCTTTTTCTCCCGTTTCGGTGCCATTTCGGTGCCAGGCTTTAGGAAGTTGGGAAGTTGGAACTTCCTAAGTTCCTAAAGCCTGGCACCCAAACGAACCGGCGTCGGCCTCAGGTCTCGTCGGAGCGTTGGCGCCTCGGCCGGCGATCGATCCAACCGACGATCAGGTCGATCGCCTCGACCACCGCGCCGGTGTACTCGCGCAGAAACCTCTCGCCGAGCGGTGCTTTCGTCGACCAGCGCTCGGCGGCGGCGAGCGCTCGGGCGCCGTCGAAGTCGACGTAGGCGAGGCGGGCGGTGAGTTCCTCCGGCGGCCGGCCGAAGTCGCTGCCCGGGAGGATGGCCACGCCGGTGTCTTCGAGCAGGCGGTGCAGAGCTCGGCCGAGGTCGCGATGCCGCGCGCGGCGAGGCGCCTGCGCTTCGCTCGAGAAGTCGGGGAAGAGGTAGAAGGCGCCCTGCGGCTCGGGCAGCCGAGATCCCGGCCCTGGAAAGCCGGCGTGGCGGACCAGCGGCCGAGGGCGCCGAGGATGCGCCGCGAGTGCCACAGGTAGCGCTCGATCTCGAGACCGCCCTCGAAGGCGCGGACCGCCGCGTACTGGATCGGCGCGCTGGTCGAGGTGAAGGTCTCGCTGGCCACGGCGGCCATGGCGTCGAGCAGCCAGCGCAAGTTCGGCGGGAAGGCTGAACGTGCCGAGCCGCCAGCCGCCGGCGCCGCACCACTTGATCAGGCCGCCGCTGACGATGGTGCCCTCCGGGTAGAAGCGCGCGATCGAGACGTGCTGGCCCTTGTGGTGCAGCTCGCCGTAGATCTCGTCGGACAGCAGCACCACGCGGTACCGCCGGGCGACCCGGGCGAGCGCCTTGAGCTCCTCGCACTGTAGGTGCTGCCGGTGGGGTTGCTCGGGTAGTTGAGGATCACGATGCGCGGCCGGACGGGGTCGTCCCGGCAGAGCTGCTTCGAGCTCTCCGGCGTCAGGCGCCAGCCGTTGCTCCGGTGGTGTCGGCAGCCACGCACCTGGCGGCCGATGATGTGGGCCTGCGGCGCGTACGAGACCCAGCTCGGGGTCGGGATCACCAGGTCGCCGTAGTAGACGAGCTGGAGCAGGAACATCAGCTCCTTGGAGCCGGGCCCGACGAGGACGTCGTCGCCGGTGAACTGGAGACCCTGGGTGCGGCGGTGGTAGTCGGCCACCGCGTCGCGCAGCTCGGGAAGTCCCTTGACCGGCAGGTAGTCCTTCTGGTGGGCGTTGGTTCGGAGCTTCTCGACCACCGGCGCCGGCACCGGGAACGGCGATTGGCCGAGCCCGAGCTTGAAGACCTGCGGTCCTTCCGGCGCAGCTCGTCGCAGCGCTCGTTGATCGCCACCGTCGCCGACGGCGTCATGCCGCGCACGTTGAGGTTGAGGTTGACCTCGGGGTTCTTGCGATTGCGGTGCGGCGCCATGGTCCGACCCCTTTTGGAGGTTGATGCCACCACCCTAGTCGATCGGAGGACATCACCGCAAGGCCGAGGGGACGCCGGGACCACCGCCGACGCCCGCCATGGGCGTCGGCGGTTACGGGCCGCGTCGTTCGATCCGGCTCGGTTCCGCGCCGATCCGGCCGGCGAAACCGTGCCGGAAACCGGAAACCGAAACCAAACCGTGCCGTGGTTACACATTTACACATTCTCGATCAACCCACCTGTCAAATGTGAATGTGTAAATGTGTAAACTTGGCAGGTTTCGTTAGTGAGAACAACAGCTCCCGACCGCCGCACCTTCCGGAGGTCGGAGGGTGGCATCCTTCGGGCTTCCCACGAGCTCACAGCCGTGAGGACCGGCCGACGTCCTGATTGAGGCACCCATCATTGCTGGCGGACCCCCCTGCTTGGACATACATTGAAATCAGCGGAGGTTTCCATAAAAGGTGCCAGGCACGTTATACGTTATTAAGGTGTAACTCTTTCTCCAATTTGCTCCCCCGTTCCCCGGTAATAGGTGCGGTGCCAGCTAAACCGTAAAGCCGTGCCTGGTACCTTTTTTGGTACCTTTTTGACCGAACAGAATCAACTCCCGGAGGGCATGCGGATCTACCTCCGGCCCCTGACCTGGGAGGATCTCGACCCCTGGGAGAAGACCGGCCTGGTCGTCACCTATGCCAGCGCGGTATTCGGAGCCGCCTACCTCCTCTACTCCCTTTTCCAGTGATCCTGGCAATCAGGAGACGCACCATGCGGGGATTCGTGATCGGTGCTCGAGCTGAGGAGAGCCGACCTCGGGGACCTTCCCAATGCGCACTTTCAGTCGACCCAGACGGCTTCCCCATAGTGTTCGCGGATGCTGTCATCCTTGGTGAGCAACGGCCGGCGACGAAGCGCGGCCTGAGCGACGATGATGCGGTCGAAGGGATCGCGGGTCCAATCGGTTCGGACCGCCTCGGCGATCACCTGTTCGAACGGCAGGTCGCAGCGGCTCAGGCCGATCTCGGCCGCGAGAGCGGCAACCACCTCGGTGCCCGGCACCTTCGTCCGGCCGACCTCGTGCAGGTACTGCAACTCGAGCTCGACCATGGGAGAGATCAGCAGCTCCTCCTCCTCCAACCAACGCCGCACACCGGTCGGGAAGAGACCGAGGTCGCCCGTATAGAGCCAGGCGACCACGTGGGTGTCAAGGTAGATCACGGACGCCACTCGCCCGACCAGTCCAGGTGGACGATCGCGTCCGGGTCGTCGTCGGTGAGAAGGTCGCGCGTGCGAAGCCGAGCGAGCCGCGTCGGCGGATCGACCGGAACGATCCGCACTCGCCTTCCCTTGCGCTGGACCTCGATCGCCTGCCCGGTCTCCAACACCCGGTCGAGAATGCGATAGATGTCGGATCTCAGCTTTGATGCCGTCAGCACCACCTTCCACCTCCGTTCTCCAGGTTACGGCAAACACGTACGCTCGTCAATTACAATTCCGTACGTTCAATTCCAATGTTGGGTATCTGGTGCCTCAAAGAGTGGCGAATAGCAGAACTCCGTTGTGGGACCGGCGCCACAAAGGGCTGACATCCATTGTGGGGCCGGCGCCCCCGCCGGCCTGAGGTCTCGGAGGAACGGAAAAACGCTGTGTCCGAATTCCAGAATTTTGCATAAGGCTCACGTGATACCGAACGTTCGAAGAATGGGCGGGAGAACTCTCCCGCCCTTCGCGTCGCATCGGTCATCCGCGGGTTCCACACGGTTGCGAGCTGACCCGACCTCCATCGCCCGATCTCCGGGTCAACCGGAGCCGGTCACGGCAGGGTGAGCGACCAGACGGCGGTGGTTCCGGACTCGAAACCGTCGGCGAAGATCACCTGCTGGCACCCCGCTCCGTGGAGGATCACCAGACCCTGGTTGTAGTCTGCGATCGCCAGGTCGGTGCAGGAGTCGGACGAGATGTCGCCGAGCGCGAGGCCCTGGCTCGAGTAGTGAGACGCGTAGGGAATCTCGTACAGCTGCTCCGGCTCGAGGCCGCTCGGCCCCTGGAGGTAGAGGCCCGCCCGCAGCCAGCCGGCGTGGAGCACGACCACGTCCTCGAGGCCGTCGCCGTCGACGTCCTGGACCGCGACCGGCTCCGGAACGTCGTAAGTGGAGATGGTGCTCGGTCCGCTGAGCCCGCCCGCGCCGTCCTGGATCATCAGCCAGAGGTGCGTCGGCGAGTTGAAGGGCCGACCGAGCACGGCGTCCTCGAGCCCGTCGCCGGTGACGTCGCCGACCCCGATGCCTTCACACACCGAGATGCCGCCCATCGGGTAGCTGGACGGACCGGGGACGAAGCCCGACACCTGGTCGTGGTAGGTCACGGTCAGCACCGCCTCCCCCGAAGCGACGGCGAGGTCGTCAAAGCCGTCGCCGTCGAGGTCCCCGAGCTCGAAATCCGCAGCGTTCGGGTCCCCGACCGTGACCTCCTGGACGCCGGTGAAACCACCGAGGCCGTCGCCCAGGAAGACCGTCACGATGCTCGTCCGGACAGGGCGACGACATCGGCGTGCTGGTCGAGGTTGACGTCCATGGTCGCAAGTGCGCTCGCCGAATGGCCGCTGTGGACGGTGGCGGGCTGGAGACCGCCGGCGCCGTCGGCGAGGAGAACCGAGACACCGACATCGTGCCCGACGACCACATCGAGCACCTGGTCCTCGTTCAGGTCGACGAGAACGATGCCGTTCCGGGAGGCGCCGTTCAAATAGGAATACCCGGTCGGCAGGCCGAGCGTCCCTTCCGGCAGCTGCGGATAGACGAAGACGTGGTAGTCGTTGGCGGGGTCGAAGTAGAATGTCGTCGTCAGCACCACGTCCGGCCGGCCGTCGGCGGTGACGTCACCGATCGCTACCGCCTCCGGCCAGCTTCCGGGGTGGTGCGAGGTCCAGGGGCCGAAGGAAAAGGCGCCCGTCAGCCGCCCGAGCTCGGCGCCCGGAACCGCCGGGCCGCCGGGTCCGGGCAGCGGGGCCTGTCGAAAGACGCCGGAGGAATCGCGGACCGGCGGCAGGGACTCGTCGCCCCGGTACCAAAGCGGTCCGCGATCGCCGAACAGCGACCGCCCGTGAGCGTCCACCGGGCTCTCGGCCGCCACCCCACCACCGAGCCGCGCCCACACGAGAAAAATAAAAAGAACCCGCAGCAACCACGACCACGAGCTCATCTCAGCCTCCGCTGGCCAGGCACCGCACGCCCGGCATCGAAACACACGACCACTGTAATGCCTGACGACCACCGCCGCAATGTCCGGGACGCTCCTCTTGTGGGCCGCCGGCGGTCCCCCCGGCTCGCCGATCGGCGGCCCGGGCGCGCAACCGAGACCGGCGGTGCCGCAGGCGATGAAACACCGATTGGTGTCGAGTAGACCCGGGCGGTTGCCCGCCCGGGCCCCTCACAGATCCGGACGTGCAGAATTCCCGCATCCGGCTCTTCAGGCTCACGGGTTCGCTGCGCGACGGAAGGCCGTCGCACACCTACTGGTTGAGATAATCGCCAGCTCAGCTATCCGATACAGTTTCGTTTGGATGGTTACGAGGTTCAATGCCCTCTCCATCTTTCCCTCCATCGGTTCCATGCCCCGGCGCCCCCTTCCCTCCCCCGGGTCCCTCTAGGTTCGGTTCCCCGGTCTCGTCGGAAAAGAGAAAAAATGCCAGGCCACGTTATTAAGGTGTAACTCTTTCTCCAATTTGCTCCCCCCCTCCCCGGCAATAGGTGCGGTGCCAGCTAAACCGTAAAGCCGTGCCTGGTACCTTTTGCCGAGTGGCGCGCTCGCGCACGCGACGGCGGCCATGGAGCACGGCTACGATTCCGGCTATCCCTACACCCAGGGCATCGTCTACCGCGGGGTGGGGCTCGCCTTTGCCGGGCGCGAGCGTGAGTACGACGACCTTCGTTCAGGACGGGCTCTTCCATGCGGAGTCCTCCGGCAAGCCCAGGCTCGGAATGTACCTGGTGATCAAGGCCTGCGGTCGGAGCTCTTCCGAGCCGAGCTCTCCCGGTGTCGGGAGACCGCGTCGCGCGGCCTGGAGCCCACCAGGGCCGTCGCGCTTCCCGAGTTCTTCGACGGCCACTTTCGTCTTCTGCTCGGGTTGGTCGCATACGAGCGCAACCTCCTGGAGGAAGCCGAGACACACTTCCGAGAGGCGGCGAGGCTGCATGCGGATTCGGCCTGGCTCTTCTGCCACGACGCCCTGCTCGGCCTCGCACATGTGGCCCTGGCACGCAACGACCGCGAGTTGGCGAACCGCCACACGGCCGGGGCCCGTGCGCTGGCTGTCAAATGCGGCAACCCTCCGGCGTTCGGCAGCTCGGCCTGGTTCGCGCAGCGACTGTCCCTCGCCACCGGGCAAGACGCGTCGCTTCCCACCGACCCTCCCGCCGCCGCAGACTTCATGCTCTTCCCACCGAGCGTGCCTTCCGCAGACCTTCGCCTGGCTGCAGTCTGCAAAGGCGAACGGCGGCCGGGAGCAGGGCGGCGCTCGAGGTCATCGATCGGGCCTCGCGCCTGGCCTCGAGATACGGAGTCGAGCGTCGCACCCTTCGACTCGACGTGCTCCGCGCCCTGGCTGTCGACGATCTGGGAAGCCGGCAGGAGGCTCTGTCGACTCTCGAGGGTGCCGTTGACCGGGCGGCGCCGGAAGGAGTGGTCCGGCCCTTCGTCGACTGTGGACCCCGGGTGAGGGAGCTCCTCGGCGAGCTGGCGAAGCGACCGGGCAGCAGTGAGTACGCGACGACCCTGTGCGCGGCCTTCGATCGCGGCGAACCGCGGCGCGGTCCGCGCGTCTCCGACGCCTTCGGTCCGAGCGAGGACCTGACCTTCCGCGAGCTCGAGACCCTCGAGCTGCTGGCGTGGCGGATGACCAACAAGGAGATCGCCGACCGCCTGTCGGTCACCTCCGCCGCGGTCAAGAAGCGGCTCGAGAGCATCTACGCCAAGCTCGACGTCCACGACCGGCGCGCGGCGGTGGCCGAGGCGGCCGCCCGCGGGCTCATCGATCCTCCGGCCCGCTGACGACCTCGCCGTTTTCTAGCCGTCGCGGCCATTGCCGGTGACGTCGCTCGCCGCTATCATTCTCGCCCAAAGTCAGCCTCAAGAAGGAGTCTGAACGTGGGTGAGCGACCCAGTGGCTGGAGTCCCGTTTCCGGCGATCTTCGATCCGGGCAGCTACCGGATCCGGGTGGCCGGCCGTCTCGGTCCCGAGTGGGCGGACCGGTTCGGGGGCCTGGAGATTCTGGTGGATGAGGCCGGTGCCCGTGGGCCGGTCACCGAGCTTCTCGCCCGGGTCGCCGACCAGGCGGCCCTGCAGGGCCTGCTCGATCAGCTCTACGCCCGCGGCCACGTGCTGCTGTCCGTCGAGTGTCTCGAGGGCGACCCCGGGGGCGCCGCGCCCGGGGGCATCACGTCACGAGTCAAGAAACGAAACGACAGAGGGGGATGAAATGAAACCAGACACGATGATCACCTTCCACCGGATGCAAACCGCCCGCCTGACGATCCTCGCGCTCATGTGGGCTGTGGTGTTGGCACTTCCCGCCACGGCCCAGGACTACGACCTCGTCATCCTCAACGGACGGGTGATGGATCCGGAGACCATGTATGACGCCGTCGCCAATGTCGGCGTCACGGATGGACGGATCGCCGTCATCACCAAGGACACGATCACCGGCAGGGAGACCATCGACGCCACCGGCCATGTCGTGGCGCCGGGGTTCATCGACGGCCATTTCCACTACACCGGCATCTTCGGCGCCAAGGTGGCGCTGCGCGACGGCCGGACCACCCTCATGGATCTCGAGATCGGCACCCTGGGGACCAAGGTCGATGAGTGGTACTCGGCGCGGGAGGGCAGATGGCCGGTCAACTTCGGGGCGGCCAGCGCCCATGAGTTCGCCCGCTCGCTGGTTCTTGACGGCTACGAGTGCATCGATACCAGCGATGCCACGAACAGCCGTAAAGCCGGGACCGGATGGTCGTCGAAGCATCCCGATCTGGAGGAGGGAAACAAGATCCTCGCGATCATCGACGAGGGCCTGGCCGCCGGTGCGATCGGCTGCGGGTCCACCCTCGGCTACATGCGGGACGGTGTCAGTGCTCGGGAGTTCTTCGAAGTCCAGAGAGTGGCCGGCCTGTATGGGAGGCAGACCGGCGCTCACTTCCGCTACACCCCCGGGTACCGAGGTCACAGAGGCCAACGGCATCCAGGAGCTGCTGGCCAATGCCTCCGCCCTCGGCGCCCCGGCCCTGGCCAACCACTTCAACAACCCCGGCTACAACCTGGTGCAGGAACTGCTCGTCCGGATGCGGGCGCGCGGCATGAACGTCTGGGGCGAGATCTACCCCTACGCCGCCGGCTCCACGGCCCTGAACGCGGTCTTCCTGGAACCCGAGATGTGGGTCGAAACCCTGGGATACAAGTACGAGGAGACCATCCAGGACGTCGCCACCGGCGAGTTCTACACCCAGGAATCACGCGAGGAAATGCTGAAGAAGGAGCCGACCCGGGTCGTGCTCGTCTACAAGATGCCCAAGTCCGCCATCGTGGACTGGCTCCGCATGCCGGGCGTGGCCCTGTGCAGCGATGCCATGCCCCTCGTCCCTGACGAGATGACCTGGGAATCGCCCTATGACGCGGCGCCCAACTCCCACCCACGGTTCTCCGGCACCTGGGCCAGGGCCTTTCGCCTGGGCCGTGAAAACGACATCCCCCTGATGCAGACCGTTGCCATGGCCAGCTACAACTGGGCCAAACCCCTGGGCGACATGGGGCTCAAAGCCATGCAGGAGCGCGGCCGCATGCAACCGGGCATGGTGGCCGACATCACCATCTTCGATCCCGAGACGATCACCGACAACTCCACCTACGAAAAGGGCATCGTTCCCTCGACCGGCATTCCCTACGTGATCGTCAACGGAACCATCATGGTCAAGGACTCGGAAGTGGTGCAGGATGCGACCTTCTCCGGCCAACCGATCCGATTCGAGCGGGTGGAGAGTCGATTCGAACCGCTGACCATCGAGGGCTGGCAGAAGACCTACTATGCCGCTCCGGTGGACTTCGGCGGCGGCGTGCCCGGCTCACAGCCCCGGAAGCATCGGCGCGCCGGACGTGCAGCCCGACACCCATGGGCACTGAGGCCGGCCGGCTGGCGATGCAAGGTCACCCGACAACGGAACGGCAGAGCTTCCGGCAAGAAAGGACCGACCATGAGATTCACACTGTGTTGCGTTGCGTTCGCGGCTCTGTGCCTGACGATTTCCTCGGTCACCGCTGCCGAGGACAATCCGCTGGCCCCCTACCTGGAGGTGCCCGGCGCCAAGACGACCCTGCCGGTCAGCAGTGCGAAGTCGCCCTTCTCCCTCGACTTCGCGCAGGATGCGCAGAAGAGGTTCGAGAACTTCCACTATCAGCTCGGAGGGGATCACGCGCTCTACTACAACCTGCACCTGAGCGAGGTGTTGCACACCGCGACCTCGAAGCCGAACGCGCTCTACCGGCCGCTCGAAAAGGCGCTCGTCCCCGGACTGGGTGACAAGGTGTCCTTCACGGTCAACGAAGGTGACCTGACCCTGAACGAGTACGTGGTGCACCCGAATCACCGGGTGCAGGCCGTGGTCATGATCCACAAGGGCAAGATCGTCTACGAGACCTACCCCGGGATGAACCCGATGGACCAGCACGTCTGGATGTCGCCGGGCAAGACGACGGTCGGCCTGGTGATCGCCCAGCTGGAGGCGGAGGGCAAGATCGACATGACCAAGGAGGTCGTGGAGTACATGCCCGAGTTCAAGGGCACCAATTGGGACGGCATCCGGATGATCGACGCCGCCAACATGGCCACCGCGCTTCAACTGGAAGAGACCATGGAGGCCATCGTCGATCCCGAGTCGGTCATCGTGCGCTTCTTCAGTGCGGAGTTCGGCTCGCCGAACCCCGCCACCGGCAAGGTCGACGACTGGCTGGAGATCCTGAAGAACGCGGACAAGATCGAGGGTGAGGAGCCCGGATACCGATTCCGATACTCGTCGGCGGTGACCCAGATCTTCGTGGTGATCGCGGAGCGCATCGAAAACAAGACCTGGGCGACGATCTTCGAGGAGCGGGTGTGGGGCAACATGACCGCCCGCCTGTCGATGCAGCATCATCTGACCCCGGACGGAACCTCGGTGGCGCACGGGCTGCTGTCGACGACGGCCGAGGATTTCGCCCGCTTCGGCATGCTCTTCACGCCGAGCTGGGACAAGGCCGCGGTGAGGCCGGTGGTCTCGGCGGAGGTCCTGAAGCGGCTGCAGACCGCCGGCAGCCCGGAAGCCTACCGGAGAGGTGCCAAGTACGAAGGTCAGAAGGAGGACTTCGGCGAATCGCCGCTGATGAACTCCTTCCAGTTCGACGGGGTGTTCGAGGACGGCGCCCTGTGGAAGCACGGCAATCTCGGTCAGGGCATCTACATCGATCCCGCCCGTGATTTCGTGGGGGTGTACTTCTCGACCAACGGCTACATCCCGCCGTACGGACAGGACAAGATGCCGGGTTACCTGCGAAGAGCGGCCAAGTTCGTGGCCGGGAAGTGATGTGATGTCAAAAAATGGAGGATGAAGTGGAAGCGAACAGTACTGATCGCCATTGCGATCGTGGCCGGCCTGGTGCTGACGGCGCCGGCTGGTGCCACGGAGGCCGAACAGCCGCCCCGGGTGCTGTTCGCCAACGTGCACGTCTTCGACGGCGTGAACGAGAATCGGCGTCGAGAACGCGAACGTCCTCATCGAGGGCAACCTGATCACGGCGGTCTCCACCGATCCGATCGCCGGCTGACGGCGCGACCGTGATCGACGGCGGTCGGCCGGCACGCTGATGCCGGGCCTGATCGACGCGCACTGGCACACTGTTGGTCGGCACGCTCAAGGTGTCATCGACGCCCGCTGGCAATACGCCCGTGCAGTCGCCCAGGGCTCGAGGCGGGCCGGCGACCTGAGCTCCATTAGTTTCGCAATGCGAAGCGGTGACGCCCAAGAACCTATTGGTTGAGATGGAAATCCTTGCAAGATCTAGACTTGGTAGCCGATCCGGAAGATTGTATCGTGATCATGAAGGACGGCAAGATCTACAAGAACACCCTTGAGGACCGTGGACACGAACCGACGGAAGGAGTCACCCATGAAATCCACAAAGAATCTGGCGAGAATCATCACTACGGCAACACTGGCCTGCGGGCTCCTCGCTGTCGCCATCCCGGTCTCCGTCATGGCGGCTGACGGTCCAGCGGAGGTGACGCTGTTCAAGAACGTCAACGTCTTCGATGGCAAGAGCGACAAGCTCCTGATGGGCCATGACGTGCTCGTGGTCAAGAATCTGATCAAGAAGGTCGCCAAGGACATTCCAAGCTCCGGTACCTATGAACTCGACGTCAAGACCGGCGGTTTGAAGCCGATGGAAACGCCCCATACGGCGGAATTCGGGCATGCCGATGTCGTGATGATTTACGAACAAGAGCAGACCGTCAAAAAGAGGTCAAGGTCAATGTCATCGACGGCGGCGGGCGCACGCTGATGCCGGGCATGATCGAGGGACACGGGCACGTCACCTATGCGTCTCCGCTTCTGGACATGATGCTGAACCAGGACATCACCGAACAGGCGATCCGCTCTGCGCGCCGTGCGCACGATTACCTGATGGCCGGCTTCACGACGGTGCGGGACATGGGCGGCAACGCCTTCGGCCTTCAGAAGGCACTGGATGCCGGCATGTTCCCCGGCCCACGCATCTACTCCAGCGGTCCGGCGATCGGTCAGACCACGGGGCATGGTGATTTCCGGACGGCCAATGACGGGCACCCGTACTTCGACGGCCGGGAGCGGGCCGGCGTCGCCGAGAGGCTCGGTTGGACGAAGATCGCCGACGGCCCGGACGAGGTGCGCCGAGCGGTGCGCGACAACCTGTTCCGCGGCGCTGCCCAGATCAAGCTCATGGCGGGGGGCGGCGTGACCAGCTTCACCGATCCTCTGTTCTCGTCGGCATACAGCGCCGCAGAACTCGCGGCGGGCGTCGAGGAGGCCAAGCGTTACGGCACCTATGTCGCCGTGCATGCGCAGACGAATGCCGGTGTCGTCGCGGCGCTCGACGCCGGGGCGATTTCGATCGAGCACGGCCTGATCCTCGAGGAGGAGACGGTGAAACGCATGGCCGAAATCGGCGCCTACTACAACCCGCAGGCCTTCCTCGCGCTGCAGGACGTCTCGAAGAACCCGATGTTCCAGGACCCGATCCAGCAGGAGAAGAACCGGCAGGTCGCCCAGGGCGCGCCGCAGGCGATCGAGTGGGCAAAGCAGTACGGCGTCAAGATCCTCTGGGGCACGGACGTCTTCTTCGGTGATGACGCCTTCGTCGAACTTCCGCCAGGAGTTCGCTTATCGCGATCGGTTCTTCACGCCGATCGAGCAGATGATCCAGGTGACCGGCAACAACGGAGAGGTGCTCGCGCTTTCGGGATGGAAGAACCCCTATCCGCACGGTGCGCTCGGTGTGATCCAGGAAGGGGCGTACGCCGACATCCTGCTGATCGACGGCGACCCGACCGAGGACATCCGCCTGCTGATGGACTCGGCCAACATCGATCTGATCATGAAGGACGGCAAGATCTACAAGAACACCCTTGTAAGACCGTGGACACAAACCGACGGAAGGAGTCACCCATGAAATCCTCAAAGAATCTGGCGAGGATCATCACTACGGCAACATTGGCCTGCGGGCTCCTCGCTGCCGCCATCCCGGCCGTCGCGCAGACCTACGACGTGGTGATCCTCAACGGCCGGGTCATGGACCCGGAGACCACGTATGACGCCGTCGCGCAACGTCGGCATCAAGGACGGCCGGATCGCCACCGATCACGTCGAAGAAGATCACGGGCAGCACGACCATCGATGCCACGGGCCACGTGGTCGCCCCCGGTTTCATCGACATCCACGCCCACGGCCAGAACATCGGCGACTACCGCATGCAGGCCATGCAGGGCGTGACGACGATGCTGGAGCTGGAGTCCGGGATCCTGCCGATCAGCGAGTGGTATGACGCGCAGGGCAAGAAGAACCTGCCGATCAACTACGGTGCGGCGGCCGCCTGGACCTACGGCCGCATCGCCACCTTCACCGGCACGCCGCCGGAGGCCACCGCCAAGTACTTCCAGGACGTCCAGGGCCGGTCGGACTGGAAGATGGACATCGCCACACCGGAGCAGCAGGCCCAGATCCTGAAGTACGTCGAGCAGGGCCTGGACGAGGGCGCGATCGGGATCGGGATCAACGCCGGCTACGCGCCCGGCTACGGCCACAAGGAGTACTTCGCCCTGGCCAAGCTGGCCGCCGAGCGCGACGTGGCGACGTTCACCCACTTTCGATACGCGAGCAACATGGAGCCGCAGAGCTCCTTCCAGGCGGTCCAGGAGCTGATCGCCAATGCGGCGATCACCGGTGCGCACATGCATATCTGCCACATCAACAGCTCGTCGCTGAAGGACATCGACGCGACGCTGGAGCTGGTGAACGATGCCTTCGACAGGAACATCAACATCACCGTCGGCGCGTACCCCTGGGGCGCCGCCAGCACGGTCATCGGGGCCGCCATGTTCACCGGCGAGGGCTGGCAGGAGCGCATGGGCTCGAAGGCCAGCAACTTCCAGCTGGGCACCGAGCGCATGACCGAGGAGCAGGTCGAGGACTACCAGAAGAACCAGCCCGGTACGTTCATCGTCTGGCACTTCCTCGACGAGAGCAATCCCGACGACCTGGCGCTGCTGGACAAGTCCATTCTGCACCCGAGGATCCTGATCGAGTCCGACGAGATGTTCTGGATGTTCATGGACGATCACGACCACGTCATCAACTACGAGGGCGACGCGTGGCCGCTGCCGGAGGACACGTTCTCGCACCCGAGGTCGAACGGGACCTTCGCCAAGATCCTGCGCTCGTACGTCCGGGAACGCAAGCTGATGACCATGCAGGAGGCCCTGCGCAAGATGACCCTGATGCCGGCCCAGACCCTGGAAGGCTTCGTCCCGCAGATGAAGAAGAAGGGCCGTCTCCAGGAGGGGATGGACGCCGACATCGTCGTCTTCGACCCCGAGACCATCAGCGACGTCGGGACCTACGACAAGCCCAACCAGCCCGCGGTCGGCGTGCAGTCGCTGATCGTGAACGGTGAGCTCGTCATCGACGGCGGCGACCTGATCCTGGATGCGGGACCGGGTCAGCCGATTCGCCGCGAAGTGCACGCCAGGAAGTAGGAGGGGCCGAGGTGGTTCGAGCTCCCCGTCGGGTCTCGGGTTGCGTGGTGGCCGTGCTGATCGCGGCAGCAGCGGTCGCATCCGGTGCGTCGGCAGCCGACGACGAGGAACGGCCCCGTCAGCACGACGATGAGACGTCGTCGGACGAGCGGGATGCGGCTGCCGCGAAGGCCGACGAATCGCCCGCTCAGGCGGTAGGGATGGGCGGTCCGAGCAGCGTCGGTGCGCAGCTGGTGTGGGACGAGAGGAAGCGGAAGTACGAGCAGCTGCAGAAGCCGAAGAAGTGGCTGCAGGAGAAGGCCGCCCTGTCGATCGGCGCCGACTACAACCTGCTCGCGCAGCAGGTGAGCGAGAGCCCGGGATCGAGCGCCGGGGCCGGCGGCGCGCTGCGTTTCTACGGGCAGTGGGTGCTTGTGGGACGCGGCCGCACGACCGACGTCGGCTCGCTCGTGTACAAGGTCGAGCACCGGCACTCCATCGGCACCGAGCTGCCCGCCTCGGCGGTGCTGCCGACCGCCGGGGCGGCCGGGATCAGCGGGCCGACCTTTGGCGACAACGGCGGCGTGCTCACCAACCTCTACTGGACCCAGTCGTTGGCGGACAACCGCTTCGCCTTGGTCGCCGGGGTGGTGGACACCACCGACTACATGGACGTCTACGGGCTGGTCAACGTGTGGACGGAGTTCAACAACCTGGCGTTTTCGACCAGCCCCGCGATCGCGGTGCCCAACCAGGGGCTGGGGGCCGCGGTCCGATTCATGGTGACGCCCCGGTGGTATGTCCTCGGGGGATCGCCGACGCCAACGCGAACCCAGACAGTCCGCAAGACTTCGTTTCGAGCTTCGCGGACGGGGAGCACTTCAGGCATGTCGAGCTCGGCCGGATCGGCTCGTGGGACAGCCGCTACTCGGACAACACGCACCTCCTCCTCTGGCAGGTCGATGATCGCGCGGAGGCGGGCGTCGAGGGTGGATGGGGCGCAACCGTCTCCTGGAGCTTCGAGTACGGGGGCCGGTGGCTGCCCTTCGTACGCGGCGGTTGGTCGGACGGCGGGGGGACCCTGGTCGACCGCACGGTGAGCGCCGGAGTCGGCTATCGGATCAACGAGCACGACGACTACCTCGGCTTCGGCGCCAACTGGGGTCGCGCTCCGGACAGTCCGCGCGACCAGGTCCAGCTCGAGGCCTACTACCGGACTTCGATCGTCCCGGGACTGTCGGTGGCGCCGTCGGCGCAGGTCGTCCTCGACCCGGCGGACATGCCCGAGCTCGCCAGCCTCTGGCTCCTCGCCGTCAGGCTCCGGGCGGTGTGGTGACCACCGTGAGCGCTCGAGAGAACGAGTCAGGATCGGCGGGTCGCCCCGGGGCGAGTCGTCACGAGCTCGACGTCGGCAGAGAAGCCGCCTCGCTCGCGAGGCATCGATGAACGGAAACGAAGGAAACGGAGGGGTGAGATGGTGAATTCGAACGGACTCGTGGCCGATTGGTTGGACGATGCGAAGAAGAACGCGGGCTGGCTGATCGTGCTCGGCGTGGTGACGGTGATCGCCGGCTTTTTCTCACTCGTGATGCCGTGGGCGAGCGGCGTCGGCGTCGCAGTGTTCGTTGGGTTCGCGCTCGTGGTCGGAGGCGTGGCGCGGCTGATCGGCGCGTTCAGCGCGGGCTCCTTCGGGCGCGGCACGCTCGCCTTCATCGGCGGCGCCCTGTGCCTGCTGGCCGGCGTGATCATGATGGCGCGGCCGGGCTCGGGGCTCGCGGCGCTGACCCTCATGCTGGGGTCGTACCTCATCGTCGACGGCATCTTCGGCGCCGTGCTCGCCTTCCAGGTCCGGCCTGAGCAGGGCTGGGGCTGGATGCTGTTCAGCGCCGTCATGAGCGGGATTCTCGGCTTCCTGCTGCTCCGGGAGTGGCCGCTCACCGGGCTGTGGGCGATCGGCACCCTGGTCGGGATCAACCTGCTCTTCGCGGGTTTCTCGATGATCTCCATCGGCTCGTCGGCGCGCAAGCTCGCCGGGTCCGCAGCCTGAGGAAACGAGACAATCGACCGTGCGGCGGGCCCGACCGGGCCCGCCGCGCAGCGCGGTCGATGCCGCCGAAGAAGGTGTCGTTTCCAGGGAGGGGATCATGATGCCGAACATCCTACTCGGGACGCTGATGATGATCGTCACGACGGCGATCCACTCCGTCTTCACGATCTTCAGCCTGAGGGTGCTCAACCGCTGGCTCCACCGCCGCCACAACGTGCATTCCTACAACGCCATCGCTCTGATCGCAGGGACGATTCTCATGTTCTTCGCCGCGGCGCTGATCGAGGTCGGTGTGTGGAGCGGCGCCTATCTCGCGATCGGCGCGATCGAGGGTGCCGAGACGTCGCTCTACTACTCCATGGTCACCTTCACGACGCTCGGCTACGGCGACGTGGTCCTTTCCGAACGCTGGCGGCTGCTCTCCTCGTTGGAGGCGGCGAACGGCATCATCATGTTCGGTTGGACAACGGCCGTGGTGATGGCCGTGGCGCAGCGGAGCTTCGCGAAGGTGCTCGAGCATATCCACCGGAAAAAGGACCCGTCGGCCACATGAACGCCTCACACTGGAGCTCGCCGCCCGGGGAGGACCTCACGTCGAACACGCCGCCGCTGCGGCTCAACCCGACCGTCGTCAAGGGTGCGGCCTACGCCGGCGCCGGCCTCTTCGTGCTGGTGGCCCCCGATCTTGCGGTGCCGTCGCTCCGATTCCTGCTCGCGGGCATTCTGGTGGTGGTCGCGATCAGCAGTCTGTGGGGCCACACCCTGGTCCGGGACAGCGCGCACGGGCGGCTGCGGGGCATCCTGGCGCTGGCCGCGGCGGCCGGTATCCTGGCGGCGCCGGCCGAGGCCCAGCGGACGGCCGAGCTGATCATCGCGGCCTACCTGGCGGCAACCGGCGCGCTCGCCGTGCGCCGCGGGTTGGGCCAACGCCGCCACGGCGCTCCTCGCACCGACATCGGCCGCGGGGCGACCCTGCTCGCGGCTGCGGTCGTGGTCGTGACCCTGCCCAACGAGATGTTCTCCCTGGCCGTCATCGCGACGGCTGTGGCCGCCGTGCTGATCGGCCTTCTGATGGTGCGGTGGGGGCTGGCGCCCCAGAACGCAGGCCACGAGGAAGCGGGCAGAGGCTTCGCGCTCGAGGTGCTCCACCTGTGGTTGAGCGGCCATGATCTCGGTCGGGAGCGCCGGGAGGCCATTGCCGACACGCTCTACTTCGGGGGTGCCGATCGTTCCAGGAAGATCGCCTCGTACGTGACCATGCTCGCGTTGTCCGTCACCATCGCGACCCTCGCCGTTCTCCAGGATTCGACGGCGGCGATCATCGGCGCCATGCTCATCGCGCCGCTCATGACCCCGATCATGGGCTGTGCGGCGGGTCTGGTGGCCGGCTGGCGGCGTCGGGTGGTGGCGTCGTTGGGAGTCGTGACCGCGTCGGTGGTGTCGGCGATCGGTCTCGCCTGGGTGCTGGCGTCGTGGATTCCGGCGCTGGTGCCGTTGTACGCGAACTCGCAGGTGCTTTCGCGGACCTCCCCGACGCTGCTCGATATGGCGATCGCGCTCGCGGCCGGTGCGGCGGGCGCCTATGCGACCGTTGACGAGCGTGTGTCGCAATCGCTCACCGGCGTGGCGATCGCCGTGGCGCTCGTTCCGCCCCTCAGCGTGGTCGGGGTCGCGCTCGAGGCCGGGCAGCTCCAGTCGGCCGGCGGCGCGTTCCTGCTCTTCGCCACCAACCTCGTGACCATCATCCTCGCCTCCACGGTGGTCTTCGTTCTGGTCGGCTTTTCACCGGTCAAAGAGATCCGCAAGCACCGCACGACCATCACCGACCTCATGGCTACGGTCGCCGTGGCGGCGATCCTCATCATGGTGCCGCTCGGTCTGAGCGGCAGAGGGGTGATCGAGGCCTCGACCAGAAACGACCGCGCCCAGCGCCGAGTGGCGGAGTGGCTGGGGCCGGATTCGACTCTGAAGCTCGATCGAGTGACGCTTCGTCCGGGCGAGGCGATCGTGGTCGTGTCGGGAAACGGCGAGGTACCGAAGATCGCTGTGCTCGAGCAGGCCCTCGGCGAGAGCCTCGGCGGGCGCATCTCGGTCACGGTCGAGCACTTCCCCTCCGAGGTCCTGACGTCGGCCGGTCAGGAACGCGATGCGGCCGCGGCAGACGCTCGACAACACGAGGAGGCGCCGAGCGGTGCGACCGCGGGGATCCAGAATGGGAGTCCCGACGGCTCCGAGGCGCCGCCGGAGGAGCCGGATAATCCGACCGGCGAGGGGGCGAGCAGGTGAGCGCCTCGATCACCGATCGGCACCTCAGGTACGCTTTTATGTGAAAGGGTTGGTGGAAACATGAAGAGACAGAGGCTGCAGGGCCGCGACGTCGCGGAGATCGTCATCGGATCGCTGGCGCTCGCCTTCCCGGTCGCCGTCACCGAAGAGGTCTGGAACCTCGGCGCGGAGCTTTCGCTCGGCCGCGCCCTCGTGATCTCGTTGAGCTCCCTGGTCTTCATCTCGGTCTTCGTCCAGACCACCTATCGCCACGACTTTAAGTTCTCGAGTCAGAAGCAGCTCGCGGCGCGGGTGCTGACGGTCTACGGCCTGACCATGCTGCTGTCGGCGGCGGTGCTGCTCGCGGTCGACCGGCTGCCGCTGCTCACCGAGACGATGGTTGCCGTCAAACGGACGATCATCGTGTCGTTTTCGGC
>CAVQJV010000039.1:0-64658 GCA_963712805.1 uncultured Acidobacteriota bacterium | reverse complement strand
CTCTATAACCGGTTCGTGCGCACGAGTTCCAAATTCATGGCGCACGACGAATCGAACACCTGCAACAAGGGTGACCGCGTCCTCATCGAAGAGTGCCGTCCCTTGTCGCGCCGCAAGAAGTGGCGCGTGCGCAAGGTGGTCGAGCGCGCTAAGTAGGCCGGGAGGACACCAATGATTCAGATGGGAACAAAGCTCAACGTGGCCGACAACTCCGGTGCACGGAAGCTCCAGGCCATCCGCCAGCTCGGTGGTTCGGCAGCTCCGCGCTATGCCGGGATCGGCGATATCATCGTCTGCTCGGTCAAAGAGGCCGCGCCGGAGTCCGACATCAAAAAGGGTGCTGTGGTCAAGGCCGTGATCGTTCGAACGAGAGCCCGTAAGCGCCGAATCGACGGCTCCTACATCAGCTTCGACGAGAACGCCGCGGTGCTCATCAATCCCGAGAATGAGCCGATCGGCACCCGCGTCTTCGGGCCGGTGGCTCGTGAGCTGCGGCAGCGTAAATTCATGAAGATCGTTTCGCTCGCCCCCGAGGTTCTGTAGGAGTCGATGATGAAGATCAAAAAGGGCGATAACGTCGAAGTCATCTCCGGCAAGGATGCCGGAAAACGGGGACGTGTTCTGCGCGTCGATCGCGACCGCGAGCGCGTTGTTGTCGAGGGCGTGGCCATGATCAAACGGCACACCCGCCCCAACCCCCAGAAGAAGATCCAAGGTGGAATCGTGGAACGCGAAGCGGCGATCCACTTCTCCAACGTCATGGTGATTTCCCCCGATTCCGGGCGGCCGACCCGGATCGGATACAAAATTTTGGACGACGGACGAAAAGTCCGCGTTTCCAAGGTCGACGGCGCGATTCTCGACCGATAGGAGGGACGATGGCGCGCTTGCTTACTACGTATCAGAAAGAGGTCTTTCCAGCTCTCAAGAAAGAGTTTGGATTGACCAATCCAATGCAGATTCCTCGGATCGAGAAGATCACCTGCAACATGGGTGTCGGTGAGGCGTCGAAAAACGCCAAGCTCCTCGATGTCGCCGTCGAGCAGTTGACCTTGATCACCGGACAAAAACCGCTGATCCGCAAGGCGAGAAAGTCCATCGCGGCCTTCAAACTGCGCGAAGGGATGCCGGTCGGCTGCAAGGTGACGCTCAGGGCGGAGCGCATGTACGAGTTTCTCGATCGGCTCATCGCCATCGGGTTGCCTCGTGTCCGCGACTTTCGCGGCACCTCGCCGAGCGCGTTCGACGGACGAGGCAACTACACGTTGGGTGTTCGCGACATCCTCATCTTCCCCGAGGTCGATTATCAGAAGATCGAAGGAACGGTCGGGATGAACATTACGATCACAACGACGGCGCCGACCGACGACCAGGCGAAAGCCCTGCTCGCCGGTCTCGGGATGCCGTTCAGACAGCGCTAGGAGGAAGACCATGGCAAAGAAGTCGAGTATTGCCAAGAGCCTTCGCAAGCCCAAATTCAAGGTGCGTCATCACAACCGCTGTCGTGCCTGTGGTCGACCGCGGGGGTACATGCGCAAGTTTCAACTCTGCCGCGTGTGCTTCCGGAAGCTGGCTCTCGAGGGTTTTCTCCCCGGGGTGACCAAGGCGAGCTGGTGAGGGGTTTTCGATCATGAGCATGACTGATCCTATTTCCGATCTGCTGACCCGCATCCGCAACGCCGCGGCGGTACGCCACGACCGGGCGGATGTGCCGGCATCGAAGATGAAACTGGAGATCGCGAAGATCCTCAAGCAGGAGGGGTACATTCGCACCTTCAAGATGATCGAGGAAGGTCCGCAGGGCACCCTCCGGATCTACCTCAAGTACGCCGATGACGGCGAACCCGTGATCCACGGCATCCGCCGGGTCTCCAAGCCCGGTCTCCGCATCTACCGCGGAGTCGAGGAGTTGCCGAAGGTTCGCAGCGGGCTTGGCGTCGCGGTGATCTCCACCAATCGCGGGGTCGTCACCGATGAGCAGGCGCGCAGCCTGCGGATCGGTGGCGAAGTCCTGTGTGAAGTCTGGTAGGGGGCGACCATGTCACGGACTGGAAGAAAACCAATCCCGATTCCGAAAGGTGTCGAGGTCAAGGTCGAGGACAACCTCGTTGCCGTCAAGGGACCGAAGGGCGCGCTCGAAGTCAGCCTGAACCAGGGGATTTCGGCCCAGGTTGCAGACGGCGACTTTTCCCTCGATCGGGCTGATGATGAACAGCAGAGCCGCGCCTACCACGGCCTCGCCCGTGCGTTGATGGCCAACGCGATCACCGGTGTCTCCGATGGCTGGTCCAAGGCCCTCGACATCATCGGCATCGGCTACCGTGCCGAAAAGCAGGGCAACGCGGTTGTTTTCAATCTCGGCTACTCGCACCCCATTAACTTCGAGATCCCGCAGGGTATCGACATCGAGGTCGACGGCAAGGCCAACCGCGTCACCGTCAACGGCATCGACCGCCAAAGGGTCGGTCAGATCGCCGCCGAAATTCGCGGTCTGCGGCCGCCCGAGCCCTACAAGGGCAAAGGCGTTCGCTATGCGGACGAGCGGATTCGGACCAAGGCCGGGAAACAGGGGGCGAAATAATGAGCCGCGTCACAGATCGTAAGCAGCGTCGCGACAAGAGCAAGCGCCGTTTCAGGCAGCATGTTCGCGGAACCGCGCAGCGGCCGCGCCTCACCGTCTTTCGGAGTCTGCGCCACCTGTACGCCCAGATCATCGATGATGAGCGCGGGGTCACCATCGCCGCCGTCTCGACCCTCGAGAAGGCGTCCGCGGGCGATCTCGGGTCGACGGGTAACCGCGAGGCGGGCAAGAAAGTGGGCGAGCTCATCGCCGAGCGCGCCAAGAGTGTTGGTGTCGACACCGTGGTCTTCGACCGCGGTGGTTTCCAGTATCACGGAGTGATCCGTGCCATCGCCGAAGGCGCCCGCGGAGCGGGCCTGAAGTTCTAGGGACAACTACGATGATGAACCGAGACCGTGACAGCGAATTCGCCGAGACCGTCGTCCATATCAATCGGGTCGCCAAGGTCGTCAAGGGCGGGAAAAATTTCTCCTTCTCGGCGGTCGTGGTAGCCGGAGACGGGGCTGGCCGGGTCGGCTACGGCACCGGCAAAGCCCGCGAGGTGCCGCCCGCCATCCAGAAGGCCTCCGAACAGGCCCGAAAAGAGATGGTCAAGGTGCCCCTGGTCGGCGGGACCGTCCCGCACAAGATCTGGGGGCAGTGGGGCGCGACCAGGGTCCTGCTCCGACCGGCATCTCCGGGTACCGGGGTGATTGCCGGTGGCGGTGTCCGCGCCGTCATGGAGTCGGCCGGGATCCAGGACATCCTGACCAAGATCGTCGGCAGCCGGAACCCGTTCAACGTGGTCCGTGCGACCTTCGACGCCCTCACCAATCTGATGACCGACGCTCAGGTGCGGCGTCTCCGCGGTGTTGATGTTGCCGGCTCCGACCAGGTGAGCGAGACGGTCGAGTTGGCCACCGGGGGTGAGGAAGTGGTGGACGAGCCGGTGGTCGAGGCGACCGCCGAAAAGGCCGCCGCCAAGGCTCCGGTGGAGGAGGCTGAGAAGTCATGACCGCTGAAGAGAAGAAAGACCAAGTCGAGGTGAGCCCGGCCGACAACGCCGAGGAGAAGAAAGCCCCGGCCAAGAAGGCTCCGGCCAAGAAAGCCGCGGCCAAGAAGGCTCCGGCCAAGAAAGCCGCGGCGGCGAAGGCTCCGGCGAAGAAGGCCGCGGCGGCGAAGGCTCCGGCAAAAAAGGCGCCTGCCAAGAAAACCGCGTCCAAAGAGGCTCCGGCCGAGAAGGACGATGCGAAGAAGCCGGCGGCCGAGACCGCTGCGCCGCAGAAAGCCGCGCCGAAAAAGGCCGCAACATCAAAAACCAAGAGCATGCTCAAGATCACCCAGGTGAAGAGCGGGATCGGGTACCAGGGCAGGCAGAAAAAAGTGCTTGCGGGTCTCGGTCTCGGCAAAATCGGCCGCACCGTGACACGGATTGACGACGAGTACATCCGCGGCATGGTGAACAAGATCTCCCACCTGGTCAGGGTCGAGAAGTTGGAGGGCTGAGATGGCCAACGAACTTCATAATCTCAAGCCGGCCGTTGGCGCCACCCACAAACGTAAGCGGATCGGGCGCGGCCCCGGATCGGGTCACGGAAAAACCGCGGGCAAGGGCCACAAGGGCCAGAAATCGCGGAGCGGCTACTCGCGGCGCTGGGGTTTCGAGGGCGGTCAGATGCCCCTCGTGCGTCAGATTCCCAAACGGGGCTTCACCAATATCTTCCGGGTGGGGTACCAGGTCGTGAACCTGCGCGACCTCGAGCGGGTGTTCTCCAGCGGTGACACCGTCACCGCCGAACTCCTGGCCGAGAAGGGTCTCATTCGCGGCGACAAGAAGCCGATCAAGGTCCTCGCATCGGGTGAACTCAGCAAGAAGTTGACCGTTCAGGCGCATGCCTTCTCCAAAAACGCCCAGGCGAGCATCGAGGCCGCCGGCGGCAGCTGTGAAACGGTGACGCCGTGATCGAGAGCTTTCGTAACATCTTCGCCATCCCCGATCTCAGAAATCGGCTGATTTTCACGTTCGCCTTGCTTGCGGTCTACCGCATCGGCGCGTTCATCCCGATTCCAGGTATCGACCCGGTCGCGATCCACGAGTTCACCACGGCGGCTCAAGGGACCGTGCTCGGATTCTTGAATCTCTTCTCGGGTGGTGCTTTGGGGAGGATGACGATCTTCGCGCTGGGGATCATGCCCTATATTTCGGCATCGATTATTCTCCAGTTGCTGACGGTTGTATGGCCCTATCTCGAGAAGCTCTCGAAAGAGGGCGAACTCGGCCGCCGCAAGATCACCCAGTACACGCGGTACGGAACCGTGGTGCTGTCGGTGATCCAGGGCATGGGCATCTCCTTCTTCCTCGAGCGGACGACGGCCCCCGGCGGCGCGCCGCTGGTGCCCGAGGACCTCCAGGGCTGGGGTTTCCGTCTGCTGACGGTGCTCACCCTGACCACCGGGACCGCCTTTGTCATGTGGCTCGGCGAGCAGATCACCGAACGCGGCATTGGTAACGGGATCTCGTTGATCATCTTCGCCGGCATCGTTGTCGGCCTCCCTGGCGCCATCGTCAACACCATCACCGATGTGAGGACGGGCAGCCTGAGCGTCATCACCATCGCGATCCTGGTCGTCTTCATGGTCGGGGTTGTAGCGGCGATCGTCTACATGGAACGCGCCCAGCGCCGAATCCCGATTCAATACGCCAAGCGGGTGGTGGGTCGCCGGGTCTACGGCGGCCAGAGCACCTATCTGCCGCTGCGCCTCAACACCGGTGGCGTGATCCCGGTGATCTTCGCGGCCTCGATCATGTCGTTTCCCCAGACCCTCGGTCAGATGATCGACAACCGGTGGCTGCAGAAGATCGTCGAGGCGCTCAACTACGGCGAGCCCCTCTACAATCTGATCTACTTCCTCTCCATTGTCTTCTTCTGCTACTTCTACACCTCGATCATTTTCAACCCCGAGGACACGGCCGAGAACATGCGCAAGTACGGCGGGTTCATCCCCGGGATTCGCCCCGGCAAACGAACCGCCGAGTTCATCGATCGGATTCTCACCCGCATCACCCTCGTCGGGGCGCTCTATCTGGCGTTGGTGGCGATTCTGCCGCAGATCCTCATCTCCGGTTTCAAGGTCGCAACCATCCCGATGATCGGACCGACCCTCGATGCCTTCCTGCCCCGGTGGTTCACCGAGGGGCTCGGCATCAAGTTCTTCTTCGGCGGCACCTCGCTGCTCATCGTGGTCGGCGTGGCCATGGACACGGTCCAGCAGATCGAGTCCCAGTTGGTCATGCGCCACTATGACGGTTTCATGCGTCGTGGACGGATTCGCGGGAGACGGTAATGACACCGACCTTCTCCAGCCTCAACCTGGTGCTGCTGGGCCCTCCGGGCTCGGGCAAGGGCACCCAGGCGCGCCTGTTGGCCGAGCGCTACCAGCTGCCGCACATCTCCACCGGGGACATGCTGTGGGGCGAGGTGGCCAACGGCACCGGGCTCGGAGGCGAGGTCAAGCCGAACCTCGGTCGCGGGGAGCTGGTTTCCGATCAGGTCATGAGTGGTCTCATTCTGCAACGCCTCGACCGGGAGGACTGCGCTCGGGGGTTCATTCTCGAGGGCTATCCCCGCAACGTCGGCCAAGCCGAGCTCCTTGATGGGATCCTCGCCGAACTCGGGCGGCGTATCGAACAGGTCATCCTGCTTGACGTTCCCGATGATGTGATCGTCTCCCGGCTCAAGAACCGATTGATCCACCCCGGATCCGGTCGGACGTATCACCGCCTCGAGGATCCGCCAAAGATTCCGGGTGTCGACGACCTGTCCGGCGAGCCGTTGGTCGAGCGCGACGACGATCGGGAAGAAGTCGTCCGCGACCGCCTGCGGGTGTATCACCAGCACGGGGCCGGCGTGGCCGCCTTCTACCGAAATCGAGATCAACTCGTGGTGGTTGACGGCAACAAGGCCATCGCCCGGGTGGCGGAGGCGGTCGATGAATCGGTCGGGGCGCAGGTGGCCGTATGATCGTCCTCAAGTCCACCACCGAGCTCGAAGCCATGCACCGCGCCAACAAGGTCGTGCACCTCGCCCTCGACGCCGTTCGCGACGCGGCAAAGCCGGGTGTCAGCACGGCTGATTTGGACGCGATCGCGGAGGATCTCATCCTCGCCGAAGGTGGCGTGCCGGCCTTCAAGGGCTACCGCGGTTTCCCCGCGACCCTCTGCACCTCGGTCAACGACGAGATCGTTCACGGAATCCCGAGCGACAAGGTTCGCCTCTCAGATGGCGACATCCTGAGCGTCGACTGCGGTGTCATTCTCGATGGTTTCTTTGGCGATGCGGCCGTCAGTTTCGGCGTCGGTCATGTCAACGGCGAAGCCGAGCGGCTCATGAAGGTGACCAAGCGCTGCCTCGACAACGCCGTCGAGGAAATAGCGCCGGGCAAACGCCTCGGTGATATCGGCGCCGCCGTCCAAGCGTACGCCGAAGGAGCCGGTTTCGGGGTCGTGCGTGAGTTTGTCGGCCACGGAATCGGGCGTTCGCTGCACGAAGAACCGCAGGTTCCGAACTACGGGAATGCCGGCCGCGGGCAGATTCTCAAACCCGGTCTGGTGCTCGCCATCGAGCCCATGATCACCGCCGGAAGCTGGCGGGTGAAGATCGACGATGACGGCTGGACAGCGAGGACGGAAGACGGTAAACTCGCTGCCCATTTTGAGTACTCGGTGGCGGTCACGTCAGACGGCCATCGTGTGCTCGGTCTCGAGGAGTAATTGAATGGCGAAGGAAGAAGCGATCGAAGTGGTCGCAAGTGTGGTCGAGCCGCTCCCCAACGCGATGTTCCGCGTCGAGTTGGAGAACGGTCACGAAGTGCTCGCGCATATTTCGGGAAAAATGCGCAAACACTTCATCCGCATCCTTCCCGGCGACAAGGTTCTGGTAGAGCTCTCGCCATACGATCTCAAACGTGGGCGGATCGTCTACCGCTACAAATAGGGTAAGAGGGGGCGACGATGAAAGTTCGTCCGTCAGTGAAACGCATGTGTTCGAAGTGCAAGATCATTCGCCGTAAGGGCGTGATTCGGGTTCTCTGCGAGAACCCCAAACACAAGCAGCGTCAAGGCTGATCGAGGAGGAGAGCGATGGCACGCATAGCAGGTGTTGAACTGCCGTCGGCAAAGAGGGTCGAGATCGGCCTGACCTATATCTATGGTATCGGCCGGACCAGGGCGATCAAGATACTGGGTACGGCGGGTGTCGAAGAAGGAATCAAAGTGAAGGATCTGTCGGAAGACGAGGTCCTCAGGATCCAGCGCGTGATCCAGGATGAAGGCGGTGTTGAGGGTGATCTCCGTAAAGAGGTCGCCATGAACATCAAGCGGCTGATCGAGATCGGTTGCTACCGCGGAATCCGGCATCGCCGCGGTCTGCCGGTGCGCGGTCAGCGCACCCACACCAACGCTCGCGGACGTAAGGGTCCCCGGCGTCAGGCTGTGGCCGGTAAGAAGAAAGTCACGAAGTAGGGCGGGAGAGAACTCATGGCTGCTGATCGAAAACCAGCGCGCAAGACGCGCCGCGAGCGCAAGAATGTGCCCCACGCCATCGCGCACATTCATGCCACCTTCAATAACACCATCGTGACTTTTTCGGATCCCAGCGGTGGGACTCTGTGTTGGTCCTCCGGTGGTCGAACCGGCTACAAGGGATCGCGCAAGGGAACGCCCTACGCCGCCCAGCTCGCGTCGAAGAACGCGGCCGAGCAGGCCCAGGACAGCGGCGTTCGCAGCGTCGACATCCTGGTCAAGGGGCCCGGACCGGGTCGCGAGTCGGCCATCCGAGCGGTTGCGGCTGTCGGTCTCGAGATCAAGAGCATCCGCGACATCACGCCGATCCCGCACAACGGCTGCCGTCCGCCCAAGCGGCGCAGGGTCTGAGGAGAGAAACATGGCTCGATACAGAGGACCAGTCTGTCGTCTTTGCCGGCGGGAGGGGATGAAACTCTTCCTGAAGGGCGAGCGCTGCTACAAGGAAAAGTGCGCCATCGAACGCCGAAACGTACCCCCCGGCCAGCACGGTCAGGGTCGCCGACGCAAAGTGCGGGCGTATGGTCTGCAGCTGCGTGAAAAGCAGAAGCTTCGGCGGATCTACGGCGTGCTCGAAAACCAGTTCCGGCGCACCTTCGACTCCGCCAACCGGAAAAAGGGCGTCACCGGCGAGAACCTGCTCAACTTCCTCGAACTGAGACTCGACAATGTCGTGTACTCGCTCGGTTTCGCAACCTCGAGAACTCAGGCCCGCCAACTCGTGCGCCATGGCCACATCACGGTCGATGGACGCCGAGTGGACGTCCCGTCGTTCCGGGTCAAGGCCGCGATGGAGATCGCCGTGTGTGAGAAGAGCCGAAAGGTTCCGACCATCACCGACGCTCTGGAGTTCGCCCAGGGGCGGGGAATCCCGCCGTGGCTCGAGCTCGACGGCGCCGCCATGGCCGGCAAGGTCCTCGAGCTTCCGACTCGCGAGGATATCCGGTACCCGATCCAGGAGCAGCTCATCGTTGAGCTCTACTCCCGGTAGGCTGGAGGTTGCATGATCTGGCATGAGTTTCAGCGACCGTCGCAGGTACAGCCGGAGGAGGAGGACCGCTCCGAGACCTTCGCGCGTTTCATCGCCCAGCCCTTCGAGCGCGGGTGGGGGACAACGGTGGGCAACGCCCTCCGTCGGGCTCTGCTTTCGTCGATTCCGGGTGCGGCCATCACCGCCGTCAAGATCGAAGGCGCCGACCATGAGTTTTCGGCGGTCCCCGGTGTCGTCGAGGACGTCACCGACATCATCCTCAACCTGAAGATGATCCCGCTCAAGATCCACGGCCAGGAAGCAACCATGCTGACCCTTGACGCCAAGGGTCCGGGAGAGGTCACGGCCGGCCAGTTGGTCGGTTCGCACCAGGTCGAAGTGATCGATCCCAATGTCCACGTCGCAACCCTTTCCGTCGACGGCAAACTCAAGATGGAGGTCCGCGTCGCTGAGGGTCGTGGGTATGTTCAGGCAGAAGAGAACCAGACCGAGGATCTCGATGTCGGATTCATCCCGATCGACTCGGCGCATTCCCCGGTGACCAAGGCGAATTTCCGCGTCGAGATGGCGCGGTTGGGTCGGATGACGAACTACGAGCGCCTGGTGCTCGAGGTCTGGACCAACGGCACCATCGGACCCGAAGAGGCGCTTTCTCAGGCGGCCCAGTTGGTTCAGGGCCACATGGACATGTACTCCCGCCTGTCAACGGTCGAGGAGATGGAGACCCCGCTCGAGAACGAGGTCGAGACCGAGGAGGAGAGCGTTCTCGATGCGAGCATCGACAGCCTCGAACTTTCGATTCGGTCCATGAACTGCCTCAAGAACGCGAACATCCGCACCCTGCGAGATCTCGTCGCGCGCGGCGAGAAGGACATGGTCGAGATTCGTAACTTCGGCGAGAAATCACTCAAGGAAGTGCGTGACAAGCTCGAGGTGCTCGGCCTCGGTTTTGGAATGAATTTGGATCTGTGACGAAAGCTATTAGCTCTTAGCTATTAGCTCTTAGCTTTTCCTCCCGCCCCTTGGCGAGTGGGATCCGGTCGGAGAAGACCGATCGGCAAGAACGGAGAAAATCGATGCGACATCGAGTTCACGGACGCAAGCTCGGACGCACCTCGTCCCACCGCAAGGCGTTGTTCCGCAACCAGCTGACCGCGCTGTTCACCCACGAGCGCATCATCACCACGGTTCCCAAGGCGAAGGAGCTTCGGCCCATCGCGGAACGCATGGTCACCATGGCTCGCACCGGAAGCCTGGCCGCGCGCCGCCGGGTGGCCGCCATGATCTCCGACCGAGGGGTTGCAAAGCGCCTCTTTGACGAGATCGCGCCGCGTTTCGCCGACCGTCCGGGCGGCTACACCCGGATCATGAGGCTGGGCCGCCGACATGGCGACAATGCCGAGCTCGCCATCATCGAGTTTGTCGACTACGAGTTGGCCGACCATCAGGAAGACGGCGAGAAGAGTGCGAAGAAGGGCTCCTTCATGGATCGCGCCAAGGGGATGTTCGGCGGCGGCGCCGCGGCCGAGGCCGACGCAAAGTCGAGACCGCCGCTGAGACCGCCGAGCCTGCAGTAGAGGCGATCGCGGACACGCCCGAGGAGGTCGACGAGCCGGTCGAGGTCAAGACCGAGGCCGTTGAAGAGGTCGTGGAAGACGTCGAAGAGCCTGCGGTGGAAGCCGAAGCGGCGCCCGCGGAGGAGACTCCCGTCGGCGAGGCTGCGGCCGACGATGCCGACGCCACCGACGAGACCGAAGAGAACAAGACCACCTGAGCCGACGACCGGTATCACAAACTCAAACGCCGCGGCATGAGCCGCGGCGTTTTTCGTTGTTGACTTTGGTCTTTATGAGATGTGGGTCAGAAGCTCCTGCATCACCGCGAGCCGCTCCTCGACGAGTCGATTCGTTCAACAGACAGAGCTGAGAAGATCAGAGATCCCGGTGCCGGATGGGTGTGAGGAGAAGATCCGAACATCTCAAGGACTTCGTCGTCCTCGAAGTAGGTGCCGCTCGCCCATGTCGCCGTGCCGAGGACCGTGTCCATCGTAGCCGTTGTCGCGACCGTGCGTTCCATCGATGGACCGATGAATGCCTCGAAGTCTTCGACGTCTTCGGCGATCTGCTCGGTGATCTGGAAAGTCCGATAAAGGTGTACCGGAGGTTGAGTGTCGTTTCTCATCGGTGAGTTCGATCGACTGCTTCGCCGTTGTACGTCACCACCAACCCGTGCGGGGGCCGCGGTCACGAGATCCCAATCTCGGGATTCTGCTGCGGCAGTTCGAGGGCGGTGAGTTCGTCCTCGGGCGTCGGTGAGCGGGTGCGCGCATCGGTCGGTTCCTCAGGCGCCCGGCGGCAGCTTGGGAGCAAGGCGATTGAAATGATGACCATTGCCAGGATGTAGGGAGCGTGCGGACTTCGGTTTCGGGCCATGATCTCCTCCGATCAGTTTCTTCGCGGATTGTACCCGACTGCGCTCGACAATCGGCAAGAACTCAGATGGTCAGGGTCTCGCCGAGTTCGGGAATCATGGGCTTCCAGCCGAACTCATCGGACAACCTGGCCGCGAGGGCCTGCTGTGCTTCGTACTCTCCGTGGATGAGATAGACCGCTTCGGGTTCTGATTCGCGCCGGCTCAGCCAGAGGGTGAGCTCACCGGCATCGGCGTGGGCCGACAGACCGCTGATCTGGGTGACCTGGGCCTTGACCGGGATCCACTCGCCGTGGATCTTGACCTCGGGTTCGCCCTCGACAAGCCGGCGGCCCTTGGTGCCCTGGGCCTGATAGCCGACAAAGATCACGGTGTTGCGTGCATCCGGAAGCCTCAGCTTGAGGTGGTGAAGAATGCGGCCGCCGGTCGCCATCCCCGAGGCGGAGATGATGATCGCAGGTCCTCGAAGGTCGTTGAGCTTGCGCGACTCCGACGAGGTTGGCGTGACCGTGAGGTTGGACGGGAAGATCGGGTTGATCTGATCGGCGAAGAAATGGCGCATCTCGACGTCGTGCTCGCCGAGGGACCGGCTGTAGAGCGCGGTTGCCTCGATCCCCATCGGGCTGTCGAGGAAGATCGGAATCTCGGGAAGATCGCCATCGACCACGAGCTCGTGGAGCATATAGAGCAGCTCCTGGGTCCGGTCGATGGCGAAGGCGGGGATCAAGATGATGCCGCCGCGGTCGAGCCCGGCCCGAACCGCGTCCGCCAACGCCACTCGGGGGTCGTCATCCGGGTGAAAGCGGTCGCCGTAGGTTGATTCAAGCAGCAGGACATTGGATCCGGGATAAGGCTCGGGTTCGCGGAGGATCGGGACACCGTAGCGGCCGACATCGCCGGAGAAATACACTGTTTTCCGATCGCCGCCGGAGACCTTGGTCTCGAGCTCGATGGCGGCGGCGCCGAGGATGTGCCCCTGCCGGAAGTAGCGGAACCGGATGCCGGGGTGAAGTTGGCGCCACTCGTGGAAGGGAACCGGCTCGAGGAGTTTGAGCGCGGCGCGGGCATCGGCGGTGCGGAAGAGTGGCAGGGCAGGCTCGTGTTTCGAGTAGCCCTCCTTGTTGGCGTAACGGGCCTCCTCTTCCTGGATATGGGCGGCGTCGGGGAGCAGGACGCGAAGCAGGTCTTTGGTCGGTCTGGTGCAGTACACGGGTCCACTGAAGCCCTGGCGGACCAATCGGGGCAGCCAGCCCGAGTGGTCGATGTGGGCGTGGGTGAGAACGACGGCGCCGATATCTGATGGTGGGTAGGGGAGGGGTTTCCAGTTGCGCCGACGGTTCTCGGCCGGACCCTGAAAAAGGCCGCAGTCGATCATGGCGGAGAAATTCTTCCACTCGAGCAGGTACTTCGAGCCCGTGACACAACGCCCGGCGCCGAGGACAGTCAGCTTCATAGAGCCTCCGCCAAACATCCTACCGCGTCCGCCGGGCGACGCCGAGGCGTCGCACCATCGTACGGAGAAACCGCAGATACCGCAGATCCATCGCACCATCGCAGGGTTGCATCGCAAAGGTCGCCAAGATCATCCATCGCAAAGAACGCAAAGCCATCGCAATTGAGAGTGGGTTCGGCGTCGATTGGAGAGTGTCGGACGTCGTGGTGGCGCGCGTCCGGCTGGAAGGTGTCTGAAGGTGGGCCCAGGAAAGGGTGGTGGCCGTTGTGGTGCGGAAGTCTCACCCTCAGGATGACCTCCCATTTCATCCCCTGCCTTCTGGGCTTGGAGAGCAGACCACATCGCGCGTCCCGGGCCAGCCGATACGGGTCGGTTCTATCGCCCATGAGACGCGGGCGTTACACAGGGCCCTGCGATGTTTGTAGCGCCGACGTCCCGTCGGCGATGGTGGTGTGCCGATGCGGGTGGGTTCTATCGCCCACGAATTCGGGTACGGACCCTGTCCCGGTCGCCGCCGCTGATCCTGCCGCTGCCGCGGACCCTGCCCTCACCACCGGCCTTCTGGACCGCTGTGACGCTCTATTGCGTCCCAGCGGCCCAGCGTCGCACCATCGGCGTGGTCGCTCGTGGGTTGATTGTGAAAGCTGCGACCACGCCGATGGCACGCCGGCGGCCTGCTTCGTCGCCGGAACAGCAGACCGCATCGCGCTCCCCGAGGGAGCCCGGTAGCGCCATTGTGCGGGAGCGCCGCGGCGCCGGGGGGTCGATCCGGCACAATAGTCGTGCCCGGCACCCCGTTGTGGCGACGCTTTCCACGTGCTCAGAGCGGCATCGGTCGCTGCGGCTGCGGCTGCGGCTGCTGCTTCCCGGAGCCCCGGCCTTCTGGTCCGCCTCCGGCGACCCAGCGTCGCGCCATCGGCGTGGTCGCACGTGGGATGATTGAATGGTTGCGACCACGCCGATGGTGCGACGGCGGCCTCCCTCCTCGCCGGAAGAGATGCTGTCATCGCGCTCCCCGAGGGGGCCCGGCAGCGCCATTGTGCGGGATGCGCCGCGGCGCCGGGGGGTCGATCCGGCACAATAGCGTGCCCGGCACCCCGTTGTGGCGACCTTTCCACGTGCTCAGAGCGGCATCGGTCACGGGTCCGGATTCGGACGCTGCTGCTGCCCCTGCCCCTGCCCCTGCCCCTGCCGCTGCCGCTGTTCCGGGCGCTGCCGCTGCCGTGGAAACCGCGCCGTGTGCCCGGGGCCACTGGACTCACGCCGCGCCGCGACGTAGAATAGAGACGTCCCACAACAGAGGAGGACGGCAATGAACGAGAAAATCGCTGACAGTGTCGATGAAGCCATCGAACAGGTAGCCGACCAGGCTGAAGAGGGTCTGGAAGAAGTCAAGGAGTCGTTGGCCAAGGCCCACCGTTCCATGGAGAGCGCGAAGGTTGCGCTCCACGGCGCCGCTGGCAAGGCGCGGGAGACCGCCGCGGTGGCGGCCGAAAAGGCCCGCTCCTCTCTCGACGAGGCCCGTAAGGCTCTCGGCGAAGCTCGCGACAAGATGGGTGGTCTGGCGGTCAAGACCCGCGAGAGGGCCGAGGTCCTCTACGCCAAAGCCAAGGATCAGTACGAGATCCTTGCCGAACGGGCCCGCGAGCTCTACGCCAAGGTCCGCGACCGGGTCGCCGAGGTTGATATCAAGGAAAAGAGCGACCAGGTCCTCGAGTATGTCCGCAGCAACCCCGGGAAATCGGTCCTCATCGCGCTGGCTGCGGGTTTCCTCGTCGGCTATATCGCGCGGCCGCGCGACTAGCTGGAGTCTGTGATGGATCGGACTTTGGAAGAAGAGCTGGATTCGATGATCGACGACGACGATGATTTCGATGACGTCGAGATCCTCACCGAAGACGCGAAGGTGGCGCGGCGGATCGACGCCGACTCGATTCTCGATTCGCTCGTGCCGAAATCCATCGATTGGCGTGACACGGTGCGCCGACACCCGGCCGGATCGGTGCTGTGTGTCGGTTTGGTCGGATACCTCGTTGGACGGACCAAGGGTGCGACGATCATGGCGGGAATCACCGCCGGCCTGTCGGCGGCCATGATGCGACAACTCTCCGACGTCTTCGAGGGCGATTTCTTCGATTTCTGACCTCCCGCGCGACTGGTGGGGAGCAGCCATGCCGACAGACTCCGTCGCTGACGATTGGATCACGGTCGAAGAAGCGACCGATGAAAAACTCGCGACCGCCGTCGCCGCGCGCCTGCGTCAAGAGGGGGTTGCGGTCCGGTTGGTTGCCGCCGACCCATCAGACCCGTCTCGCCCGCACGGCGATCTGACGGTCCAGGTGCCCCTCGAAGACTTCGAGCTCGCCCTCGAAGCCCTCGAGGGACTGGATGAGGAGGATCTCTGACAGGCGGATCCGAGCGCGAGGTGATGGCTCCCCAGGCGCCGATCCGACCCGGCGCCGCAGCAGGCGGCAGCCGACCACGATCCCGCCCCCTGAGCCTCGGACGGAGCTTTCTCCTGTGGCTGCTCGGTGTGTTGGTCCTGACGATCATCACGGTCAGCGCCCTGGTTCTGTGGCACGAGCAGCGGGTGCTGTCGTGGGAACTCGAGGTCCAGGGCGATCTGCTGGCCCGCCTTCTCGCACTCTCGGCCGGTGACGGAGGCTCGCCAGAGTATCTCGCGATCCTCTCCCTGACCGATCTCGCGGCGGGTGAGGTGCGCTCCACCGAGGGCGAGATCCTGTGGCGGTACGGTCCGCCCTTTGCCGAGGTCCGGACCCTCGGTGGTTCCTTCCTGGAGGTCGAACGCCGCGTCGAAGTGACGGCGGGGCCGTGGGGCCGCAACCAGGCGGTGGAAGTCACCCTCCTGATCTCCCGCGCCCGGATGCAGTCCTACCTCGCCGGCGCGGCGGTTCGTCTCGTGATCGCGCTCGGGTTCGCTCTCGCCGTCGCCATGACCGTCGGTCTGTGGATGGTCGGGCGAGTGGTTCAACCGCTCAGCGAGCTCGCCGAGCTGTCGCGCAGCTTCGATCCGGGAGAGCCGGTCGAGATCGCCGATGCGGGCGGCGGCACCGCGGAGCTCGCCGACCTCGTGGTCGCCTTTCGCGAGATGACCCGCCGGCTGACGCAACAGCAGCGCTCGCTCGCCGCCAGCGAGCGGCGGTACCGAGAACTCTTCTCGTCGTCGCCGACTCCGCTCCTCGAGCTCGACACCGACCTCCGGATACGAGGTGCGAATCCGGCGGCGGTCGCCTTTCTCGGAGTCGAGCCGGGGGCTGCGACGGGGCGCCGGGTGCAGGATTTTGTCGTCGGCCCGGACGACGATCCGTTAACCGCGCTGACGGGTTCGGCTTCGGCCCTCGGCGAGGGTCTCGTGGAGGCGCGTTGGCGATTGCCCGACGGTGAGCTCGCGGAGGTCGAACTCCATCTTCGTCCCTCGGGCGAGGCCGAGGGATTCATGGCCGCCATCCACGATCTCACCGATCGGGTCCGGCGGCTCGGTCAGCGGTGGCAGCGGACCTTCGATGCCATGATCGACGGCGTCGCGCTCGTCGACGCCGAGGGTGAAATCGTGGTCGCCAACCGTGCCCTCGCACCCCATCTTCCGACAATCGCGGCGGAGCTTCGGCGGCGGGGACCCGAAGAGGCGGGGTGGCGGACCACGAGCCTCGATCGTCTCCTGGAATGCAACCTCAGTCGACCCGCGGGTCTCCGTCACGCCATCCTCCTGGTCCGTGATGTGACCGAGACGGTGAGCGCCGAGGCGCGATTGCGCGAGGCGGATAAGATGCAGGCGGTGGCGACCCTGGCGAGCGGGGTCGCCCATGATTTCAACAATCTTCTTGCCGCCGTTCTGCTCCATGTCCGGTTGATCGAGGAGGAGCCGGCCAAGGCCCACGAGGCGGCCGCCGCCATCCGCGATCTCGCCGAGCAGGGCAGCGAGGTGGTCGGCGAGCTGCTCATTTTCGCCAGATCCGACGACAGTCTGCCGCCGCACACCTTCGATCTCGCGGCTCTGGTGAGCGATCAGCGGGCGGTGCTCAATCATCTTCTCTCGGGCGGCATCGAACTCGAGATCGAGGGCGCCGGGTCGGTCGTTCCCGTGGTCGGCAACCCGGTCGCCTTGCGCCGCCTCATTCTCAACCTCGTGGTCAACGCGCGTGACGCCATGGCCGACGACGGCGGGAAGATCACGATCATGGTGGCGAGGCGCGGCGGTCGGGCGATCCTCGAGGTCATGGACACCGGACCGGGGATCGCCGAGGAGTATCGCGACCGCCTCTTCGAGCCGTTCTTCACCCTGCGCCGAAAAGGTCGGGGAGCCGGTCTCGGACTGGCGGTGGTCTACGCCATCGCTTCGGCCCACGGCGGGGATGTCGAGTTGGTGTCGGGGACCGGAGAGGGCGCCCGGTTTGTGGTTCGTCTCCCTCCGGGCGACATCGGCGAGCTCGAAACCCTGCATGACGCCGGGCGGGTCCGGGACGATGCGGCCCGGAGGAGAGTCGTCCTCGTCGAGGCGGACGGCAAGCTCGCGGTCCGCTTTCTCGAGTCCATGGCCATGGCCGGCTTTGATGTTCGTCACGCACCGAACGCCGGGATTGCCGAGAAGATCGTCGCGTCCTGGACGCCGTCGGCGGTGGTCGTGCTCGGAGATCAACCGATCGCGTCCGACTGGGCGGGCCGGTCGACGCTGGCGGTCGTGGTGGTCGAGGATCCGAATTCGCCCGAGTCCCCGGCTCTTCTGGTCGAGAAACTCGCAGTCCTCGGCGGTGAGAATCGAACTGCGTGATGGCGGATCTTCCCGGTCCCGCCCCGGTCGCGGCGGGGTACACTGAGTCCATGGGAGATGATTCCCGACGCCGAGGAACCGGGTGGTTCCGTCGCTATGGACCCTGGCTCGCGCTGGTGGTTTTTTCCGTCGGGATTCACTTCTGGGGGCTCGGTGAGCGTTCCTACCACCACGATGAGGCGATCCACGCCCACTCGGCCTACAACCTGCTCAAGAACGGGATCTACCGCTACGATCCCACCTATCACGGTCCGTTTCTCTATTATCTCGTCGCCGGCAGCTTTGCGACCCTGGGCGACTCCGACTTCACGGCGCGGTTGCCGGTGGCGCTCGCCGGAATTCTCCTGCTTGCGGTGGCCTTCAGCCTCCGCCGGCCGTTGGGCGGACGGGCCGCGTGGTGGACCGGCCTCCTCGCCACGATCTCGCCCATCACCCTCTACTACGGACGTTTCCTGCGCATGGATGTGCTCGAGATGGTCCTCGCCTCGGCCGCCGGGGTCGCGGCGTGGCGCGCCGCGCGCGGCAGCGACGCGGCCTGGGCCTGGTTCGGTCTTTTTGTCGGTCTCGCCTTCGCGACCAAGGAAAACGCCTATGTCACCGGTGCGCTCGTGGTCCTGGTCTGGGGAATTCTGGCGGCGATCTACGGGCTTCAACGAACGATCCCGGAGACCTTCGGCTGGTTGTGGGGACGGCGTTGGGGCATTCTCATGGCGGTGGCGGTCTCGGTGGTCGTGGTCATCCCGCTCTTCACCGTCGGTTTCAACCACCCGGAGGACTGGTTCTTTCCCAAAAAGGCCATCGGCTACTGGTGGGGCCAGCACAGTATCCAACGGGTGGCCGGGCCGCCGTGGTATCACCTGCCGCGCCTCGCGGCGTACGAGTTTCTGCCAATTGTCGCCGGCGTATCCTGGGCCATCCGCCGCGGCAAACGCAAACGGGTCTTCGAAGAGGCCCTTGTCCTCTTCGGCCTCGCCTCGATCGGGATGTACGCCTACCTCGGCGAGAAGGTGCCGTGGCTCGGCGTCCATCAGGTCTGGGCCTTTCTCCCCCTGGCCGGCCTCCAGATGGCGAGGACCTTTGGTCCCCACGGCCGTTGGTGGAGCCGGTCGCTGGCCGGCGCCGCCCTTGCAGCGACCGCGGTGGTGAGCCTCTCGGCGAATTTTGTCAACAACGAGATTTCACCCAACCGCGAACGGTGCGAGATGATCATCTATGTTCAGACCTGCCCCGAGACCGCCGCCCTCGCCCGCGAAGGGGTCGCGTTGGCCGCCGAAGGTCACTCGACGGTGGCGGCGGTGGCGGGGACGGCCGGCTGGCCCCTGACGTGGTACTGGCGCGAGACCCCGACCTGGTGGTCCGAACCGCGGCCCGATCTTCGTCCGCCGCTCGTCATCTGCGACGCCGAGGACGAGGCAAAATTCAAAAAGCTCCTCGGACCCATGTACCGAGGCGAGCGGACACCCCTTCGGGCGTGGTGGGTGATCGCGCACGCGCGGACGACCCCCGGTTCGGTCCTGCGGTGGCTCTTCAACCGGGTCCCGTTTTCCGAGGTGGGATCGACGGACATGATCGTCTTCCGTCGCCTGGACGAGGCGGCGCCGGAGGCGTACGCAACCGAAGTGCCGGCGGTTCTCGCTTCCGAACTCGGGCTCGATCGCGCCCGGCTCGTCGGTGAGGGCTGGCTCTCCGATCCGCGCGGTCTCGCGGTGGACGATGACGGCCGGCTGGCGGTCGCCGATGTCGGTCTCGACAGGGTCGTGTTCTTCGACGCCGAGGGACGATACCTCGAGATCGGCCCCGCCGAGCCCATGGATCGGCCCGAGAGCCTCGCCTGGGCGCCGGCCGATGTCATGGTGGTCGCCGACACCTGGAACCACCGGCTGTTGCTGTTCCGGCCGGGCGATCAAGGGGTCAGCGTGATGCCGGCGCCCGAGGGCGGATGGTTCGGTCCGCGCGGCGTCGCGGTGGCGTCGGATGGCGCCATCGCCGTCACCGACACCGGGAACAAGCGCGTGGTGCTCTACGAGCCCGATCGCGAGACGGAATTCTCGATCCGGCTGCTCGGTGGGGGTGGCGACGAGCCGGGTCGGTTCTCCGAACCCGTCGGCCTCGCCTGGCTCGATGCCCATCGACTCCTGGTCTGTGACACCGGTAATCACCGGTTGCAGATCATCGACCGTTCGGGCGCGGTTCTCGGCCTCATTGAACTCGATGATGCCTGGCAGGACTTCTACTCGCGGCCCCAGGTCGCGATCCTGGACGACGGCCGAATGCTGGTGAGCGACACACCGTCGGCGTCGCTCTGGTTGATCGACGGTGACGGCGCGCGGCGTCTGGAGCTCGGTGCGGACGGGATCATCCCCACCGGCCTCGCCGCCGCCGCCGGCGCCCTCTACATCGCTGACAGCAACGGGCGGGTGTGGATCTTTGACGCACCGTAGAAATTATGAATTATGAGTTATGAATTATGAATTGCATCGCACTCATCGCAGGGACTCTCGGAGCATCTGTTGTGTCATTCATAATTCAACATTCATCATTCATAATTCGGCCGGAAAGCGCGAGCTTGAAGGCAGTTCTCGATTGTCAAAGCTCTTTGAAGGTGTGACGTAGCCCCTTGACCCTTGACTGGAAGGCTCGCATGCTAGAGATGATGCAATGTGCCGATGAGGTCCGAGGAGGATGCATGAAGCGACGACGAGATGGCCGTCAAGCGGGTTACACCCTCGTGGAGGCGTTGGTCGTGGTCGCGATCATCGGCGTCATCGCCGCTGCCACCATTCCGACTTTGCGACGTTCACAGATGCGCGCGAGGATGCTCGATGTGGTGCGTACCTTCCAGCAGGCTGTCGCGGTGTCCCGCATCAACGCCATCAAGCGCGGGAACAACGTCTGCCTGAGGATTCTCCACGACGACACCCGTCAGCACCTCACCGAGTTCCGGGCGTGGATCGACGCCAACGCGAACGAGATCGAGGATGCGGGTGACGAAGTTGTCGGCAACTGGCAGATCCGCAACGTCGACGACTGGAGCTTCGAGGAAAGCAGCGATCCGCAAAAGCAGATGTATGTGCTCAACGCCGCCGGCGGCGGAACCGCTCGTGGGTATGTCTTTCTCCCCAACGGCATGGCCCGGGTCAAGGCGGCAACCCAGGTCGGGATCGGCGAGGGCGCATTCGAGTACTTCATCTGGCAAGACGCCAGGAAGTGGAACACCTTCGAGATTTCGGTCTTCGGGGGCGCCGGCACGGTCCGAACCCTGATGTGGAACCCGAGCGCGAGCGCCTTTGACACGAACTTCGCCCATTGGGAGTACTACTGATGTTGATCAAGCGCATCCCTCCTTCTGACGACGGCTTCACCCTGATCGAGGTGCTGATGGCGCTGCTCATCCTGGCCATCGTCGCCCTCGGCGTCGCCGGGATGTTCTCGCACGCCATGGTGGTCAACGCCTCGGGTTATGACTACGCCCGACTCGCGTCGCAGGCCCGGTTCGTACTCGAGGAACTCCGCGCCCGCCCGTTCGACGACCCCACCCTGGTGGCGACGACAGGCACGCTCTGGGTGCCGCAGGGCGCCGCCTACTCCAACCTCAACTTCACCGCCACCTACGCCATCACCGACTTCAGTATCAACAGCTGGAACGACCTCGGAGTCTGGACGACGCCAACCGGCGGTATCCCTGGAAACGTCAAGCGGATCACCGTCAGGCTTCGCTCGACGGCCCAGAATCTCCAGGGCCGCCGCGAACTCGTTGTCAGCGCTTTGAAGACTGCGGGGTGATGATGAAACCCATGAACCGTCGCCCCGCTGATTCCGGTTTCACCCTCATCGAGATGTTGGTGGCCATCGCGATTTTTGTCATCCTGATGGTCGGTCTTTTGAATCTGCTCGACAACTCGACCAAGGTCTCGAAGCTCGAGGCGGCCCTCTCCGACACCCAGGAGAACGTCCGCTACGCCACCTACCACCTCATGCGAACCGCCCGGATGATGGGCGGAACGATCATGCCCTTCGCCCGCGGCGGCGCCGGCGGCAACGCCTGGGTGGCGGGCGAGGTCCACGATAACGTCGCCACCAACTTCGCCATCTTCGGCACGAACCTCGACAACATGCCCGGCAGCGATGTCCTGGTCCTGCGTGGTTTCTTCGATGTCGCGCCCTTCTTCATCGGTGAGACGCCGAGTGGGCCGGATGTGAACAGCTCCTCGAAAACCGTCAGGATCCGTGAGCACTCGGATGTGACGACGACACCGCGCCTGATCAACGATCTCAGCGCCTACGCCAGCATTGCCAATGTCTTCGTCGACCGCGGCCTCATCATCTCGAGCAGCGAGGGTCCTCTCCAGGTCGCACCCGGGTTGTGGACCAACGGGATGTACATGGTCGCCGAAATCACAGCCAGCACCGGTGTGACCGGCACTGCGCCCAACCGCCAGATCCTTCTGACCTACGCCGCCGCCGCCGCCTGGGACGGGCTCAATTTGGACGGTGCGGCGATCGTTGCGGGCGACCCCGCATTTCCCGGCCGATCGCGGGCGGGAATCCTCGAGGCCTACGCCTACTATGTCGACAACAACATGGTGCTGCGCCGGCTGGCACAGCGGGATGTTACGTCGGGCAACGGCCCGCAGCCGGTCGCGGTCAACATCGGCAACCTCCAGGTCGAACTCGGAATCGATGCCGACGGCGATTCCTTCCTCAACCCGGTCTCCGAGTGGGATGCGTCTCCGACTCTCGCCGAGGCCCTCCAGGGCAACGGAGCGGTGGCCATGCGGTTGACGGTGCTCGGGCGGACTCCGTTCGAAGTGCCGGATTGGACCGAACCGGCCCGAACCTTCGCCGGCGCCGGCAACATGACGGCGCCCGCCCCGGGCTCCTCCGGGCCGCGTCACGCCAAGTGGCGCCGGATGGAAGTCGCGGTCGCGCTGAGAAATTTCCTGTGATGAGGATCAAGATGGATCACGACACCAGAAACTCGACCGTCGAAATCGGGTCCGACCGCGAGCGGGGCGCGGCGATCATCATCGCCATCATGGTCTCCCTCATTCTCGCGTTCCTCGGTCTCGGGCTGCTTCTTCAGACCTCTCTCGGCATGCAGGCCGCGGGGACCGACCGCTGGGTCGTCCGGGCGCTCTACGCGGCCGACGCCGGCGCCCAGGCGGAGATCGCCACCCTGGCGAACGGCGTTGTCGGCATGGGGACCTTCATCCTGGCCGACGATACCGGCCTTCCCGGGATGCTGAACGGTCAATACACCGTCACGGTGAGCGATGTCTGTGAACTCCAGGTGCCGTCTTTTGCGTTCAATCCCGAAGACGGTGAGTTCTACGGTATCGACTGGAAGGCCCGGCACGTCTTCTTCCGCAGCACGGCGACCCGAGACGCCGGTCTTCTCGTCGGGCTGACCCAGGCGGTCATCACCCAGGATCTGACGATCCAGCCCATCAAGGAAGAGAACCTGTTCCCGGCAATCGACTGTTTCTAGGGTCAATCATGAGCAATTCTTACCTGCGATCTGCGCCGACATCTCGCGTTTGGGAGCCTGCGAACATGCTTCACACATCATGCGGTCTGGGTCCGCAACATGGATGCGCCGACACCCGGTGTTCCGGCGCATCTCATCCCGCGGGATGGCTGATTTCGGGTCTGAGGGGGCAGAGATGAAAAATCGAACAACCACGAGCCTCATGATCGCGGTCGCCATCGTGGCGCTCGTCGCGGCGACGGCTTCAGCCGACGACCGGGACTTCCTCCGCGAACGCGCGGCGAAGCCCAACATTCTCATCCTCCTCGACACCTCGACCTCCATGATGGGGACCTCCGAGGTGGCTCCCGAGCTCGCCTTGGGACAGCCCCCGGACCACCCGAACATGGGCATGTTGCCGGGTGCCGGCGACGACCCGCGCTCGCGCATGGGCATCGCCAAGGCGGTGCTGCGGAACTTCCTCCAGAGCGTCACCGATGCCAACTTCGCCCTCGCCGGGTATCAGTATGAACGGCCCACGGATATCGCGACGGGGGACATCGTCAACTCCTATCCGGCGCTGCACTGGACCTATCAGGCGACGGCATCCGACCGTTTCGGTTTCCTCGAAGAGGGATATGCCTACCGCGTCGGCTGGGCGGAAAAGACCTACAACGGGTCGACGGCTTCGCCGCCGACGGCCAACCCGGCGGACATGTCGCGGAGCATGCTCTTCGGCTACGACCCCTACTTCGACCCCGACCCCGCCGGCGCCAACTATGTCCCTCCGCACGAGCGCTACGGGCCGATTCCGGCGCCGGAGATCCACCCCGAAAACCCGTACGCCCTCCTGCCGATCTATTTCATGCGCAACTGCGAGACCGATGATATCGACGGCACACGGAAAAGACTGCGGCCTCAGGGTTTTCCCCTTCTTCACCTCCCTCGACAGCCTGGGCGCCACCGTGCCCCACACCTGGACATCGAGCTTTATCAACTGCGACCCCCTGACCGCCCCCGACGCCGGCGGCACCGACAACGGCTGCCGCTCGAGTTGGAGCGTCCTCGACGTCCCCTCGAGAACCGTCACCCAGTGGGTCCGTCGGGCCCACCTCGAGGTCCCGACCACCGCCGCGGGCGCGGCCAACCACCCCATCGGCGAAGACACCGCGGGCAACATGTCGGGCAACTGGACGATCACCGATCCAAACCCCTTTGCCGAGAACTATGATCTCGGAGCGACCGCGGACGACGCCGACTACGACGGCGATGAGAACTTTGACTGGCTCATGCGGGTCAACATGGTGGAGGAGCGCAAGTCGCGCCTCTGCGCCCTGCCGGCAACCCCGACTCCGACCTTCACGCCGACCGACACGCCGACCTACACGCCGACCTTCACGCCGACGAATACGCCGACCCCGCTGCCGCCGCAGTGCTCGGACATCGAGGTCGGTAATCTCTACTATCTCGACAACAACCGCGTACGGATCGACGTCGTCCGGAACAACAACTCCCTCCACCAGTTGATGCACAAGAGCACCGTGATTGCGTGGGAGGATCTTTATGATCCGGCGCAGTACCTGAACTTCATGAATTTTAACTCCATCACAACCTATTACCCCGGTAATGACTTCGACCCGGACAGCACCGCAACCGTTGATGTTCCGTTCAACCCAGGCCAGGGGACCATGTTCACCACTCGGTGGGATGGCCTGGGAGGTCGTGTACATCGCAGGCACGACCACCGTCACCTTCGAGTTCGAGTATCCGGCATACGGCCTGACCTGCCCCCCCTTCAGAGAACCGTCAACCGGGCCGCGCCGACCCCGACTCCGACCATCACCCCGACCCCGACCGCGGTGCCGGCGGACTGCAGCGACGTCTACTTCGACTCGCTGGCGCCCTACAGCTGGTACATGCGCGGCCTCCTCCACAACGACTCGCCGCTCTACAACGCCGAGATCATCCGCACCCGATTCGACTGGTTCCAGCCCGATCCGACGACCAACGTCGACTTCTTCGCCTCCAACAACGCAGCGAACTTCTACTGGTCCGGGAACAACGTCAACCCGCGGTGCTGGTCCTCGCCCTGCGAGTACTTCCGCGGCGACGTCGGGTGGAGCGCCGCCAATGCGGTGATCCCGACGGCCACGGCGCGGTATTGGTCGGTCGATCTCGACGGACCGGGCCAGCAGGACTTCTTCGGCTCGTACCAGGTCTGCGTCGACATCGAGTTCGACGACCCGGCCAACAGGGTCTGCAACGATATCTGCGCTTCGTACACCGGCGGCAGCACCCCGACCCCGACCAACACGCCGACGATCACGAACACGCCGACGATCACCAACACGCCGACGATCACGAACACCCCGACCAACACGGTCACGCCGTCAGAACACGCCGACGATCACGCCGACCTTCACGCCGTCGAACACGCCGACGATCACGCCGACCTTCACGCCGTCGAACACGCCGACGAGGACGAACACCTTACGATCATCAACACGCCGACGAACACGCCGACGCGGACCAACACCTTCACGCCGACGAACACGCCGACGAGGACCAACACCTTCACGCCGTCGAACACGCCGACGCGGACCAACACCTTCACGCCGTCGAACACGCCGACGAACACGCCGACGAACACGGCGACGAACACGCCGACGAAGACGCCGACGTTCACTGCGACCTTCACGCCGTCGAACACGCCGACGTTCACGCCGACGAACACGCCGACCTTCACGCCGACCAACACGCCGACCTTCACGGCCACCTTTACACCGACGCATACGCCGACCAACACCCCCACGCGGACGCCGACGCCGACGGACGATCTGTAGGTCGAGGGGAGAGACAGCATGAGAACACATAAGCAGCCGCTCCCGTCCATCACGACCCTCGGTCCGGTCCTCGCCGTCGTCGGAGTCGTCCTCCTGACGGTTTCGCCGGTCGCTGCCCAGGTGTCGGAGATCTTTCCGCTCAACCCGCCGCGGCAGACCTATGCCGAGGATGTCGGCTCGGCAAGCGGAGGCAGTCTGCCGGTCGGGATCTCGCAGTACATCTGGACGCAGGTGCCCGGGCCGCCGATCCCGCCGCTCGGTTCGTCCACGGACCTTGTCGCCTGTGGCGGCGGGTTCTGGGGGACTCACCTGATCCAGGATTCGGGTTTGGCCGGCAGACAGTCGCCCTCCATCAACCGTCCCTCCGCCGATCTCCCCGGTGGGGAACTCGGCGGTCTTTGTCGTTGACCAGAGCGTCCCCGGCAACGGCAGCTATCTTCCGACGGACTGGGACAACTTCCGCTTCGAATTCGACTTCTCGGCCGACGCCAACGCCGCGGTCGGTGTCGTCTGGGGCGGTCACCCGGTCGCCGGGCTGACCAAGGTCGAGAGCGGCTATCTCTTCTATATCGATGAGCTGCCGACCCAGTTCGAGGCCGTCAATGACGGCAAACGCGCCCGCTGGCACATCGTGAAGCGCGAATCCGAGTACGATCTCGAGCTCGATTCAGGTGATCTCGAACTCAACGGGGGCAACGATCTCCTGTCGGTCTACAACGACGGTTGCTATCGCCTTCGGCTCGAGTTCTTCTGCGGCACCCTCAGAATCCAGGTCGCGCGGATCAACTGCGGCGCCACCGATTGCGCGGTGACCCAGTGTTTCGGCGGGACGACGACATGCTCTCCCGAGACCTACGCGACCTGCAGCACCCCCATAGAGTGGTGCACCGCCTTCGAATGGGTCGATCCCACCGATGCGCTGCTGGTGCCCGGCTTCGTCGGTCCCTTCGCCGGTGGAACCGACACCGTCACCCTCGGTGTTTCGCGCTTCGACAACCTCGTCGCCGGGACCTGGGACTACTACTGTTCCGATCTCTGCGACGCCTGGCCTTCGAACTGGGACGACACCTTCAGCCGATGCGGTCGAGGAGCTCGATCTGAAGTTCCTCTACACCGGAGCCCTCATCGACTACGTCTATGGCGGTCTCTTTGTCAACCAGAAGCTCATCGACGTCACCGCCAAGACCCAGCCCACCTCGGTGATCAACATCGACGGCAGCCAACGCCACCCGAGACGCGTGCGGCGGCTGGACCGTGCTCCACACCAATGTCGAGAAACCCATCGTCGATCTGCCGCCGTGGGACACCGGCGCCACCAACGTCGCCGAGCTTCTGGCCTATCTCGAACCCATGTCGTCTTCGGTCAAGCTGGTCTATGACAGCACGGCGACGCCGACCATGAGCTTTGTCGACGACTTCGACGAACGACGCGATATCGCCGGTGTCGCCAACCCCGCCTACAACCCCCTCCCGTTACCGACCCGCGGCGCGACGCCCATCAAACCGTCCCTCGACGACGCCTTCGAGTGGTATGTCAACCAGCGGACCGTCGGCGACTACAGCGACGACCCGCTCGCCGACTGCCGTCTGTGGTACGTCATCTTCATCACCGACGGTGAGGAGGGTTGCTGCGTCGAGGCCCTTCGGCAGCTGCGACCAACCTCCCCGGTTCCCGATTGGGCCTGCGGCAGCGGCGGCCCGGCCGAGAAGTTCGCCGATCCGTCGGCCTTCGGCTACTCCGGCATCGATCCGGTTGCGGTCTACACCGTCGGTTTCTCCGAGGACTTCGATCCCAGCATCACGTCGCCGCTGGAGTGCGTCGCCGACATCACCGGCGGCCGCTTCTTCTCGGCCACCAACGCCGGCCAGCTCGTCGATGTCCTCTACGACGTCCTCGACGACATGCAGGAAACCGACCGCTCGTTCATCCCCTTCGTGGTCTCACCACCGCCGCCGAGCGCCGCCGGTCAGCTCTCGAACGAAGACGATTTCCTCACCGTTTTCCCGCATTTTGTGCCGCGAAACCAGCAGAGTATCTGGGATGGCGATCTCCTCGCTTTTGCCTTCAACCAGAGCCGGACGACCCTGCCGATGACGAGCGAGTGCTTTATCGACGCGAGTCAGGCGGCGTGGACGCTCGGCGGTGTCCCGGCCGGCGCCAACGCCATCCTCGAGGATCAGATCACGAGCTCCACCCGCAATGTCTTCATGGGGTCGGACGTCAGCGGGACGTGGCAGCGCTACGGCCTCGACCAGGTCTTTTCCAACGCGGCGCTGCGGACCGATTTCAAGACCCTGCTCGATATTTCGGGCGGCGCTTCGGATCTCCAGGCGGTGGAAGTGGTGAACTTCGTCCGCGACATCTACGCCAATCCGGGCGCAATGGCTCTGGCAACTCCGCCGCAGAACCCACCCCGGCCTCTCGGCACCCATGCCCTGGGCGACATCTACCACTCGCAGCCGGTGATCGTCGGACCGCCCAACAACTTCATGTACTTTTCCGACTATGGCCTCGGTCCGGCGCATGACTATCTGACCTACCACAGCAAACAGAAATACCGCCGAAGGATCGTCCTGGCCGGCGCCAATGACGGTCAGCTCCACGCCTTTGACGGCGGCTTCTACGACCGCGATACAACCAACTACGACGACCGGCACGACCTCGGCACCGGCCAGGAGATGTTCGCCTGGGTGCCCGAGGCAGTCACCGGTCGTCTCCACCGCCTGACCTACGGCACCGAGCATCTCTACACCGTCGATGGACAGATTTCGGTTGCGGATGTCTTTATCGACCACGACGGCGACACCAACAAGGAGTGGCGCACCGTCGCCCTGAGCACCATGCGCCGCGGCGGCCGCGGCGTGCTCGCCCTCGACATCACGACCCCCGATCCGATTCAGGCGGCGAGCAGCTACATCCCCACGGTGAGCACCTTCCCGGGTTGCCTCGATGGCACCGCTTCCGGTTGCGACGCGGAATACCCCCATCTGTTGTGGGAGTTCCACGATGTCGATTCCTCCACCGGAGTGCCCAACGACGACGACGGCGGCTGCGCCGCGGCAGGGTTCTCGGGAGCCCAGTGCCCGCCCTATTACGATCTCGGGTGGACGTGGTCGAAACCGGCCATCGCCCGGATCGGGATCTACTTCGAGGACGCGCTCGGCAACGTGGCTCCTAAAGATGTCTTTGTCGCCTTCTTCGGTGGCGGCTGGGACGCCACCGAGAGCGACCTCACCGGCAACTACTTCTATGGGATCGATATCGAGACCGGCGCCACCCTGCTCAAGGAGAACATCGGTGTCTCGGTTCCCGGCAGCCCGACCATCCTCGACTCGGACAGCGACGGTTTCCACGACCGGGTCTATTTCGGCGACACCAACGGCACCATGTGGCGGCTGCAGTACCCGTCGCCGTTCCTGATCGCACCGCCACCGGCGCCGATGCCGGAACCCTGCGCCGGATCTTCAGCGTTCCGGTGGATCTGACCGACCCGGTCGCACGACTTCAGCGGCAGCAGTTCTTTGTCGCGCCGACCGTGGTGCCGGTGGTCTTCGACGGCGCCGGCTACACCTTCGCCCTGGTCATGGGCGCCGGCGACCGGGCCAACCTCGGCGACGAGACCGCCGACACCTTCAACAAGTTCTATGCGGTCATCGACGACCTCAACAACGACTCGACAACCTACCCGGCGTACGATCTGACCGATCTGGTTGCGCGCGACTACACCGATCTGACCAACAGTTTCACCCCCGAGCCCGGCTCCAACCTTTGCACCGTCTCGGCCTTCGCGCCGCCGAGCAAGGGCTGGGCCCTGAGCCTGCGCGAGGATGAGAAGGTCAATTTCGAGGCCACGGTCTTTGCCGGCCATGTCTTCTTCACCAGCTTCGAGCCCGGTGACACCCTGGCCGCAGTCAACCCACCCGATCTCTGTACACCCAGCGGCGGTGGCGGTGGCGGTGGTGGCGGTGGCGGTGGCGGCGGTGGTGGTGGCGGTGGTGGCGGTGGCGGCGGCGCCGAGGCGCCGGTCTGCAAAGCCTCCGGTATTGGTCGTCTCTATGACATCGGGATGACCTGCGGGCTCGGTGAGTACACCGAGGTCAACGACATCCTCACGGGGATCACGACCTACACCATCGGCAACCGCACGGAAATCGTCGCGACCGGAACCGGCGGCACCGGCCCCGGCACTCCACCGGTCCTTCTCCCCAAGACCTTTGACCACGCTGCGCTCACGTCCACGACCAACTGGAGACAGGAGTAACTCGTGCGAAAACTCGTGATGACCGTTGTCCTGATCCTGGTGGTCGGACCGTGCGCGGCCATGGAGATCCCGTTCCGCGATGGTTCGGTGGTCGAAGCCGCCAGCTATACAGTCACCGGTTCGTATGTCATGCTCGAGATGCCGAACGGCGGCAAGGTTGCCTACGATATCGCCGATATCGATCTCGATTCGCTGCGGCGGGCGGAAGCCGCCATCGAGGGCGATCGACCCGAGCCGGTTGAGAAGGCGACGGCCACCCTGGGGAACTCCGGGTCTCTTCTCGCGGCGGGGGAAGAGCCTGGGGCTCCGAGCGGAGGCCTGGCCATCACCGATCAGAACGTCAAACACGTCCGCGGCAGCGGCATCGCCGGGCCCGAGGACGAGGAGGAGCCCGTCGAGGCCGACGGTGGCGTGCCCGAGGGTTTCGAACAGGGCGGCAACGTCCTGCTCAACAACGTCTCGGTCTCCCCCCTCGAGGGCGGTCAGTGGGAGGTCCGGGGCGAGGTCATCAACCGGACCCCGGAGGCGGTGCTCGATGTCCGCGCCAACCTCGAGGCCGCCGTCCCGGATGGAGATCCGTGGACGGCGTCGGTCGGCGTGAGCGGCATTCTCGGCCCGGACGAAAAGGCGAGCTTCAGCCATATTTTCTCGACCCCCGAATCGGCGGGCGAGGGCTGGGCCCCCCGGCTTCAGGTCAACGTGGTTTGGATGAAGACCGAGTCACGGCTCGAGCCCGAGTACAACCGGACCGCCCCCCACCCCAGCGCCCTGCCCTTCGATCGGGGCGGAGTCGGTGGTGTGGAGACCCGCGACACTTCCGGGGAACTCTGATCGAACGAGCCGAGGTCGAGGAAAAGAGCCGTGCGTGACTCCCGCGGTCTGCTGATCGTCGTTGCGGTCGTGGTCGCCCTGGCGGCCGCGGTGTGGTTGGTGAACCGTCCGAAACACGAGCCGTCGCGGTTGATTCCCGAAGACGGTGAGCCGGTCCGGTTCCGATTCAACGATGTCTCCATCACCTCTCCCGATCTCGAGGTCGTCGAGCCGGAGGTCGTCGGATCCACCCGTTCGACCCACACCTCGTGGCTTGTCGTTTTAAAGTGCGCCGAGCCCGAGGGCTGCGCCGGTGAGTTCGCCGTCGAGGTGAGATATCAGACCGGCGGCGAGAGCCGGCGACTCGGCATCGTCAACCGCTGCGACGTGCCGAATGGGGGCGAGCTCCGCTTCGAAGGGCTCCAGGATCCACCCACTCCGATCGACCGGATCGAGGGACTCACCCTCGAGGTCCTCGATCAGGAGGACTCCAACGAGATTGTGGACTCGCTCGAGTTCTAGGAGCTTGCACCGAATAGCCCCTCGGTGAGAGCCATGGGGTTGCGGGTGGGGTTTCTGCCGAGGGTCTCTCCGGCGCAAGCTCCTCCGGGATTCGCCTTGCGAATCCCTCGAGTTCTAGCCCGTACTTCCCACCGGCTTCATGGCGCCGTTGACGATGTCCATCGATTTTGTCGTCAGCGGGGTGAGTCCAGGGCTGATCGGGCGCTGGGATTCGATACCCTTGCAGGATCTGGAATGGCCCGGACCCGGTGACGGTTCCAGAAACTGACGGGGGAGTATGCACGATTTCACGCTTGCGGACAGATTCGAAACCATCAGCGAGTGGCGGCACCGGGGAAACGGGCTCACGGTCTTGACGGTTCCAACCCCGGTGGCCCCGGTCGTCGGATTCTCGGTGGTCTATCGGGTCGGATCCCGCCACGAGGTGGCGGGCCACACCGGCGCCACCCACATGCTCGAACACCTCATGTTCAAGGGGTCGGAGAGCTTCAACGCAGAGCGCGGGACCGAGATCGCCCGCACCCTGCACCGGGTGGGCGCCTCGTTCAACGCCACCACGTGGCTCGACCGCACGACCTACTACGAGGTCCTGCCGGTGGAGCGGTTGCCGGTTGCGGTGGCGATCGAATCTGATCGGATGCGGCGGGCGCTGATCCGCCCGGAAGATCTCGAGAGCGAGCGGACGGTCGTGCTCAACGAGCTCGACACGGGCGAGAACGAGCCCGTTGACCTGCTCATGAAATCGTCCTTCGCCCACGCCTTCATCGAGCACCCGTACCACCACCCGACCATCGGTTGGCGAGGCGATGTCGAACGGATGTCAGCCCAGGTGCTGCGCCGGTTCTACGACACCTACTACCACCCGGACAACGCGACGGTCATCGTCGTCGGCGATCTCGACGAAGAGTCGGCTCTGGTCGAAGTCGAACGTGGATTCGGCGCGATTGCGCCCGCGCCGGCGTCCATCCCGGATCTCGCGATCCGGGAAGGACGGCAGCGGGGTGAGCGACGCTTCGTCATCGAGCGGACGGGCGAGCTCGGCAGCCTTGCCTTGACCTGGCACATCCCCGAGGGGCTGCACCCGGATGTGCCGGCCCTCAACGTTCTCACCCAGGCCCTCAGTGACGGCGTGACGTCGCGGCTGTATCAGCGGCTGGTGGAAACCAACCGCTGTCTCGGTGTCCACGCCTTCACCTTCGAACTCCACGATCCCGGCGTGCTCCAGGTCTTTGCCACGCTCGCCCCCGGGGTCGACCACGGCTCCGTCGAAGCCGAGATCCGCGACGAAATCGCGTCCTTGGCCGAAACCCCGCTGTCCGAGGATGAACTCGCGCGGGCATTGATCCAGACCCGGACCGATCTCGCCTTCCACCGGGAGTCGCCGGCGCAGATCATGAGCGCGCCTGACCGAAGCGGTGGCGATGGGTGACTGGCGGCGGTTCCCGAACGAGCTCGAAGCCGTCTCGGCCGTGGGAGCCGAGGATGTCGGCCGGGTGGCCAGAGGACTATCTCCGGCGACACGAACCTCACCGCCGGGTGGTTTGTTCCCGCAAGGGGGCAACGGAGCCGCATCGGGTCGGGCCCCGCTCCCCGGCCCTGTTATCTCCGTCGTCCGTTCGCCGACCGTGTCGATGTCCGCGATCTCTCGGGTGGCGCCCGTTTGGCGGTGCTGTCCAATCCCCACGCCCCGACGGTCACCATCGCCGGGACCATCGGCGCCGGTCTCGACGCGGCCACCGACGGCCGGTTCACCGTTCCGAGCATGACCGCAGCCATGCTCGACCGGGGAACCACGAGTCGCGACCGCCTCGCCCTCGCCACCGAGCTCGAGGATCACGGTCTGCAGCTCGGGGTCCGGGCCATGGGCAACTCGCCCACGGTGGTGTCGTTCTCGGCCCAGGGTCTGGCGGAGGAGCTCGATCGATTGGCGGTGTTGCTCGTCGACATCCTGAGATTTCCGGTCTTTCCCGCGGATGAACTCGATCGCCTGCGTCAGCGGATCCTGGGCGCCCTGGTCAGGGAACGCGAGAGCACCTCGGCGATGGCCTATTCCGCGCTCACCCGGAGCCTGTATCCCATGGGGCATCCCTTGCACAAGCGACCGGTGGAGGATCGAGTGGCCGAGCTCGAAAAGCTCACCCGAGACGATCTCGAGGCTTTTCACGCCCGTGCCTACGGGCCGGAGTCGATGGTGATCGCGGTGGTCGGAAATGTCGATGCCGATGCGGTTGGCGCAGCTCTGTCGCGCCCGTTGACGGGATGGCTGGGAGGGTCGAAACCGCCTGTCGATGCGCCGGCGGGTGGCGCCGGAGAAGCGGCGTCGACGCACATCGAGATACCCGATCGTCCGAATCTCGATTTCTTCCTCGGCCACACCGGACGGCTGCTGCGGGGCGATCCCGATTTCGCGGCTGCCGTTCTTGCCAACTCCTGTCTCGGACAATCCGCCCTGACCTCCGGCTCGGTGTCGCGATCCGCGATGGCGAGGGTCTGTCCTACAGCGTCTACAGCCGGTTTTTCGGGACGCTGGGGATCCCGGGCCCGTGGGCCGTGAGCTGCAGCGTCGCGGCCGACAATTTGACGCGGGCGGTCGATCTCTGCCGCGAGGTCGTGACCACCTATGTCGCCGATGGACCCACCGAGGCCGAGCTCGAAGACGAGCGCCAGGCTCAGGCCGGCGCCTACCAGGTCGGTCTGGCGACCAACGCCGGGATCGCGAGAGAGCTCGTCGCGGCGCTCACCGCCGGAGAGGACGTCTCTCGCCTCGACGAGCTCCCAAGACGGTTCCTCGCGACAACGCGCGACGAAGTGGTCGAGGCCACCCGCAACCACATCCGACCCGACGAACTCGCTCTCGCCGTAGCCGGTACGCTCAACGAGCAAAGCTCGAAAAGTATGAGCATGTTTGAATTATGAATGGCTCGACTGCCATCGCACCAATCTGTGCGATCCAGCGATGGAAATTGCATGAATTCAGCATTCCTAATCGCGTAATCTGAGCTGCTCGCTACTCCCACTCGACATTGAGGTGATGCAGTGTGCCTGCAAAGCGCGGCCGCACCTCGGTGTCGAGAAAGGCCTCGACCTCGCCGAGCCGGTGCCGCCGGGAGGCGTGAATGAGCACGAGGTGCCGGCACTTGAATCGGTCGAGATGGGGTTGGAGATCGGCGAGATGGGTGTGGCCGTAGCGGGCGGCCCGATCCCGGTCGGCGGGTTTGAAGAATGAGCATTCCACCAGCACGATCTCGGCGTCGAAGAGCTCGGGTCGTGTTTCGAGGAGACCCGGTCCCGAGTCGGCGCAGTAGCTCAGGATCTCCCTGGTCACCTCTTCGGTGACCTCTTCGCCGGCGAGCCGTCGCCGGGCGATCTCGGGCTCGGGCAGATGAGCAAAATCAGTTCGGAGGCGCCGCTTCCGCCAGATGATCCGGGTGCCGAGGGTGGGAACCCAGTGATCGGTGGGGAAGAAGACGAGATCCATGTCGCGGCGGAGCGCATGGCGGGTGCCGTCGGCGGCCGGGATCACCGTGACCTGATAGGGCTCACCGCCCTCGAGGCGGGCGAAGTTCGCGAGGAGCGAGCGGATCTCCTCGACGATGGGCTCGGGAACGATCACCGTCGCCGGCGGCATCGAGCTGAGATAGCGCTGAGAAGCCCAGTATCCGAGCCCTCCGAGATGATCGAGATGACCGTGACTGAGGACGACCGTTCGCATGGGGGGCAGGGCGCGGTGGGCCCGGCCCGCATCGAGGGCGAGGTGGAGCTGCGGCAGGAGAATGAGGGTGCTCTCGCCGGCACGAGATCCGCCGACCAGCCGCAGATTTCCCCACGAGGTCAAAAGCTGGAGCTGCCTCATCGCCAAGGCTCACCGGCTTGTTCGGACGAGGAAGAGAGACGCATCGCTGGAACTCTTCGGTTGGTCGATTTTGAGCGTCCACTCCGAGTCTTTCGGCAGGGTCTCGCTGAAGGTCTTCGAGGCGATGAGACCACGTTTCTGGTCGGTGATCGTGACGGCCACCGTTCGCGCCCCCGATGGCGCGAGAAGCACCCTCTTGACGATTCCGCTGCCATCCGTCTTGAGACCGAGAAAGCCCTTTTTCGTGTGGTCGAAGGGGATGTCGGCGAGGGTTACGCCATCGACCGCGATCGTCACCGATCCGGCGTTGATGGGGCAGTCGTAGTAGACCGTGATTCGGGCGTTACCGGGGGCCTGCCTCGCGACCGGCGGAGCGGCGGCGGAGAGGATCAGTTCCGGTGAGGCGACGCGAGAGGGCGCCGAGGTGGAACGCTGGCGACGGGCCTGCCGCGACCGGTCTTCGGCGAGCCCGAGGTAGTCTGCGGCGAGCTCACTCTGCGGGTCGAGCTCGAGGGCCTCTTTGAAGTGACCGACGGCGGCGGCGTAGTTTCCGGCTCGGTAGGCCTGCCGACCCACCGCCACGAGTTCCGCCACTCGCGCCTGGGTTTTCGAGCTCGTTCTCTGCAGCTCGATTTCTGTTTCGATCTCCCGGGCGAGGGCTCTCGCAGCGGGCGAGGCCGGGGCCTGGTCCAGGGCCGATTGAACATTCTCGCGGGCGCGTTCGAGGTCGCCGGCTGCCATGGCGTCGCCGGCAGACCACAGCATCTGCGCGGTGCGGTTGAGATTGCGGGTCGCGCCGGCCGACGGCGCGGCGAAGGGTCCCTCCGGTTTCAGCGTCGTCAGAAAGCCGATGGTCGCGATCCAGATCAGGGTCCATGCCCCGATAATCGTCCAGGTCCAGGTCCGGGCGACCTCCCAGGTCAACGGCTCCGGCAGTTCGATTCGCTCCCGAAGCCGAGACCAGGCATGAAGGAGCGATCTCCACCCTCCGGGCCGAGCCTCCGGCAACCGAACCGGGGGGAGCCTCTCTCCCGTCCGGGTATCGAGATCCGGCGAGTGAACAGCGGTGCCGAGGTCGTCTCCGGGTTCTCGGCGAACCAGGGAGCGGGCGAGGGCGGCGAGGACCGAGGCGAGCTCGGTCCCGGTTTGGAAGCGGCGGTCGGGGTCCTTGTCCAGACACTTGACGACGATGGGGTTGAAGGCCGCTGGAACGCTGTCGTCGACGAGGGAGGGAATCGGCGACGGCGCCTCGACGATCTTGCGGGTGACGTGGTGCATGGTCTCACCCGAGAACGGTCGTTGACCCGTCAAAAGGGTGTAGAGCACCACGCCGAGGGAAAAGAGATCCGACCGTCCGTCGATGGGCTGAGCGGTGATCTGCTCCGGCGACATGAAACTCGGGGTGCCGATGAACTGACCATCCGTGGTCAGGTTCGACGATTCCATTCGTGCGATTCCGAAATCGGCGATCCGCGCGCTGCCGTCACGAGTGAGGATCAGATTCCCCGGTTTGATGTCGCGGTGGATGACTCCCATCTGGTGGGCGTAGTCCAGGGCAAGAGCGACATCAGCGACGATGCGGGCAGCCTCCGATGGGCGAAAGCGGTGGCCGGAAGCCATGATCTGTTTGAGGTCTCGGCCCTCGATGTACTCCATGGCGATGTAGAGAACGCCGGTCGAGCGGTCCTCCCCGACGTCGTGAATGGTGACGATGCCGGGGTGGTTGAGGCGACCGGCGGCCTGCGCCTCGCGGAGAAACCGTTCGCGAAACTCGTCCGCGACATCGACATCGACATCGAGCCGAAGGGTCTTGAGCGCCACCTTGCGGTTGATGAGGGGATCGCGAGCGAGGTAGACGATACCCATGGCGCCCCTGCCGAGCGTCCTCTCTATTTCGTAGCGGCCAACGTGGGTGACGGGCATCGAACCAATTCTATTACTGTTTTTGCCCTCAGTGATGCCGATCTGGCGCTCCATCGGCCGAAACGACGCCCCGGAGCGGTTGAAAACAAGGTCTGCCGGTAGGCATGATCCTTGCCTATTGTTCTTCGAGGCCTATTGGCCTGCGGGGGGAACATGGATAATCAAGAACTCGTCAACCAGGTGGATCGTGCGGCCGCGCGCCTCGGTGAGGTGCAACGCGCCGTCTCGGAAGTGATCGTTGGCCAGGACCGTTTGGTGGAATCGCTGCTTGCGGCTCTGATGTGCCGAGGACATGTGCTCCTCGAGGGCGTGCCGGGTCTGGCCAAAACCCTGACGGTGCGGACCCTGGCGACGGTGGTTGGAGGGAGCTTCCAGCGGCTTCAGTTCACACCGGATCTCTTGCCCGCCGATGTCACCGGGACTCAGGTCTTCGATCCACGGACCTCGGAGTTCGTGCCCCACCGGGGGCCGATCTTCGCCAATCTCGTCCTCGCCGACGAGATCAACCGGGCGCCCGCCAAGGTCCAGTCCGCCCTTCTCGAGGCGATGGAGGAGCGGCAGGTCACCATCGGAGAAACCACCGATGCGCTTCCCGAGCCGTTTGTGGTTCTGGCGACACAGAACCCCATCGAGCAGGAAGGGACCTATCCGCTGCCCGAGGCCCAGCTCGATCGCTTTCTTTTCAAGGTGGTGGTCGATTACCCATCGGCGGAGGAGGAACGTCGGGTCCTCGAGTACCACCTGGCCGAGTCTTTTCCGAAACCCAAGCGGGTGACCGATCTCGACACGCTGATGGAGCTGGAATCGGTCGTCCGCCAGGTCTATCTCGACGAGCGGATTCGAAGCTATATCGTCAATCTCGTTGCCGCCACCCGCAAACCTGCCGAGGTCGGCCTCGGCGATCTCGTCCCACTCATCGGATTCGGGGCCTCGCCGCGCGCTTCCATTGCCCTCGCATTGGGCACCCGCGCCTTCGCGCTGGTGCGCGGCCGCTCGTATGTGACCCCGGAGGACGTCAAGGAACTCGCCCCCATGGTTCTGCGCCACCGCATCGTGCTGACCTACGAGGCCGAGGCCGAAGGTGTGACGGTTGAAGAGGTGGTGGACCGGATGCTGCTGGCGGTGGAGGTCCCTTGAAACGACGCCTGGCCGCCTATTTCGGACGTCCGATTCCGGTGGACCCGGTGCACGAGGTCGGCAGCGAGCTGCGGGCCCAGGTGCGCCGGTTGGAGATCCGCGCCCGGCAGTCCATGCAGGCCGGTCTCGCGGGCCAGTACCAAAGCGCCTTCAGGGGTCTGGGTCTCGAGTTCGAAGAGGTTCGCGAGTATCGCTATGGCGACGATGTCCGCACCATCGACTGGAACGTCACCGCCCGCACCGGCGATCTCCATGTCAAGAGATACCGGGAAGAGCGCGATCTCACCATGCTGCTGCTCGTGGATCTTTCGGCCTCCACCCGTTTCGGTTCCGGGGTCATGACCGTGCACGATCTCATCGCCGAGGTCTCGAGTCTCTTCGCCCTCGCCGCGGCGCGCCGTGATCGGGTGGGCGCCATCCTGTTTGACGACTCCCTCCGCGCGGTGATCCCGCCGCGCCTCGGTTGGCGGCACGGCCTGCGGGTGGTGCGCGAAGTGCTCGGTGCGATGCCTTCCGGCAGGGGAACCGCGTTTGCCGATGCCCTCCGGGGCGCCGGCCGTCTGCTCCACCGGCGCGGGGTCGTGATTGCGGTGGTGGACCGGAGTTGCCCGCTCCCCCGGCGGGAGCTCTTGGCCCTCTCCGCCCGTCACGAGGTCGTGGTCGTCCGCGCCGCGGACGAGTTGTCGCGAGCCGGTATCCCGGGCGCGCGGCTGCCGGTGATCGATGCTGAATCGGGCCGTCCCGGAGTGGTTCGCGGCCGCCCGAAAGAGGTTTCGGACAGGGTCCCGCCGGGCATTGATTCCGTCGATCTCGTCACCGACACCGACTATCTGCCGGTGGTTCGGGCGATGCTCGAAAAGCGAGAAAAACGTGTCCACTGATCGCATTGCTCGTGTTCTGCTCGTCGGGCTGGTCGCCGTTTCGGCCCTGGCCGCGGCAGCCGAGGACCCGTCTCTCGAGCTCGAGGTCTCGCCGACATCGGTGCGGGTGGGCGACCGAGTCGAGATTCTGGCATCCGCCCGCGGCGGCGACGGCTGGATGTGGGGCGAGTTGACCGTGGCCCTCGATCCGGATGGCGACTGGGCATTGATCGACGGACCGTCTCCCGTCGCCGGCGCCCGGCCGCCGGTGTGGAGGCTCATCCTTGCGCCACTGGCCCTCGGCGAGCAGACATTGCCGTCCATCACGGTGTCGGTGCGGTCGGCCGATGACGAGACCGTCGAGGTCGAATGCGCCGATCCACCGGCGGTCTCGGTTGTCTCGGTTCTCTCCGATGACGAAGAGGAACCGGCCCCGGCGCCGCTGCGCGACCCCATCGGGGTGCGCGGCTTCCCCTGGGAGTGGGTCCTGCCCATCGCCGGCGTCTTGCTGCCGCTCATCGCCGGCGCCGCCTGGTTGTCGCGGAGAGGTGGCCGCGTTGCGGCGGCGGGGCGAGCGGTGCTTCCGCCCCTGGCCGAGCTCGAAGCGCTGGCGGGTGAACTCGAAACCCGGGTCGGGCGCGAGCCCGCCGATGGGGTCTGTGATCGGCTCGCCGCCGGTCTTCGGCACTATCTCGAACGACGAACCGGTGAGCCCGCCCAGGAGATGACCTCGTTTGAGTTGCGGTTGCTCGCCCGCGACCGGGGATGGCCGGAGATTTCCCGCCGTCTCGTCCAGAGGGTGATGGAGGTGGCGGACGCCATTCGATTCGGCCGGCGCCCAACCACCGACGAGGAGCTTCACGGAGCGATCGCCCACGCCCTCGAAGCCGCCCGATCGGTCGAGGCGCACCTCGATGAGGCGAACCAAGTGACGGCTGTCGCGGAGACCGGCTCATGATGCGCATTGCTTCGCCTTGGTGGCTCGGGCTGATCGCCGCAGCTGTTGTCTTGATGGCGCTGTGGCTGCTTCGTCGGCGCTTGCAGCGGTTTCCGTTCCCCGATGTCGCAGCCGCCCTTGGAAGCGCCGGCCGAATTCCGGAGCGGACCGTGCTGGCCGGAGTCCTCGCCGCCCTCGCGTTGGCGCCGCTTGCGGTGGCCCTCGCACGGCCCCAGGAGGTCCTGTCGCGGCGGCTCGAGCGCGCCGAGGGTGTCGACCTGGTGGTGGCGTTGGATGTCTCGGGATCCATGGCCGCCCTCGATTTCGAGCCCACCGATCGTCTCGGGGTGGCGAAAGAGGTCATCGGGAAGTTCCTCGACCGCAGGGTCAACGACCGATTCGCCCTGGTCGTCTTTGCCGGCGCCGCCGTGACCCTGGTCCCCCTGACTCTCGATCACGCGGTCGCCCAGCACCTGCTCGACGAAGTGCGGATGGGGAGCCTGCCGGATGGAACCGCCATCGGCCTCGGGCTCGGGACGGCAGTGGCCCGCCTGAGGCATTCGGAGGCCGATTCAAAGGTGGTTGTGCTCGTCACCGACGGCTCCAACAACACCGGCCAACTCGATCCCGTCAACGCGGCCGAGATGGCGGCGGAGCTCGACATCACGGTCCACACGGTGCTCGTCGGTCGCAACGGGATGGTTCCGGTCCCGGTTCCCGTCCGCGATCCGCGAACCGGCAGGGTGAGCCAACAGGTGCGGCAGATGGAGATGGAGATCAACCCGGAGCTCCTGGCCGAACTCGCGCGGATCACCGGGGGAAGCTCCTTCAGAGCGCGTGATGCAAAAGCGCTCGAAGAGGTTTTCGAGGCCATCGACGGCCTCGAAAAGACCGAGTTCACCTCGACCAAGCTGGTGCGGTATCGCGAGCGCTTCGAACCGTGGGCGATGGCCGCCCTGGTGATTCTCCTCCTGGGAACCGCCCTCGAGGCCGTTGCAGGGAAGACCCCGTGGTGAGCTTCGGTGAGTCCCGTATGCTCGCCCTGCTGGTGCTGCCGGCGGTGGTCGGCGCCGTGGTGATCGCCCGCCATCTGGCCCGGGTTCGGCTGCAGCGTGGTCTCGCGTCACCCGCCGTGTGGGACCGGGTCATGGGCGGACTGCCGGCCACCGGGTTGGTGCGGATGCTGCTGTGGTGCGGCGCCGCCGCCATGATCATCATCGCCCTGGCGCGGCCCCAATGGGGCGAACTCCCTGGCGACGAAAGCGTCCGGACCCGTGATCTCGTCCTCGCCCTCGATGTCTCGGCCTCGATGCTGGCGACTGATGTGCCGCCGTCGCGGATGGCGCGGAGCATCGAGGCCGCTCAAAGGCTGTTGCCGCTGCTCGAGGGCAACAGAGTCGGAGTTGTGGTCTTCTCCGGTGAGGCCTATCCGCTCGTCCCCCTGACCACCGATCTCGACGCGGTCGCCGCGTTCCTCTCGGGAATCTATCCCGGAATGGTGTCGAGACCGGGGTCCGACATCGAGCGGGCGGTGGCGGCCGCGCTCGAGTTGCTGCCTCCCGAAGGGGAGGGGAGGGTGGTGGTCCTGATGACCGATGGCGAGAATCTCCAGGGCAACGTCGATGCCGCCGTGTCGGCGATCAAGGAGTCGGGGATCGGCGTCCTCACCGTGGCGGCCGGCACCGAACGAGGCGGCCCGATCCCGATCGAGGGCCCCGATGGCGCCATCCACCACAAGCGCGACCAGAATGGTCAACCGGTGATCACCCGCGCCCACCCTGAGGTGCTCGCCGCCATCGCTGATGCGGTGGAGGGCGCCTCCGTCGAACTCGCCGATCGCGATGTCGTCGGTCAATTGGCCCGGATCGTCGACAAGCTCCGGACCCGGGAAGCCGAGGCCAACCGAACCGTGCAGAGGGTCGAGCGGTTCCCGCTCTTTCTCATGCTTTCAGCCGGGTTCCTGGTGGCGAGTTTCCTGCTCTCGCCGTGGCGCCGGCTCGCGGCGCCGGCGGCCATGATCGGTCTGCTCTTCGCCGCTCCGGTCGGAGCGCAACAGGGTCCCCAATCGGCCTCCGTTCCGCAACCCCAACCGCCCCCCATGACGGCTCCGCCTGCGACCGCGGCGGATGAACCCGCCCCGGTTGTCGAGCCGCCGACCTGGCAGAAAATCGTGCCCGGTGGTTCTCGGCGGATGGCTCGTCAAGGGGTCACCCGGTGGCTCGGTGGAGAGGTCGAAGACGCAGCCGAGTCCTTCGCAGGTGCGGCGATACTCGATCCCGAGAATCCCGAGAGGCTCTATGACCTGGGCACCGCCCTCGGCGCCGGTGGCCAGCTCGAAGCGGCGATCCCGATCCTCGAGCAGGCCCACGCCGGTGGTGTTCCCAACGCCGCCTACAACTCGGGCACGTCGTCGCTGCAGTACCAGCAGGCCGAGGCCGCGGTGAAGTGGCTGCGGGAAGCGGTGCTCCTCGATCCCGACGATCTCGAGGCCAAGCGCAACTACGAACTCGCCCTCGCCTTGCTCGAAGAACAGCAACAACAAGAGCAGGAAAACCAGGATCAAGAGCAGGAAGAAGAGCAACAGGAAGAGGAACAAGAGCAGGAAGAGGAACAGGAGCAGGATCAAGAGCAGGAGCAGCAGAATCAGGAGCAGCCGGCCCCGACTCCGACTCCCTCCGACAGTGAGGCCCTCTTCCAGGCCCTCGAGCGAGCCGAAGCCGAGGCCCGCGAAGCCATGCAGTCACCCACTCCGCAGGCAACGACCGTGGAGAAGGACTGGTGACGAATCGCCTTCGGTTGGTCCTCGGCATCCTGGTGTCGGGGATGCTGGCGCTCGCGGCTGCACCGGCGGCCGCCTCCGAACCCGGCCTCGAAGTCCACCTCCAACCCACGAGGTTCGGCGTCGATGATCTGGCGCAGCTGACGATTCGAGTCACCGAGCCGCCCCCCGACCTCCAGGTCCCACAACTCGGCGAACTCAACAACCTCGAGGTCGTCGGCGGCCCATCCACCGGATCCGAGTTCAGTTTTGTCAACGGTGTGGCGTCGCGGTCGCAGACGTTCAGCTATGTCCTGCGCGCCCGCCAGCCGGGACCGGCCTCGGTGGGACCCGTGACCGCGCGCGCCGGGGACAAAGAGCTGCGGGCGAATCCGGTGACCGCCGAGGTCGTCGAGGGAAGCGTCGCCCCGCCTTCGAGACGTGGCAGGCGATCACCCTTTACGAGTGATTCGTTTGCCGACCTCATCCCGCGTCGCGCGCCACCGCGGATCGAAGTCGTGCTCCGCCACGACCTCAGCGCGCGGAACGTGACCGTCGGTCAGCCGGTGGTCGCAACGGTCTATCTCGACTCGACGGTGAGTTCGGTCTATGACTTCAACTGGCGCACGGCGCCTTCCTACCCGGGTTTCTGGGCCCAGCGTCTGGACAACCCCGAACAGGTCACGCCCGAGATCGTCGAGATCGACGGGACCAGGTTCTACCGCTACCGGGTCCTGCAGTCGGTGCTGGTCCCCCTCAAGAGCGGCTCGGTCGAGATCCCGGCGGTCGAGGCGGCCATCGGGGTGCGGTCATCGGGGTTCTTTGATTCCGGCCAACTCGTCGAGCGATCGACCCCGGTGCGCACCGTCGAGGTGGCGGCGCGCCCGCCGGCGCCGGGTGGATTTTCCGGCGCGGTCGGCGATCTTCGTTACAGCGCGAGCATCGAGCCGACCGAGATCGAGTACGGCCAATCGGCCGTCATGACGGTCAAACTCGAGGGTCGCGGCAATCTCCCGCTTGTCGAAGCGCCGGCTCGGTTTCCCAGCAACCTCGAGTGCGAAATCTATCCGCCTGAAGAGGATTCTCGAGTGAAGGTGGACGGCAGCGGCATCCACGGCTCGAGAACCTGGCAGATGACGGTGGTGCCCCGGGGTTTCGGTTCCGTCGAACTTGAAGGCGTCGATCTTTCGGTCTTCGACCCCTCGACGGGCCGTTACGCCACCCAGACCGTCGGCCCTCTGACCCTCACGGTCGGCGCTCCACCGCCGACGCCGACCCCCGTCGTCACTCCGGTTCCGGTGGACAGCCGGGGTGTCGAAGCCGTCGAGCCCGGTCAACCGGATACCGCTGCTGGATATCCATCGTGGGTGTGGATCGTCGGTGCTCTTGTTCTCGGTGTGGGGGCGGGTGCATTGCTGACCTGGGCGATGACTCGACGGGCGAGGATCGCGCTGCCTCCGCGGCGGTCGGACCAGACTCCGGCTGACCGGGCGCGCGAACTCCAGATCACCCTCGAACGCTGGTGGCTCGATGTCAGATCAAAAAGTGGCGGCGCGGCGTTGAATGAAGAGATGCAGGATCTTCGCCACGATCTCGAAACCGTTCGTTTTGCTCCGGGCCGTGCGGACCACTCGCACACCGTTGAGGATCTCGAATCACGACTCAAGCGCCTCATGCGAAGGGCCTGATACCGATACCGACCACCGGTGAGAATTTATCGGTTCTGGTGATACACTGTTTCGATGCAGTCTCCGCGGGTCTATAGTCTTCCAATAGAAGATCTTGAGCCGTTTCTCGATCGCCGCAGGTACTCGGCGTTCGCAGTGTCTCAGTTGGCCGTGACCTCCTTTTTAGGCGAGATCCTCTCCAAGGCCAACGACTTCGTACCGTCGAGTTCGGGATCGATCCTCATGGACCGGCCGTTCGAGCGGGGCTCGACCCCGGCCGAAACCGCGCTCTATTTTGTCGCGACCTTCGGTTCTTCGGCGCAGACCATCCTCGGCCGAGACCTCAGGGCCGACCGGGGGGTCGCGGGCTATGTCTATCGCACCGGCGAGCCCTATGTCATGAACGATCCAGAGAACGACCCCACCTTCTACTCCAAGTTTGACGAAGGCACCGATTTCACGACTTCGTGCGCGATCGCGGTTCCGGTGAGAATCGAGCGAATGGTGTGCGGAGTACTCGAACTCGTCAACCGGGTCGGCGAGGGCGGCTACACCGAGCGCGACCTGCAGATGCTCGAGATCTTCGCTCGTTACACCTCGGTGTCCATCGAAAACCTCCTCGATGCGCAGCGGGCCAACGAGATGGCGCGCCGCGATGATCTGACCGGTCTGTACAACGACCGCTTCTTCCACCACCGCTTGACCGAAGATCTCGTCCGCTCCGATGTCACCGGTGGAACGGTCGCCCTGCTCTTTCTCGATCTCGACAACTTCAAAGCGGTCAACGACAATCACGGCCATCTCGCGGGTTCGCAGGTACTCAAGGAATTCGGCTATCTCCTCAAACAGACGGTCAATGTCGAGCGTGCGACCCTGGCCCGTTATGGCGGAGACGAGTTTGTCGTGATTCTGCCCGAGCTCGATCTCGCTCAGGCGAAGGCGGTTGCCGCTGATGTCCAGGCCGCTTTGGAGACGACCCAGTTCCTCCAGGGGAGCTTTTCGTGGTCCGACGGACCCGTGTACTGGCGGGAGCCGTTGACCTGTTCCATCGGCGTCGCGGTCTATCCCGTCCACCTGCCCCGTCAGGGAACCACGGATATGAAGAAGAACCTCCTGCTGCGGGCCGCCGATCTCGCCATGTACGACGCCAAGGCGGCCGGCAAGGACCAGATCCACATCGCTGAATAGGTGTTCGTGCCGATTTGGCAGATCGCGCGGCGGACACAAGCGGGAACTTTGGCACGGTGATTGCTGTTACCCAGGGACGAGACCGCGTGGGCTGCGCCGGCGGTCCGAGAATCTCGGGAGGAACAATGGAACGAGAAAGACAAAAATACTACTCGCTGGCGGCCATCGTGGTCGCGGCGGTCCTTTTCGGAATGGTCATCGCCGGCGGTCTCGATCTGACGCCACCGGCCGACGCCGATCGTCACACCCAGGTTCAGCCGGCGATGGAGACCATCGCTGCGCCGGACTTCGCCACCCTGGCCGACCGCGTCGTCCCGTCGGTGGTTTCGGTGACCATCAAGGACGTGCAGGACCCATCAGACGGCAACAGCCGGATGCCGAGAGATCCGTTTCACGAGTTCTTTCGTGGACCCCAATCTCCCTCGGATGAACCATCGGTGCGGCGTTCCGCGGGTTCTGGGTTTTTTATCTCGGCCGATGGTGAGATTGTCACCAACTACCACGTGATCGAGGACGCCGACACCATTCTCATCGAGCTTGTCGATGGCACTCAGTTCGAGTGCGAGGTCGTCGGTCGTGACGAGGCGACCGATCTGGCCTTGATTCGCGTTCAAGAGCCCGATCGGGATTTCACCTTTCTCGCCCTTGGTGACTCCGAGGCGGTGCGGGTCGGCGAGTGGGTCATGGCCGTCGGCAACCCGCTCGATATGGATCATACGGTGACCGTCGGGGTGGTCTCCGCCAAGGGTCGTGTCCTCGGGCTGTCCCGCGAAGGGACGTCCTTCGAGAACTACATCCAGACCGACGCCGCCATCAACCTCGGTAACTCGGGCGGCCCGCTGGTCAATATTCGTTCGGAGGTGGTGGCCATCAACACCGCCATCAACGCGCGGGGCCAGAACCTCGGTTTCGCCGTCCCGGTGGACACCCTGCGTCAGATTCTGCCGCAACTGCGCGAGAACGGAATGGTCGTTCGCGGTTTTCTCGGGATCACCATCAACAATCTGGACCAGGACAGCGCCGAGGCGTTCGGGCTCAGCAGTCGTGACGGCGCCCTGGTTGTCGAGGTCGCTCCGGGCCGCGCCGCCGACAAGGGTGGGGTGGAACACGGCGATATCGTCATCGCCATCGACGGTAATCCCATCGTGGACACGAGAGAGCTCATCGACACGATCTCGGCGATGCCGCCGGGAACCAAGGTCGAACTCACCGTCATCCGCGACGGCAAACAGCGCAAGCTCGATGTCACACTCGAGGCCCGCGATGCCCTCGCCGAAGAGACCGGCCGTGATGCCGAACCGACGCGGGAGGACGACACCGCCGAGCGCCTCGGGATCAGTGTCAGCGAAATAAGCTCGCAGGTTCGCCGTCTCTACGGTCTCGAGGACGACGCGGTGGGCGTTGTCATCACCCGGGTGATGCCGGTGTCGCCGGCCGCCGATGAGAATCTCATGCGCGGCGATCTCATCATCGAAGCCAACGGGGAGGCCATCGAGACCGTTGATCAGTTGCGGGAGATGGTGGCCGAGGTGCCCAATGGCGGGTATCTGCGGCTCTATGTCCAGCGACCCCAGGCCCAGGGACGGTCGTTCTTCGCCATTCTCAAGCTCAACGACTGAAGCTGAGCGAGCAACAAGACCACGGGGGCGCACCATCCGGTGCGCCCCTTTTCGTTGCTCCGATCCGTTTCTGTCAGCGGCAGCGCCCGGGGCCGGGGCAGCGTCAGGAATCAGCGACAGGGACCAGGATTCAGCGACAGTCAACCGCGCACAGCGACCGCGACCGATGCGCCCTCCTGAACCCGACGTTCATGGTCACCTCCGGGTCGTTCCGGGGGGTGAATAGTCGATGGAATCTCCGGAGTCAAGGCGTGAAATGCATCGCCCGCGGCGGGCGACCCCTTGACTCCGGAGATTCCATCGACTGGGGGAGATGCATGAACGACCCGGAGGTGACCATGAACAACGCGCTCCCGAAGAACAACCTCATCGCCACCGAGAAGGCCATCGAAGCAGCGGCCGCGGCGATCTCGCTCGTGAAGCGAGTCCCCGCTGCCCTCAAATCGATCTCGGATCGAGTAGTCCGATCAGCGTCCTCGGTGCCAGCAAACCTCTCAGAAGGCCACGGACGATCCGGCAGAGACCGAATCCACCACTGGCGGATCGCGTACGCATCAGCGAAAGAAGTCGACACCCACCTTCGCCTTCTTTCCGCAACCGATGCCATCCATCGTGAGCACGCCGACCACGCCCTCCATCTCTTCGACGAAGTACGGCCATGACCTGGAGGTTGCTCAACCCAAAACCGTGAACCACCGACCCGATGTCCTCCCTGACCCGCGGAAAATCGCGCCCCATCGGGGTGCCGGGTTTGACATTGTGCCGGATCGACCACCCGGCCTCGCGTCACGCATCGCACAATGTCATACCGGGCTCCCTCGGGGAGCGCGATGCGGTCTTCTGTTCCGGCAACGAGGCAGGCCGCCGGCGTGCCATCGGTGTGGTCGCAGCCCTCCCCGTAACCTCCGCGCGACCACGCCGATGGTGCGACGCTGGGCCGCTGAGACGCCAAAGCGTCACAGCGGCCCAGAAGGCCGAGGATGAGGGCAGCGTCCCAGCCAGAGGCGCGCTACCACGAAGTCCGACGTCTCCGAATCGACGCCGCGCCGACTCTGAATTGCGATGACTTTGCGCTTCTTTGCGATGGATGCTCTTGGCGGTCTTTGCGATGCAACCCTGCGATGGACTCGCGATCACCCCGGGATGGAGCTGACAGCTCCCCCTCAGTTCGCGCCGCCCGCGGGCGGCGCCTGCGCTGCGGCCGGCGGCTCCTGGATGGGGCCGAAGTTCTGCTCGTAGAGATTGAGATTGTGGTTGAGGGCGCGCATGAGTTGTTTGGCGTGGAACGGATTCATGATGATCCGAGCCACCACGGGAATGTCCTGGCGCCCGGGCATGGTCCGGCCGAAATCGAGCAGGACCTCGGAAAAGTTGTGGGCGATACTGACGAAGTTGGCATACTCACCGAGGGCGAGTTCCTTGTCGACGGTGAGCCGTGGCGCATTGGGCGGAGTTGTCGGGTTGTCGCTCATGAGGCCTCCTCAGGCCCGCCATTGTACCCTTCGGTGAGATGGGCTCTTCGGACACCCTCTTCAATCGCGCCGCCAACGATCGCCGTCATGGTGCCGGCGAGATCGAGCTCAGGCTCATCGCTGGTCTGCTCGACCCCTCGTGCGGTTTCGCGGCACTCGATCTTGTTTCGGGCGCGGAGCGGCTGCTCGAGGGCCAGCCCGCCATGGCCAATCTCCGGAATCTCGCCCGCGAGCTCGCTCGTGGCGACATCGCGAGCGTCCGCGACTGGCTGCAGCGGCGATGGGCTCTGCTCTCGGAGCTCGACGAGCGATTCGCCACCGCCGCCTGGCCCTTCGTCGAGGGAGCCGAGCGGCTGCTCAGCATTTCGCGTTCATCGGCCGTCGCGGCGGTCCTCGAGGGAGCGTGGCGTCGCGGCTGGCGGGGCGAAACGGTGGTCTTCGACGGGAGGGCCGCGGGAGGCGGGGTCTCGCAGGCGGCCGCGCTTGCCGAGAGGATGGACCGCGTTCGCTGCCAGCCCGATTCGACCATGGCAGGGTGGTTTGCCGCGGCGGATGTCAGGGTCTTGGTTGGTGCGGATGCAATCAGCCGCGAACGGTTGGTCAATGTCGGTGGAACCCGAAATCTCCTCGAACTCGCCTCGGTTCGAGAAGTCCCGGTGATCGTCATCGCCGATTCGGGGAAGGACCTCCCGGATGACGAGATCGACGAACTCCTCGCCGCGGGCCCCGCGATGATCGAAGAGGGGACCCTGCGCCGGTGGCCGATCTTCGAGTCGGCGCCTCTCGAACTCGTCACGAAGAGGATTCGTGAGTAGAATCAGCCATGCTCCAATTCACCGTCACCGACAACGATGGAGACTCCGCGGCCCGGGTCGCCGAGCTGGTGACGCCGCACGGCACGGTGCACACTCCCGCGTTCATGCCCGTGGGTACTGCGGGGACGGTCAAGGGAATGGCCGGGTGGGAGCTCGAGAGACTCGCGCCCGAGATGGTGCTCGCCAACACCTACCACCTGCTCCTCCGTCCGGGGGTCGAGCGGATCGAGGAGATGGGTGGGATCCACCGGTTGATGGCGTGGCCCGGTCCGATCCTCACCGACTCGGGCGGCTACCAGGTCTTCTCGCTCGCCGCCCGGCGCCGGTTGGACGACGACGGGGTGAGCTTCAGCTCTCATCTCGATGGGTCGATTCACCGTCTGACCCCCGAAAACGTCGTTGAAACGCAGTCGAGGTACGGCGTCGATGTCGCCATGGTCCTCGACGAGTGTCTGCCGTACCCGGTCGATCTGGGGACCGCCGACGAGTCGGTCGCCCGCAGCGTCGACTGGGCCCGCCGCGGCCTCGAGCGCGCCACCCGTCTGCGGGAGACATCGGACGCATGGCGGGGCGGTCTCTTCGCCATCCAACAGGGTTCCCTCGATGAAGGACTTCGCCGGCGATGCACCGAGGAGTTGATCGCTCACGACTTCGACGGGTTCGCCATCGGCGGGTTGGCGGTGGGCGAGCCGTCGGCCGCGCTGCACGAGGCCGTCGCCATGGCTGCGCCCATGTTGCCCGCTTCGAGGCCCCGCTATCTCATGGGTGTCGGTTACCCGGAAGATCTGGTTCATGCGGTCGCCTGCGGCGTCGATCTCTTTGACTGTGTCCTTCCGACGCGCTCGGCGCGGACCGGGAAGATCTTCACCTCGACGGGTGAGATCAACATCAAGAACGCCCGTTTCGCCGATGATCTGGGACCGCTGGACGAAGCCTGCGATTGCCCGACGTGTCGAAGCTACTCACGTGCGGCGCTCCGACATCTCTATGTCGCAAAAGAGGTCACATCGGTGGTTTTATTGACCGTTCACAACCTCACTTTCTTTCTAGGCTTGATGCGAGAGGCGCGGGAAGCTATCATGGCGGGCCGATACGGGCGGTTTCGGCAGCGGATCGACGGTATCCGCAATCAACTACCCCGGAGCCAGGGGTCCGTAACGACAGCGAGGTGAATCGATGGAAGGTGCAGCTGGGGGGAATCCCCTGTCGATGTTGTTGCCGTTCGTGTTGATCTTTGCGGTGTTTTACTTCATCGTGATCATGCCGGCAAAGAAACAGCAGAAGAAGAAGGACGCGATGCTCGCCGCACTCAAGAAGGGCGATCGGATCGTGACCAACGGGGGCATCCACGGGACCGTGGCAACGGTCGAGGATGGCTCCCTCCTTGTCAAAGTGGCCGAAAATACAAAAATACGAATCAGCACATCGGCGGTGGCCGGCCTCGTGGGCAGCGACGGAACCGCGAGCGACGGCTGACCGACGGAGGCGAGAGTGGAAAAAAAGGTATTGTGGCGAGTCATCGTGATCGTGGCTGTTGTAGCGGCTGGCCTGTGGTCGCTCTGGCCGCCCGAGGAGAAAATCCGTTGGGGGCTCGACCTCGAGGGCGGTGTCCATCTGGTGCTTCAGGTCCAGACCGACGACGCCATCAAGGCCGAGTTGGACGACGCCGCTCAACGACTGGTGAGTTTTGCGGCGGACGAGGGCGTGGCCCTCGGCGCAACCACGGTGGATGCCGAGGCGTTCCGTTTCTCGGTGGAGGTTCCGGCGGGGACCGACCGCGAGGCGCTGGATGACGTGATCGGACGGAACTTCCCCGACTATGATGTCACCAAGAGCGGCACGAGTTGGACCGTGGCCTTCAAGCCGAATATCGAGCGCTTCATCCGCGATCAGGCGGTGCGCAAGGGTTTGGAGACCATCAACAACCGCATCGACCAGTTCGGTGTCGCCGAGCCCGTGATCCAGAGGCAGGGCATCGAGGGCGACCGCATCCTCATCCAGCTGCCCGGCATGGATGACCCCGAGCGGGTCAAGAAGATCATCAAGTCCACGGCATTCCTCGAGTTCAAAGAGGTGATGCAGGGACCGGCGCCGGATCGGCCGAGCCTGCTTGCGGGTTTCGCCGGTCTGCCGCCCGCCGATGGCGAGGTGATGAGCGGTCCTCGAACCGGGATTGCGGGCGAGGCCCTCGGCCGGAGCTACTATCTGGTCAAGAAAAGCTCCATCATCACCGGCCGGGACCTTCGCAGCGCCCGCCGGAGCCAGGACGAGTACGGCATGCCCAACGTCCAGTTCGACCTGGTTCCCTCGGCGGCCGATAAGTTCGGCGAATACACGAGTTCGCACATCGGCATCCCGATGGCCATCGTTCTCGACGGCAACGTCATGTCGGCGCCCACCATCCGGGCGAAGATCACCGACTCGGGTGTCATCGAGGGCAACTACTCGGTGGAGGAGGCGGAGGATCTCGCGTTGATCCTCAGGGCCGGTGCGCTGCCGGCGACGATGGTCTATCTCGAGGAGCGGACCGTGGGGCCGTCGCTCGGTCATGACTCGGTGGTCCGTGGCGTCCGAGCGGCCGTCGCCGGTCTCATCGCGGTGATGCTCTTCATGTTGGTCTACTACAAGCTCTCCGGGCTCAACGCCGATCTCGCGTTGATCATCAACATCATCATCCTCATGGGGGCCATGGCCTATTTCGGCGCCACCCTCACCCTGCCCGGGATCGCGGGCGTGATCCTCACCATCGGGATGGCGGTAGATGCCAACGTGCTGATCTTCGAGCGCATCCGCGAGGAACTGAGGGTCGGCAAGACCGTGAAATCGGCCATCGACACCGGGTTCTCCCGGGCCTTCGGCACGATTTTGGATGCGAATCTGACGACGCTCATCGCGGCGCTCTTCCTCTTCCAGTTCGGAACCGGACCGGTCAAGGGCTTCGCGGTGACCCTCTCCATCGGAATCTTTGCGAGTGTCTTCACCGCGGTCTTTGTCTCTCGAACCGTTTATATGATCACGCTCGCCGGCCGCGACCGTGTGCAAACGCTGAGTATCTGAGGTCCTCGAATGCGAATCATCGGCGATACCAACATTCCGTTTCTGAGCTATCGAAAGATTGCGCTCAGCCTATCCATGCTCGTCATCCTCGGTGGGTTGGCGTACGAGCTTCTCGGTCCTGGCCTCAACCTCGGGATCGACTTTGTCGGTGGCACACAGGTCACCGTGAAGTTCCGCAACGAACCCGATCTCGGTCAGCTTCGCGACAGCATGATGGATCTCGAAGCCGGGACACCCTCGTTGCAGCGATTCGACGAGCCCGAGAAGTACGAGATCCTGATCAGGGTCGAAAATCCCGAGGGGGAAGAGGGCGACTTCACCGGCCCCATCATCGAGCTCCTCGACCGAGACCTCAATGGCGGTCTCGGCGATGGCTTCGATCTCAACACCAAGGGAGCGCAGGCCCTGACCCTGCTCCTCGCCGTCGAGGATCCCGACAACACCGGTCTCGATCAAGAGGGCGCCGCCGAGCACTACGGTCCCATGGCCGATGCGGTGCTCTCGTTCCGCAAGGTCAACGGCATTTTCACCTCCATGGATCAGCTCGGAGCCATCGAAGGGATTTCGGACAATGCTCGAGCTCTGATCGAGGATCGGGGCGTGGTCGGTGAGTTCGCCCTCCTCGGCGCCGAGAGCGTCGGACCGGCGGTGGGCGCAGATCTCCAGAACAAGGCCCGGGCGGCGATCGGCTTTTCGCTGCTCGGCATGCTGATCTACATCTGGCTGCGATTCCAGTTGCCGTTCGGTGTCGGCGCCGTGGCGGCTCTCTTCCACGATGTCTTGATCACTCTGTCAGCGCTCGCCATCACGGGTCGTGAGATCAACCTGCCGACGGTGGCCGCGATCCTGGCCCTGGTCGGTTACTCGGTCAATGACACGGTGGTCGTCTTCGATCGGGTGAGGGAAAACCTCAAACTGCATCGGGGAGAGGACCTCGAGGAGCTGATGAACTCCTCGATCAATCAGACCCTGTCGCGCACGTTCATCACTTCGGGTACGACGCTGTTGGTGGTGCTCTCTCTCTACTTCTTCGGCGGGGACGTCATCAACACCTTCGCCTTTGTGCTGCTCGTCGGCATCATCGTCGGGACCTACTCGTCGATCTTCGTCGCCTCGCCGGTGGCGCTCTGGATTCACAAACTGCTCGCCGCCCGGCGCGACAAGAAGCGGAAGAAGGGGCGGCGGTAGGGCGGAGCTATTGCTGTAGCTTAGCCATGAGCCCCACCGCAGGGCGCGAAAATAGCGAGAAACCCAACCCCGCGGCTTGCCGCGGGGTTTTCTTCTTTTGTGGTTACTTCTGCAGCCCGGGTCCCGACGTTCTTTCATCGCCGGCCTTCTGGGGGAGTGCCGCGGGTTGTTTCGATCGTCCGCGAAACGCGGGCGCGACAAAGGGCGCTGCGATGTTTGTAGCGCCGGCGTCCCGCCGGCGATGGTGGTGTACCGATGCGGGTTGGTTCCATCGCCCACGAGAAGTGGGCGCTACAAAGGGCGCTGCTGTGGTTCCGGACCCTGCCCTCAGCACCGGCCTTCTGGGCCGCCGTGACGCTTTGGCGTCCCGGCGGCCCAGCGTCGCACCATCGGCGTGGTCGCGCGTGGGTTGATTGAAATGGCTGCGACCACGCCGATGGAGCTCCGGCGGCCTGCCTCGTGGCCGGGAGAACCAGGGTGTGGCGCGCCTCCCGAGGGAGCCCGGCATGGACCTTGTGCGGAGCGGGACGCGTCGCCGTGAGGTCCTTCTGGCACAAAGCCATGCCCGGCACCCCGGTGGGGCGCGGTTTTCCGCGTGTTGTGAAGTGGTTGGGTGGCTCGTTGTTTTCCGCGGACTTTGGCCAGGTACGGATTGGGTGATCGCGAGTCGTGAGGCTCGTGGCCCAGGATTTCGGGGGCTCTGATCTTGGTGAGATCCCTATTACGCAGGTGTTGCTTGGAAAAACCCGGGACCATGTCGCGTTGCAAACGAGAGCGGCGTTGGACTGGTGTGCGGCGCGACGCGGATCGACGAGGGCTCTGATGGGCCGGCGGGACGCCGGCCCTACAATCATCGCAACCAGGGATTCAAATCGGCTGGGCGGACATTGTAGGGGCGGGCTTCCAGCCTGCCCGTCAGAGACGTTGAAGTCGGTTGGGCGTATCCGAGAGAGTGCGGGACGGTCGGGCTTGGTGGGATTCCCGGGCACGGCTGCGGCGACGGCCACGGTCACGGGGTTCGATTGGCACCGGCCTTCTGGGCCGCTTGGACGCATTGGCGTCCCGGCGACCCAGCGTCGCACCATCGGCGTGGTCGCGCGTGGGTTGATTGAGGGGGCTGCGACCACGCCGATGGTGCGTCGGCGGCCTGCCTCGTGGCCGGGACAGCAGACTTCATCGCGGTACCCGTGGAGTGCCCGGTCCCCATTTGTGTGTGGGGCGCCGCGGATCCGGGAGATCGATCAGGCACAAATACGGACCCGGCACGTCCCGGTGGAGAGGTTTTCCGGGGGGCTGCCCCGGTCTCTGCCGCTGCCGCTGTCCCGGCCGCTGCCGCTGCCGCTGCCGCTGTCGCGGTCGCTGTCCGCCCTGTCGCTGATCCTGCTGCTGATGCATCGTTCGTCGGGAGAGGGAGGACGAGAGAAACCGAGGCTGAAACCGAAAAACTTGACCCTTGAAAGTACAATGGTCGGATGGACTCTTCGGCGAAGATCCGCATCGAGGACATTCTCAATCGGGTTGAGCTCTACCGGCCCGACCTCGACGAGGATCTCATTCGCCACGCCTATGTCTTCGCGGCGAACCGGCACCAGGGTCAGGTTCGTCGGTCCGGCGAGGCCTACTTCACCCATCCGCTGACCGTGGCCTGGATGCTGGCCGAGATGGAGCTCGACGAGGTCGCGATCACCGCCGGTCTCCTGCACGATATTCTCGAAGACACCGACACGACGGCCGAAGAGCTCGAACTCGAGTTCGGCCCGGATGTGACCCGGCTGGTTGTGGCGCTCACCAAGCTGTCCGATTTTGAAAGCTCCTTCACGTCTCGCGAGGCCACCGAAGCGGAGAATTTCCGCCGGCTCCTTCTCGCCTCGATGGACGATGTCCGCGTCATCCTCGTCAAGCTGGCCGACCGGCTGCACAACATGCGGACCTTGAGCTTCCTCCGTCCCGACCGGCAGGTGGCCATCGCGCAGGAGACCCTTGACATCTATGCGCCCATCGCCAACCGACTCGGGATCGGAAGCATCAAGATGGAGATGGAAGATCTCTGCTTTCGGTATCTTCACCCGAAGGAGTGGGAGCGCCTCGAGCACGAGATCAGGGACCGGGCCGATGCGGCGGATCGGTGGTTCGCCGAGATCCGGGGGATCATCGAGGGTCTGCTGCTCGCCAACGGCCTGAGCGGAAGCGTGCAGGGCCGCGTCAAACACATGTATTCGGTCTACCTGAAGCTGCGGCGGCAGGATGTGGACGTGGCGAACGTCTTCGACTTCCTCGCCTTTCGGGTGATCGTCGAGACGGTGGGGGACTGCTATGCGGTTCTCGGCCTGATCCATCAACAGTGGCCCCCGGTTCCGGGCCGGATGAAAGACCACATCGCGATCCCGAAACCCAACGCATACCAGTCGCTCCACACGACGGTGCTCGGTCCCGAGGCACATCCGTTCGAGATCCAGATCCGGACCAGGGACATGCACAGGATTGCCGAGTTCGGTATCGCCGCGCATTGGAGCTACAAAGAAGACGGCAAGGGCGCCGGCAGCGAGGATTCGCGGATCTCGTGGCTCCGCGGTCTCCTCGACAACTCCGAGGGTGCTTCGCCGCGTGAGTTTCTCGATTCGATCAAGGTCGATCTCTACCCCGATGACGTCTACTGTTTCACACCTCGCGGTGACGTGTTTTCCTTTCCCCTCGGCGCGACAATCCTCGACTTCGCCTATCGGATCCACTCCGAGGTCGGCCACACCTGTGTCGGCGGCAGCATCAACAGCCGCTGGGTCCCGCTGCGGACCGAGCTGAAAAATGGTGACATCGTCGAGATTTCGACCTCTGCACAGCAGCGACCGCATCACGACTGGCTCAACCTCGTCGTCACCAACCGAGCCCGCTCGAAGATCCGGAGTTGGCTCAAGCGCGAGGAGAAAACCCGATCCGTCGAAGTCGGTCGAAAACTCATCGAGCGCGAGGCGAGAAAGGCCGGCATTTCGTGGCGCAAGCTGGGCGTTGGCCCAAACCTCAAGAGCCTCCTGTCATCGCACGGTCTTGCCAAAGAGGAGGATCTGCTCGCGGCCATCGGATTCGGGCGATTGGCGGCCCCCGCGATCATCGCACAGCTCATCCCGGGCGAGGGCGACGGCGGTGGCGACGCGACCGTCACCACCGCCCGCGAGGTCACGGTCGCCGAGGGCCAGGCTCTGGAAGTCACCGGTGATGCGGACTTCCTGGTCTATGTCGCCAAGTGCTGCAAGCCGCTGCCCGGCGAGAGAATCGTCGGTTTTGTGACCCGCGGCAAGGGCGTTGCCGTGCACTCCAGGTCGTGCCCGAACGTCAAGAACCTCCTGTACCACCCGGAACGGGAGATCGAGGTGAGGTGGGCGACCGACGCGGCCTCATCGGGTGCATCGCCGAACCAGATCGAACTCGACATGGTCTTCGATGATCGCTCGGGCATGCTCGCATCGATCTCGCAGGTGATCGCGGCGGAGGGCAGCGACATTCTGAGCTGCCAGCTTCGAACCGAGCACAACGATCGCGGCTTCGGCGCCATGACCGTTGCGGTTCGCGATGCGGCTCAGCTCGATCGCATCCTCCGCAATCTCGAGAACCTCAACGGTATGCGCCGCGTCGAACGCCGCGGCCAGGCGAAAACGAGAGCCTGAGCAACGACAAAAAGGCGGCAAGGTGCCGCCTGTTTGGATTCCGTTTGAGGGAATTATTAAAGCCGAGGGGCCTTGGTGACCTTCCCCGAACGAATGCAACGAGTGCATACGCGCACCTGCTTCGGCTGACCGTCGACCACGGCCCTGACTCGTTGCAAATTGGGGTTCCAACGTCTTTTCGTGACGTTGTGTGCGTGGGAGATATTGCTCCCGGTCATCGGTCCCTTGCCGCAGATTTCACATCGCTGCGCCATTTCAGTGATCCTCCTCGAGGTCCCCAACAGAAAGGGGACGCATTTAATAGCACAGTCGCCGCCAGATGACAAGGTCGGCTATTACCGAATGACCGCTTTTTCGGCCTTTGGGCAGCAAAAACCGTGTGTGAATGTGAGGTACACAACACTCAATTTGTTCGAGAATTCGACTGAAAACAGAGAAAGTGATTCACCTTTCTGCTTCGCACGAATTCTCAGATCATGGTTCAAATCGCAAAAGAAAGTGATGTCCGTTCCATAACACTTTTATGGTTTCACTTATTCTTGACACTCTATAGGCCTTTTGATAGTCTGGCTCATAGAGGTGTGATGTTTAGAAACGTTCGAACTCCTGAGATATAAGGTGTGAGACGTGTTTGGAAAGCGAAAAAAACAAGTTGTCGGCTGTGATGTTGGCTCCTCGGCGATTAAGATCGTTGAATTGAAGCCACTCAAAAACGACGAATTTCAGCTGGTTCACGCCGCTGTAGCAGATTTGTCACCCGAGGCAATTGTTGACGGCGCAATCATGGATTCGTCTTTGGTGGTCGAGGCACTCACCAGATTGATCTCTGAGAATGGGATCAAGAATTCGAAATTCGGCGGTTCATTGTCGGGCCATTCCGTGATCATCAAGAAGATTCAACTTCCCTCCATGACCGAGGCCGAGCTCGCGGAGTCGATTCAGTGGGAAGCTGAACAGTACATTCCGTTCGATATCAATGATGTGAACCTCGACTACGTGGTTTTAGAAACCGGCGCCTCAGACACGATGGATGTCCTGTTGGTTGCGGTAAAAAGGGATCGGATCAACGACTACACTTCGGTCATCGTCCAGGCCGGAAAAGAACCGGTGCTGGTCGATGTTGATGTTTTCGCAGTACAAAATGCCTTCGAATCGAACTACTCGTCACGCGGCGAGACGGTCGCATTGGTCAACGTCGGCGCGTCGGTGATGAACATCAATGTCCTGCACGACGGAAATTCGGTGTTTTGGCGTGATGTCGCCTTTGGCGGAAATCTCTACACCGAGGCCATCCAGCGTGAATTCAACCTGCCGCGAGAGGACGCGGAGAAACTCAAGCTCGGCCAAGAGGTCGGTCAGGTTTCGAAATCACAGGTCGAGAGCGTCTTGAGCTCGGCGTCAGAGGATCTCGCCGCCGAGCTTCAGAAGACCATCGACTTTTTCGTGGCCACCTCGTCGGTCGACCGGCTCGACCGGGTCATGCTCTCCGGCGGCGGGGCGTTGGTGGCGAACCTCGAAGCGGTTCTCCAAGAACGATTCCAGGTCAACGTTGAATTGCTCAACCCGTTTAGAAACATCCGCTACAACGAGTCGGATTTTGATCCTGATTGGATCAACCGCAACGCCCCGGCCATGGCGGTCGCGGTAGGCCTGGCAATACGGACCGTCGGAGATTGAGCCGATGATCAAAATCAATCTTGTTTCGGAGGCGCCGACAGCAGCGGTCAGCAAGCGAAAACGACCGGAGTTTTCGCTGGGCGCCAAACAGGGCGACATCATTCTCGTCACCATCTTGGCCATCGCTGTCGCGGTTTCGGGGACCTGGTGGTTCCTGTTGAAGTCCAAGCGAGCCGACCTCAAGTCGCTCGAACGCCAGCGAACGGTGGAACGTAATGAGCTTCAGCCGTTCATCGACAAGGTCGAGGAGCTCGAGGCGAAGCGGGCGCTGCTCAAGGCCAAGGTCGACGTCATCAACGATCTCAAGAACAAGCAGCACGGTCCCGTTCGCATCATGGACGAGGTGTCTCGGGCGCTGCCGGATCTGGTCTGGTTGACCAAGCTCGGGCTCGCCGGCAACGCCATCGAGCTCAACGGTGAAGCCATGGACGAGAACGCGGTCGCCAACTACTACTCGAATCTGGATGCATCGCCGTTTTTTGAAGAGCCGGTCGTGAAAAACCTCGCTCGCAAGGGGGACGACTTTGTCTTCACCCTGACGGCCGTCTTCACCTATGAACCGCCGGAGATCGAAAAAGCGAGCTCTCCGGCGAATGGAACCTGACGATGTGGAGGTCATGAGCCATGGCTATTGATCTCAACGAAAAGCCCTGGTGGGTCGCCCTCCTGGTCGGGCTCGTGCTCGGCGTCGCGCTTTTCGTGGTGCTGCAGATGTATGTGTTCAAGCCCATTGAAGAGGAATGCGAGAAGACCCAGGTCAAGATCGATGAACTCGAACGCGAGATCGAGAAGGGGAGAGCGGCCAAGGCCGATCTGCCGCGCCTCGAAGAGGACATTCGCAACTACGAGCTCGATCTGGATCGCCTCCGCCGCATCCTGCCGACCAAGCGTGAGACCGACGATCTCATCAAACGCCTCAAGCACCTCACCGAGCGCGGCAATTTCCGCCTCACCCGGTTTGTGCCCGGCAAGGAAATCGATCGGGATTTCTTTCTCGAGATCCCGATCACCGTGGGCCTCGACGGGACGTATCACGAACTCGGTCTGTTCTTTGACCGCCTCAGCGGATTCTCGCGGATCATCAACGTCGACGATCTCGTCGTCTCACCTGTCAGAGGCCAGGGTTCCCAGGGCTATTCGATTCAAGCAACCTTCACCCAGCGAACCTTTATCTACAAGGAATGAGCGGGGCTGAGAGATGAAGATCACCAAACTCATGATGTGCGTCGTGGCGGCTGCGGTCGCAGGTGTCGCCGCGATGCCGGCTCACGCGCAGGAGACTCCGCCGGCTACCGAAGGCATCGCCGCCGACAGCCTCGGCGAAGAAGAGGTCGACACGTCGGCCATCGAACAGATCCTGCGCGGTGAACGGGAGATGCTCCAGGGTGAGAATTTCTCCTATGATCCGGCCGGCCGGCGCGATCCTTTCCGGTCGCTCAACGCGGGGTTCGAACAGGCTGCGGATTCCGAGTCGGAACCCCGTCCTCCGGGTCTGCCGGGGATGAGCGTCGATGAAATCAGACTCGAGGGGATCATCGACACGCCCAACGGGATCCTCGCGTTCTGTCAAGGGCGAGACAATATTTCCTATATTCTCCGGCCGGGCACCAAGCTCTACGACGGAGAGGTCAAGGATATCCAGTTCGACCGTGTCGTTTTCAGAAAGCAGTCGAACGACCCGAAACAGCTCAAACCGTACGAGGACATCGTACGTGAGATCAGGGATTAGCCGTTCGAGTGATATCGAATTGGGGGATGGCATGATGAACATGAACGTCCGCGTCCTGGTAGTGGCGGCGATCTGCGTGCTGTTGGGATGGTTTTGTCCCGGCAACGCGGCAGCTTCCCTGCCGACGCTCCACGGGCTGACGGCGGAAGCAGGGTCGTCAGGGCCCGTGATCCACCTGCGGACCGATGACGCTCTCGAGACGGTCCACTACTCTCCCCAGCCGGGCGTGTGGGTGATTGAAATGCCCGAGGCTGAGTGGGAGCAGGGCGCCGGGAGTCTCGTCGATCCCTCGCTCGGGATCGAGCGAGCTGAGCTCTCCGAGGTTGACGAGTTCGGGAAGAGGGTCACCCGTCTGACGGTGTGGCTCGTGGAACCGTCACAGCTTCGGCTGGACACGGTTTCGGGGGGCTGGATCTGGTTTTCGCTTCCTTCTCCTCGGGCGCCGGTCCGGTGACGAAGCGGGAGCCGAGCCGGGAGCCGGTCGTGGCGGTTGTGGCGGCGGTCGAACCCGCGCCGCCGTTGACCGGAGGCGACGAACCTTCTCGATGTCATTCCGGTGGGATCGAGTCAAGGAGTCGTCATCGAGCTCAAGGGTGACGGCGCCCTCTCCGGGACCGCCTTCACGCTTCCCGATCCCGATCGCCTGGTGATCGATCTTCAAGGCGTCATCAAGCGGTTCAGTCGCAGCATCTACCCGGTTGGAACCGGCCCGGTCCGGCAGGTCAGGGTGGCGCAGAATCGAACCGTGCCCGAACCCGTGACGCGCATCGTCGTCGATCTCGAGGGCGAGGCCCGTTATGTCTTCGAGGAGACCGCCGACGGAGCCGTGATCCGTGTGACCGATATCGACGGGTCCTTCCCCGAGTCGAAACCGGTGGTGATCGCGCAAAACGAGATCGTCACCGAGACCGACTACGTGGTCGCTCGAAACGAGATCGAGCCGGCGCCGCAGCCGAGCTTCGAGCCGCCGGTGGTCAAAGAGTCTCCAGTGGAAGAGACCGTCGTGTCGTCGACGCTCTTCGAGCTGCCCGCCACCGATGAGAGCGGAAGCTCCGATGATTGGGCGCAGCCGAGCACGGTTGAATCCGACTGGGCCGCCGAGGTCGTCGTCGAGGACAAACCGGTCGTCGAGCGCAGCCCCTTCGTGGCTGACCCGTCGCAGATGATCGAGCACGCGCCGGCGGCTCAGGTTCTCAACGCTCCGACCGCCAGGGCCGACACCTACGAGACCACCGAGGTCGATTCCGAGGAGCAGCAGTTCACCGGCGAACCCATCAGCCTCAGCCTCAAGGACGCCGATATCCGCGATGTGCTCAAGACCTTCTCGGCCCTGACCCAGCTCAACATCATCGTCGATCCCGGGGTCGGCGGATCGGTGACCGTCGAGCTCAGGGATGTGCCGTGGGACCAGGCTCTCGATCTCATCCTGCGGATCAACGGTCTCGACTACGTCCTCGAAAACAATGTGCTGCGAGTCGCGACGAACGCAAAACTCGCAGCCGAGAAATCGGCCAAGGCGAACCTCGACAAACAACGTGAGGCCGCCAAACCCCTGAGGACCGTTCTCAAGCCGCTGTCCTACGCCAAGGCGAGCTATGTCGCCGGACTCCTGTCCAACGACAGCTATCTTCTCTCCGATCGCGGCACGGTGACCACCGACGAGCGCACCAACACCCTTATCATCCGCGACGTCGTGGATCGGGTCGAGGGCGTCCTGCGGCTCATCGAGAGCCTCGACCAGCCGACGCCGCAGGTCGTCATCGAGGGTCGCATCGTTGAAACCACCCGCGACTTCTCGCGCGAACTCGGTGTCAGCTGGGGCTTCGACGGGGTGATGAACGCCCAACACGGCAACGACACCGGTCTCGACTTTCCCAATTCGGTCGAGGTCTCCGGTGATGTCGAACTCGCCCGCGGCAACCAGGGATTCCTGGCCTTCAGCTTCGGCGACATCCTCAACACCTTCAACCTCGACTTCCTGCTCTCCGCGGCGGAGACCGACGGCCTCCTGCGGATCGTTTCAACACCGCGGGTGACCACCCAGAACCTCATGCAGGCCTCGATCCGATCGGGTCTCCAGATCCCGGTCCAAACCGTGGCCAACAACACGGTCACCGTGCAGTATGTCGACGCCACGTTGCGGCTCCAGGTGACACCGCAGATCACCGCCGAAGGAACCGTCAACCTCGAGATCGACATCAAGAAACAGGAAGCGGTGCTCGCTGCCGCCGTCGTCGGCGGCAACAACGTCCCGATCTTCACCCGTGACGCGCAGACCCAGCTCCTGGTGCGGGATGGCGGAACGACCGTCATTGCCGGCATCTATCAAATCAACGATCAGGAAAACGAGAACCGGATCCCCGGTCTGTACAAGATTCCGCTCTTCGGAAATCTGTTCAAGAACAAGGGAACCTTCAAGCGGCACGACGAGCTCCTGATCTTCATCACGCCACGCATCGTCAAGTACTGAGGGAGGGTCGGATGAAACGCATCACGAGTGTCGGAGTTGTTCTCGCAGCCATGCTGCTGCTCGGCTCCTGCGGCGGGAACAGCACCCTCGACGACACCGAGGCGGCGGTCTTCATCACCGTCGACATTGATACGTACAACCCCGATATCGACATTTGCAACTTCATCGCCTTCGGGGCGGACATCGACGTCGAGAGGATGAATGTGGTGTCGAATCCAAAGGCGCCGGGTACGACCCTGAGCAGCTCGCAGGATGTGCGGATTCTCCGCTGGGTGATCACCCCCGAGCGCAATGACGGCGGCACGACGGCATCGCCCCAGGCGGTATTCGATCAGGGCGTCATCGTCCCCGCCGGGGGGACCAACGCCCTGGAAAACTGGCGGGTCTACCCGGTCGAGTATCTCAACGAGATTCCTCTCGCGTATCTGCTGCCGGAAAACGGTGGAGTCGATCCCGAGACCTCGAGTCGGAACATCCGCCAGCGGCTCGTGCTGCAGCTCTTCGGCGCGCATCGAGGACGTGCCGGCCACCCGTGTCTCGGCGATCAAGCGTGCATCGACTTCACCCTGGACCACGTCGGGTCGGCCACGATTGCCGCGGCGCAGGGTCATGCCCGCGCCGTTCCTGGGCCGGGCTCCAGCGCCGGGCGGCGTGCCTGCCCACGCAGCTGCAGCGCCGCGCGCTTTCGATGGTGCCTTCCATTTGCGGTCTGGCCTCTCCGGGCGCTGCGCGCGCGGGCCCCCCGACTTCGGCCGCGGCTTTGCCCTGCCGGACTGATTCAGCGTTGATTCAGCAGCGTTCTCTATGCTTGATCGGGAGCCATGGGAGGCAGAGTGGCTGGATGCTGCGCTTGATCACGGTTACGATCGACGAGGAAGCCGTCCATGTGAGAACCGTAATCTTCTATACCGATCGGGATCATCCGGCTTCCACGGTTCCCG
>CAVQJV010000038.1:0-79425 GCA_963712805.1 uncultured Acidobacteriota bacterium | reverse complement strand
TCTGCGTTCCTGCTTCCTAGCGGCCAACCGGTCATCGGCATGACGCTTCGATATGACAGGCTCGATAATTTCTGGTTCGTTCTGATTCACGAGCTGATTCATATCAGGGACCATCTGCGGAAGGGTGGCATTCGGGATATCTTCGACGATCTCGAGTTAAACGGCGATGAAACGGAGCGAGAAACGGATCGGGTCGCCGGTGAGCTGTTGATTCCTCAACAAATCTGGGAAACAGCTCTCGCACGATACGTCCACACCGAAGAGGCAGTGCGGCTGCTATCAAACGAGCTCTCTATCCATCCGGCCATCGTGGCGGGTCGGATCAGACATGAAACAAACAACTACCTGATCTTGAGAGAGATGACCGGGCAGGGCCAAGTCAGGGCGCTCTTCCCGGATGCCCCATTTGCGGGTTGAGCAAGGAACCACACATGAGCTTCGATCATCGGCACTACCTCCCCTGCCTGCGTTGGAAGCAGGGCGAGTACCAGGCTCTCCTGCACCTCTCAAAGGAGACGAAACAGGCCATGACTCCACTGATAGAGGTGCCGGAAATCGGGTTCGATTTCGAGTCCAGGACCCCCAAGAAGAACATCGACGATCACCTTGCTCCGTTCGCAGATCGTCTCGCAAAAAAGTGGGGTCGCCAGCCATGTTTCGTTGATCTGAACCTCATCGGAGACGATGAGCGGATGGCTGGCGGCGAGCATCCGCTCTCATTCGCGTTCACCGGAATGTCTGACGCTGATTGCATCGCGATCCCGGTCACGGGTTTTGACAGGGACCAGGACTATCAGCGAGCAGTCAAAAAAGTTGCCAAGAAAGACGGGCGGGGAATCTGTCTCCGCGTTTCGCTTGTCGAGGCCGCCGGAAGAATGCAACACGAACTGGCGAACTTTCTGCAGCAAGTTCAATTGTCGCCGAACAACATCGATCTTGTCCTGGACCTCGGTGCGCCGAGCTTCGAGCCGACCGACGGTTTCGCGAAAGCCATCCGGACCGTCATCCTGAAGATCCCCCAGCTCGATCGATGGCGCACGTTCTCGATGATCGGCACGTCGTTTCCGGCCTCCATGGCCGAGGTGAAATCGAGCCCGACAACCCTCCCGAGGCATGAATGGGTTCTGTATCGAACATTGGTTGAAGACCTGTCTCACCGTGGATCGAGGATCCCGACGTTTGGCGATTTCGGCATCAACCATCCGGTTCCTCTCGCATTCGACATGAGGCTCGTCAAACCGGCGGCGTCGATTCGCTACACGATCGACGATGGTTGGCTCATCCTCAAGGGGAAGAACGTCCGCGACAACGGATTCGATCAGTATCGCGGCCTTTGTCGGGAACTGGTCGCCTCATCCGCGTTCATAGACGCAGGCTTTTCCTACGGCGACGACTACGTCCAGGGGTGCGCCGCCGGGAACAAGAGTACCGGGAATCTCACCACCTGGCGGAAGGTCGGGACAAACCACCACCTGCAGAAGGTCGTGCAGGACATCGCCAGTTTGTTCGCTGTTTAAGCCGTTGCCGAACGTGCCAACGAAGCTCGTCTATGCCCATGACACTGACCAGCTTCTCGTAGAGAACCGATCGCCGGGATCGCAATACGGAGGCGGCGACACCACGCCCCATCAGAATCTCAGCAGCTTCGTTCCTCCACAGGAGCTGTGCGACAGCATAAGGGTCGACCCGCGGGTTCATGTGCGCCCTGCGAGACGTTGAGAATCGGACCCCACCGCGGACGCCCGCAGTGCACACAACCAAGCCCCACCAACATGGAACCTGCCCCTGAACTCTCTCAACGTGGCGTTTCCCTACGATCGCCGTGACCCTGTCGAATACAGAGGAGTAGGCATCAACCTGTCCATCCAACCGCACCAGCGAATCCTCGTCGCTCTTGATTTCGTACCCGTTGAGATGACCGTTGACGACCGCGATATCCGCTCGACACCTGCCGTGCTTCAACCCGAGTTCATCGACAACCAAGGTATCAGCGGATGCATGATGCCGCCTGAGCACCTTACTGTGAAACGCGGCACGAATCTGCTCGTCCTTCATGATTGACCGCCGTTCATCTGCGGGTTCTCACCAATCATAGCGCTTCACAAAAACACAAGGGTGAAAGATGAAAAAGGGCACTGTTTACTCAATTCAATCTACGAAATCTTGCGGTTCTACAGAGAAATCTCTCCAAAGGCTGAATGATTTCCTCGCTTATCACCGAGGAAACCTTGGAAACAGACCAAATAACTGAGTGTTTTCACCCTGAGTCCCGATGACCGAGGTATCCCTTGGCTGCTGAGGCTTTCGGATCCGTAACTTAGAAAACGACCGCGGTGCTTCGCTGCTCCCGCAGCGAAAAATGTATCCCCTCGAGCTGCGCAATAGGATTCTTTCGCCGTTGATACATTCCCGTCTCTCTCATCACCACGAGCCGTGATCGGATGAACTCTTCGGTGCCAATGGCTATACCGTCGACGAAGAAACCAAGGCGCTTGCGATACACGCCTCGGGTCTTGAAACCTCGCGCCTCCTCTGCTTCGATGACCTGGGTTGGTATAGCCATCTGTCCCTGTTTTGTCGGCACATATCCGCGGTAGATAGAGGCGCGCCCGATACTCTTCCAACGCCTGCTTTTCGCTCCTGCAGTCGACGATTTCCTTCAACGGCATCAACCACTTGGCGTCGCCGATGTCGCGCAGATAGTACGAGGATCCCGCCCAGTCTTCCGGCCGATCAACCAGTCCAGCTCGTATCGGATTGAGATCGACGTACAGCATGCAATCCAGTACGGCGTTGCCTTTTTCCAACACTACTGACTTGAAGCGATCCGCCCAGAAACGCCCCCGCCGATCATAGGTGTGGTTGTACCACCGGGCATAGGCCGACTGCAGGCTGCGCATGAACTCAGAGACGTCGAACAACCGCGAACGCAACCGCGCCCACTTCTCCGGTGGCCAGTGCTCCATGACGCGCCGGGAAGTGCTCGAGGGGTACAACAGCCGTGCTCGCTCCTCAAGCTGCTCTTCAGAAATCGACTCTAAGTGTTGAAATTTAACGACTAAGTGATAGTGATTACCCATCACTGAAAATGCTGCGACCTCGCAGAAGTAGATCTGACTGAAACGTCGCAGCAGCTCGACAAACTTCCTTGTTGGCAAAGCTTCCGATAGCGGAAATTCACCCCGACTCCCCGAAATCCGACAGTGAATGTGGTACCAAGCATCCTGCCCTGTCACTTTGTATCTCGCCAAGCGCATGACTCCCCCTCCCCTCTGCCGAGCCTAGGCGAAGATCATTCAGAATGCAAGAGTTAAACAGTGTCCCTTATAAATCTGCCCTGCGAGGCGTCGTGGTCGGCCACAAGAATCACTACGGCTCGAAGTCCAAGCGGGGTACCGAGGTCGCGGCGCTCTTCTACACCCTCTTCGAGACCGCCAATCGGAGCGGGATCGATCCTCGCGCCTACGTCACTCTCCTAATGGGTGGCACCGATACTCTGGTACCGGTTCCACTTAGTCTTGTTCAGCGTGAACCCCGAGCCCCGAGATCCAGGTTTCTGAATAGACTCCGCATGCGAGCCTGCAGCCTTTCAGAATCTTCGGGGTCATCACACTTTTCATCTTCGACGATCTCGACGTCAGTGACAATTCGCCGAATGAGCCGGCCATAGGCACCCTTCACCAGCGGTGACAATTCTATGGTTGCGATGCCACGGGAGCCCTCTTCTTGGACAACTCGGAAGTCGAGCACATCGGTATGATGGACCAATGAGCAGCCAAGGTCCCAAACAGCGAGAGTAGTTTCTCCGGTGCTTGCGTAAGACACGAACGCGATCAGCGCCGGGTTGCCATCTCTTCCCGTCATCTCGAGATCAGCAAGATCATAGGAGCTTCGTTCGAAGTCGCAAATCTTCTGGGCGTTACCCGGGGCATCAGATGGACCGAGATCGTAAAGAAAGATCTGATGTTGGACGAAGGTTCCTGTATAGGTCTGAAGAACCGAAACGACTCTGCTTCCGTCGCTTCTTGCCCAGCAGCCGACTTCGAATTGCCGGACATTTCTTTCCTGAACCTCTTCTTGGATAACTCTCTTGACGAATCCCTTGGCAAGGCTTTCAACAGAATCGCATCCCCGGTAGTCCACAACCTCAACGTACGTGAACTGCTGTTCTCGATACCCTTCGCCGAAGTACTCAAGGTCATCGGTCTCGTCCAACGAAACGCGCCCAACATCCCATCGGTTGGAAGCACGCCCCTCGTCACTAACGGATACATCCGGATCCGCATGAAGAGCAGAACAGGAGAGCACCATCACGAGTACGAACACACACGCTTTCTGAATCATCGATTTCTCCTCTCTAAGGGCAAGCATCAACCCAGGTGAGGGGCTGCGGGGAGGTGCGGCAGTAGTAGTCGTCGACCACATCCGGATACTCATCGGAGCCGTTGTAGAGTCTCAGCATATTCCAGACTTTCTCTCTTAGAACCGACTGGCTGCAGGTCTCAGGACAGGTGCCCTGTAAGTCGGAGTTGTCGCCGACTGAGGAGTAGAGATGATACATGTCCTTTGCAGTGCCCGCCCTCATTGAGGTTTCCGGTCGCCAAATGAAATCCAGCAGGTGTTTTTCCGCGATCGAAAGGTCGAACTCTGACGGATAGGAATTTCCTTTTGGACACCACCCGGACTTCCCCCCTCCAGTGAACTCCAAACACCGCCGCAAGCCATCATTCGAGCCTCCAGGGCCCGCCGAACCGGCCACGGCCGACCGCTTCGTCCTCGCTCGACCGGAACCTCTTCGCATGACCCATCATAATCCGGATTCCGGACGCAGCTCACCCCTGAACCAAGATCACCCGGCCGAGCATCAGGACACCGCTTCGAGCTCCTCGTGCCCCGGCGGCCCACGACCCCTCCCCTCCTCGTCGCGCCGCTTGAGGTGCCGGAGAATCTTGTCGACCACGTCGTGCTCGGTGATGAACGCGATGACCTTCATCTCGGAGCCGCATGATGGACATACCAGCGGGTCGACCTCGTAGATCCGCTTGATCAGCTGCGCCCAGCTCCGCCGCAACGCGCGGACGTCTCGGATCTCGGCCCGGGCGGCGCGAGAGGGCGCACTGGTGTCGGCGTCCACAGCCCTGTCATGCTCCTGGCCCGCCTTCCGCCGCTTGCCCCGCGACACGTTCGAGTACCACCCGTAGTACCGCACCAGGTGGCGGCGAGGCTCCGGGATGTGCATGATCACGCGGGCCAGGAACTCGCCCGGGTCGAACGCCTCCACTTCGCGCTCCCCCCCCCCAACCCCGCGCTTTCGTGGCCCCGCTTCCGCCGGTAGCTCACCCCCCCCTCCCCGTCCCACTCCATCCGTTCTAGGCTGATCGGAGGCCGCATGATGTAGCGCGCCAGGCGCTCCACCGCCGGCTGGTCCTCCGGCTCCACCCTGACTCTGTTGTGTACTGAAAACCCGGTGTGTCGCCATGAAAGCAGCAGCTCGCGAGGGTCTGATCGAGTCGTTCGAAGTCGTCCCGGAATTCGTCAGATTTCGTCCGCATCTCTGCACCGCGACTCGCCCATCGGCTGACCGCCTCAGGCCACCGGCCAAGCAACTCGGCCAACGGCTTCGCCTTCATTCCCCAACGTTCGATTCCGAGCGCCGCCACAAGGTATCTCGTTCGGCTGATCTCTCTACCCTTTTCGCGTCCCGCAATCGATTCGAGGGAGATGCTCAGGATCGAACAACAACGCCTGATGAACTCATCCGGCTCCAACGGCTCACGTTCGAGACCGGTGCTCCGGCCAAGCTCATCAACCCAGACAGATGGTTCGACCGCTTCGACCGGGCGATCAACCTCAACGCCCCACCAAGGAAGCCGGCCCGGTCTCTCGCCCCGCCACTCCTCCTCCCGCCCTCCCTTGATCGCTCGAACGTACACCCGACGAGCAGCCTGAACAGTGTCCCCGAATATGGACAACACACCATCGACATCGATCAGCGGGTCCCCCACCTTGCCGAGCAGCTCCCGATGGCCAGTGAACACGTGGTCGACCGGGTCGTCGACCAGACCTGCAATCACCGGGTTCAAGTGAATGTAGGCGATGAGACGATCGAGTATTCGGGACTCTCGACCAGCCTGGCCTTATAGCGACTCTGCCAGCGTGGTCCACTCGAACCGTGGCGCCGGTTGTAGCCCTGGCCGAATCGGGCCTGGACATAACCCACAGTGCGTGACAGCGGGATCGGACCCACCCGAACGGCTATGTGGTAATGGTTGGACATCAGCGTCCAAGCGTAAATCCTCAGCCCGTCGCGATCCCTGACCTTACGCAGGATTTCGATGAATTCAATCGCCTCTTCGGGTTCAGAGAACAGCTGCGCCCCACGCGCAAACCGGTTGTACACATGGTAGATCCCGCCCTCGACGAAGACTCTTGGCCGTCTCGGCATCCCTCCTCCACGGCCACCATTCTACAAAAATCGTTAAATCGTTGGGCCTGGCACCTATCACTAGGAGGGCATCGAGATGTCGGCCCGCAAGAGAGCATCAAAAAAGGACGAGCTCGAAGCTCTCAAGACCAAGTTCAAGGACCTCCTCAAGGGGGAATCAGACCGCGGGCTCGCTCTCGTCGGTCATGCCTACCTCGACGATGCCTTGGACGAGTTCCTACACGCATATTTTCTGGACGACCCCGAGGTCGTCCGACAGCTCTTGCGACAAGGCGGACCGATCGGATCGTTCAAGACCCGGTGTGACCTCGCGTATGCGCTTGGCCTGCTCGGGCCGGACATGTTCTCCGACCTCGACCAGATTCGAGAGATCCGAAACGAGTTCGCCCACCGGTACAGCAGCCTGGACTTCTCGACATCGCCGGCCTTCGACCGCTGCCAAAACCTAAAGATTCCGAATTTGAACGACCCGGAGAAGAAGTGGGCTCCCCGCGATAGGTTCATCATGGCGGTCAGCCTGCTCGCCTCACACTTCCTCAGCCAGATGAAGAAGACACCTCATCGTGAGGTCGGCAAGGACTTTCGAGTCCAGATAGACAGCTTCCCGATTTCATTCGTTGTCGCGGGGAAGGACGCACCTGCCGATTGACAGGAAGACCCTGAGCGCTGTTGATCTCGATATTCATGGAGCCCAAGTAGATGATGAATGAGGCGGATTGCCGGTACCTGTCGGTCACCAATGGCTGCAACGGTCATTTCCTGCAGTTCCTCAAGAAGGTCGGGGTGGAGATTCCATCCGACCTTTCCTTGGCGGAGATGGTTCGATTCGGCTGGATCACACCGGTTCTCCGCGTGGAGATCCCGGCCCGATTCATCCAATCCTGGGAGAACTTCCCGACGTTTTCGCGCCGTGGCGCCGTGCACCCAGACGACCGATGGGCCGATCACGCATGGTTTTTCAGCAGCAATCAGCCTCCCAAGGGGCGACGACGATTCAGATGACTGGTATCAGCACCCGCTTGACAGCGAAAACACAATCACGGAGGAGATCCGCGGGCACGCAATTGAGGCCGGGCCTGGGCATGCAGAGCCCGAGCTTGTCCATCACCCCCGGGTCGACGGCCGGCAAGTGATGCCGTGGATCGACTATTTCGCCTATTGGCAAAGCTACGAGCTCGCCGAAACGCTTAGGGCCGTGCGGCTCTTCGCCCCTGTCCTGAATAATCCGGCAGCTGAAAGCGCGCTAGAAAACGCCCTCTCGAGCTTCGACCAGCTCAAGGAATGGTCTGACAGAAGAATCGCCAGGGTTCATCACCGCTATCAAGAGCGGCGCCGGGTATTTGACTGGATTTCGAGATTTCGCACGCTAGTTGGTCGGGCCTCGGAGAAACACACCTTCGGCGATCTCAGACTTGCTGCACAAAACCTCTCCTCGCAGCTGGATCTCACACCCGCACAGGTCAGGGAAGACATCCGAGGAGTCCTTCTCGAAATGTGGAGGGAATGGGTTTTTCCGAGCTCGACCATCCCACGAGAGATGCGCCGCTGCTTCCAGAAAGATATAGACCGAGCGGTTCGATTCCATGATTTCATCAGCGAAGATCGAATCGACCCTTTCGACACCTGGTGGGATCCGCCGGATCCCAATCCGCGTAGCTGGGAACGCCTGAAAGAGGTCTTACCCCTCGAGTGGAACAAGGCTCGCCTGAGCCTCGCTCGGTTTCTCCCGCTACTACCTGAAACGTTTTGCCGCGATCTCGGCCGCCGAGATGATATTGGACACGGACAAGGTCAAGAAGCTCACCAATAAGTGGTGGCGAAACTCCTCCGACTTCCAGAGATTCTGCCTTTCGTTCCACCGCCTACACGAACACTACGGCGGCAGCGTTAATGACGACAATGACGTCGGGGTTGTGGCGGAGACGCCGCAGGAGTTCCTCATCCTCTGTGCGCTCCACCTCGAGAAGTTCCTCTCGCGACAGAAACAAGTCGCCCAGCCGGGCAGCCGCGCAGCTTCAGTCAAACCACTACTTCTCTTTGTCCTGGAGAGGGTCCTCAAGGGGTGCTTTGGAATGGCTGCGGCTGACCTGGAGGAATCAAAGAAACGGACTGGGGAGCGGTTTAAGACTGAGACGAGACTTCATGACCTGCCCAGTACGAAAACGAATCCGTTCAACAGCTTTGACGACATCGAGGACGGCTCGTTTCTTCGAAACAGCGATCGTAAACTTCGCCATCCTGAGAAACTACGTCGCCCATCATTCGTGCCTCGACTACGAGATCATCAGCAGTGACTGGGCGCTCGACCCTATTGAGGCGATGCTCCTGGTTCTACTCACCGCATTGGAGGTCTTTGATTCCGACGAATAGCAGCGTTCGATGAACCGCTGCCACAGTAAATGGCGCCAGAATGGTGCCAAGTTTATACATTTGCACATTCTCGATCGACCACCCGTCGAAAGTGAGAATGTGTAAACCTGGCACGCTTCCAGCCTCGGCGACGAGCATCTCAGACTTGACTCTTTATAGAGGCACCAATACAAACAGAAGACCCCGGCCATCTGGAGCAACAAGCGCGCTCTTGATTGACGTCACAGCGGCAACATGTTCTTCTGTCTGAGATGAAAATCTTCATCCCGAATAGTGCGTGGATTCAAAACGTGGGTGGATTCCTGTCGAAGTATGACCCATCCGTCCCCGACCACCTCGAAATCGGGTTCAACGATCGTTGGGTGTCTGTGCATCCATCAATACTAGCGCTCACCGCCTGCGCCGGCCTTTTGGTCAGACATCGCGGTGGAACCGTCAGTGGTCATGTTCCACAGATACGTTCCTTGCCATACCTAATTCGCATGGGTCTCTTCAACTACCTGGGAATAGACCCTGGGAAGCAGATAGCTGAGCACGAGGCAGCCGGCCGCTTTGTACCCCTAACCAACATTAGGAATAACGAGGACTTGCGCATAGCCATTACAGATCTTGTCCCGCTTCTTCATGCCCCGCCCGAAGTTGCTGCACCGATCAAGTACGTGTTCAGCGAAATGGTCCGAAACGCCCTCGAACACTCGGGATCTCCTGTTGGTGCGGTGGTCTGCGCGCAGTACTTTAAGAACTCGAATCGCATCTCCATAGGGATCGCGGACGCAGGGCGAGGGATCTTAAAATCGATGAGGCAACACCATGCTGTAGCTAACTCCAAAGACGCAATCGGACTTGCGCTACGGCCGGGCATAACCGGCGTCACTTCAAGAATTGGAGGGAACGAGTTCAACGCGGGAGCCGGTTTGTTCTTCACAAAGAGCATCGCAGCTCTCTCTAGAAATCTCTTCCTTCTCTACAGCGGCGACGCTGCCTTCAAGCTACTGAGAATTCCTGAAGGCGGGCCAACCATCTTGAATGCGGATCCTAAAGACGACAAGCATCGATTTCTCACGACAATCCCGGAATGGCCTGGAACCATTGTCTGGAATCCATATCAATGTCGAGGAAGGCAGGAGTTTCGCAGAACTGCTGGATGAGATCAGGCAGGCATACTCGATCGACGTCAAGGTTCGCCGCAAGGCGTATTACAAACAGGCGAGGTTCGTTTGATCGAGATCAGCGTGCTCGCTCAGGCAGCCGATTTTGCGGAAGATAAGGATGCTGCCGCCAGAATCCGAGAGGATTCGCTGCGTCCAGCGCTAGCTCAAGGACAAGAAATATCTCTAGACTTCACAGGCGTCGAACTGGTCACGCAATCCTTCATCCACGCGATGATCAGTGATGTGTTGAGGACCCAAGGCGAAAGTGCACTCGGGCAAATACTCTTCAAAGGGTGCGTTCCAGGAGTTAGAGGCATCATCGAGACGGTTATTCAGTACTCACTCGAAACTGCCAACACCGACGATTGAACACATAGGAGCCAGGTCAGGTCAGGTCCAAGATGATCGATGGATGCCTCTATCGAGAGTCAAGTCCAAATCTGAGAAGAACTGTCCTCGTCGTCGTCGAGGCTGTGGAGCTGTGGGAAACCCGCCGCGGGTTTTCCAAGTCCTGTGGTAAGGCGGCCGAAGGCCGGCTTTCCATAGGGTGTCAGATCCACAGCCTGAGGTCTTGTTCTGGCGTCAACACTCCCTTGATGGTCAAGCAACATGCAACTGACCCTGATCGGCGATCACTCGGCGTTGCCTTTCCAGATGGCTCCATCGGTGCCAGGTCAGACGGAAAGGTGCCAGGCACGCCATTCCGCCACAGTTTACCCGGATGGGTGTCGGTAGGCCCGGGCGGTTGCCCACCCAGATAGGTACCACCCTTCGCATTGTTGCATTGTTGACCCTTGGATACCGATGCACCGGGCCTTTGACAATGCGTGAATGTGAAGGGTGGCACCTATCTCTCCTTCGCGAAACACCTCTGCGCCGCCCTCAAACTGGTTATAGACGGGCACCTGTCTGTTTTTCGATTGAGTTTTGTTCTCATAAAGTGCTTTCGACTGTTTCAGTTGACGCCCAGTCACAGCGGACATATAAGGAGTAGAGAACAGTCTCATCTCGAAATCGGAGCGCAATATGCGTCCAATCCTACCTGCGAGTGTGTTGGTGATCGCGATGGTGTGTACACCGGCAGCTCTGCAAGCGGCCGACACCGCCCTCGAATTTAACGGATCCGACGATTTTGTGACCTTCGGTGATGTGAGTGAATTCGACTTCGGAACCCAACCCTTCACCATCGAGCTCTGGCTCAACAAGCCCGACACCCGACGCGAGGCGATCATTACCAAGAGGACCGGATGCGACCACAACAGCTTCTGGAGCATCCGATACATGCCGACCGACGGTAACCTCGGTCTCGAAATCAATGGAGAGCAATGCGTCAACGGCCCGACCATCGTTGCCCAGGGCAACTGGCACCACGTCGCGTTCACGCGCAGCGGTGACACGATCCGGACCTACCTCGACGGCCAGCTGTACGCCACCGACCAGCACGCCACCTTTGCCGGATCGATCGGCAACAGTTCACCCATGCTCATCGGCGATGGTCCATGTGTGGGTTTCGATACGACGCAAGCATTCAGCGGAATGATTGATGACGTGATGATCTGGAATGTGGTGCGCACCGAGGCCGAGATCGCCGAAGATTCGACCGGTGTTCGGATCGGAACCGAACCGGGTCTGATCGGGTACTGGAGGTTTGACGAAGGCATCGGTCAGGTGGTTGGTGACGATGTTGGGAGCCACCCCGGTCAGCTCGGAAGCTCGCCTTCGCCCGACGGCAACGATCCACAGTGGATCGACAGCGGTGTCCCGTATCCCGTGGAGTTGGTTGCGTTCACTGTCGAGTGAACTTTTTCGTTGCCAGGAGAAACTTTCTCAACTTTGTTGCGCTGCGCAGCATTCCTCCCCTCCCCGCCTCGCCAAATGCGAAAGTTGCGGGGCCCGACGCAATGCGGACAGCAATTCGAAGTTATGCGGACAATTTGGCGATTTCGTCGGTACGCCCGCCCTGCCCGGTCTTGACGAGATCACCGGTTTGAGTTTGACACTTTCGCCGGTCAGGGTTTGACGCCAGGCACAGATCCGAGTGCAAGGGATCTGAGCCGAGGCAGATCAGGTCAGGTCTGAGGGCAGGGTGACAGCGCTATGGTCGGCGATGGCGCGCTTGGCGGCGAGGGTGACGTAGGCGCGAGGATCGATCCCGCTCCGATTGGCGGTCTCGAAGAGGGTGTAGAAGAGGGCCGCGACCTCGGTGCCCCGCTTGGACTTCGAGCCGTAGTGGTTTTTGCGGCCGACCACGACGCCTCGCAGGGCACGCTCCGCCGCGTTGTTGTCGAGCGGGATTTGGGGGTCGTCGACGAAGCGCGTAAGGCCCTTCCACAGCTTGAGCATGTAGGTGATAGCTTTGCCCAGCTTCGATCTCGGCAGCACGGCGCCGTCGTGCTTGCCGGCCCACTCGAGCAGTTCCTTGATGAGCGGTTTCGACTTTTCCTGTCTCAGCCGGTAACGCAGCTCGAGGAGCTTCTGTTTCTCCTCGTCGGTCGCGTCGGGCCCTGCTCTGGGCACTTCCCGCTCGATCTTGAAGAGCCCGTCGATCAGCCCCACTGCCTGCTCGCTCAGCTCTGCGTTGAAGTCGGCGGCCTCGAGAAACTTCCGCCTGACATGCGCCCAGCAGTGAGCGAGCTTGAGATTCGGCGAGCTCTTCTCGAGTGACTGGTAGGCCGTGTAGCCGTCGGTCATCGCGATGCCTTTGAAGCCGTTGAGCACCTTCTTTGCGGCCTTGCTCGATCGGCTGCTCAGGATGCGATAGGCGGTGACGCTCTCACCGACGACGCACCAGGCCCACCACTTGCTGGTGTTCGAGTTCTCGTGGTTGCGCCATCGGTGCCAGGTCAGACGATTCCGACGATTCTCCCCGTCTATCAGGATATACCGGTGCAAGGTCAGACTATTCAGACGATTATCCACTCAAGATCGTCGGAAACGTCTATCGGTGCCATATCGGTGCCAGGCTTTAGGAAGTTGGGAAGTCGAAGCTTCCTAAGATCCTAAAGCCTGGCACCGCTACCATTGCACCGTTGTCGACCCACCATGTCCCGTGGTACGAAAGTGGGGAGCACGTCACTCGTCAAGAATGCAGATTTGACTTTGCTCAGCGTGTAGGTCGATGCCACAATTCTCCATGCCGGTCTCCTTAATCTCGGGCCTCGAGCCCGAATTAGATTTGGCGAGCATTGTGCTACGCCGTTTTAGGAGACCGGCCTACTCATCCCATCTGGCACCGTTTCTAAGGTTCGAGGGTCTTCCATCGTTGCCGCTGTTTGCACCCATCCGGCACCCATCAACATCAGTACATGAAGCCAACTGAGGTTGACCAGGCGGCGGTGTTCCCCGTTTCGAAGTCGTCGGTCATGACGACCCCGGGCAACGTCAGCACATGGACACCGGCGCTGTAGTTCGCCATGTAGTGACGCCCACCGAGGGAGAAGAGATCCCGTGCGAAACCCGGGGTCGGTGTGGCGCCCACTTCCACCGGGAACGCGGGGTCGGTGACGTCGATCGTCCACAGTCCGCGAGAACTGTCCGATAGAAACACCAGGCCCCCAGACGCCTCAACGACCGATGGCCAGAATCCCGGGTCGTGGCTCCCGACCTCGAAGATAGCCGTCGGATCGGCGATATCGATGATTCTCAAGCCCGCTGATCGGTCGGCGACAAAAAGAAGATCACCGTCAATAGCGAGGTCCGAAACATTGTCGGGAGTACCAAGGGAATCGACTTGGATGGGCACCGAGGGGACGCTGATGTCGTAGACGTAAAGGTCCTCGGAAGCGTTGAAGAAGATGTGATCGCCGGCGATCTCGATGGCATAGGTCGTTCCGGGTCGGTCCAGCGCCGTGACCTCGATGGGCTCCGCCGGATCGCTAAAATCGATCACGCGTACACCTTCAGAGTAGTCCGCGACAAACGCATAACTGCCGTACACGACCACATCCCACGCGGACCCGGGGGTGTCGACGAACCCGATCTCCCGAGGAGAACCGGCTTCGCTGAAGTCGATGATTCGCAGACCGCCGTAGCCATCGGCAAGGAACGCGAGATCGCCCGAGACGGTGACGTCGATCGCCGATCCGGGAGAAGCTACCGAGCCGACGGTTCGTGGTGATTCGGGCTCGCTCAGATCGATCACCTTGACACCGCCGTAGGTGTTGGCCACCACACCGACATTTCCTGAAACAGCGATGCCGCTGGATGCGCCCGCCGTGTCCCAGGATCCGACGTCGACAGGATCGGAGGGCGTGCCGACATCGATCGTCCGCAGACCTCCCGGGTATGCCGCGAGATAGACCATCTGGTCCACCACCTCCAGCCCGTAGCCGGAACCCCCGGTGTTGAGCGACCCGATCTCCACCGGCGACGAGGGTATGCTCACGTCCACAACGGTCAAGGACGGGCTGGAAGCCAGGTACGCGGTGTCGTCCATGACCCAGACGTCCTGACTCGACCCGAGGGTGACATCCAATCTCGAGAGCTCGACTGGCGCCTCCGGATCGGAAACATCAACGATCCAGAGACCCTCCACTCCGTTTGCGACGAAAACGAGATCGTCTTGAACGAACACAGCCCGAGCGTCATCCATCCCCGGTGGGTTGAGCTGACCCACCTGAACCGGCGACTCAGGGTTGCTGACATCGATCACTCGGAGCCCCTGCCCGTTGTCGGGAACATAGGCATGGTCGCCCGCGACCGCCACGTCGTAGGGAAGTCCCGGATCCTCGCAGAGGCCGACCGGCTGTGGGGACGACGGCGTGCTGATGTCGAGAACCCAGAGACCGTGCTCCCAGTCCGCCACGAACGCCAGCGAACCCGAGATGTCGATCCCTTTCGCTTCCACGGCGCCGGGGAATGCGCCGATCTCGACCGGAACGGACGGATCGCTGACGTCGAGAACTCGCATCCCGGCGCCATCGGTCGCGACATAGGCCGCTCCCTCATGAATGGCGACATCGAGGACAAGGTGTGTGAATGCGTACTCGCCAACGAGCTGGGGAAAAGCCGGGTCCGACACATCGAGAATCGACACCACCGTGCCGTTCCCGACATAGCCGAGGTCACTGTCCACGGTGACTGAGACTGCAGGACCATACGGCCAGTGACCGACAATCTCGGGGATTTCCACAGCGCTGACCCAAGGGCAATTCGACACTAGGCTGATGATCAGAATCGTCCAGATGGTTGCATGCCGCCGGAAGACGACCATCGTCGCGCTGAACCGCCGAAAAACAGGTCTGACGCGGACAGAAAACCGTTCGGCGATTTGAGATGGTCGAAAAACGGAAGCCATCTGGAGGATCATACAGCACGATGGGTGCCAGATGGGTGCCACGTACACACTTCCACACTTGTCGTATTATTATTCCTCGTATTGAGAAGGTCACGAGCAGGCCGCCACAGCTGTTATGAAAGGGGCTCCTATCGGTGCCAGGTCAGACGATTCCGACGATTCTTTCTATCAAACATGATAGGTGCCACACTTCGCATTAGCGCTTTGTTGCCTCGCGAGCAACAGGGGTAATCCCCTCTTCCCCGCCAGGAATTGACGGTCATGCCAGATGGGTGCCACGTACACACTTCCACACTTGTCGTATTATTATTCCTCGTATTGAGAAGGTCACGAGCAGGCCGCCACAGCTGTTATGAAAGGGGCTCCTGGTTGAAAAGGACCGTATTGTGTTACCTCGTCCTCGTTCTTTCTACAACCGCAGTTTCCGGCCAGCAGATCTATCTCACGGGGACCCAACACAACGAGATCTGGACGGCCAATAGGGACGGCAGCGGGAGTCCAACTCTTCTCTACGACGATGCCGGAGCAGGCGGTGCAGGGCCGGTGGGTATCATCGCAGTCTTGGGCGAAGTGAATCAACTCTTCTACACAGGTGGCAACCGAGATGACATCTTCACCGCCCCGATCGACGGATCGGGGACTCCAGAGGTACTGTGGGATGACACCGGAAACGAGCACCTCGGGGTTACCGCTGACCCGACCACCGGCACCCTCTACTGGACGACTCAGGGCGGTGGAGCGATCCGATCGGCCTCATGGGATGGTACCGGGATTATCACCGAGGTCTACAGCGGCCTCTCCTACTTTCCAGTCGGTATCACGATCGACGCAAGGACCGGCACACTGTACTGGACTTCGGTCGAATCGCACCGAATCCTGTCAGGGACAATCGATGGCTCGACACCCAGGGTTCTCTATCGGTGCCAGGTCAGACGATTCCGACGATTCTTTCTATCAAACATGATCACGAGTGTCGGGACCCTCTGTGAGTAGCCGATCGAGCTACGGATAGGAATTTCCTTTTGGACACCACCCGGACTTCCCCCCTCCAGTGAACTCCAAACACCGCCGCAAGCCATCATTCGAGCCTCCAGGGCCCGCCGAACCGGCCACGGCCGACCGCTTCGTCCTCGCTCGACCGGAACCTCTTCGCATGACCCATCATAATCCGGATTCCGGACGCAGCTCACCCCTGAACCAAGATCACCCGGCCGAGCATCAGGACACCGCTTCGAGCTCCTCGTGCCCCGGCGGCCCACGACCCCTCCCCTCCTCGTCGCGCCGCTTGAGGTGCCGGAGAATCTTGTCGACCACGTCGTGCTCGGTGATGAACGCGATGACCTTCATCTCGGAGCCGCATGATGGACATACCAGCGGGTCGACCTCGTAGATCCGCTTGATCAGCTGCGCCCAGCTCCGCCGCAACGCGCGGACGTCTCGGATCTCGGCCCGGGCGGCGCGAGAGGGCGCACTGGTGTCGGCGTCCACAGCCCTGTCATGCTCCTGGCCCGCCTTCCGCCGCTTGCCCCGCGACACGTTCGAGTACCACCCGTAGTACCGCACCAGGTGGCGGCGAGGCTCCGGGATGTGCATGATCACGCGGGCCAGGAACTCGCCCGGGTCGAACGCCTCCACTTCGCGCTCCCCCAACCCCGCGCTTTCGTGGCCCCGCTTCCGCCGGTAGCTCACCTCCCCCTCCCCGTCCCACTCCATCCGTTCTAGGCTGATCGGAGGCCGCATGATGTAGCGCGCCAGGCGCTCCACCGCCGGCTGGTCCTCCGGCTCCACCCTGACTCTGTTGTGTACTGAAAACCCGGTGTGTCGCCATGAAAGCAGCAGCTCGGTCCGCTCCTCCGAGAGCAGGCCGGCGCCCTGCAGCAGCCGGATGACCTTGTGGCGAAACAGCAGCTCCGCCACGTGCTCGTCGACGAAGGCGACCGGAACCCACTCCCCGCTTTGCGACCAGCCCCCGCGCGACACCAGCGCGTGCACGTGCGGGTGCCAGTTCGCCAGGTCGCCGGCGGTCTGGACGACGGCGACCATCCCCGGCCGCATCCCCTCGTCGCCGGCCGCGGCGCACATCAGCTCGAGAACCGTCTCCCATGCCGCCCGGGCGAGCTCGCCGAGCAGCTCTCGGTGGTGCATGAAGTACGGCCGCAGCATCTTCGGGATGACGAAGACCCACTGGGCGTGGGCGACCTCCTCGATTACCTCCTCGGCCAGCAGCGCCGCCGTCGCCGCCGATCGCTTGGCCGCGCACGACGGGCACAGCTCGCGCGTCTTGCACGAAAACGCGAGCAGATACTCCTCGGCGCACTCAGGACACCGGATGCGGGCGAAGCCGTTCTCATAGAGGCCGCAGTCCAGGTAGCGCAGCACCTGCTCGTCGATGAAGCTCCGCCAGAAACCGCACCGCCGCTCGTACTTCTCCTCCCACTGCCCCTTGACCTCGTCGAAGTGCGTATCGAAAAGGCGGTAGAGGGGCGTGGCGCGAGGCGAACGCGCCCGGTAGGCGGCGGGGCAGCCGGAGGCCACAGCGACTCTTGGGGTCTGCTGCAGCGTGGAGGGATCGTCTCAGCGTGGCTGAAGTGGCGGCGTCAGTCAAGGCGCTGATCAGTCGGGCCGCTCATATCGAACTCTCTGTTCTCGTTCTCCCGGTGTGGTCGACGGACCATCCTCCCGACAATAGGCAATCGGTTCTGCCAGGTATCTCCTGCATCATCACAAGCCGATCCCCCGGTATTCAGGTGACACCGGACATCACGGCGGTAGGAGTCGTGAGAATCCAGCAATTCGCTGACTGAAAGACAGCTGTTGGAGCGGAGACCCCCCATCCGCAATTCACCCGGTGAATTGCAGCGCGCGCTCCATGATCCGCTCCTGGGTCGCCTCGGCTCGCGGCAGAATGCCCTGGAGCCTGCCTTCGTGCATGACCGCGACCCGGTCGGACAGACCGAGGAGCTCGGGCATCTCGCTCGAGATCAGCAGGATGGCGACCCCGTGCTCGACGAGTTCGCCGATGAGCTCGTAGATCTCGGCCTTGGCGCCGACATCGATGCCCCGGGTCGGCTCGTCGAAGAGCAGGACCCGGCACCGAGCGGCCAGCCATCGAGCGAGCACGACCTTCTGCTGGTTGCCGCCCGACAGATTGATGAGCTTCTGATCGAGGGAGGCAACCCGGATATGGAGCCGGTCGACCTCGGCCTGCGCCAGTTCGGCCTCGGCGCTGAGATCGATCACCCCGACGCGGGAGACCTCGTCGAGGCTTGTGAGGCTGATGTTCTCGGCCACCGTGCACTGGAGGACCAGACCCTGCTGCTTACGATCCTCGGTCAAGAACCCCATTCCCGCCGGGATGGACTCGGCCGGGCCGTGACCCGCGAGTTTCCGACCCGCGACGGTGACGGTTCCTGCGTCGGCGGTGTCGGCGCCGAAGATCGCCCGCGCCAACGCGGTCCGACCCGACCCCATGAGACCCGCCACCCCGAGGATCTCCCCCTCCCGCAATGAGAAATCGACGGGTCCCGGAAGTTCCGGACCCGAGAGAGCCTCGACCTCGAGCACGATGTCGCCCAGTGTCACGTCGCGCTTTGGAACCCGGTCGGCGATAGTCCGCCCCACCATCAGGCTGATGAGCTCGGCGACATCGGTGTCACTCACCACTCTGGTCCCCACCGTGCGGCCGTCCCGCATGACAGTGACCCGATCACCGATGGCGAAGATCTCGGGCATCCGATGCGAGATGTAGATCACCGGCACGCCACCGCTGACGAGATCGCGAATGACCCCGAAGAGGGCGTCGATCTCGGTCTCCGAAAGCGCAGCCGAGGGTTCATCCATGACCAGCAGGCGGGCCTTACGCTGGAGCGCGCGGGCAATCTCCACCAGTTGTTGTTCGGCAACCGAGAGTTCGGAAACCGGTAGATCGGGACCGATCTCGCACTTCAGACGGCGAAGCAGATCGCGAGATTCGGACGACATCTGTCCATCTGCGATCAAGCCGCCCGCAGTCGGTTCGTGACCGAGAAAGATGTTCTCGGCAACCGTCAGACCCGGGACCAGATTGAGCTCCTGGTGGATCATGACCAGCCCGAGACGCTCGGCCTCGAGGGGACCCGTCGGTTCAACCATGGACCCGGCAAAGACGACCTCGCCGGCATCGGCCGCATACTGGCCGCAGAGGATCTTCATCAGTGTGCTCTTGCCCGCGCCGTTCTCGCCGAGCAACACATGGACTTCGCCCGGCAGCACCTCGAGGCCCGCCGACTTGAGCGCCTGGACGCCAGGGAAGTGTTTGTCGATCCCCGACATCGTCAGGAGGGGGCTCGTCACTTCGGCTCCTGCGGCGCGAAGGCATCCACGTTGTTCGCATCGATCAATTCCACCCGGGTGAGAACCTCACCGGGTGGCGCCTGTCCGAGACGCACGAGTTCCACCGCGTGCTTGACGCCGAGTCGACCCATCTCGCTCGGGAAACTGGGCCACCGACCCGAGCATCCGGCCCGATCGGATGTTGGCCAACGCATCCGGAATCGCATCGAAGCCGATGACGACGATCTCGTCCATCCGACCTGCGGCGTCGATGGCCTCGAGGGCCCCGAGAGCCATCTCGTCGTTGGCGGCGAAAACCGCGGCGAGATCGGGGTGGGCCTGGAGCAGGTTCTCGGCCACGGTGTAGGCGCGGGCCCGCTCCCAGTTTGCGGTCTGGCTCGCCACGACCCGGATCCCCGGAGAACCCTCGAGTCCCGCGAGAAACCCGAGGCGGCGCTGGTCGGCGGTCTCGTGACCCGAGATCCCCTCGATGATGGCGATCTCGCCGAGCCCACCCAGTTTGGCCGCCAGATAGCGCCCGGCAACCGCACCGCCCTCGAAGTTGTCGGAACCGATGTAGGTCAGGACCTTCGCGCCCGCCGACGCAGCGGCCGCCTCGTCGATCCGGGTGTCGAGCAGCAGAACCGGGATACCCGCTTGGTTGGCCTTGAGGATCGCCGGCACGAGTTCCCTGGAGCCCGATGGTGCCAACAAAATCGCGTCGACGCCCTGCTGGATCAGATTCTCGATGATTTGATACTGGCGCTCGACATCGGTCTCGCGATCGGCGGCGAGGGAGACAAGGTTGACACCGAGGGCGGCGGCTTCCTTCTCGCCCGCCTCCTGCATCTGCCCCCAGAATGGCGAGTTCAACGCCTTGGGGACAAAGGCGACGGTGAGCGTCTCTTCCTGCCCCGAGGTTCTCGAGTTGACTCTGATACCCACCGCCCCTGCCACCGAGACCACGGCCAGGAGACCGATCACGATGAGCTTTCGGTATCTTCGCCAGCCGGTGACCGCGGTTTTGACTTCACCACGGTGGCGCGCACGGTCGAGTACCACCGCCGCCACCAGCACCCCGCCGACGACCATGCCTTCCAGCGCGGAGGGCACGTTGAGTGCATTGAGCCCGTTCCGCAGCGTGCCCATGATGAGCGCGCCGATGAGGGTGCCGACGATCCGGCCCTCGCCCCCCATGAGACTCACCCCGCCGATCACCGCCGCGGCGATGGCGTAGAGCTCGTACATCTCACCGGTCAGCGGCGAAGCCGCGTTGAGCCGAGAGGTCATGAGCACCGCGGCGACACCGGCCATGAGCCCCGACAAGCCGTAGATCGCGATTTTGTAGCGGCCGACCGGAACCCCCGAGAGCCAGGCCGCCTGCTCGTTGCCGCCGATGGCATAGCTGTAGCGTCCGAGCTTGGTCCGGGTGAGAACCAGATGGGCGATCACATAGAGCACACCGACGACGATGACCAGAACCGGGATCCCGAAGAGGTCCCCGGAAAGGGCGCGAAAACTCTCGGGCAGCCCGCTGATGGGCTTGGAATCGGAGTAGATCTTGGCCGCGCTGCGAGCGACGAGCATCATCCCCAGAGTCGCGATGAACGGCGGGATCCGTCCGAAGGTGGTCACCAGCCCGCTGACCAGACCGCACAACAGACCTACCGCCACCCCACCGAGGACGGCCACCGGCACCGACGAACCCGTCACCAGAAGATCGGCGGTGACGAGACCGCACAGCGCCAGGATCGAACCCACCGAAAGATCGATGCCGCCGGAGATGATGACAAAGGTCAGACCGATGCCGAGAATGGCGTTGATGGCCGACTGTTGCATCACGTTGAGAAGATTGTCGGGGGTCAGAAAGTGCGGCGACGCGACCCCGAAAAGGACCACCAGCCCAATCAGAACGAAAAGTGTCTGCAGTCGAGCGGAGAGGTTTCGGACCATTCGTCACGTCCTCCATGAGGGCCAGCGGTCGGTCAGCCGGTCACCGTTGGATCATCGTAGCGTAGCGGATCGTCGCGGCTCGCGTCTTGAAACACAAAGGCCCCCATGAACCTGCGAAGTACCATCGAGTTTCTCGTCGCCCTCGCAGAGTGGTCCAATCCATCAAGATCGAGACGTGAGCCCGGTCAATACTGCGTACTTCGTGAAGTCTTCGTGGTTCCTTGTGTTCCTGGTGTTTCATGGGCGACCCGTCTGCCAAGAAACGTGAACGCTAGGATGGTGAATCAGTGCCCGGCGCCAATCTCCAACAGCCGGCCGACGCTCCGCGCGGTGGTCGGCGAGATTCTCCCGAGCATGTTCAAGCGCCTCTTCCAGCGACCCCGCGTCCTGATCCGCGGCGAAGACCCCGTCGAAAAGATCATTGACCTCTCCGAGTTCGCCGGTTACGGCACCCGAGATCAGGATCGTCTTCGCCCCGGCGGCTCTCGCCTTGGCCGCGAGCACGGCGCAGAGCTTGCCGTCGGCGGTCTGCTTGTCGGTCCTGCCCTCGCCGGTCACGAGGATGTCGGCGGTCCGGATCGCGTCGTCGAACCCGGTGATCTCGGCCACCAGATCTGCGCCGGATGAGATCTCCGCGGCGCAGAAAGCGCGCAGCGCCGCGCCGAGTCCGCCGGCTGCACCGTCACCGGGGTGTTCGACCGAGTCAAGCATTCCCTGCGCCACCCACACCTCGCCGAGATGACCGAGCCCCCGCTCGAGCTCCTCCACCATCTCCGGGGTCGCGCCCTTCTGCGGGCCGAAGACCCGGGCCGCGCCGCGTTCGCCGAGCAGCGGGTTGGTGACATCGCAGGCAACCCGGATGCGGCAATCGCCGAGCGCCGGCAGCACCCCGGTGGAATCGATGGTGGCGATGGTCGCGAGCGCCCCGCCTCCGCGGCCGCACTCCGATCCATCGGCGGTCGACAATCGGTATCCCAGCGCTTGGGCCATCCCGATCCCGCCATCCACGGTGGCGCTGCCGCCGATGCCGAGAATGATGTCCCGGACACCATCCTCGATGGCGGCACGGATGAGCTCGCCGGTCCCGTAGGTTGTCGCCTTCATGGGATCCAACACACCGGGCGGAACGAGCTCGATACCGCTCGCCGAGGCCATCTCCATGACTGCGGTCCTGCCATCGGAAAGCACTCCGTAGACCGCCGTCGCTGGATTACCGAGGGGTCCCATCACCGAAACCGAACGCAGCTCGCCACCGGTGGCCCGGACCACCGCATCGGTGGTGCCCTCGCCGCCATCGGCCATGGGGATCACGACGATCTCGGCATCGCTGAGCTCTTCTCGAAGCCCGGCGGCGATGATCTCTCCTGCTTCGTCGCTTCGCATGCAGCCCTTGAAACTATCGACTGCAACGATGATCTTCATCTACTCAACACCTCAGTCGAGAAAGAACGGGATCTCAACGACACTTTCTTCGAGTTTGATCTGGAGTACCCAGTGCCCGGGTTGGACCCCTCCCGGAACATGAAAGAAGAGAATCCCATCGCAGACCTCGATCGGCAGAATCGTCAGGACATCTCTCGCCATTTCATCAGTAGGCGCCTTGAAAAACCAGTCACCGCAACGCCGTCGCGTCGGCCTGGAATCCAACGCTGTGGGCGAGAAGGCTTCCGCCCTCCGAGCGGGCACGTTGAGTCTTCCGTAGACGTCGCGAAATTCCGCTTGGCTCATCAGCGGGATCATCCGCCGATCCGGGGTGCGAACCGAGATCTTTGACCGGTCGATCGTTGCCGTTTTCTCGCCGCTTGCTCCGGCAAGAGACGCCCCGAGAAGAAGATACTCCCCACCCACATGACCGGCAGCAAACCCGGTTCCAAGAACGATCTCGATCTCGGGACCCTCGTAGAGAAGGAAGTGCTCGCCGACTGCGCTGACCCCCGGGTCACCGGTGGAAACCGCCGATGAGCAAGCTCCGGCGAACGCGACACAGAAGAGGAGGAGGACTGTTTTGAAACGCATCGATATCGGCGTCCTTCAATTCACAGAATCACAGCGACGCTTTATTGTAGTCCGGCGACCGGAGTCGGACCGTGAGCAGCGGAGGTTACCCGTATAATGCTGCTTCCATCGGAAAAGGCGATGTAATGTCATCGCGCGGACGCTCCATTCGCTCGCCAATCAATCTCGATGGCCGCTGGTTTCCTATTCGGAACTCTCGTCAACACCCTCGGAGGCTTTTCAATGAAAACTGAATATCCCGAAATCAACCCGGCCGAACGCATCCTCATGGGCCCCGGCCCTTCCGATGTCAGCGCCCGCGTTCTCGCCGCCCTCGCCAAACCCACCCTCGGCCACCTCGATCCCGAGTATCTGGCCGTCATGGACGACACCCGGAGCATGCTCCAGTACGTCTTCCGGACCACCAACGAGCTCACCCTCGCCATGCCGGGCACCGGCAGCGCCGGGATGGAGGCCTGCGTCGCCAACCTGGTCGAGCCGGGCGACGAGGTGGTGATCGGGGTCTGCGGCTACTTCGGCGCCCGCATGGCCGAAATGGCGGAACGCCACGGCGCCACCGTCCACCGGGTCGATGTGCCCTGGGGAGAAATCATCGATCCCGAGGCGATCGGCAAGGCCCTCGCCGATCACCCGGCGACCAAGGTGGTTGGGGTGGTCCAGGCCGAGACTTCGACCGGCGCCCATCAGCCGCTGGAGGAGATTTCACGACTCGCGCACGCCGCGGGTGCGCTGCTCTTGGTCGATGCCGTCACCTCGCTCGGGTGTGTCGAGCTGCGGCTCGACGACTGGGCCATCGATGCGTGCTACAGCTGCACCCAGAAGGGGCTTTCGTCGCCCCCCGGTCTGGCGCCGGTCAGCTTTTCCCCGGCGGCGGCGGAAAAGATCCGGAGTCGGAAAAGCAAAATCAGGAGCTGGTATCTCGATCTCTCCCTGGTTTCGAAGTACTGGAGTTCGGACCGGGTCTACCACCACACCGCGTCGAGCAATCTGGGTTATGCCCTGTACGAGGGATTGCGAATGGTCGTCGAGGAGGGGCTCGAGGCTCGCCACGCCAGCCACCTCCACCACCACCGCGCGCTCCGCGCCGGGCTCGAGGCCATGGGCCTTTCCTACATTCCCGACCACAGCCTGCCCAACCTCAACGCGATTCACGTCGCCGCAGGCGCCGACGATCTGGTGGTGCGCAAACGGTTGCTCAACGAATACGGCATCGAGATCGGCGCCGGCCTCGGGCCCTTTGCCGGCAAGGCCTGGCGCATCGGCATCATGGGCAGCTCCTGCACCCAGGCGCAACGTGATTCTGGTGCTCGGGGCGCTGGAGTCGATCCTCGGCGACATGGGCGTTCCGGTTCCGAAGGGCGCCGCCATCGCCAAGGCATCCGAGGTCTTCGCCTCACATTGACCCGCATCCTCATCGATGAAGTGGGACGAACTTCGGGTCGGAGGTCTTCTGGCTATCGGCGCCCGCGTTTTGAAACACAAAGGTCACAAAGACCCACGAAGACCGCTACAAAGCGTCGCAAACGAGGGTTGGACCCGGGCTCTGGAGCGGTACGCAACTCACCGGGTCGCGCGGGGTGTCTTCATCGAACCATTTGAAACGCAAAGACCGCAACGATCGCAAAGACCATCCCAGCTCATTGAAAGCCATCGCAACGGAGTGTCGACATGTGGATTCAAGTTTCAATGAGTTTCCCGTTAGGAGGGCTGCTCTGCCGCGGACCTTTGGGTTCTCCACTTGAGGAGGTGGTGCAGATGATATCTGCGGTTTCTCCGTGCGATGCTGTGATGAATCAATAGTGCGATGTTCTTTGCGATGAACTTGGCGTTCATAGCGGTCTTTGCGGTAAGACTGCGATGGGTGCTGAAGATCTCAAGACTGTCACACGAAGTTGTTGGGTGCCCCGATATCGATGACCCACTGTCGATTGCTATGCTTGGTGGAACCTTCGTGGGTCTTTGTGACCTTTGTGTTTCAATTGCGCGCGCAACGGAGCGGAGCGGCCGGCCTATTGGAGGTAGTCGAGCAGCGACTGTGCAGTCGCCGCGTCCGGGCCATCGGGCGCAATCTCGAGATAGCGGGCGAACGCCGCTTTCGCGCACGCGGAGTCGCCGAGCATGTTGCAGGTCAGTCCGAGTTGGAGTTGGGCTTCGGCAACCTCGGCGTCTCTCTCGATGATGATCTCGAGGAGTGATCGAGAACCCGCGAGTTCCTCGTTGTCGAAGAGCACCCGGGCGTGTTGCACCATCTCGTTCGAGACGACCTCGGGATTGGCGTCGGCAAGTCGCCTCGCCGCCGGGATCAACCGCTCCATGTCACCGATCATGAGTTCGGAAAAATAGGCCGTACTGATCGCGGTGACATTTTCGGGCTCGAGCCGGATGAGGTTCTCCGCCGCATCTGCGGCGGTGGCGAAGTCCTTGAGTTCCATGGCGATTGCCGCAGTGGCGTTGGCCGCCGCAACAAAATCCGGATCGATCTCGGACGCCTCGCGGAATTTCTCGAGCGCCCCCGCCTTGTCGCCGGATTCGAGGACCGCGACGCCCTCGTTGAAGACCGAAATCGCCTGCAACCTTTCCTCGCTCTGATCCGCCAGGGCCAGAATGACCTCGAGCGGGTTGAGTTCCTCCGATCCGGGGACAAACTCCACCGATCCCGGCTCAAAATCCGCCTTCGTGAACGTGAGCTTGTACATCAGGTCGAAGTCATCGAGCTTGATCGAGAACTTTCCGTTCTTCTTGGTCTGGGCGGAAATCGAGTCGCCGTCGCCATCCGCGATCGCCGACACCTCGACATCCCGGAGCGGGTTGCCGTTGATATCGGTCACCGTTCCGGTCACTGTGACCGGACCGCCGGCAATGGCGATCGACGCAAACAATCCGAGCACGACCATTCCACTCACGATCACCCCTGCAACAACCCGACCTGGTTTCATGAGCCTTCCAACCTCTCTAACGCCGATCTCAACATCGACGGTATTCGGCAGCGAGTATGGCAGTCCCCCCCCCTCTGCCTGCAATGGGGACCGGCGCCACCTTTGCGGCGAACGGGTGTCAGGGCTTCGTTCAACGCCATCCCCTTGTCAGAGAATCCCCCGGGTTGACTATCTCTTGGCTTTCTGCACCCACGTTTTGAAACACGAAGGTCACCAAGATCCACTAAGGAAACCACATAGTCTCTCTTGACTCATCGCAGGGTCGCCGAACCGTTCAAGATGGTGTGGGCCCGGGTCAGTATTGCGACGCTTCGTGGAACCTTCGTGGTCCCTTGTGCCCTTTGTGTTTCAAATGCGCGCGCCGCTGGTCTGAAGTAACTGACACTCCACCTCAGCGCAGCCCATGTCCCATCGGCTAACAAAGAGAGCCTGCCGAACGATCGGCAGAGTCCTCTTCTCGAGTTCGGCCATCTTCTCGGGAGAGTACGGCACGATCTCCGACACCCATTTGATGATCTACTCTAGCTGTTCGTTGCGGCCGACGTCGCTCTTTGGTCGCTCGCCATGAGCCAGCGACGACCGCAGGATCATCGCTGACGCGAATCGCGGGAACAGGCTTACCGCGAGCCCGGTGGCAGCGCGCTTCCCACCGCCGCACGGAGATTCTGATATCGTCTCCAGCCAAGGAGGAGCACCGCCTTGAACACCAACGAGACCTTCCCCATGGACCTTGATCAATTCCGTCCGCTGACCCTCGACCCCCGGGCCGAGAACCTGACGGCCGAGCAGAAGCAACAACTCGCGGCCAATGTCCAACTGTGCCGTGACGCCATCGTCTTCTTCACGGCGACCGGCGCGGCGCGAGGTGTCGGCGGCCACACCGGCGGCGCCTATGACATCGTCCCCGAGGTGCTCATCGCCGATGGGTTCATGCGAGCCGGGAAGGCCTATCCCGCCTACTTCGACGAAGCCGGCCACCGGGTCGCGATCCAGTACCTCATGTCGGTGCTCAACGGGCATCTGCCCGCCGCAGCCATCCTCCACTACCGCGAAGCCGGCGCCCACCTGCCCGGCCACCCGGAGCTGGGTCACACCCCCGGGGTGACCTTCAGCTCGGGCCGGCTCGGCCACATGTGGCCGCACGTCAACGGCGTCGCCATGGCGAACCCCGACACGGCGGTCTTCTGCTTCGGTTCCGACGGCTCCCAGCAGGAGGGCAACGACGCCGAAGCCGCCCGCATCGCCGTCGCCAACAACCTCGAGGTCAAACTCGTCATCGATGACAACGATGTCACCATCGCCGGCCACCCCAGCGACTACATCAAGGGCTTCTCGGTGGCCAAGACCCTCGCGGGCCACGGTCTGACCATCCTCGAGGGCGACGGTGAGGATCTCGACGATCTCTACACCCGGATGGCGAGCGCCGTGCGCACATCCGGACCCGTGGCCGTCATCAACCACCGACCCATGGCGCCGGGGATCCCCGGTGTCGAGGGATTGTGCAAGGCGCACGATGTGGTCTCGGTGGACGTCGCCAAGGAGTACCTCCAGGCGAAGGGCCACACCGACGCCATCGCATATCTCGACTCGATCACCAAAGACCCCAACCCGCATGTCTATCTCGGCGTCGGAGATGAAAAGGCCTCCAACCGCAACCTCTTCGGCCACGCGGTCAACGAGGTCCTCGCCACCATGGACGAGCCGACCCGCCGCGCGACAGTCCGGGTTCTCGACTCGGATCTCGAGGGCTCGTGCGGTCTCGTCCACATCCGCAAGGCCTATCCCGAGGTCTACATCAGCTCGGGGATCATGGAGCGCTCCAACCTCGCCGCCGCCGCCGGCTTCGGGACGGCGCCCGGCAAACAAGGGATCTTCGGCACCTTCAGCGCCTTTCTCGAGATGTGCGTCTCCGAGATCACCATGGCCCGGCTCAACAAGTGCAACCTCCTTTGCCACTTCTCCCACGCCGGGGTCGATGACATGGCCGACAACACCTGCCATTTCGGGCTCAACAACTTCTTCGCCGACAACGGCCTCGACGATGAGGACCCTCCGACCCGGCTCTACTTCCCCGCCGACGGCGGCCAGATGACGGCGTGCGTCAAGAGGATCTTCCACGACCCCGGGCTGCGATTTGTCTTCTCAACCCGCTCCAAAGTGCCGACGCTGCTCGACGAGAAGGGCGCCCCGCTCCACGACAAGGACTACGTCTTCGAGCCTGGCAAGGACGAGATCATCCGGGATGCTCCAGCGGACGGTGGCTTTGTCGTCAGCTTCGGCGAGACCCTCTATCGGGCGCTCGACGCCGTCGAGCGGCTCCGCGCCGATGGCGTCAAGGTGGGGCTCATCAACAAATCCACTCTCAACGTGGTTGACGAGGAGATCACGGCCAAGATCGGCGCGAGCCGGTTCGTGCTCGTGGCTGAAAGCCTCAACAAACGCACCGGGCTCGGCAGCCGTTTCGGGACCTGGCTCCTCCAGCGCGGATTCACCCCGAAATACGACCACGTCGGCACTCACCAGGAGGGCTGCGGCGGGCTCTGGCAACACATGGGCCACCAGGGCGTCGATTCCGAGCAACTCCAGGCGAAGATCCAGGGGAGGGCCTGAGGGCTTGAGGGGCTGGGGTCACGCGGATCACGGATTGCCGATCACCGATCACTCAGACCACGAAGACAATTGAAACGACCGGTGGGGAGAGAAAGCATGAACTCACCAAAACAATTCGAGGGCAAGATCGCCATCATCACCGGCAGCACTCAGGGTCTTGGCGAAGCGACCGCCCGGTTGTTCGCCGAGCGCGGTGCTGCGGGCATCGTCATCACCGGCCGAGACAAGACACGGGGCGAGGCCGTTGCCGCCGATCTCAACGACCACTCCTGCCGGGCGGTCTTCATCCGCGCGGACATGGCGAGCGTGGATGACTGTCGAGCGTTGGTCGCCGGGACCGATGCCGCGTTCGGCACGGTTCACGTACTGGTCAACTCGGCCGGGGCCACCACCCGCGGGTCCATCCTGAACACGACCCCGGAAGTCTACGATCAGGTCATGGCCGTCAACGTGCGCGCGCCCTTCTTTCTGGCGCAGGAAACCGCCAAGATCATGATCCGCGACGGCGTCGCCGGTTCCATGGTCAACATCGGCAGCGTCTCGGCGTACGGCGGCATGCCCTTCCTCTCGCCCTACTCCATCTCAAAAGGCGCCCTTGCGGTCTTGACCAAAAACGCCGCCTACGCGCTCATGCGCCACCGCATCCGGGTCAACGCCCTCAACATCGGCTGGATGGACACCCCCGGCGAAGACACGATCCAGCGCACCGTCCACGGCAGCGACGAGAACTGGCTGGAGGCGGTCGAGGCGAAACAGCCCTTCGGGCGATTGCTCAAGGCGCGCGAGGTCGCCAGGGCCATCGCCTTTCTGGCTTCCGACGAGTCGGGAATGATGACCGGAGCGGCCGTCGAGTTCGATCAATCGGTCCAGGGGGCGGGTCCACAACCCATTCCACCCTCGCTCGATGAGTGGGATGATCTCGGCTGGAACGTTTAGGAGCCCGCATGCGTCGACTCACTTTGCTTTGTCTTGCGATCTCGATCACCTTTGCGTGCAACCAGGGGCTGACCGACAGCACCCGGACGGTCTCCGATGACTACCTCGATGCCTGGGTGGACTTCTACCCCTCCCGGGCCTTGTCGGCGGGTCAGGCCGAGGCCGCCACCCTTCTCGAGGACTTCAACCAACCGGCCGTCGATGCCTGGCTGGCCGTAAATCAGCGCACCCTCGATCGGATCCGGGCGCTGCCGGAAGCCTCCAACCTCGATGAACGCATCGACAGGGAACTCCTCGAAGGACAGATCCGGCGCGAGCTCTTCGCCTGGGGCGAGGCCGAGATCCACCTGACCGACCCCCAGACCTACTCCAACCTCGTCAACCACGCCCTCACCGCGGTGCTCGTCAGGAGCAACCTCACCGATGAAATGAAACTCGACGCCGCCCTCGCACGGTTCGACGGTCTCGACCGCCTGTGCGAGACCGCGAAGACCCAGCTCAGGAACGGCCGACCCTCGGCGACCGCTGCCTCGATCCGCGACATCCGTTCGACCGCCGAGTTCATCGAGGGCAACCTCGTGTCGGCGCTCGGCGTGACCGACGACAACCCCCGACTCGAAGCTCTCTCGGCGAAAGCCGTCCAGACCGCCTCTACCCTCAACGAGTTCGCGGACTGGCTGGAGAACGATCTCGAACTCGGTTTGGCCGATGCCTATGGCGAAGACATCTACACCCGCACCCTGGCTCTGGCCTACGGCGCAGATCTGACCCCCGAGATCTTGGAGACAGATCGCCATGACGGAGATCGAAACCGTCAGGGCGCTCATGGAGGATCTGGCGCGGACACGCTGGGCCGTCGGTCCTGAAGCCGATTTCGAGACCATCATCGAGCCGATCATGGCGGAGATGGAGAGTCACCGCGCCTCCAACCAGGAGGAGTTCCTGCAGGAGTTTCTCGATCTCATCGATCGATCGAGGGCGTTCCTCGAAGAGAAGGACCTCATCGACCTGCCGGTGCACGAGACCCTCTTCACCGCGCTCTCACCGAGCTACTTTGCCGGAGCGGCCGTCGGCGGGGTCTACAGCGCCGGGCCCTTCGACCCGGAGGCCGAGACCCTCTTTTATCTGCCGAGCGTGCCGGACTCCGCTCCCGAAGCGGTCAAGGAAGGCTTCTACCGCTCGTTCAACACCCACTTCAACACCATGATCATCACCCACGAGATCTACCCCGGGCACTATCTCCAGCTCAAGGTCGCTGCCGGCCACCCGAGCCGGGTCCGCCCGCTCTTCGTCGGCGACGATTTCACCGAGGGTTGGGCGTCATTTGTCGAGCAGATGACCCTCGACGCGGGATTTGACGACGACCAACCCCTCACCCGCATGGCCCATCTGAGAAAACGTCTCGAGAACGCCGTCCGCGCCTATGTCAGCGTCCAGGTCCACTGCCGCGGGTGGAACCGGGATCAACTCAGCGTTTTTGCCGTTGAAACCGGGCTCCTGCCGCCCCAGTTCGCCGAGAACCTCTGGCACCGCGCCCTCCTCTCCCCCATCCAGCTGCCGTCGTATTTCGTCGGCTTCAGGGTCTTCGACGAAGCCTACAAGGCGGAACAGAAACGTCTCGGCTCAGACTTCAGCACCAAGGAATTCAACGACAAGGTGGTGAACTCCGGCGGGGCGCCGATGTCGATGGTGGAGGAGATCCTCAAGGCGACACACCGGTAGACCCGGACGTCTCTCGACCGCCGCCGGGCTGGACGCACACCGGGCGCCCCTGACCGTCCCCCTGGATCTCCATCTACCCGTCTCCGATGCTACTATCGATTCCCTGGCACCCTTCGTCAGGATCACATCCGGGGAGGAGGAAGATGAAGCCCAACGGGAAACTCGGCACCTTTATCGGTGTCTTCACGCCCACCATTCTGACCATCCTGGGCGTCATCATGTATCTGCGCTTCGGATGGCTGGTGGGCCACCTCGGGCTGCTCAAGGTCCTCGCCGTCGTGGTGCTGGCGAACCTCATCACCTTCATCACGACCCTGTCGTTCTCATCGGTGGCGACCAACGCCCGGTTGGGCGCCGGCGGGGCCTATTTCATCATCTCCCGAAGCCTCGGTCTCGAACTCGGCGGCGCCATCGGCGTACCCCTCTTTCTTTCTCAGACCTTCTCGGTGACGCTCTACGCCTACGGTCTGGCCGAGTCCATGCGCTTCATCTGGCCCGACCTGCCGATCATGCCGGTGGCGTTGGTGATCGTCATCGCGGTCGGTCTCTTGGCCATGGCCGGCGCCGAGAAGGCCTTGCGGGCTCAGGTCGTGCTCATGGGCTTCGTCGCGCTGTCGCTGGTGGCGCTGGCCATCGGTGCATTACTCGCAACCGGCGAAGACGCCGTCACGCTGCACCCGGCGACCGGAGACGTCGGGTTCTGGGTCGGGTTCGCGGTCTTCTTCCCGGCTGTCACCGGGGTCATGGCCGGGCTCGGTTTGTCGGGCGATCTGCGCGATCCGGGCAAGGCGATCCCCCTGGGGTCCATCGCCGCCGTGGTGGTGGGCTTCATCGTCTACCTGACCATCCCGGTTCTGCTTGTCATCGGCGCGGATCCGAAAGCGTTGCAGGAGGACGCGATGGTCTGGTCGAGGGTGGCCTTCCTCGGCCCGTGGCTGGTGCTGCCGGGTCTGTGGTCGGCGATCTTCTCATCCGCGGTGGGCTCGATTCTCGCAGCCCCCCGAACCCTCCAGGCGCTGGCGCGGGACGGGATCGCGCCGCGTTTCCTGTGGCGCCCGCCAAGCGACCCGCGGGGCCTGGTGCCCGGAATGACGGTGGCCATCGTCATCGCCGTCGCGGCGGTCTTCCTGGGGAACCTGAACGCGGTTGCCGCCGTGGTCTCCATGTTCTTTCTCACCGTCTACAGCACGGTGAACCTCGTCGCGGCCTTCGAGGCCTTGAGCGGGGATCCTTCGTGGCGTCCGCGATTGCGCGTTCCCTGGATCGTGAGCCTTGTAGGCGGCGTTGCCTGCGCCGTCGTGATGGTCCTCATCAACCCGTTGGCGGGCGCCATCGCACTGCTGGCGGAGATCGCCCTCTGGTTCTGGCTCTCCCGCCGAGAGCAGGCCGCCCGGTGGGGGGATGCCCGTCGCGGCCTGTATGAAGCGCTGATTCGCTGGGCCCTGTTTCGCCTCAACGAGCGTCCGATCAGCGCCCGAAACTGGCGGCCACACGTGCTCACCTATGTCGACGATCCGGTCAAGGAGCTCGATCTCATCCGATTCGGCGACTGGTTCGGCCAGGGGCGCGGGGTCGTCACCGTCGCGAACCTGGTGGTGGGTGATCTCATGGCCGATGACCTCGACCTCAACAGCCGCCGGGAGGCGTTCAGGAAGGTCATCGACGCCGAGAGGATTCTGGTCTTTCCAGAGGTCGATGTGGTTGAGGACGTGGTCGACGGGATCGTGAGCGTCACCCAGGCCAACGGCATGGCGGGAATGGCCAGCAACACAGTCCTCCTCGGTTGGCCCAACGATCTGCAGCTGAGGACCGAATTCCTGCGCGTCATGAAGAAACTGGAGAGGCTCAACAAATCGTTCATCCTCGGTCGCATCCGGCCGAGTCATCTGTTCCAGCGAAAAAACCTCAAGATCCACATCTGGTGGGGCGGCCTCGAACGCAACGGCGATCTGATGCTGCTCCTGGCGCACCTGCTGCAAAACAACTCCGAGTGGCGGGACGCCAAGGTCGAGATCTTGAGCGTCGCCTCGTCCGAGGTCATGAAGATCCACACCGAGCAGAACCTCAAGCGGTTGCTGCCCCAGATCAGGATCCGGGCCGAGGCGCGGGTGATTCTGAAACCCGCGGATGCCTCGGTGATCGAGGTGATCCACCGCGAGAGCGCCGAAGCCGCGGTGGTCTTCCTCGGTCTCCAGGTTCCCGAAACCGACAAGGAGGAGGAGTACGCGGCCAACCTCGAGAGGCTGGCTGGAGAACTGCCCGTGGTGTTCTTCGTCAAGAACTCGAGCCTCTTCATCGGCGAGCTTCTCGAGCCGCCGGAGGGCGAAGATGATTCGGAGGACGAACCGGAGCCGGCATCCACGCAACCCGATCGGTAGCAACCGGATCCGGGTTAGCATCGTGGGCGGGACGGCCGATCGACACCGGCCCTGCGGGTCTCAGGGAGAGACTCGTCCGGTTGGGGATCTCGGGCCGTCGTCGGGACGAACGGGTCCGGTGATGACGAGGGCGTAGTCCTGATCGGGCACGGGCACGGCGTGGGGTGCGACCTCGATGGCCCACTCGCCCTTCCCGGCATCCGGGAGAAAGACGACCTCGACGTTGTTGAGCCGGTCGCCTGGCCACCCTCGACCGAGACTCCGCCGAAAAACTGTTGCCGAGGAAACGCCCGCCCGGCCCACGAACCACGAGATCGAGATCGTTGACCAGATTGGATGTCGCGAGACTCGATGACGGCGGATCGGTCCACACCAGGACGACCTTGAGCGGCCCGGGTTCGGTCACCGCCACCCGGGTCGTCACGGGATCATCGCCGGGTGCTCGCGAACCCGACCCGGTGGTCATCAACCAGCAGCCGATGATCGTCACCCTCGAAGGCGAGGGCGGTGTCGAGTTGGATCAGGCCCCAACCCTGATCGCGTGACGGGATGGGTTCGTCGGGACACCCTCTGGTGCTCAGATCCACCGCCGATGCGATGAGCACCGCCTTGATCAACGCCGCCGTCGGCGAAAAACCATCGGCGGCCCTGGCGAATCCGGCCGGATAGAAACCATCGGTGAAGTACTGCCGCACGAGGGCGCCAAGCCCTGCCGCGGTGGGAGCGGCCATGGAGGTCCCCGAGTTCTGGGCATTGCTGCACGAAGGTCCGGGAACAACGAAATTGGTCGCCGCCGACATCACCCACATCCCCGGCGCAAGGACATCGGGTTTGATCCGCCCGTCTTGGGTTCGCCCCCTGGATGAAAACGGGACCGTGCAGGTCGGCTCGAAGTCTCCGTGGAGGGTCGCACCGACGGAAACCACATTCTTCGCGGTGGACGGCGAGATGACGGTGTCCCGCTCGGGGCCGGAGTTTCCGGCGGCGAAGAACACCAGGGTGTCCTTGTGGTTCCACATGAAGCGATCGACATCGGCGGTGCGCTCGGTATAGCGGCCGAAGGGCAGGAAGTTCTCCTCGTCGCCCCAGGAGTTGGTGTGGATGCGGGCGCCCTGGGCCCACGCCTGCTGCAACACGGGTTCGAGAGGTTTGACCGGACACCCCAGGCCCGGCAGATCGGCACAGTCGTCGACCAACGCGCCGCCATCCTGGATGACGAGTTTGGCGGCCGGCGCCATGCCGTCGACGCCGTCGTGAACCTGGTTGCCGAGCACATCTCCGGCCGCGCTTCCGGCGACGTGGGTCCCGTGGCCGTGGTCGTCCCAGCTCGTCGACTGCGGCGGCCAGTCGGCATCCCAGTGGAAATCCACGGCGAGGATCTTGCGGTGTTCGGTGTTGGTTTCGATTCCATCCGCCTGGTTGACAGCGGGCAGACCCGTCACGGGATCGTCGAATCGGCAGTCGTCGACATCGAGGCCGGTGTCCATGATGCCGATCACCTGACCCTCGCCGCGAAGACCGCGGTCAAAGACCGGGGTGAGGTCAGGCTCGCCCGATTGGCACCGCCAGACCGATGCGTCGTTGAGCAGGCGGACCGGTGACTGGGCTTCGGCCGAGACGAGATTCCGCGTTTGCTCGAGCTCCTCGATCAATGCAGCCAACCGATCGCGAGGGACCCGAAGCCCGAGTTGGGTGGTCACGGTGGTCGAATCGTCCGACCAACCCACGGATCCGCCGATCATCTCGATTCGAGCCGCCAGGGAGGCCGTCGGCGCTCCCGGCGCGAGGGCGACCGCAACCAGCACCTCCGGCGACCGGATCGCCTTGGCCGATCCGGCCAGATTCCTCAGCTCCGGGCTCACCGCATCGGCGGATCGCCACGCGGTCGCCGTCCTCACCCCCGGTCGATTGCGGATGACCTCGCCATCGCCCGACACCAACCACCGACAGGGGCCGAGGTGGGCGAGCACCGTCGCCCCCGCCGCCTCCACGGAGATTCGCGGATCCTCCACGGAGCCGTCGCCGCAGCTCACCACCCACAGCCCGGATGCCGGCTGCAATGATGTGGTCTCGATGTCTCCGGGAGATGCCGGATGAGCGACGGCGGCGCCGGCGAGCCAGCACCCCATCACGAAAAGGGAAATCAAGAGGCGGTTGCCGCCGGCGAGAAACGTATCCATGGCGTCCATGTTACGGCAACGGCAAGAAACGGCGGTTGTCTTCCCAGCGCGTAATGACGGCTATAATGACAAAGGAGCCCCGACAGAGAGAAGGGATGGAAGCAACGGCTGATGGCCAATCCAGATCACGTCGCACAGCTTGAGGCCGGCCGGTGGAATGAGTGGCGAACGGCCAACCCGAACCTCGCACCGGATCTCATCGACGCCGACCTGGCCGGCAGGGATCTCCGTGGTCTCGACTTCTCCAAGGCCCACCTCCGCGGCGCCGACTTCTCGGACGCCAATCTCAACGAAGCCGATTTCACGCGCGCGATTCTCGAGGCTGCAAAGGTCCGCGGCGCATCCATGGTCGGCACCATCCTCAACAACGTGCGATTCGAATTCCTCGACATGTCCGACATCGACCTCAGCAATGCGTCCATGCGCGAAGCCACCTTTCGCGGCGCCAATCTCACCCGGGCGGTGCTCCGACGAGCCGATTTATCGCGAGCCAATCTCGAGAGCGCCATCCTCGACGGGGCGGATCTTTCCGGAGCGATCATGGTCGCCGCTTCGCTGCGCGGCGCCCGCTTCGAAAAGACCATCATGAGGGGCATCAACGCAGAGAAAGCCGTGATGGAGGGCGTCGAACTCTCCGACCTCAGCCTCGAGGGCGCGCGGTTCTGCAACGTCCAGGGCGACAACGCCCAGTTCAAAAACTCCCGGCTCTCGCGAGCTGATTTTTGCGGCGCGGCCCTGCGCAACACGAATTTCCACAGCTGCGTCCTCACCGAAGCGGTCTTCAACGATGCGCAGTGCGAGGGCGCCACTTTCGGTCACTCGAATCTCGACAAGACCTCGTTTGTCAAAACCAATCTCTCGAGCGCCGATCTGCGCGGGGCCAGCCTCATCGGCGCCGTTTTCGACGGCTGCGATCTCCACAGCGCCAACCTCGCGGAACTCGACTTCCGTTCGCCCAGCCTCGGCCGCGTGTCGTTCGCCTCGGCCAACCTCAAGAAGGCCATCTTCACCCGTTGTGAGCTCCGCGCCGTCAACTTCCGCGACGCCAATTTGGAACAGGCGGACTTTCGCCACGCCCACCTTGAAGGGGCGAACTTCCGGGGAGCGAAATTCTTCGACGCCACCTTCCGCCACGCCGAGCTCAAACAGGCGAATCTCACCGAGTGCATGGGTTCCGGAGCCGATCTATCCGGCACCAGTTTGATCCTCGTCACCGCGCCCCGGGCCAAGCTGCATGGCGCGGATCTCCGTTTCGCCGACGCCGTGGGCATCGATTTCGACAAGGCCGATCTTCGCTGGTCGGATCTCCGCAACGCCGACTTCACCAAGGCCGCCATCGCCACCGCCCGGTTGTGGGGCTGCAAGATCAAGAACACGAAGCTGCCGCCGAACATGGGGCACTGGACCCTGTTCCTCAAATTGAGTCAGCTCTTCCAGTCGGCGAGTCGACGGGCCGAGAAGATGAAACAGGCGCGGGAGAGAAAGCGGATCCGCGAGGTTGCGGAGCTCGTTCGCGATCGCGAGAAGGCGCGCAAGCGACGCAGCAGGTGAAACTGGCGACCACGCCCCTTCGACAGATGGTGTTCGGATCGCCGCGGTGTCGCTTCATCGGCGTCCTTGTCGTGGTGCTGGCCACGACATCGATCGCATCGGCGACCGAGGTGTCGAAACTCGACGGTCTGCCCATCGTGCGGATTGTGTGCGAACGCTACAACATCTTCGACACCAGCGACCCCGAGACATCCAAATGGCCCTACCGCACCGCCAACGCCGTCCACATTCGGTCGCGGGAGCGGTTCATCCGATCCATGCTGCTCTTCAAGGAGGGCGACCCCTACCGCGCGGCGGACGCCGCCGAGAGCGCCCGCCTGCTCCGCGCTCTCGGGATCATGAATCCGGTCGATATCACCGCCCGTGAGATCGAAGGGGGCGTCGAAGTGACCGTGGAAACCCACGATCAATGGAGCCTGCAGATCGGGGCTGACGCCGGTCTGTCCGGCAACCGGGGCACCTTCGGCTTTCAGCTCCAGGAGGAGAACCTCGGTGGCTGGGGCAAAGAGCTCAGCCTGGGTTTCGACTCGAATGTGGAGCGTGACAGCTGGAACTTCGGGTACGCGGATCCCAACGTCTTCGGCAGCCGTTGGACCAACGAGCTCGAGTACCAGAACCGGACCGACGGCTATCTCAAGAGGATCATGCTGAATCGGCCCTTCTTCTCGCTCGACACCCGGCAAGCCTGGGGCGGCTCGTGGGTGTCGGAAGAGCTCACCGAGCACCTCTACTCCGCCAACGAATCGGTGGTCGAGGGACGCCGTACTTCCGACGCCCTCCGCGGTTGGTACGGGATTCAGCTCGGTGACACCGGTTCCGTCATTCGTCGCCTCAACGTCGGCTGGGATTCCCAGCAGGTGGACTACGACGATTGGCAGTGGATCGAGACCGGGGATCCCTACCCCGATCCCCTTCCCCTCGACATCTCCGGGATCCGCATCGGCTACGAGCAGGTCGCCGACGACTTCGAGGTGCTCTACGGCCTTCGCGCGTGGTCAACCCAAGAGGATGTCGGTCTCGGCCCCAATTTCGAATTCGGGGTCACGTTTTCGGGGCCCGCGCTCGGCGGTGACATCAGCCGGGTGATCTTCGACGGCGTCTTCTCCATGGCCAGTCATCGGGGCCGTTGGCTGCTCATGGGCGACGCCTGGCTCTCCGGGCGCTTCGACCGAAGCGAACCGCAGGATGTTCTGTTCGGAGCCCAGCTCGCCGCGGCGCAACTCGGACAGCGAGGCTTCCAGTTTCGCCTGCTCGTCGACGCCTCCCACGAGCTCCAACTCGATCGCCAGCTCACCCTGGGGGCGGATGTCGGCCTCCGCGGCTGGGACCCCGATTACTTCGACGGCACCGGTCGAGCCCTCATCAACGCCCAGTGGCGAACCGTCGTCTTTCGCGATGTCCTCCACCTCTTTTCAGTCGGAGTCGTGGTTTTCGCCGATGCGGGGAAGACCTGGGGCCCTCGGATCGGAGCCGATACCGACGGCGTCCGCGTCGACGCCGGCGCCGGTCTGCTCTTCGATCTCTCGCGTCTGAGCCTGAGCAATATCCTCAGGGTCGAGGTCGCCTGGCCCGATGACCGTTCGGGACCGGTGGTGACCATCACGGGGTCGGCGCTGTTCTAGCAATTCGCCTCGCGAATTGCAGATGCCACCGTGCACTCGAACGGAAGCGAGGCGCAGGTGGACAGCTCGGCTCGGGCAGGCTACGGTGCATGACTGCATGGACTGGAGACTCCGATGAACGACAGCAACGGCCTCAAGCCGACGACTCGTGACCGTTCCGCGATCCTCGATGAGTTCAAGTGGAACCTCGACGACATCTTCGCCGACTGGGAAACCTGGGAAGCCGGCCTCGGCGATCTCGAGATACTCATGGCGCGCTACCAGGAGTTCGAAGGCACCCTGGCCGACGGCCCCGACCGCATTCTGGCGGCGTCCATTCTCTCCGACGAACTCGGCCAACTGCTCTACAAGGTCTACCAGTATCCGAGTCTGACCCGCGCCGAGGACACCCGCGACAACGACGTCCAGGCCCGCCTCGAGCGGGTCAAGATCGTTCTCGCCAAGTTCCGCCAGGCCACCGCGTGGTACCAACCCGAGCTGCTGCGGATTCCCGAGGCCACCATGCGCGAGTGGCTCGACGCCACCCCTGCCCTCGCCCCCTATCGCTTCGGCATCGAGGAGAGCTACCGCCAACAACGCCACGTCCTCGACGAAAAGGGCGAACGCCTGCTCGCCTACTCTTCGAGCTTCAATTCGACGCCGTCGACGACCTACAGCATGATGGCCGACGCCGATGTTGAGTTCCCCACCGTGACCCTGTCTTCCGGCGAAGAAGTGGTCGCCAGCCACGCCAACTTCATGAACGGGTTGTTCTCCCGACGCAACCAGGAGGACCGCGAGAAGCTCTTCAAAGCTCACTTCTCGGTCTACGACTCGTTCCCCAACTCCTACGCCTCGATCTACAACGGCGTCCTCCAACGCAACTGGTATCTCTCCCAGGCACGGTCGTACGGGTCGTGCCTCGAGGCCGATCTCGACGAGGACAATATCCCGCGGTCGGTCTACGAGGGCCTCATCGCAACCGCAAAAGCCGGCTGCGAGCCGTTGCAGCGGTACCACCGGCTGCGGCGTCGGGCCCTGGGCCTCGAACGCTATCGGTATTTTGACGCGTATCTGCCGCTGGTCGAGGTCGAGTGGACCCTGCCCTACCCCCGGGTCCAACCACTCGTCGTGGAATCGACGGCGGTCTTCGGTCCCGAATACCAGGAAATGGTGGATCGTGCGTTCCGGGACCGGTGGATCGACGTCTACGAGAACGAGGGCAAGAGGTCCGGCGCATTCTCCGCCGGCGTCTACGGCGTCCACCCCTTCATGCTGCTCAACTATGCCGACACCATGAACGACGCCTTCACGGTCGCGCACGAGATGGGCCACACCATGCACACGGTGCTGTCCAACGAAGCCCAGCCCTTCGCCACCTCGTCGTATTCGATATTTGTCGCCGAGGTCGCCTCGATGACCAACGAGGACTTCTTCCTCGATCTCCTGCTCGAGAAGGAGAGGGATCCCCTGCGCCGGATCGCGCTCCTGCAGCACGCCATCGACGACATCGCCGCCGGTTTCTATCGCCAGGCCATGTTCGCCGATTTCGAACTTCAGGCCCACCGTGAGGTCGAGGACGGGAAGCCCATCACCGCGGAGGTGCTGCAGCGGATCTATCTCGGCATCCTCGGTGAGTTCTTCGGGTCGACCCTGGACGACCAGGATTGGTACCGGAACACCTGGGCGCGGATCCCACACTTCTTCGGCTCGCCTTTCTATGTCTTTCAGTACGCCACTTCGAAAGCCGCGGCCAGCCTGGTCCACCAGCGGATGACCGAGGGCGCCGAGGCGGACCGCCAAGCCGCGGTGGCCAACTATCTCGAGCTCCTCCGCTCGGGCGGTTCGGACCACCCCATTGCCCTGATGCAGAAGGCCGGGGTCGACTTTGCGACCTCCGAACCCGTCGACGCACTCGTCGCCACCATGGAACGACTGGTCGGCGAACTCGAACAGGAGCTTGCCTCCCTGTCGTCTTGAACGCCACCGGGCCACTCAACCCGGAGCCGGGACCGGGGCAGCATCGTCACTCCGGATTATTCTCGACGGCGCGCGAATCCAGCCTCCCACCGGGGCGTGCCGGGCTTGACATTGTGCCGGCATCATCCTCCGGCACCGCGTCAGGCACCGCACAATGTCATGCCGGGCAACCCACGGCGACAACCCCGCGGTCCATCTGCTCCGGTCGACCTGAGGCCGCCGCTCGCCCATCAGCGTGGTTGCCGACCCTTCAATCATCCACCGCGCAACCACGCTGATCGTGCGACGCTGGGTCGCCAAAGGCGACCCGGAAGGCCGGTGTTCAGGGCACGGGATCCGCGGTCAGCTCTCCTGAGCAGGCTGGTGCTTCCGGCTGCCCTCGTAGAGTTCGTACTTCAACAAACGGCACTCGATGGGGCCGTTGAAGAGCGGGATCCGACGTTTGGCTTTGAGCCCGATCTGGTTGGCGAGCTCGCGGTTGCCGACCAGCAGCCAGGCCGTCGCTCCCTGGGCCTTCTGTTTGAGCTGATCGCCGAATCGCTTGTAGAACGCCCCGAGGCGATCGACATCCCCGACCCTCTTTCCATAGGGTGGGTTGGCGACGATCACGCCGCCCTCGGACCAGGGCAGCTCGAGATCGAGGGCGTCGCGCTGCTCGACCTCGACCCAACGGTTCATCCACGCCGCCTTGAGGTTGCGCTCGGCGGCCTGGACCGCGCGTTCATCGCGATCGCGGGCAACGATGGGCGCGGGGGCGTCGCGTTGCTCGCGGCCGGCGGCGCGGACGGCCTCCTGATAGAGCTGCAGATCGTGCGTGGCCCAACTCTCGAACGCGAACTCCCGGCGCAGACCCGGGGGCGTGCGGGTGGCGATCAAGGCAGCCTCGGCGGCAAACGTCCCGGTGCCACAAAGTGGATCGAGCAACGGCTGCGATCCGTCGTACCCGGCCAGGAGCAGGATGCCCGCGGCAAGCGTCTCGGCCAGGGGCGCCGGACCGCCGCGCGGGCGATATCCGCGGTGGGAAAGCTGCTCACCCGTGCTGTCGAGGCTCAGTGATGTCAGTCCGTCCGAGAGGTGGATGTGGAGACGCACGTCGGGATTGGACCGGTCGACCGACGGGCGCCACCCCTGCCGGCTGCGAATGGTGTCGACCACCGCATCTTTGACCACCTGGGCGGCGAAGTTGGTGTTCGAGAAGACGTGTGATCGCCCGGCCACATCGATGCCGATGGTCTGTCCCCGTTGGACGGTCCGCTGCCAGGGCACCGTTGCCGCGAGATCGTAGAGATCGTCTTTGCCCTTGACCTGGCCCCGCACCATGGGGATGACCACCCGGGCGGCCGTCCGCAGACGGAGATTGGCCTCGTAGACCGCGCGCAGCCCACCGGTGAAACCGACGAAACCCCGACCCGCCGCCACCCCTTTGACATCGAGCGCACGGAGTTCATCGGCCAGGACTTCTTCGAGACCACGGCTGCACGTGGCCACGAGAGGTTGAGGTGGGGTCTTCGCGTCGATCATCGGAGCACGCTACACCGCTCTCGACAAACCGGCAAGCCGGAGCGCGAGCGGTTACTTCTTCTCGATGAACTCGATGGTGTAGCCATCGGGGTCCTTGGCGAAGGCGATGACGGTGGTTCCGTGCTTCATCGGTCCCGGCTCCCGGGTCACCTTTCCGCCGTATTCGCGAACGCGGTCACAGGCGCCGACGATGTCCTCGGTGCCGATGGCGATGTGGCCGAAGCCGTTGCCCAGATCGTAGCTCGCGGTGTCCCAGTTGTGGGTCAACTCGATGACCGCGGACGACGCCTCGTCGCCATAACCGAGAAACGCGAGGGTGAACTTGCCCTCGGGATAGTCGTGCCGACGCATGAGCGTCATCCCAAGCGCCTCGGTGTAAAACGCAATCGACTTCTCGAGATCTCCCACTCTGATCATCGTATGGAGCACCCTCATAAATAACCTCTCCTCTGTTCCTTTTCTTTGACTGGCTTCTCCGTAGGAGAATGCAGGCAAAGAAAAGAGCGCTCGTTGCGTTCAAGCGTCCATCAATAATCCGACGTCATGATGAAGACCGGCGCGCCCTCGAATTTCTCGTACGTCGGCCGGAGGCGTTCCTTGTTGTAGAACTTCTTGATATCGACGGTCTTCTTGCGGCTGGTGACCACTTCGATGGGAACATTGTCATAGCGGCCGTTGCGGATGTTGACCAGTCGGCCGGACGTGCCCTGGAGGATGAGATCCATGGCGAGATTACCGAAAGCCATGGGCACGATCGAATCCATGGCGTCGGGGTCGCCGCAGCGCACCAGATACCCGAGCCGCTGGTTGATCACGTTGACCCGGTGTCCGTTGTTGTAATTGGGCGAGATCTCTTTGAGGGCCCTGGCGACGCGGTCACCGACCCCACCGAGCTTCTTGTGGCCGAACATATCGGTTTCATTGTCTTCGAAGACCATCTCGTCAGCGCCGGTGAAGGTCGCCCCCTCGGAGACGAGCACGACGCTGTATTTCGACGGGTTCTTGTCGCGATCGAAGGTGAGCAGCTCGCAGAGGTTATCGATGTCGAACTGGTGTTCCGGGATGACGCAGCGGTTGGCGGCGCCGGCCAGGGTCGGAAGCAGGGCGGTGAACCCCGCATAGCGGCCGAAGACCTCGAGAACGAGGAAGCGCTCGTGGCTCCCCGCCGAGGTTCGAAGAGCGTGCGTCATCGCGATGGTCCGCGTGACGCAGGTGGAGAATCCGATGCAGTAGTCGGTGCCCGGGACATCGTTGTCCATGGTCTTGGGGATGGCGATGACCGGGACACCCTTGCTGTGGAGATGGACGCCGTAGGACAACGTGTCATCACCGCCGATGGGAATGAGGATGTCGATCCCGAGGTGTTCGAGGTTGGCGAGCACCTCTTTTGTGAGATCGTTCGCCTCATCGGTGTAGCTCTCCCGAAGATGAACCGGAACCGAGGTCGGCGGGACGTGGCTCGGGCGGGTCCGCGACGTGTGGAGGAAGGTGCCGCCGGTGCGACCGACCTTGTTGACCACGTTTTCGGTGAGATCCACGACGAAATCCGTCGACGGGGCTTCGTCACGATTCATCTCGATGAGCCCGGCCCAGCCGCGACGGATGCCGAGCACACGGTAGCCCTCACGTAGAGCACGGACCGTGACTCCGCGGATCGCCGGATTCAACCCCGGAACATCGCCACCGCCAGTCAGGATCCCGATCGTGCCCTTGTGCTTCTTTACGTTTGCCATTCAATCTCCCCTTGCCTCATTTCTCAGATTCTTAACCATGAATTCTCGATGACCGTCGCGAGGTATCCTGGAGGTGCGATGGAATTCATAATTCATAATTCATAATTCGAAACTGCTGCGCCTCATTCAACCCGTCCGACCCGCCACTTGATTTCCTCACCGGCCTTCAAGGGTACGACAACGTCGTCGCCGAAGGGGTAGTCCGCGGCAGCGGTCCACGGTTCCTTGACCAGAGTGACGCGGCGAAGGTTTCGCGGCAAGCCATAGAAATCAGCGCCGTAGAAGGAGGCGAATGCCTCGAGCCGATCGATGGCGCCGGCGGCTTCGAACACCTCGGCGTAGAACGCCAGGGCTGCGTGGGCGGTGTAGCACCCCGCGCACCCACAGTGGTTCTCCTTGGTCGACCGCCCGTGCGGCGCGCTGTCGGTGCCGAGAAAGAACCTGGGGTCACCGCTGGTGGCGGCCGCCACCAACGCCCGACGGTGAACTTCTCGCTTGAGCACCGGCAGACAGTAGTGGTGCGGTTTGACTCCGCCGACCAGGATGTCGTTTCGATTGAGCAGCAGGTGTTGCGGGGTGATGGTCGCAGCGACCCTCGGCGATGACGCCTGCACGAAATCCACCGCATCTTTGGTCGTGACGTGTTCGAAGACCACCTTGAGTCCTTCGTGGCGGCGAAGAAGCGGCCCGAGCACACGATCGATAAAGCACTTCTCCCGGTCGAAAATATCGATCTCGGGGTCGGTGACCTCGCCGTGAACCAGCAGAACCAGCCCGTGCGCTTCCATGGCCTCGATGGTCGGCGCGACGCGGTCGATGTCGGTGACTCCTGCGTCCGAGTTGGTCGTCGCGCCGGCCGGGTAGAGCTTGAAACCGACGATCCCGGCGTCGCGAGCCCTCGGGACCTCCTCGGGTGGTGTGAGATCGGTGAGATAGAGGGTCATCAACGGCTCGAAACCGGACCCCGCGGGCAGCGCGCGGAGAATCCGTCCTCGATATTCCAACGCCTCCTTCACCGATGTCACCGGCGGGCGGAGGTTGGGCATGACCACCGCCCGGCCGAACACCGCAGCGGTCGCGCCGACCACGTCCGCCATCGCCCGGCCGTCGCGCAGGTGGAGATGCCAGTCATCGGGTTGGGTGAGTTCGAAATGCATCAATCTACCTCGAAGATATGATCTCACGATCGGAAGGCGAGGGAGACGGTGAGGCTGGATACTCGATTCTCGAGAATCGAGTATCGTGGTTCCCGGAGATGCCCATGACCAACCCCGACCAACTCCGTGCCATCGTCGAGGTCCTCCAAGACCGGGTGAAACTCGTCACCGAGGACGACCGCGCCATCGCCTTCGAGCCGCCGACGACCGAGGACGCGGTCGACGCTGGATTCGACGAGCCGACATTTTCCAGACTGACTTCAGCCCCCTGGTGGCAGGAGATGATTGACGACATCATCGAGACGCCCGAATTCGCCGAACCCGACGCATCGCCCACGGTGGTGCTCGGCTACGCGAGGGACGTGATTCGGGAATACATCGGGAAGAGGTTCGAAATCGACTCCTGAAGTTCCCGGGTTCGGCTAGAATCCCTAATGAAACTGAAAGGCGTACGCAACCCATGTCGCAGGATTCACTCATCGATAAGCTCGCCAAGGCCAACGGCAACGTCAAAAAGCTGTGTGAGTTCTTCGCCGCCCGACGCACCTCGACGGTGTCCGCCGACTGTGAATCGTCGGCACGCGACGTCACCGCTGCCGCTGCCAAGCTCGCCGCGCATCTCAAGGTCTTGATTCGAGCCGCCGGTTCCGACCCGAAGAGCCCGTTCGAACCGGAGGTGGAGGTCCAGGATTCCGGCACCCACGATCGCGCCAGGCTGGATCGGTTCACCGCTTTTCTGCGCGACCTCGACGCCTGGCTGGTCGCGCAACCGGGCCCGGCCAAGGACCCGAAGGTCATCGCCGCACTCCAGGAGATGGAGAGCTATGTCTTCTCCATCGTCGAGTCGACCGGCGCCATCGAGAGCGAACCCGAAACCCCAGCGACCGAGGCGGCCGCTCCGGCGGACGATGGCGCGACCCAGGCCGGCGAACCGGACGAGGGGGCGCCCGCAGTCATGGCCACCACCCCTGAGGGTCGTTCCGCTACAACTGGCGCTCGACGACAGCGAGTCACATCCCATGGTGCAGGACTTCCAGGGCATGAAGGAGTTGACCGAGGAGTGCAAGAGCCTCGTCGACGGGTTCCTCGACGCATGGAATCTCGACTACAGCTACTACAACCGAAAGAGGCTCCTCGAGCGAATCCTGCGCTGGATCAGATCGGCGCCCGAAGGGCACGTCCTGGTCATCAAGATGAAGACCGTCGAAGAACCCTTCCAGCCATATCCGAGTTATATCTCGCGCGATGTCCTCGCCGGCAACCCCCCACCGAAGGACCCATGGCGCTGACATCCCCGATCAGCGTTCTCATCAACAGGCTGATCCCCGGGATCCGCTACCCCTGGCTCTTTGCCATTCTCGCCGGTCTTCTGGCCATCGATCTGGTGGTGCCGGACCCGGTCCCTCTGCTCGACGAGGTCGCGCTCGGGCTCCTCACCTTCCTCGCGGCCTCCTGGCGGACTCGCAAGGGCGATGCCGACCCGCCACCCAAGGACGTCACACCGAAGGACGAAGCGGGCGGGGTTCTTCCTGCAGCGGGCGTCGGGTCAGGCGACGGAGACGATCCGCAACCGCGTTGAGCAGCCGCGGCCGGATGACCTACTTGTCTCGAACCACCTCGGGTTTCGTGATTTCAAAGCCCGTGGCGGCTGCCGCCTCGTTGACCTCGAGAGTCAGCTCGAACCAACCCGCGTGATCAGCCAGATACTGCCGAAAAACGCCCTTTGCCTTTCTTCGCGCGACGAGCGACTCCCGGCGCATATAGTCGACCCCGTACCGACTCGCGATTCGAGCCACCGTCAGGTTGCAGCGGGCCGTGCTCCGCCGCTTTCTGAATCGATAGTCGAACTCCATGAACGACCCCGCATTGTGCGCCCGGAATCGGAGCACGAGGGTGCCGGGGGCCAACACACGGATCCGCCCTTCGGCGACTTCCACCAGCGCCGTCTGATCATCCGTGACGATCCTGCAGCCGTCGACGACCTCCACCGCTTCATCGCGGACCACCGCGATCGAGGGATCAGCCGGCGTGAAGGCCATCTCCACCCCTTCTTCTTCGATGAGATTCCGGTAGTTCCCGTAGAGAACGATGACCACGGCATCGGCGAGCGCCACGAGGGCAAAGATCGAGAACACGGCCGCCGGAAGCCAACGTGTCCGCCGCGGCTCCATCGTGCTGGCCTCAACGCTCATTGCTGGTCAATGCCGCCAGGAGTTGATCGACCCGGTAACCGCTTTCGTCGTCGGCCTCAACCAGCCGGGCGAGGGCGTCCTCGATCGCGGCGGCGGTTTCGCCATCGGCGGGAGCGTCGAGGATCGCCGCGACCTCGAGCCATCCCGCCAAACGGTTCAGGGCCTCGGCCCGGTACCAGAGGTCACCTTGCCAACTGTTGACGCCGAGAAAGGTCCGGCCCGGGGGGCGTGAGACGAGGTCCGAGATGACCGCAGACATGTCGATGACCTCTTCACCACCGGTCGCCCACCAACCATCCACGGCGCGGAGCAGCCGGACCGCGCCGACCAGCTCTTCGACCTCGGCCGGCTCGAGGCCCAGGTCACGGGCGTGGCGGGCGATGACCCTCGAGAGCATCCAGTCATCGAACCAATCGATCTCTCGGCCGATCGGGTCCAACCGGTGCTCGGCGCTCCCGATCCGGCGTGTCAGCAACCAGAAGAAAACCGTCGCCCACCACTGGAGACCTGCGGCCACCCATTTCGTCGAGTCACCACCGTCGGAAAGAAGCAGCAGCCGTTCGAGATCACGGCGAAGCGCGAGCACGACCTCGTCGGGATCACGGTCGGCCCCGTCGCGGTCCGCCACCGCCTCCAACACATCGGCCATCAATGGGAGCACCTCCCCCACCGCGGTGGATCGGTCGCCCACAGCGGCTTTGTCGGACCGGGCGTTGAAAAGGGCGAGGATGGTCTCCACCGAAACCAGCTTGGCGAAGGGTCTCAGAACGTCTCGATGATCGATCTCGGCGAGTGCGAGGTCGATGCTGTCGATCCCGCCACCACCGAGTTCGTCGTCGAGACGGCGCAGCCGCCCGTCGTCGTCATCCACAATCTCCCTGAAATCGAGGAAGACATGGCAGCGGTAGGCACCGAGCTCGACATAGAGTCCCTCCTCGACCAGTTGCCGGCACGGTCGGAGATACTCGAGCCCGTCGATGACATCCCTGAAGACCAGAAAATGGTCGTCGGCATCGGTCACACCCAGGCCCTGGGCGATGCTGAAGCGCTCGAGCCGCTCCGAACCATCGGCCGCACGCACCACCTTGGCCGTCGACTGCCGGAGCCGGCCGCGGGTCTCGGCAAATGTGTTGTGGAAAATCACCAGGCTCTTCTCGCCGCCGACCTCGTTGGAGTAGGCGAAGACATTCTCATCCACGGCGCCGTGATCATCCACAAGGTCGAAGAGCAGAAAACGATCCACTTCGGCAAAACTCCCCCGGCGGTGGAGCAAGGGGAAGAGCTGGCGTTCGTGGCGGTGGACCAGCGCCCCGTCGGGTTCCTCGGCCCAGCGCGGGCGGCGGAACTCCATGCCGTACTTCTCGGCATACCCTTCGACCTGTCCGTGACCGAACATGGGGAGACCCGGCAGGGTCGCCATGAGGGTGGCCACCCCGAAGTACTTGCCATCGGTGCCGAACTGATCGACGGCGGTCTTCTCATCCGGGTTGGACATGAAGTTGACATATCGCTTGAGGATCTGCGGGTCATACTCGAGGGTGCTCTTGATGAGCATCCGATAGTCGGCATTCCGTTCGTCGCGCAACATGTTCATGAAGGCCGAGTTGTAGACCCGGTGCATCCCCAGGGTGCGGACGAAATAGCCCTCGAGCAGCCAGAATGCCTCGGCGAGAAGCAGGGTGTCCGGCGCCTCGGCGGCGACCCGGTCCACCACCTCGCGCCAGAACTCCTCGGGCATCACCGCATCGAACTCGGCGCGGGTCATGCCGTGCTCGGCTCGGGAGGGGATGTCGCCGCCGGTTCCCGGCGCGGGGAACCAGAGCCGATGGTAGTGCTGTTTGGCGAGGGTCATGGCGGCGTCGAAGCGGATGATGGGAGACCGTCGCGCGACGTGGAGGATGGTCTGGATGACCGCCTCGCGAACCTCGGGGTTGCGGTAGTCGAGCTGGGCGGTGTCGTTCCACGGCATGGTGGTGCCGTCGTTGCCGTGGTAGATGAACCGGGTGTCGCCGGTCCAGTGATCGACTCGCTTGAACACCACCGCGGCGTCGCTTCGGTCCCAATAGCCGTCCTCGAGGTAGATCCCGACCCGGTCGTCGTCGCAGAGATCAGCGCCGGAAAACCTGTACGAGGGGAATGGCGAATGATCGAGCCCGATGAACCAATCCGGATGTTCGACGACCCACCGTGAGTCGATCCCCATGTGGTTGGGAACCATGTCCGTTGAAAGACGAATCCCGCGTTGCCATGCCCGGGCCTTGAGGCTGTCGTAGGCCGCCTCGCCGCCGAGATCAGCGGCGATGGCGTAGTCGGCGAGGGAGTAGGCCGAGGCCACGGCTTCTTCGTCGCCCATCCACTTTTTTATCGTCTCCGACGCCCGACTGCGCTGCCAGACCCCGATGAGCCACAACCCGGTGAAGCCCCACCGGGCGAGCCGATCGAGCGCTTCGTCCGGAATCATGTCGAGGGTGGTGATCTCGCGGTGGTGTTGTCTCGACAGCTGATCGAGCCAGACGTGGACGTTCTTGGCGAGCAGGACGAGCCGCGGCATCCAATCCTGATCCGGCGAATACCGTTGGGGAGCGTCGCCGAGAGCGCCGTAGTCGGGCGGCTCCACCGGTCCCGGGCCGAAACCGAAGAACGGTTTTGACTCCTCGGCGACAAAATCCAGACTCGAGAGCACCCGCAGGATGACATCACCGAGGATTTCAGCCCAGCTGACCCGCATAAAGGCCAATTGACCCTCGAGACTCGTGGGCGCGGCCCACACCGGCGCCAGAAGAAGGTCGAGCAGGTTCTGCCCACCCTCGGCAAGACCCGGTCGTCCGGCAAAGGCCGCTTCGATTTTCTCGACGCAACGCGCGTAGGCGGTCCCATCCCGAAGACGGCGGTCGTCGAAGAGCTCGCGGTACGGGGCAAAGGCGGGGTTGGTGTTGGCGAACCGGAGGAGGGTCAACTCTTCGAGGACGATCTCGCGATTCGGAGTCCCGTCGGTGACGCCGTCAAGATAGCCCTCGATTGAGATCTCATCACGGTAGACCGCAACCGGCGGGAACTCGTCGACGAAGGTCGCGAGGAGCTTGGTCAGCTCCTCAGCCCCGAGATCATCCTCGAGGTCGGCCAGCGTTTCGGCCATGAGCGTCGGACGCACCCGTTCGCGGTAGCGAGCGAAGATGACGTGGAGCATCTCGTCGATGAGCCCCATGGCGTTGATCTCGCTCGCTTTGACGGTCTGCTCGGGATGGGCTTCGAGATCGCGGTGCCGGTTCATCCGGTCGGCAAATTCGCGCGCCGCGCGAAAGTCGGCAAAGACGACGTTGCCCGTCGAACCGAAGAGCTCCGAATCAAAACCGTATCGATCACGGACTCGGCGCGACACGTGGAACTCACAGCGCGCCTGCTGCCAATCAGAAAATCTCATCATTCGGCCGTGATGATACCGCGAAAAGAGGCGCGACGGGGTTTCGGGGGGTGAAATGAGGAGGTGAGGAAGTGAGGAGGTGAGCGAAGAGTGAGCGCTCGCTTCGCTCGCTGGTGAGGAGGTCGAGTTTTTCAGGAAGCTCGGCCTCTGACTCTCCAACTTTCTAACCTCCTCAATTTCCTAACTTCTTAACTTCCTAACTTCCTCACCTCCTCACCTCAAACGTCACCGGGCAGTGATCACTCACATCGAAGAAGGTCCCGTCCTCATCGCCGGCCCTGGAAACCAGATCACCGCACTGCAGCCGCTCGCAATGGAGCCAGGATCGCGCCGGACCGGCGGCATCCAGACCACCGAGATACACCTGATCGAGTAATGACGATTCGAAAACACCGTCGGCTCGACCCGGACCCTCCCAGTACTGGCTGCACCCGGTCGCGTTGTCGAGACGCCGGAGACCGACTTCAGCGAGAATGGCATCGACCAGCGCCAGCTCTTCCTGCGCCGAGACCCGCCGGCCGCCCATGGTGTTGAAATCCCCTTGGAGGATGAGATCGGAATCGCCGATCCGGTCGACCCACTCCTCGAGCCAGTCCGCCAGGAGCTTGACCTGATCGAGCCGGTGTTGGAGATCGTCACGGCCGGAGTCCAGGTGCACCTCGACCACGGTGAAGTCCAGCTTGGAATCGAGCTTGGACCTCAGACGAACCGCGAGCGCGGGCCGAAGCCCGGGTTTGACGACGATTTCTCTGATCTCGATGGGGCCTTCCACCAGCTCGAAGGCATCGCCGTCCCAGGCCACCGCGAGGTGTTGGCCGCCCTGGCCGCCGCCCTGCGAGAACAAAATCCGCATGGGTCGATCACCACCCGCGCGCCGCAGAATCGGTGGGAAACGACGGGTGTCACAAACCTCGACGAATCCCATGACCTGGGCGCCAAGACCGGCGAGGACGTCCTCCACGTCACAGATATTGGTCCGCCGGCTGAAACCGAGGTCCGTCGATGGCGGACGTTCATCGAGGGGAAAGTTGCGGAGATTGAAGTGTGCGAACCGCACATCTCCGGCATCCGGCAGCCCCGGCGGCAGGTCAGCCGCGGTGACGCCCGGTCCCGCAAAGCCGGCGCAACGCAGCGTCACCCGCAAATAAAGAGCCAGAGCCACGACGCCGACGATCACCACAACCACGATCGCCACAAACAGCTTGGATCGTTTCATGTGGGGAGTGTGGCGCACGGATTCGCCTGTGGCAAGTCGATCACCGAGCGACTATATTGATTCCACGATTTCGAACTTTGAATATTGACGATTTGAGCAAGAACGGTGATGATTCATCACAGAAATGTCATCGGTATACCCGCTCCTGGGGGATACTGGTGCGACAGGGAGGCCTAGAATGCTCAGGATGAAACGCGACATCGCACTTTTGGTCGTAGTGGGACTCGCGTCTTTGGCGACCGCAGGGTCGACAGGACACCAACTTGGGAAGCCCGCCGGCACAAACACTCAGTCGTCGAGCGACGGTCAAATGGTCGCGTCGCACGATTACACCAAGAGTCAGGTGGAGTACTACCTCACCGACGACGAAAAAACCTACGTCCGTCCGGGGCTGACGGTAGAGATCATCGACGTCGAGATCCCCGCCGACCGCCGTCCGGTGGTCGAGGTCACCTTTGTCGATGATCAGGGCCTCCCCCTCGACCGGGAGGGCCGGCTTACCCCCGGCACGATCAGCATGAGCTTTGTCATCGCCTGGTACGACGGCGAGCTCACCCAGTACACCGCCTACACGACCCGGCCGCAGACGAGTCCCATCACCGGTGAAACGGCCATCCAGGCGTCGGCGGACTCCGGCGGATCGTGGGACGATGTCGAGATCGGACGCTCCTTCTACACCTTCGGCACCCAGCTGCCCGCGGGCTACGACATGTCCAAGACCCACACCGTCTATGTCTATTCCACCCGCAACACCGCCGACATCCTCGGCAAGAACTACTACTCCGACCCGACTCATGACTTCCGTCCCGACGGCGGCGCCATCAGCGAGCAGTGGGGATTGATTCTGACCGAGACCTGCAACGCCTGCCATGATCCGCTGGCGCTCCACGGCGGCAGCCGCCGCGCGGTCCAGGGCTGCGCCATGTGCCACAGCCCGCAGACCTGGGACCCCGACACCGGGAACACGGTCGACCTCAAGGTCATGATCCACAAGATCCACTTCGGCGCCTCGCTGCCCAGTGTGCAGGCCGGGATCCCCTACCAGATCATCGGCTACCGCCAGACGGTCCACGACTACTCCGATGTGGTCTTCCCGCAGGACATCCGCAACTGCTGGAACTGCCACTCGCCCGACGCCGAGCAGGGCTCGAACTGGTTCACCGAACCGACCCGGGCGTCCTGCGGTTCCTGCCACGACAGCATCAACTGGGAGACCGGCGAGAACCACGCCGGCGGCCCGGCGACCAGCGACAACTTCTGCGCCAACTGCCACCCACCCCAGGGATCGCGTGAGTTCGACGCTTCGGTCAAAGGCGCCCACACCATCCCGACCAAATCGACCCAGCTTCCGGGCCTCAACATGGAGATCGTCGAAGTGATCGGCGCCGAACCCGGCGGGATGCCGACGGTTTCCTTCACCCTGACCAATGACGACGGAACGGTCGTCGAAGACATCGCCGGTCTGCGCACGCTCACCCTGCGCGCCGCCGGCCCCATCGGCGAGACCATCGACCACACCGCGGACATCTCCGAAGACGCCCGCGATGCGACGCTCGCGGACGGCGTGTTCACCGACACCTTCTCGGAACCCATCCCCGGCGACGCCACCGGCAGCTGGGCCTTCTCGGCCGATGTCCGCCGCGTCACCAACATCGATGACGGCACGTCGGCTGGAACCGACGTCACCGAAGGCGCCTTCAACCCGATCCTCTATGCGGCCGTGACCGACGAGGATCCCATGGCGAGACGCGAAGTCGTCTCCATGGACAAGTGCAATGTCTGTCACGACACGCTTTCGCTCCACGGCGGCCAACGGTTCAACGTCACCGAGTGCGTCATGTGCCACCGGCCGAACAACGACGACTCCGGCCGCCGGCCGGAGGAGGAGAACCCGCCCGAGTCGGTTGATATGCGTTGGATGATCCACCGCATCCACACCGGCGCCGCGCTGACCAACGACTTCACCGTCTATGGCTTCGGCGGCACGCCGCACAACTACAACAAGGTGGTGTATCCGGGCGACCTGCGAAACTGCGTCAGCTGCCACGAATCCGGGACCTACTCGGTGCCGCTGCCCGAAGGGACCCAGTCGGTTCCGACGCTTCGTGACTGGTACACCCCGATGCTTCCGGGCGCCGCCTCATGTCTCGCGTGCCACAGCTCGGTCGATGCCGCCGCGCACGCGTGGGTCAACACCGCCCCGTTTGGTGAGAGCTGTGCTGCCTGCCACGGCGACGACCGGACCTTCTCGGTGGATCAGGTCCACGCGAGGTAGGCTGAGATGAATATCACCGCAAGCCCCCGATCCGCCCCTCGGATCGGGGACCGCACCGAAGAGCGAAAGGTGGGACGGGCATGAGAGAGTCCATCCGAGTGTTGGGCCTCGTCGGCTTGTTCATCCTCGCCGGCGTCGCCACCCACGCCCAGTCCAACGACGACGGGTCGGAAGACTGCGCCATGTGCCACGAAGAGGTCGCGGCAACCATGGCTGAAACCATCCACGGTATCGCGAAACGAGGGGCGCCCTCCTGCGTCACGTGCCACGGAGACGGCGCCGAGCACATGGAAGAGGGTGGAAACCCCGAGCTGATCTCCAAACCCACAGGCGCGGCCGGCGTCACGCTGTGCCTCGGCTGCCACGGCCAGACCCAGGCGATGTTCTCGGTGCGCTCGGCGCACGCGGACACGGGCATCGACTGCAACGCCTGCCACAGCATCCACAACCCCGACCACGGCCGACGAGCGCTGCTCAAGGACGACACCAAGGCGCTCTGCGCAAGCTGCCATGCGGCCCAGACCAACTCCTTCCGCAGACCCTATGGTCACCGTCTCGATCTCGGCGGTCTCGACTGCGCCTCGTGCCACGATCCGCACGCTGGAGCCGGCGACAGTAGTCTCAAGGTGAACCGAGCCGGGGAAGGTCCATGCGTCGATTGCCACGCCGAGAAACGTGGGCCGTTCGCGTTCCCGCACGTTTCGGGCGTGACCGGTGACTGCATGAGCTGTCACCAGCCCCACGGATCGTCGAATCCGATGGCGCTGGCGAGGTCCAACGTCGCGCAGCTCTGTCTCGAGTGCCACAGCAGGATCGTTCCCCCCGATACACTGGGTTCGCAGACGCCGTCGTCGCACGACCTCATGGATCCGCGCTACCGGAACTGCACGACCTGCCATGTCGCCATCCACGGTTCCAATACCTCGCCCGCGTTGCTGAAGTAGGAGGATGATGATGAACAAACGCACCATCACCCTCGTCGCCATCACCGCCGCTGCACTGATGGGCTTCGGCGCCGGCCAGGCCCAGGCACAGTCCACGCACTTCGATGTCGAACTCGGCTACCAGTGGGTCGATGTCGATGGGGACGAGGATCTCTACCGCACCCAGATCAACCAGAGCAGCGGTTTCGTGCTCAAGGACTTCTCCCTCAGCCACATCGATTCGATCGGACGGCGCCAAGATTCGCCGACAACTTCAGAATCGACGCCGCCGGATTCGGCGGCAACCCCGCCGGCCGTTTCCGGCTCTGGGCGGGGCTCGGGAAGATCTACCGCTTCCGGCTCTTCTACAGCCAGTTCGAGACCTTCAGCGCGCTGCCGGCCTATGCCAACCCCGAGATCGACAATGGCGTCACCCCCGGGCAACACACCTGGGATCGCGATCGCCAGACCCTCGACATCGAACTCGAAATCCTCCCCAACCGCGTCGTCACCCCGCTCGTCGGCTATCGGCGCAACGTCATCGACGGGCCGCGGCAGACGACCTACCACGTCGGTCAGAACGAGTACCGACTGTCATCGGATCTCAAAGAGACCGAGCAGGAACTCTACGCCGGAATCACCTTCAAAGCGGGGAGCTTCTTCGGCACCCTGATCCAGGGGTGGCGTGAGTACGAGGCCACCGACAACCTCTCCCTCGCTCCCGGCGAGTACGACGGCAACATCGGTGTGCCCATTCTCGGCGTCGACCAATACGTCGACGACTTTGCGAGATCCATGACCTCGACGGCGGAAACGCCGGTGACCACCGCGAATGTCCAGGGCAAGATCGGCGACGATGTCGATGTCGCTCTGAGCTATGTTCGCGCCGATCTCGATGGCGAGGCATCCTCGTCGGAGATGCTCTCCGGCTCGTTGGTCTCCTACCGGATCAGCCGTTTCTTCCAGGGCCTCGACCAGACCGTCTCGAGCCGAACCGACAACCCATACTGGCGGGCCGAGGGCAGGTTCAAGGTCCATCTCGGTGAGTCGGTCAGACTCGATCTGGGCGTCGAGGAGAACCACCGTTCGCTCGAAGGCTGGTCACTCATTTCCACCCTCTACCTCGACACCCTCAACTTCGGCGGCCACGACCCACAGGATATCCAGGATCTCGTCAATAGCCAGAACGGCTACGAACGTGATGACCAGATCGTCACCGGCCGGCTCAACATCGACAATTTGGGACCGCTTGTCCTGTGGGCCGAAGCCGGCTACAAGAAGACCGATCTGAGCCTCTCACAGGACATTTCCGAGATCGTGACGCCGGGGGTCAGCAGGGCGACTACCACCGCACCACCACCGTCCTGGGCGCCGGAGCGGCCATCGTCTTCGACAAATCGCGGATCTCCGTCGACATCAGCAACGAGTCGGCCGACGACGTCATCGTTCGAACCGATTTCGACGACCGGTTGAGAGCTCGCGCGCGAGCCGATTTTCAGATCGCCAAGTGGTTCCGCGTGCTCGCAACTGCCGAGTACATCGATGCCTCCAACGGTGCATCGGGCGTCGGTTACACCGCGACCACCGATCACTATGCCATCGATCTCAACTTTGACCCGACCGAAAACCTGACCTTCCGCCTCGCGTGGGACGACTACTCGACCGACACCAAGATGCCGATCCTCATCCCCCAGACGCTGAGCCCGAGCGAGTCGGTCTTCAACGAGAACGGGACCCTGCTCGAGGGTGGTTTGACCTGGCGGATCTCCATCGTCACCCTGGATCTGGGCTACTCCAAGTTCGAAAACGAGGGCACCTTCGAATTCGACATGAAACGGGCGTTCCTCCGCCTCGGTGTCGACTTCACCGATCACTGGGCGGTGGCGGCCGACTACGAGAACAACGACTACACCGAGAAGATCCTCGATCTCGCCCAGTACGATGCCACCCGCTACGGCGTCTATCTGCGCTGGCATAAATAGCGTCAATCAACTTCGATTTCAACGGGAGGCCGAATGGCCTCCCGTTTTTTTTGTGCATCATCCCCGCGCCGTCACAGATGCATCCGCAAGGGCACGGAGCTCATCGCACCATCGCAGGCGTTGCATCGCAAAGGGCGCGAGACCATCCGTCGCGAAGAGACGCAAAGCCATCGCAATTGAAAGTGGGGTGCGCATGGACTCGGCGTGTCAGACTTCGTTGTGGCGCTGATCCGCCGCTGCCCCGGTTCCGGAGAACGTTTCCTTGAGCCTCCGCCTCTTGCGGCCACCGAGGCGGCCGAGCGTCGCCCGAGCAGCGCGGTTGGAGAGCAGAACGGGAAGGATTGCGACCGCGCTGATCGCGCGAGCGGCGGGCTGTTTCGCGGCCGGGAGAAATGTACCGGATCGCCGTCGCCGTGGGTTGCCCGGTATGACAATGTGCGGAACGGGGCACAGAGCCGGCAGGCTTCTGGGGCGCATTGTCAAACCCGGCACGCCCCGGTGGGCTTTGGTCTTACGCGTGCTCGGAGCGCCGTCTTTGCCGCCTGCCACTGTCGCGGACGCTGTCCCCTGCCGCTGGACCTGATTCCTTGAACCCCGGCCTTTCAGCCCTCTGCCCATGCGTTGCCGGGCACCTTTTCGTCGGACGAAAAGAGAGCCAGGCACGCGCCGCCGCACTTTTTCCACTGCCGTTCCGGGACGTGATCGAGGGCTTGGACGAGAACGAAAAACAACCTCGAACGGACGTGCCGTTCAATCTCTTGTTCGGCCGGTACAACGTTTGGGCTACTCGAATGCGGGGCCGAACAATGGATTGAGGGGTACTCACGGGCAACCGCGATGGGAGCATCGGGGGCAGCGGCGCGCCTCCCAGCATGATCTTCTAGGAGTATGTGGGGAATTGCCATTTCGAGGACTCTGAAGGTGGGCCCAGGCCCACCCTACTTCCACCCGCGATCGAGGTCCGGCGTAGGGTGGGCCTGGGCCCACCTTCAGAGCATTCCGGAACTCGTGACATTACCAGTCAACCTCCGCCGCAGCACTCAACCACGAATGCGACGGCTCTATCTGCGTGATCTGCGTGATCTGCGGGCATCCATGCGATGTCTTGGTGTGGTTCCTTCGTGTCTTCGCGTCTTGGTGCTTGCGACTGTTCGCTCACTGATCACGTCACTCGGACAAAAAAGGGGGGCGGCAGCTCGCGCTGCCGCCCCGGATGGATGATGTTGATTGACTAGTACTTCATCGGAATGGTCGTCGGGTCGTTGGTCCTCGAGTCGACCACCGACGCCGAGGTGATGACGCCGTCACCCGAGATCACCTCGACCTTGGCGAAGCCCCAACCGACGTTCGGGTCGTCCGGCCCGGGTCCGGAAGGGCTCGAGGTCCTGGACCACCATGCCGGAGCCGACCATCAGCTCGTAGCTGATGAGCTCGGTGCCGTCGGTGTCGTAGAGGGTGATCTCGACCTCGGCGGTCGCCATGCCGGTGTTGGTCACCGTGATGTTGGTGCGGAACTCGCCGGTCATCTGGCGCAGGCCGAGAGACGACCGGAGTCGCCCTCGCTCGAGCCCCGAGTAGCTGATGCCGTCGAGGAACTGGCCGAAGGTGCCGTCGTCGGACACGTTGTAGATCCGCGCCACCACCTCGAGCGGCTGGTCGGAGCAGATCTCGAGCGCGCCCTTGTGCCGTCGGCGCCGATCATGTCGACGATGTCCTCGAAGACCCCCTGAGCACCGGCGTCGATGGACCCCGGTACCGTGGAAGAGCATGCGAGTCGGTGTGGAGGTTGAACTCGACGTTCGCCATGGTGTCGGCGTTGTTCTTGGCCACCACGTCGGTGCGCCAGACGCTGCCGGCGGCGCCGTTGGCGGGCCGCGATCTCGGTCCAGTAGACGTAGGTCGAGGTGCAGGCCACCGCGTTGGCGTCCGCCGCCGGATGCCGCCGCCACCGGCGATCTCGGCGAGGCTTGCCTGGTGGCCTCGACCTCCGTCGGCGAAGTCCGGGTTGTGGACGCCGAGGCTGCCGTCGGCGTCGAGCAGGAGGTAGTTCCAGCCCGACTTGAGGAGGTAGTCCCCGGCGATGGTCGACAACGGCGTAGGGGTCACCCTCGGCCGGCACGACGTCGATGTTGCGCGACCCCGATCGGCTCCTCGAACTCCATCGCCGTCGCTCAGGCTCGAAGCCCAGCGCCTGGCGGCCGTGGGTCTCGGTGAACTCGACGCCGGCGATTTCGGAGCATCTGTGATGGTCCGCTCACCGTCGAGGTCGATGGTGCTGCCGCCGGCGAGCGCGCCTTCGGCCACCATCTCCCGAGGCGCCTCGACGAGCTGGTCCTGAAGCTCGTGCAGGCATCATCTCGGTCGGTCCCTGGACGTCGTCGGCGGTGACCACCGCGTGGCACTCGGAGCAGATGTCGCTGGCGCGCATAGAAGGTGTGGTTGGTGCCGCCGAGGTTGTAGGACAGATCCGGCGGCGGCGGGGTCGCCTCCATGTGGCAGTCGACGCAGCTGTCCTCGAGCAGCGAGTGGTAGCTGCGCTGCGCCGACCTCGACGAAGTACACGTTCTGGCCCATGAGGACGTCGGTCTGGGCGCCGAGGTGCGGCGCACGGTCCTGTCGTCGGTCGCGTCCCAGGTGTCGGTCGTTGCGCAGGCCGCGACGGGTGTTGTGGCAGGTCATGCAGATCGCGCCACGGCCGACGTCCGTCGGCGATGAAGCCGGCGAGCAGCATCGGCGTGTCGCCGGAGATCCGCACCGTCGCGTTGGTGTCGTCGCTCGCCCGAGGTGGTGCCGATGGCGTGCGGGTCGTGGCAGGTCTGCGCAGGTCTGGGGGTGGGTCTCGTCCTCGGTCCAGGTGACCTCGACGCTGTCGTTCGGGTCACCGGGCACCGCGCCGTCGAGCACCGGCAGCCAGGCCAGGAAGCCGTTGGCCGGTGTGGCACTTGGAGCAGGTTCCGCTCTGGCCTTCCTCGATCGCCAGCTCGTAGTTGGCGTGCGCGGCTGAGCTGCCACTGCTGGAAGCGGCCGTGGCGCGGCGGCTCGCCGTGGCAGGTGGCGCAGACGTCGGACGACAGGTTCCGCCGCGGCGCGCCCCTGGGTGTGGGCCGCGCTGTTCTGCGGCCCGTGGCAGTTCTCGCACTGGATGTTGGCGAGCTTGGCGGTCTCGGGGAACTGCGGCGAGCATGGTCGCGTAGGCCGTTGGGTCACCCGGGTTGATGCAGCCCGGAGTCGAGGAAGGCCTGGTAGTCCGACGCGTCGTCGATGCCGCCGTTGTCGGCACTCGGAGTCGAAGCCGACGGTGTGGCAGGCGAAGCAGCCCTCGCCGTAGTGGGTGTTGGTGTTGAGCTTGTCGGTGAAGATCTCGGCGTGGCCGGTCTGCGCCCACGGCGTGAACGCGTCGGGGGCGAGCCGTGGCAGGCGGTGCAGCTCGCGTCCACCGTCGGGTTGCCGGCGGCGTCCTGGCCGACGATGACGCCCTGCCAGGTGCCGGCGTAGATGACGAGGGTCACCGGCTCGCCGGTGGCCTCGTCGGTCACCGTCACCGTGTACTGCCCCATGACGTCGGGCGTGAACTCGGGGTTGCGGCCGGTCGCGTCCATCAGGGTCGCCGCTGGAGCCGCCCGGCGAGGGTCAGCGTCCAGTCGTAGGACGGCCTGCTCCTTGCCGTGCAGCAGCACCGGCAGGCCGATCGGCACGTTGCGATGCCCGAGGCCACCTTCCACGGAGCGTCGGCGTGTGCACCGCGTACTCGGTCTCGTAGGTGCCAGAGCTCGGTCATCACCTGCACGTCGAGTTCGACCAGGGCGCCGTGCTCGAGCGAGAAGGGGTTGACGCCCGACGACCTCGAATCGATTCTGCAGCCCGCCGTGGAACTCGTCCTCGGCGGCGGGACGTTGGGCGGCAGCTGGTCCTCGGGCCGATCGGCGGCTCCTCGAGCACGTGGATCAGGTACGCCTTGTAGGCGCCCTCGGTGCCGAGCACCGCGGTCACGGTCGCCGGTGTTGGCGCCGCTGAGGGCGGCCTCGACACCGTAGACTCTGCGCCCAGCTGACGCTCGAGATGGTCGAGCCGTCCGTGGTGGTGACCGTGACCATCACGGTGCCGCCGGGGATCGCATCACCGGTTTGGGTGAACGCCAGTGGCGCGCCCTGGGCGGAAACGCCCTGCACCAGGCCGAACACGGCGGCCACCACCACTGTCATTACAAGGTAACAATTGAGACGAATTCTCGAACTCCTCATTCGCACTCCTCCTTCTCTTTTCCTGCCGGGCGCTCGGAGCAGCGGGGCATAAAGCGAAATTTGCTCATCGGTAGGAATATAGAAGAATGGTTATGGTAATGCAAGCATATTGTAATAATTGAGACAGATATTCAGGAATCAGCTCTCAATTAATCCGGCCGGCTCAGATACCCTCGCCCTCCGAATGCTATCCTCACCGCCGCACCGACTTCGGTGCGTTGCGTATGACCCAGTCTTCAGACCTGACCCAACGCCGGATCTTCCAATTTTGGCTGCCCCTGGCCGCCACCTGGCTGATGATGTCGGTGGAAGGTCCGTTCCTGACGGCGATCATCGCCCGGCTCGGTTCGATGGAATACAACCTGGCCGCGTTCGGGGTGGCCTACAGCTTCGCCCTGCTCGCAGAGGCGCCGGTGATCATGATGATGAGCGCCGCAACCGCGCTCGTCACCGATCGCGCATCCTATCTGCGCCTCCGCACCTTCACACACGCCCTCAATGCGGCGGTCACCCTGGCGATGGGCATCCTTCTGCTTCCACCGGTCTTCAACGTCATCGTTCGCACTCTCATGGGTCTCCCCGAGGAGATTGCGGGCCGAACCTGGACGGCGTTGCTGGTTCTCCTGCCGTGGCCGGGGACCATTGGATTTCGCCGTTTCTACCAGGGCGTCCTGATCCGCCACGGCCAGACCCGCAGGGTGGCCTACGGCACCATCGTTCGTCTTTTCTCCATGTCCGCGGTCGCGCTGCTGCTGGTCCGCTTCACCGATCTCGAAGGGGCCATCGTCGGAGCGGCCGCCCTCTCGGCGGGAGTCACCGCCGAGGCGTTGGCGAGCCGGGTCATGGCCGACCGGGCGGTCCGATCGACTCATGGCGGAAACCGGCGAAGACACCGGCGCAGCCCTCAAATACTCGGAGATCATCCGTTTCTACGTGCCGTTGGCGCTGACCACCGTCCTGGCCCTGGGCGTCCACCCGCTCGTGACCTTCTTTGTCGGTCACGGACGTCTCGCGATCGAGTCGCTGGCAGTGCTTCCCGTGGTCAACTCGCTGATCTTCGTCTTCCGCAGCCTGGGTCTTGCCTATCAAGAGGTCGGCATCGCTCTCATGGGCAAAACCGGCGAGAACTACATCCCCCTGAGACGGTTCGCCTGGTCGCTCGGCATCTTCGTTGTGGCTGGCCTCGGTCTCATCGCCTGGACGCCCCTCGGCCGGATCTGGTTCGAGTTGGTGTCCGGCCTCTCCCCCGAACTCGCCCAGTTCGCCCTCGTGCCCAGCAGGATCCTCGTCCTCATCCCCGGTCTCGCGGTGCTCCTGAGCTTCCAGCGTGCGGTCCTGGTGCACGCCAAACGCACCATGCCGGTGACCATGGCCACCATCATCGAGGTTGTCGGAATCGTCTCGGTCCTCAGCGTTGGGATCTTTGTCCTCGACGCGGTGGGCATCGTCGCCGCCGCCTTCGCTCTCCTCCTTGGCAGGGTCGGGGCCAATCTCTTTCTCCTGCCGATCCTGCGTCGGCCGCTTCGTTCGTAGCAACTCCTGTTCTCAACAATTTTGCTGTCGCAACAGATCAATTGCGAAACCGATGATGTAAAATGTTGCACGAAGGAACCAAAATCACATCAGGTTTTGGATATCGAAACCGAGGCGCTGTGGCGATCGCCCGGGCCTCCAAATCACTCCGGGGGGAGAAAATAATGAGAACCAAGGCTCTACTCATCATCATGATCGCAATGCTCGCCATTCCGGCGGCAGCGGACGCCGGCGACTGGATCCTGCGAGCGCGGGTCATCAACGTCGATCCCAACGAATCGAGCGAGGAGATCGGCGACTTCGGCAGCACGGTCGCCGTCGATTCGGCGACGACGCTAGAGGTCGATGTAACCTATATGTTCGTCAAGAACTTCGGTCTCGAGCTCATCGCCGCCACGACCGGTCACGACCTGTCGGCCTCCGGAGGCGCCCTCAACGGCGCCGATCTCGGGTCGGTCAAGGTCCTGCCGCCGACCCTCACCTTCCAGTGGCACCCGTTCCCCGCAGGCCTTCTGGATTTCTATATCGGCGCCGGCGTCAACTGGACCTACTTCTACAGCTACGATCTGTCGGATGATCTGGCTGGACTCGGCGTCACCGACATCAACTTTTCCAACTCCTTCGGTTTCTCCGGAGACATCGGCCTCAGCGTCAACCTCGGCCCGCACTTCCACATCAACGGAGACATCAAGTACATCCAGATCAGCACCGATGCGGACATCAAGGTCGGCGGCGACACCCTCGACTCGGTCGCGGTCGACATCGACCCCTGGGTCTTCGGTCTCGGCGTCGGTTACCGTTTCTAGTTCGACCGCCTCACACTTGAGCCTAAGGGCCACCTCAGGTGGCCCTTTTTCTTTCCCCGTCCGTGTCCGGGGCAGCGTCCGGGGCCGGGACAGGAACAGCGTCCGGGGCCGCGACAGGAACAGCGTCCGGGACCGGGACAGCGTGTTCAGTGACCGTATTCACCTGACAGGTGAGTGTTGCTGGCCGATGCAGTCTTGGTCACCATGATTCTGCGATCCGCACCGAAAGGCACAATCGAACCGCCAAGACGCGAAGTACGCCAAGATCCCGCAGAGCATCGCATCACTGACCCGGACTCCTTCAAAACCAGAATGCCCTCCGCACCCTGCGACGGGTCAAGAGAGGACCTTCGTAGTTCCTTTGCGGCCTCTGCGACTTCGCGGTTTCATTGTGCGTCCACGCCGGATCACCAGTCCTGGAGCCAGAGATCTGAAGGCTTTTCGGAAGTTCGCGTGGTGAGGCGCCGCAGTTCGTTGCGCACTTCGAAACCGGCATCGCGATCACCCAGGAAGATGCTGGAGATGTCACCCACGTCGATCTGTGTGATCTGCCGTTTCTCCGTCCGACTGTCGGGTCATCACGGTCACCGAACACCTGGTTGTTCTGGGTCACGCGTAGCCGCCGCCATCGCAATCAGGCTCGTTCTGCGACTACCGGCGCCCCTCAAGTGTCTCGCCGACCAGGTGATTCGCTCCGCATCCTCGGTCCCCGCAAACCTCTCTGAAGGCCACGGCCGATCCGGTCGTGACCGCAACCACCACTGGCGCATCGCCTACGCCTCCGCGAAAGAGGTCGACACCCACCTTCGTCTCCTCACTGGAGCTGGGGCAATCGATCGACGACGAGCTGAATCCGCCCTCGAGCTCTTCGACGACGTCCGTGCCATGACGTGGCGCCTTCTCCACCCGCGAGCATCATGATGAAGGAGCGCGAGACGGATGCATGGCACACCCCGAGTCCGTTGTACCCTTGAGACTCCACAAGGAGGATCGACATGGAATATCGAAACCTCGGCAACTCCGGCCTCAAAGTCTCGGCGCTGTCCTATGGCTCCTGGGTCACCTTCGGTCCCCAGATGAACACCGAGATCGCGGCCGAGTGCATGCGCCGCGCCTACGATGCCGGTGTCAATTTCTTCGACAATGCCGAGGTCTATGCCGACGGCGTCGCCGAAGAGATCATGGGCGCCGTCCTCGCCGAAACCGGATGGGATCGATCGAGCTATATCGTCTCGACCAAGATCTTCTGGGGTGGTGAGGGGCCCAACCAGCGCGGTCTGTCGCGCAAGCACATCCTCGAAGGAACCGACGCCTCGCTTTCGCGACTCGGGCTCGACTATGTCGACCTCCTCTTCTGTCACCGCGCCGATCTCCACACCCCGGTCGAGGAGACAGTGCGGGCCATGAACCACGTTATCCAGCAGGGCAAGGCGCTCTACTGGGGCACCTCGGAGTGGCCCGCCAACCGCATTCTCGACGCCTATCATGTGGCCCGGCGTGAGCACCTCATTCCACCGCTCATGGAGCAGCCGCAATACCATCTCTTCCACCGCGAACGCTTCGAAAAGGAATACGCACCGCTCTACGAGATCATGGGTCTCGGGACGACCATCTGGAGCCCTCTCGCGGGCGGCCTCCTGACCGGGAAGTACAACGACGGAATCCCCGAGGGGTCGCGCGGTGATCTCGAGGGCTACGAGTGGCTCCGTCCCCGCTTCCAGGGCGACGAACCGGAGCGCAAGATCGCCAAGGTGCGACAGCTCGCCCCCATCGCCGACGAGCTCGGCTGTTCCCTGGCCCAACTCGCCATCGCCTGGTGCCTGACCAACCCGAGGGTGAGCACCGTCATCACCGGCGCCTCACGACCCGCGCAGGTCACCGAGAACATGAAGGCCATGGAGGTTTACGAACGCCTCACACCCGAGATCCTCGAACGCATCGAGGCCATCGTCGACAACAAACCGGCGCCGGAGCAGGACTGGCGGCAGTAGAACTTCCGAATTATGAATTCTCAATTATGAATTATGAATTTCGGACAGATCGCTACAGGACCCCCAGGTCCGTCTGCGATGTAATTGAGAATTAAGAACTGAGAATTAAGAATTGAAGTTGCTTCTCTTCGACATCGATGGAACCTTGATGTTGTCCGGTGGCGCGGGCCGGCGGGCCATTGACCGCGCTTTTTTCGAGATCCACGGGATCAACGATGCCTTCGGCGATATCGTGCCGGACGGCAACACCGACCCGGCGATCTTCCGCGAGATCTTCACCAAACACGGGCTCGAGCTCCGCGATGAATCCTCGGCCTTCGCCGAGGTGGCGACCCGCTACGCCTTCTTCATGAGAGATGAGATGGCTCGATCCGAGCAAGCCCGACTCATGCCGGGTGTCAACCCGCTGCTCGAACTGCTCGGGCAAAGAACCGACATCCAGCTCGGGCTCCTGACCGGCAACTTCGAGACGACCGCCCGAATCAAGCTCGACCGCTTCGGGCTCAACGACCTCTTCGCCATCGGCGCCTTCGGGTCGGATGACGGAATCCGCAACCGCCTGGTTCCCATTGCCGTCCAACGAGCCGAGATCGCCCTCGGCCGTGAGATCGGCCTCGGCCCGCAGGTGGTGGTCATCGGCGACACACCCCAGGATGTCGAATGCGCATTGGTTAACGGAGCCACCGCCATCGGCGTCGCCGCATCGCGCTACTCCGTCGCGGACCTCGAGGCCGCCGGCGCCCACCACGCGATGCCCACCCTCGAGGACATCCCGGCGTTCATGAACGCGATCTCACGTTCATAGTCGATTGGCCCGCAATGGCGCCGATCAGCGTTCTCGCGTCGCACGTCCTGCTTGATCACCCCGGTCACCCTGACGGCCAAACCGAAATTCAACGCCGCTGAAGGGCAGGCTGGAAGCCCGCCCCCACAATCATCACACCGTCGCAGGGTTGCATCGCAAAGAGCGCCAAGACCATCCATCGCAAAGACGCGCGAAGCCATTGCAATTGAGGGTGGGCGAGACGGAACTTGAGTAATATCAGACTTCGTAGAGGCAAGCCTCTGACAAGAACGAGCGTATGGGACAGGTTATCGCCTGCCCCAGAGCCAACCACGGAAGATGCGATGGTTGTGGGGCGGGCTTCCAGCCTGCCCTTCAGACGTGTTCCAGTGACTGCAACGTTCCCGTCAGACGCCGATCACCTCAAGCAACCCAGAATGCGATGTAATTCAAAATTCAAAATTCAAAATTCAAAATTATCGCGCGATGCTCGCTTTCGCCTTGTTTGGGTATGCCGGCGGGGCATCGGGCACCGGCATGGGTTCGGCGGCCATCTTCTCGGCCAGGAAGACCAGCGCGGTTTCGAGCTGCGGGATCGCGACCCGCGAGCACATCCGCCGGGCAGGTTCTCGACCTCGATGTCCGGAACGACGCCGTGCCCCTCGATCAGCCACTCGTGCCGTCGAGCGCGTACGAGCCGAACTGCGGCGGCGTGGTGGCGCCGCCGTCCACCAGGTCCTGGTGCGGCTCGATGCCCACCGCGCCGCCCCAGGTGCGCGTGCCGATCACGGTCGCCAGGCCCTTGCGCTTGATGGCCTCGGCGAAGTACTCGCCGTTGGAGCCGGTGTCCTCGTTGATCAGCACCGCCAGGTGGCCGTGGAACGTCGCGCTCCGGATCGGTCAGAACCATGCCCTCGCGCGGCTTGGTGAGCGCCCACAGCTCGCGCTCGAGCCGGTCGATGATCATGTCGCCGACGAAGCCGCCGCCGTTGTAGCGCTCGTCGATGATGATCGCCTTCTTCTGGTACTGCGGGTACAAGGCCCGCGCGAACTCGATCAGGCCGTCCTCCATCATGTCGGGCAGGTGGAGGTAGCCGATCGTGCCGCCGGACAGCCTCGTCCACCTTGGCCCGGTTGGCCTCGACCCACTCGCCGCTGCCGATGCCGATACTCGCTGCCGATCGGCTCGACGGTGCAGGTCGAGGCGCCCTCGGCCGTCGGTCGACCGTTGTAGGTCACCTCGACGGGCTTGCCCGACCGTGTCCTCGAGGAAGCGGTAGACGTTGTCCCCGGTGCGCACCTACCTCGCGCCGTCGATGGCGATCAGGTAGTCGCCGTCGCGCGACGCCGCAGCCCGGCGCCGCCAGCGGCGACCGCTCGCGCGGGCTCGCCAGTTGTGGCCCGGGATCATGTGGGCGATGCGGTAGAAGGCCGCGTCCGGTCGAGCTGTCGAAATCGACGCCCAGCAGACCCACCCGCACCCGGTCGCCGCGGTCGCCGTAGTCGCCGCCGTAGACGTAGGTGTGGCCGATGTTGAGCTCGCCGATCATCTCGCCGATCAGGTAGTTGAGATCGGACCGGTTGCCGCAGAACGGCGACGAAGCGGCGGTACTTGTCGCCGATCGCCTGCCAGTCGACGCCGTGCATGCCAGGGTCGTAGAACCAGTCGCGCTGGATCCGCCACGCCTCGTCGAAGATCTGCTGGAACTCCTCGAGCCTGGTCGACCTTGATCGTCGACGTCCGTCAACCGGCAACGCGCCGTCGCCGACCTCGGCCTCGGAGCCGGTGTCGACGACCCCGTACTTGGACCCGGCCCGGTAGACCATCTTCTCGCCGTCGGCGGAGAGGTGGTAGTTGGCGATGCCCTCCATGCACCCGCTTCGCGGATCGCCTCGTCGAGGATCATAGTGGTAGAGGTCGAGCGTCGCCGCCGAGTCTTGTCGTCGACAGTCTGGTACTTGAGGAACTCGTGGCCGGTCTTGGCGAGGTAGAGGAAGCCGTCCATCGGTGGCCTCGAGCCGGAAGTAGTTTCCCGGCTCGACACCCTGCCGCCGGCACGATCCGGCTGCTCGATGCCGTCGAGGTCGATCTACGACCTCGACCTGCGTCGCTCGTCCTCGTCGGCGTCTCGTCGGACCGTCATCAGCACTCGTCTTCTGCCGGAGCGAACGGGGACGGCTCGCCGTCGCGCAGGATCGCCACGTAGGGCAGCGCCATGTCGAGAAAGACGTGGTTCTGGTCGACGAAGCCCATGACCGGGTTGAAGGTGCGGTTGGACAGGAAGTAGAGGTAGCGGCCGTCGGGCGAGAACGACGGGCTCCAGTCCTGGTCCATGTGCGTCGGTCACGCGGGCGACGTCTTCCCGGTCGGCCATCGAGTAGACGAAAATCGACTCGTAGAGTGAGGGCTCCATCTTGGTGTAGGCGACCCAGCGGCTGTCCGGCGACCAGACGTAGTCCTGGATGCCCCACCGCTCCCAGGCGTCGTCCACCTCGCCGCGGGCCGATCACCGTCGACCTTGCCGCTTGCCACATCGACCAGGTTGAGCTGCATCTCCTTGTCCGAAAAGAGGATCTATGGTGCCGTCCGGGCGACCAGACCGGCTGGAGATCGGAAGGGGCTGCCGTCTCGGTCAGCCTGCCGCCACGGCCCCGGCCGTCGGCGACCAGCCAGAGCTCCTCGTCGCCCGTCGCGGTCCGAGACCGAGCGCGACCTGGGTCGCCGTCCGGCGACCACACCGCGTTCTTCTCGCGCGAGCCGGAGGTCCGGGTCAGGTTCTCGGCCGACGCCCTCGTCCGCCGGGATCGACACGATCTCGCCGCGCGCCTCGAGCAGCAGCCGTCTCGCCGTCCGGCGACAGACCCGGAAGGACCCGTCGTGGGCCGGTGCCGTCGAGCCGCCCGGCCACACCGGAACCCGGTCGGACCCGAGGCGGACACCGATCGACCTGGCGGACCTCGCCGGTGGCGAGGTCGAGCAGCCGGAGCGTCTCGCCGGTACTGGAAGACGATCGCTCCGGGCCCGATCGGAGGGGTACTTGACGTCGTAGTCGCGGAAGCTGGTCAGCGCCGTGGTCTCGCCCGGTCTCCACGTCGTAGCGATAGAGGTTGAGGGTTCCGTACTCGCGGTCGGAGGTGAAGTAGATCGCGTCGCCCTGCCACATGGGGAGTTGTCGGTTCCCTGCCAGGTGGTCGCGCGCTGGAAGTCGCCATCGGCGAGCCGGCCGATCCAGATGTCCTGCGCCATGCCGCCCTGGTAGCGCTTCCAGGTGCGGTCCTCGCGCGAGATCCGGTTGTAGGCGATCGACTGGCCGTCCGGCGACAGGTCGGCGAGCCCGGCCCGGTCGACCGGCAGCCGCTCGCGGCATCCCGCCGTTCAGCGATACCAGATAGACCTGCTCGGCCGACACCGGGAAGGTGCGCCGCGATCGGAACAGGACACGCTTGCGCCGTCGGGATGCCAGCCGAGCACCCGGTCGCTCGCCGGATGGTAGGTCAGCCGCCGTCGGCACGCCGCCCCGGGCATCCATGACGTAGACATCGGTGCCGCCGTCATAGCTCGCCGGTGAAGGCGATCATCGTCCCGTCCGGGCTGAACTTGGCGTAGCGCTCGCGCCCGGGTGGCTGGTGATCCGGCGGGCGTCTCCGCCGCGGTCGGAAACGATCCAGAGGTCGTCCTCGTAGGTGAAGACGATGCGATCGCCATGGACGTCCGCCCACCGCATGAGGTGGGCCTCGTCGGCAACCGCAACCACCGTGATCATGAGAACCGACCGCAAAGACCAGGATCGCTCGCATCGGATTTTTCACGCTTTCCCCCCATCCTCGATCTGCAGATAGTAGCAACGCCCGGCCGCCTTTTCCGCCTCAGGTTTCGAAAGCGGACAGACCGGACGAAAACGCTCCGAACGGACCGACGAATATCTCCGCGTGATATTGACGGCGCATGACCGGCGCAACTACCCTGTGTGGGTCGACAACCGAACATAGAAGATCGACCTCGGGATGACGACGGAAGGAGGTTCGATGTGAAAAGACAGATCATCATGACTGTGGTGGTGCTCGCGCTGCTGCCGTCGCTTTCGTGGGGTGCGGGCTTCGCTCTGTTCGAGGCGGGCAACAAGGCCCTCGGCATGGGCGGTGCGTTCACCGCGGTGGCCGACGATCCGTCGGCGATGTTCTGGAACCCGGCGGGCTTGGCGTTCCAGATTGACGAGGGGACCCAGCTCATGGTCGGGGTCACCCTCATTGCCCCGAGCCAGGATTTCACCGGCGACGACCCCTACCCGGGCGCAGGCTACACCGACAGCCTCAAAGACCAGATCTTCACCCCGCCCCACTTCTATTGGGTCCATCCCTTGAGCGACCGCATCAACTTCTCGCTCGGTTTCAGCACCCCCTTCGGGCTCGGAACCTGGTGGGAAAACGAGGATTTCAGAGGTCGGTACATTTCCAAACGCGCCGATCTCTTTGTCTTCGACCTCGGCGGTCAGGTCTCGTGGAAGATCTGCGACCGTCTCGCCATCGGCGGCGGCATCGACTACATGACCGCCACCATCGAACTCAAGAAGAACGTCCCGTTCTTCAACCCCTACACCCAGTCGGTGGTCGATGTCGCCGAAGCCGATCTCCACAGCGATGGATTCAGAAATCACGCGTGGGCGTGGAACGCCGGCTTCCTGTTCAAGCTGCCCGCCGGGTTCTCCATCGGCGGCATGTACCGATCCGACTTCACCGTCAAGGGAACGAGCGCCTCGGCCGAGTTCACCCAGATCGCAACCGGTTACGCCGATTTCGACGGGATGGTCGCAGCCGCGATTCCGTTTGACGAGGACCCCGATATCTACACCGAACTCAACTTCCCCGACTTCTGGAACATCGGCCTCGCCTGGTCGAACGAGAAGTTCACCGTTTCGGGTCAATACGGGGTCATGGGCTGGAGCGTCTTCCAAGAGCTCAACATCCAGTTCCCGGACTATCCGCAACTCGACAGCGTCGTCAGGGAAGACTACGAGCGACTCGAAGCAATACCGCTTCGGTATCGACTGGCGGATCAGCCGCATGTGGTCGCTCCGCGCCGGGTACGGCTTCGATGAAACGCCGCAGCCCATCGAGTCCATGTCTCCGCTGCTCTCCGATGGCGACCGAGATTTCTACTCGGTCGGCATCGGTTTCATCAGCAAGAAGGGCAACTGGGGCTTCGATGTCGGCTATGAGTATCTGACCATGATGGAGCGCTCCACCGAGGGCCGGTCCTACGACGGCTTCGACGGCACCTTCCACGACGGTGTGGCCCATCTCCTCGGCGCCACCTTCAACTTCAAGTTCTAGAAAGGAGCACAACCATGAAAAAACTGATTCTCACAACCTGCATGGTGGCGCTCCTCGCGGCACCCGCCATGGCCCAGGTCGATTTCACCCGCTATGTCGCCCTCGGCGACAGCCTCACCGCCGGTGTTGCATCCGGCAGCATCATGGACTACTACCAACAGCGTTCCTACCCGCAACTTCTGGCCACCCAGGCGGGCGGAGGCATGCTGCAGGGGCCGTTCATCGCCCCTCCGGGTTTGCAGCCGATCTTGGAGCTCAAAAGCCTGAGCCCGCTCTCGATCGGGCCCACCGACATATCCCCGCCCGCGGACCCCTTCGAGTATTTCTACAACCTCACCCTCGAGGCGCCATACCAGAACCTGGGTCTCTCGGGAGCCAACACCAACGATCTGCTCACCAAGACCGGCAATGCGCTCAATCTCGTCGCCGGCAACTTCGACAATGTCGTCTATGACATCACCCTGCGCGTCCCCCAACAGCCGGACCCGAATACCGGCGAACTCATCGACTACACCGCCATGGTCGCGGCCATCGGGCAGCAGCCGACCTTTCTCACCGTGTGGATTGGCAACAACGACGTGCTCGGCGCCGTGCTTGCGGCGACCCCCATCGACGGCATCACCATGACGCCGCTGGATGCGTTTGCCGCCGACTACGCCACCCTCATCGGCGGGCTGGCCATGAGCCTGCCGTCGACCGACATCGTGGTCATGAATATCTTCTCGGACGCGCGCTGGCTCCCCTTCTCGACCACCGTACCCACCAGCGCCGATATCCCCGGCGTCGGAACCGTCCCCTTCGTGGGCGAGTACGGACCTCTCGAGGCAGGTGACTATCTGACCCTCCCCGCAAGCGCTCTCCTCGCTGCGGGCATGGGACTGCCGATTCCCGGTTCCCCGCCGTTGCCCGAGGACGTCAACCCGAGCACCGGCGCCCCGGGCGTCATTCTTCGCGCCGCCGAGATCGAGGTCATCAACGAGCGCCTCGCTGCGGTCAACGACATCATCGCCGGTGTCGCCGCCCAATTCCCCAACGTCCACCTCTTCGACGCCTCCGGCCTGATGCAGGAGGTCGTCGACGGTGACTACCGGACCTTTGGCGGTATCGAACTATCCAACGCATTCCTGACGGGCGGGATCTTCTCGTATGACGGATTCCACCCACAGAATGTCGGTCAGGCCGTGGTCGCCGGCGCGCTCATCGACTTCATCAACGACGAGATGGGTGGGAGCATCCCTCAGCTCAATATGTATGAGATCCTGATGGAGGGCGACTGGCAGAGCCCCTCACCCTTCAAGTGCGTGATCTGCGATCCGAAAGAAATAGTCTTCACCGAGGACGCCTTCAAGCAACTCTACGAGATGATGCTGCCCGAACTTGCTGCGCGCTGGAACCAGCCGCAACCGCAACGACAGACTCACTCATCGAGCGCCGACTGAATCTCCTTTCACGCCAACAAAACCGCCCGGGCATCCGCCCGGGCGTTTTTTCTTCCTCGATGAGCGATCAGTGGATGTATTCGTCCTTCTTCCCACCGTCGATGACACCGAAGCGCCGCTTGCGGCGGATCCGATCGAGCCGGGCGCGGATGATCTTCTCCTGCAGCCGTTTCCACCAGTTGCGGATGACTCGGCGCGGGCCGCCCGGCATCAGACTCGAGTAGGTCAGAAAGACCGCGACACAGGTCCCGACGAATCCGCCAAGATCCTTGTACGGCAGAAAATAGAAGACAAAGGCGAAGATGATCTCGAGCCAGAGGAACCACCTCGCCTTGATCGGCAGAACAAAGAAGAGCAGGATCGTCGCCTGCGCGTTGAGGGTGGCGAAGGCCGCGATGAGGATCGTCAGTACCATCCGCTGACCGAGGATGGCGATGAACGGCAGGTGGCTGAACGACGGCGCCGCCGCGAGGGCGATCCACTCGACCACCACCGCCACCACCGCCGCCCCCACCGCGGCGGTCAGCAGCAACCGCCAGAAGCGGCGCCGCCCGAGCTGGAAATAGACCGTGCGGCCAAACCAGTAGACGATGAGAAGCTCCAGCAGAAACCAGAAGCCCGAACTCGGCGTCGCGACAAACGGATAGGTCACCAGTTGCCAGAGAAAACCGCGGAAGATTCCGAGGTTGAGGCTGAAGAGCTCGATGAAGGCGCGCGCGCCATCGAAGAACTGGAGCGAGAAGGTCGCAAAGAGGATCCCGACGAGGATGAGGAGATCCCGGGGAGGCGCCGGCCCATCGGCGAGGCCGCCGAAACCCCCGAAGCCACCCTGCGGATTCATACGGTAGGTCATGAGTTCTCCATGGGGAGCATCATAACCGCGCGGCACCTCTAGCGATTCCCGTGACCGTGGCCGTTGCCTTAGCCGGGAATCCCACCAAGCCCGACCTCCCCGCACTCTCTCGGATACCTCCAACGAACTTCAACGTCTCTGACGGGCAGGCTGGAAGCCCGCCCCCACAATGCCCGCCCGAAATCCTGATTGATTGTAGGGCCGGCGTCCCGCCGGCCCATCAGAGCCCTCGTCCAGATCGCGCTCCCGAGAGTGCCCCCTCAAACGATGATTGGGCCCGAAACGCGTCACGCTCCGGAACGGTACGCCATCCCAAAATCGGTTTGAGACGGCACGTCCGTTCGAGGCGAATACCGCGTTCATTCGAGGCACGAAGACAAGGCGCGTCAAGGAAACCCGGAAAACCCCGCCCCATCGGGGTGCCGGGTTTGACATTGTGCCGGAACGTCCACCCGGCTTGGCGGCGCCCCCCGCACAATGTCATACCGGGCTCCCCCGGGGAGCGCGACGCGGTTTGCTTTCCCGGCACAGAGGCAGGCCGCCGGCGCGCCATCGGCGTGGTCGCAGCCCTCTCAATCAACCCACGCGCGACCACGCCGACGGTGCGACGCTGGGCCGCCGGGACGCCTTGGCGTCCCGGCGGCCCAGAAGGCCGGTGATGAGGGCAGGGCCCAACACGGCAGCAACCGGGACAGACGCCGTATCCGTATCCATATCCGTTGGCGATGGAACCAACCCGCATCGGTACGCCGCCATCGCCGGCGGGACGCCGGCGCTACAAGCATCGCAGCGCCCTTTGTCGCCCTCACGTCGCGTGGGCGAAAGAACCAACCCGCGTCGGTACACGACCATCGCCGGCGGGACGCCGGCGCTACAAGCATCGCAGCGCCCTTTGCAGCGCCCGCGTCTCGTTGGCGAGGGAACCAACCCGCATCGGTACACCACCATCGCCGGCGGGACGCCGGCGCTACAAGCATCGCAGCGCCCTTTGTCGCCCTCACGTCGCGTGGGCGAAAGAACCAACCCGCGTCGGTACACGACCATCGCCGGCGGGACGCCGGCGCTACAAGCATCGCAGCGCCCTTTGTCGCCCTCACGTCGCGTGGGCGAAAGAACCAACCCGCGTCGGTACACGACCATCGCCGGCGGGACGCCGGCGCTACAAACATCGCACCGCCCTTTGTAGCGTCCGCGTTTCGTGGGCGTTAAAACCAACCCGCATCGGTACGCCGCCATCGCCGGCGGGACGCCGGCGCTACAAACATCGCACCGCCCTTTGTAGCGTCCGCGTTTCGTGGGCGATAAACCAACCCGCATCGGAACTCCCCCGGGAGACCCGATGCGGTCTGCTGTCCCGGCGCAAAGGCAGCCCACCGCGGCCCGGACGCCAGGGCGTCCGGGCGGTCGAGAACCCCGGAGAAGCTTGAAAATTCTCGCCGTTTCGGGAATTTGATGATGACTGACTCAGGTTCTTGTTGTTACCACGGCCGGAGCTCTTGAATACTCCCGTCTGAGGTATAGATTGATGTACGGGGTTTCAGACCCAGGAGGCACACTCATGATCGATGTCACAACCCTTCCGGTCATCCCGCTTCGTGAAGCGGTCCTTTTCCCCGGTGTCACCTCTCCCATCGCGGCGGGACGCCCGGCTACGCTCCGCGCCATCGAAGCGGCGCTCAAAACCGAACACAAGAGCATCTTTGTGGCTGCACAACGCGAGAACCTCGAGGACGTCAGCCCGGACATCCTCTTCACCATGGGCACGGTGGCCACCATCGGTCCGGTACAACGGGGTCCTTCGGGAATGCGCCTGCTCCTCAACGGCGTCTATCGCGGTGTCGCCATGCGCTACGAAGAAAAGGACGAGTACCTGGTCGCCGCGGTTCGGAAGGCCGAAGAAATGCCGCCCCTCGACCCCAATGCGCCCGAGTTCACGGCCCTCTACGCCGAGGCCCGCGAACGCGCCTCCGAACTCGGCCGCCGCGCCGGAATGCCGAAGGAAGCGGTCCAGCAGTTTCTCGCCGAAACCAACGAGCCCGGTCGGTTCGCCGATCTCGTCGCCGGCCATCTCGATCTCAAACCGGTGGAGGCTCAACGTCTACTCGAGGGTCTTTCGACCGAGGAGCGTCTGCGCTCGGTGCTGCTCCACATCCAGCGCCAAATCGATGTCATCGACGCCCAGGAGAGCATCAAGAGCCAGGTCCAGGAAGAGCTCGGCGACCGCCACCGCGAGGCCTTTCTCCGGCAGCAGCTCAAGGCGATCCAGAAGGAACTCGGTGAGGACACCGGCCGCGAGGACCTCGAAGAACTCAAGGAGAAGCTCACGGCGCTTCCCCTGCCTGATGTCGCGCGCAAAGAGGTCGACCGTGAGATGTCTCGTCTCGAGCGGATGGGTCCTGAAGGCATGGAGGCCCAGGTCATCCGCACCTATCTCGAGACCTTCTGCGAGCTGCCGTGGGACAAGCGTACCGACGAACGTCTCGACATCGCCAAGGCGAGCGAGATCCTCGAGGAGGATCACTACGGCCTCGGGGATGTCAAGGACCGGATCCTCGAGTTCCTTGCCGTCCGATTGCTCCAGCTGCGCAAGGAAAAGGAAACCTCGGAAGGTGAGCCGGAGGTGGTTTCAGACGCGACTGCTGACGCGGACGCGGGGGATTGGACCCCTCCCCCACCCTGGCGCGCGACGCCGTGGGCCGAAACCCGATTCTCCTTTTTGCGGGTCCTCCGGGAGTGGGCAAGACCTCGGTGGCCCAATCCATCGCCCGCGCCATGGGTCGCGAGTATGTTCGGATCTCTCTCGGGGGGGTCCGCGATGAGGCCGATGTCCGCGGTCACCGGCGGACCTATGTCGGCGCCATGCCGGGTCGCATCATCCACGGGATGAAACAGGCCGGCAGCCGCAACCCGGTGTTTCTCCTCGACGAGGTCGACAAGCTCGGCGCCTCCTACCAGGGCGATCCGGGGTCCGCGCTCCTCGAAGTTCTCGACCCGGCACAGAACGACACCTTCACCGACCACTATCTCGGGGTGCCCTTCGATCTTTCCGAGGTCCAGTTCATCTGCACCGCCAACTATCTCCAGAACATCCCCGGGCCGCTCCAGGATCGGATGGAAGTGGTCGAGTTCGCCGGCTACACCGAGAAAGAAAAACTCGAGATCGCCAAACGCTATCTCATCCCGCGCCAGGTCAAGCAGACCGGGCTCGGTGACGACCAGATCACCTTCAAGGACGAGTCGGTACAAGAGGTGGTGACCCGCTACACCCGTGAGTCCGGCGTCCGCCAACTCGAACGCGAAATCGGACGTCTCGCCCGCAAGGTCGCACGTAAGATCGCGGCCAACGAAGTCGAAAACTTCACCGTCGGACGCGAGCAGGTTGCCGAGCTCTTGGGCCGGCCCAAGGTCCACCCCGAACACGCCGCCAAGACGGACCAGATCGGTGTCGCCACCGGGATGTACTACACCCCCATGGGCGGCGACATCATGTTTGTCGAGGCCTCGCCCATGGCGGGCAAGGGCAATTTGGTGCTCACCGGTCAGCTCGGCGATGTCATGAAGGAATCGGCCCAGGCCGCGTGGACCTACGCCAAGGCCAATGCCAACGAACTTTTCATCGACCCGCGGGACTTCCAGCAGGATGTCCACATCCACGTTCCGGCGGGCGCCATCCCCAAGGACGGCCCATCGGCCGGAATCACCATGGCCACAGCCCTGGTGTCCGCCCTCTCCGGGCGCCCGGCCCGCAACGACGTCTCGATGACCGGCGAAATCACGCTCTCCGGCCGGGTGCTGCCCATCGGTGGCGTCAAGGAGAAGATCCTCGGCGCGGTTCGGGCCGGGATCTCCACCGTGGTCCTGCCCAAGGATAACGAGGCCGATCTCGACGATCTCCCCGACGAGATCCGCAACGGACTGACCATCCACCTGGTGGAGGAGCTCGGCGAGGCGCTCTCCCACACCCTTCGCGGCGGTGAATTCCGCGAGGGCAAGCTCCAGTTCGCGACTTCAGGCCCGACCGAGTCGGGCGCGCCTCCGGCGCTGCGCCACTGATCGAGAGATTGGGAATCGATCCAAAATGGCGGGCCCGGCCCGCCATTTTTTCATTTTCACGATGCCACCAAGGAGCAGGACGAGGCATCCCTGGACTCGAGGCCGTCGGCGACGAGCGTGCGCGGCGGCCCGAGCGCTTGTCCCCAAGCCGGGAAATCAGCCGACCAAGGTTCCAGTCGATCTTTGGGCGGCCGTTGAATTGCCTGTGGATCCGACGAGCCGGCCCGGTTGGACGTCCACCGCTCTCGTTGCCGGGGTCATCTGAACCGAACTCAATCCGTGCACGAGAACCGCGGTGCCAAAAACGGCGTCAACCAGTGCAGGCAAACCAACAGACTCATTGCACTCGTGGGCCTGCTCTTCCTCGCCCGGTCCATAGCCGATGACCGGTATCCCGAAGTCCTGACTCACAACACCCCCGGCCGTTCCGATTCCCAAACGGTCGAGCCTCCAGTGGTTAGGCGCCCACCGGCATCCGGCCGCGAGCATGGCCTCGCGGGCACGGTCGACCAGCGGATTCATGAGGTTGGTGGACCAC
>CAVQJV010000037.1:0-94276 GCA_963712805.1 uncultured Acidobacteriota bacterium | reverse complement strand
GAACACCTGCAGACCCTCGGCAAAGCGGATCACACGGTGTGCTGGGTCCTGTGCGGCTACGCCAGCGGCTACGCATCCTTGTGCCTCAACCAGGACGTCTTCTTCGTCGAGGAGAAATGCGCGGCGATGGGCGACAAGGTCTGCCGGGCGGTCGGTCGGGATCGACTGTCGTGGGGATCCGACATCGACGACACCCTCCAGTTCTTTGAAACCGAGGACATCCAGGCCAAGATCGCCAATCTCACCGAAAGGCTCCGACTCAAAACCCGCGAGGTGGAGCGGCAACAGAAGCGATTTCAGGAGTTCGGGACCCTCATCCCACCCGGAATCGCCGAGGTGCGGAGCGCGTCGTTTCGCAAGATCCTCGATCTGGCGTCACGCGTCGCGAGGTTTGACTCGTCGGTCCTCATCACCGGTGAGAGCGGCGTGGGCAAGGAGGTACTGGCTCGCTACATCCACGACAACTCGCCCCGCTCGGCCGGGGAATTCGTCGCGATCAACTGTGGCGCGCTCCCCGAATCCCTCCTCGAGAGCGAGCTCTTCGGCCACAAATCAGGGTCGTTCACGGGCGCGGACCGGGACCGAAAAGGGCTCTTCGAGCAGGCCAACGGCGGGACGATTTTCCTCGACGAGATCGGTGAGATTTCTCCGGCGCTCCAGGTCAATCTCCTCCGGGTCCTGCAGGAGCGGGAAATCCGCCGAATCGGCGAAAACGTCCAGCGGCGGATCGACGTCCGGGTTCTCGCAGCTTCCAACAGAGACCTCGAACAAGAGATCAAGGACGGCGCGTTCCGTGACGATCTCTACTACCGCCTGCGGGTCGTCGAGATCCGCATTCCACCGCTGCGCGAACGGCCCGAGGACATCCTGCCGATCGCCCGTTTCATCGTGAAAAAACTGGCGGCAAAGCTCTCGCTGCCCAGTCTTCGCTTCGATGCCGACTGTATCGAATACCTCCAGCGCTACTCGTGGCCGGGCAACGTCCGCGAGCTCGAGAACGCTCTCGAACGCGCGGCCGTTCTATCCGAGAACGGGAGGATCTCGAGAGCGGGTTTGCCGTCCTGCGTCTTCAAGGGCGTCATTCCGGGGCAAACCCCCTCTTTTGCTCCCGCTCTCAGCTTGAAGGAGGTCGAGGCAGCGCACATCCAAAGAGTGCTTCGCCACACCGATGGCAATCGCAGCGAAGCGTCGAAGATCCTCGGCATCGGCGTGACCACGCTTTGGAGACGCCTGAAGGAGATCGAGGACAAACCGCACAAACGGCGGATCGGAGATTGATGATGCCGCACCACAACCCTGCCCATCTCAAGCCGATGATCATCGATCCGGGCGCGCCGTCGGATCGCCGACTCGGAAGAGAGACGCTCGATCGAAGAGCTCTCTTCCGCCGTTCCACCCGAGTTGGCCCGGAAGTTGCAAATTTCGTGTAGAGTCGTGGTGGCGAATCGTCACCTCGGAACGACGCCGGCACGGGCCGCCCCGGATCGGCTGAAGGGCACCGGGTACCACTCGTGGTTACTCTGATATTCGTTTCCGTGCTCCTGGCAGTGTTCCTGCTCGACGTGGTTGTCATCCGGCCGTGGGAGAGGAGGCACCTGCCCCGGCGAGCGTCGGATGCGGACGCAGCGCTCGAGTTCGCTGTGCCCCGGGCACTCTTCTTCCACCCCGGTCACGTCTGGGCGCGGGTTGACGACGACGGCAGGGTTACCGTCGGGATCGACGACCTCGCTCGCACCGTGATCGGCGATCTGTCGACGGTCGAGCTGCCATCTGTCGGTGACCGGGTGATCGCCGGCCGACCGGCGATGACCATCCACCGGGGAGACCGGCGGCTGCGGCTGGTCGCCCCGTTGAGCGGCACGGTGATCGACTCGAACCACGATCTCGGCCGCGACTCTGTCCGCTTGCGGTGGCGCCCCTACAAAGAGGGTTGGGCGTACCGGCTCGAGCCCGAGGCGGGAGCGACTCGAGAGATGGGATCGCTCAGGATCGGCAGCGATGCCGCCGCCTGGATGGGCGGCGAAATCGACCGCCTTCGGCGCCTGTTCGAAGAGGGCGCGCTCGAATCCCCGGTCGAAGGAGCCCTGGCGCGGGCCGCTGATGAAGCCTGGCCCGCATTCGAAGTCGGATTCCTCGCGGCCGACGCTGGACACGGGAAGGAGGTGTCGACGTGAGCGCGGCGAAGGGGCTGCTGATCGACATCACACGCTGCATCGGCTGCGGCGCGTGCTCCGAGGCGTGCAAGACCGCCAACGAACTTCCTTCGAATGTCGACAACATGCTCACCGCCGACACCTGGACGGTGGTGTCCGAACGAGGCAGCGAGAACTTCGTTCGCGACCTCTGCCGACACTGTGTCGAGCCGTCCTGCGTGTCGGTCTGCCCGGTCGGCGCGCTGGTGAAGCGCGAGGACGGCCCGGTCCTCTACAACAAGGACATCTGCCTCGGCTGCCGCTACTGCATGATCGGCTGCCCGTTCCGGATCCCGAAGTTCGAATGGCACTCGGCGACGCCGCGCATCCGCAAGTGCGTTCTCTGCGCGCCGCGTCTCGACCGCGGTCTGCCGACCGCCTGCGCCGAGGCGTGCCCCACCGAGGCGACCGTCTTCGGTGACCGCGACACTCTGGTGGCCGTGGCCCGTGCGCGTCTGGCCGCAAACCCGGAGCGCTATCACCCGCACATCTACGGCCTGACCGAGGTCGGAGGCACCTCGGTGCTGTTCCTGTCCCCGGTGCCGTTCGAAGAGCTCGACTTCGACACCGCGGTGGCGTCGTTCCCGCTCCCCGATCTCACCTGGCGCCTCCTGATGCACGTTCCCAACGTTGTCCTGCTCGGCGCCGGATTCCTCGGCGCGTCGTACTGGCTGTTCCGCCGTCGCGAAGAGGTCGCGGCGACCGAGAGCGAACCGGCGAAGAACCGCGCAGAGGGCACCGCAACAGGAGGTCCCCATGATTGAGCGCCTTCGTTCGTCGCTGACCCCGTGGAGGGTACTGGTGGCGCTGCTGCTGACGTTGGCCGCCGTCATCGTGACCGTCCGTTTCGCGTTCGGTCTCGGCTCGGTGACCAACCTCAGCGACGAGACGCCGTGGGGCATCTGGGTCGGGTTCGACATCCTCGCCGGGATCGGCCTGGCGGCGGGCGGATTCATCATGGCCGCGGTGGTGTATGTCTTCGGCATCGAGCGCTATCGCCCGCTGGTTCGAATGTCCATCCTGACGGCTCTCATCGGCTACCTGCTGTTCATCACCGGGCTGATCCTGGAGATCGGCCGGCCGTGGAACATCTGGCGCTGCATCGTCGATCACAATTTCCACTCGCCGCTCTATGAGATCGCGTGGTGCGTGATGCTCTACACGACGGTTCTGCTGCTCGAGTTCTCACAGGTCCTATGGGAGCGGCTGGGCTGGCACCGCGTCGAACGAGCGCTGCACCGGTTCCTGATCCCGCTGGTCATCATCGGTGCGCTGCTGTCCACGCTCCACCAATCGACTCTCGGCACGCTGTTCACGATCGTCCCGCACAAGCTCCACCCGTTGTGGTATTCGCCGATCCTGCCGGTGCACTTCTTCCTTTCCTGTCTGGCCGCCGGGCTGGCCATGGTCTGCTTCGAGGGATTCCTGAGCTGGCGATTCCTGGGCCACCCGCCTCGGATGGACCTGCTGCCCAACCTCGCCCGCGTCATGGCGCTGATCTTGGTGGTCTACTTCGTCTTCCGCTGCGAGGATCTCGCCGTCCGCCACGCCCTGCTCGAGGCGTTCCGCCCCGGCATGCCGGCATTCCTGTTCTGGCTCGAAAACCTGCTCTTCGTCATCGTGCCGGTGGTCGTGGTGCTCCGCTCCGCCCGACGAATGACGACCGGCCAGCTCTTCGTGGCGTCGTTCAGCACCGTGCTCGGCTTCATCATGCACCGCTTCAACGTCGCGGTTTCGGGCATGCAGCTCATCCACCCCACGGGCTACTTCCCGACCTGGCAGGAGCTGGTGATCAGCATGGCTCTGATCGCCCTCGGATTCGTCGCGGCCGGGCTCGCGATTCACTACCTTCCGGTCACGCGGCCGGGCGGCGCCGATGCTTCGGCCGGAGCCGGAGGCGCCTACCGGTTGCCATGGCGGGCCTCGACGAGCGAGGTTTCCACGACCAACCCGCAGCGGGAGAATCCCATACGTCCCGACGTCGGGGTTCTGTCCGTTCTGTTGCTGTGTGCGCTCGGTCTGCCGGCCACTGCCAGCGAGATTTCGGTCCCGGACCGGGTGGCCATCGGCGAACTGACCAACCTCTACCCGGCGGTTGATTTCGACCACTCGATGCATGTCGAGGTCGAGGGCGAATGCACCGGCTGCCACCACAAGCCCTTCGGCGACCCGGCGCCGTGCGTGAGCTGCCACACTGACCCCGTGGCGCCCTCGGCCTTTGTCCACGAGCTCCACTGGGAGGTGGAGGAGTGCACCGGCTGCCATCAGAAGCAGGCGACCGGAGACCTCCGTTGCGTCTCGTGCCACGCCGCCAATCTCGACCCTCAGCGACTCGAGGTGATCGGTCTCAAGGGGGCCTACCACGGCCTCTGCCTCCGGTGCCACGGCGAAACCGGCTCCGACACCTCATGCGGGCTCTGTCACCCGGAGCGCTGATCCGTCGGCGGCAGGGTGCCGAACCGGCCTCCTCCCGGCGCCTGGCACGACGTCGGCATCAACCAACCGAGATCACTCCGCCCTGAGCGGAACCTCGCGGTCTCCGAGCGAGGCTCTCTCGGTAGGCATCGGCGTCGAGCGTTAACCGCGCTACGTTTTCTCGCATCGCGCATTCGGCCACCGCCGACGACTCACACACCAGAATCCGGGGATCGATCGGCTTCGGTACCAGATAGTTCGCGCCGAAGCTGAAACGCTCGTTCGCATAGGCGCGCTCCACCTCTTCGACAACCTCCTCGCGCGCCAGCTCCGCGAGGGCCCGGGCGGCGGAAAGCAGCATCCCTTCGGTGATCTTCGTTGCTCGTACGTCGAGGGCACCGCGAATGATGTACGGGAAACTCAAGGTGCCGCGGATGGCATTCGGATGGACCCCGAACCCGGTCGCGACGATGATGTCCCGACGAGCGGCAACGGCCTCTTCATAGGCAATTTCCGGTTCGGGTGTGGCAAGCGCGAGCACGATGGGAAATCGTGCCATCCTTCGGAGCATTTCCTGGCTGAGGACGCCGCCGGCAGAGGCGCCGAGAAAGATGTCCGCTCCCTCGATGCCTTCCTCGAGTCGATGTGCAGGGTGGTCGCGCTGAAAGGCCCTCTGATAGTCCAAGAGATCCTCGCGATCGGGGTGAAGCAGTCCCTCCTTGTCATACACCAAGAGGTTTTCCTCACGCACCCCGAGACTGAGCAGCAACCGCCCGCACCCGGTCCCGACCGTTCCGGCGCCGCACAGGGTGACGCGCGCCTTTTCGATGGACTTCCCCACCAACTCGAGGGCGTTGATGATGGCGGCGACGGCCACAACCGCCGCTCCGTAGAGATTCTCGTGAAAGACCGGAATGCTGAGCTCTTCGCACAACCGCTCGTAGATCTGGAGCCCTTCGGGGGCACGAATGTCCTTGAGATTGATGGCGCCGAAGGTCGGCTCCAGCGCGGCCACCGTATCTACAAACCGGTCCACATCGGTGGTGTCGAGCTCGAGATCGAAAACGTCGATGTCAGCCAAGCGCTTGAACAACACCGCCATCCCTTCCTGCATGGGCTTGGCCGCGGCCGGGCCGACATCGCCGACGCCGGTCAAGGCCGTTCCGTTGGTGACGACACCGACGAGGTTCGACCGTGCCGTATAGCGGTAGACCGCTGCCGGATCGCGGACGATTTCCTCGGCCGGGAACATCGCCCCCGGTAGGTAGGCGAGACGCATTTCGCGAGGGCTCAAGCAGGGCTTGGTGGCCTTGATGGCGATCTTGCCGGGTCGGCCGGCACTGTGGTAGTTGAGCGAATCCTCTCGTCGGATCATGGCCTCACCTCCCACGAAAGCGCGTATCTCGGGCGTTCGCCTTTCGCAGCCAACGGGTAGCTGTCAAGCGTCTCTCGAATAGCCGCGAGAAAGGTCACCACCGGTCGGGCCTGGAGGATCCACAGGCGGGAACCCTCGATCGCAAACTCGATGTCGAGGGGGTACCCGTATGCCGCCTCGAGGCGAGAGGCGACCCGCACCAACTCGCACAGCTCCACATACTCGAGCGCAGGCCTCAGTCGTTGGTGGTACAGGGTCACGGTCCTCACCGTCCCGGTGCCGGCGCGGCGATTGAAGACGACGCGTTCTCGTTTATCGGCAGTGACGTAATTGAAACGGAATTCTCCGCTCGACAGATCACCGTCCTTGCTGACGGTGATCTGATCGGCGGCGACCTGCCCGGAAACGATCCCCTCACCGAGGCCGAGTCCGGCGTTGATCTGGATTTCCTGCAGGTTTCTCTTCCCCACGTTGACGGTCAGCAGCACACCGGAAACTCTCGACCAGACGATTCGCTGGATGACCACTCCACCTCCGACGATCCCGGTGTTGCCGAGGATCGTCCGGTTGTGGATCGCGCGTTCTGTCCAGAGCCCGCCCCAGGTCCGCTTCAGGTGTTCCACGACGGAACTCGAGCCGCTGACAAAGAGAAAAGTATCGAATTGACCGGCGCCGGCCGCCGTCTCGGTGTCCTCCTCCCGCGATGAAGAGCGCAGAGCGACGAACGGGGCGCCGCTCGTTTCTCCCGGCTGGTCGCCGACGTCGGTCGACTCCAAACCGCGATAGGCTGCAAGGACCTCGGCGACGAGTTCATCCGGGAGCACGGCGCTGTCCCACAGCGTACGAATGTGGGTGGATTTCTCCGAGTAGTCGAGGTCCGCCCTGTCCAGAACGGCGTCGATGGCTCCCCGCAGGGTCGGAGGAATGGATTCGGTGCCGGCACCCGCGATCGAGCGCGAACCCGATGGATTTTCCAGTACGAGTCGAAACGCCCGATCGGTGACAACGAACCAGGGCGGCACCAAATCCTGCCCAGCGAGACGCTCGATTTCGCCCAGGTTGGCCGCCTTGGAACCGATCACTTGAAAGAGCTCGAGACCACCGTCCCGGGGGCCGAGCACGAGCTTGTCTGCGCAAGATCGCAAGGCGGTCTCTTCGCGACGAGCCAGTCGTTCGCTGGCCCGCTCGAACTCCTCGCGATCGCTGGCTGAAGCTCCGAGAACGGCGTCTATCCTCTCGATCTGACGAACCAAATGTCGAAACTCGGGGTCGTCTGCATCGCGGGTCGTCACCTCCGCCAAGACTTGCCTCTTCAATCTTTGCAGTGAACTCCGGGCGAGATCGTCGATGTGGTCGGTGCGCGTCGGAATCGCCTCCGGCGCCGCGGTTCCCGAACCCACGCAGGCGGCAGCCTCTTCGACGCTGTCACGGACGCGCAGGACGTCGATCCGCGGTTGCAGGACATCGATGAGGAAGCGGGCATTCACAATCGAGGTTTCCGCGGCAGCCGTTGTCGCCGCCAGCCGACGATCGAGGTCGATGCACGTGCGTTTCAAAAAGACGCTGCTGGTGTCTCCGACCCGCTCGTTGCTGAGCAGCACGTGCAGCAGCACCCCACGGTCGGCACGACCGCCGCCGACACCGGGCACCAGTCCGCCCATGAGCATTTCGCGCACAGCCCAGCGCGCCAGCACCGGATCTCGCAGGCGGGCGAAGAGCTTTTCAAGGCGATGCCGGGCCTGAATGCGACGACCCCGCAGGGCGATCACTTCCCGATCATCCGTGGCGTCCTCCAGACGGGTGACAGCCTCGCCCAGATTCCGCAGACCTTCATAAACGGCAAAGGCCTCACGATCGTGACCGAGAACCCGCAACGTCCCACGGGTGGCGTTCAGGATCACGAGATCACCCTCGACCATGAGGTGCTCCCGTTCCCGCACCTGGTTCCGGATGCTCAGCGACATCCCGGCGACCTCGCGCTCCTCTTCCCGGTACTCCGGCACCCGGTAGCACAGGGTCTGAGATCCGTCCTCCTCGGTTCGCCAGCGCCCCGGGATGATGAGAGCCGGTTTGTGAAACTGAATCGCCATCAGTCCGGCATGACTGAGGACGCCCCCACCCGTCGAGACGACCCCTCCCGCATGGTAGAGAAAGGCGGTGTCATCCGGGCTCACGGAGGGACTCACGAGGACGGCCCCGGCGAGATCCTGGGGCAACCGCCCTTGCGTGCCGAAAACCACCGGACCCACTACCCGCCCTGGCGATGCCCGGAGACCGCTGAGCATCCGTTCGCCGGGAAGCGGCCCTGGTTCGACGAGGAGAGCCCCCGCCGCCAGCTCGTCGAGAATGTCCCTCGCCGCGGTTTGAGTCTCCGCCTCCGAAATCTCCGGACCCTCGGCAAGATAGTTGTTGTGCCGGAGGATTGCCACGAACCCGACGGTGTCGCTGCACGCATTCGAGCTCCACCGGGCGTGCGGCTTCTCCCGGCGTCGGAAAAGGATGTCCCCCTTCGAGTAGAACGAAAGTCGAGCACACCCTTGATCGTCGCGAAGTACATAGATCCAGAGCTCATCACCGAGCAATGCGAGCCGGGCACGCTCGACGACTCGTCCCGCCACGTGGCCGGTGATTCTGAAATCGAGCATTCGCTCAAGCGACGCAGCCGCCCTCGCCAGCCTCACCAACGGCGCTGTCATCTCGTCGCCGGCTGACAGGATCTCGGCAAAGCGCTCCACTTCATGCTCGATCATGAAGACATCAGGCCGGCTCTTCTGAAGACCGGTTGGGGTGAGAATCACCTGGCCTCGAGCCACGGCCGCCCGCAACGGGTTGAGGAAGTTGCGTTCAAACTCGACCTGGCCGATTTGGCGGCGACCGTACTCCTCCGGCACGGGAGGGACCTCCACACCAAGTTCTCGGAGGGACTCCCTGAACCGTTCCAAGAACTCCGGCGTCGGACGCGGGTTGAACCGGTCCCGCAGGGGGCCTTCGCCGGACCACGTGATCTCTCGCTCTGAAGTGGCGCCGGCTTCGACGCCGATCAACACCCCTTTGCGGTCGCCGGTCAGCAGTTGGTCCAGCGGCTCGCCGTAGACGTCATCAAGGACTGCGCCGTCCGCGATCAGACCGGTGAAGAGCGTCTTGAAGTCATCGACGATCCGGTCCATGGCCGTGACGATGAGGCCCACCCTGGCGGCGGTCAAAGGCGCCACATCGAGGATGACCTCGAGGAGTTCTGAGTGAAGGACATTCAGCGTGCGAAAGCGCCCGACGGGGCCGGTGATCTCGGTATCGTCGTCATCCTCCGACACCCTGCCACCGTGGGCAACGAAGAGCATCCACTCTCCGGCCTGGCGCGCCTCTCCCGAGCAAGCTCTCAACAGCGAGGCCTCGGTCGGAGTGGCCACCAGCGGCATTGAGCCGGCGATGCTGATCCCAACCAGATGCCGGACCTCCAGCCCCAGCGCCAGACGTGGCCAGCCCACATCGGAAACGACCTGACGCAGCAACTCCTCGCCACAGACATCCTCGGCGTGCCGGATCGCCGCTACAGCAGGAGGATCCGCACCACCGGGAACCACCAGAGAGAGCAGGTCTTCGTGGCAAGCCCGTGTGTAGGTGAGGTAGGGCGAGAGAGAGTCGTATGCCACGTCGCCGAGCATGCGGCGGGCGACGTCGTCCGGGGCGGGATCACGGTCAAGGTCGAGAAGACGTGCGGCCAGCCGCTTGACACGCTGATCTCGAGAGTCCAGCAGAACCATGACGAGGGGATCCCTATCGGCGGATGACGACGTCCGTCGGACGATTCCGGCGATGGCTTCGAGTGACGCCCGATCAGCAAATGGGGACCCCTCAGCCTCCAACAGTTCTGCGAACAACCCGGCGACAGTCAGCTCATCGGGTAATCTGTCCGACGCAGCAAGCTCGGCCGCAAGCTCGAGAGCACGATGGACGACCTTTCTCTCCCTCGCCTTCAACAACTCGGCCACCAGGGTCCACGGCGCCGGGCAGGAGGCGGCAGCTGCCGCGAGAAAGTCCGCGACCGTTGTCCGCTTTTCCACCCATCGTGGTCCGCAGGCTTTGGGCAAGGGTTCGCAACTGCTCGAGATCATCGCACGAGGGTGGACATCCGAGACGGTCGCCGAGCTCGATGCACAAGGAACGAATCTTTTCGATCGAACCCGCGTGCAGGGAAAGCTCGGAGGACACTGACCGCACAAGGCCGGCGACAGAGCCATCGCCGCTGGACCGCTGGCGCGGCTCCGGTTCAACTATGCCGGGCCCCACCGAACCCTCCCGGTGCGCCGGGCCGGGGGCGGTCCGCAATTCTCGGGTTCGAAAAGGCCGGTACCGGCGGGATTTCCGGTCATCCCCAGGCTTCCCTCTCGCTGGTGCTCGACCGCATCCATGACCACCTCCTACCCGTGCGCGCGGCCACACCGGTCCATCCATGGCGCACGTCGAACACCGGTCAAACAGCCGACAATTCGACCTCTATCCAGTTGTCGGGGCCTCCTCTTCCGTCCCCACTCCCCCGAATCCTGTGCCGCCGCCGGTACATGACAGCAGAGGGCTCTCATTCAAGGCTCGTGCGAATGTTGGCCTCCGTCCCACCGAAGCCGAGATCTGGTGCGGGCGCTCGAAAAAGGACTCCGAGCTCTCGAAGGTGGGTTCGAGCTGGTCGATCCACACGGCTGACGGGTCGAAACGGGCGAAGAAGACACGGTTGACCCAGTCGGGATCACGACCTTGGATCATTTTGAGCACGAAGACCTCTTGGCCTTCGACGGTGGCAATGCCCACCACCAACACCTTGCCTGGGGTGGCTGACATGACGGGACCGCGGATGGTTCGGGCGAGGCCGGACACACGAGAGAACGCAGCGGAGAATGTCTCCAGGCATTCCGCCAAGGGGACCGCGAAGTAGGATCTCGGGCCGGTGTTTCGGGCGACGAAGAGATAGTAGGGCACGAGCCCGAGTCGGACCTCTTCGTCCCACAACTCGACCAGATCCTGCCAGCGGTCGTTGACATGACGGATCAACGGGGACTGGCAACGTACCACCGCGCCGGTGTCTCTCACCCTTCGGATGGCCTCTCTCGCGACCCGGGTCTGGAGCTCGCGGGGGTGTGAGAAGTGGGCCATCAACGCGAGCTGCCGACCACCGCGGCGAACATCCTCGAAGAGTCGCAGGAGATCGTCCGCATCTCGATCGGAGGTGAATCGGTACGGCCAGTACGACAACGCCTTGGTCCCGATCCGGATCGAGGTGATGTGGTCGAGTCCGTCGCCGAGCAGCGGCTCGATGTTCCTTCGCAGCATCCCGCTGCTCATGACCAGGGGATCACCACCGGTCAAAAGCACGTTGGTTACCTCGAGATGCTCGCGGAGGTAGGCAACCAGAAGGTCGATCTCGTTCGTGGCGAACTTGAGATGCTCGGCCCCGACGAACTGCGGCCAGCGGAAGCAGTAGGTACAGTAAGCATGGCAGGTCTGCCCGGCGCGCGGGAAAGAAGAGCACGGTTTCTCGATACTTGTGCTGGCACCCGGACAGTTCCACGCCGTTGAGAACAGGCACGTTGAGTTCCATCTGGCCTGCAGGATGCGGGTTCATCCTGATGTGAATCTTTCGGACTGCGTGCCGGATCACGTCGTCGGCTACACCCTTCGTCAGCAATCCTCGCAGCCGGAAATAGTCCGCCCGATCCAACATGGCCGCCTGAGGGAAGGTCAACTGGAAGATGGGGTCGGATGGAATATCGGTCCAATCGATCAATTCATCGAGCACGTAGTCATTGACACGAAACGGCAGGACGGCTGACGCGACCTCGAGTTCGATCAGCTGATCCCGTGACAGTCCGTCCAACTGCCGGACTCGGCCGATCTGCCTCCGGCCGATTGCCCGGAATCGTGGAGGCGCGCCGCCAATCCAAGCGGGTCCCGCGAGTTCCATGGCAAGCGGATTTGCAACCCCTGTGCCAACAACTCCGACCATTCACCTCAAATCATCGAGCTCTGCGCGGTCTGGGCGATCGCACCTCCGGGAGCACCCGAGGGAAAGGCACCGCTCCTCCGGCGGTTGGCCGAGCAAAAACGACCAGCCGGGGACCCGGCCACGGAGGTGAAGGGGCTCGGTCGCCCAACGCTGTTTCCGCGGGTGTTCGGTTGGGTTCCCGTGGCCGGCACCGATCGGCAGACTTCGACCTTTCAAGCCAGCCTGATCGCGTTGGAGGATGGGTAAATCCCGCACACCACATTTCAAAACGAAAAGCCGATTTTCAGATCCGGATGGCGGTGAGCCCGATCCGACGCACCCTCGCGGCTGAATTCCGACCGGAGACTGTTTCGCCATGGGCGTCGTCCTGGTTTCGGTTCGAATCACCCGAGTTGGCATGAGGGTTGCTGTCTTCAGGGCAGCGGTGGTGTCTGTCCACTGCAGAAAGGAGCCAAGAGATCCATCTGATCTCGAGGAGGTCCGACCATGAAAGCCTATGTGATCTTTTCAGCGAACGAGCCGGTGTTGGTTCTGACGCGACACACGATCCGCAGCAAGCCTGTCCTGGAGGAACTGCATCGGATCGGATGTATGAAGTTTTTTGCCCGGGAGGTGCCCGTCAACCACCTGCGCTGGCAGTACGGCCAGCAGTTCGACGTCATTGAAGAGGCCGTCCGGAAAGGCTGCGATCTTCGCGTGCTCGATTACAGCGGCCGCCGAATTTTCCGCCACCTGCCCTTCTCCGAGTTCGGTCCCGCCTATCGTCACGAATCTCCGCCGGTCGTCGCCGACGTCGCCCGAAAATCCACGCGCGCCCCCTCCCGGCCGATTCTCGGAACCGCGTCACCGGCCGGGTTCTGATAACGGGCATCGATCGAAAGGACCGAACGATGCAATCGAGCGGACATCCCTGGGTCGTCATCCTAGCGGCAGGGGAGGGCCGGCGAGTCATGGATCTGACCCGTGATCGGTGGGGCCAACCCGCGCCGAAGCAGTACGCGTCGGTCAATGGCCGCACGACCCTCCTCGATGTCACGTTGGAGAGGGCGAGGAAGATCGCGCCTCCCGAACGGATCGTCGCTGTCGTCGCCGCGCAGCACCGTCGCTGGTGGGTTTCGGAACTGGCTGGTCTTCCTGCCCGGAACATCATCGTCCAACCGGAAAATCGAGGCACCGCCGCCGGTATTCTCCTGCCCCTCGTGTGGATCCTCCGGCGCGACCCGGCTGCTCGACTGGTCATCCTGCCGTCCGATCACGCCGTTGCTTCCGAGGAGACCCTCCACAACGCGATCATCGACGCCCTCGCGTGCGCGCCGCGCCCGGACTCGGGAATGGTGCTCCTGGGAGTGCAGCCGCAAGGACCGGAAACCGGCTACGGTTGGATCGTACCGAAGGCCGGGGAAGGCGGTCCTCTCCGTCGAGTCGCTTGTTTTCGCGAGAAACCGGATGCAAAAACCGCAGCCGACCTTCTCAGCAAGGATGGACTGCTGAACTGCTTCATCCTGATCGTCGGCGGCCGTTCCCTGCTCGCGCTTTTCGAAACCGCACTGCCACAGCTTTGGCGGTCGTTTCGACCGCTGCTCGACTCGATGCAGGCCTGGTTCGGAATCGAGCACGATCTCGCCCACCTTTACCATTCGGTGCCCACCTTCGATTTTTCGAAGGACCTTTTGGAGAGGGCAGCGGATTCGCTCCGGGTCCACTCCGTACCGGCGTGCGGGTGGCTCGACCTCGGGACCCCGGATCGTCTCACCGGTCACCTCCTCAAGCAGGGTCAGCACTCCTTGGACGACCCCCCTGCGAGAGTGACACGACGGCAGCTCAGCACACCTCGATTAAGTCCAACAAACCGTGAAGCAACCGAGCCGGCCGCCGGCGCCGGCGCGCACGCCGCGGCCTGATCGCGAACGACGCCTCAGACCGGTAGACGAGGCCCAACCAAAGGAGGACGGGAGATGGCACACACACCGCAACGCATTCTGGTTCCGACGGACTTCTCTCCTGCATCAGACTGTGCTCTCATCTTTGCAAAAGAACTCGCCGGCCCGTTCAAGGCGGAGATCCACCTGCTCCACGTTCGCACCGTCGTCGACAATCCCATCGTGAGCTCCGAAGACCTCGACGAGGTTGAACGAATCCTCGCGATGTCGGATGCCAAGACCCGGGAGACACTCGAGGAGTACGCCGCGGGCACTGAGGTCCCGACTCACTGTCACATCGAGCGGGGAATCGCTCCCGCCGACGCCATCATCAAGGCGATCGCCGAGCACCACTGCGATCTCGTGGTCATGGGGACCAACGGCCGACGCGGCCTGAAACGCTTGATGATGGGTTCCGTGGCCAAGGAGGTCGTTCATCGGTCTCCGGTCCCGGTTCTCACGACCCGAGAGGAGACCGGCCGCGCCTTCTCGCCGCAAAAAATTCTCGTCGCCTACGACTCCTCGGAGGACTCGCTGCAGGCCGTGCTGCTGGCCGCGGAATGGGCGGCTGTGCTGTCGGCCGAGATCACCCTCATTCATGCGATGGAACCCATCACCTACCCCGATTTCTACTCCCACTACACGCTCCGAGAAAATCACCTGACCCGGCTCGGCCAACAATGCCACGACGGCCTCGCCGAGGTCGGGAAAACGCACCTTCAAAACGTGACGCACGAGACCGCCGTCATCTACGCTCAGGCGGCGGGAGGAATTTCGGAGTATGCGTCATCGCACGGCTTCGGTCTGGTGGTTCTTGCAACCCGTGGTCTTTCCGGCATCGCCCGCGCGCTCTTCGGCTCGGTTGCCGAAAGGGTGACCCAGATCTCCGAGGTGCCGGTACTCACCGTTCGCGAAGCCCCCAAGGCTCCGACCGAGACACCGAAGAAAAAGAAGGAGAAGAGCTTCACCACGTTTCCGCGGCGAAGCGGGGCCGATCGAGATCGACCCGCACCCATGTCCGTCGAGCGGTCGCCGAACCGGACGGTCCTTCGACTCCTCCCGAGGGAGTCTCTGGCCGGCACCGATCTCCGATTGATCAGCAGATTGTGGGACTTCCTGGAAGAGGAATCCGCAGACCCACAGCCGATTCTGGTCGTCCTCGCGCCGCAGAATCTGCTCGGCCCACAGAACCTTGAACGGCTCCTCGGTGGCCCCAACACCAGCGAACACCTGACTGTCTCCGAGATCAGAGCGCGAATCATCCGCGAGGAAAACGTGATCCAGCGCTTCGTCAAGGCGGTCCGTCGAATCGATTCGTTCGTCATCGGCGTCGTCGGCGGCGACGTGGCCCTGCAACTCGCGGCGCCGCTGCTCGCCTGTGATTACCGTATCGTCAGCCCCGATACGATCTTCGTCAACACAACGCAAACCCTTCCCCGGGCGCCCATGGGCGGTCTCCCATGGCTGCTCGCAAACCTGCTCGGTGGCGCGAAAGCAACCCACCTTCTGCTCGACGTTCCGAGGCTGACCGCCGATGACGCCCGCAGTCTCGGGTTGGTCAACCACGTGACCGCACCCGGTCGGCTCGAGGATGAGGCCCTGGAGATCGCCGACCGTCTCGGCAGCTTGCCCCGTGCAGCCCTGATCGGTCTGAAGCGCTCCATGACCGCGTCGAGCGACGACTTCTACAGTTATCTCACCCAGGAGATGGAACTGACCGAGCAGCTGGCATCTCCTCGCTGGGCGGAACACTAAGAGTTTTCCCGAACCGTCGTAATGCCAGGGCCCGGACAACGGAGGCAAGGCTTAGACCTGACGAATCGTCTCGGCGATTCGGCGTTGACGCATGGACACAGCAGGTTTGACTCGATCGCGCGACCGGGAAGTGTTCAAATGGGTCCATTGAGGAACCATCAAGAGTGTGCACCAACTCACATCTGCCCGGAGTACGGCTGGACCCCACCCCTTTGGAGGTCCACGGTGGTTCTCATGGCGACCGTTTGAGGGGCTCGACGGTCCTTTGTAAATCGTTGGCCCTCATTCTCACAACCGGGGTCTTCTGTGGTGTCCACACCGGCGCCGACGAACTGCGATTCGAGGCGGTGAGCCCCAACGCCGGGCTTTCACACAGATCAATCTTCTCCCTGGCGCAGGATCACCAAGGTTTTCTCTGGGTCGGCACCGCCGACGGACTCAATCGATTTGATGGACGCAGATCTCGAATCTGGCGTCACGAAACCTACAACCCCGACTCAATCTCGAGCAGCGTGATCCAGACCATCCTGGAGGATCGCGAGCACAACATCTGGGTCGGAACCTCTCGCGGGCTGGATCGCTACGACCGAGCTACCGGTCTTTTTGTCCACATGGACGCGGGGGGCGTCGGAGGATCGGTGACTCATCTCTACGAGGACCACTCCGGAACACTGTGGGTCGGCATGTGGGCCAACGGTATTCTGAGACAGACCGGACCCGACCAATTCACCCCACTTCCCAAACCCACCGGAGACAAGCCCTCGCTCGCAGCCGGAGAGGTCGTCGGAATCCAGCAGGACTCTGATGGCGCAATCTGGGTTCTCACGGCACGATGGGGCGCCGGGCCGGCGGTTCTTCATCGAATCGATCCGAATACCGAGGATGTGCGCCGGTACCAAGCACCCGAGAGGTGGGATCGCTGCGGTGGATTTGTCATCGACTCTGCCGGACGATTCTGGCTCAACGTGGCTGGGGTGGGCGTCTTTGACCCGGCACGCGGCAGCTTCGAGGGTCCTCTCTTTGATCCCGTCCACCCGATTCTGTCGAAGCCGTCGATCGATTCCAGCGGTCGGGTGTGGCTCCCGGTCCAAGGGGGTGTTCATGTCGTCGATCCTGCCCGGGGCGAGCGGCTGATCTACCGGCTCGACCCATCGAACAACTTTCTCGCCGCACTCTCAGGTCCGGTACTGGAGGATGCGGCCGGTACCGTCTGGGTCGGAACACGCAGCGGACTCTACAAGTGGGATCCGGCCCGTAAACCATTCCTCCACTGGCGCAGCCGGCACGAGGAGCCCGCCTCGCTCGGGGGCTCCCAGGTCTCTTCGGTTTATCAGGACCGGAGTGGACGCATCTGGGTCGGCACCTTCGGCGGAGGGCTGAGTCGCTTTGACGATCCCGAGGGTCATTTCACCCGATTCAGGCACGATCCGGAAGACCCGAACAGCCTGTGCCACGACATCATCTGGGACATCGTAGAAGACCGGTCAGGAACGCTCTGGCTGGGGGTTGAAAACGGACTGTGTCGTTTTGAGCCCGAGAGTGGTCAGTTTCGTTCGATTCCGGACCGTCTTCTCGACCTGCCATCATCCATGGGTCATCCCGAGCGCATCACGGCCGTCGTCGAGGACCGTCAGGGAAACCTGTGGCTCGGGTCCACCTTCGGCGTCCTTCGTTTCGACCCCAGCAGCGGCGTTTCTGTTCGCTTCGGGCTGGGACCCGAGGAGATCCCCCGAATCGACGTCAATCGCCTCCTGGTGACCACTGACGGACTCTGGGTTGCCGGAGGATTCGGCCGGCCGGGTCTCTTTCACATCGAGATTGACTCCAATCCCCCGATTTTGACCAGATCCGGGACCCGCGGACTGGAGCTCGAAGGTGAGGGAATCTTCGATATCCATGCCGGACCCGACGGAGTCCTCTGGCTGGCCACGTCGAGTGGGCTGATTCGGTACGATCCCGCCACCGGTTCGGCGAAGACGCTCACGACGAAGGAGGGGCTGCCGGGCTCGGTGGTCTACAGCATCCTCAACGACGACCGCGGCCGCCTCTGGCTCGGGACAAGTCATGGTCTGAGCCGATTCGACCCGGCGCCGACAGCTCACCGGCAAATCCGAAACTACGATCCGGCCGATGGGATCGGCAATCTCGAGTTCAACCGTCACGCGGCCCTGGCCTCGTCCGACGGGCGGTTCTTCTTTGGTGGCATGGACGGCCTGACGGTCTTCCGACCGGAGGAGATCCTCGACAATCCGCACATTCCTCCCTTGGCCTTCACCGAGCTGACAGTCTGGAGCTCTCATGGCCCCGACAATGTGGTCCCTTTCGGTCTCGACAGACTGGAGCTGCGGAACGATCAGAACACAATCAGCTTTCGTTTTGCCGCCCTCAACTTCACCGACGCCGACCACAACCGCTTCTCCTACCGGCTCGATGGTCACGAAAGCGGGTGGGTCGACAGCGGTTCCCACGATGTTGCCCGCTATGCCGAACTTCCACCGGGAAACTACGTTTTTCGGCTCAAGGGCAGTAACAACGACGGGGTGTGGAACAGCCGCGGCATCGAGCTGCCGGTCCACATAGACCCCTCCTTTTGGCAGAGCTGGTGGGGTCGAGGCCTGCTGGTTCTACTCGGGCTCTCGGCCCTCGCCGGTTTCCACCGCTATCGCACGGCTAGGCTCCTCGAAGTGGAACGGCTGCGCTGGCGGATCGCCGACGATCTGCACGACGATCTGAGCAGCGATGTCAGCGGGATCGCCCTGGCCGCGACCCTGGTTCGCCAGGACCACGATGACAACCGCCTCAACGACATCGAAGAAGTCTCACAGAGCGTTGTCGAGCGGCTGCGCGACGTCGTCTGGTATGTCAACCCCGAGCACGACAGCCCCCAGGCGCTGCTCCGCCGAATGCGCGACGCAGCGAACCGCCTCCCGCCCGGCACCGAGTGCCGGTTCGAAGTTGATCTCTCCCATCGAGGACCGGCCCTCGAAATGGCGACCCGTCGGCACCTCTTTCTGATCTTCAAGGAAGCGCTTCACAACGTGGCCAGCCATGCTCGAGCCACCCTCGTCGAGATCCGGCTTCGGCAGCGCGACGGGGAGCTGTTCCTCGCGATCCACGACGATGGGATCGGTTTCGACCCCGCCGCGGTCAAAGGCGGGCTCGGCCTGACCAGCATGCGGCGTCGAGCCGAGAGCATGGGCGCCGAGTTGAGCGTCACCACCGAACCCGGATGTGGTACCGAGGTCGAGGTCAAAATGGCGAGAACTCGTGGTGGTTGGCCGCGGCTGCCGGTCCTACGATGGTTGGGCGATCATTCACGCAGATAGCGAGGAATCATGCACGCGACCGATGCAACCGTGGTCTGGCTGGTCGAGGACAACAGGATGCTCAGACAGAACCTCACCAGCGTCATCAACGGCGAGCGTGACATGAACTGTCCGGTCTCGGTGGGCAGCGTCGAAGAGATGCTCGGATCCATCGAAGAGGGCCAGGCCCCCGATATCGTCCTTATGGACCTCGGGTTGCCCGGGCTCAGCGGGATTGAGGGGATTCAGCGTCTGCGATCCCTGGTCCCGGCGGCGCGCGCCGTTGTGCTCACCGTCCACGAAGAACGGCAGAACGTCTTCGACGCGATCTGCGCCGGCGCTTCCGGTTATCTGCTCAAACCCTCCACTCCGGACGGTGTCATCGAGGCCATTCGCCAGGTCCGTAGCGGTGGCGCGCCCATCAATGCCTACATCGCTCAGAAGATGCTCGCCATGTTCGCCCGGATGGCACCGCCGTCAGACCCGGAACACGACTATCACCTGACCACCCGCGAAAGACAGATCCTCGAACTCCTGGTCGACGGGCTCTCCATGCAACAGATCGCCGACCGGCTCCATCGCAGCTATCACACCATCGACAACCACCTGCGCAACATCTACGAAAAGCTCCACGTCCACTCACGAGCTTCGGCGGTGGCCAAAGCGGTCAAAGAGCGCCTGATCTAGCCAATTTCCGAAAACGACGAGTTCTCGCCATGGCGCAATCCTGCATCGCCTCCTGAAAATGGAATCAGTGAGCGAACCGACCAACTTCTGAACGTTGATTCTCAGCAAAGGGGAGTGTCATGCGCCGTGTTGACAAAGTCCGTTCCGCTACCCGCAATCGTTCGGCTTCGGCGCCCTTCGTGGTCGGTCTTGTGGCCCTGGTCGTACTTGGGGCGCCGCCCCTGGCCGCCGCCACCTTCGTGGTGGACAGCACCACCGACAGCATCGACGCGGCTCCGGGGAACGGGAACTGTGCCGACGCCGGGGGCGACTGCACGCTGCGCGCCGCCATCATGGAGGCGAATGCGCTCGCCGGCGCCGACGAGATTTCCCTGCCCGCGGGGGTCTATACCATCACCATCGCCGGCACCAATGAGGACGGGTGTCTCACCGGTGACTTCGATGTCACGGACACCACAGGACAACTCACCATCACCGGCGCCGGGATCGACGCCACCTTCATCGATGCGAACTATCTCGACCGGGTGTTCGACATCCAAGACAGCGTCAGTCTGGCGGTCCACCAGGCCACGGTCCGAAACGGTGGTGCGGGCCAATGGGGCGCGGGATTTCAAAACAAGGGCTTTTCACAACTGGAGCTCGAAGACGTCGTCCTGACGGGAGCCAGCAATTATCCCGGCGGCGCAGGAGGAGTCAAAAACTCGGGTGGCACCGTGACAATGACCCGGGTCACCATTTCGGGGAACACTTCTGCGGGAAACCCGGCGATCAACAATCAGGGATTCGTCGGCTGGCCTGCTTCGCTCACTATGGTCGATTGCAGTATCGTCAACAACTACTCTCAGGACATGGGCTACGTGGCGATCACCAACTCCGGGTACCATAACTACGTCGACAACGGGATCATCAACATGACCAACGTCACGATCAGCGGCAACACCGGCAACACACCCCGCAGAATCGTGATCAGAAACGCCAGCGGCGGTCGGCTCAACCTCAACAATGTGACGATCACCAACAACTCTGCTCTAGGAATTGAAAACCAGGAACCCACCGCCTATGGCGTCGGCGGCAAGGTCTACATCAAGAACTCGATTGTGGCCGGGAACACCGGATTCGGCGATTGCGAGGGGACCTACCTCTCAGAGGGCTACAATCTCATCCAGGACACCACAACAGGCTCATGCACCATCTCCGGCGACACCACCGGCAACATCGTCGGCAGCGCCCCGCTCCTGGCTTCCCTCGCCGACAACGGCGGAACGACCCTGACCCACCTGCCCCTCGAGTTCAGCCCGGCCATCGACGCCGCCAACCCGGCCGTTCCCGGGTCCGGCGGCAACGCCTGCGTCGCCACCGACCAGCGCGGCGTGAGCCGGCCCCAGGACGGAGATGGTGATTTCACCGCGCTGTGCGACATGGGCGCGGTCGAGATTGAACCGCCACCGCTCTACCCGGATCTCGCCCTGACCAAGGACGACGGTCTGGTGTCCACCGTGCCCGGGAACACGATCTCCTACACGCTGAGCTTTACCAACACAGGGAACGGTGACGCCTTCGGCGTGGTCATCACCGATACCGTACCGGCCAACACCACCTTCAACGCCGGAGCGAGCACCGCCAACTGGGTCTGCGTCCCCGACATCAACGCCGGCAGCGTCTGCTCTTTGACCATCGGCACCGTCAGTGCTGCAGCCGCCGATACAGCATTCTTCGCGGTGACGGTGGACGATCCCGTGGTCTCCGGAGTGACCGAGATCGCCAATACTGCTTCGATCGCCGATGACGGAACCGGCGGGATCGACCCCACGCCGGGCGACAACAGCGACTCCGACACCACCACGGTCTCGGCCTTCCCCGACTTCGCCATCGACAAGGACGACGGTGGTGCGAGCCCGGCGCCGGGCGATACCGTGGTCTACACCCTGAGCTTCGCCAACAACGGCGACCAGGGGGCCGACGGCGTCGTTCTCAGCGACACGGTGCCCGACAACACGGTCTTCGATCCGGTGATGAGCACGCCCGGCTGGTCCTGCACACCGGACAACCAGGCCGGCAGTGAATGCACCTTTGCGGCGGGAAGCCTCGCCGGCGGCGGCGCCGGCGGCGCCGCGGACTTCGCGGTCATCATCGACAACCCGACTCCGCCCGGGGTGAGTCACATCTCCAACACCGCCTCGATCACCGACGACTGGCTCAACGGATCCGATCTCAACCCGACGGACAATACCGACACCGTCGTCACCCCTTTCGAGACCATCCCACCCACCGTCGACAACGTGGACACGGACATCGGCACCGGTGATGGGACTCTCGAGGACTGCGAATCCGCCAACGGAATCCCGATCATGAGATTGATGGTGACCTTCAACGAACCGGTCAGGGACCCACCGGGCGACACCGACCCGGACGATGTCACCAATCCGGCCAACTACCTGATTGTCGGCGCAGGACCCGACTTCGAACTCGACACGACGGTCTGCGGCGGGGTTCTCGGCGACGACGTCGAAGCGATGATCACCGGTGTCGGTTATGACGCAGGGACCTACACCGCGACAATCCAGCTCGATGCCGTCCTCGAGCCCTCGGTCTTCCGTCTGCTGGTCTGCGGCTCCACCTCCATTGTCGATCTTGCGGGGAATCCCCTCGACGGCGACGGCAATGGTACCGGCGGTGACGACTTCGCTCTCGGGTTCCGCGCTGATCCAACCAACCTCCTCGCCAATGGCCACCTCGATTGCGGTCTCGGTGGCTGGACGATCAATGAGACCATCCCGTCTTCCGTGACTGCGAGCACCGTCGACGCCGATGACTCGACGCTCTCCGGATCGGCGCTGGTGTCAAACACCTCGGCGACCGGGGTCACCGAGAGCTTCTCACTCGGTCAATGTCTGGCGGTCGGTCCGACGCTCCTGTACAGCATGAGCAGGGTGATTCGTCTTGACGCGGACCCTGGAATCACACTGACGGTTTCCTTGGACTGCGAGTACTTCGACACAGCCGGCTGCGGCGGAGTGAGCCTTGGATTCACCCAGGACAGCACCCCGATTCAGGATACGAGTGGACTCTGGGAGTACGTACAACAATCGGGGGTCACACCGACTGGAGCGGTCTCGGCGATGTGTCGCTCGGGCTTCGAGACGGCCGACGGTTCGGTCTTCGATGCGTGGATCGATCAGCTCGCAATGGAGTACGCCACCTTTATCTTCGCCGACGGTTTCGAATCGGGATCGACGAACGCGTGGAGCAACCAGGCTCCGTGATCCACCCTTCTCAGCAGGTGGGCCCCACCCTCGGCTCATCGCCCGGCCGACGATGGGTCAACGAGGGTGGGGGTTTTCTCCAGCCTACGAACCGGCACACTCCACGCGATCGATGACCACCGCTTCTTCGTGTGGATCGACGATGAGCTTCGGTGGGTTCTCGACATTGATTTCGTAGAGCACGTCGTCGAGGGTGCGGACGGTCTCGCCCAGAGGGTCGAAAATGTGATTGCCTGCGCCGGCAAAATCCTCGCCGTCAAAGACCGAACCGGCGATGCAGCAGCCCAACGTCCAGACCCCGTTCTCGATGGCGCGGGTCCGCAGGAGCGTGCTCCACACCCAGTCGCGCCGCCACGGCCACCACGCGGGGGCGATGAGCATGTCGCAGCGGGCCTCGAGAGCCAGCGCCCGCGCCTGCTCGGGGAAGCGCAGATCATTGCAGTTCATCAGCCCGATGGTCAGGCCGTTCCACTTGAAGGCGACATAGCGATCGCCTTGATCCCAATAGTCGAACTCGCCGTTGGGTCGGAAGAGGTGGACCTTGTCGTAATAGGCGATCTGCCCGCCGCCCGACCACACCGTCACCCTGTTCCGCCGATCCTCGGAGATCGATCCGAAGACAAAGAGCACCTCGGGCGCATCTCGCCGAAATCCGGGCGAACAGCTCTCGAACCGCGCCAGATCCACCGACCGCGAATACCCGGTGAGAAAGAGTTCCGGAAACACAACGATCGAGGCCCCGGCCCCAACCGCCCGCTCCACCTCCGCCTCGAACCGCCTCAGATTCGACTCCACGTCCTGACACACCCACCGCGACAAATAGACTTTCATGCCCGGATTGGAACACTCCCCGACAGCGATCGCAAATCCCTCGGCGGTCGATTCCAACCGCAAAGACCGCAAAGCCATCTCGCCAAGCGCGCGAAGTTATCCATAGGTCTGTTTCTTGGCGCACTTGGAATCGAACTTTGCGCCCTTCGTGGTTCACTCACCGTTTACGTTCCGCCGATCGACTCCGCAGACATCCAATGAACACGTCGGCAAGAAATATCGACAACTCGCAATAAAGTGGAATTTGTTTTCCAGTATTACGTTCTCCTCATTGGAGGAGCGATCGTGAGAGTTTCGAAGTCTGAAGAATACGGTCTGCGGCTCGTGATGAGTCTTGCGATGAGCGGCGACCAGCTGACCATCCGCGAGCTCGCCGAGCGCGAGGATCTCCCTGACACGACGGTGGCCAAGATCGTCGGACAGCTGCGTCGGGCGGGTCTGGTCGAGGCCGTCCGCGGCCGCAACGGCGGCTATACCCTCACCCGGCCCGCCGAGGAGATTTCGCTGGCCACGGTTGTCTCCGCCTTCGAGACCGAGTTCTTCTCGAGCGACTTCTGCCACACCATGAGTCCCGGATCGGGTCTCTGCGTCAAGAGCGCCGGCTGCGGCCTCAAACCGGTGTGGCGGGATCTGCGATCCGTCATCGGCAATTTTCTCGACGGCATCACGGTTGCGGACATCGCCGCCGGCGGCGGCCGCTCCCACGAAGTTCTGCTTCCGGTTGCGGCGACCCGCAACGGCTGAATCGACAAACCCACCCTTCGGGGCGTCTGGAGCGTGTGACCATGTCCGAGCAAACCAAAATCATCGAAGACTTCGCCAACCGAGAGTACGAGCACGGATTCGTCACGGATGTCGAGCAGGACACCTTTCCGCCCGGGCTCAGCGAAGACGTCGTCCGCGCGATCTCGGCGAAGAAGAACGAACCCGAGTGGATGACCGAGTGGCGCCTCAAGGCGTATCGCAAGTGGCTCGAGATGACCGAGCCCGACTGGGCCAAGGTCGAATACCCGCCGCAATCGACTACCAGGCGATCTCCTACTTCTCGGCGCCCAAAAAGAAGATCGACAGCCTCGACGAGGTCGACCCCGAGATCCTCGCGACCTACAAGAAGCTCGGCATCCCCCTCGACGAGCAGAAGCTCCTCGCCAACGTCGCGGTGGACGCGGTCTTCGACAGCGTCTCGGTCGCCACCACCTTCAAGGAGAAGCTGGGTGAGCTCGGGGTCATCTTCTGCTCCTTTTCCGAGGCGCTCCAGGAGCACCCCGAGCTGGTCAAGAAGTACCTCGGTTCGGTGGTGCCCTACACCGACAACTACTTCGCCACCCTCAACTCGGCGGTCTTCTCCGACGGCTCGTTTGTCTACATTCCCAAGGGTGTGCGCTGCCCCATGGAGCTCAGCACCTATTTCCGGATCAACGCCGAGAACACCGGTCAGTTCGAGCGCACCCTCATCGTCGCCGACGAGGGCTCCTATGTGAGCTATCTCGAAGGCTGCACCGCACCCCAGCGCGACGAGAACCAGCTCCACGCGGCGGTGGTCGAGCTCGTCGCCCTCGACGATGCCCAGATCAAGTACTCGACGGTGCAGAACTGGTATCCCGGCGACAAGGAGACCGGCGCCGGCGGGATCTACAATTTCGTCACCAAACGCGGGATCTGCGGCAGCGCGATCGAAGATCTCGTGGACCCAGGTCGAGACCGGTTCGGCCATCACCTGGAAGTACCCCAGCGTCATCCTCAAGGGTGATGACTCGGTGGGCGAGTTCTACTCGGTGGCCCTGACCTCGGGCCGGCAGCAGGCCGACACCGGATCGAAGATGATCCACCTCGGCAAGAACACCTCGTCGACCATCATCTCCAAGGGGATCTCGGCGGGCAGGGGCCAGAACACCTATCGCGGCCAGGTCAAGGTGACCAAAAAGGCCGACAACGCGCGCAACTTCTCGCAGTGCGATTCCATGCTCATCGGCTCCGACTGCGGCGCCCACACCTTCCCCTACATCGAGATCAACAACCCGACCGCTCAGATGGAGCACGAGGCCACGACCTCGAAGATCGGCGAGGATCAGATCTTTTATTGCAACCAGCGCGGCATCACCACCGAGGACGCCGTGTCCATGATCGTCAACGGCTTCTGTAAGGAAGTGTTCAAAGAGTTGCCCATGGAATTTGCAGTCGAAGCTCAAAAATTGCTCGGGGTTTCCCTCGAGGGAAGCGTTGGATGAACCACTCGTCTCATTTCCTTGCCGTCGGTTTCTCGGAGAAACCGATGGCAAGGAAATGAAATGCAATGACTGAACCTGAAGGAAAACGCGATGCTTGAACTGAACAACCTACACGTATCCGTCGACGGCACCGAGATCCTCAAGGGGATCGACCTCGAGATCAACCCCGGTGAGGTCCACGCCATCATGGGCCCCAACGGCTCGGGCAAGAGCACCCTGGCCAGCGTCCTCGCCGGGCGCGAGGAGTACGAGATCACCGCCGGCGAGATCATCTACATGGGCTCCGACCTCACCGAGCTCGATGCCGAAACCCGCGCCCGCGAGGGCATCTTCCTCGCCTTCCAGTACCCGGTGGAGATCCCGGGCGTGTCCAACACCTACTTTCTCCGCTCGGCACTCAACGCCATCCGCAACCACCGCGGCGAGGACCCCCTCGACGCCATGGACTTCCTTCAGCTCGTCAAGGAGAAGGCCAAGATCGTCAAGCTCGACGAGAAACTGCTCAAGCGGCCGGTCAACGAGGGTTTCTCGGGCGGCGAGAAGAAGCGCAACGAGATCTTCCACATGGCGGTGCTCGAGCCCAAGCTGGCGATCCTCGACGAGACCGACTCCGGTCTCGATATCGACGCGCTGAGAATCGTCGCCGAAGGGGTCAACGCGCTCAGAAGCGAGGACCGCTCTTTTGTGTTGATCACCCACTATCAGCGGCTGCTCAACTACATCGTTCCCGATTTCGTGCACGTTCTCATGGACGGCAAGATCGTTCGCTCCGGCGGCCGCGAGCTCGCCCTCCAGCTCGAGGATCAGGGCTATGACTGGCTCGAGAAAGAGCCGGCCGCGGCCGCGGTCTGAGGTACGACGATGAGCACCGCTACCACCGTCACCACCTTTGTCGAAGGAATCGACGCCGGCATCGGCAGCATAGCGGGAGAGTCCGAAGACGTGCTCGCCCTCCGACTCGAGGGCAGCCGCGCCTTTGCCGCGACCGGAGTGCCGACAACAAAGAACGAAGACTGGCGCTTCACCAACCTCAAGGGGCTCGCATCGACGCCCCATGAGCTTGCCGGGCCCGCAACCGCCGACATCAGCCCGTGGCGGATCGCCGACAGCCACCGGCTGGTCTTTGTCAACGGCCGCTATTCAGCTGACCTTTCAGATGTCAGCGAGCTCCCCGACGGCGTGACCATCTGTCCGCTGTCCGTGGCGCTTGCCGGCGGAGTCGATCGCGCGACCTTCGCTCTGGGAAAGAGCATTGATCTGACGATCCATCCCTTTGCGGCGCTCAACACCGCGAATTTCGTCGATGGCGCCTTCATCCACCTCGGCCGCGGCGCCCTCGTCGAGAAACCCATTCACCTCATCTTTGTGGCGGTGGGCGGCGAAGCGCCAACCTGGTCGGCGCCGCGCACGCTGGTCTCGGCCGACTCCACCTCCGAGGCGACCATCGTCGAGCACTACGTCGGAACCGGCGGCGAAACCCTGACCCTACCGGTCACCGAGTTCTACCTCGCTCCGGGCGCCAACATTAAACACGTGCGCTTCCAAGAGGAAAGCCGCGAGGCACGCCATATCGCCCTGCAGACAAGCCGCCAGGGCCGCGACAGCCGACTCGAGTCGGTGGCCCTCAACGTCGGGGCGGGGCTCGCACGAACCAACATCGACGCCGAACTCGGCGCCCCCGGCGCTCACGCATCGCTTGATGGTCTCTATCTCGTCGAAGACACGCAGCACACCGACACCCAGATCAAGGTCCGGCATACGGCGCCGCACTGCACCAGCCACGAACTCTACAAGGGCATCCTCGACGGCTCGTCTCGGGCGGTGTTTTCAGGCCGGATCATCGTCGATCCGGGCGCTCAAAAGACCGACGCCATCCAGTCCAACCGGAATCTCCTGCTCTCCGCGGGCGCCCTGGTGAATTCGAACCCGCAGCTCGAGATCCTCGCCGACGACGTCCGCTGCACCCACGGCTCCACCGTCGGCCGGCTCGACGAGGAGGCGGTCTTCTATCTGCGTTCGCGCGGGATCGGCCGCGCCACCGCCGAGAGCCTGCTGACCTATGCCTTCGCCGCCGAGATCGTGCACGAGATCCCGGTTGCGGAGATCCGCGAGCGGATGGAGCGCCACCTCGTCGATCGCCTGCCCCAGGGCGAGCTCGCACGGGAGGCGTTCTGATGGCTTCACCGGTCGCCGCCGCGACCCGAGTCGGGCTCGATGTCGAGAAGATCCGCGCCGACTTCCCGGCCCTCCACCAGGAGGTGCACGGCCGGCCGCTGGTCTACCTCGACAACGCGGCCACCACCCAGAAACCGCGCCGGGTGATCGACGCGGTGAGCCATTTCTACGAGCACGACTGCGCCAACGTCCACCGCGGCGTTCACCTGCTGTCCCAGCGGGCGACGGTGGCCTACGAGAGCGCGCGAACCAAGATCAAGAGCCACCTCGGCGCCGCCGACAGCCGCGAGATCGTCTTCACCCGCGGCACCACCGAAGCCATCAACCTCGTCGCCTCGAGCTTTGTCCGGCCGCGAATCGAACCCGGCGACGAGATTCTCATCACCGGGATGGAGCACCACTCCAACATCGTCCCGTGGCAACTCCTCTGCGAGGCTACGGGCGCCGTGCTCAAGGTGGTCCCCATCACCGATGAGGGCGAACTCGAGCTCGATCGGTACGCCGAGTTGCTGTCCGACCGGACAAAGATCGTCGGCGTCGTCCACGTCTCCAACGCGCTGGGCACCGTCAACCCGGTCAAGCAGATGATCGAGATGGCCCACGCCAAGGGGATCCCGGTCCTCGTCGACGGCGCCCAGGCCGTGCCCCACGGCGCGGTCAACGTGCGCGAACTCGACTGCGACTTCTACGCTTTCTCCGGCCACAAGGCCTATGGTCCCAGCGGGATCGGCGCCCTCTACGGCAAGCGAAAACACCTGCTCGAGATGGTCCCCTACCAGGGCGGCGGCGACATGATCCTCTCGGTGAGCTGGAAAGAGACTCTCTACGCCGAGCCGCCGCACCGCTTCGAGGCGGGGACGCCCAACATCGAGGGCGCCATCGGGCTTGCAGCGGCCCTCAGCTATCTCGAAAATCTCGGTCCCGACGCCGTCGCCGCCCACGAGGCCGAACTCCTCGACGCCGCCACAACCGCGGTCCTCGCGGTCCCCGGGGTCCGTCTCATCGGCGCCGCCGAACATCGCGCCGGTGCGCTCTCCTTTGTCATGGACGGAGTCCACCCTCACGACATCGGCACCATCCTCGACAGCGAGGGTGTCGCCATCCGTGCGGGCCACCACTGCGCCCAACCGGTCATGCAACGGTTCAATATTTCAGCAACGGTGCGGGCCTCCTTCGGGGTCTACAACACGATGGACGAGGTGCAGCGGCTCGCCGAGGGGCTGCACAAGGTCAAGGAGGTCTTCGGCTGATGTCGGACATGCGCGAGCTCTACCAGGAAGTCATTCTCGATCACAACAAGCGGCCGCGGAACTGCTACGTCATGCCCTGCGCCAACAAATCGGCCGACGGCCACAACCCGCTCTGCGGCGACACCGTCAGGGTCTATCTCCGCATCGAAGGCGGCGTCATCGAGGAGATCAGCTTCCAGGGCGCCGGCTGCGCCATCTGCACCGCCTCGACCTCGCTCATGACCGAGTCGGTCAAGGGCAAGACCGTCGACGAGGCCAAGGACATTTTCGACGAGTTCCACCACATGCTCACCGGGGTCGCCGCCGAGCAGGGCCTCGAGCTCGGCAAGCTCCAGGTCTTCGAAGGCGTCCGCGAGTACCCGGTCAGGGTCAAGTGCGCCACCCTCGCGTGGCACACGCTCAATGCGGCAATGAAGGGCGAAGAGAAGGTGACGACGGAGTGAGTGAGAGGTGAGAAAGTGAGAAGGTCAGCGCTCGCTTCGCTCGCTGTGAGAAGGTCTATCGAATCAGAAAGCCGGGCTTTTCAAAGCTCAGTGGTACGCCCGCCTTCTCACCTTCTAACTTCCTAACTTCCTAACTTCCTAACTTCCTAACCTGACTCGGATCAGCGACACCTCCAAGGACAAAACATGGCTCTCAGAGACGAAATCGTCAAAGCAATCCAAACCGTCTACGACCCCGAGATCCCGATCAACATCTGGGAGGTCGGGCTCATCTACGAGGTCACCGTCTCGGCCGACGGCAAGGCGCACATCCTCATGACCCTGACCTCGCCAAACTGCCCGGTGGCCGAGTCGCTGCCCAACGATGTCAAAACGGTGGTCGCGGCGGTGGAGGGCGTCACCGAAGCCGAGGTCGAGATCACCTGGGACCCACCGTGGGACCCCGAGATGATGAGCGAGGCCGCGCAGCTCGAGCTCGGGTTCTACTAGCAATTCGTCGGACGATTCGTCGAACGAATCGTGGTCAGGCCCCGAGGGCCTGAAGTCGGACAACAGATCTTCAACGGCACGATGTCCCTACGCTCCGACCACGGACCAGCTTCGGATGAGGATCGCACCTACTCGAACGTTACTCCGGCGGTTCCGGAAGCGGGGGAAGACCCATCCGGCGCACCAGCTTCTGGAAACGTGGATCGGAGCGCAGGGGATCGTATACCGGATCCCCGATGTAGGGGAGATTTGGATCGCGGACCTCGTAAGCCTCCTCGAGCCAATCGATGGCACGGTGGTAGTCGCCGGCGTCGAAGTAGCGCCAGGCGATCGAGTCCGGCATAAAGACTTGTTCGGTGCCCGCATCGGGGACGCCCTTCGCCAGTTCGTACCGTGCGGCGAGTAGATCGGCGATGGCCAGCTGCGCTCCCTCGTAGCCGCCTTCAGCCAGGCCTCTCTCGAAGGCGGCCACTCGTCCCGGATCCCGTGCGATCTTCTCCCTCTGCAGCTCCAGCTGTTCCTCCTTCATGCCCTTCGCGATGAAGGCAGCTTGGAGAACGCCCCCCGCGATCGGATTTCCGGGCTGGAGCTCGAGCGCCGCGTGCGCGGTCGCGATCGCATCGTCAAAGCGGCGGTCGTAATGCAAGACCATGCCGTAGAGCGCCTTGAGGAGGGAGTTGTACGGATCGAGCTCGATCGACCGTTCGGCGTGCTCCACGGCCTCATCGACGCGGCCCACGATGGCCAGGAAATGCGCGAAGTAGGCATGAGCGAGGGCGTTGTTGGGATTGAGCTCCAAAGTACGCCGCCACTCGCGCTCCGCGGCGTCCCAGTCCCAGTCGGTCCAGGTATTGACCACCGCGAGAGCCACGTGTGCCACATCGGAGGATTCATCCAGCGCGATGGCCCGTTCAGCGGCGGCCTTCGCCTTCGGACCCGCTTCGCTCGGCGGAGAGACTCCAATCTGTTGCCGGGCTGCCCACACCCAAGCGAGACCGGCGTGCGCCGGAGCATACAAAGGATCTTCCTCGATGGCCTGCTCGAAGTATCGCTCGGCTTGGTCGAGGCTGGAGGGGGCCAACATCATCCAGTGCATGGTGCCCTTGAGGTAGGCCTCGTAGGCCTCGGGGTCGACGCTCCGGCCGGCGATCAAACGGGCCTCCTCAGCCGGCAGGAGGTTGAGTGTCAGCGCCTTCGCGACCTCTTGGGCCACTGCACCTTGAACCTCGAGAATTCCCGCAATCTCGCGTTCGAAGCTGTCCGCCCAGAGTTGCGTCTGGCCGTTCACCTGGATCAGATCCGCGGCGATGCGGAGACGGCCTGCCTCCCGATGGGTGCTCCCCTCGAGAACGTAGTCAACGTCGAGCTCACGCCCGATCTGGTCGATTGGGGTGTCGCCTTCCTTGTAGCGCATGACCGATGTGCGGGCGATGACGCTCAAGCCTTCCGGGTGCAGCTTGCCGAGCTGGGTGATCATCTCCTGGGTGAAGCCGTCCGAGAGGTACTCCTGCTCCGGATCGCCGGAAAGATTGACAAAGGGCAGCACCGCCATTCGCACCGGTTCGACGCCGCTGACACCTCCTCCCCCGAGGAACCGTCGGACATCACCAACATCGAGCGCAGCCAGGATCGCCAGCACGCCGACAAGAGCCGCCACCGGAAGCTGCCAGCGTCTCCCCGTCGAAAGGGCTTTCGGGGTCAGCTCCGGCATCGCGGGAACCGCCATCCCCGCCATTTCCAACGCGGCGCGGACCTCGCCGGCGCTTGGGTACCTTGCGGCGACCTCCTTTTCGAGACAGCGCTCTACGACACCCTGCAGCCGGGTCGAATGTAAGCCCCCCGGACGCGAAGCCAGCGGTGGCGGCGTCGAGCTCAGGATCTCGGAGCTCAGCTCGAACCCGGTCTTGCCTTTGAACGGCCGCTCTCCCGACGCCAACTCGTACAGCACGACGCCGAGGGCCCAGATATCGCTACCCGCATCAGCCGGCTTCCCGCGCAGCTGCTCCGGCGCCATATAGGGCAGGGTCCCCGCGATCATGCCCGGCAGCTCCAACGAGTCGGCGGTGAAAGTGGTTGCGTCGTCGAGCTCCTTCTTGCTCCTCCGGACGGCGAGTCCGAAGTCCAAGACCTTGGCGCGACCCCCCGGAGTGATCACGACGTTGTCGCTCTTGAAGTCGCGGTGAACGACTCCATTGGAGTGCGCGTGAGCCAAAGCGTCCGCCATCTGGCATCCGAGACGCAGTACTTCGTTCTCGGCCAGGGGCCCGGCCGCGATGCGAGCGCTCAGGGTCTCGCCCGCCACCAGCTCCATGGCGATGTACGCCCGACCTTCGGCCTCGCCCACTTCGTAGACCGTGCACACATTCGGGTGATTGAGTTTCGAGGCCATCCGTGCCTCGCGGAGCAGCCGGGCGCGGGCGGACTCATCGGCCGTCGTCTCGGTTGGCAGCACCTTGAGCGCCACCTCACGCTCGAGGCTCGGGTCCCACGCCCGCCACACCTCACCCATACCTCCGGCACCCAGGCGGGCCAAAACCTCATAGGACCCGAACCGCCGGCCGGGAGCCAAGCCCGAAACCTCACCGCCCGAATCTACCGGACTCGTGAACGACTCCAGGAAATCGGTCTCGTCTCCGTCACAGTTGTTCATTTATTCTCTTGTCTCTTCGACTGAAGTATAGCAGCGAGCTCACTGACTATTCGTTGGACAATTCGTCGAACGAATTGTGGTCAGGCCCCGGGGCCCTGAAATCGAACAACGGGCCTTCGACGGCACGATGTCACCACGATCCCTCGAGATCCAGGGTGCCGTATCATTCCGTCATGACTACTGAAACTCGTATTGCTCTGGTGACCGGGGCGAATCGTGGGATCGGGTTCGAGATCTGTCGGCAGCTCGCCATGACCGGGGTGGAGGTCGTTCTCTGCGCTCGCGATCCCGCCAAGGCCCGAGCCGCCGTCGATCTGCTCGCGGCCGAGGGTCTCACCGTCAAGCCGCTCACCCTCGACGCCACGTCGGGCGAATCCATCGCCACCGCGGTCGAGTCGATCGAGAACGATTCGGGACGGCTCGACATCCTGGTCAACAACGCCGGCGTATTCCTCGACAAGGATGGCAGGGCCGAGACCATCGACCTCGATCGCGTGCGGCTCACCATGGAGACCAACACCTTCGGTCCCATCCTGCTCTGCCAGGCTGCCATTCCCCTGATGCGTCGGCAGGGTTACGGTCGGATCGTCAACCTCGCGAGCGAGCTCGGGTCGCTGACCGACATGAGCACCCTCTACCCGGCCTACCGGATGTCCAAGACCGCCCTCATCGCCTACACCCGGGTCCTGGCGAACGAACTGACCGGGACGGGGATCCTCGTCAACTCCATGTGTCCCGGCTGGGTCAAGACCGAGATGGGCGGACCCAACGCCATCCGCGAGATCGAGGACTCGGCCGACACCGCGCTGTGGCTTGCTTCACTCCCCGACGACGGCCCCACCGGAGGGTTCTTCAAGGATCGAGAACCGCTACCCTGGTAGCAATTCGTCGGACGAATTGTGGGCGGGCCCCACGGGCCTGCAATCGTGGTACCGTTACAGGTACAAGGGGTCCAGCATGAAAGCGACGGAACCAGGTACCCTGCTTCTCCTTGCCGCGGTGTGTCTGTGGATGACATCCTGCGCGTCATCCGGCAGCCCGGCCGATTCCACGACCGACGCCCTCTCCCCCGCGGATGGGTCGAAGATGACCCAGCAGGAGCTCCAGTCGAAGCTCATGGCCTTCGGCGACCGGTACTTCGCCGCTTCGCTCGAAACCGCCTCGATCCTCGAGGACGCGCTGAAGACCCCGGAGAGCCGCCACACCGCGGCCGGCGCACGACTGGTTGCGTTGACCGTGACCACCGATATCGCAGCCAGCCCGAACCCGGGGGGCGCCCTGCTCGACATGACGGTCTTCGTGACGCTGCGACGCATGGTGTGGGAGGACTACTGGATGCCGGAGGTCTACGGCGAGGCGGGCCTGCCGGTGCTCGACGTGCTGATCGAGCTCGAGGAGGACATCTGGGGGATCGCGGCAGAGGTCTACACCACCGAACAGCTCGACGACCTCAGGAATCTCATCGATGACTGGCGGGCGCTCCATCCGCAGATGACTGCGGTCGACTTCGTGCGTCTGTCCGAGCTCGGCGACTCGAAAACGGTCCAGTCGCTGATCGACGCGGGCCGCCCGGGCGGGATGCTGGCGCCGGTCAAGGAAGCCAACCGCAACCTCGAAGAGATGCGCCTGCTCGCCGAGAGGCTGGTCTTCATGGCGACGCGGATGCAGCTCATGGCCAGCCTCCAGGTCGAGATGGCCTCGGCCAAGCTGGCGACCCAACCCGAGATCCGACGGCTGCTCGAGGATTCCACCACTTTCACCGATGCCTCCGACCGTTTCGCCGAGGCATTCGCGACCCTGGCCGCGGATCTTCCGGAAGAACGCCGCGCCGCCATCGACCAGATGCTCCAGGGCCTCTCGGCTGAGCGCGAGCGCCTGCTCGCCGACCTGGGGGCGGATGACGGCGATCTGCGGGTCGCGTTGAACGACGTCCGCCTCACCCTCGAAATGGGCCGGGAGATGGCGGACGCCCTCGATGAGGCCATCCGCTCCGCCGACGCCCTCGTCGCACGGACGATGGAGGGAAGCAAGACCGCAGCCCGGCCCTTCGACATCCTCGACTACCAGGCCACGTTCGCGGAAGCGACCGTGGCCGCGCGCGAGATTCAAGACGCCCTGGCAGCCATCCAGCACCTGTTCGGGGCCGCCGGCGCCGAGGATGTCGAGCCGATCATTGACGCCGCCAACCGGATCGAGGAAGAGGTCATCGACGAGATCATCGATCGGGCGTTTCTCCGCGGCGTGGCGCTGATCGTCATCTTCTTCGTCGCTCTCGCGCTCTACCGGTTGCTGGTGCGACATCGAGGATTAGGCCCCAACCCGCAACGAGAGCACGACTGATGAAGCGGTCCACCCTCACCGACGCGCCGGATTGGGCGAGAGCCTCCGTTGCTCGATGCGCCCTGGTCGTCGCAATGGTCATCACTGCGGGTGGCTGTGCGACCGGTGCTTCCACCGTCGCCGGCTCGACTTCCGGCAAGATCTCCGTTCACCGATCCGCAACGGCCTACGTCGCACTTGCCCCCGAAGATGCCTTCGAACCCGCGGTCACGCTCCTGCTCGAACGCGACGACATCGAGATCACCACTCTCGATGAAGCGGCCAACCGTTGCACCGCCGTCTCGGGTGAAATGACCATCACCCTCAGGGTGATCCAGTCCACTCCGGGCCGGTCACGGCTGTCGATCATGGTCGGCCGGGGCACCGACGCCGATGCCAACCAGGCACTCGCCGATCGACTGGTGAGGACGATCTGCCTCAGCCTCGGCGCCGCCTGCGAAGTGAATGAAGGCGCCTCCTGAACGGGCCATAGTCGGGTTCAACGCGCAAGGTCCTCTTCGACGAATCGCAGGATCGCCTCCAGGAGCACTTCCCGCGGGTAGTCGTTCTCGTCGACGAACATCGCCGCGACATTGGGATGGCTGCGGGCGATCGGAACCGAAACGGCCCAGTGGTCGGCATTGACACAGCCGAGGAAGCCACTGCCGGGGACCAGTTGATCTTCAAGGAGCATCATCCCGTCGTTGCGGGGATCGAGCCTGCTCAGCTTCCGGTAGGTCGGCTTCAAGACCGGAGAGACCCGGTCGGGCTCGGGACAGGTGGCGAGCGAGTAGAACGGGATGTCACTGGGAAGCGGGTTCTCCGCGAGCCAGGATTTTCGAGTTGCGGGTCGGATGCTCTCGATGGCCCCTCCGTCATCTTCGGAGCACTCCGCACCCGGCCAGCGCCTGATGAATTCGAGCTTTGACTGGGTGACCTCATCGGCGACCGGCGACCCCCCGACCGCACCGGCAACACTGACGACAGCGGCGATCCGTGGGCGGATCTCGGGATAGCGAACCACCGCCTCAAGGATGTCGGGGGCCCCCTTGGAGTAGCCGATGAGAACGAGATCGGCTGGCTCACCGGCGCGCTGGAAGGCCATTACCGAATCGCGGATCCGGAGCGCGTTCGCCTCCGAGCTCGACAGCGATTCAATGTCGACGAGGGACACGTCGTAGCCAAATCGGCGCACGTACTCCGCAGTCGATTCCTGGAGATCGAGCCAGTTCGCGATGCAGTTCCAACCGACCCCTGGGACGATCATCGCCACCAATCGGCGGTTCGAGGCGCCGAGATCGACGTGCTTCCCGCTTTCGTCGGGCTCGACGCCGAGTCGGGTCAGCGCCTCGTCGCACGGGCGGTAATCCGGTAATTCCGGACCACGCTGATCGAGCACGGCGCAGAAGATCTCCCGAAAACGCCCGCGACGATCCTCGACTTTCTCAAGGGCGACGACCGGCGCCGCGTCGTCCGAGTACGGCGATGGCGGGGAAGTCGCGCACGCTGGGACGCTGAGCCCCATGGCGACGATGACGAACTCTGCCCAACGCCGCAACAACGCCCCCCTCCAGTTCCGCCGATCTCGCGTCCTCACTCCTCGAGGTCGAGCACAGTGTATTTGATCATCCGCACGGTGTAGGTCACCGACACCCCCGATTCCGAGAGCTGGTATATCGCACGCTTCTCGTTCCTCGAACCGGCAACCCCTCCCGCGCCGGTGCCCACGTCGTCGTGATCGCCGGCGCCGGCCTCGACCCCAGCACCGAACTCGAGTTCGCCATCAGCCAGGTCTTCGAGCTTTTCGCGGTCGAAGAAGACGATGATCAGCCGGAACTTCCGCACCCCGAGCCCGCCACCGACATCAAGCCGGCTGACCTTGAGGTAGGTTCGTTCTCCGGTCCCGTTGTTGACAACTACCCGATCCCCTCGCCGGCACCGACCATCGGCACCTTGGCGGCCGAGTTCGAGATGATCGCGTACCCGACGGCGTTGCCGAGATCCGTCTGCGCTTCGGGACGCTCCGCAACGAGCTCCGCGAGGGTCTCCTTCTCGAGATCGACCAGGTAGGCCTTCTTTTCTTGGTTGGTCATCGACCGGTAGGTGGACGAGCAGGCAACGGCCGCGATGAGCGGCATGACCAGCATGATCAGGCCGCCGATGCGTCGAGATCGCGAATTCGTGGGTTGCGGTGTCGCTGCGATCACAGTTGACCCTCCGGAGCGATCTTGAAGAACCATATGGGTGCCATGGGTGTCACGTTCACCATTGTTGCATTGTGAGCCGTGGTCTGCCACGTTCATTCATTTGCACATTCTCGATCGGCCCGACCGCTGAATATACGAATGTGTGAACCTGGCACCCTTTTGCACCCTTTAATCCAGCACCGGCTTCGGCATCGTCCACTCGCCACTCATGATCTCCGGCTCCGGAAGGTAGTAGCGTGCGGCCACGTCGAACGGCCCGGCGGGAACCTCCAGGCAATTCACGTCGCCGTCCTCGCACTTGACCTTGAAGCGGAAGGTGTAGGTGCCGTCCTCATTCTTGACGGCGGTCGTGTTGTTGATGTGGTAGCGGTTGTCGTCGTTGGGGTGGAGGCGACCGGTGGTGGAGTCATAGACGGTGATCGACCAGAAGGCGTTGACCGGAGGCGCCTCCGTCACCAGCACGTATTCGCCCTTCGAGCCTTCGAGGGTCTCACCGGACGCGTCGGTAAACATCGAATCGTAGGCACTGTGAGAGGTTGCTGGTCCGCCCCAACCCACCTTGGTGCCGGCGGAGTGGTAGAGATAGGGGACATCCTTGCCGGGTTCCTGGCCTGGCCCGACGATCATCTTGGAAAACGGCACGGACCTCGCCGTCTCGTCCATGCGCTTGTTGGCTTCCTGCGCCACCTGCTCGTCGAAACCACTCAGGAGATCGACTGCGGGCATCTCGCGGATGGTCGGCCCTTCAATCGTGATGCCGTCGAAAACGGCTTGTGCACCCGCCATGTCGGCCGCGTCATTCGGATCCTTGACTTCAATCCGCGTGACGACCGCGGACAGGAGCGACGGCACTTCAACCGCCTCACCCGTGATGGTCTCGGGTTTCTCGCCATGGTAGAGCGTATAGCTACCGGCCGGACCGATGATGTTGCGGTAATTCGCGTTCCGGTCATCCTGTAGCTGAAACGAGCTGAATCGCTCCTTCGAAGGCGAATCCGAGCGCAGCACCACCGGCCCATCCCCGAGGTAGACGAACGCCGTCTTGTAGAGGGTGTCGTTGTTGCTCCGGACGATCTTGTCCTCACCGGCCTTGAGCAGGTCCCGTGACGCCTGGCCCCATTGATTCAGCTTTCCGGGATCTCCTCCCGTGAGCCGCATGGCGTAGTCAAACGTGTCCTGGTAGGGAAACTTTTGAATGTAGTCTTCCACCTGTTTCTCAAAGTCATCCTTCGCGGTGGACTTTTCCGGGGAACAGGCGGTGATCATGATGCCGCACGTTGTAATCACGAGGGCTCGATAGAGGTTCTTCATTGTTAGCATCTTCATCGTCCAAATTCTCATTTTCCGGTTCTGTCGTTCTCACCCGATGATCTGCTACTTTGATGCCACAGGTTTCACCTCGGGGAACTTCCAGGTTCCATCGAGAATCTCCTTTCGCGGCTGGTAAAAGCGCACGGATATAGTTCCAGCCGGGCACGATCGGCAGGAAGTTGTCCTGCCCGGGGTCGCCCCCGAAGTGGATGGTGACGCTGCCGTCCTCGTTCCTCTTCGCGGTGACACTGTTGTAGGAATAGGCGTCGTGTTCGTTGACGATGAACATCCCCTTGTCGTCGTAGACGGTCACCGACCAGAAGGCGTCCACCGGCACATCCTTGACCGTCAGGGTGTAGGGGGTCTTGCCGTCATTCTTCTCCGGAACAGCGTTGGCGTAGGCGACGTCCTGCACCGGTAACCCACCCCAACCGCCGGCGGCGCCGAGCAGCCAGTAGATCGGGTCGAGGTCTTCCTTGCGGCCAAAGGTCTTCGTGTTGTCTGGCAACAAGACCGCGACGACGTTGATCTTGTCCCGCATCGCCTCGACCTCCTCCTTGTTCCAGCCGGGATACTCGAACTTGCCCTTGTCCGCCTGCTTGACGGTGACAGCGTCCTGCAGCGCGTGGGCCGCCTTCACGTCCTCCTCGTCGTTGGGATCGAGAAAGGTCCGGAGCAGGAGAAGCGCGTATCGCGTCCCGACGGTCTCTTGATCGAGGACAACCTCCTGCGGGCCGTATTCCGACCAGATCGAGTGGTCCTGACTGACGATCATCAACGACTGGTAGCGGTCCCCCGGGTCGGGCAGGCCGATGGTCAGCGGCGAGGTCAGGTCGAAGACCGACCAGGAATAGAGCGTGTCCCGGTTGGGACGGATCGTGTCCCTGCTGGTGACATCGTAGGCTTCCCTCACGTGAGCGAACTTCCCGAACGCGTCCATGTTCTCGACATAGTTCCGCATCTGGAGGTCGGTCTCCGCACGGACGTAATTCTGAATCGTCACTTCGGGAGCGTCGGCGGCCAGCACCGAGAAACCGGGAACGATCGCCATTGCGACGATGAGTGCCGTGAAAACTAAAGTTGTTTGGATTCGCATGTTGTTTCTCCGGTTTTTGGGTTCGGGGGTCTTCGGGGTGCATCTGCACCACGAGGAAAAACCCTTGTCGTCTCAATCCACGCGCACCACGCCCGGCATGTCGTAGCTGGCGTCGATCAGGGGCGTGGCGGCGCCGTAGAAACGAGCGGTGAAGCGGAAGCCGTCCTTTGGTGCGGGCAGCCAGTTCTGGCGCTGTTTCGGGTCGGTCGGCTCGTCGTGCTGGACGTAGATCACCAGCTTGTCGTCCTCGGTGTGCAGCTTGCCGCGCTCGAGCATGAAGCTGTTGAGCGAATAGCGGTCGATCGGGTTGTCGTAGAAATAGCCCTCGGTATCGTAGAGCGGCATTTCCCAGAACTCGGTGACCGGAGGCATGTTGTTCAGGTCGAAGGTGATCGTGTAGCGGTGCTCGCCCGAGAGCGGCCGGCCATCGGAATCGTCCCAACAGTTTGCGGCCGTATGCGATCGGGAGGGAACGGGGGCGAGAACAGCCTGCAACCCGGCCCATGCCCGCCATTGCCAGTTGGTGTCTTTGTAGCCAAGATCGGTGTCGAACTTCCAGCCATTTCGGCCTTCGGTGAAGTTCGCGGCCATCCCATCCAGCACTTCCTTCTTTCCCTCCTCGATCCCCGCCTCCACCGCAGCCGCGATCTCGGGTGTCAATCCGGCGGGATCGAAGGGCGTGCCGGCCTTGAGTCCAAGGCGCTCGAAACGCGCAAAGGCGGTGACTTCACGATGGCTGTCGGTCTGTTTGGTGAAACTGGGATCGTTCAGCACCAGGCTGACCCATCGCAGAAAGTCCACGCCGGTGAGCTTGCCCGGTTCACGGACCTTCTCCATGCCAGGATAGGTGGGATAGTCGGCTTTGGTCAGCGGCACATCCTCAGCCCTCACCTCCTTGCGTCCAGCAGCAATCCACTGGCTGAGCGACATGGCCGTGATGCGGTCCTGGATGGCGTTGACGATCCGGACCTCTTCCTCCGTATCGTCGGTGAGAGCGACGCGTGCCAGCACCCCGGCAAAGTCGGACTGGGACTGCACGATGTCGGCCCCGACGAACCCGTCGGGCAGCTTGCCGCTCCAGTTCGGGCCGATCAGCAACCGCCGAACGGGGCCGGGCGCATTGAACTGGCTGCCGATCATGTGCCACCAGCGCGCGTAGTTATCGTGAAGTTGGACGCTCCAATAATGATCCTTGATTTCGGGGACGACAATGACCGCGGGTTCCTCTGACAGATCAAACATGCCCACGCCATAGAGCGTGGTGGCATTGGGTGTGGTAGCGACGCGCGGCAAGGCCTTCATGGGTTCGCGAAACCAACTCAGGCGGTTGATGCCCGCAGCGCGCGGGTTCAGTTCATTCTGCGCGAAGTTGAAGCGCAGGTGGTAGATTGCCACCGGATGCATGCCCCACAGGAATGCTTCCTTGGCGATTTCCTTCGCCTCGGCGGGAGTGAGTTTCTCATCGGCGCCAGTTGCGGCCAGTACCGAGAAACAGGTGACGATGGTAATGACAGTAACCACAGGCGAAGGAGTCGTGTTGTCATCATCTTTCTCATTCCTTGTTCTCCTCGTTGTTCTCCGCAGTTTGTCATGACCTGCGGAACTCGATCTTGTGGCGTCGCCGGCTGACCTGCCCCCAGTTGTCGTACCACCCAAAATGTCAGTGCCATGGCGAATGGACCTGCCCCGGATCCTGTACCACCTGGAGGTTGAAAATCGAGCTGGGTCTCGGTGCGGCTCTTCGAGTGGAAATCACAGTTGACCCTCCGGAGAGATTTTGAAGATCCATGCCTGGAAGCGCTGCCAGCTATTGCGCGCCGGTTGTCTGGTGACCACTCCAGCACTCGATTCCCAGAACAGCTCTCCGTTTTCATCCATGCGCACCCGCCAGCTGTTTTGCGGGCGCCATGTCGCGCTCGGCGATGGCCGCCACCTCCTCGGCCAGGGCGGGGCTGGCGACGATCATCCCCATCTCGGTGTTGAGTCGGATCGAGCGTGGGTCTAGGTTGAGGGAGCCGATATAAACGTGCTCGCGGTCGATGACCGCTGCCTTGGTGTGGAAGCCGGCAAACTTCGCCTGCGACGGGGTAGGCTGTCCACGATTCCGGGCTGGATCTCCGCGTCGGAGCGGAACTCGTACAGCTCGACCCCCGCCTCGAGCAGGGGCTTGCGGTACTTCTTGTACTTGGCGGTCACCGCCGGCACGTCGTTCGAGGCCAGTGAGTTGGTCAGCATCCGCACCCGGACGCCTCGCTCGTCGGGCATCGCGGAGGATCTCCATCATCCGATCGCCGGGAATGATGTAGGCGTTGAGGATGAACATCTCGTGCTGCGCCTGCTCGACGATCTCGGCCAGCCGGATGACCCCGTCGTAGGAGGCTCCCCGGTCTCCGGTCACCAGCCGGTCGTACTCCAGCGTCGAGGTGCCGGGGACATCCGATCCACCAGGGCCGCGAGCTCATCGTTCCAGTCGCGGCGCTCGATGGGAAACCCCGACAGCTCGTCGGCGCCGCGGAGACTCGTCCAGCATTTCGACCCTCTCATCTTCGATGGCCTGCCACGACGGCTCCTCGACGAAGGCGCTGACCGGCATGACCTGGTCGCTGCTCCAGAAGTGATCGAAGATCTCGGACGACTCGACGCCTCGTCACCGAGGACGACCAGTCGAGGTCGTGGAAGTTGTACTTGTGGTGGAGCCCGAAGTAATGATCGCCGATATTGCGACCGCCGAGGATCGCCATCTGGCTGTCCGCGATCAGCAGCTTGTTGTGCATGCGCGTGTTGAGCTTCTTCGCCCGGGCCGACGGTCTCGAAGGCCCTCGCGCGCTCCGTGCTCGCCCAGGGGTTGAAGACCCGGATCTCGATGTTGGGATGGGCGTCGAGGTTGGCGAGGCCCTTGCTTGCCATTGATGAACAGCGTGTCGTCGACCACCACCCGCACCCGGACGCCGCGCTCGGCGGCCTCGATGACGTGCTCGAGCAGGAGCAGACCGCTCGTGATCGTCGTACCAGACGTAGTACAGCAAGTCGAGGGACCGCTCTGCCGAGTCGACCAGCGCGAGCCGCCACCGCAGGCCGTCGCTGTTGAGGTCGATCGGGAGGTAGCCGGAGGTGCCGGCGCCGTTTCGATCGGAAAACCGGGTCGCGGTCCGGCCGATGGTGGTGGCGGGGTCCGGCTCGAGCGCGACGCTGGGCGGCGGCGGTGGATAGTCGGTGGGCAGCGTGGCGCATGCGGCAGTCAAAACGACCACTGCCGGCCCGAGCGAGCGGAGCTTCCTCAGGGCGGTCCTCATCGCGGTTCATCCTCACCCGGACCGGGGTGAGCCGCCGGTCGGCGGCGAGCCCTGCTGTTCGTCAAACCAGCGACGGGGCTTTTTCGTGACAAGCCTCCCCTCGCCCCGGTCGAAGGCGAATCCGACTGCTCTGACGCCATGCCTGGCGTACAACCTGCCATCCTTGATCTGGTCGCGGATGTGGACCCAACCGAGGATCTCGACCCCCTCGCCGGCGAGGTCGAGGTTGTCAACGGTCAGATAGCCCGCTCCGAAACCCAGATCCATCGTCCCGTCGAGCTGCTTGACGTTCCGGGTCAGATTCAGCCACTTCATCTCGTTGGTGAGCTTCCGCAGCACGATCAACGCCGGCCTCGTGTCCTCCATCGCCATCCGGACGTGACCGTTGCATGGTCATCGGTGAGCCAAACGTGAGGATTCCCTCTTCCATCTCCAAGTCGCCGTACCACGGTTCGAGCTTCCCCTGCTGCTTCTCGGAGCTTCCCGACTGAGCGATGTCGTCGAGCCGAATGGTCGAGCCCGACACTCGAACGTCCCGGTCGCCAGATTTCCCTTCGTCAGTGAAGCGTGCACCTCCAGGTCACCCTGCAGCGGGATCTCCTCGCGTCGAGAATCACTCGTCGGCGACCAGATCCAACCGCCCGGAGGCACTCTTGCGCTCTCTCTTCTCGAGGCGAGCTTCCAGCTCGCCGATTCCGGACTCGAGCGAGAGCACGCCCTGCCCCGGCAGCAGGGTGGTAAGGGCAGTCGATGTTCACCGCGAATCCGCTCGAGTTGGTACCCGCCACCGTCAACGTGCCCGAGGTCCCTTCCATGACGTCGACAGCTCGGTGCACACTGCGGGAAAACGGCTTCACGTTGACGTCGACCTCGAGAGCGAGATCGTCGGTCAGCTCCCTGGACGCCCAGGTGACCTCGGCTGGGCCGAGCCGGATGACCCCCCTGTCGATCGCGTTCGACCCGCCGAGGACGATCGTCAAACCCCCCGTAGCGGATCCTACTCCGTTGATCCGAAGATCGTTGTGGGCAAACGGAACGGAACCCTCGAGGTGTGCCTGGCGAATTCCGAAGGTCCACGGCTTGGATCGTCGTCCGACGAGTAGATGTCCTGGGTCGTGGATTCGGGGGATTTCGAATCCGGGAATCTCGGCAAAGAACTCGAGGTTCGCCGGCGGGTCGGGGAAGGGCCGGCCGTCGTCCTCGGCCCAACAGGGATAGTCGATCCGCTCACGGAACCTGAAGTCCACATCCCTGCATCCACGCCCCGGAGATCGACGGACCTGGACACGAAACCCATCAGGCTGACGCGCCCGGTGACCTCGGCCAGGTGGACGTAGGTTCGCGCCCTCCATGGTCTGGCCTCGGTAGACGAAGCCCTTCAGCGTGGCAAAACCCGGCAAGGCAGCCGTGTGTCCCACTCCCACGAAACGAAGACCGCTTCCGGTTGGCGGTTGATGAGATCTTCCGAGGAAGCCCAGGCGGAGGCAGAGGTTGCCCACAACCAGGTAGGACGCCTCGAAGGCCTTGAGAGGCCAATCCCAGCCGCACCGCCCACCTGCGCAACGCCGAAGGCGGTTGGCGGCCTCGCTCAGAGCGCCAAGCCATGAGGTTCTTCATATTTCCTCACCACCAAGAGGTGACAGAGAATGTACCACCGCCCGCAACCGGCGTGGCCGTGGCCGTCAGAGATCAGGCTCGCGCTCACGCGAAACCACGTTCCGGCGATCCCTACCGAACCTGCTTCGTGGTGCCCTGATAAGCGTCGACCGTGGCCCACTGGCGTGTACCTTGATAGTCGGCGTCCACTTCGCCTCGGTCGACAGGCCTTGCCCTTCGCCTTCTCCGTCGCCGACTCCGTCTCGGGCCGAGCGAACGCCTTCGGCCCAACGCTCGAAGTTGTCCTCGTCGGGACAGCTGAACACCATCGCGAGCGCCGCACCAGCGACGAAAACCGCGCCGATCAGAGCTCGTATGACCGGCTTCATTGCGGCTCCTCCGGCACGATCTCGAGTCCTGTGGGGATCACGACTCCCCGCGCCGTCAGTTGAGCTTCTTGTTCTTCCAGTACTTGGTGCCGGCGATGTCGGCTCGCGGCCATGAGACCGGTCTCGTTGACCTGGTAGATGGCGATGCCGTTGACGAACCCGGTCTGAGCACCTACGCCCGCGGTGCCGGCGAAGGCCTGCGCAGACGGCATCGGCCTGCCATCCCTTGTCGACGAAGTTCCTGAAGGTCTTCTCGTCCTGGAACAGAAAGACCACCTGGTACTTCTGGGCGCCGATCCCGAAGGCCGAACGCCGACCGTGCCCATCTTCATGTAGGTGCGCGCTCCCGACGATCTTGTCGACGGCACGCCGTTGCCGCCGCCACCGGACAGCCGAAGCGCGATCTTAGGTTGTCGAACGCCGCCCAACCGTAGGCTTTGGCGTGCAATCCCGATGCGTTCTCGCTCTTGGCGAGCACCTCGTCCAGGGCCTCCTTCGCGGCCTCGTTGATCTCGGCCCGTTTGGCGTCCTTGTTGAGGCTCTCCCAGCTTTCCTCCGCAGCGAGCGGCCCGGCCGACAGGATCAGACAGAAGACGGTGCTCACGATCAGGACATTTCGGATTTCGTCTTCATGGTTTCCTCCATTCAATCAATCATTGCGGCCATTCGTCTTCCCGAACCTCGAAGTGGCGTGCCAGCACATAGGCCACGTAGTACTTGGCGATGTTCGAGACGTACTGCACGGTCTCGCGGCCGACTCGGCGCGCCGCCACGTGCTCCACGTTGCCGAACCAGACGTTCGGATCGAGGTCGTTCCGGGACGCCTCCTCGCGCAGCTGCGCCACCCTCGCGGGGCCGGCGTTGTAGGCGGCGAAGGTGAGCAGCGTCTGGTTGATGGGATCGATCGCGGGGTCCGAGAAGTAGCGGTCGCGCAGGAAGCGCAGGTACTTGGTCCCGGCGTGGATGTTGTTGTCGACGTTCGAGATGTCGGGGATTCCCACGTTGGGATCGGCGGCCGTGGACGGCAGCAGCTGCATGACCCCGACCGCACCGGCCTTGCTGCGCACCGACTGGTCGAGCCGCGACTCCTGGTAGGCGAGCGCGGCCAGCATCAGGTGGTCGAAGAGGTACTGACCGCCATACGTCTTGAAGATGCCAACCGTGCGCTCGAAGCGCGCGCCGTCCTCGCCGGCCAGCGCGTTGCGCGCCCATTTCGTGTCCTTCAGGTAGCGATTGAGGACCACGTTCCCTTTCAGGGTCCCCTGCTTGTGGGCGCTGACAAAGGCGTTGACCGTCTCGGCCAGCTGCGGGCTGCCCTTGCGGAAGGCCCAAGCGATCCTCCCTCCCGTGCGTACCGCCAGATCGTCGTGGACTTTGATGTTGTCGAAGATCCCGGCCCAGAAGCTGGCCTTGTGGCTGTCCACGATGGTCAGGGGCAGCAGCCCGGCGTTGACCATGTCCAGCAGGTCCTCATCCTGGAGGAACTCCTCGGCGGGGACCATCTCGACCGGCCTCAGGCCCCTCGACCGGAGGTTCTCGTTGAGCTTCTCGAGGCTCTCCCAGTAGCTCGAGGATCGCCGGACGTAGACCTCGCGGCCCGCGAGATCGTCCAGTGACCGCACCCCTTCTCCAGCCGGGCCGGTGACCACCAGCTCCCGAACATCGGTCATCAGAGGGTTCGAGAATTCGACCTGCTGGAGCCTGGCGTCGGTGATCGTGAGGTTGGCGGCGGCGATGTCCCCGAGCCCACGCTCCAGCGCAGGGAGCAGCTCGTCCCGCTGCACCGGGATGATCAGCACCCCGACCTTGACCGTCCTCCGGCCCAGGCGCACGTTGAGGAAGCTTTCGAACTCGGTGAGCACCTCGTAGGTGACGCCTCGCTGGGTGGCACCGTCGAGGAAGTACTGGCCCAGCGAGTAGACCACCAGCGCGCGGACGTACCCTCGCTCCACCATGCCGTCGAGATCGCCGACCCACTCCCGGTCGAGCCGGAGCTCGGCGTCGAAGGACTCGAACGGCGCCGACCGTCGATGTCGGCGACCGGCGCCTCGGGCTGTTCGCCTTCAGGGCTCGTCGCCGATCCGCTGAACCGGCACCCAGCACGAGCAGCACGGCGACGATCAACGCCCGATCGCCTGCAATCACTGGGTCTCACCCCTCGCACACCCTCTGTTGATGCCTTCGAGTTGCTCAAGCCGCCTCGCCGCCGAGCTTCTCCGCCACAGCGGGGCCCATGTTCTGAAGCGCCCCAAGTCGGGTTCATAGAGGCGCATGATCGGTCCGATGTTGGTGTCTTCTCGATTGATCGGCAGCCAGTTCTCCTCCGGGACGCCCGGCGGCTTTTCGGCGGCGATGTAGATCTCGATCCCGCCGTCGTCGTCGAGCTTCATGCCGGCGTTGGCGCCGACGCTGTACTTCTTGCGGTCGTTGGGGATGAAGAAACCGTTGTCGACGTCGTAAAGCGTGACCGACCAGGAATAGAGCGTGTCCCGGTTGGGACGAATCGTGTCCCGGTTGGTGACATCGTGGGCTTCCCTCACGTGAGCGAACTTTCCGAACGCGTCGATGTTCTCGACATCGTTCCGCATCTGGAGGTCGGTCTCCGCACGGACGTAATTCTGAATCGTCACTTCGGGAGCGTCCGCGGCCAGCACCGGGAAACCGGGGGCGATCGCCATTGCAACGATGAGTGCCGTGAAAACGAAAATTGTCTGGATTCGCATGTTGCTTACCGTCACATCACCTGGCAATCACGCGTTACCTTGCTTCAATCCGTTCCGCTGCTGGCGGCTCCCATGACTCGAGCGCTTCGAGGTCCGGCACGTAGATGCGAAGCGTGACATCAATGTCTTCATCCTTGCGATTGATCGGCAGCCAGTTTTCCTCGGGCACGCCCCCGGGTTGCTCGGCCGCGACGTAGACCGCGATGCCGCCTTGCTCGTCGAGTTGCATGCCGGCATTTTCTCCCACGCTGTACTTCCTGCGGTCATTGGGAATGAAGAACCCGTTCTGGAGGTCGTAAAGCGTGAGCGACCAGAACACGTCGGTGGGCGGAAGCTCGTCCGCGGTCATGCGGATCACGTAGTCGTTCATCGCATTGAGCGGTTTGCCGTCCACGGCGTTGAGCGCGAAATAGACCGCCTCGCCAGCCGGCATCCCGATGGGGCCAAGAACGGACTGGAACAGCAGCAGTTCCAGGGGCGTCTCTCCCTTGGGTTCGAACTTGCCGATGGTTTGCTCTTTGACGAATGCCTCGTCGGTTATCCTGGCCATCTCCTCGGCGAAGATTCGCTCGGAGACCTCGCGGAATTTCGCGCCGTCGATCGTCGCTACCTCGGCCGCGTCGTAGGGCTGGCCCGGCACAACGCCCAGGGGCCCGTAGGCGGCCAATAGCGCCTGGTCGAGTTCGTTGTTCGCATCGAAGGTGGTGTAATTGAACACGAACTGCATCACCTCCAGCAGGTTATCGCCGAAGATGTCCGCATCCCGCTGACCAACGGCGGGGAACTCGATGTCATCGAGCGGCTTCGCCGGTTCCCCGCGGAACTCGGGCAGGGTTTCGATGCGTACCTGCTCCATCTGCTGGACGATGCGATTGAACCGCTCCTCGTCGTTGGCATGGGGCATGATCCGCAGCACCGCGGAGATGAAGTCGCCGGTGGCCTCGAAGACCCGGTCGACGCCCTCGACGGGCTCACCGTCGTAGCCCTCGGTACGCTCGGTGTAGAACAGGATTTTTTCCGGCTTGCCGAAATCACCGAGGCGCGTCGCCATGGGAATGTTCACGTGGTGGTCATAGCCCGTGACCATGAGCGAAACGTAGTCCGAGTCGAGGGCCGGCATCTCGAGGATCACCGGATCCTTCCTCAGGTCGAGCAGCGCCGAGATGTAGAGCGTGTCGTTGTTCGGCCGCGCGATCTCGCGCATGGTGTGGTCCTTGAGTACGGTGTCCGCATCCACGGTGTTCCACCCGCCCTGCTTCATCGCGAACTTGTTGTTGACGTTGTACATGGCGACGTACTGGTACGACCGTCGGACGATGTTGTCGATCTCGGCGTCGGTCAGCCCACCGGTGGCGGTCGGCGCCTCGGTCTTTCCGCATCCCGAGGCCCCGAGCACGATTGCAGCGACGGCCAACGAAACGGCAAGTCCTTGAAATTTCATACGTTCCTCCTTCAGTGGATCAGGGTTGTTTTTCGGTGTGGAAGCACCTCGACCAGGGAGTTCCCGATCGATCCCGACGGCGGCTTGACGCCGAGATAGTTCGCCAGGGTCGGCGCCACGCCGTCGAACGTCAGCAGCTCGTCGGCAACCGCCTCTGCCTGGCAGGATGCCGGTGGTGAATCGGGGCTTCATGGCAGGTTCTCCCTGATTCCACGAGCCCTCACGGCTTCGGCAGCACGAAGTTGGCCTGCAGGCGGAAGCGCCAGCCGTCCGGGCCGGAGTCGGGGGAGGTCAGCCAGCGGCCGACGCCGGCCTGCAGGCTGACGGGGAGCTTGCCCATCATCACCAGCTTGGCAACCGCCACGTTGACCGGCACCGACCACTTTCGGGATATCCCAGTTGTAGGTGGTCTCTGACTGGAACGAGACGGTCCAGGCGGTGGGCGTCGTGTACGCCAGGAACGGCTGCACGAAGGTGTTGTTGAGGTCGTCCCGATGGTCGTTGCCGGCAAACGACCACACGTGGTTGGCGAGCGCGCCCAGGGTCCACCGCCCGCGCATGGTCAGCGCGATGGCGGAGGGCCCCGCCCCCCACTTCTGGGCGCCGAGCAGCTCGTCCGTGGCCGTCCGGAGATAGAGGATCGGACCGACGCCCCAGATCACGCCGTTCGTCGGTTTCTTCGGGGAGGCGAAAGGCTGACCGTGATGTCGCCGAGCCCGAACTGCGACCCGCCCCCGGAACGATCTCGTCCTGCCAGATCACCGGCATGATGGTGCGGGTGATCAGGTTCCAGTCGTCGCTCAGATCGAACGGGAGCACCGGCTGGATGTTGGTCTGCAGCTTCCAGCCGTCGTCGGCGGGCCCGATGTTCTGGTCGTAGTTCATCTGGATCGGGATGGTCAGCAGATCGGCCACCGGGTTGGTCAGGTCCTGGGCCAGGTCGGCCTGACCACCCGCGCCTTCATCGGGAGGCTCCTGGGCCAAAGCCGGCAGGCCCGCGAACACCGCCACGACCACAGCGACGGTGATGACTGCGGCCTGTTTCCTCTTGTAGATCATCGTTCTCCTTTTCTCCTTTTCAATTCAACAGAATCGGGAATCGATCCAGTTACTTTTTAACAACGGGCCCCACGGCGAATACCAGATAGGCGAGGTATGGGCGCGCTCCAGCTGACTCGCCGGCGCACAGGAGTCCAAGCATGATTGCCCCCATTCCAACAGCCTGCAACTCCATCTTCTCCTCCTCACTCAATCGCATCCGCGTCCCTCAGTCCCCGACAACCTCAGTGTCTGCGGGTTCCTCCGGCATGGGATACCGGATGTGGATCTTCTCGATCGTGCCGTCAAACGCGAACGGCGCTCGCTCGTGATAGTCCAGCGACACCGGTGAGCCGAGATCCATGCCGACGTCGAAGGTCTCGGACGCCGTGAACACGCCCGGCACGGAGCGACCGATCCGGCCCTGGCCGACCTGCTCGCCCGTCGACCGTGAAGGTGACCGTCGCCGGTCCTTCGCGCTCGGGCTGTCGATATCGGAAGTCGACCTCGATCGTCGCCTGCACCCTCGTCGAGCGGCCGATCCGACGCGATCTTGAACCGGTTCAGGGTCATGGCGTTGTACTCGGCCTTGAGGAAGCCTTCGTCCATGTAGACGGTGAATCCCGCCGAGATGCCGCCGACGCAGTAGAGCACGCCGCTCGCCTTTTCGGGCAGCTCGGCCTCGATGACGGCGTGGCGTCGAAAAGCCGCTGGCGAACTTCGGCGCCATGGACTCCGGTACCCGCGTCTGACCCTCGCAGAACGTCCATTCGGTCAGCGTGCTGGCCTTGAGCTCCTGCGGCGCGAACACCGTGGTGTAGAGGCCGCCGCCGATCGGGAAGACGTTGTTGCTGCCGGCCTCCACCGTGAAGATGTCCTGCATCTGGCGCAGTCTGTCCGGCATCTCCGCGGCCAGGTCGTTGGCCTGGGAGTAGTCCTCGGCGAGGTTGTAGAGTTCCCATGTGTCGTCGTCCGGATTCCCAGGTCGGCACGCCTTGCAGGCCCGGCACCCAGGGCTTGCGCGGGCCCGGCACCGCTGCGAACCAACCGTCGTGGTAGATCCCCCGGCTCGTGACGAGGTCGAAGTACTGGGTCGTCTTGCGTCCCTTCGCCTCGCGCATCGTCAAAGGTGTAGACCATGGAGACGCCGTCGAAGGGCATCTGCTCCACCCCGTTGAAGATGTGCGGCGGCGTGATACCCAGGATCTCGTAGATCGTCGGCGCGATGTCGTTGACGTGGTGGAACTGGCCGCGCGGCGTCTTGTCGGGTGCGATGCGCGCGGGCCAGGAGATCACCAGCGGCGTGCGCGTGCCGCCGAAGTGACCGGCGACGAGCTTGGTGCTCTGGAAGGGCGAATCGCCCGCCCAGGCCCAGCCGTGGTGATACATCGGTGTCGAGCAACGGCCCGCCCAGGGCGTCGAGACCGCCGTAGTCACGGTTCAGCACCTCGATGTGCTCGTCAATGGTCGAGACCATTCCGTTCTGGGCGAGCAGCTCGGAGATCGTGCCCATCATGCCCTCGGCCGAAGCGCCGTTGTCCGAGTGGATGTAGATGATGACGGTGTTGTCGCGGATGCCGAGGTTCTCGAGCTCGTCGACGACGCCGGCCGTACTGGACGTCGGTGTGCTCGAGGAATCCGGCGAACACCTCCATCAGCCGGGTCTGGAACGGTCGCTGGGACTCCGGGATGTCCTCCCACTTCTCCATGGTCGGGATCGATGGGGGTGTTGACGGCGTCCTCGGGGATCCAGCCGAGCTCCTTCTGGCTCCGGAAGGTCTCCTCGCGCAGCTCTCTCCCAACCCTGATCGAACTTCCCGTCTACTTGTCCGCCCACTCCTTCTGAACCTGGTGGGGACCGTGCACCGCACCCGGGGTGAACCAGAGGAAGAACGGCCGTTCGGGATGGAGCGCTTGCTGCTCGCGCATGAAGGTGATGGCGTGGTCGGCCATGTCCACAGTGAGGTGGTACTCCGGGTCGTGCGGCGGTTCGACCGGGTTGGTGTTCTCGAACAGGCGCGGCTCGTACTGCGAGGTCTCACCGGCGATGAAACCGTAGAAATAGTTGAACCCGAGACCGGTGGGCCACTGGTCCTTGAGGCTCGACGGCGTCAGGGTGTCGATCGGCGTGTTGTGCCACTTGCCGAAGGCAGCGGTGGAGTAGCCGTAGGCGCCGAGCACCTGGGCCACCGTCGCCGCCGAGCGGGGAATGGCACCGTAGTACCCGTCCCAGTCGGCGGCGAGCTCGGCGATGGTGCCGTAGCCGACCCGGTGGTGGTTGCGGCCGGTCATCAGTGCGGCGCGTGTCGGTGAGCACATGGCGGTGGTGTGGAAGGCGTTGTAGGTGATGCCCTCGCTGACGAGCTTGTCCATGGTCGGCATGTGCACCGGACCGCCGAAGACCTCGGGGTTCGAAAACCCGGCGTCGTCGGTCATGAAGATGACGATGTTGGGCGCGTCGTCGGGCAGGCGTTGCGGCGTCTTCCTCCATTGATGCGTCGACTCCTGCAGAGTTCGCCCGGCGTAGCTGGCCGATGGCGTCTCCGGAAACGGCAGGATCTCCTGGGCGGCGGCAAAACCGGCGCCGATGAACAGTGTTGCCGCTGCTGCGACTGAGATCGAGAGCGTTCTCTTCATGGTTGTCTCCTTATCCTTTCAGCGTTTGTCGAGCCCCCCTGATGGCGGAATCGTGGGACGTCATCACGGATTCCTCGGAGTCTTGGGCCCCTTGTTGAGCAGCACCTGGTAGCTCAGCAGGAACTGGTCGAAGTCGCTGCCGTACTCGGTGCGGACGCCGATGAAGTACCCGAGCTTGATCGCGTGACGGCCGCGAAACGGCACCGCGACCATCGCCCCGATCCGTGAGTTGTGCTGCACGTCGACGAGCTCGTTGCCGCCGATGGTCTGGCGCCCACCGGTGAAGTAGCTGGCATCCAGCGATGCCCAGAACCCGGGCTTGAACCGGTGCACGAGATGAAACTGAAACGCGTGGATGGGCTCCTGCTCCCGTTTGCCCACCAGAAAATCGTCATCGTCGGTGAAGAACCATGACCCGGCCGAGAGCTCGAGCAGCCACTTGGGCCGCAGCGGAATCACCGAGCCGAGCTCGAGCTTGGCCGCCCAGCGATTGGCGCCGACATTGATCAACCGGTCGCCATCGTACTGCCCGGTCGGCGCCCGGATCTTGAGGCTGGCGCCGAGGATCAGATGCGGGTCGGCCCGCAGAGCCTGAAACTCGGGCGGCGTCATGGTCGGCGCGCCGAGGAGGTTGACCGACAGGGTCAGGCCGAGGTCGTTGAAGCCGGATAAGTCCCGACGACCCGGCGTCTCGTCGACGAGGCCTTGGGTGGTTCCCCACGAGTACGGCAGCTCGATGACGACGTTGGTCGTCCTCCCGGCCAGGCTGAAGGTCTGGAGGTAGGCCAGAATCCCGGTGCGGATGTTGGAGTCGACGCCGTACAGCGGAATCGACGGATCGAAAAGGACGTCTCCCTCGACGTGCGAGTACCCGAAAACCGCGACCTTGGTCCCTTCGGGCGACGGCCAGTAGGCGCGCGGGGTCAGCTCCTGGGCAGTGGCGGAAACCGACCACAGGACGACCAGGGCGAGCGCAGCCGAAAAAACCGCTGGCGGTTTCACGAATGTCTACTCCGCACCCTTGCGGTCGTAGGCGCCGAAGAGCTCGGGGTCCAGACCCTTGCGGTCGAAGATCCCCTTGAGCGCGATGTTGCCGATCTCGGGCCCGTCTTCGGTCATGGTCACCCACATGATGTGATCCACGTTGCCGGGGCCTTCCTGGTGGAAGGAGGCACCTGCGGGGCCCATCGTGATGTGCTCGACTCCATCGATGTCGTCGTAATCGTAGTAGTGCAGGTGCCCTGCAAAAAAGGTGTGGTCTCGCCCCTCGAGCACCTGTTGAATTGCCTTGAAGCTCTCGGACGGGTTTTCCCAGACCGGGTCGTGCAGGAACAGAAAGGTCCAACGCACGTCGGGGTTTTGCGCCAGCGTGTCCTCGATCCAGGCAATCTGCTCGTCACTGAAGTCAACGGGCTTGCCAAGCCCGGCGACGACTGATTCGTCCGCCATGAACTCGGCCAACATGGTCTTTGCCTTCGCCGGATCCGCTGTCTGCAGCCGGTTGTATTCGTCGAGTTTCTCTTTGATGCCCACGGGAGGCGTGCGAGGCGGATCTTCACTGTCGAGGACCAGGAACAACGTATTGTTGTAGACGAAGTCATAGCGCGTGGCACCGTGCCTTTCGAGCCACACCTCTTTCGCGACGTCGTTGGCGATATCGTGGTTGCCCGGCGTGCGGAAGAACGGCATCTTGAGCTCGCTGAGCATGGCGTCCATCTCGTCCCACTCGGCATTCAGCTCCGCCTTGTCATCGCTGTAGCCCTCGATCAAATCGCCGACGTTGATGACGAACTCCGGCTGCAGCAGGTTGAGCTGACCGATGGCGAGCTTGAAGGTGTGCGCCACATTGGCGCCGCCGGTACGGTCGCCAATGATGACGAATTGAAACTCTTCCGGATCGTTCTGAAACTCCGCTGCCGTCCAGGGCTTCGCCGCTGAGAACGTCGCCTCGTCGTAGGAGAACACGGCCGCCTGTGGGCTCGTCTCGGTCCCGGCCGGGGCGCTCGCACACCCGGCGACCACCGACAGACCAACGAGCAGGACGCCGGCACGCACCCCATTGAAACTCACGAGTTTCCGATTCAGCATCTCGACCTCCTTCGGTCCATCACAGTGGTTGTCGATTCTTCGCTTGCATCGAAACAGATTCCGTCGCGTCGAGCCAATCCTGGATCTCGAGGCCGAGCTCCTCGAGCAGCTCGGTATATTCCTGGTGACGAGAGGTGGTCCCAATCCCGTTCTGCCGGTGCCACCGATCGACGGCCGAAGCGCACCTGCGGTAGTCCACGCAGAGCTCGCGGAACGACCGATTCTCACCGAAGGCGTGCTCGATCAGCCGCTCACGGCCCGGAAACCGGGCCTGAATCATGGAGAGCGTTGCGCTCTTGGATTTCACCGACGCCTCCCGGCTGGAACGCCTCGCTTGGTTGATCTGTCGCAAAGATCTGGCACTGACTGGTGCCAAGATTGGCGCGGCCGGTGCATTGAGAACAGGGACCTACAGTAAAGCGATGTAGCCTACAGTTTGCTATCCTTTCAAGTTGAAACAGACCAGAGTTGGGGAATGGTGCCGAGTGAAGGACGCGATCAAGACCACAGCAACACCGCCCGAGGTGGATCCGCGCAGCGGTCTCGCCCACGTTGCCATCCGCGCCCAGCTCGATCGCATCCTCACCCACCGCGAGTTCCATGCGACCGACAAGATGCGGGACTTTTTGCGCTTCGTCGTCGAGGAGAAGCTCGCCGGCCGCGCCAGCCGGCTCAAGGGCTACACCATCGCGACCCGGGTCTTTGCCCGAGGGGACGACTTCGACGCCGCGCAGGATCCCGTCGTCCGCATCCAGGCGGGCCGCCTGCGCCGCGCTCTCGAGCGCTTTTACCTGGTGGCGGGAGGGCGCGACCCGATCGTCATCGACATCCCAAAGGGCCGGTACATCCCCTACTTCAGAGCGCAGAACGCCGCGCCCGAACGCCGTCGATCGAGATCTTCGATGGATGCCGGAAAGCCGGTCGGTTCACCGACCGGACCATCCGTGGCGGTGCTGCCCCTGGTCAACCTCTCCGATGACCCCGAGCAGCGTTTCTTCACGGTCGGTCTGGTCGAGGACCTCGCCACCGAGCTGAGTCGCTTCCAGGACATCGCCGTGATCTCGTGCCACCAGGAGCCGAAGCCCGGGGTGCTGCCGGCCGACCCGGTCGAGCTCGGCAGGACCATCGGCGCCCGATTCATTCTCCAGGGGACGGTCCGACGAGATCCGCAGACCGTCAAGGTCGCCATGCAGCTCATCGACACGACGACCGGGAAGCAGGTGTGGGCCGAAGCCTACAGCCACCCGGTCGACGCCAGCCGGCTCATCGATACTCAGGAGCGGATCGCCCAGAGCGTCGTCGCCGCCATCGCCAGCGAGTTCGGCATCATCGCGCGCCGACTGTCGGCGGAGTCCCGCAAGAAGTCGCCGTCCGACCTTCGAACCTACGAGGCGATCCTGCTGTACTACAACCACCAGATCGCACCGACCCCCGAAACCGCTGCGGCGTGCCTCGACGCACTTCGGGCCGCGTCGGAGCGAGAACGCGAGTACGGCCCCGTGTGGTCGGCGTTGGCGTCGCTGCACGGCCAGATGTACACCTTCGACACGCCGGGTTGTGAGAATCCTCTCGACACCGCTCTCGAGTACGCACGGCGGGGCCTGTTTCTCGAGCCGGGCTCGCAGCTCGCCCGGATGATCCTCGCCTATGCCAGCTATCTGGCGGAGGACTCCGAGAGCTTCCGCGAAGAGTCCGAGATCGCCCTGGCGCTCAACCCCAACTCCCCCTACACGGTGGGCGCCATCGGCTACTTCCATGCGATGCAGGGTGATTTCGATCGCGGTCTGGCGCTGCTCGACCGGGCGATCGCGGTCTGCCCGTGTCACCCTCGCTGGTTTCACTCCGGGTACGTCCTTCGCCGAATACTCGAGCACGACTACGAGGGAGCGCTGACCGAGACCACGAAGCACCTCCCGTTCATCGGCTACTGGGATGATGTTGCACAGGCCGCCATGCTCGGCAAGCTCGGCCGGAAAGACGAGGCGCAGCCCCACGTAGAAGCGGCGCTCGGACAGAAGCCGGACCTCGCAGCCCGCGCCCGCGAGCTGATACGCAGAGGCATCAAGATCGAACCGCTCGTCGACGACCTGATCGACGGTTTGCAGTTGGCGGGATTGTAGGTCACTTAGGATAGCTGGCCCCCGGTCACGACCATGGCTTGATCAGTCGACCGGAGCGCTTCTGCGGCAACCTTTATTGCCGCCGTCGGAGTCTGCTAGTCTGTGCGGAAGGAAACGGAGACACTAATACGAACGAGGCAATCGGCTGTCCATCGTTCACGAAACGGGCGCGTGCCCGCACCTGCAAGGAGTAAGTCTATGTGGAAGCGTTATGTTGCAGTCGCCGTGGTGTTCCTGCTGGGATCGTTGGCCCCAACCGCCGAGGCCAGGGAGATCAAGGACTATTCCAGTACGATCAACGATTTCAAACAAATTTCGGTCGTCTCGCCCTTCTTCGGGAGCGCCTACGGCTACGCCGTGTTTCCGACAATCGGCGAGGGTGGTCTTGGAATCGGAGCGTCGCACGGCAAGGGTCAGGTGTACCGCGGCGGCAAGGTCATCGGCTTCACCTCGACGACCGATATCTCGATCGGCGCCCAGGCCGGGGGACAGGCCTACAGTCAGATCATCTTCTTCCAGAACGAGGGTGCGCTGAACCGCTTCACCAAAGGCAACTTCGAGTTCGCGGCTTCCGCATCGGCGATCGCGGTCCAGGCGACGGCGGAGGCCAAGGCCAGCACCGAGGGAGCCAGCGCCACCGCCAGCGCCACCAAGAAGGGCGAGAAGGCGGCTGCGGGCGCGAAGTACCAGGACGGCATGGCCATCTTCACCATGGCCAAAGGCGGCCTGATGTACGCCGCGACGATCGCGGGTCAGAAGTACACGTACAATCCCGTCAACTAGGCTGGCCCGCAATGATCCACCGCGACTCACGAAGGGCGGTGCCGTCGAAGAGACTTGGTGGCTGATGCCCATGCGGCGTTCGGGGTGACCGCGTGTTCGTTCAATTGCATCGAGATCAGGTGCGAAAGAAGAACGAAACCGATGATGAAACACAGACGAGCAGGTTGAGCTTAGGACGTCCAGATTGCTTCGAGCCGACTGCTTTCGCACCTCTGCCAAAACTGAACGGAAGGTTTCGCCGTGTCGGCGTATACTGGGCAATCAGCAAATCCGAGGGAGGTCCGTCATGAGATCTAGGGTTCGATGGATCGGTTTTCTGGCGACATGGGCGATCGCTCTGTGCTTGGTCTTCGCTTCGACGACCGCACTGGCGCAGTCGAAGAAGAGCGCGAAGCAGACCGCGAGCCTAGAAAAGGCCGGGGAGGCTTCAAAGGCGGCGGTGCAGGATTCGCTCGGCAGCCTCGGTTCGCTGCTGACCGGCTACAACTCGATCATCAACGGCGAAGCCAAGGACAACCAAAAGGCCTACAAGAAGCTGGTCGGCGATCTCAAATCGACCGAAAAGAAGATCGACGGCTCCAAGAAACAGGTGGCCGCACTCGGCAAGGAGGCGGACAAGTTCTTCAAGGCCTGGGAGCAGGACCTGGCGAGCATCTCGAGCGAGAGCTTGCGTGAGAAGAGCGCCGGCCGGATGAAAGCCGCGCAACAACGCTACGCGTCGCTCGGAGAGACCCTGACCGCGGCCGGCCAGGAGTTCGCCCCGGTCATTCAAGATCTCAACGATCAGATTCTCTTTCTCGGCCGGGATCTTTCGCTCGAAGCCATCGCCGATCTCGAAGACGAGGCGGCCGCGCTCAATCAGCAGGCCGAGGCCACGATCGCGAAAGTGAAGCAGATGCTCGATGAGGCGGGTAAGACCCAGGCCGAGGCCGACGCTGAGATGGAGGCCCCGGACGCCGCCACCGAAGAGGAGTGAGCCCACTCGCCGCCGGAGCGGATCCGGCGGCGATCATCACTCCGCGGCGGGTCGGACGACCCAGGGGTGGCTGAACCAGGTGAATCGGCCGCCCTCGGCCGCCGGTGCGGTGCAGTTGACCCGGTTCCTCCCGAAGGGCAGGTCGTTCTTCGGAGCGACGGCGAATCGCTGGCGCGGCTCGAGCCATTCGACCGCGACCTCGCCCTGGCCGCTGACGAAACAGGCGATCCGATCGAGACGGGCGTCGGTGTCGGCGAGGGTGACCTCGATTCTCGGCCGACGCGATGAAGTGACCGGGTCCCACGGCATCACGCTCGCCACCGGCAGCGGCCGGCTCGACACTTTGACCGCGAACTCGTCGGGGTCGGCGAACGCCTCCGCAATGGGGAACCTCGGCAATGCCCGTGTATCGCTCAGGGGCCCGACCGCACCTGAGTGCTGGCCGAAGGCGATCAACCCGAGGTCGGCGATCACTCCCGCCGTCGCCTCATCGTACTCGCCATACGGGTAGGCAAAGACCCCCTCGAGGGGCTCGAGCTCCGCGGCCAGCCGGCGCGCTCCCTTGACGACGTCGGCACGAACCCGCGCGAGCCAAGCCGAACGACTCTCGTCGCCACGACGCTCGATGACCGAGTCGTGGGTCGAGCCGTGGTTGGCGAACGTGGCGCCGTGCTCCGCCATCTCGCGCATCTGGTCCCAGGTCATGAAGTCCGCCTGACCACCATCGACGGGATCGGTGGCGACGAAGACGGTGAAGGGCATCCCACGCTCTCGGAAACGCGGGTAGCCGACGGTGTAGACCGACCGGTAGGCGTCGTCGATGGTGATGGCGACCGCACGATCGGGCAGCTCGCCGTCACCGCGGATGGCCGCCAGCACGTCGGCGAGCGGCACCACCGTGAAACCGTGGTCGGCGAGGTATTCGAGCTGCGCTTCGATCTGCTCGACGCGGATATTGGTCGATGGGTAGCGGTCGTCGCCGAACCGGTGGTACATGAGCACCACCGCCTCGTCGGAGGCCGGAGCCACGCCGCTCGCAAACATCAATGCGATCGTGGCGAGCCCGACCCGAAGGGAACTACTCGGCACCTTCACCGATCGGAATCAGCCAGATGGTCGGGCCGTCGCCGAGGAAGGCGTCGTCGGCGGGATCGAGCTGGTTGACCCGCATGATGCCGTGCAGCGACTCGACGTACGCCGGCGCCCCGCTCCGAGTACTTGTCGAGGGTCTTCGCCAGCTCCCAGCCGCTCATCCGCTCGCCCTTCGCCCGCAGCTCGGCGCGTCGCGCCCGCAGTCCGGCGTAGGCGTCGTGGGTGTTGAGGTTCCGCATGTAGGCCATGACCGACTGCAGCGGTGTTTCGAAGGCCGCGATCCGGTAGTCGCCCATGCCCTCGCGCTGCTGCTGCGGTTTGATGCCCTTGCCGCCCCACGACCACTGGCCGAACAGCGCGTTGCCCTCCGCGGCGAAGCGCGAGGTCCCCCAACCGCTCTCCTCGGCGCACTGGCTCAGGGCCAGCGACACCGGGACGATGTCGACCCGGACCAGGAGCTCGTCGAGGACCGCGGCGTCGACAGTGGCGTCAGCGTCCTTGACGACGCCGTAGGCGACTGCGAGTTCGGTCAGCCACAGCCGGTCGTCGGCGCTGAGGTCCCCGCCGCCGGTGACGCGAGGGCGAATCTCCTCGAGCCGGGCGCGGTCGCGCAGGATGAACTCGTTGGAGCGCAGCACGAGCGGCGCCAACGAACGGAAGAAGATCCGCTTCTTCTCCAGCACCGTGACCTCCTTCGACACCCGGTCCCGCCACCTCGGCGCGATGGTCGTGAGATAGACCCTCGGCACCTCGCGGATCCCCGCCTGCCACGCCTCCGGCGTGTAGTTGAGCTCCTCGAAGAGCGTGCCGACCTCGGTGTAGGAGGTGAACTCGAACCGCTCTTCGGGTCGCGTGGATTCTCCCTGGTTGTCGGAGCTCGGCGAGTCGACACTAGTCGCCGGCGAGCTCGATCCTTGGCCGCAGGCCGCTGTCGGCACCAAGACGACGGCGAGTGCCACCCATAGCGCGAGACTTCGCACCGAAAAAGTGCTGTTCATGGCTTGATCTCCTTTGTCTTCCCGACAGATCCTAGCAGGCCGAGCCTCCCGCTGAGATGAACAGTGCCGAAAGTTGCCACGCGAGCCCCTTGCAAAATTCGAGAATCCAGCCACGAGAGCGGTCACCCCGACATGACACCCCGAGCGCCGCCAAGCCGCGAGGCCTCTGCTACTTATGGAATGACGGGAGCTGCCCAAACACCTGTCATTCTGAGCGAGCGTAGCGAGTCGAAGAATCCCCTCAGGGTTTGGAGATCGCTCCAGCCGTCATCGTCCCGCAGAAGGTTGGAGCGATCCGCGCACCATCGGGAGATTCTTCGACTCTCTCGCGGACTCGTTCGCTCAGAATGACATGTTTGGGGGGCGGTACTCGCTCGCTCAGGGTGACATGTTTGGGGGGCGGTACTCGCTCGCTCAGGGTGACATGGGTGAGTGCCTGGCGAGAACGATCAATCGCAGGCGGGGACACCTGCGCGACAAAGGTGCTCGCGACTTTGCAGCGCCCGCGTCCCCGCGGGCGATGTCCCGAACCTCATCGAATTTGGCCGCTCTCTCGTTTTTTGCAGGAAGCTCATGTTGCACTCCTCAAGGCGGCCGGTCGAGCAGGAGATGCAGCAGATTGTTCTGGAACGTCGGGTTGCCGAACATCGAGGTGTGGGAATCGGTCAGGAAGAAGGTCTGGGTCCAAGGGATCGGCGAACTCAGCCAACCGCGAAGATCGCTCACGGCGCGTTCGTCGGCCAGAGCCGAAACCCGGGTCACCCGTCCGTCTCCGGGCTGGTTCAGCTTCTTTCTCGGCTTGAACTGGAAAAAGACCCGCCCGTTCTTGTCTTTGGCAATCACCGCATGCTCCAACGTGGGCGATGCGTCTGCGGCAAAGAGGATCAAGGGGCTCGGTGGCGGCGTCTCCGGGTGGCGATCGAGTGCGGCCATGAATCGCCGTCCCCGTTCGAAGGCCGCATCCATGAACTCCGCCATCCGGGCCACCCTCTCGGCGTGCGTCATGGCGTCGGGAAAGAGCACCTCGAGATGGCGGTCCTGATTGTCTTCGAACGGTCCCCACTGATTGTCCAACCAGAGATCGGCCCGCATGTACGAGTACGGCATCAGCCCGCCCGTGGCGTCGAACCACAGCTCGTGTTCTTCTCTGGGGAGTATCTGGTAGAGCGAAACGTAGGTGGCCAGCAAGGACTGTTCATATTTGACGACGGGGTATTTGACACCGGTGACCAGCTCCTTGAGGGCCTGCATGGCGCCGAAGTTCGGCGTTGCGATGAGGATGGCCCGGCTTGTGTTCTCGGCGCCCGCCCAGGTGATGGCGGGGTTGGTTTCTCCAAGCACATCTTTGGCGCCATAGCGCAGGTAGTACCTCGTGATCAGTCCGCCCATGGAGTGGGCGAGAATGTCGAACCGGACGGGATCGGTGCGTAGCGATCCGAATTCGGTCCGGTTGGCGGCAACTTGGCGTTTGGCCTTGTCGATGAAACGGCCCAGGGCGATGGCGTTGCCCACATTATCCTGACGCCGTCGTAGAAGAAGGTGAAGCAGGCCGGTGAGGCCGACGATTCGGCGGGCTGATCGACGTGCCGGCACGGCGCATCGCCCGCGCTTTCCACCATCTTGACCATGTTGGCGTAGATCCCGAAGGAGACCTTGGCGACAACGGCTCCGGCGTGGGCTCTTTCGAGGAGCTCCGAGGCGTGGGAATCATCCCGAATGTAGAGAAGGTCTTCCGACCGAATCGGGGACGGGAGCCCGTCGATGTCGAGCGCCATAGCTCTCAGGCCATCGGGGCTGGATGGCAACGGTGCATCCTCGGTGAAAAACGCCCCCCAAACCGTGGCTCCGTCGGTAGAACGCACGATCTTGGCCCCGGTGAAACCATGGATGAGGATCACCGGGTTGCGTTCCGGGTTCGCACGGGCGGTGGCGTAGATTCGTTCGACATCGGCGGCCGGATAGCGGGATGCCTGCTGCCTGACCAACGAGCAGCCGGCGAGGGTCATCACGAGCGCCAGTCCGACGGCGACGGGTCGGATGAAATCCCTGGTGTCTGAGATCATGGCATCTATTGTCACATCAGAAAAGCGAACAGGTGAACCATCGCTGTAAGGATACTCCACATCGTTCGCAGAGTGAGAGGAAGCGGGTACCGACACGGCTCTCAAGGGCATGCTGGGAAGCATGCCCCTACAAGGATCGCGGCGATGATTGTAGGGGCGGGCGTCCCGCCTGCCCTTCAGACCCCTTCCAATCGGCATTGCATTTCCACGCAGTCAGACACCGTCCAAGCAAACAGCGCGAGCTTCCAAATGTGCCTCCTGCATAAATTCAAGAATCGGACACAAAGATCTTCCGACCCTCCTCACCATCAAGCCGGCGAGACGCCGGCTCTACAATGGATCTCAGCCCTTTGTAGTGCTGGCGTCTCGCCGGCACAAAGACCACGAACCATCGTAAGAGAGGGATTTTGCAGGAGGCCAAAATGTGATCGCCTTTGCGATGGGCCTCGCGTTCTTGGCGGTTCAACCCCCCGTTCCTGAAACCACGATCGATGAGCCGAAGGCCACGAGAACGCCCGAGTCCCCGAAACCCCTCTGTTGTCTCTGTGTCTCTGTGGTTTTCCTACCGCGCGTCTTCCTCCGATACCTCCACTTCGTCACCCTTGTCGAAGGACGACGGTGGCGCCACCGGCGGCTGCGCGGTCTCGGGATCCCAGCCGCCGCCGAGGGCGCGGTAGAGATCGACGAGGTTCTGGATCACGAGGCCCTCGCTGGCGGCGAGATCGTCCTGGCGCACGAGCAGCGACCGCTCGGTGTCGAGGACATTCTGAAAGTCGGTGAGACCGGCCCGGTACTGGGTGAGGACGAGATCGAGGGAGCGCCGGGTGGCGTCCACCGAGTTCGTCAAGTGGCCCCGGCGGGCGACTTCCTTCTCATACGAGACCAGGGCATCCTCGACCTCTTCGAGGGCGAGCAGCACCGCGCGTTCGTAGTTGAGGATGAGCTGCTCGGTCCGCGCCTTCTCGGCGTCGATCTGCGACCGGATGGCGCCGCCGGCGAAGAGGTTCCAGCGGATCGGCAGCCCGACGGCCCAGTTGACGCTGTCCGAGCTGAAGAGATCGCCGGCTGAGGTCGCCTGGAGCCCGAGAAAACCGGCGAGCGAGAACTTGGGATAGAGCTCGGCGGTGGCGACCCCGATGCGGGCCGTCTGGGCGGCCAACCGCCGTTCGGCGGTGCGGATATCCGGTCGTTGGCGCAGCAGATCGGCCGGCAGCCCGGTGGTCACGGCCTCGGGTTCGATCGGGATCGGAACCTCGTTCGAGAGCTCGTCGTCAAGGGCGCCGGGGTTCATGGCGAGGAGCACGGCAAGCCGGTTGAGCGCGAGAGCCAAGCTGTTCTCGAGAGAGGGAATCAATGACCGGGTGTTGGCCAGATTGCTCTCGGCCTGGGCGACATCGAGGGCCGAGACCAACCCTGAGTCAAACCGGTCCTTGGTGAGCTTGAGGGTGTTCTCCTGACCCTCGACGTTGTCGTGCGCGAGCCGCAATCGCTCCTGCAGTGAACGAACGTTGACGTAGTTGGTCGCGACCTCGGCATAGAGCGTCACCAGGACATCACGGTAGTCCTCGACCGAGGCTTCGACCTCGGCATCGGCCGCCTCGACCTGGCGCCGGATCCGACCCCAGACATCGAGTTCCCAACTCGCGCCGACCCCGAGACCGTAGAGATCTGCGCTGTCGAAGCCTCCCTCAGGGGCGAAATCGCCGAGGGCGCCGTTGTCGGACGGCTGGCTGCGTCCGGCCTCGGCGTCGACACCGACCTGAGGCAGCCGCTGACCGGCCACGACACCGCGAAGGGCGCGGGCCTCTTCGACCCGCCACACCGCCTCACGAAGGGTGAGATTGGACGCCCCCGCCCGTCTCGATGAGCGAGACTCAGGGCGGCATCGTCAAAGACCGACCACCAGGTCTGGAGCGGAGCATCTCCCTCACCGAGACCGTCGACAGCCGCTGTGTGCCAGGCATCGGGCACGGTGGAGAGTTCGGGTTCTTCGTAGTCCGGACCCACTGTGCAGCCGCCGAACGCGAGGACGCCGAGGATCGCAGTCAGAAACAGCCTCTGTGTCTTTTTCATGACTCGCTCCTCAGCTCTCGGCGCCGGCTTCGACCGGTTCCGGTTCCGTTGTCGCAATCGGCCTGCCGCCGCCCATCTTTTCGGTCGCGCTCTGGATCGTGTAGTAGAGCCACGGGAGGACAAAGATCCCGAAGACCGTGGCGAAAGCCATCCCGCCAAAGACCGCGGTCCCGAGGGCGACCCGGCTCGCGGCCCCGGCGCCGGTCGCGAAGAGCAAGGGAAGCACTCCGAGGATGAAGCTGAGCGCGGTCATCAGGATCGGTCGGAACCTGAGTCGCGAAGCCTGCAACGCCGCGTCGAAGGCGCTCATGCCCTCCTGGCGCAACTGGTTGGCGAACTCGACAATGAGGATTGCGTTCTTGGCCGACAGTCCGATGAGCAGAACAAAGCCGATCTGAGTGTAGACGTTGTTGTCGAGCCCGCGTGCCAGGGTCAGAACCGAGGCGCCGAAAATGGCGATCGGTACCGAGAAGATCACCCCGAACGGCAGCGTCCAGCTCTCGTACTGGGCGGCCAGGAAGAGATAGACGAAGACGATGGCCAGGGCGAAAATGAAACCGGCGGCGCCACCGGCTGCGAGCTGCTGGAAGGTGACCCCGGTCCAGGAGAAGCTCATTCCCGGCGGCATGGAGTTGCCTGCGATCTCCTCCATGGTGGCGATGGACTGACCCGAGCTGTATCCCGGCGCCGCATCGCCGGTGATGGACGCCGACGAGTAGAGGTTGTAGCGCGACTGGACCGTCGGTCCGACCGTGTCATTCACGTTGAGCAGCGTCGACAGGGGGATGATCTTGCCCGATCTCGAGCGGACCTCGAGCTTGGTGATGTCGGCGCGTTCGAGCCGGTAGGGCTCGTCGGCCTGGATCATGACCTTCCAGACCCGGCCGAAGAGGTTGAAGTCGTTGGCATAGGCCGAGCCGAGGTTGGCCTGAAGGGTGTTGAAGATGACGCTCAGCGGGACGTCGAGGCGTTTCGCTTTCTCGCGATCGACCTCGAGGAAGAGCTGCGGGACCCCGGCGCGGAAGGTGGTGTTCATGTTGGTCAGCACCGGGTTCGCCCGGCCCTGCTGGACGAGGTCGGTGGCGACCTGCTGGAGGAGTTCGAGACCGGAACCACCGACATCCTGGAGCTCCATCTGGAAACCACCGGTGGCGCCGAGGCCCTGGATCGGTGGCGGCCGCGTGGCGAAAACAATACCGCCCTTGATCGAAGCGAAACGAACGTTGAGGCTATCGACGATTGCCTGAATCTGGGTCTCCGGGGTCTGCCGTTCGTCCCAGTGATCGAGGACGATCCAGAACGCGCCGGCGTTGGAGGAGACCACCGAGTCGAGCAGCGAGTAGCCGCCGATGGTGATGACTCCACGAATCCCGGGAGTGTCGTCGAGGATGGCGGCAACCTCGTCGAGCACCTGCTCGGTACGGCCGAGCGAGGTGGCATCCGGAAGCTGAGCCGCGACCATGAAGTAGCCCTCGTCCTCGGAGGGGACGAATCCGGCGGGCATGGAAACCATCCCGAAGTAGGCGCCGACAAAAAGTCCACCAACCAGAATCAGAGTCAAGACCACCTTGCGGAGCATCATCTTGACGATCCTCGAATAGCCCTCGGTACCGACGTGGAGCATCCGATTGAAGATCCCGAAGAGGCCCTTGGTTCGCTCGACCGACGGCCGGAGAAGCATGCCGCAGAGCGCCGGGCTGAGGGTCAGGGCGTTGATCGACGAGAAGATGGTGGCGACCGAAATCGTGATCGCGAAGGGCCTGTAGAGCCGGCCGGTAATCCCCGGCATGACGATGGTCGGGACGAAGACCGCCAGCAGCACCAGGGTCGTGGCGACCACGGGGCCGGTGATCTCGACCATGGACTTGGCCGTCGCCTCCCGGGCCCCGAGACCTTCTTCGTCGATGATCCGCATGGTGTTTTCGACGACGACGATGGCGTCGTCGACGACAATCCCGATGACCAGGATCAGACCGAACATGGTGAGCCCGTTGATCGACAGCCCGAGGGTGAGCATGACCGCAAAGGTGCCGAGCAGCGAGACCGGGATGGTGATGGCAGGCACCAGGGTGGTGCGGAAGTCCTGGAGGAAGAGATAGACGGTGAGAATCACCAGCAGGATGGCGATGATGAGGGTGCTCACCACCTCCTTGAGCGACTGGAGGATGTACTCGGTGGTGTCGTAGAGGATGCGGTATTCGAGGCCCTCGGGGAACTCGGCGCCGAGGCGCGCCATCTCGGTCTTGACCCCCTCGGCCACCTCGAGGGCATTGGCCCCCGGCGCGGGATAGACGGCGACGGCGATGGACGGTGCGCCGTCGAGCTTGGCGTACCACATGTAGCTCTGGGCGCCGAGCTCGACGCGGGCGACATCACGGATGCGAACCAGCTGGCCCGCTTCGCCGCGCTTGACGATGATGTTCTCGAACTGCTCCACGGTCTCGAGCCGGCCGAGGGTCGAGATGGAGTACTCGAAGGGCTGGTCCTTGGGCGCTGGTTGGCCGCCGATCTGGCCGGCCGCGACCTGGACGTTTTGTTCGCGCAGGGCATCGAGCAGATCGAGGGTGGTCAAACCACGGGCGCGGAGCAGCAGCGGGTCGATCCATATCCGCATCCCGAAGTCCTTGGCGCCCATGATCTGAACCTTGGAAATGCCGTTGACCCGGGCGAGGACATCCTTGATCCGGGTGGTGGTGTAGTTGGAGATGTAGAGCTCGTCGAAGGCGCCGTCGGGCGACACCATGTTGATCATCAGGGTGATATTCGTGCTCTGCTTCTCGACCTTGACACCCTGCCGCGTGACCTCCTCGGGGAGGATCGGCAGCGCCTCGTTGACCCGGTTCTGGACGAGGACCGTGGCCATGTCGACATCGGTGCCGACCTCGAAGGTGATGGTGATGTTGCAGCTGCCGTCCGAGGCCGACTTCGAGGACATGTAGATCATGTTCTCGACGCCGTTGATCTTCTCCTCCATGGGGGCGGTCACGCTCTCGGCCACCACCGCGGCGCCGGCGCCCGGATAGCTCGTCGACACCTGGACCGACGGCGGCGTGATCACCGGCATGCTTTCGATGGGCAGCAACGGAATCGACAGGACCCCCACCAGGACGATCACGATGGCGATGACCGAGGCGAAGATGGGACGATAGATGAAGAATCGGCTGAACATGCGCTAGCTCACGAACCGCTGCCGGCGGCGCTCGGCGTCACCGGCATCCCCGGCCGGGCCCGCTGGAGGCCGTCGATGATATAGCGTTCGCCGGGTTCGAGACCCGAGAGGATCACCCGGCTCTTGTCCTTCTGAAGAGGACCCGGTTCGATATAACGCCGTTCCACAACATTGTCCTCACCGACGATCATCAGGTAGCGACCACCGAGATCGGTGCCGAGGGCCGATTCATCGACGAGGAGAGCACCTTCAAGGAGATCGCCCGGCAAGCGGACCCGGACAAAAAACCCGGGAAAGATCTTGGCGTCCGCGTTGGGGAAAACTCCGCGGACCCGAATGGTGCCGGTGGCGGCGTCGACGGTGTTCTCCAGCGAGTCGATCTGACCTTCGATCTCGAGACCGGTTTCTTCCAGCAGCAGCGTCGCCGGCATGTAATCACCGTCCGAAGGATTTGAATGACCGCCACGCTGCTCGAGGACCTGGGCGACAAACCGTTCCGAAACCTCGAAGTAGGCGTAGATGGGATCGATCTGTCGGACCGTGGTCAGCAGCGTTGCGTCACCGGAGCCGACCAGGTTGCCGAGATCGACGAAGTTGCGGCTGACGAGCCCGTCGATGGGCGACTCGACCTTGGTGTAGTCGAGCTGGATCTGGGCCACGGTGAGCGCCGCCTCGGCCTCGAGCATGGCCGCCGACGCCTGGTCGCGCTCGGCGCGGGCGCGGGTGACCTCCTGCTGAGAAACCGCGTTGGTCCGCACCGCCTGCTCGAGCCGGTCGAGATCGGACTCGGCCCGGGCCAGACCCGCCTCGGCCGCCTTGAGCCCGGCCGCGGCGCGGTCGCGCTGCGCCTCGTAGGGCTCGGGCTCGATGACGAAGAGCAGCTGGCCCTTTTTGACAAAAGAACTCGGTTCGAAGCTCATCTTGTCGAGAAAGCCCTGGACCCGGGCGCGAATGTTGACCGACCTGAAGGCCTCGGTGGAACCGACAAACTCCTGGTAGACGGTGACGTCAGCTCGAGTCGGCGTCGCCACCGTGACCTCGGGCGGCGGCGGCGGCACCACCTCCGGCGCCTTCCGGCAGCCCACGGCGAGCGCGGCAAAGAGGACGGGCAGAAGAAGACTTCGGCGAACGATCTGGGATCTTGGTGATTGTCATAGCGGGTCATTCTCCTCAATCGCAGGAGTCGGCGTCAAGCCGACTAGGAGTTTTCCCAGGGTGGGCCTCGATCCCCACCCTACGAGACGAGGAGAATCCAGGGGGTCCCGATGATGAGGTAGATCAGCAGGTTGGCAAGGGTGATGACGGCGCCGTACTTGTAGAGTTCGGCCGTGGTGAGGTACCCGCTGCTGACAAAGAGGACATTGGCGCTCGACCCTTGGGGCGTGATCGCGGCGAAAAAGTTGGTCGCGAAGAGCAGCATCAACGCCATCAATGCAGGGTCGACCCCCGAGGTGACCCCGACCGACGTGAAGACGCCGAACAAGGCCAACAGATGCGCGGTCTGGCTGACAAAAAGATAATGCAGCAGAACGTAAACCACGATCAGACAGACGTAGACCACCGTGGGGGTCAACCCCTGAAGCTGGCTCGCCACCTTGTCGCCGAGCCAGCCCATGAAACCGAACTCGTTGAGGGCGGTGCTGAGGGTGAAGAGGATGCCGAACCAGACCCAGGTTGACAGCGCCTCGCCCTCGGTCTTGAGGTCGGCCATGGTGTAGACCCGGCCCATCATCAGGATGCCGAGACCGAGAAAGGCGATCCCGGCCTTGTCGATGGCGAGTGTTTCGGAAAGCGCCCAGCCGATGACCATGAAAATGAAAACACCGGCGGTGAGCCGCTCGCGGACGGACATCTCGCCCATCTTCTCAAGCTCGGCGGCCGCGGTTTCAGGCGCCTCCGGGGTGTGCTTGGTCTCCGGATCGACCAACTTGAGCAGGATCAGCGGCAGAATCACCAACGCCGAGATCGCCGGCACCGCGGCGGCCAAGAACCACGAGCCGAAGCCGATCTCGACCCCCCAGTCCATGGCGATGGTCGCCCCGACCGGGTTGGTCGCCATGGCCGTCAGCCAAAGGGCCGATGACACGGTCAAGCTGGCCATTCCGACGATCATCAGGTAGTTGCCCAGCTTCTTCTCCGTTCCGTCGTCGGGCGATGAACCGGAACCGAGACAGATGGCCTGGACGATGGGAAAGAGCACGCCGCTGCGCGCCGTGTTGCTCGGAAAGGCGGGCCCGATGAGCGCATCGGTGATCATCACGCTGTAGCCGAGACCGAGGGTCGACCGCCCGAGCCGCCGGATGACGTGGAACGCGATCCGCCGGCCGAGGCCCGACTTAATGACAGCCCGGGCCACCAGGAACGCGGCGACGATCAGAAGGATGAAGTCCTTGCTGAAACCGGCATAGGCCTGATCGGGCCGCAGGACACCAGTGAACATGGACGCGACCATTCCCAGCACCGAAGCGGGAAAGATGGGTAAGGCCTGAATCAGAACCATGAGGATCGTGGTGAAGAAGATGGCAAAAAGCCGCCACGCCTCGGAGCTCAGCCCCTCGGGCACCGGCAGGAACCAGATGACAACCCCGATGACAGCCCCGACGACGATGCGGCCGGGCTTGATGTCGGAGATCCGACTACTCGTCACTCCGTCCACCTCCATGAGGCTCACAGATCCGGACAATGGACTCGTGCTCGGGTCGGGCGTTCATCTCGTTGGTCCTTTTCAGAACAGATTGTACAGCCAACCAACTGGTGTGCTTCCGGATCCGCGCCACCCACCCGTCTGTGGCAAGATGACTGCAGGATTCCGAGACGAGAGAAACACCCGACTGCGGGACGCACTGGAGGGCGGACATGGAACAGACCCGGACAAGCGATGGCAATCAGGAGTTTCTTCGCCGAGCGGTCGAGGCGGCGATCAGAATCGGGCTGCTGGCAGGTCTCGCATGGTGGTGTTTCGCCATCGTCAAACCGTTCGTCATCCCCGTCCTTTGGGGCGCCATCTTCGCGGTTGCACTGTTTCCCATCTTCGGTTGGCTGAAGGACAAGCTTGGAGGGCGAGGCGGATTGGCGGCCACGGTGCTCGTTCTGGTCGCGCTGGCCATCCTCATCGTCCCCATTCTGGTGTTGACGACATCCATGGTCGAGAGCGTGCAGCACATCTCCCATGGGATTGAGGATGGGAGCCTCGAGATTCCACCACCGCCCGCTGGCGTCGCCGATTGGCCCGTGGTCGGACCACAGCTTACCGAAGCCTGGGGACAAGCGTCGGCCAACCTCCAACTCTTCGTCGAACGCTATCGCGAGCAGCTCAAACCGGTGTGGGCCTTTGTCGCGGCCCAGGCCAAGGGGGCTGGTGGAGCCACCGTGGTCTTCACTCTGGCGATCCTCCTTTCGGGATTGATGATGGCCAAGGCCGGGCCCGCGGTGGCCGGGCTGGAGACCATCGCGGTGCGGTTGGCCGGCGCACGGGGCGAAGATCTGGTATCCACATCCGGGGCAACCATCCGCAGCGTCGTCCAGGGGGTACTGGGGGTCGCGGTCATCCAATCGCTGCTCGCCGGAATAGGGATGCTGCTCGCGGGCGTCCCGGCTGCCGGTCTGTGGGCGGGTCTCGTGCTCATCCTCGCGATCATGCAGCTGCCACCGATCGTGGTCCTGGGGCCGGTCATGATCTACGTCTTTTCCTCGGCGAACACCCTCACGGCCGTACTCTTTCTTATTTTCGGCATCATCGTCAGCGGGAGTGACGCATTCTTGAAACCACTCTTCCTCGGTCGAGGGTTGGCCATCCCCATGCCGGTGATCCTGCTCGGCGCCATCGGCGGGATGATGCTCTCGGGCATCGTCGGCCTCTTCATCGGCGCGGTGGTACTCGCCCTCGGCTATCAGCTCCTGATGGCCTGGGTGGAGGAGGAAACGGAGCAGGCAGCCGGCGCTTTGGTACCCGAGACCGAATCTTCGGCCTCGTCAGAGTGACGGAACCCCGGAGTCCTCAAAACCAGGTATTTCCTGACGCATCACAAGCCAGCAACCGCGAAGCCAACACATCCGCTGCTCTGGACGCGGGTAATTTTCAGGACCGAGGAGTTTGTTGGTTTCGCACGAGAAGGCCGGACGAAACCCGAGGGTCATCTCACTTCGTGGTGGCGTTTTCTCGACCGGTGCGTTTCTGATGGGCAGGCTGGAAGCCCGCTCCCACAAGTCATCGCAGAGCGGGAGTTGTGGCGCAGCTATCTGCGACGGGAGGTCAGAAGACCTCCGGTACGAACCGCCGGTCTGCAATCGACGCCACATCGTCGTAGGCGCCCCTGGTTTTTCGTTTTCCGAACGTCACTTTTTCGAGCGGGACATCCTTGTAGGGGAACTGCTCGAGCAGGTGAGTGATGCAATTGAGGCGGGCGCGCTTCTTGCTGTCGCCGCGGACGATGTTCCAGGGAGCGAAATCCGTGTCCGTCGCCTCGAACATGGCATCCCTCGCCCGGGAGTAGTCGTACCAACGATCGTACGACGCAAGATCCATTGGGCTGAGCTTCCAGACCTTTCGTGGATCTTCCTTGCGTGATTTGAAACGGCGTTCCTGTTCCTCCATCCCGACATCGAACCAGTATTTGATCTTGACGAGTTCGCCCTGGAGCCGTGCGAGTTCCTTCTCGAAATCCTTATCGGACATCCTGCTCTTCTGCTTGCGGCTCTTGGCCATGAGGGTCCCCCCCGGTGCGGGTTTCGGACCATTCTAGCCCGATTGACGATCAGCGGCTCAGGATCGCTACCGCGTCGATTCGCCGACCGATGGCGGCCGCCTTGCCCTGGAAAAACGGTGCCCGGCCGCCTCCGCGGCCGTCGAGCACGGCGCATATTTCGGGTCCCACAGAACCGAGGTCCAGACCCGAGGCCTCGCTGGCTACCACCAGGAACGCACCATCGCTCCCTGATCCCGCGGTCAGCAGCGCGACTCGTTCGGGAGCGAGCTCGATGAGCGCCTTGCCAACCTCCTGAAGAAAGGGCAGGTGGCGGTCGTCCCAGTGACCCGAGATCACCGTCTCGTCCGTCGCCGCCAGTCGGTCGGCCTCCGCGCGAGCGAGTTCCGCCTGGAGCTGGCGGCACTCTCTTGCCAGGTCTTTCTCCCTGACGAGGCGAAGCTCGACCAGCTCGGGAAGATCGTCATCCGCGGCACCCAACAACGCACGCAGTTTCGTGTTCCTCGCCTCGTGCTTGGCGAGCCGGCGGCGAACACGATCGCCCGCAACAAAAAACACCCTCGTGCCGCCGCGCATGGGTTCGGTACCGATCAATGCCATCGCGCCGATCTCCGCCGTCAAGCGGAGGTGGGTGCCACCGCAGGTATTGAGGTCGAGGCCCTCGATCTCCACCAGCCGGAGCTCGCCGCTCATCCCCTCGGGCAGGAGACGCGACCTGACACCGAGTGCCTCCATCTCATCCATCTGCGCGTTGCGGATCTTCACCGGGCGAGATGCGCGGATCTCCTCGGCGACCGCATCCTCGAGCCGCCGGAGGTCGTCATCACCGAGCGACCCGACATCGAGTTCGATATCGCTCACCACGGGTCCCAGGTGAAACGCCGTGGTCGGCCAACCGAAACGCCCGAGCGCAACCGCGGTGAGCAGATGCTGACCGGTGTGTTGCTGCATGTGATCGAAGCGACGGGCCCAGTCGAGCACCTGGTGGGCCGGACCGAGCGGCAGCTCGCCGTTCAAATAATGACGGACGACGCCATCCGCCTTCTGGACATCGATGACGTCAACCTTCCCCATGGTTCCGCGGTCTGCAGGCTGACCGCCTCCCTCGGGATAAAAGATGGTGTCGGCTGTGACGGCGAAGAACCGCCCCCTGTCCCGGCCGACCTCGATCACCTCGGTCTCGAGCTCGGTAAGGAAGGCATCATCTTGGTGGGCGGGACCATCTATAGGCATCGAAGTCACCCCCTGAATTTCTCTCCTAATGTCCCGGCTTGGTCATGAGACGGCACTCTGGTTGCAGCGACATTCCGACTGAAATATCCGCGCCTTCGACGCGGCCCCGATGAGCGCGTCGGCGCGATTCGATCGGTAACTCCATTTCTGGAGTCTACATCGAAGAACTCAATTCGAACCGAGACCCGGCCCGACAATTTCGATTCTCTCCGTGCACTCGATGGGCGTCGAGTCAAAAACTGCTGGGTCACTTCGTGTTGCATTCGGAAAAAAATTGTTCGATTTCGAGCAAAAATTTCAAAAAAGTTGTATAGAGTTAAGTGAGTTCTTTGTCTCTTTCGAAATACATTGATTTGGGACCAACCACGGAAAAGGAGATCGAATGATGGCAACAGCGAAACCGGCAGCGAAAAAACCGGCAGCGAAACCGGCGGCCGCAAAGAAGCCTGCAGCCAAGAAACCGGCCGCAAAGAAACCCGCCGCCAAAAAACCCGCCGCCGCGAAAAAGCCTGCAGCCAAGAAACCGGCCGTCAAGAAACCAGCGGCCGCGAAGAAACCTGTAGCCAAGAAACCAGTAGCCAAGAAGAAGCCCGCCGCAAAGAAAACCACCGCGAAAAAACCCGCCGCTGCGAAAAAGCCCGCCAGCGAAGAAACCGGCCGCTGCGAAAAAGCCCGCCGCGAAGAAACCGGCCGCTGCGAAAAAGCCTGCCGCGAAGAAACCGGCTGCCAAGAAACCCGCGGCAAAGAAGCCCGCCGCCAAGAAACCGGCTGCAAAGAAGCCCGCAGCAAAGAAGCCCGCCGCCAAGAAATAGTCGTCGACGGATCCACCGAGACCGATTCACGGCCCGACGGCGAACAAAGTCGGGCTCTCCTGATACGGTCGTCTCTCGGATGAGTGGTTTAGCGATACGGTCACGCGGATCGTTGCCGCGTTCGCCTTGATTGGTGTCGATTGGGGCGAGGTCAGTCCCTCGCTCCTCGATCTCCGAGCTACGTCCATTGCTCGCGGATGCGGTTTCCCCGCACCGGCCGCACGAACGTCACCAACGCCAACACCAGAACCGATGCCCCGAGACCGTACGACACGAGATCCAACGTCAGCGAAACCTCGCCGATGGCAACCGCGCCGATGAAATAGACGCCGAGAATGACGAAATCAAGGATGTGCGAGAGCCACTCCCGCGTCAGTCGCGGTTCGACTCAGGTCGAGATTTCGCGGTTGATATTTCCATCGTGTGCAAACTAAAAATGAATCCTCCTGCGGTCAACCGAACAGGGAACTACAAGAAAGTTCTCCACAAACGGATGATCAAATAGAATAGGGCAGGAGGCGTCGCGATGGCACCAACGGATCAGCTCCATACCGACAACCAGGCCTTGACAGCGATCCACGTGATGGCCTCGTTGCGGAGGATCATCCGCGCCATCGACCTCCACTCTCGAGCGCTGGTCCAGCGATTCGGCCTGACCGGGCCTCAGCTGGTGGTCCTCAAGGAGTTGATGGAGACATCACCCCAAACCGTGAGCCGACTCGCCGCGTCGGTCAGCCTCAGCCAGGCGACGGTGACTGGAATCCTCGATCGCCTCGAACAAAAAATGATGGTCAAGCGAGTGCGCGACTCAGTAGACAAGCGGAGGGTGATGGTGTCACCGACCGCCACCGCCGAAGAGACTCTCGCCGGCGCACCACCGTTGCTGCAGGAACACTTCACAGCCGCCTTCGATCAACTGCCGGACTGGGAACGGACACAGATCCTGTCCTCGCTGCAGCGGATCGTGGCGCTGATGGAGGCCGGTGACGTCGAGGCCGGTCCGATCCTCACCACCGGCCCGCTCGACGCTACGCCGGAGAAAACCCAAGCGTTTCTCGAAACGAGCCCCGCCGACAGCCCTCGAAAGTAGGCTCGAAACCCCGCCGCCATCGCTCTGCCCATCGTGCGCCGTTTCTTGTCGATAATCTCTTTCTGTGCTATTATTTTGTGTACGATGGTTTTGGGTGTGATCGAGTCCCCAAACCGCACATCGCACCGTTGAACGGCTCTGTCCATCGAGCGTGGCGCGACGGTTGAAAGGAAACCCCACATGGCGAAATCGGAGAAGGTGTCAGCGACCAGCGAGCCTGGCGCGGAACTCTGGTACAAGCAGCGGTCCATCTGGCGCGACGTGCCCATGGATCTGTGGCGCGACTGGCACTGGCAAATGCGAAACCGCATCTCTTCAGCCGAAGATCTCGCGCGCGTCGTCCACATCACACCGCGAGAACAGAGAACCATCGAGCGGGCTCTCGAGAAGTTCCGATTCTCGGTACCGCCGTACTATGCCGCGCTCATCGATCCCGACGATCCCGATTGCCCGATCCGCCTGCAGTCGGTGCCCGGGATTGGCGAGCTCAGTTTCTCGGACTTCGACATCAAGGATCCCCTCAACGAGGACGGTGATTCGGTGGCGCCGGGAATGACTCACCGCTATCCCGATCGGGTGTTGTGGGTCGTCATGCACGAGTGCGCGATGCTCTGCCGGCACTGCACCCGAAAACGGAAAATCGGGGAGCGCCCCGCGCCGATCGGGGAAGATGAGCTCGATGCCGGCCTCTCGTATCTGCAATCGAAACCCGAGATCCGCGACGTCGTCCTTTCGGGGGGAGATCCGTTTCTTCTTTCCGATGATCGGATCGAGCACATCCTACAACGGCTTCGGAACGAGGCGCCGTCGGTCGAGGTCATCCGCTTTGGTACCCGCACCCCGGTGACCTTGCCGCAACGCATCACGCCCGCGCTGGTCGAGATGCTCAAGAAGTACCACCCGGTCTTCGTCAATACGCACTTCAACGTACCGAAGGAGTTCACACCGGAATCGGAACGGGCGCTCCGGCTCATGGCCGATGCCGGGATTCCCCTCGGCAACCAGAGTGTCCTTCTTCGCGGCGTCAACGACTGCTGGGCGCTGATGCGCAAGCTCATGCACAAGCTCACCGCAAACCGGGTTCGGCCCTATTACATCTACCAGTGTGATCTCGCCGAAGGCCTCGAGCATTTTCGGACCACCGTTTCAAAGGGCATCGAGATCACCGAACATCTTCGGGGCCACATCTCCGGCCTCGCCGTACCGACCTTCGTCGTCGATGCGCCGGGTGGTGGCGGCAAGATCCCGGTCCACCCGAACTACGTCGTTTCCCAGCACGAGAACAAGGTCGTGCTTCGCAACTTCGAAGGCCGGATCGTCGCCTACGAGGAACCAAAGGAGTATGTCGGAATGTGCAACGAAGGGCACCCCTGTTCCTGCTGCCGGGAGATCTCCAACAACGGCGAGGAAGCGATCGGCATCGCCGGGCTCTTCAACGACGATCCGGAGAACATCGCGTTGGTGCCGGCGGGTGTCGTTGGCGTCGAGAAAGAGCTCGAGGGGCGGCTGGCTCCGAGGAGGTCCGCATGAGTCTTGTCAGTGAAATCACAGCCGACACGGCCAACATTCCAGCCCGTGTCGAAGGCGACGGCTTCGAAGCCAAAATCCTGTTGAGCCCGCTCAACCAACGGATCCAGGTCCTCGACTACGAAGCGAACAACACCGAATCCCTTGTGCAGACCCTTGGAAACGGCGCCAGCGACGCCGATTTCGGCAAGGTTTTTCTCAAGGCGCCGGTGCACGAGCGAGCGGGCTTCGAAGAAGCCGGAATGGTGGCGGAGGCGACCATCAACGGCTATTTCGCCGGTCAGCCTGCCGTGGTCATGTCGCTCTTTCTCGACGAGGAGCGGTCGCAACGCCCGTTCGCCGAAGAGGAAGAGTCCATCCTCGCCTCGATCCGCTCGAAACCGGCGTCGACATTGCCCTCGGAAACCCCGGACGGTCATTCCATGTCACGGGCGACGATTGCGGACGCCGACGATCTTGCCGGACTCTATGACCGCGTCTTCGCGAGCTACCCCTTTCCCATCACCGAACCGGACTATCTCGCTTCGACGATGGAAACTCATGTGGTCTATCGCATCGTCCGCAATCCGGCAGGGGAGGTCGTCGCAGCGGCATCGGCGGAGATCGACCTCGAACACCACAATGCGGAGATGACCGACTTCGCGACCTTGCCCGAGACCCGCGGTCTCGGTCTGGCCCAACACCTGCTGTCGGCGTTGGAAGCTGACATGGCCGAACGCCGGATCTGCAACCTCTACACCATTGCCCGGGCCCGATCGGCGGGAATGAACAGGGTGTTCTTCAATCACGGCTACGGCTGGACCGGGACGCTCGTCAACAACTGCCATATCGCCGGTGGGTTTGAAGATATGAATGTGTGGTGCAAGGACACCACCGTTCAGTGAATCCTCTGCTGCCGATCGCGACACCGCGGTTCCCGTAGCCAATCGCGAAGCAGCGGCAACGCGATCCGCAGCTCGCCGCGGCCGCCGTCCTCGACCAGACCGAGTTGGCAGAGTTCGAGTACCGCTTGCGACTCGCCCTCGACTCCCGTGTGCTCGTCCCGCGCAAGGCTCCTGAGCGCCGATTTTTGATCCTCGACGAGAAGCTCGAGATCGACCTCGAAGAGGCTGGTCACCGAGCGATCACCAGCCACCGCCGCCACCGCGCGTTCGATGTCGCCGTTCTCGATGACCCGTTTGCTCAAGAGCTGGAGCAGGAAAGGGTGGCCCCCTCCCCAGCGGCAGATGGCTTCAACATCGTCATCGGTCAGGTCGGGTCGCTCATCATCGGCGAGGTGGTGTTGGCGGATCAGAGCGGAGGAGGTCTCCGGTCGCAGACGACCAAGGTACAGGGGGGGAAGAAACCCGTCGAGGAAAGGCGATGTCGCCGACCCGGTGGCAAGATCCCACAACCGCGGACCGGATGAGATCACCGTCCGCACTCCTTCGTTTGCCAGAAGCGCACGCCGCAGCCGTCCGATGGCAGTCTCCGATTGTCCGGCCAGAGTTCGCAGCGCCTCGGCCTCGTCACAGAGCAGAAAGAGCTCCCGGCCGTCTGCATTCAACCGGCGACGAAGCGTGCCGAGCATGCGGAAGACATCCGGATCGACGATCTCATGCAGAGAGAGACCGGCAATTTCCAACCGCGGTTCGGCATCCGCAAGCGCCTCTTCGAGGCTGAACGCCAGCGCATCGAGATCATCGACCCCCTGGAGGTCCCAGAACACCGGCACCAGTCCTCGCGCGGGCTCGCTGATCGCCACGTGCTCGAGCTGTTTGAGGAACGAGGTCTTGCCCCGGCGCCGGGTGCCGACCACCCAGAAGCCGTTGCGCGGACCGTCCAATACCTCCGCGAGCTGGACGCTCCGGCCGTAGAAACCTTCAGCGCGCACCCACTGCCCCACCACGTACGACCCGCCTGGAAACCCGGTGCGCGGGACAGGACCCGGCACCGCCTGAGCCGCCTTGCCTGAAGCCATCAGGCGATAACCGCGTTTCGAGATGGTCTCGATGAAGCGCGGCCGGCGGGCATCGTCGCCGAGGGCACGGCGAAGACCGGCGATGGCACGGGTGAGCACCGACTCGGAAATGAAAACCTCCGGCCACACGGCATCGATCAGGGCCTCACGAGAGACCACATCACCGGGATTTCTCGCGAGACAGACCAGGACATCCATCATCTTCGGCTCGAGCTGGACATCGCCGCCGCCCGAGCGCGACAGCCGGTTGAGCTGCGGCTGAACTGTCCACTCGCCGAGGATGAAGGGGGCGGTTGCGGATTTCATTGCTGAGCATTCTAGTTCCTCCGGTCAGAAAGAGAACCACGGAATCACAACCTGCATCGTCGACTCTGAAGGGCACGCAGGATGCCTGCCCCTACAATCCGTCGATGGCCCTTGTAGCGGCAAGCTTCCAGCTTGCCATTCTCGCGCCTTCGGGAAGTCGGCCGCCTCAAGCAAACGAAGAGAGGGGATGAATCCCCCCCTTTCGTTTGTTGTTCATTTTCGACCGACAACTGCGCCAACTCATCACATGAGACCCAGGCACGGGCACGGATCAAAAGCGGAAGCCGCCGCCGAAGCTGAACATGAGCGGGTCGAGATCGATGGAACCCCGGTTCTGTCCCGAATCCTCCTGGAAGTTGTAGGTGGCATCCAAATAGGAGAGCGAACCGCCGAAGGTCCAGTTCCCCCGCTTGGTGAGGACGATGTCGATCCCGAGCTTGGCGCCCCAAGTCACTTCCGAGTCGCTCCTTGAGCTCACCGAGACCCAGTCGTCGTCGTGCTTCGTCGAACACCAATCACCACCGCAGCCGGTGTGGACCGACCACTTGCTGTAGCGGTTGAAGGCCAACATGGGCCCGGCATAGACGTTGATCGATCGGGTCCTCACGAAGTGGAAGTTGGCGCCGATGGTCAGGGCACTCATCCCGAGGATGTCGACGTCGGACCCGATGTGTTTGAGCCCGGTGTGGGCCGAAACGTTCATGTCCGTGGCGATGGAGGTCGTGCCGAACTCGAGACCGAGGAACGGTAGGACCTTGTACTCGAGGTTGGCGAATCCGCCGCCACCAGAGTTGAGTCTGATATCCACGGAACCCGGGTCGACCTCCACCGATGTCTGTCCGTTGGTCTCCGCGACGACGATCCCGAAACGAAGGATCCAGTCACGCACCTTGGGTTGGTCGACGGTCGAGGCCTCCTCGGCCACGGGCTCTTCATGGGCAAAGGCGCTCGAGGCCATGGACAGCAAGAGGGTGACAAGGACCACAACCAGAAGCAGGACGGTCAGATTGGCTTTCTTCATTTCTTCCTCCGATTTTTTGGGCCGTTTTCCGATCGGCTCCGTATTTCATGACCGAGTGTCGGCCCTGGGCGCCCGGGGCGCCTGACGGAGTTGTGAGGTTTGGATGAGGATTCGGATAGGATGTCGCCGGTGATCATGAGGCATGTCTCCGTTTTCAGCCGGCTCGGCGCGATCCTCGCGCTGTTGATCTGCCCGCTCGCCGCCGCCCAGACGACCATCGAACCCCCCATCGTCAGCCCGGGGGCACGAAGCCTCGGTCTCGGCGGCGCTTTCGTTGCGGTGGCGGACGACGCCACCGCCGCCTGGGCCAATCCATCGGGACTCACTCAGCTGGTCCGTCCGGAGATCTCGTTGGAGGGGCGAACGTGGAGCGAGGACCGCGAGGGTGTGGCGTCGAATCAATCGAGCCTCGGGTTCCTGTCGTTTGTCCTACCCCGCCAGAAGTGGTCCATCGCGATCTATATGCAGACCTTGTCGAGCCTTGAGTTCCCGACGCAATGGACCAACAACAACGGTGAGGTCGATCCGGTATCGGGTCTCGTCGTCGGCAACTTCGGGGTCTCGGCCGCGCTCGCTCTGAGCGACACGGTGAGCATCGGATTCGGACTCACCGCGTTTGCCGGGGTCTTCAGCGAGGAGAGCTTCAACCCCGATGCGACGAATCCGTTCTGGGACGGCGATGCCCAAACCGATGCGGGAGCGACGGCCGGTGTGCTGTGGAATCTCACCGACTCGTGGGCGATGGGAGCCTCCTACCGGAGCGGCGCCGACCTTGAATTTCACGGCGGTGGACGGGCGACAATTCCGGACATCCTGGCGGGCGGCGCCCGCTGGAAGTCGGCGGGCGGGAACGCCACCATCGCGGCCGAGGTGGAGTATCTCAGCGGACTCGAGAACCGGACCCGGCTCCACCTCGGCGGCGAGTGGGTCTTCCTCAAAGCCAAACCCCTCATCGGGCTCCGCGCCGGGTTGTGGCACGACCCCAGGGGCGGCCTGGTCTCGACAGGCCCGGACGGCGAACTCATCGAGGCCGGAAGCGTGGTGCACTACTCCGGTGGGATCGGTTTCGCCTGGAAGAAATTTCAGCTCGATCTGGGGGCGGACTTCTCCGAGAGAACCACCATCGGGTCGCTCTCGATGATCTTCACATTCTAGATACCTGTCACCCTGAGCGAACGAGTCCGACGAGTGAGTCGAAGGGTCCCCCGAAGCAGGTATGACTTCGAGAACAGAAACGCACTTCCAACCCTCGGGGGATTCTTCGACTCGCTACGCTCGCTCAGAATGACAGGTATCGGCTCAGGACGACATTACCGACGCTGCCACATCTTCGACAGTGATCCGGCTCCGGCCCTCCTCGTGGACCCGCTGCACCGCGGCCAGCGCCAGCTTCTGAAGAACATACGGCCGGCCCTCGGCCTCGGCCAACAGTCGCTCCACCGCATCGTCGTCGACGGCAATGACACCACCCAGCGGTTGGGTGACCAGGCGTCTCGCCGCTTCGTCGGCGACGGGGCCGACCTCGAGCTCCTCGAAGAAGTTGTACCAGGGGCTGCCCTCGTGGTCCCACTGCCTGGCGATGCCGACTCCGGCTGCAACCGCCACCAACTGATCGGCGAAGCCGCGCATGAAGAGGCTGCGCAGCCGCTGGTTGGTGCGGTGGCTGTAGCCGTTGAGTTCGTCGATCTCGTCAAAGAGCAGCACCAGCTTCGCCTGTCTCTCGTCGGCACACTCGACGGTGGGCAGCACCCGCCTGAGATCGCGCACCAGCTCGCGAGAGTCATAGCCGTCGATGGTTCTTGCGGCCGACATTCGGTCATCACCGATGGTCTCCCCCACCGCCTCGGCGACGGTGGCGAAAAAGGCCTCCTCCGCGACGCCCTGGAGGTCGATGGGAACCGGCACGAAACAGAATCGTGGGTGGTCGAGCTTCGGCAACTGAAGCCGCAGTTGATGCAGCATCGAGGTCTTGCCGATCCGCCGTTCGCCGAGCAGCAGCAGGGAGTTGTTCGGCACCGTCGCCAGCACCCGATCGACAAGATCACTCCTGCCGACAAAGAGCCTCGGGTCGAGCACGGGCGGGCCGGCGATATAGGGATTGAAGCGGCGACGCAGCAGCCGGCGCCGCCGGAGGTGCTTTCGAACCATCACGACCGCGACCACGATCAGCGCGAGCGCGATCACTGTACCCCACAGCCACGGCGATCGTGCGAGTGGACGGCGGTAGTCGACGGTGTACTCGCTCCGGGTGCTCAGCCCTTGGCTGTCCGTCGCCACGACCTCGAAGACCGTCAGCCCGCCCGCGAGCGCCGCCGTCAATCGGAACTCGGTGATGTTGACACCACCGACATCTTGACTCGAGAGTTCGGTCGTCACCTCGACACCGTCGCCCACGGAGGCCTCGACGGCGACCGCCGAGTCGTCGATGACCACTCCGTTCAACCGGAATCCAGATTCGCGCACCACGTGAACCAATGAACCATCCGGACCCTCCACCCGCATGTCCGCAAAACGAATCGCAGGTGGGAGGTTCTGCACCGGGCCCTCACCCAGCAACCGTCGCCCGAGCAGGACATAGGCTTGTTGGATCGCACCCAGGGCCTCGGCGTTGCCGCGATCGCGGGCGAGGACCTGATTGGCGGCTGCGATGGCCCCCTCGAAATCGCCGTCGCCAAGTCTCTGTCGGGCTTCGCCCAGCAGCTGAGCGGTCTCGGAGACCCGATTCACCTCGGCGATACGAGCGAGAAGGCGACGCTCCAAACCGGCGGCGCGCGCGTTCTCAGGCGCAGCCGCCAGCACCTGTTGAATCAACCCAAGGGCGGTCTCGTACTCACCCCGGGACAGATGTGCATCGGCGAGGTCGAGGAGTGTGGTGGATGATTCATCGGACGGCGTCGTTGCCGATCGCTTGCCGATCTCGGTCTGGACCTCGGCCAGGAGGTCATGGGCTCTGCTCTCCGGCGCCAGGTCAACCGCCTGACGGAAACGCGCCGCGGCCTCGACAAGTTCGCCATCGGCACGCAGACGCTCGCCCTCGCCGATCAACTGCAACACCCGTTCGTCGCGCAAGCGGTCGTCATCGCGCCTGACCAGACGCTGACGAAGTGTGGTCGCGAGTGCGACGGCCTCGGGGTTGTCCGGCGCCAACGCCAGGGCTCGGTCGACGGCGGCAAGTGCTTCTTCCAGCCGGGCCCCGCTCTGGTGTTCCCGCGCCGCGGCGAGGTTGTCATCGACGAGTTTGTTCACGGCCCGCCGCTGATCGGCCCGCCTATTCTCCAGGGCCTCGTTGGCCCGCCGCCGAAACCGCTCGAGCTCGCCCGATGCCTGGTCGGACGCCGAAACGGCGCCGAGTTGCTCTTCGGTCTCGAACGCCCGCAGGGCGGCCTCGAACTCACCGGCGGAAAAATAGGCGATCCCGAGCTTGAGGTAGGGGAAGTAGTCGACGACCCGCATCCCATAGGTTCTCACCCGTGCGCCCGAGTCGCCGCGGCGTTCGAGGGCCTGGTTGAGCTCGGTGATGGCGGTGTCGTGATCACCGTCGAGCAACGCCTTCTCCGCCCTCGCGTAGTGCTCGTACCACTGGTCTGCCGACGCCGGTGGCACTGCCGCCAACACGACGACCACCAACATGATTCGAAAGCACACCCTCATCTTCATCGACCAAAGTGTACTCTGAGATCTCCGGGCCTGGTGACTACCGTCGAGAACCCTGGATCCAACGGTAGGCGCATCTTGATGAGTGCCCGGGATGAGATCCATTGTCGGGCCGGCGTCTCGCCGGCCTGATGGTGACGCAGGTCGGAAGACCTCAGCGTCCGAATTTCATTCGGCGCTGCCCTCGTGGGCCGAGTCGGGTCGTCAGTCGGTGGACGCGGGGCCGGCAAGCCGGAGTTCGAGGTCGGGGTCGAAGACCTCGTTGCGATTGAGCAACTCCAACATGAGGCTGCCCCAGAGGGGGCTCGAGATGTCGCCGTGGTTGGCGCTCACTTCGGGCGGGACTTGAAATACCCAGAACGGAGTGTCATTCCAGCGACCGGGAATCTCGGTCAAGACGACGTCGTCGCCCCGAACCTCGGCGGTGTGGCTGAAGAGAGCGGGCAGATGACCGGCGGTGTGGAGACCCAGGGTCTTCTGCGACGGCATGGTCGCCTCGGCACCGCCACGATAGCGAACGAAGATCGAGTTGACCCTCATGGCCAACGGGACCATCCACTTGGTGACACCGTCGCTTGCGGAGGTGATGGAGACCATGATGGGACCGCCCGCCGGACGGCGACGACCCGCATCGTCCTCGAGGACCAGTCTGGCGCGCGATCTCTTGAGGACCTCGATGAGCTGTTTGGTGTAGAGGGCCTCGGTGGACGGGTTGGCCGAGACGACGAGATCGTAGCCCATGGGCAACGAAACACCGTCCCGCTCGACCTCCAGGATCTCGCCCATGACCGCCGGGCCGACGGTCTTTTCGAGGATGAGTCCGCCCATGGAGTGGCCGAGGAGAAAGCACTTGGAGTCCGGGTTCTCACTCGCGGCTCGAAGCGTCCGCTGCAGGACCTCGATCAGACCGATGGAAGCCACCCGATGGGCCGCAACCCGGCGGTTCCAAAACGAGGCGTCGATGAGGACCGGCAGCGAGTAGGTGCGCCCACGCCAGCCGATGAAGAGCCCGACCACCGGCCGGCCCGGCGCGCCATCCCTCTTCGATGCCGCCTCCGAGTAACCTACGAGTCGTTCAATCTCATCCTCGAACCAGGCCAACCGCTGCCCCGACTTCAGGTCCCTGGATGCATTGCTCTTCCAGCCGTGGATGAACTGGTGGAGGACGATGCCGTGCGGGCTCTCGGCGTTGAGCGTTCGAATGAGCTCGATCACCGCATCGAGCTGCGCGAGGTTCCACGGTTCGCCCTGATCGTCGAACTCGACCACCGATACCGCGTAGGTCAGCCCACCGGGTGTTCGGGCGACCCGCAGGTAGTCCTCCGGCGCCGTGTTGAACTCACGGTTGCCGACGCAACCGAAGGGCAGCGCAACCCCGATGGCGACAAAGACCGCGAAGACCACCAGCACTCGCTCGAAGGAGAACCTCCAGCGGCGGCGGCGGCGGCGGGGTTCATGGGGGTTATGTGTCATGATCGTTTCGGAGCCATTATATGCGGGCGGGGAGATGAAGCCGATGAAAAGACCGATGAAACGAATCCTCCGAATCACCGGCATCGTCACCGCCACACTCGCAATCCTCGTCGTCGCCTTCGGTCTGCTCTCCCAGCGCTCCAAACCTGACCTCTCGCTCTGGCACACGGTCAACCTGAAGGAGGAGTTCCAGGCGAGCGACGCCGATGACGATTTCTCCTGGGCCGACTACCTCGCCGCGGAGAATGCCCTCTTTGACGAACTCGATGAGCGGATCGTCCAACCGAGCGGCACCGACGCCGACCCGGATTGGAACCGCTACGCCGACGGCGGCGTCAACAATCCGGCAGATTTCCCGCGGAACTGGAACCGCTCGTTCGAGCTGCCGACGTCCAACCCGGTCGGCGGCGCGCTGCTCATCCACGGTCTGACCGACTCGCCCTACAGCATGCGGCGGACCGCCGAGATCCTCCACGCACATGGTTTCTCGGTCGTGGGGCTTCGACTGCCCGGCCACGGCACCGCGCCGTCGATGCTGGCTCGCGCCAAAGTCAAGGACTGGGTGGCCGCCGTTCGTATCGCCTATCAACACCTGTTGTCGACGGTCGACGACAATGTGCCCGTCTTCGTTGCCGGCTACTCCAACGGCGCGGCCCTGTCCCTCGACCTGACCCTCGACACCCTCGAGGACGAGGAACTTCGGACGCCGAATCGAATCGTGCTTTTCTCGCCCGCCATCGGAATCACCCGCGCCGCCGTCCTCGCCAGGACCCCCAACCTCCTCAGCTGGATGCCGTGGTTCTCGAAACTGGGGTGGAGCGACATCGAGCCCGAGTTCGACCCTTTCAAGTACAGCTCGTTCCCCACCGATTCGGGTTACCAGACCCACGTCCTCACGCGCTCGATCCGAGCCCGGTTGGCCAAGCTCGGTGACGGCGCCGATGCGTTTCCCCCGGTGCTGGCCTTTATGTCGCTGGCCGACGCCACCGTCCTTGTCGAGGCCGTCGTCAGCGGACTCTTCGATCGTCTGACCGAGCCCGAGAACGAGCTGGTGGTCTTCGACATCAACCGCCTGGCCAGGATGCGGGAGTTCTTCCGCACCGACCCTGCCGGACGCCTGCGATCGCTCACCGAGCGGGAAACGACGCCCTACCGGGTCACCGTGATTTCGACCCTCGACGAAACCGGCAATATCCTCCATGAGTGGAGTCGGCCGGGCGGCGCCGCCGAACCGGTGATCACCGATCTCGAGTTGGCGTGGCCGCCGGGTTTTTACTCGCTGTCACATGTCGCCGTCCCGTTTCCACCGGACGATCCGGTTTACGGCTTCGTCCCCAACGCCGACGAAAGCTACGGCATCGCGCTGGGTATGCTCGAACCACGCGGGGAAAAGGGACTCCTGAGCATCCCCGCCGGTCAGTTCAACCGACTCCGCTCCAACCCATTCTTTTCCTACATCGAGCAGCGGTTGATCGGCCTCACCGGGCATCCCGCGACTCGTGAAGACCACACGCCTTCGGAATCAACTATTGGCCGGTCAACGGAGAGTTGAACCGCGAAGAACGCAAAGTGTGGACGCAAGGATTGCGAGGACCATCGCACCAGATGGACTGATGACGCGAAGATTGAATCCCTTCTTTTCGGTGAAACTGCGATGTGAACTCTGCCTGGGATGGTCTTCGCGACCTTTGCGGTTGACTCACCGTTCAAGGCTGGCACGGATTGAATGGTCACGGGCCAGGCCCTTTGGACGGCGCCTTCTGGTAGGCTGATCGGTATGGAACTCAGCGTATTCGACATCTTCAAGATCGGGATCGGGCCGTCTTCGTCGCACACGGTAGGACCCATGCGGGCGGCGAATTCTCTCCTCGTCAAGCTCGACAACCACGGGATCTTCGACCGGATCCACCGGGTCAGATGCGAGCTCTTCGGGTCCCTCGCTGCCACCGGCCGCGGCCACAACACCGACCGCGCGGTGATCTGGGGGCTACGGATAGGAATTTCCTTTCGCCCACCTCGAAGGTACCACGCCCATTATCCCTCGAACCTGCGCCGCACACTCCGGAGATTTGCTCGATTGGGGTGCTCTGACAGCCGATCTTGGCGGACATGGGTACATCGGCGTCCAGTCTCCGGCTGAACGGCCCATTGGACCTCCGATGTGCCACTTCCGCTCGTACCTCCCCCGACCGCGTCAGGCACCAGACCAACCCGCTCCGAGATCGCCAGGCCCTTCTCAGCTCGGCGGCGCCCGCGCCTCTTGCACCTCCTTGCGTTCAAGATGCCTCAAGATCGCGTCGACCACGTCGTGCTCGGTGATTAAGGCGATGACCTTCATCTCTGAGCCGCACGACGGGCAGACCAAGGGATCGACCTCGTAGATCCGCTTGATGAGCTTTGCCCAGCTTCGCCGCATTGCGCGGGAGTCGCGGGCCTCGGCCCGAGCCGCACGGGAAGCCAGGCCGGCGTCCGCACCCCCAACCTCCCCGGTCTCAGCTTCTGCCTGCTGCCTCCTCCCCCGCGACACGTTGGAGTACCACCCGTAGTACCGCACCAGGTGGCGGCGCGGCTCGGGGACGTGCATGATCACCCGCGCCAGGAACTCACCCGGGTCGAACGCCTCCACCTCGCGCTCTCCCAACCCCGCACTCTCATGCCCCCGCTTCCTCCGATAGCACACCTCCCCCACACCGTCCCACTCCATCCGTTCGAGACTGATCGGCGGCCGCATGATGTAGCGCGCCAAGCGTTCCACCGCAGGCTGATCCTCGGGCTCCACCCGAACCCGGTTGTGGGCTGCTCCTTGCCAGGGAAGAATCGAGTGACGACGTCTTCGCCGCGAAGCGGGGATGACAGTCGGCACCGATTCTGAGCGGCAAGGCTTGGCGGAGCGACCATGGGGAGCGACTCCAAGAAAACCCGGTGTGCCGCCACGACAGCAGAAGCTCCGTCCGCTCCTCCGAGAGCAGCCCCACCTCCTGCAGCAACCGGATCACCTTGTGCCGGAACAGCAGCTCGGCCGAGGCCTCGTCCACGAAGGCGATCGGAATCCACCCTCCCTCTCGCGTCCAACCTCCTCGCGACACCAGCGCGTGCACGTGCGGGTGCCAGTTCCCGAGATCCCCCGCCGTCTGAACGACTGCGACCATCCCCGGCCGCATCCCGTCGTGGCCGTCCGCCGCGCGCATGAGCTCCAGCACTGTCTCCCACGCCGCCCGTGCGAGGCCTCCAAGCAGCTCCCGGTGGTGCAGAAAGTACGGGCGCAGGATCTTCGGGATGACAAACACCCACTGAGCATGCCCGACCTCTTCGAGCACGTCCTCTGTTAGCGCCGCCGCCGTCGCCGCCGATCGCTTCGCCGCGCACGACGGGCACAGCTCCCGCGTCTTGCACGAGAACGCGAGCAGGTACTCCGCTGCACACTCGCCGCCATGGGCGCATTGTAGTTGGGAATCTCGCGGCTACTCCGAGTTACGACCCCGCTTGAGCACGAAGTTCCACTTCCAGATCTCATAGACCCCCGGGTAGATCAGGAGCTCGAGGAGAAAAGAGGTGAAGATCCCGCCGATCATGGGCGCGGCGATCCGCTTCATGGTGTCGGCGCCCGCCCCCATGGACCACATGATGGGCACCAGGGCGAGGAAGGTCGTCATCACGGTCATGAACTTGGGCCGCAGACGGTGGACCGCGCCCTCCATGATGGCTTCCCGGAGCTCGGCCAGGTTGCGCAGCCGCCCCGCTTCTTTGGCCTTCTCGTAGGCGAGGTCGAGATAGAGCAGCATGAAGACCCCGGTCTCGGCGTCGACCCCGAGCAGCGCGATGAGCCCGACCCAGACGCCGATGCTCATGTTGTAGCCGAGGAAGTGGAGCAGCCAGACCGCGCCGATGGCGGAGAAGGGGACCGCCAGGATGACGATCATGGTCTTCACCGCCGACCGGGTGTTGAGGTAGAGCAGCATGAGGATGAGCACGATGGTCACCGGCACCACGACCTCGAGCTTCTCCTCGACCCGCTCCATCGCCTCGTACTGGCCGCTCCAGCTCAAAGCGTAGCCGGGCGGCATCTTGATCTTGTCGCGCAACAACGCGTCACCCTCTTCGACAAAGCTCTCGGGGTCGCGACCGGCGAGATCGACATAGACATAGCCGGTCATGAGCCCGTCGTCGTTGCGGATCATCCCGGGGCCGCTCGAGACCGAGATCCTGGCGAGCTGGTCGAGGGCGACCTGACGCTGGTCGGGACCCACCGGGACCAGGATCCGGCCCACCGAGTCGAGATCGGCGCGGTAGTCGGGGTAGTAGCGGACGTTGACCGCGAAGCGTTCGCGGCCCTCGATGGTGGTGGTGATGTTGCGGCCGCCCACAGCCGCCGCGAGCACCTCCTGCGCTTCGCGCATGCTGATGCCGTAGCGGGCGAGCTCCTTGCGGTCCCAGTCGACATCGAGGAAGTAGCCGCCGGCGGTGCGCTCGGCGTAGACGCTGCGCGCCCCGCGGACGGTCTTGAGGTGCTCCTCGACCTCGACGGCGATCTGCTCGATGATCTCGAGATCGGCGCCCGAGATCTTGAGCCCCACCGGGGTGCGGATCCCGGTGGCGATCATGTCCATCCGGCCCTTGATCGGCATGGTCCAGGCGTTGGAAAGACCGGGCAGCCGGAGCGCCTCGTTCATTTCGTCGATGAGCTGATCCTGCGAGATGTGGTCCGGTGTGACCCGCCGGAAGACCGTCTTGAGCCACTCGGGCGCCCACGACGAGTACCAGGTGTCGCGTTTGCGCCACTCGGACTTGGGTTTGAGGGTGACGACGGTCTCGATCATCGACAGCGGCGCCGGGTCGGTGGAGGTGTCGGCGCGGCCGATCTTGCCGAGTACGGTGTCGACCTCGGGGAAGGAGCCGATGATCCGGTCGGTGATCTGGAGCAGGCGGTTGGCCTCGGTGATGGAGATCCCCGGCATCGTGGTCGGCATGTACATGAGCGACCCCTCCTCGAGGGGCGGCATGAACTCGGAGCCGAGCCCGACGAAGACCGGCACCGTGGCGATGATGAGCGCCACCGCGCCGGCGATGACCCACCACTTGCGGCGCAGCGCCCAGGCGGCAACCGGGGCGTAGATCCAGATCAGGAAGCGGCTGATGGGGTGTTCCTTCTCGTCGCGGATCCTGCCGACCCAGACCTTGTTGACCAACCGGCACAGCCAAGCCGGTTTGAAGCTGTACGGATCGACCCGGGTCAGCAGCATCCGGAGCGCCGGGTCGAGGGTGATGGCGAGCACCGCCGCCACCACCATGGCCAGGGTCTTGGTGTAGGCCAGGGGTTTGAAGAGCCGGCCCTCCTCGGCCTCCAACGCGAGCACGGGCAGGAAGGACACGCCGATGACCAGCAGGGTGAAGAAGCTCGTCGAGGCGACCTGGCTGATGGCCTTCTGGATCAGCGGTTTCGGGTCGCCCTGCCGGCCGTCGCGCTCCCACTCCTCGAGCTTCTTGTGGGTCTGTTCGACGACGACGATGGCGGCGTCGCCGAGGGCGCCGATGGCGATGGCGATGCCGCCGAGCGACATGATGTTCGCCGTCAGGCTCATGCTTTCGAACGGGACGAACGAGATGAGTACGGCGAGCGGGATGGTGACGATGGGGATGACCGCGCTCGGGAGGTGCCAGAGGAAGAGGAGAATGACGAAACAGAGCGTCAGCACCACCTCGATGATGGTCCGCTTCAGATTGTCCACCGAGCGGTGGATGAGATCGGCGCGGTCGTAGCCGACGACGATCTCGACTCCCTCGGGCAGACCCGGGGCGATCTCGTGGAGCTTCTCCTCCACCGCCTCGATGACCTCGAGGGCGTTCTGCTCGTGACGCATGATGACGATGCCCTGGACCACCTCGCCCTGACCGTCGAGCTCGGCGATGCCGCGCCGGAGGTCGGGCCCGAGGACGACCTCGCCGAGGTCCTTGACCCGGATGGGCGAGCCGAGATCGCTGCGGCCGACGACGATCTCCTCGAAGTCTTCGATGGACTCGGCGTAGCCGCGGCCGCGAACCATGTACTCGGTGCCGCCGAACTCCATGAGCCGGCCGCCGACCTCGGCGGTGCCGTCGCGCACCGCCTCGACCACCTGTTGGATCCCGATGCCGTATCCGCGGAGCTTGTTGGGGTCGACGGTGACCTGGTACTGCTTCTGATGGCCGCCCACCGTCGCCACCTCGGCGACGCCGGGAATCGCCTCGAGGTAGTAGCGGAGGTACCAGTCCTGGTAGGTCCGAAGATCGGCGAGGCTGTTGTTGCCGGTCGTGTCCACGAGGGCGTACTGATAGATCCAACCGAGACCGATGGCGTCGGGTCCGAGCTCGGTCTGGACGCCCTCGGGCAGCTGTTGGAGCACCGGTGAGAGGTACTCGAGCGTCCGCGACCGCGCCCAGTAGAGATCGGTGCCGTCTTCGAAGATCACGTAGACGAAGGAGAAGCCGAAGTCGGAGATTCCCCGCACCGCGCGCACCCCCGGCGCCCCGGTCATCGCGCTGACGATGGGGTAGGTGACCTGGTCTTCGACGATGTCGGGCGACTGGTTCCACCGGGAGTAGATGATGACCTGGGTGTCCGAGAGATCCGGGATGGCGTCGAGCGGCACCCGGTGGATGGACCACCAGCCGGCGAGGGCGGCGAGCGAGACCACCGCGAAGACCGCCAGCTTGTTGCGGACGCTGAAATCGATGATCTTATCGATCATGATTCGACCGGGTAGGCCTCGGGATCGGCGTCGAATTTCTCCTTGCATCCCGGGTTGCAGAAGTAGATCGTTGCACCGTTGTACTCACTCGTGAGCCCCTTGGCTTTCGCCTTGGCGTGGTCGACCTCCATCCCGCAGATGGGATCGATGGAGACCTCGGTGAGCGGATCCGAGCCCGCCGCCCGCATCCGGCTCTCGGAGTCGAGGAGGAAGTTCCCCGAGGTGACCACCTCGTCGCCCTCCTTGAGCCCCTCGAGGATCTCCACCCGGCCGGCGTAGCTCCAGCCGGTGGTGACCCTGCGCGCCTCGAGGTTGCCCTCGCCCTTGTCGATGAAGACCATCTTGCGGCTGCCCGAGTCGAGCACCGCCGAACGCGGCACGGTCAGGGCCGGGCCGAGCTCCACGGGCTGGGTCACGTCGACGAACATCCCGGGCCGCAGCTTGAAGCCCGGGTTGCGCGCCTCGAGCCGCACCTTGAGGGTGCGGGTGGCGGCGTCGAACTCGGGGAGGACATCGGTGACGACTGCGTTGAGCGATTCGTCGAGGGCGGGGTGGGTGATCGTCGCCTTCGTGCCCGGCTTGAGAAACCGCTCGTCGGTCTCGAAGGCGTCGGCGAGGATCCAGACGACGGAAAGATCGGCGACGGTGTAGAGCGTCGCCGTGGGCTTGAAGGCCTGGCCGAGAAAGACGTTGCGCTCGAGGATGAAGCCGTCGGCGGGTGAGCGGATCTCGACCAGCGGGTCGATCTCTCGAGTTTCGCATGATCTTGTCGATCTGCTCCTGCGAGTAAGCCGATGTTGAGCAGGGCCTGGGTGGTGTTGATCTTTGTTCTTCTCGAACGGCGTGCCCCTGTCCGGGCGAGCGTTGACCGGTCTTGCCCTCACGTTCGAGGTTGTTGAGCGCGTAGATGAATGCCTGCTGCGGGTTGTAGGAGTCCTGCTGTAGTACCGGGCGAGGACCTGCGACTTGCGGACGAAGGTTCCGGTGGTGGCGTCGGTGACCTCGCGCATCCATCCCTCGGTCGCTCGAGCTGATGTCATACAGCCGGGTCTCGTCAACCGCACGGTGCCGAGGAGACGAAGCTCATGCGGCACCTTCTCGATACCACGGCGGTCCTGGTTGTCACGCCGATCAACTGCTGCCGGTCGGCGCGGACGTTGATGACGCCTTTTTGGTCGGAGGCGCCCGCCGCCGTCGGCGTAGACCGGCTCGAGCGCCATTCCGCAGGGGGCGGTGCCGGGTTCCGGCGACCGGAACGAGGGGTTCATCGGGTCGACGTAGTAGAGGATTTCCCGCTCGCCACTCCCGCCGCCGCCAGTTCCACCACCCGGGGACACGAGGTAGCCGGCCGCAAAGGCGATCCCGGCGAGAACCACACCCACGATCAG